>CAVQMB010000047.1:0-214957 GCA_963713445.1 uncultured Gammaproteobacteria bacterium | reverse complement strand
ATCGATTTTGTTCGCCGCAATACCGGCGCTCTCGCCTCCCGTTTGGTTGCACTCCTGGATGATCTGGCCGCCCAAGGTCAGCTCAACGATCTCGATGCCGTTCTTTGGCAGGATCAGTGGGAAGATTTCCGCTGTTATGTCGCCCATCTCTGGGTGGAAAAGAAGAATCTGGACGCGGTGCTGGCGGAATCCGAACAACTTCTTCGGCAGACCTATGGCTACACGACCCTGCGCAATGATCCTACCCAACGTGACAAGGCCGACGCCTTGCTGAATGCCACGAAAAACTATGCCCGCAAGCTGGCTGATATGCCGGGGGCGGCAGAGCTGGCCGACTTGACCGGCTTTTCGCCTGAAGGGGTGCAAAAGGCGATGAGCGGCATGCGGAATCTCGAAGAACAACTGAGGCCCGATGACTGGGCACCGGAAAGCTTGTTTGGAGATGCAGGCCGCATGGCTGACCTGTTCGGGGTCATGCTGAAGGTCCCCCAACTGAAACAGCAGCTTGAAGAAATCGGTGGTGATGGATTCGACCACGCCCATTTGTCCAACATCACCCGCGACTGGGTGAATGGTGTTCGGCTGGAAGACATAGCGAAAACATATTTTTCACAAGATAACGAGCGCTCGGAAACCGAGGCGTTTACCGTTGCTTGCAAGGCGATCTATCGCGCCATTGTCAATAACGGTACTTGGGGAGTATCGGCTTTGAGCCGTGTTTCGGGGATGGATTTTGAAAGAATGACTGAGGCCGAGCGCCGCCGAATCAACGCTCTGCCCGCAATGATTTATCACGGCGTCCGAACCGAAGATGCGGTGCTGATGCGGATGAACTCCGCCCCTCGAAGCGTGGCCGAAAAACTTGGTTTGCTCTATCGACGATGCTTTTTGACGGTGACGAGGGACGATATTCTGTCGGGAAGGCGCGTGACTTCCTGAAAAACATGTCACCAGGGATTGGAGCCGCGCAAGGCCGGAGCAAGCCACCCTTAAGTGGAGCCGGATTACAAGAAAGTATGGGAATTCTTGCCGGGGAGGGGTCTTTAAGTGGCGGCTAAAATCACTACACCGAAGACACCCTCGTCCAGCAGACCACCGCGGATTACCTGGAGTAGGAACTAGGCTGGGAGTCGGTGTACGCCTAGAACAGCGAGGATTTGGGTCGGACAGCCTGTTGGGGCGGGACTCGGATCGAGAGGTGGTGCTGATCGCGCACGCTGCGGGCGAGGATGGAGGAACGAATCCGGGGTTTTCCGGCACTAGCCTATGACTATGCCGACCGTCAGATCACCGCCACGGTGCCGCCTCGCAGACCTTGGTAGCTGTGGTGCCGCAAAAGAGCCGCCTGCGCCTGTCGCTGAACATGCAGTTCCACGAACTCCACGACCCCAAAGGGACTGGCCAAGGACGTCACCAATCTCGGCCGCTGGGGTAATGGCGACATCGAGGTGGGGCTGAGCAAGGCCGACGAACTGCCCTATGTCATAGGGCCTGGTGCGTCAAACGTTTGAAAAACAGATGGGCAATGGGGGTGATGCTTGAAGGTTCACATTTGAGGAACTATGATTCATAAATAGTGAACGTTTGGATTGACCCGTGAGCCAGCTTAGTAATGCCCTGTTTACCGAAACCCAGCAAAAAGTCCTGGGCTTGTTGTACGGTCAGCCGGAGCGCAGCTTTTATACCAAGGAAATCCTGCGCCGGACCGGTATGGGGGTGGCGACCATCAAGCGGGAGCTGGACCGCATGTTGGCGGCGGGGATTTTGAGTATGACGCGGATCGGCAACCAGCATCATTACCAGGCCAACCCGCAGTGCCCGATCTATGGCGAGTTGCTGGCTATTGTCAAAAAGACCTTTGGCGTGACCGAGGTCATCCGGCTGGCGTTGAGCCGCTGGCGGAAAAGATCGATCGGGCCTTTATCTTCGGCTCTGTGGCCAGTGGCAAAGAAACCGCGGCCAGTGATATCGACCTGCTGGTCATCGGTGAGGTGAGTTTTGCCGAGGTGGTTAGCGCGCTCTACCCGGTGCAGGAAACCCTGGGGCGGGAGGTGAATCCGAAAATCTATCGTCAAGAGGAATGGATGCAAATGAAGAATGGCAAGGAGGCCTTTGTCACAGAAATCATGGCAAAACCCCGTCTGGATGTGATCGGGGGTGGGAATGAGCCTGGATAACCTGGTTGGGATCAGCCTGGAGACGATCAATCCCGACGCGGCGGTAGTAGAGCGGTTGCTGTCGGCGGCCGAGCGCAACATTGCCGATGCCCATGTGCAGGCGATTAGCGCCGAGAATCGCTTCGATGCCGCCTACAAGGCGATTATGCAACTGGCCAATGCCGCCTTGCAGGCCAATGGGTTCAGAACCTTGACCAGTAAACCGGGCCACCACATGACCATGGTCCAGACGCTGCGGCAGACCATTGGCGCCGATCCGCAAACGGTCATGGTGCTCGACGCGTTGCGCAAACAACGCAATGTGGCGGATTACTCCGGTTATACTGTGCCCCTGAGTATGGTGCAGGAATGTGTAGCCCATGCTGAGAGATTGCTAGACTCTGTCAATGACTGGTTGAAAGCCAATAAACCCGAATTGCTTGGCAATAAAAACGAATAAGCCGAACCCACATGGCCTACACCGAAGACACCCTCGTCCAGCAGACCACCGCCGACTACCTGGAGCAGCAGCTCGGCTGGCAGTCGGTGTATGCCTACAACAACGAGGACTTCGGGCCGGACAGTCTGCTGGGTCGCGCCTCCGACCGCGAGGTGGTGCTGACGCGCATCCTGCGCGAGAAGCTGGTGGCGCTGAATCCGGGCCTGCCGGATGCGGCCTATGACGATGCGGTGCGGCAGATCACCGCCACCGTCGCCTCGCAGACCCTGGTCGCCACCAACCGCGAAAAGTACGCCCAGATGCGCGACGGGGTGCAGGTCACCTTCCGCAATGATAAAGGCGAGCGGGTGCGGCAGCGGCTGCGGCTGTTCGATTTCGACGAGCCGGCCAATAACGATTTTCTCTGTGTGCGCGAGCTGTGGGTGCGGGGCGATCTGTACCGGCGGCGGGCGGATATCATCGGCTTCGTCAATGGCCTGCCGCTGCTGTTCATCGAGTGCAAGAACCTCCACAAGAATCTCAAGGCCGCCTTCGAGCAGAATTTCTCCGACTACCGCGACACCATCCCGCACCTGTTCCACCACAACGCCATCGTCATGTTCGGCAACGGCGAGCAGGCGAAGATCGGCTCCATCACCAGCCGCTGGGAGCATTTCAACGACTGGAAGCGTCTGGCCGAGGAAGCGCCGGGCGTGGTGGACATGGAGACGCTGCTCAAGGGGGTGTGCGACAAGCGCAACTTCCTCGACCTGGTGGAGAACTTCATCCTGTTCGATGAATCGGCGGGCGAGCCGAAGAAGATCATCGCCCGCAACCACCAGTTTCTGGGCGTCAACCGCGCCATCGAAGCGGTGCGGGACCGCAAGGCGCGGCAGGGCAAGCTGGGGGTGTTCTGGCACACCCAGGGCTCGGGCAAGAGCTATTCCATGGTGATGTTCACCCGCAAGGTGCACCGCAAGCTCGGCGGCAACTTTACCTTTCTGGTGCTGACCGACCGCGACGATCTCGATACCCAGATCTACAAGACCTTTGCCCATTGCGGCGTGGTGAGCGAGACAGGAGCAGTGCCGGGCCGCCAGCGGCCATCATCTGAATCGAGCTGCTGACCCAGCACAAGGCCTACGTCTTTTCGCTGATCCAGAAGTTCAATAAGAAGGTGGAGCCGGAACAGCCCTACAGCGAGCGTGACGACATCATCGTCATCACCGACGAGGCGCACCGCACCCAGTACGGCACGCTGGCGCTCAACCTGCGCAACGCCCTGCCCAATGCCAGCTATATCGGCTTTACCGGCACGCCCGCTGTTCAAGGACGACGAGATCACCCGGCGGGTCTTCGGCGAGTATGTCTCCACCTACGATTTTCAGCGGGCGGTGGACGACAACGCCACGGTGCCGCTCTACTACGACGCCCGCGGCGAGAAGCTGGGCGTGGCCGTCGGCGATCTCAACGAGCGCATTGCCGAGAAGCTGGAGGAGCTGGAGACCGACGACATCGACGTGGAGCAGCGGCTGGAGAAGGAGCTCAAGCGCGACTATCACATCATCACCGCCGACAAGCGCCTCGACCAGGTGGCGCGGGATTTCGTGCAGCACTACTCGACCGCCTGGGAGACCGGCAAGGCGATGCTGGTGTGCATCGACAAGGTCACCTGCGTGCGCATGCACCAGCTGATCGAGTTCTACTGGGAGGAGCGCATCCGCGAACTGGAGAAGGCGCTGGCATCGATCGACGGACGAGCAGGAGGAGCATGTTCCGCCGTCGCCAGCTCGACTGGATGCGCGAGACCCGCATGGCGGTGGTGGTGAGCGAGGAGCAGGGCGAGGTGGACAAGTTCCGCAAGTGGGACCTGGACATCACCCCGCACCGCCGGCTGATGAAAGAAGGCATCGACCTGCCCGAGTCGATGCGCGCGAAGCCCGAGTACCGCAATATGCAGACCATGGCGCTGGACGACGCCTTCAAGGCAGAGGAACACCCGCTGCGCGTGGCCATCGTCTGCGCCATGTGGCTGACCGGCTTCGATGTGCCGAGCCTTGTCGACCCTCTATCTCGACAAACCCCTCAAGGCCCACACCCTGATGCAGGCCATCGCCCGCGCCAACCGGGTCAACGAGGGCAAGAACAACGGCCTGATCGTGGACTACTGCGGCATCCTCAAGCACCTGCGCAAGGCGCTGGCGACTTTCGCCGGGACGCAGCCGGAAGGCGAGGGCGGCGAAACCGATCCCGGCCAGACCGGAAGAAGAGCTGCTGGCGGACCTGGCCGAGGCCATCGCCCTGGTGCGGGCTTTCCTGGACGGACCGGCACGCCTCGCTCGATGATGTCATTCAGAAGACCGGCTTTGAACGCAATGCCGCCATCGTGGCCTGCAAGGAGGCGGCCAACGAGAACGACGAGAGCCGCAAACGCTTTGAGGTGATGTGCCGCGAGGTGTTCAAGAAATTCAAGGCCTGCATCAACGTGCAGGGCGTGAACGCCTACCGCGCCGATCGGGATGCGATCAATATCGTCTACAAGAGCCTGCAGCAGGACCGGGAGCAGGCCGACATCACGGACATCATCCGGCAACTGCACCAGGTAGTGGATGAGGCGATCGAGGTGCGCCAGGACTGGCAGGGCGAAGACGCCGAACGCCTACGATATCAGCAAGATCGATTTTGACCGGCTGCGCAAAGAGTTCGAGCGTAGCCCGAAAAAGAACACCCTTGTCCAGAATCTGCGGCAGGCTGTGGAGCAGCGGCTGCAACGGCTGCTACATGCAAAATCCCCTGCGCACCGACTTTCAGCAGCATTACGAGCAGATCGTGGCCGAATATAACCGCGAGAAGGATCGGGTCACCATCGAGAAGACCTTCGAGGAACTGTTCACGATTCGTCCAGGATCTCGATCGAGGAAGAGCACCGCGCCGTTCGCGAAGGGCTGGATGAGGAATCACTGGCGATTTTCGACCTGCTCAAGAAAGCCGGACCTGAAGCCGGCGGAGATCAAGCGCATCAAGGCAGTGGCGTGCGAAGCTGCTGGAGACGTTGAAAGCAGGAAAAACTCCGAATCGACCACTGGCGCGACAAGGAGGCCACCCGCGATGCAGTCCGGATGGCGATCCGGGACTACCTCTGGGATGAGTGGACCGGTCTGCCTGTGGATTCTTTCACGAAGAGGACGTGACCGACCGGGCCGGAGATGTGTTCCGCCATGTCTATCGGGCCTATCCGACGCTGCCGTCGCCGTATTACGCTGCTCGGGCGATGGCATGACCGCCGATGCCATGGCTGATGCCGGTGGCGTGCAGACGTCGTGAACACTGATAACCGGAAAACAAGATCCGCCAGCAACCCCTGGCGCACGTTCGGCATCATCGTCATCACTGTCGCGGCGACCCTGGGCGTCAGTTATTGGGTGTTCAATGCTTACCTGTTTCCGAGCGCCTTCACCCCGGTGAGGCTGAGTGAACAGGGACGGCAACGGCTCGATCGCAAACTGGAACGCCTCGGTGTCACGTCGCCCGGGCAGCAGCCGCGCAAGCCCGAGCCGTACAGCGAAACCGGTGCCAGCCGCGAAATTTCGCTGAGCCAGACGGAGCTCAACGCTCTGCTGGCCAGGGACAGCGATCTCGCCAGCCGGCTGGCCATCAATCTGTCCGCCAACCTGGCCAGCGCTGAGCTGCTGATCCCGCTCGATCCCGCCATACCGCTGGTCGGCGGCAGAACCCTCCGAGTCACCGCCGGGCTCGAACTGGCAATCAAAGACGGCCATCCCCGTGCCGTGCTTAAAGGCGTGAGCGTGTGGGGCATCCCGTTGCCCAACGCCTGGCTCGGTAACCTGAAAAACGTCAATCTCATGCAGCAGTTCAGCCACGCCGGCGGCTTCTGGCAGGCGATCAGCGAGGGCGTCGACGAATTCACGATCAACGACGGCGCGCTCGTCATCCGCTTGAAGCACTAGCGCTGTCGGTGCGTGGCCGGGCTCCATTCGCGGACAAATTGTCGCAGCCGGCCGAGACCCCGCTGCATGTGGTCGTCGATTTCCGCCAGCATCGCGTCCAGGCTGTCGCCTTTGGCGCACTCGACGTAGCGGACATGCGCATCCGGCAGCGGGCCGATGCGGTGGTGGGCCGCCTGATGGATTGCGAAGTAGAGGTGGATGCGCTTGCGGAGCTGCAGCCAGGTGGACAATAGTATGGAGTGCCCGGAAAACTCGTAGGCCACGCTGTGGAGCTCCATCTCCCGCTCGATCAATTGCTCACGGCCTGCTAGCTGGCGGGCGTTGTGCCGGGTGATGGCGTCGACCAGCGCCGTGTGGCGCCGGTCCAGCTCCTGGAAAAACGCCGCGCCGCGCCGCGGCCAGACCACCGTGAAGGCGAACCGCTCCAGCAGCGTGCGGAATGAATAGATCTCCTCGACATCCTTGACGGTGAAACCCTTGACGACCGTGCCTTTGTAAGGCACGTGCTCCAGCAGGCCCTCTTCCACCAACTGGCGCATCGCTTCCCGAACCGGGCCGCGGCTGACCTGGAGCTGCCCGGAGATGTGGGCCTCGACCAGCTTCTCACCCGGCGTCATGGTGCCGCTGAGCACGGCTTTCCGCAGCGTCGCCAGCACCTGCTCGCGCAGGGTTTCGTTGCGCTTGATGGCGGGGCTTGATGCGAGCTTCATTCGGTCACGATCGGGCGTCCGGAGGTCGTGACCCAGCGATCTTTGATGGCCACATAAAGCCCCCGTAGCCGGGCTGTCACGGGACCCTGTTCGCCGTTGCCAATGCGCCGGCCGTCGATCTCGATGACGGGGGTGAGGCCGCCGAAAGTGCCGGTGACGAAGGCCTCATCGGCATCGTAGGCATCGGTGAGCGAGAAATCCCGCTGGAACACCGGAATAGCGTTTTGCTGGCACGCTTCGATCACTTTGCCGCGGGTGATGCCGTTGAGACAGTACTGGCCGGTGGAGGTCCACACCGCTCCCTTGCGGACGATGAAAAAGTTGGTCGAGTTGCAGGTGCTGACCGCGCCGTGCGGGTCCAGCATCAGGGCTTCGTCGGCGCCCGCGTGCAACGCCTGCACCAGCGCGATGACCTCGTGCAGCTTGCTGTGCGAGTTGAGCTTTTGATCCAGCACATCAGGAGGCGGCCGGCGCACGGTGGCAGTGAACAGCCGCACGCCGCTCTGGGTGATCTCCGGATTCGACTGCTTGTGCTCAGCAATGATGACCACGGTGGCGCTGGTTATGGTCAGGCGGGGATCCTGTGACGGGGTTTTCTTGACCCCGCGCGTTACCATCAAGCGGATATGGACGCCGGAATGCATGGCGTTGGCCCGGACCGTCTGCTCCAGCGCCGCCGTCAGCTCACTCCGGTCCATGCCGATATCCAGCCCGATCGCCCTGGCGCCCTGGAACAAGCGGTCCAGGTGCTCATCCAGATACACCAGCACGCCATCCTGCAGCCGGATGCCTTCCCAGATCCCGTCGCCCAGCATGAAACCGCTGTCGAAGACCGACACGGTGGCTTCGCTGCGCGGGACCAGCGTCCCGTTGATGTAGATCAGGACATCGTCGTTGCGCGGGTCCGGTAACGCGTCATGTGTTCCCCGATACATCGTAGCCTCTTAGAAGTGTTCGAGCCCGCGCAGGAACGCGCGGGTGCGATTGTGTTGTGGATTCTTGAGAACCTCGGCCGGTGATCCCTGTTCGTGAATCAAGCCGTCGTGCAGGAAGAGCACCCGGTCGGCCGCGGCGAATGCGAAATCCATTTCGTGGGTGACGACCAGCATGGTCATGCCGGTCTGACTCAACGCCCGCATGGCCCGTAACACCTCACCCACCAGTTCCGGATCGAGCGCGGACGTCGCTTCGTCGAACAGCATGACGTCCGGCTCCATGGCCAGCGCCCGGGCGATCGCCACGCGCTGCTGCTGGCCGCCGGAGAGCCGGCTGGGGTACTGGTCGGCCTTGTCGGCGATGCCGACCTGTTCGAGGTTGTCCAAGGCGCGCTTCCGGGCCTGCTCGCGCGGCAGATGCAGCACACTGACCAGCCCTTCCATGACGTTCTGCACCACTGTCATGTGCGGAAACAGATTGAAGTGCTGGAACACCATGCCGATATGGGTGCGCAGGCGGGAAAGCTCGCGCTCATTGTAGCGGAGGGTTTCCTTGGTGCCTTTGCTGACCGCGCGGCCGATCGCCTCGCCATTGAAGACGATCCGGCCACTGGTCGGCGGTTCGAGAAAGTTGATGCAGCGGAGCAGCGTGCTTTTCCCGGAACCGCTGGCGCCGATGATGACCACCGTCTCGCCTTTGTCGACCGTCAGATCGATGCCTTTCAGTACTTCGGCCGCGCCGTAATATTTGTGGATATTGCTCCAGTCTGAGCAATGGGTTCATGGTTGTCCGATCGCTCAATCGCTGCGCCGCAGGCGCTGCTCGACACGGCTCATCAGCACGCTGCCGGCGGCAATCAGAATCAGGTAGATCAGCGCGACCGTGGTGTAGGTCTCCAGCGGCCGGTACGTCACCGAGCTGACCAGCTCGCCCTGGTACATCAGTTCGACAACGGCGATGGTGGAGGCCAGCGCGGTCATTTTGGTCAGTTCGATCGCGCGGTTGGTCAGTGGCGGAATCATGATCTTGATGGCCTGGGGCAGCACGATGCGCCGCATGATGGTGAAATAGCGCATGCCGATGGCCCGGCCGGCCTCCCATTGACCGCGGCTGACCGATTCGATGCCACCGCGGTAGATTTCGCCGGAGAAGGCCGCGGTATTGAGCGACAGCGCGTAAACGGCGGCGACGAACGGGCTCAGCTTGACACCCACCAATACCGGGAGCGCGTAGAAGAACCAGATGAGCTGTACCAGCACCGGCACGTTGCGGAATAGCTCCATGAACGCCGCGGCGGGCCAGCTCCACAGCCGGCGTTTGCTGTAGCGCATGATCCCGATCACCAGCCCCAGCGTCATGCCGAACGCCAGACAGATCACGGTCAGTTGCAGGGTACCCACCAGGCCGTGCAGCAGGGCGGGGAAATACTTGACCACGACGGCGAAGTTCCAGTGATACGGTGTCATGGCCAGTCCATTCTCATGCGTCGGCGCGCTGCAACCGCCGCTGATAGTAGCGCACGCCGACGCTGGCGACGGTGATCACCATGAAGTACAGTGCGGCGACCGCGGTGTAGATTTCCAGTGGCCGGAACGTCTGGCTGGTCAGCACCATCGCCTGATACAGAAGGTCGGCGTACGCGATCGTCGACACCAGCGTGGTGGTCTTGAACAGTTCGATGGTGCGTACGAAAAACGGCAGCACCATCCGCTTGACCGCCTGCGGCAGAATGATCCGCCGCATCAGTGTCAGGTGGCGCATGCCGATGGCCCGGCCGGCCTCCCATTGGCCGCGTTCGATCGACTGAATGCCGCCGCGGAAGATCTCGGCGAAAAATGATCCCGACTGCAGCGACAGCGTTAATACCGCAGCCTGATAGGGCGTGAATTTGATCTGCAGCAGAATCGGCAGGGCGTAAAACGCCCAGAACAACTGCACCAGCGGCGGCACGCTGCGGAAGACCGTGATGTAGACGCGTGCCAGCCCCGCTATGGGCCGGCGTTTGCTGATCCGCATCAGTCCGGCCATCAGGCCGACAATCAGCCCGAACAACAGGGATGCCGCGGTGACCTCGAAGCTGCCGTAGAGCCCTTCCAGCAGCAACGGCAGGTGGTTCCAGACAACGCTGAAGTCCCAGTGATAGTCGATCAACAGCGGCGCCCTGGTGAGTGGGCTCACGGACCAGCGCGGACCGGCGGCAGCCAGCCGGCCCCGCGGCTGAGTGCGAGGCGGCACGCATTGGGCGGTGCCGCCGCCTACTTGCTCTGCCAGTTCTGCAGCTTGTCTTTGGTGATCGGCGGCACCTGCGACGGATTGATACCGCGCGATTTGAGGTATTGATCGTACAGTGCTTCGATCCTGCCGCTCTGGTAATAGCCCTTGATCGTCTTGGTCAGGTAATCGCGCCAGTGGGTGTCGCCTTTGCGCACCCCGGCGCTGGTGGCATAAATCTGTACCGGCTTCGGCACCGAGATGATTCCGGCGCCGAGACGCAGCCACTGCATGGTCAGTGCCGGGGCAAACATCACGACTGCGTCCGAGCGCCCCGACTGGAATGAGGCGACGGTATTGTCGTTGTTGGGGTAGCGGCTGATGCTGGCCTTGGTGAGGGTGTGGGTGACGAAGCGGTCGATCGAGGTGCCCAGCGTCACACCAACGTTGGTTTTGCTGTTGTTCAGATCGCTCCAGTGACTCACTTTGAGCCCCTTGTTGTGCAGGACCGCCAGGGCGTAATACAGCAGCGGCGTGTCGATGAAGCTGATGCTCTTGGCCCGCTCGGGCGTCTTGTCGAGCACGAACATGACGTCGATACGGCCCGACTGCAGCGCCGCGACGGCGTTGCCCCACGTGGTGGGCACGACTTTCAGCTTGACGCCCATGTCTTTGGCGATCGCCTGACCCAGGAGTACACCGAAACCGGTCCAGTTCCCGCTGAGCGGATCGTTGTAATACCAGGGATCGGCCTGGGCAACGCCCAGCCGGAAGGTTCCGCGCTGGTGGATCTGCTCCCAGGTCGATGTCTGGGCCAGGACTGACGCAGACCAAACGAGCGCCAGGAGCGCTGCCGTGAATGCGAAAAAACGATGGATGTTGTGGCGTGGCACCGGCTGTTCTCCTCGCTGGTTTTCCCGGCATCTAACTACCTGCCCGGCATATTGTCAACAGTCGACAGTTGACAATATGCGGCCTGCTTTATCCCGCCACGCCACCATTGTTGAGCACCCGTCAGAGGTCTTCTGCTAACATTAGTGGGTTAGGCCTCAGCGAATGGGAGACATCTGATGGCGCAATTCAAAAAGCCAACCCATGAGGACTGGGAGCGGCTGGCGGCGCATGAACTCAAAGGGCGTCAGCCTGACAGCCTGAACTGGCAGACCCCGGAAGGGCTGAGCATCAAGCCGCTTTACACGGCGGACGATCTGGCGGGGCTCGACCAGCAGGTTGACTCGCTGCCCGGATTCGCGCCCTATACGCGCGGCGTGCGCGCCACCATGTACACCAACCGGCCCTGGACCTTGCGCCAGTACGCCGGGTTCTCCACCGCTGAGGAATCCAACGCCTTTTACCGCCGGAATCTGGCGGCCGGGCAGACCGGGCTGTCGGTGGCGTTCGATCTGGCGACCCATCGGGGGTACGACTCCGATCATCCGCGGGTGCTGGGCGATGTCGGCAAGGCGGGCGTGGCGATCGATTCGGTCGCGGACATGAAGATCCTGTTCGACGGCATTCCGCTGGACAAGATGTCGGTCTCGATGACCATGAACGGTGCGGTATTACCGGTGATGGCGATGTACATCGTCGCCGCGGAGGAGCAGGGCGTGACCCCGGAGCGCCTGTCCGGCACGCTGCAGAACGATATCCTCAAAGAGTTCATGGTCCGCAACACCTACATTTATCCGCCGGAACCGTCGATGCGCATCGTCTCCGACATCATCGGCTACGCGGCGCGGCGGATGCCGCGGTTCAATTCGGTGTCGATTTCCGGGTACCACATGCAGGAGGCCGGCGCCACGGCGGTGCAGGAACTGGCCTTCACACTGGCTGACGGCATCGAGTACGTCCGCGCCGCGCTCGCCAGCGGGCTCAACGTCGACGAGTTCGCCCCGCGGCTCAGCTTCTTCTTCGCCATCGGCATGAATTTCTTCATGGAGGTGGCCAAGCTGCGTGCCGCCCGCACCCTGTGGGCCGAGCTGATGCGGGAGCTGTTCCTGCCCGAGGACCCGCGTTCCCTGATGCTGCGCACCCACTGCCAGACCTCCGGCGTCAGCCTGACCGGTCAGGACCCTTACAACAACGTGGTCCGCACGGCTCTGGAAGCGCTGGCCGCGGCGCTGGGCGGTACCCAGTCGCTGCACACCAATTCGTTCGACGAGGCGCTGGCGCTGCCGAGCGAGTTCTCGGCCCGGATTGCCCGCAACACCCAGCTCATGCTGCAGGAAGAAACCGGCATCACCAAGGTGGTCGACCCGCTGGCGGGGTCGTACTACGTCGAGCGCTTGACCGCCGATCTGGTCGCCGCCGCGCGCGAGCTGATCGACGAGGTCGAAGCCATGGGCGGAATGACCCGGGCGGTCGAATCCGGCATGCCCAAGCTGCGCATCGAGGAAGCCGCCGCCCGCCGCCAGGCCGGTATCGACCGCGGCGAGGAAGTGATCGTCGGGGTCAACAAGTATCAGGCCGATAACGCCGATGAGGTCGACATTCGCAGCATCGACAACAGTGCGGTGCGCGAAGCCCAGATCCGGCGGTTGCAGCAGGTCCGCAGCGAGCGTGATGATGGCGCCTGCCAGGCGGCCCTGGACGCGCTCACGGCCGCGGCCGACAAACCCGAGGACAATCTGCTGGCGCGCGCGGTAGATGCGGCACGGGCGCGGGCCACGGTAGGCGAGATCTCCGATGCGCTGGAGAAGACCTGGGGCCGCCATCGCGCCGTGATCCGTTCGATTTCCGGGGTCTACGGTTCGGCGTATGACGGCGACGAGGGCTTTGCCCGGATCCGCGACGAGGTGGAACGGTTCGCCCGGGCCGAGGGCCGGCGGCCGCGCATGCTGGTGGTCAAACTCGGGCAGGACGGCCACGACCGCGGGGCCAAGGTGATCGCGACGGCGTTCGCCGACATCGGTTTCGATGTCGACATCGGGCCGCTGTTTCAGACTCCGGAGGAGGCCGCCCGGCAGGCCATCGAGAGCGATGTCCACGTGATCGGCGTCTCGTCCCAGGCGGCCGGGCACAAGACGCTGGTGCCGGCGCTGCTGGAGGCGCTGCGGGCCGAGGGCGCCGGGGATATCCTGGTGGTCTGCGGCGGCGTCATCCCGCCCCAGGATCACGCCATGCTGCGCGCCGCCGGCGTGGCCGCGATCTTCGGACCCGGCACCAACATTCCAGTGGCCGCCGCCGAGGTGCTGCGGCTGATCGGCGAGCGCCACCAGCCGGCCTGAGCCGCCGGCGCCACAACAGAGCAACAGGTCAGATCGATGCAGGAAATTATCCGGGAACTCGAACAGATGCGATCCGCCGCCCGGGCGGGCGGCGGCGAGAAGCGCATCACCACACAGCACGCCAAGGGCAAGCTGACCGCCCGCGAGCGGATCGAGTCTGCTGCTCGACGGGACAGCTTCGAAGAGTGGGACATGTTCGTCGAGCACCGCTGTCACCGACTTCGGCATGGACGACCAGAGCATTCCGGGCGACGGCGTGGTGACCGGCTACGGCACGATCAACGGCCGGCTGGTCTTCGTGTTCAGCCAGGATTTCACCGTGTTCGGCGGCTCGCTCTCGCGAGGCCCATGCCGAAAAGATCTGCAAGATCATGGACCAGGCCATGAAGGTCGGCGCCCCGGTCATCGGCCTCAACGACTCGGGCGGCGCCCGCATCCAGGAAGGGCGTCGCCTCGCTGGCCGGCTACGCCGATGTGTTCCAGCGCAACGTGCATGGCCTCCGGCGTGGTGCCGCAGATCTCGCTGATCATGGGGCCCTGCGCCGGCGGCGCCGTGTATTCGCCGGCCATGACCGACTTCATCTTCATGGTCAAGGACAGCTCCTACATGTTCGTCACCGGTCCGGAGGTGGTGAAGACCGTCACCCACGAGGAGGTCACCCACGAGGAACTGGGCGGCGCGATCACCCATGCCAGCAAATCCGGGGTGGCCGACCGGGCCTTCGAGAACGATGTCGAGGCGCTGCTGATGCTGCGCCAGTTCATTGGCTTTCTACCCGCCAGCAACCGCGAACAGCCGCCGGTGCTGCCGAACCGACGACCCGGCCGATCGCGAGGACGCATCGCTCGACACGCCTGGTGCCGGACAATCCGAATAAGCCCTACGACATGAAGGAGTTGATCCACAAGGTGGTGGACGATCGGCGACTTCTTCGAGATCCAGCCGGACTTCGCCCAGAACATCGTGATCGGTTTCGGCCGCATGGAAGGCTCGACCGTCGGCATCGTCGCCAATCAGCCCATGGTGCTGGCGGGCTGCCTGGACATCGACTCAGCCCGTCAAGGCGGCGCGGTTCGTCCGCTTCTGCGACTGTTTCAACATCCCGATCGTCACCTTTGTCGACGTGCCCGGTTTCCTGCCCGGCACCGCCCAGGAGTACGGCGGCATCATCAAGCACGGCGCCAAGCTGCTTTACGCCTTCGCCGAAGCCACCGTGCCCAAGATCACCGTCATCACCCGCAAGGCCTACGGCGGCGCCTATGACGTGATGAGTTCCAAGCACCTGCGCGGCGACGTCAACTTCGCCTGGCCCACCGCCGAGATCGCCGTCATGGGGCCCAAAGGCGCGGTCGAGATCATCTTCCGCCAGGAAGCCGGCGACCCGGCCAAGCTGGAGCAGCGCACCGAGGAATACCGGCGGCTGTTCGCCAACCCGTTCATCGCCGGCCGCCGCGGCTTCATCGACGACGTCATCATGCCCAGCAGCACCCGCAAACGCATCTGCCAGTCCCTGGCCATGCTCAAGAACAAAAAGCTGGAGAATCCATGGCGCAAGCACGGCAATGTGCCATTGTGAGCGGGAAGTTGTCAGTTGATAGTTTTCAGTTTTCAGTTTCGGGTGATTTGGGCAGTTGATGCATGCAGGATTTTCGCGAGTTGAAGGTTTGGAAAAAGGCGCATCATCTGACCTTGCAGGTATATCGCGAGTCGACAGCGTTCCCCGCTGATGAGCGGTTCGGATTGGTTGGCCAATTGCGGCGGGCGGCAGTGTCGGTTCCTGCCAATATCGCGGAAGGTTGTGGGCGGGGAACGGCCAAGGACATGGGGCGATTTCTTCACATCGCGGCGGGCTCCGCTGCCGAAGTCGAATACCATCTAATGCTGGCCCGGGACCTCGGTTACATGACGGACGCGCAGCATCTCATACTCGAGGATCAGATCGTGGAGATCAAACGCATGCTTACCGCACTCAATCGCAGAATTACGACAACTGACAACTGACAACTGACAACTAATGACTATCAACTAACAACCAATGTTCTCCAAACTCCTAATTGCCAACCGCGGCGAAATTGCCTGCCGTGTCATCAAGACCGCCCGGCGGTTGGGTATCAAGACCGTGGCGGTGTTCTCCGAAGCCGACCGGGAAGCGCTGCATGTGCGCATGGCGGACGAGGCGGTGGCGATCGGACCGCCGCCGTCGGCGCAGAGTTATCTGCAGATCGGGCGGATCGTGCAGGCCTGTCGCGATACCGGGGCGGAAGCGGTCCATCCCGGCTACGGCTTTCTGTCCGAAAACGCCCGCTTCGCCGAGGCGCTGGAGGCTGCCGGTATCGCTTTCGTCGGGCCGCCGGTGGCGGCGATCGAGGCCATGGGTGACAAGATCACCTCGAAAAAGCTGGCCATCAAGGCCGGGGTCAGCACCGTGCCCGGCCACACCGAGGTGATCGCCGATGCCGGGCAGGCGGTGGCGATTGCCAACGAGATCGGCTACCCGGTGATGCTCAAGGCCAGCGCTGGTGGCGGCGGCAAGGGCATGCGCCTGGCCTGGAACGAGGCCGAGTGTCGCGATGGCTTCGTCCGCGCCACCAGCGAGGCCAAGACCAGCTTCGGCGATGACCGGGTGTTCATCGAGAAATTCATCGAACAGCCGCGTCATATCGAAATTCAGGTGCTGGCCGACGGCCACGGCAAGGTGTTGTATCTGAACGAGCGCGAATGTTCGATTCAGCGCCGCCATCAGAAAATCATCGAAGAGGCGCCATCATCGTTTCTGGACGCCTCGACCCGCCGGGCCATGGGCGAGCAGGCTTGTGCCCTGGCGCAGGCGGTCGGCTACCGCTCGGCCGGCACCGTCGAGTTCATCGTCGACCGGTCACGCAACTTCTATTTTCTGGAAATGAACACCCGGCTGCAGGTCGAACATCCGGTGACCGAATTGATTACCGGTATCGATCTGGTCGAGCAGATGCTAAAGGTCGCCGCCGGCGAGCCGCTTGCTTTGAGCCAGGAGCAGGTCGGGATTAACGGCTGGGCGATGGAATCGCGCATCTACGCGGAGGATCCGCTGCGCGGCTTCCTCCCCTCCACAGGCCGGCTGGTACGCTACCGGCCGCCGGCTGAGGACCGTCAGGTGCGGGTCGACACCGGCGTCTACGAAGGCGGTGAGGTATCGATGTTCTACGACCCGATGATCGCCAAGCTGATCACCTGGGGCGAGGATCGCGATCGCGCCATCGCCAACATGCGGGCCGCGCTGGATGCCTTCTACGTCCAGGGGGTCGCCCACAACATCCCGTTCCTGGCGTCGGTGATGGCCCATCAGCGGTTTCGCGAGGGTGATATCAGCACCGGTTTCATCGCCGAGGAGTATCCCGACGGCTACCAGCCGCCCGAGCCCGGCGCCGCCGAACTGCGCCTGCTGGCCGCAGTGGCGGGCGCCATTCATCGCCGCTATGCCGATCGGGTGGCTGCGACCAACGGCCAGTTGCCGGGCCATCGCTATGTGGTGGGTGACGACTGGGTCGTGGTGGTGAACGGCGAACACCATCCGCTGCAAGTTGTGGTGACTGACGCCGGGCACGAAGTCGTGCACGACGGCCAGCGTCTGCGGATCGACAGCGACTGGCAGCCGGGCGAGCCCTTGTTCAAGGCCAGCGTCAATGGCGAACCCGTATGCGTTCAGGTCGAGCGTGACGGTATCGGTTACCGGCTGAGTCATGCCGGCCTGCAACTGCGGGTGCTGGTGCTGACGCCGCACGCTGCCGCGGCTCAGCGGTTGATGCCGGAAAAAGCGCCGCCCGATCTGAGCCGGTTCCTGCTCTCGCCAATGCCGGGATTGCTGTCGCAGGTCCTGGTGCAACCCGGCGAGGAAATCAAGGCGGGTCAGGATCTGGCGGTGGTCGAGGCGATGAAGATGGAGAACGTGCTGCGGGCGGTCAGCGACGGCAAAGTGGCCGCCGTGCTGGCGGAAACCGGTAGCAGTCTGGCCGTGGACCAGCCGATCATCGAGTTCGAATGACCCGGGACGACCCCGCTAAACTGGCGCGGGCGGTTCAAGCCGGCCAGCGCCGGGCCCTGGCGCGCGCCATCACCCTGATCGAATCCACCCGCGCTGACCATCAGTGTCGTGCTGAACAGTTAATGGCGGACTTGCTGCCGGCGACCGGCAACAGCATCCGGCTGGGAATATCCGGCGTGCCCGGGGTCGGCAAATCCACCTTCATCGAGGCTTTCGGGCTGTATCTGCTGGAGCGGGGGCACCGGGTCGCGGTGCTGGCCGTCGACCCCAGTTCGGCGCGCAGCGGCGGTTCGATCCTGGGTGACAAGACCCGGATGGAGCAACTGGCCCGCCGGCCCGAAGCCTTTATCCGGCCGGCGCCGGCCGGACGCACGCTGGGCGGGGTGGCCCGGCGTACCCGTGAAGCCATGCTGGTATGCGAGGCGGCCGGCTTCGACGTGATCATCGTGGAAACGGTGGGTGTCGGTCAGTCCGAGGGCGCCGTGGCCGACATGACCGACATGTTCCTGCTGCTGTTGGTGCCGGGCGGTGGCGACGAGTTGCAGGGGATCAAGCGGGGTATCATGGAGCTGGCCGACCTGGTGCTGGTCAACAAGGCTGACGGCGACTTGCTGCCAGCGGCACGCCGGGCGGCCACCGAGTACAGCCATGCACTACGGCTGATGCAGCCGCGCACGGCCCACTGGCGGCCGCGTGTGGAGCTGTGTTCGGCTATGGAAGATCGCGGTATCGAATCGGCCTGGGAGGCCGTCTGCCAGTTTCGCCACGCGCTGACTGATGCCGGTCAGTTCGACCGGCTGCGGGCGGATCAGGCCCGGGCCTGGTTATGGCAGGAACTGCGCGAAGGCTTATTGCTGGCGTTCCAGGATGAGCCGGGCGTCAGGGCCCGCCTGGCCCAGCTCGAAGCGGCGGTCGTTGCCGGTGAACAACCGGCGCCTGCGGCGGCCCGTGACCTTTTGACGCATTTTCTGGGGCGGGAGCCGGCCATCCCGTAACCAGACCGGGATTTGCCGGTGCGACCTGGTAGTGGTCGTAACTGTCCGAAGTAATGGTAAAATTGCCGCCAATAATGCAGTGGTTCTGCATTACGTTGTAACACGCACCCCTGGAAACAGCCGCAATCACAGGGACCTCCAGCTCCGGAGTGCTTCCGGGCCTGTCGGAGCTGGCCCAGTCGAGGCCGAGTGCGCCTTAAACCGTTGTAACGCACATTTCACTGGCGTTGAAGGACCATCAGCCACGTCGTGACGGGAACCAATCCCGTTCCATGATACGTGCCGTGCATTGCGTTTTCGGAATGTCCGACTCGACTTCACGGCTCGCGCCCATGCTGGCGCGGGGAGGCGACGCTAGCCTGAATCATGAACTGAATACGGAGCACAGACCACAATGAAAAGCGGATCGGTACGCCTCTGGGTGGGCGGCCTGAGAAAGACACCTCGCATGGTGATATTCAGCGTCCTGCTGGGGGTCATCGGCGCCTTAGGCGCACAACTGTTTCTGTTGATGTTGCACTGGGCGGAAGCCGCGCTTCTGGTCCCTATTGCCGGCTACTCGGATATCACGGTGGCACAGGCGCACCAGATGACGCATGCACCGGTGCGGGACGCCTGGCACTGGCTGATCCCGGTCGCCACCACGTTGGGCGGACTCATCTCGGGGTTGCTGGTTTACACGTTTGCTCCCGAGGCGGAAGGTCACGGCACCGACGCAGCGGTTAAGGCGTTTCACCAGACCGGCGGCACCATCCGGGCCCGTGTTCCGCTGATCAAGTCTGTCGCCAGCGCCATCACCATCGGTTCGGGTGGATCGGCCGGGCGCGAGGGACCGACGGCGCAGATCGCCGCCGGCATTGGCGCCATCCTGGGGGAACTGTTCGACCTGTCCCCGGATGAACGGCGTCTGCTGGTCCTCGCCGGCATGGCGGCCGGGCTGTCGGCGATCTTCAAGAGCCCCCTGGGAACGGCTATTTTCGCCGTCGAAATCCTGTATTCGGGGATGTATTTCGAGGGTGAGGCGCTGGTCTACACCATGATCGCCTCGTCCGTGGCATACGCCCTGACCGGCCTGTTTGCGGGCTGGACGCCGTTGTTCATTCTGCCCGCCAACATGGGCTTCACCCAGCCCATCGAACTGGGCTGGTATGCTGTCCTGGCCGCTGCCGCCGGGGTGGTCGGTGCGGTGCTGCCCACGGTTTTTTACCGGATGCGGGACTGGTTTGCGGCCATGCCTGTGCCGAATCACATCAAGCCTGCGATCGGCGGTGCCCTGCTGGGCATTATGGGTATCTTCGCCCCGCCGCTGCTGGCCGGCGGTTACGGCTACATCCAGTTCTCGCTGCAAGGCGGTGCGGGGCTCGGGCTGGGGATCCTGCTGCTGCTGTCGCTGGGCAAGGTCGTGGCACTGTCGCTGACGGTAAGCTCCGGTGGTTCCGGCGGCGTGTTCGCACCCAGCCTGTACGTCGGTGCCATGCTGGGGGCCGCGGTGGGGCTGCTGCTGCACATGATGGATTTCACCGCGGTTCACATCACCGGCCTGGCGGTGGTGGGCATGGCCGCGGTGTTCGCCGGGGCTGCCCGCGTACCGATCGCGTCGCTGGTGATGGTGGCGGAAATGACCGGCGGCTACGGCCTCATCATGCCGGCCATGCTGGCGGTGTCGATCAGTTACATGGTCCAGATCTGGCTGACCCGTAACGCCAAGTATCCCTCACTGTACGAGGCTCAGGTGCATGGTCCACAGGACAGCCCGGTGCATGAGGCCTCACACTACCAGCGGGTGGTTAATCTGCTGCGCGATCGCCAGATCGAGCTGGATGACGATATTCTGTTCAACAGCCTGTGGCATAAGCTGAAAGCCGGCAAAGCGATCCAGCTGGGCAGCCAGTCGAGCAACAAATTCGTTTTTTCGGTTGACGTGCGTTCGAACGACAGCGCGGACGGGAAGGAAGTGCGCGATCTCAAGCTCACGCAGGCGGTTATTCTGAGCATCGACCGTGACGGCGATGAATTCGTCCCCGGCGCCGGCACCATCCTGCAACCCGGCGACAAGCTGGTTATCGCCGCCGACGGCAATGCCTGGGAGTCGCTGGAGGCGCTGTTCGCCGGTACTCGTCAGGTGCGTCGGGTACCGGCGGGCGCCTGAAGGAAACGCCATCACCAGGCTGCCACGGCCCGGTCGAAAGCGGGGCTGGGCCGGCCCGATTGCAGCTGAGGGCCACTAGCGGGACGGTGTAGCGCTGTCCCGCTAGTGGCCGCGGTATTATTTGGGCTCGGTCGCAGCAGCGGGCAGAGTGGATTGTCGAGCGGTGCATCCGGCTGCTGGCCCAATGCCAGCAGGTGGTCGCTGATCTCGGCTGTCCACGGCCCGCGCGGCTTGAATACGGTCTCCGGCGTGCCAAATCGCAGCGATAGCCGGCGCCGCCGGGCGCCGGATGATGGCCGTCGATCCAGCGGCCCGCGGTGCAGTGTCCGGAGATCGAATGCCAGGACATCACCTGGTTCCAGGTTCCAGTTCAGTAACCCGTCAGGGGCGGCCGTCGCGTCGTCGAAGGGCGTGTCAGCATAGTCGCTACCCTGGCCCTCGAAGGGCACATGGTCGCGGAAATTCATAGCCTTGAACAGGCCGCGCCGGTGGGAGCCGCGGGCGAATGACAGGCTTTCGGCAGCGGGGGCCGAATCGAGCGCGATCAACAGATTGCACATCCGGCCCGAATAGTCGAAGTAGGGTTCGTCCTGGTGCCAGGGAGCGGCGTTGGTCGCGCCGGCCTCGTTGGCGAACCAGTTATCCATGAGCAGGCGTACTTGCGGGCAACCCAGCAGGCGGGCTGCAATCGTTGCTGCCGGACTGTCGAAAATCAGCCTACGAATTTCCGGCGTGTCGGGCCAGGTCCAATAGTCGAACATATACCGTGCCGGATCGCCCGGGCGCGTCTGGTCGCGGAAGAAGGGTCCGGGGCTGATCCGGTTGCGCTCGATGCCGGCCGCGGCAAGGTCGAGCCAGTGACCGCGAAATGCCCCGCGGATGCAGACGACGCCGTCACGCTGGTAGGATTCGGTGACGGCCTGGCTCACCGCTAGCGGCTGGGTGGTGGACATAATGTTACGTCTGGCGTGTCAGGGTAGGCTGATATCGATGCCGGCAAGGCTAGGTCTGCGAACCGCTGGATGTCAAATGGACCAAGGGACTGTGGCGCTCGACGGACAGGCAAAAAAACAGGGGTCAGACGTGGGATTCAAGGCAATGCAGAAAACCTTGAATACCAGATCTGCCCCTAATTCCCGCTTCGTGCCAGCCTGACTCAGGCGACATGGAGGTCAGGCTAACGGGCTCTTACACCCCTCACGCGGCCGCTGTCAGCGACCTGAAAGCAAAGAGACTTTGTCGAGATGATGATCCAGTGTGATGAGGGAACCGGAAACGATAACCGGGATCGCTATTGAACGTGTCGTGGCCCGGTGCGAATGCTGATCCTCAGATGCCGATTGGGATTTGGCAATGCCTTGATCGACACAAGCCACTTGCAGCGAACGTTTGATTTTCATGGCTACACTGTCGGCGTGGCCCTGAACCTCCAGGCTTGCGGCAACGCCCGCCGGTTGCAGCGAGAGCGTATAATGTTGACCGGGCTTGAGGTATGTGGAGTTACGGGCCAGAGCCCCCGTGCTACCAGCGACAACCCAACTGGTTACCACTTCATAGCCGTGGGCCACAGGGGTGTAGTAGATCACTGCCAGATGGTTGCCGTCCTGGATGGTATAGGCTTCATTGGGCTGGAGGATTTCGTCAGCGAAGGCGCTGCCAATCGATATACCCCCCAGTATTATTATGGTGAGCAGCATTTCCCAGGCGATGTTTGATCGCTTCATTTCCACCCTCCCCATGCAAGGCCTGTAATGCATTGGTTGTCAGAATAGAGCCCCTGGCTGGGACGTAGCCTAAACAATAGGCTAAGGGGGCGTCATGATTCATTTGAACTATGTGGCGAAAAAAATTCCGTGTCCGCGGGGCGGCTGGCGTGATCTTCGAGCCGCAACGATGAAACGGCGTTTGCGCCGGCCTGTGGCGATGGGCCGAAAGCCGCTAGACTCGGCACACAGCAACAGCTTTGAAGAGGGCGGACGGCACAATGGCCATTCTCAAGATTGCACGCATGGGCCACCCGATTCTCGCCGGTCGGGCTGAGCCGGTGGCCCCGGCATCGCTAGCCGACGTTCAGCGGCTGGTGGCCGACATGATTGAAACCATGAGCGACGCCAATGGGGCGGGTCTGGCTGCGCCCCAGGTTCATACGGCGCTGCGGGTGGTTGTGTTTCAGGCTCCTGAAGACCGCGCTGATCCGGGTTTGTCGGCCGAAGAGCGGTTCGAACATACGGTGCCGTTGACGGTGCTGATCAATCCGGAGATCGAGATCCTCGATGAAACGATCGAGGGGGGATGGGAAGGCTGTCTGTCAGTGCCGGGCCTGCGTGGTTTTGTGGAACGGCCCCGTCACATCCGCTACCGTGGTGTCGACCTTGCAGGCCGGCCGGTAGCACGAACCGCCCGGGGATTTCATGCACGGGTGGTCCAGCATGAGGTGGATCACCTTGATGGTATTCTCTACCCACAGCGGATGAATGACCTGTCCATGTTGATATTCGAATCCGAAGTGCGGCACTGGCTGGAACCGACACAGTGACCACCGCTTCACCGGGGGGGTAAGGATGGCCGATAGGCATGAACGCGGCTTGTCTTTGCGGTGCGGTCAGGCTCCGGCGCTGAACCCGCGGACATGAATCCGGCCGACTATGTTGACGCCGCTGCGCACCTACTTCATCTGAGTGCCGGTGGTCAAGGCGGAGCATGGTTCCTGATGATCGGGGTCGTGTTGAGGCCGGGCACCAGCCGGGCCTGCAATAGCGCGGTGCCGGTCGCTTCGCAGCCGTTCTCAACGGCTGCGAGGATCACCTCTACCATTGCATGGGAGTAACGATGGAAACTACTGAGACGTCCAATTCCGAGCCGGCCATCGGCTTTATCGGTGTTGGCGCGCTGGCTGAGTATACCGTGCGTGGCCTGCGCCGCGGCGGCTGGACGGGACAGATTCTACTGTCACCGCGCAACCGGGAGGTGGCGGGCCGGCTGGCAGCCGACTGCGACGCTCGCGTGCTGGTTGAAAATGCCGCGGTCGCCGCCGCGGCCGATATTGTGGTTCTGGCGACCCGGCCGGCGAATGCCCTGGCGGCACTCGGCGATCTGGCGCTGGCTCCTGAGCAAACCCTGTTGTCGGTCGTCGCTGGGCTGTCCGTCGCCGAGTTGGCCGCTCACGCGGGTGCGGTCGGCAAGATCGTACGCGCTATGCCGGTGACCAGTGCCGAGGTGTGCGCCAGCCCAACCATGGTTTACCCGGCCGATCCGATGGTGATGCGTCTGTTCGATCACTGCGGGCAGGCGGTTCCGGCTGCCCGGGAGGAAGACTTCACTGCCGGCACGGCTCTGGCCTGCGTCTATGGATGGTTCTTTGAGTTATTCGGTCAGCTTGTGGCGGCTGCCGAGGCCGCCGGACTGGATCCGGCCAGCGCGCGTGCCATGACGCTCGGTATGGCGGAAGGGGCGGCCCGGCTCGCCAGTGAGGACCGGCGCCCGCTGCCGGAGATCGCGGCTGCCATCGCGACGCCGGGCACGTTTACCCGGCTGGGCCTCGATGTGCTGGCTGCGCGCGATGCCTACGCACCGTGGGCCGAAGCGTTCAACACACTGCTGGATAAGCTGAAACAGTAGTCCGGTCCGGTGACCGGATCGGGCGTTACAGCCAACCGGCTCGGCGGAACCGGCGGAACAGGTAACCGTCAATCAGAGCCATGATGGTCAAGGCGACCGGATAGCCCCAGCGCCATGACAGTTCCGGCATGTCGTGGAAATTCATGCCGTAAATGCCAGCGATCAGCGTGGGAATGGCCAGCAGCGCCGCGTAGGATGCCAACCGTTTGGTGATCTCGTTTTCCTGCATCGAAATCAGCGACAGGTTGACGGAGATCGCGGTGACGGTCATGTCGCGGGTCGAATCGATCGTCTGATTGAGCCTGATCAGATGGTCGTAAATGTCGCGGAAATAATCATCCAGACCGCGGCAGACCTGCGGTACGCGGCCGCCGAACAGCTTGCCGGTCGCTTCCAGCAACGGATCGGTGGCGTGTTTCAGGGTCATCAGCCGCTGCTTGAGGGCATAGAGGGCGTAGACATTGTCGCGCGCCGACTGGCCCGAAAAGATCTGCTCCTCGATCCGTTCGAGCTCTGTTTCGAGCGCATCGATGACCGGGAAGTAGCGGTCCACGACCGCATCCATCAGGGCGTACATCACATACCCGGCGCCGTGACTCAGCAGGTGCGGCTCGCGTTCGCAGCGGGTCCGGACCTCGCTGAAACCCTGGTCGCAGCGGTTGCGCACGGACAGCACGAAATTGCTGCCCACGAAGATGTGCAGCTCGCCCCGATGCAGTTCGGAATCGCGCGGTTCGATGGTGTGCAAGACGGTAAACAGCGTTCCGCCGTATTCCTCCATCTTGGGCCGTTGATGGCCGTGGCGGGCATCCTCGACGGCCAGTTCGTGGAGGCGGAACTGACGTTCCATCTGGTCCAGTTCACTGGGCTCCGGGTCTTTGAGTGCGACCCAGACGAAGCAGTCGCCACGCGCCAGGTACTGGCCGATTTCAGCCTCGGAGATATCGGCCAGCTTTTGGCCCTCCTGGTAGGCGACGCAATTGATCAGCATGACGGCGTCCTCCTCCGGATTAGCGGTCGTGTCATAGCCACAGGATAACAGCGCCGCCGGGATGATCCGCTGGGGTCACCGCTGGCGCGCGCCGGTCAACGCGATTAGCTTGAAGCGGCGGTTGTCAGCGACAATCGTGACCTGCCGGAAATACGCTTGCGCCCGTTGTTCCAGCGGCAGAAAGCTGTTGACCACGAACAGCGCCCGTCCGGTGCGCACCAGCAATCGGGCGCAACCGGCCAGGAACCGGTCCGTCAGCGCCTGATCGCCGCCGAAACCGCGGTGAAACGGCGGATTGCACAACACCGTGTCGAAGGGCTCAGTCAGCGTATCGCCGCAGTCACCGGCGGCTACAGTCCCTGCGATGCCGTTGTGCGCCAACGTTGCCCGGCAGGCGAGCAGGGCGGCGGCATTGTTGTCGGTGGCGACGATCCGGTCAAACGGGTGCCGACGGCCGGCAGCAGCGGCCAGGTAACCGTAGCCGCAGCCGAGATCGAGCAGGCTGTGCGGGGCTTGCCGGAAGCCGCTCAGAAAGTCTGGCAATCGTTCGATCAGCAGGCGACTGCCGGGATCGATCCGATCCCAGCCAAATACACCGGGTTTGCTGATCAAAGTGACGCCGTCGGCTTCAGCGACACGCCGCAAACGGGAGTAGTCCTGGTCGTCCAGCCGCAGGCCGGGCCCGCCTGCCGCACGCCGTACGTGGCCCAACCAGAAACCATCCTGTTTGCGTGCCGCGGCGCGGTCCCCGAACAATCGCCCGGTTTTGTCGAGGTAGGTCCGGATACCTTCGCCGCGCGCGCCGGCGAGCCACAACTTACCCTGGGGTGCCAGCAGCCGCCGGCTGGCGTTGACCAGATGATGGACCACCGCTTTTTCCTTGGACACCCGGTAGCCGATGCTGGCAAAGCCTGCGGTTGCCAGCTCAGTGGTGTCGAAATCACTGAAGTGGGCAGCGATACCCGCGGCGGTGAGCCGGCGGAAGACGTCGTAGCGGTTGCTGATGACCTGACAGTCGTGACGTTGCAGCGGCGCTGGATCGAAACCGTGACACTGCTCGTCAGCGAACCACAGCAGCGGGCCGGGCCAGGCGGGGCTTTGCCCCAGCAGTGCGGCCAGCGCCGGGTCAGACACGGGCGATTTCCGCAGCGGTCAAAGGCCGGTAGTCGCCTGGTTCCAGCGCGGCGTCCAGTGTGATTGCGCCGACGGCTTCGCGGTGCAGCGCCACGACCCGATTACCAAGCGCGGCGAACATCCGTTTGACCTGGTGATAGCGGCCTTCGGTAATCGTGAGAATAACCTCGGTCGGGCCGAGCACCGTCAGCTCGGCCGGCGCGGTGCGACGTTTCTCCTGCTGCAGCCACAGGCCCCGCTCGAGCTGCCCGGCTGCGCCCGCCGCCAGTGTTTCGGCGAGCGTGACCCGGTAGCGTTTCCGGCAATGGCTGCGGGGTGCGGTCAGCCGGTGATTCCACTGGCCGTCGTCGGTGATCAGTACCAGCCCGGTGGCGTCGATGTCCAGCCGTCCGGCAACCTGCAGATCGGCCGGTCGCGGTTCGTCGACCAGATCGATCACCGTGGGATGCCCGCTGTCGCGGGTGGCCGAGACCACACCAACCGGTTTGTAGAGCATGAAGTAGCGTGCTGTCGGGGCGGCGATCTCGCTGTCGTTCAGCACTACCCGGTCGGTTGCCGCTACGGCCTGGGCCGGGCTGTCGGCGAGGTCACCGTTTACCGTGACCGCCTCGGCCTTGATCAGCAGGTGGATCTGTTTGCGACTCAAGTCAGTGGCGTTGCTCAGGTAGCGATCCAGGCGCATGGTTGGTCGCTCGGAGGATGTTTCCGGGGTCGGGGACCGGTGATCGGGGCGTCAGGCGTCGGTCCCGCCGAGTTCCGCGATCACCTCGGGTGGCGCCTGTACCAGTTCGATCAATACACCTTCGCCGGACCATGGGCAGGCGTCATTGGCGCGCGGATGGATGAAGCAGATGTCGTGACCTGAAGCACCCCGGCGGATACCGCCAGGTGCGAACCGCATGCCCTGGGCGGTCAGCCACTCGACCGCCAGGGGCAGGTCGTCCACCCATAGGCCAATATGATTGAGCGGCGGATTGTCCACGCGCGGCTTGCGCTCGGTATCGAGCGGCTGCATGAGATCGACCTCGACGGCATACGATCCGCTGCCGAGCCGCGCGATGTCTTCATCGACATTCTCGCGCTCGCTCTGGAAGCTGTGCGTCGGGGTTAGGCCGAATAAGTCCACCCAAAGGTGCCGCAGACGGTCCTTGTCGGCGCCGCCGATGGCGATCTGCTGCAGGCCGAGGATGCGAAACGGGTGCTTGTCCATGGCTTTCAGTGCCCCAGCGTGCTGGCACTGGCGGCCAGGCTCTCAAGGTTGATGGCGCCCAGGTAGTTCACCTTGAAATCGGTGCCACGCTGGGCCTTCTTGACGATACTCTCCAGATTGGGCCGTTTCTCGGCGGCAGTGCTGCCGGTGCCGATGCCACCGCCGAATTCGATGATGTGCGTAATGCCATCGCCCATCGCGGTGGTCAGGTTGTCGAGCCAGCGGACCGGATGGAACAGTTGGAAGAACAGCCGGGTACGGATGGCGGCCGGTTCGGCGGCGTGGTAGCCGCCGGTGTAGTTCGACAGCACCTTTACCGGACCGGGATCGAAGTCGGCTTCTTCCAGTACCAGGCGGAATTCGCGCGCGGCGTTGACCATGTAATACGTGTGGAACGCACCCTCGGTGCGCAATCGCACGGCCCGCTTGCGCGGGTGGCCGGCCTCGAATTCCGCCGCCAGCCGGTCCAGGTCGCCGCTGCGGCCACCGACCACGGTCTGATCGCGCAGGTTGAGTCCGGCGACGGCGCAATAGTGTTTTTCAGCCAGCGGCTGGGCCTGATCGAGCGGCAACGGCAGCGCCAGCATTTCGCCGGTACCCAGCTCGCCCATCAGTTCGCCGCGCTTTTGCACCAGCCGCAGGGCATCCTCGAAGCGGATCACGCCAGCGGCCACCAGAGCTGAATACTCACCCAGGCTGTGGCCGGCGGTCACGGCCGGCTGGCAGCGCTCACCGGTAAGCTCGCGGAACACTGTCAGGCAGGCGATATGATGCGTCAGCAGCACGGGCTGGGTATTCCGGGTCTGGGTCAGCTGCTCATCGTTGCCCCGGAAGCTGAGCTCGGCGATGTCGTATCCCAGCACATCGCTGGCCCGTGCGTAGAGCTCGCGGACGCTGGGGTATTCGCTGTGCAGGTCGCTGCCGATGCCGGCGTACTGTGAGCCCTGGCCTGGGAAGATGAACATCAATCGCCATGCGTCGGACATGAAGCTTTGTTCCTATTTCTCTGAAAATCCAGCAGATTAGGCGCAACGGATTGAAATGGCAAGCGCGTGCCGGGTGGCGCTGGGGAGGCTGGTCGGATCAGGCAATTGGCTGACGCCGATGGAATTGTGATTCGGCGACCGTAGCCATCATACTGAATCCATTCATCGACCCTTTGGATCCGGGAGTACGCCCATGTCTGTCGCCGTCGAGCGTCGTCCTATCCGTCGCCTGCTGGTTGCCAATCGCAGCGAGATCGCCATCCGCGTCATGCGCGCGGCCAACGAGTTGGGTATCCGGACGGTGGCGATTTATTCCGATGAGGACCGATTTGCGCTGCACCGATTCAAGGCCGACGAGAGCTATCGGGTGGGCGCGGGCAAGAATCCGCTGGCGGCGTATCTCGACATCCACGACATCCTGCGGGTGGCGCGGGAGGCTGGTGCCGATGCCATTCATCCGGGCTACGGATTCCTGTCAGAAAATCCGGAGTTCGCCGCCGCCTGTGCCGCCGAGGGGATCGTCTTCATCGGCCCTGAACCCGATGTCATGCGCCAGCTTGGTAACAAGGTGGCGGCACGGCGCCTGGCCGAATCGGCTGGGGTGCCGGTGATGCCGGCCACCGGGCCGCTGCCGCATGAGGCCAGCGCGGTGCTGCAGCAGGCGGCGGCGATCGGTTACCCGGTGATGCTGAAAGCCTCCTGGGGCGGCGGCGGCCGCGGTATGCGGGTGATCGACTCCGAACGCGATCTGCTGAGCCAGGTCGACAGCGGCCGGCGTGAGGCTAAAGCGGCATTCGGCAACGACGAAGTTTATCTCGAAAAGCTGGTGCGGCGGGCGCGTCACGTGGAGGTCCAGGTGCTGGGCGACAGCTATGGCAATCGCATTCATCTGTTCGAACGCGATTGCACGGTACAGCGCCGTCACCAGAAAGTCATCGAGCGTGCCCCGGCGCCGTATCTCAGTGATGCGCAGCGTACCGAACTCTGTCAGGCGGCGTTGCGATTGGCCGATACAGTCGGTTATACCCACGCCGGCACGATCGAATTTCTGTTCGATGCTGACGCCAGCCGATTCTATTTCATCGAAGTCAATCCGCGTATCCAGGTCGAGCACACGGTGACCGAGGAAGTCACCGGCATCGACCTTGTAAAGGCCCAGATTCGCATCAGCGAAGGGGCGCGGATCGGCGATCCGGCGAGTGGTATTCCGGCGCAGGCCGCTATCGCGCTGGATGGGCATGCGCTGCAGTGCCGGGTGACCACCGAAGATCCGGAAAACAACTTCGTGCCCGATTACGGGCGCATCAATGCCTATCGCAGCGCCGCCGGCTTTGGTATCCGGCTGGATGCCGGCACGGCCTATTCGGGTGCGCTGATCACGCCGTACTACGATTCCCTGCTGGTCAAGGTGACCGCCTGGGGTGGCAGCGTGCACGAAGCGATCCGGCGCATGGACCGGGCCTTGCGCGAATTCCGGGTACGGGGTCTGGCCACCAATCTGTTGTTTCTCGAAAATGTGATCAATCATCCGCAGTTTGAGAGCGGCGACTACACCACCCGCTTCATCGACGAGACGCCGAATCTGTTCCGTTTTGCCCGCCGCCGCGACCGGGCGACACGCCTGCTGCAGTTCCTGGGTGAGGTGATCGTCAACGGCAACCCGGAGGTCGAGGGTCGCATCCGGCCGCGGCTGCCGCTGGAGCCGGCGCCGTTGCCGCCGGTCAAGCTGGCGCCGGAGATTCCGGCCGGGAGCCGTGACCGGCTGGAAGCACTGGGCCCGCAACGGTTCGCCCAGTGGATGCGCGACAGCAACGCGGTGCTGATCACCGATACCACTATGCGTGATGCCCACCAATCGCTGTTCGCGACCCGCCTGCGCTCATATGACATCTGGGAAATCGCGCCGTATTACGCACGGTTGTTACCGCAGCTGTTTGCGCTCGAATGCTGGGGTGGGGCGACTTTCGACGTGGCGCTGCGGTTTCTCAAGGAGGATCCCTGGGAGCGGTTGGTGGCACTGCGCGAGCGGGTGCCGAATATTTTGCTGCAGATGTTGCTGCGCGGCTCCAATGCCGTTGGCTACACCCATTATCCCGACAACGCCGTGCGCTATTTCGTGCAGCGAGCCGCCAACGCCGGGATCGACCTGTTCCGGGTGTTCGACTCCCTCAATTGGGTGGAGAACATGCGGGTGGCCATCGACGCCATCCTGGAAACCGGTCGGCTGTGTCGAAGGGGCGATCTGTTATACCGGTGATCTGACCGATCCGGCCCGGCCCAAGTACAAGCTCGAGTATTACGTCGGTCTGGCGAAGGAACTGGAGCGGGCCGGCGTCCACATCCTCTGCATCAAGGACATGGCCGGCGTCTGCAAGCCGGCCGCGGCCCGGTTGACTGATGCGCGACTCTGCGCGAGGAAATCGGCTCTGCCGGTCCATTTCCATACCCACGACACCAGCGGCATGGCTGCGGCGAGTGTGCTGGCGGCGGTCGAGGCCGGCGCGGACGCGGTCGATCGGCCTGGACGCATGAGCGGCCTGACCTCGCAGCCGAACCTGGGTGCGGTGGTGGCGGCGCTAGCCAGTGATGCCCGCGACTGCGGCCTGCCGCAGTCGGCTGTGCGGGCCGTGTCGCACTATTGGGAGGGCGTACGGCGGAGCTATGGCGCTTTCGAGAGCGACATCAGGTCCGGCACCGCCGACGTGTATCAACATGAGATGCCGGGCGGGCAGTACACCAATCTGCGCGAACAGGCCCGTTCGCTGGGCATTGATCACCGCTGGCCGGAAGTGGCCGCGGCCTATGCACAGGTTAACCAGTTGTTCGGCGATATCGTCAAGGTCACGCCGACCTCCAAGGTGGTGGGCGACATGGCCTTGTTCATGGTGACCAGTGGGTTGACTGTGGACGAGGTCATGAATCCGGAGCGCGACGTGGCGTTTCCAGAATCCGTGGTGGCGCTGTTCCGGGGCGATCTCGGATTTCCGCCGGATGGTTTCCCGGAGGCGGTCAGCCGGCGGGTGCTGGGCCACGAGCCGCCGTCGCGGGTACGCCCGGGCGCGGCGCTGGCGCCGGTTGATCTGGAGGCCGAGCGCGACCGGGCACGGGATCAGAGCGGCCGTGACATCAGCGATGACGAGTTGGCCTCGTGGCTGATGTATCCGCAGGTAGTTCACCGATTACGCCCGCTTTCGCAGTCAGTACGGTAATGTGGCCGTGTTGCCGACACCGGTGTTCTTCTACGGGATGAGCGAAGGCGATGAAATAGCCCTCGAGATCGACAAGGGCAAGACTCTGGTGATCCGCTTCCTGGCGCTTTCCGAACCGGACGACAGTGGCCAGCGGCGGGTATTCTTCGAACTCAATGGCCAGCCGCGCATGGTGAAAGTGGCGCAGAAAGGACTGGCCGCCAAGGCTGGGACCAGACCTAAGGCGATCGACGGTGATCCGGGTCAGGTGGCAGCCCCGATGCCGGGGGCGGTGGTCAGCGTTGCGGTGACGGTAGGGCAGAAAGTCGAGCGCGGTGATGTGCTGGTGACACTGGAAGCCATGAAGATGGAAACCGCTATTCGGGCCGAGCGGCCGGCGGTTGTGGAGCAGGTGCTGGTGACGCCGGGCGCTCAGGTCGAGGCCAAGGATCTACTGGTTGCGCTGATTGTGGAGGGCGCTGAATCCAGGTAATCCGCTTGACGTGGAGGGGGGGCTTGAATATAAGGTGTCGACACTCTTGGGCGGTCCGCTGGTCGGATCGTCAATTGCATTGGACCTGCGAGTGTCGCCAGCCAATCTGTTATGCTGACGGACGCGATCGGGTCAACAATATTGTAAAGATGCAGATAACGTACGTACGTCGGCACCGTACACAAGGAAAACGACTGTTGTTAGGCCTGATTTCCGGCACCCCGGCATGCCCTGAGGCTACCAAGCCCCGTGAGCAGGGTGGCATTGCTTGCCGCTCCCTTTCCCTGTCGCTGTTTGCGCTGGCCTGGAGATCCAGGATCGCAGCGGTGGCCCCGTGTCGTACCGATGGTTCATGCATGGCGTGGTACTGTGCCGCTGCGCTGGCGACCATACGGCGTTACCGTGGCGTCACAATGGCGTCGCTCCGATGAAACCGCGCCCATAGGGCGCGGTTTCATAACAATTGTTGAGTATTAAGGAGGTTTGGGTATGAGCATCCATGATGAGTTCAACATTAACCGCCGCAATCTGCTGAAGGCCGGTGCTGCACTGGGTGCAGTAGGCGCGCTCGGGTCGATGACGCGGTTCGCCTATGCGGCTGACAATCCGGTCAATGTCGGTATGGTCGATCCGCTTACCGGCACCTATGCGGCACTGGGTGGTAATGAGGTCAGGGGCGCCAAGATGGCGGCTGCGGAACTCAATGCCAAGAACGGCATTCTGGGCCGCCCGGTGCAGTTGCACATCGAGGACACCAATGCCAACGTCGGTACCGCGGTACAGAAGGCCCGCAAGCTGATCGACCGCAATAATGTCGATTTCCTGATGGGCGCCGTTTCCTCTGCGGTGGCGTTGTCGGTTGCCCAGACGGCGAACGAGAAAGGTAAGGTCTATATGGTGACCGGTGGTCACACCGACGCCGTGACCGGTGCGTCGTGCCACTGGAACGTGTTTCGTATCTGTACCACCACCTACATGCTGGCCGCTGGGATCGCCAAGACGCTGGCCGATAAGTTCGGCAAGAAATGGTATTTCATCACGCCTGACTACGCCTTCGGTCATACCGAGCAGGCGGCCTTCGCCAAGCTCCTGAAGGGCATGGGCGGCACCGTGCTGGGCAATGCGCTGGCGCCGCTGGGCACCACTGATTTCTCGTCCTATCTGATCAAAGCCAAGTCGGCCAACCCGGATGTACTGATCGTGTTGCAGGCTGGCAATGACCTGGTCAACTGCCTCAAGCAGGCCACTCAGTTTGGTCTGAACAAGGACATGGCGATCGCCGGTGGCCTGATGGAACTGGAGGTGCTGCGGGCGCTGCCGCCGGCCGCGCTAATGGGTTGGTGGACCTTTGAATGGTGGTGGGATCAGCCCAATACCCCGCACGTCAAGGAATTCGTGGCGGCCTACCGCAAGAAGTATAATGACTACCCCACCGCACGAAGCTGGTTCGGTTATGCCGGCCTGCATTCGCTGGCACTGGGGGCGGAGAAGGCCGGCAGCACCAATGGCATAAAGTTGGCCAAGGCCCTGGAAGGCATGAAGTTGCCGCCGTCAGTCGCGCTGGAACCCAATGCGCCGTATTTCCGGGCCGGTGACCATCAGTTGATGGCGGACCTGTTCCCGGGTGAAGTCGATGCCAAGGGTAAGTATCCGAAGCTGTACAACGTGGCTGATATCGTCGCCGGCGACAAGATTGCCCTGTCGGCCGAGGAGAAAGGCTGCAAGATGAGTTATCCGTCGTAAATCTCACGCGTCGCTGGCGCGACAACTAGCCCGCCCCCGGGTCGTGTCCTAATCGGGCAGCACGGCCCGGGGGCGTTTGCGGAATATTGTCTTAAGGAGACGGGCGTGTGGAGTTGCTCCTGTTCAATGTCTTTAATGGTTTGATCATTGGCGTTTTCTACGCGCTGATGGCGTTGGGTCTGTCGCTCATTATGGGCCTCAATAACGTCATCAACTTCGCCCACGGTGGTTTTCTGGCGCTGGGCGCGTATTTCGCCTACAGCTTGCTGCCGTATGTGGGTTTCTGGGGTGCACTGCTGATTGCACCGGTATTGGCGGCGATCATCGGTCTCATCGCTGAACGAACCATTATCCGGCCTGTGTATGGTCGCGATCCACTCTTCAGCCTGCTGGTGACATTCGGGCTGGCGATGGTGATGGAGGATCTGATCCGCACCATCTGGGGCGCGCAGGGGGTGCCGTTCAGCGTACCTGCAGCGCTGGGCCATCCGCTCAGCAGTACCTATTTCTTCATCACCGGCTACCGCGTATTCCTGGTGGTGGTCGCACTGGTGGCCACAGCGGCGTTGTTCGCCGTATTGCGGTATACCAAACTGGGCGTGCGCATCCGGGCGGGTACCGGCGACCTCGAGACCATCTCGGCGCTGGGCGTGGACATTTACAAGCTGCGGGCGGCCAACTTCGGTCTCGGTATCCTGCTGGCCGGTCTGGCCGGGGTGCTGGCTGCGGGCCGTCTGGGTCTTGATCCGACCATGGGAACCACGCTGATCATGCCGAGCTTTGTCGCGATCATCGTCGGCGGGGTCGGCAGTCTGTTCGGCAGCCTGGTGGGTGGCATTGTCATCGGGGTCGCCGCCGGGATTACCACGACGTATTACCCGGCAGCCAGCGATGTGGTGATCTACGCCATTATGTTGCTGGTGCTGGTCATCCGACCGCGCGGTCTGTTCGGACAGGAGGGGTTGCTGGAATGAGAGCGTTGCTTGCCAACCTGGTCATTTGGCTGCTGCTGTTGTCGGCACCGTTCTGGTTGCCGCTGATTGGTGGTTATACCGCGCTGGCGTCGCGGGTTCTGGTGTTCGCGTTGGCCGCGATGGCGCTCAACATGCTGCTCGGCCATACCGGCGGTCTGTCGTTCGGCCACGCCGCCTATTTTGGACTGGGCGGTTACGGCACGGGCCTGTTGCTGAAATTCGTCACGCACAACACGCTGCTGGCCATGCTGGGCGGGGTGATGCTGGGCGGGATCATCGCCACACTGGTGGCGCCTTTGACGGTCAAACGCCGCGGCATTTATTTTGCCATGATCACCATCGCCATCGGCCAGATGTTCTACTTCATCGCGGTGCGCTGGAACTCGCTGACGGGTGGCGAGGACGGCCTGACCGGCTTTCAGCGTCAGCCGATCCATCTGCCGGGCGGTGCGGTGATCCCGATCGACGGTAATCATTTCTATTATTTCGTGCTGCTGTTCTTTGCCATTGGGATCGCGATTATTGCGCAGATCCTGCGCTCGCCGCTGGGCCGTACCTTCGTCGCAGTGCGGGAAAACGAGCGCCGGTTGCGTTTCCTCGGGGTGTCGATTGAACGCTATATCTGGGTCTCGTTTGCGGTTTCCGGGTTTGTCGCCGCACTGGCCGGTTCGCTCAACGCGCTGTTGAACAACTTCACTTCACCTGCCGATCTCCAATGGGTGTTGTCGGGTGACTTTGTGATCATTTGCGTACTGGGTGGCATGCGCAGCTTCTGGGGACCGCTGGTGGGTGCGATCATCTTCGTGGTGGTGCAGGACTACCTGAGCAGCATCACCACCAACTGGATGACCTTCATCGGTATCATTTTCATCGCCATCGTGCTGTTGTTCCCGCAGGGCATTCTGGGCTTGATCCGACGGAGGGCGCCAGCATGAGCGCGGTACTGTCGCTGAGCAATATATCGCGCAACTTCGGACGCCTGCAGGCGCTGGCTGATATCAACCTGGAAGTGGCGCCAGGTGAGTTGCGGGCCTTGATTGGTCCCAACGGTGCGGGCAAAACCACGCTGTTCAACCTGATCAGCGGTGCGTTTCCGCCCACCACCGGTGAAATCCGCTTTCAGGGTCAGGTCATCAACCGGCTAAAGCCGGAACAGCGGGTCCATGCGGGCATTGTTCGGACTTTTCAGATCACCGAGGTGTTTCTGGAACTGCCGGTGTATGAAAACCTGCGGATCGCGGTGGAAACGGCCATGGGACTGAATTCCCGGCCGTTCATCGGTCCTGGCACCCGGCGCGAGGTGCGTCGCCGTATCGGTGAGCTGGTGGAGTCCTGCGAACTCGGCGGCAAGGAGCAGCGTGTGGTCGGCGAGTTGGCCCACGGTGATCAGCGGGTGGTGGAGGTGGCGGTGGCGCTGGCACTCGATCCCAAACTGCTGCTGCTTGATGAACCCACCGCCGGAATGGGTGATCGTGAGACCCAGCACATGGTTGGTTTGATCCGTCACCTGCACAAGGAACGGGGCCTGCCCATGCTGTTCATCGAACATGATATGGATCTCATCTTTGGTGTGGCCGACTACATCACAGTGCTCGACAATGGCCACTTCCTGGCCGAGGGTACACCCGACGAGATTGCCGCCAACGAAAAAGTGCAGGCGGCCTATCTGGGGGAAGCGGTATGAGCAAGGTCCTCGACGTCGACAAGATCAACAGCTATTACGGCAAGAGTCATATTCTGTATGACGTGTCGTTGAACGTAAACGAGGGCGAGGTGGTCACGCTGCTGGGGCGCAATGGCGCCGGCAAGACCACCAGCTTGCGTAGCGTGATCGGACTGACACCACCACGGCAGGGTCGGGTCCGGCTGTTCGATAAGGATGTAACCGGTTGGCCGCCTTACCGCATCGCCAAGCTCGGTGTCGGCTATGTCCCCGAGGGGCGCAAGATCTTTGGGCACTTGTCGGTGATCGACAATCTCCGGGTACCGGCTGAGCGTCCCGGTCGCTGGACCATCGACAGTGTGCTTAAAGTGTTTCCGCGGCTCGAAGAGCGCCGTGGCCACCTGGGGCGGCAGCTGTCCGGCGGCGAGCAGGAAATGCTGGCCGTGGCGCGTTCGCTACTGCTGAACCCGACTTTCCTGTTAATGGACGAGCCTTCGCAGGGCCTGGCGCCCAAGATCGTGCAGGAAGTGTTCGATGTGGTCCGCACCATGCGCGACGAAGGGATCGCGGTGCTGCTGGTCGAGCAGAATGCCTGGATGGCGCTGGGGGTGGCGGACCGGGCCTATGTCATCGATGACGGCCGTATCGTGCACGAGGGCCAGGCTGCGGAACTGGCGGCTGATGAGGACCGGGTGCGTGAACTGGCTGGCGCCGGTGCCGGCCACCAGAACACCTGAGCCACCTCCACCGGGGCAGCCAGCGTTGTCGGCTAACCCACTGCGCCCCGAGGGGCGCAGTGGGTTACTGGTTTAAGGCCTTGGAATTCTTCGGGTTTCGGAACAGCAGCGGTTGATTCGGGCGCCGCGAGGGGTCGTTGGCCCGGGCTACGGCGTCATCGACGATGTGGCGTTGGGGCGACAGCGTGCAGACTGGATCAGTGGCCGCGGCGTCGCCGGTCAGCAGATAGGCCTGACAGCGGCAGCCACCGAAATCTTTGAAGCGTTCATCGCAACTGTGACACGGTTCCGGCATCCAGTCGAATCCGCGGAAGCGATTGAAAGCCGGTGAATCGTACCAGATCCATTCCACCGAATGCTCGCGGACGTTGGGAAACTCCAGCCCAGGCAGTTGGCGGGCGGCATGGCAAGGTAACCCGACGCCATCCGGCGTGATGGTCAGGAAGATGCTGCCCCAGCCGTTCATACAGGCCTTGGGGCGCTCGGCGTAGTAGTCAGGCACCACGAAGATTACTTTCATCCGGCCCTGGTAACGGCTCTTGTACTCGCTGGCCACGGCCTCGGCGCGGCGCAGCTGATCATGCGATGGCAGCAGCAGATCCCGATTGTGGAATCCCCAGCCGTAATACTGCGTATTGGCCAGCTCGACGTAGTCGGCCTCCAGCTCCGCGCACATGTCCAGGATGTCGGCGATCTGATCTATGTTTTCCCGGTGCAGCACCACGTTGAGGACCATGGGATAGCCCTGGCGCTTGATTTCCCGTGCCATGCCCAGCTTGTGCCGGAAGCTGTCAGTGCCACCGAGGAAGTTGTTCAGCTCCTCGTTGCTGGCCTGAAAGCTGATCTGGATGTGATCCAGGCCGGCGCTTCGGAACGCGGCGATGCGCGCGTCGTCCATGCCGATTCCCGACGTAATCAGATTGCTGTAGTAGCCGAGTTCACGGGCGTTGCCGATGAGCGTCTCAAGATCCTTGCGGACCAGCGGTTCCCCACCCGAGAAGCCGAGCTGGGTGGCGCCCATGGCACGGGCCTGGTGCAGCACGTCGAGCCATTCCGCAGTACTCAGCTCACCCTTCTGGCGTGCATAATCCAGTGGATTGGAGCAGTACGGGCACTGCAGCGGGCAGGCGTAGGTCAGTTCAGCCAGTAACCAAAGTGGCCTGGGGCGGGTCTGTGATTCACTCATGAACGCTGGCCTAATGACAGCAACGGCGCTACCGGTCTCCCGGCAGCGCCGTCAGTACAGGATGGAATTACTTGTTGTTGATGTACATGGTGACTTCGAAACCGAAGCGCAGATCCTTGTACTCGGGCTTGGTCCAGGTTTTCATAGGATGACTCCTCACGTTATCAGTGGATGGATTTAACGCGTGCGCTAACAATCGGGTTACGCAGCGTCAATATGTGAAGCATGCTTTATGCCATTTATGTCGAAATAGACCTTTTATATATATATCATGAACTTATATGATTAATAAGATGTCCTTCCGCCTTTGCGATCGGTGATAGGTGGTTGAAATGCTGCAGCCGATATGGTTGTTGACAACCAGTCAGTGGGTTGGTGTCATTGGGTCATGAGACGCTTCTGGCCAAAATCACTCAATGGACTGTTGCTGAGTTATGAGACGGCGCTGCTGCTGCTGGTCATCGTGACCGGCGCAATCGGCAGTCTGTGGGCCTATTTCTGGGCCCAGTCGTCGCGCGAATCGGTGCGGCTAAACGCGCTGCTGTTCGACGCCCAGCAGATTCGCGGCGATCTCTACAGTCAGCTCAAGCTGGTGAACCGTGCGGTGTTGTTGGGCGAGACAGCCGATTTGAGCCAATATCATGATCTCGTGCGCCATATCCAGCACCGTTTCACCGATCTGGAGGCCCATCTCAAGGGTTACCGCGAGCAGGTGGCGGCCGGCTACATGCGCCGGACCTTCGACACCGTGCAGAACGATATGGCGAGTTTGGTACAACATCCGGGGAGCCGCACGCGCGCCAGCCAGTCGCATATTCTCGACCCGGCTTATGAACACTGGATGCTGGCGGAATTCGAAAGTGCACAGTGGATTTTCAGTCAGGTACTGGCACGGCGCCGCGAGGTCCTGGAACGGCAGCTAAGCTACTGGACCACGCTGGCCCCCTGGCTCATCGGATTGCCGATCCTACTGGCTTTGTCACTGGTGCTGCTGTCCCGCTACAGTCTCCAGCGCGGCGTTTTGCAACCACTGCGCCAGTTGATCAGCATCGTACCGGCATTGGGCAGTGAGGCGCGAACGACACGGATCGCCGAGCAGGGAGTGACCGAGGTTGCGGGCCTGGCCGCAGCATTCAACCAGCTCAGCCGTGACCTGGCGGCCAGCCGCAGCGCATTGGCCGCGAGCGAACGCCAGGCCGCACAGGGTGCACTGGTTCCGGTGGTGGCCCACAATATCCGCAATCCGCTGGCCAGTATCCGGGCTGCGGCACAACTCATCGACAGTGCTGACGATCCCGCGGAACTGGCTGAAACGCGAACGGAGATCGTGGCCACGGTGGATCGGCTGGAGCGCTGGGTCAGCGCTCTGCTGACGTATCTGCATCCGTTGCGGCTGCGGCGCCAGCGGGTAGCGCTGGCCCGGGTGGTCGATGGGGCGCTGCAGCCCCTGGCCAGCAAGCTGGCGGCCCGCAGGCTGCGGTTGCGGCGTTCCGGCTGGGCGGTTGATATGCATGTGCAGGGGGATCCTGAGTTGCTCGAGCAAGCGGTCTATGGTCTGCTGAACAACGCGGTGGAGGCCTCGCCGGCCGGCGCCGAACTGGTGCTTGGCCTGCACCGGCAGGTCGATGCGGCTGAGTTGTGGATAGAGGACCGGGGTGCCGGTCTGCCGTTTGAGCCGCAGCCGGACGGGCTCCGGCCGGGGCCCACCACCAAGCGCTTTGGGACCGGACTGGGTATCCCGTTCGCGTTCAAGGTCTGCCAGGCCCACGAAGGCGGGCTGGTGTTCGATCCGCGTGCGGGTGGCGGTACCCGGGTCCGTTTGTGGTTACCCCTGGCTCGTCGGGAGGATGCTGCCGATTCATGACCACTGAGACCACGTCCGTACTGATTGTCGATGATGAGCGCCTGTTTGCCAAAGCCGTGGCCAAGAAACTCGGTCGTGGCGGTTTCGAGTGCACTCTCGCAGCTACCAAGGCCGAGGCCGAACAGGTGTTGCGCCACACCCGTGTGCAGCTATTGCTGCTGGACATGCGGTTGCCGGACGGTTCCGGGCTGGACTTGTTGCGCCAGCTCAGCCGGGCCGGTGACGTTCCCCCGACGGTGGTCATGACCGCTTATGGCGAGGTCGAGGATGCGGTAGCCGCAATGAAATACGGTGCCATCGATTACCTTACCAAGCCGGTTGATCTCGATCGTCTGCAGCAGGTGCTGGAACAGGTATGGCAACGCGGCGCCCGCCCAGCGCAGCACGAGCAGGGCGCGGCGACGACAGAGCCGCCCGAAATCGTTGGTGACAGCGCGCTTATGCACCAGCTGCGGAGCCAGCTCGAGCGGATCGTCGGCCTGGCTGGTACCGGCGGCCCGCCGCCGACGGTGCTGCTGCAGGGTGAGACCGGCGTCGGCAAGGATCAGGTGGCGCGTTGGCTGCATGCCCACAGCGTTCGCACAGCACGGCCGTTCGTGCATGTCGACTGTGCCGCACTACCGGGTGAACTGATCGAGGCGGAATTGTTTGGCCACGCCCGCGGGGCTTTTACCGGTGCCCACGGCGAACGCGCCGGTCTGATCGAGGCGGCGGGCGACGGCACAGTGTTTCTGGATGAAGTCGGCGAACTGCCTCCGGCCTTGCAGGCGAAGCTTCTGGCGGTGCTGGAGCGGCGCCGGTTGCGCCGGGTCGGCAGCAGCCGCGAGCAAGCGGTTGCTGCCTGGTTCATTGCGGCCAGCAATCGCGATCTGGCGGCAATGGCTGAAGCCGGTGCGTTCCGTACCGATCTACTGTATCGGCTCAAGGTGCTGAGCCTGAGTGTGCCGCCCCTGCGCGAGCGGGATGCCGACGTCATCCTGCTGGCGCAACATTTTGCCGCGGTGACGGCCCAGCACTACCGGTTGCCCGCAGCTGACCTGGATGACTCTGCCCGGGCTTTGTTGCAGTGCTATGGCTGGCCTGGCAACGTACGTGAATTGAAGAACGTGATTGAGCGGGCACTGCTGCTGGGCGGCGATGGCAGCGCGATCAGCGCCGCTGCCCTGCAGCTTGAGCCAACTCCGTCCGGCTCCGCTGAGTCTGAACCCGCGCTCAGCCTCGAGCAGGCCGAAATCGACCTGATCGAGCGGGCGTTGGCGACATCCGGCGGTAATGTGTCGGCTGCGTCCCGACAACTCGGCATCACCCGCATGACGCTGCGCTACCGGATGCAGAAGTACGGCATCGGTAAAGTTCGCCATCCGACCTGAGGACAGAAGCATGACCCGATTGATCGATCTGCGCAGTGACACCGTAACCCGCCCTACGCCGGCGATGCGCGAGGCCATGGCCGCTGCCGAGGTGGGCGACGACGTCTACGGTGAGGATCCGAGTGTCAACGGATTGCAGTTGGAGACCGCGGAACGGCTCGGGTTCGAGGCCGCGCTGTTCCTGCCCAGCGGTACGCAGAGCAACCTGGTGGGCATCATGAGCCATTGCCAGCGTGGCGACGAGTACATCGTCGGCCAGCAAGCCCACACCTATAAGTATGAAGGAGGTGGCGCTGCCGTACTGGGCAGTGTGCAGCCGCAACCGATCGAGTTCGAATCTGACGGCAGCCTGGACCTCGACCGGATCGCAGCGGCCATCAAGCCGGTCGATCCGCACTTTGCCCGCACCCGTCTATTGTGCCTTGAGAACTCCATGGCCGGCCGGGTGCTGCCGCTGGACTACCTGGTGGCGACCCGGCGGTTTGTCGACCGGCGTGGCCTGGCACTGCACCTCGACGGTGCCCGGGTCTTCAACGCAGCGGTGGCGCTGGGAGTCGAGGTGGGCGAGATCACGCAACAGTTCGATTCCGTGTCGGTCTGCTTGTCCAAGGGGCTCGGCGCGCCGGTCGGCTCGGTGTTGTGTGGCAGTCGCGAGCTGATCGATCGTGCCCGTCGCTGGCGTAAGGTGGTGGGAGGCGGCATGCGCCAGGCTGGAATTCTGGCGGCCGCCGGGCGCTACGCGCTGACCCACCACGTTGCGCGGCTGGCCGAGGATCATGCCAACGCCGATCGGTTGACGCGCGGTCTGCAGAGGCTCGATCTTGCACCGCAAGGACCCTTTACCAATATGGTGTTTGTGCCACTGGGTGGCGAGCGTGCGCACCGGCTGGCGGTATTCCTGCGCGCCAGAGGCATTGTCATTACCCCGGCACCGACAGTTCGCCTGGTGACCCATCTGGATGTCTCGCGCGCCGACATCGACCTCGTGCTGGCGGCGATTGCCGAGTTCCTGGCCCGGCGGTGAGTTATGATCCGGTTGCGGCCTGCGCCGCATTACAGGCAGCCGATACCACACTGGCCGTGCTGATCGAGCAGGTCGGCCCGTGTCGCATGACAGCCCGTGATCAGCGTGACCCGACCGAGCCTGACCTGTTTCAGTCATTGCTGCGGTCCATCGTCTACCAGCAACTCTCTGGCAAGGCCGCCGGCGCTATCCACAACCGCCTGCAGGCACTGTTCAGCGCCGCCGGAGCGGGCCCCGAAGCCTTGCTTGGCCTGGACGATGCGGCGCTGCGTGGTGCTGGCCTTTCGCGCAACAAGATCGCCGCTGCACGTGATCTGGCGGCCAAGACCGTTGCCGGTATCGTGCCGGCCCTGGATGAGCTGGCGGGGCTCGATGACGAAGCGGTCATCGAGCGTTTGGTACAGGTCCGTGGTATCGGTCGCTGGACGGTGGAGATGCTGCTGATGTTCCGGTTGCAGCGGCCGGATGTGCTGCCGGTAGACGATCTCGGCGTCCGCAAGGGGTTCATGCTGACGTATGGCCACACTGAGCTGCCGCGCCCGGCCAAGTTGCGTGCCTACGCCGGGAGCTGGCGACCCTGGCGTTCGGTGGCCAGCTGGTATATGTGGCGGGCGGTGGAGCTTTGGGGCTGATGGCGGTTGCAGTGACCGTTTGGAGTCAGTGCCGGCCGCGATACTCGTAGTTGATACTGTATTCCTCAAAACCCAGCTCACGCCAGAACCGCTGAGCGTTTGGATTGCTGCACATGGCGTCGAGCAGGATACGGCCGTCGGCGGGCCACTCGTCACGCCGCAGCAACTCGAAGGCTTGTCGGCCGATGCCCCGCCGGCGGGCATCGCGGGCGATGAAGAAATGCCGCAGATAAATGCCGGGCGGGCCTTGCAGTTCGGGGTCGGTATCGTGAAATACCGTATAGCCCAGTACACGGCCGTTCTCTTCAAGCAGCATGGTGTGGTAGCCGGCGTCCAGCCAGCGCTGCATGCGGGCCTCGATGATGCGGGTCGGCATGACTTCCGAGTTTTCATCTTCCTGTAGTTGCCGGTTCATCGTCACCAGCATGGCGAACTCGTCGGGTCGGGCGGGGCGCCATTGCATTGGGTGGTGTTCTCGCTTTGCGGTGGATTCGGGAACCAGGATTGTAACCTACCTGGAATGGCGCCGGGGTTGTCCCAGTCAGTCATCACTCAGTGACATCAGCCGCCGTCGCTCGGGTGTCCGGCCGTGCGGATCAGGCACGGTGCCCGCAACAGCGCAGGTCGCGGCGCAGCCATGGGCCGGGCAGGGAATCTAGACCGGGACATCCTTGTTCCGGTCGGCAGGAGGGATCAGGCGATGAACGCTACCGGCACCGGGTTTATGCCGAGCGCATTGCGCAATACGGCCCAGTGCATGGTTTCGTCGCCCTCGATCGAGGCCGCCGCATGGGCAATGTTGCGATCATGGAACTTGGCGATGGTGCCCAGATAGGCTTTGGCTGCACCTTCTTCCAGGCTGGCCGCGTAGTGCACCACGTCGCCTTGGTTGTGGATCTTGCCGACCGGTATCTGGTAGGCCTTGGCCAGTTTACCGATCGGGGCAGTCAAAGGCGCCTTCTCCGCGACCGGAGTCCCGGCGTTGTTTTTGATCAGTCCGCGCAACGCGTCGGCGTGCTGCTTGTGATGATCCTGAAACGCCAGTGCCACCTTTTTGACACCCGGCTTGAGCAAACCGCTCTTAGCGCCCACCTGATAAGCGGCTATGGCCTGATATTCCAGACCCAGAGCGACATTAAGCAGGGTGACGTCGTTGGCCATCTGGTCGCTGCCGGTCATGCTGCCCATTGATGTCGCCGCCATACTGGACCCGGCACAGCCGGCCAGCAGACCCGCGCTCATGCCGGTGCCGAGCAAGGCGGCACGCTGCAGGAATAGCCGGCGGGCGGGCAGGTCGGAATGATTGGAATCAGTCATCGTTGCATACTCCAGGTTGCTTGTGCGTGATGCCAGGGGCGTGTACCCCGTGCATTGGCGTATGCGCGTCGGAGTTGCGTTTGGATGCAGTCGCTCTTAGTCGTTATCTATAAACTGATGTTCGGCACGTCGTCGTAGATCGTCCAGTAGATCCCAGCGTTGGATTCTGCTGAGGCTACCCCACGCAGCGATCTCAGCTAGGGTCCGCAGGCATCCCAGGCAGTGGTTGCCGTGCGCGTCAAGGGTGCAGACCTGCACGCAGGGTGACGGCGGCTCCGGTACTTGCCTGTCGTTCACGCCGCACTCTTGGCGTTTAATGCGCGGGCGGCACGCGAGGCCGGTTGACGGCCCAGAAACTCGCATATGAAGCGGCTGGCCTGCAGCAGCCGATTCATGTCGACGCCGGTCTCGATGCCCAGGCCGTTCAGGAGATACAGTACGTCCTCGCTGGCCACATTACCGGTAGCGCCCTTGGCATACGGGCAGCCGCCGAGGCCGGCTACCGCGCTATCGACCACGGCCACCCCTTCCTCCAGTGCGGCATAAATGTTGGTAAGCGCCTGGCCGTAGGTGTCGTGACAGTGGACGGCCAGCTTGGCGTGCGCTACCCGGGCGGCGACGGCGTCGATGAGTTGGCGCATCTGGCCGGCCGTACCGATGCCAATGGTGTCGCCCAGTGAGATCTCGTAGCAGCCCATGTCGAAAAGCCGGCCGGCGACATGACTGACTACGGCCGGGTCGACCGGACCTTCGTAGGGACAGCCCAGTACGCAGGATACATAGCCGCGCACGCGTACCCCGTGCTCGCGGGCGGCCTCGATCACGGCGCCGAAGCGGTCCAGTCCCTCAGCTATAGAGCAGTTTGTGTTGCGCTGGGAAAAGGTCTCCGAGGCCGCCGCGAATACGGCGACTTCCCCGGCGTGTGCGGCCAGGGCATTTTCGAAGCCTTTGAGGTTGGGTGTCAGTACCGGATAGCTGACCCCGGGGCGGCGCTCGATGCCGGCCATGACGGCGGCGGCATCAGCCATCTGAGGCACCCATTTCGGTGCCACGAAACTGGTCGCTTCAATGACCGGCAGTCCGGCGGCGCTGAGCCGGTCAATCAGTCCTATCTTGACGGCGGTCGGTACCGGCTCGGCTTCGTTCTGCAAGCCGTCGCGCGGACCGACCTCGACCATCTTGACATGGCGCGGTAGGCTCATCGGGATTCCCATCGGGACGGAGCAGGGATCAGTCGCCGCACCAGTCGGGCTTGCGTTTGCAGAGAAACGCATCCAGCCCTTCCTGGCCCTCGTCACTGATCCGGATTTCCGCGATCCGGCGGGCAGTGTCGGCCAGCATGGCGTCGTCGATCGGACCGTGCGCCACCTGTCGGATCAGTGTTTTGCAGGCCGCCATGGCGTTGGGGCCGTTGCCCTGCAACTGTTTCAGGATCTTGCCGATCCATTCGTCCAGCACGTCATCAGCGGTGATCTTGTGGATCAAACCGATACGCTGGGCTTCCCGGGCGTCGAAGCGTTCGCCGGTGAGCAGGTAGCGGCGCGCCTGGCGCTCGCCGATAGCACGTATCACATAGGGGCTGATAACGGCGGGGATCAAGCCCAGCCGGACCTCGGTTAGGGCGAAAGCGGCGTGCTCAGACGCGATGGCCACATCGCAGCAGGCGACCAGACCGACACCGCCGCCGAAGGCCGGACCCTGGACCCGCGCGATGGTCGGCTTGCGGAATTCGTTGAGGGTGCGTAGCAGTTCCGCCAGCAAATGGGCATCGGTCAGATTTTCCGCTTCGCTGTATTCGGCCATCCGGCGCATCCAGTTGAGATCAGCGCCGGCCGAAAAACTCTTGCCAGCGGCTGCCAGCACCAGAAAGCGGACGTCGAAATCGTCCTCCAGCCGGAGCAACTCGGCAGTGAGCTCGGCGATCAAAGCATCGTCGAATGCGTTGTGGACCTGGGGACGGTTGAGTGTTACCACCGCCGCCCCGAACTCGTTGATCTCTGTGGTGATATTCGCTTCGGTCATGGTGTCCGCTTTTCGATCGTCCGCTTTTGCTGCGAAGTGTACTCAGCTAGACGGCTTTGTCCATGGTTGCGACCACGGACCGGGATGATCGGCTCAACGATCGCCAGCGCCTGGATCGGTGGGGCGAGGCAGCGCGGCCAGGGTCACAGTGGCTTTGGCGATCAGCCGGCTGTCGTCGCCGGATTCGTTGAAGACCTCGGACTCCACCACGCTCAGGGTCTGTCCAGGGTTGCGGTTGTATTGACGTTGACGTAAACGTGACGTGGCCCCGGCCAACGTCATCAGCCGGACGAGAGTAACAGCGGATCGATGGCCGCCAACCGGCGCAGACATTCGCTGCGTGCAGCGTCGAGTTCGCTCAGGATGGCCTCGATATCGGCCCGCTGCTGCTCCAGAGCGTTGCGGTGACGGTTGAGTACGTCCAGGAAGTAACGTAGCTGGGCTTCCTCACCTTTGGGCGAGTCGAACAGGTCGAGAATCTCTTTGATCTCGCTCAGCGCCAGCCCAAGCCGCTTGCCTCGCAGCGTGAGCTTGAGCCGAGTGCGGTCGCGCCGTCCGTAGACGCGCCGCCGCCCCTCCCGCTGAGGCTTCAGCAGGCCCTGGTCCTCGTAGAACCGGATGGTGCGGGTGGTGATGCCAAATTCGCGGGCCAGATCGCTGATACGGTAGCTATCGGGCGGGGTGCTGGGCATGGGTAATCGCAGTAGCGAGACTCGATGGCAGCACTATAGCTCACGTTTACGTAAACGTAAAACTGATCGTCATCCATCATGCTGCCGGCCGCCGTGCCGGGGTTCAGAACTGTAACCCGGCGGTGGCGGTCACTGTGTCATCAAACTGTCACCCGCGTCTTTTAACCTGACGCCGCTGTCTTCGATGGATTCCATTGACCGGGACTTCGCGGCATTGCGTGGCGGAAAGCTGCGCAGGCTTGCACACCAGGTTCATAGCTAAAGCACTGAAAAGGCGTTAAACATGAAATACACGGTTAAAGCCAGGAGAACTTGCGCAGGGAAGGCGGCCCGCAAAGGCATGATGACCATGGCGGCGGCCGTATTGCTGACCGCGGCGACCGGTACTAGCTATGCCTCTACCATGATCCAGGAAACCGGATCCAGTCTGTTGTATCCCCTGTTCAACCTCTGGGTCCCTGCCTACACCAAGGCGCATCCGGAAGTCAAAATTAACAGCGCCAGCACGGGCAGCGGCACCGGCATCGCCCAGTCCATCGCCGGAAACGTTCAGCTTGGCGGATCCGATGCCTATCTTCCCAACGCCATGATGAAAAAACATCCTGGCATGCTGAACATTCCGGTTGCGATCTCCTCGCAGATGATCAACTACAACGTGCCGGGTTTCAACGACGCGCATCTGAAGCTCAGCGGCCCGGCGCTGGTCAAAATCTACCAGGGTAAGATCAGGTACTGGGATGCCGCCGCACTGCGCACGATGAACCCGGGCGTACAGCTGCCGCACAAGCGCATCATTCCGGTACACCGCAGCGATGGTAGTGGCGATACGTTCCTGTTCACCCAGTACCTGTCGTTCAGCACGCCGGGCTGGAAGCAGCACATCGGTTACGGCACGGCCGTCAGCTGGCCGGCCGTTCAGGGCGAGATCGGGGCGACCGGCAACCCGGGCATGGTGCAGGCGCTGAAGGACAATCGCTACAGCCTGGCCTACATCGGCATTAGCTACAAGAACCACATTGATCAGCTCAAGCTGGGCGAAGCGGCGCTCAAGAACCACGCCGGTGGGTTTGTGCTGCCGACTGAGAAGACAGTACCGGCGGCGGCCGCCGCGATGGTGCCCAAGACGCCCAAGGACGAACGCATTAGCCTGATTTTCGCGCCGGGCAGGCAGGCCTATCCGATCATCAACTACGAGTATGTGATCCTGCATAGCGATCAGGGCGACAAAGCTGCCGCGGTGAAGAGGTTCCTGCGCTGGGCGGTGAGCGCCAACGGTGGTAATTCACCGAAATTCCTCAAGCCGGTGAACTTTATGCCGCTGCCGGAGAAGGCGGTGCGGCTGACTGAAAAGCAGATCGCCCGAATTCACTAAACGATCGAGCACATCGCCCGCCCGCGTTGCCGCTGCAACGCGGGCGGGCTTGTTGACGTCTGCGAGAAAGCGACCGCCTATGACTAATGGCAATGCCGGTTTCCGGATCATGCTGACGGCGTTCGCCTGCGTGATTCCGCTGGTGCTGCTGGCCATTTTCGGGTTTCTGCTGATCGATAGCTGGCCGGCTATCCACTTCAATGGCTGGCGGTTCTTGTCCGGGAATCACTGGAGCCTGGGTAACGAGTATGGCTCGATGGTCACGGTCAGAGGGATCGAGGTCCCACCTGGTGCGTCCTATGGCATTGGCTTTCTGATCGCCGGAACGGTACTCAGTTCACTGTTGGCCCTGGTTCTGGCGCTGCCGCTGGCGGTCGCCGCAGCCGCGTTTCTGGCCGAGGCGGTGCCGCACCGGGCACGCGACGGCATCGCACTGCTGGTCGAACTGCTGGCCGCGGTGCCCAGCGTGGTCTACGGTCTTTGGGGCCTGGTGGTGCTGGTGCCTGTCATGGCGCACCATGTGTACCCTGTGCTGACCCGTTGGCTGGGTTTTATCCCGTTTTTCCAGCCGCCCACCGGCAGTGGCTACGGTCTGCTGACCTCGGCCGTGGTGCTGGCACTGATGATCGCACCGCTGATTACCTCAACCGTGCGTGGCGCCATCGAGCGGGTACCGGTCGGGCAGCGGGAAGCCGGCCTGGCGCTGGGTGCGACCCGGTTCGAGGTGCTGTGGAAGGCGACGCTGCCCAGCATCCGGCGGGTGATCATTGGCGCCGCCATTTTGGCCTTGGGGCGGGCCCTGGGAGAGACCATGGCGGTGCTGATGGTCAGCGGCAATGCGCTGGGCTATCTGCCCGGCAACATCTTCAGTCCGATTTCCACGATGGCGTCATTTATCGTTTCGCAACTGGACAGCGCGCTGCAGGACGCCTCGGGTATGGCCGGGCATGCCCTCAGTGAAATCGCCCTGATCCTGTTCCTGATCACGCTGATGGTCAATGCGCTGGCCCGCGCACTGTTGTGGCTGGCGAGGGACTGAGCATGAATGTGGCAACTGATGATTATGCCCGCGAGACGCGTGCGTCAGGCGATTGGCGATATCTGCGCCGGCGTGTCCAGAGCGTAATCGGCTGGTCAGTGGCCGGCGTCATGTTCGCGCTGCTGGCGTTGGCCCTGGTGGCGATTATAGGTTTTGTGGTGGTGCGTGGCGGCGGCTCGATCGATTGGGTTGTGCTGACCCGTACCACGCAGGGTTATCAGGGTCTGCTCAACGCCATCGAAGGCACGCTGCTGGTGACGGCCGGCGCCATCGCTATCGCAGCGCCGATTGGCATCATGACCGGCGTCTATCTTGCGGAATACCGGCATCGCCGCAGCGCCCGGCTGTTCAGCTTCTGCTGCGATACCCTGATCGGGGTGCCGTCGATTGTGCTGGGCATGTTCGGCTATGTGGCGCTGGTCAACTATCTGGGCTGGCATTTCTCGCTGCTGGCCGGTTGTCTTACCCTGGCGGCGATGGTCGTGCCGTACATCGCGCGCACGGCCGAGATTGCGCTGCTGCAGGTGTCACCACACGCGCGGGAGGCCGCCTATGCACTGGGGGCCCGGGAGCGCACGGTGATTTTCCGGGTCACGCTGAAAAACTGCGCCCCGCAAGTGCTCAACGGCGTACTGTATGCCACCGCCATCTCAATGGGCGAGACGGCGCCGCTGATCTACACGGCCGGCTGGTCGAACTATACCTGGAACGGCAGGCTGTTCCACGAGCCGGTCGGGTATCTGACCTACGTCATCTGGAGTTTCATCAGCGAGCCGGCGGCGGCCGCGCACCAGCTGGCTTATGTGGCAGCCTTCTTGACCACCCTGTTTGCGCTGCTGGTCAACGTATTGGCCCGTACCACGCTGCGGCTCGGTGAACGCCGTTAGGATGGCTGCCAAGGCGCGTCATGATGCGTCGGCGAGCGGCAGATTAAGTAGCAGATTCTGTGGCTTGAGCCGCAATTCACGTTCCGGCGTCATGGCCATGGCCAGATAGACCGGATAATCGGCCAGGTCGGGACGAATCCGCTCGACGTCCTCGAAGTCGAGCCGGAACAATCCCAGCAGCAGGCGCTGCTCGTCGTCGTCCAGGTCGCCGTCGAGATACAACCGGTTGAGCAGATCCGTGCCCGTGGCATCAAGGCCCACGTGCCAGCGCCAGTGACTGTCGTTAACCTGGCTCAGTGGCGTGATTCGCACGGCAACATCGTGAAAATGCCGCAACCACCGCTCCAGCACCCGGCACAAGGCTTCGAGGCCCGGTCCGCTTAGGTTAAGGCCCAGCGCCAGATCGCGTGACTCGCTGTGGCCGCGATAATGGGCCAGGGTGTGTTCGTTGAGAAGCTCCAGGGTGGGCCGTGCTGTGCCGTCAGCGGCGACGCCGCCCGCCTGGTGGATCAGCGTTTCCAGTACGTTGAGTGCCTGCGGACGGCGGTGCCGCTGAAGGTAGCCGGCGTCGGCCACAACCACGCCCGACTCCAGGCTGACCTGCTGGGGCCGGAACAGCAGTTCCGCGGCGCGGCACTGGTAACCATCGGTTGCTGGGTCGGCCAGGATATGCCGTACCAGCAACTGCACCAAAAGTTCTAGCAGCGGGCCGGGCAGGGTCACGGCGTCACGTCCGCTTACCAGCGCTAGGTAGGCCTCCTCCAGGCTGGGGTGGCGTAGCAGCAAATCGCGGAATGCCAGCGCAAACTGGTAGTTTTCACGGGCATCCGGGTCTGCCAGTTGGGCCAGCTGCGCGCTGCTGACGGGCCGCTCGGGTTCATCCAGCAGAGACTGGTGCAAGGCGCGCTCGCGGGAGCAGGATTCGGTGACCGGTGCCAGCTCGGGGCGTTGCAGGAAGTGGCGCAGGAAAGTTTCGGTGGCTAGCAGGCGACCCGCTTCATCCACCGATAGCAGGCGGTAGCCGCAGGAAGGCCAGATGTCGGGCCGCAACGGGTCATGTCTTGATGGGTCCATCAAACGAAGCTATTGCCAGTAGGGGGCGCGTTGGCATAGTCTAAACGTGACCAGGGAACGAAAACACCATGCTAGTGTTCCTGGCCAAGAGTATAAATCACTACCTAGACAAGACAACGAAGACCGATCAAAGGATGATTGAGCCACTAGGAGCCGAGTCTGGTCCGGCCGCATTCCCGCTGGCGGTGTCGCTGCGGCGCCGGCCTTCCGACAGCCGCTGGCTGCGCCATAGCTGGCAGGTGGTCGGGGTGATCGCGACCAGTGATCGTGCGGTCACTGAGGCGTCCCGTCGAGCCATTCACACTTATCCAGATGGTTCTACCGATTTCTTGTGGGGCGGATTCGTCCTGCAACTTCACCGCGACGAGGCGGAAAGCTACTACTACGGCCTGATGGCCCCTCAGCCCCGGCTCTACGTGATCCTGCGTCGCGATGCCGGTGGCCAGCCATGGCCGTTTCTGGTCAGTGCCAGTTTCGACGAGGCCAATGCCTACGTCGAGGGCGACGAAGAAGCGCATCCCGTTGCCATGCCCGCCGAGGTTTACGCCTGGGTCGAGCGCTTCGTGCTGGACCATTATCGACCGGAACCTCGCCGCAAGCGTAAACGTGAGGACTGGAAGGAAACCTCTGGTGAACGACACTGAATCAGGGTCGCCGCCGGTTACCGAAGCGTCGATGACCGGCCAGGGCCTTTTGGAACGCTGGTCGGCCCGCAAGCAGTTGGCCCGTCAATCGGGATCGGTGCAGGAACCTGGGTCGATGCCAGGCGGCGAACAGGCGGGCAACCAGTCGGTCGAGCCTGAACCCGAACCCACCACCGGTTTGAGCGATGCTGACATGCCGCCGATCGAGTCGCTGGACGAGAACGCGGATTACAGCCCGTTCCTGTCGCCGCGAGTGAGTTCGGACCTGCGCCGGCTGGCGCTGCGCAAGCTGTTTCATTCGCCGAAGTTCAATCTGCGCGATGGCCTCAACGACTATGACGAGGATTACACCTGTTTCGCCGGACTGGGTGATACCGTCGCCGCCGAGCTACGTCAGGCGGTAGCCTCTGCCGTCAAGCCGGGGGCCGAGAGTGCGCCATCCCTGGCTGACGACCCGGCGGTCACTACCGAGGGGGAGAATGTCCGTGAGGCAGCGGCTGATACCGGCCACGGCGACGTCAATAGCGCGCCGGGAGAGGCCGGCTGATGAGTGATTCGGCCTTATCCGACCGTGCCGCAGCCACGGGTGCCGAACCCCGGCTGGCGGCACTGGCTGCCGCAGCACGGCTGACGGTGATGCCAACCGGGGTGGTCGAATTCAACTCGGCTGGTAGGGTTCTTGTCATCGGTCATTATGCCGCGGTGGTGGCTGCACTGGACGCGCTGCCGGAGCCTTTGACCGGTTGGGCACTGGTCACCCGTGACAGCGGCCCCGGTCGGGACAACCTGTTTTACAGCAGCGGCCGGCCGGTACGGCTCGAGGGCCATTTGGGAAACTATCGGGTGACGCTGGGTGATGGAGACAAGGTGGCCGATCTGGGCCAACTATGGGGATTGCCGGAAGGGATCTTCGATCTGGTGCTGGATTTGCAGCAAGCGCCGCTGCTGACTTACCCGCAGTTGCCATTTGGATACGCCGCACCGGGGCCCGATCCGGGGCGCGTTACTGACGCGCTGACGGATTTCGCGCGCCTGGTGGGGGACTTCGAAAAGCCCAAGTATTTCGAACTGAATCCGGCTATTTGCGCCCACAGCCGAAGCCGGCTGAAGGGTTGTTCACGTTGCCTGGAGACCTGTCCGACTGGTGCTATCACGGCTTTGGTTGAGGCGGTGAGTATTGATCCGTTCTATTGTCAGGGCGGCGGGAGTTGCGCCAGCGCCTGTCCCACCGGGGCGATAAGTTACCGTTATCCATCGCCGGCCGATACCATCGACCGGATGAGGGCCATGCTGCGTGCTTACCGGGAGGCTGGTGGCACCAGTCCGGTGTTGGTGATTCACGATGGGGAAACCGGCCAGCGTCACCTTGAGCAGTGCAAGGACTCCTTGCCTGCTGCCGTCATCCCTCTGCTGGTGGAGGATCTGGGCAGCGTCGGTCTGGAGAGCTGGCTGGCGGCGTTGGCGTTTGGCGCTTGCCGGGTATTGTTACTGGACACTCCTGAAGTACCGGATAGTGTGCGGCGTGAACTGCAGGATCAGTTGGCCGTGGCTCAGGTGTTGTTGGTGGGCATGGGCTATCAGGCGACGGGCGTGGGGTTGGTCAGGGTCGACACCGCGCGATCGCTCGATGTACTGATCGTACAACGGGGTATGCCTGCGCTGACGCCGGCTGGTTTTGCCGGCAGCAACGAGAAGCGCACGATGCTGTATGCCGCTATCGACTGGTTGCAGGCCCAGGCGCCGCAGTCGCCAGCCAGCGTCGACCTGCCGGACGCGGCGCCATTTGGCGAGGTTCGGGTCGACGGTACGGCGTGTACGCTGTGTTTTGCCTGCGTCTCGGTTTGTCCGGCAGCGGCGTTGACGACCGGTGCCGACCGGCCGCAGCTGCGGTTCGTCGAAGCCAACTGCGTTCAGTGCGGGCTTTGCGAACAGGCTTGTCCCGAAGACGCCATCGGCCTTCAGCAACGGATTGTGCTGGATCGCGAGGTACGCCGGCGTAGCCGTACCTTGCAGGAGGAAGCGCCGTTCTGTTGCGTAGTCTGTGGTACGCCGTTCGCCACCCGTAGCGTGATCGCTGCCATGACCACGCGCTTGCAAGGTCACTGGATGTTTGCGGACGAGCGCGCACTGCGCCGACTGCAGATGTGTGGTGACTGCCGGGTGCGCGATATGTTTGCGGACGCTGACAGATCCAATTCTAGCGGTACTTAAACGACATACCAGTCGGACAAAGGATCGGATGATGGACAAAGCACCATGGAATCACCCATTGGAGTGAGCGCCCCGAGCGCCGAAGACCTGTTGCGTGCCGGCACCTATTCGTTGCTGGCGGCGCTGTTGCGTGCGGTGCCGCAGCAGGCACTGCTGGAACAGTTGCGTGCTATCGGCGTGGACCGATCGCCGCCCGAGGATGCGCTGGCCCGAGCGTGGCGTGATCTGCGGCGGGCAGCAGAGACGGCCGAACCCACGGCGCTGGACGACGAGTTCCACCGATTATTTATTGGATTGGGGCGAGGCGAGCTACTGCCATATGGCTCCTGGTATCGCGGCAGCACCCTGATGGACCGGCCGCTTAGTGAGCTACGTCGGGATCTGGCTGAACTCGGCTTCACTCGCCAGGAACAGGTCCGGGAGCCCGAGGACCATGTCAGCGCACTGTGCGAAGTGATGGCACTCATGATTACCGACGATGCGGTGCCGTGGACTGAACAGCAGCGTTTCTTCGCCACCCATCTGGGCAACTGGTTCGATGCGTTCTGGAATGATTGTGAACAGGCCGCGGCCGTGGATTTCTACCGGGCCGTGGCCCGACTGGGCCGGGCGTTCACCGCCCTGGAAAGGCATTACCTCGCCATGCCGGCCTGAGGCGGCTGGTGGGGCCACAATACTAACGCAGTTGGGTTGACGATCCACCGAGTCAAAGGAGATGTCCTCATGACCAACCAGACAAAGGGTGACACCGCCACCAGCCGCCGCGGTTTTCTGCGCCGGGCCGTTCTCGCGGGGGTGGGGGTTACCGCTGTGGCGGCCGCCGCCGCCGGTAAGTCTGCTGAGCAAAGCCAATCGTCTGCGCCGGTGCCGGCCGAAGCACCTGATCACGGCTATCGGCTGACCCCGCATATCAGGGCCTATTACCGCACGGCGGGACTGTGAGTCGCCGCCTCAGGAGCGTGTGAGATGAAGCTGAGCAAGAAGACAGCAACCAGTACCGGGCAGTGTTCCTCGACGATTGGCAGCCGTGCTCCCGCCAAGGGCGCGACGTTGCGCCGACGCGATTTCCTCAGAACCTCCAGCATTGCCATGGGTGGTGCCGCCGTCACTTCGATGATCGCGCCGGTCATGATGCGCAAGGCTGAGGCAGTCATGACGCCGCTCAAGGACCGTCAGGGGCCAGTAACCCAGGTGCGCAGCGTGTGCACCCATTGCTCGGTGGGCTGCGGCATCTACGCTGAGGTACAGAATGGTGTTTGGACCGGTCAGGAGCCGGCCTTTGATCATCCGTTCAATCTGGGTTCGCACTGTGCCAAAGGCGCGTCGGTACGCGAGCACGGTATCGGCGAGCGCCGCCTCAAGTATCCGATGAAGCTGATCGGTGGCAAGTGGAAGAGGATTTCCTGGGATCAGGCGATCGGGGAAGTCGGCGACGAACTGCTCAAGATCCGCAAGGAGTCGGGTCCCGACTCGGTGTACTGGCTGGGATCGGCCAAGCACAACAATGAACAGGCTTACCTGTTCCGAAAGTTCGCGGCGTTCTGGGGCACCAACAACGTCGACCACCAGGCACGCATTTGTCATTCCACCACGGTCGCTGGTGTCGCCAACACCTGGGGCTACGGTGCCATGACCAATTCCTACAATGACATGCATAACAGCAAGGCGATGATCTTCATCGGCTCCAACGCCGCAGAAGCGCATCCGGTTGCCATGCAGCATATCCTGCGGGCCAAGGAAAGCGGCGCCAAGATGATTGTGGTCGATCCGCGCCGGACCCGCACTGCTGCGCACGCTGACCAGTATATCCGTATCCGCCCGGGAACTGACGTGCCGTTCACCTGGGGGCTGCTGTGGCACGTGTTCCAGAACGGCTGGGAGGACAAGACCTACATCGAGCAGCGGGTCTACGGTATGGATGAGGTCCGCAAGGAAGTCGCCAAGTGGGACCCGAAGACGGTTGAGAACGTTACCGGTGTGCCGGAAGGGGAGATGCGTCAGGCCGCCGAGACCATGGCCAAGAACCGGCCCGGGACGCTGGTCTGGTGTATGGGCGGTACCCAGCATCACATCGGCAACAACAACACCCGTGCGTATTGTGTATTCCAACTGGCGCTCGGCAACATTGGCGTAGCCGGCGGCGGCGCCAACATCTTCCGCGGCCACGACAACGTTCAGGGTGCCACTGATCTGGGTGTCCTGTCGCATACCTTGCCCGGCTATTACGGCATTTCGGAAGGGGCCTGGAAACACTGGTGCCGGGTCTGGGATGTCGACTACGGCTGGATGCAGGGGCGCTTCGATCCGCAGGGGCGGGCCGGCGACAAGGTCAAGCCGATGAATTCCAATGGCATTCCTGTGTCGCGCTGGTTCGACGGTGTGCTCGAGGCAAAGCCGAATATCGCTCAGCGGGACAACGTCCGTGCCATGATCTTCTGGGGCCACGCCCCCAACAGCCAGACGCGCGGTCCGGACGAGAAGAAGGCCATGGACAAGCTCGATCTGCTGGTGGTGGTGGATCCGTACCCAACCGTGACGGCGGTGATGAACGACCGTACCGACGGCGTTTATCTGCTGCCAGCAGCCAGCCAGTTCGAGACCTACGGTTCGGTGACGGCGTCGAATCGCTCAATACAATGGCGCAACAAGGTGATCGACCCGCTGTTCGAGTCGCTACCCGATCATACCATCATGTACAAGATGGCCAAGAAGCTGGGTATTGCCGACCATCTGTTCAAACACGTCAAGGTCACCAACGACGAGCCGCTGATCGAGGATATCACCCGCGAGTTCAACCGCGGTATGTGGACCATCGGCTACACCGGCCAAAGCCCGGAGCGGCTCAAGGCGCACCAGCAAAACTGGCACACCTTCAATACCACCACGCTAAAGGCCGAGGGTGGACCCGCTAACGGTGATTTTTACGGACTGCCCTGGCCGAGTTGGGGTACGCCCGAGTTGAAGCATCCGGGTACTCCGGTGCTGTACGACACCAGTAAGACGGTGGCCGAAGGAGGCCTCACATTCCGGGCCCGATTCGGGGTCGAGCGCAACGGGGTCAGCCTGCTCGCACACGGTTCATGGAGTAAGGGTTCTGGCATCGAAGACGGATATCCCGAGTTCACTGCCGACATGTTGAAGCAGCTCGGTTGGTGGGATGACCTGACTGCCGCAGAAAAGCAGGCCGCCGCCGGCAAGAACTGGAAAACCGATCTCTCAGGGGGTATCCAGCGGGTAGCCATCAAGCACGGCTGTGCACCGTTCGGCAATGCCAAAGCGCGTACGGTGGTATGGACCTTCCCGGATCCGGTGCCGATTCATCGTGAGCCGCTGTACACGCCGCGCCGTGATCTGGTGAGTAAATATCCGACTTATCAGGACCGCAAGGACTTCTACCGCTTACCGACCCGCTACGCGTCCATTCAGGCCCAGGACTTTTCCAGGCAATTTCCGCTGATCCATACCAGTGGGCGGCTGGTGGAATACGAGGGGGGTGGGGACGAGACGCGGTCAAATCCATGGCTGGCTGAACTGCAGCAGCAGATGTTTGCCGAGATCAATCCCAAGGATGCCAACGATAACGGCATCAAAGACGGCGACATGATATGGGTGACCAGCCCCGAGGGCGGCAAGATCAAAGTGATGGCTATGATAACGCGGCGGGTCGGCCCCGGGGTGGTGTTCACGCCGTTCCACTTCGGTGGGCACTTCGAGGGCAAGGATCTGCGTGACAAGTATCCCAAAGGCGCTGATCCGTACATCCTGGGCGAGGCGGCCAACACCGCCTTCACGTACGGCTACGATTCCGTGACCCAGATGCAGGAATCCAAGGTCACCTTGTGCAAGATTGCCCGGGCCTGAGGCTCGCGTGAGGAGAATCAGCAATGGCTCGAATGAAATTTCTCTGTGACGCCGAGCGCTGCATCGAGTGCAACGGCTGTGTGGTGGCTTGCAAGAATGCCAACGAGGTGCCCTGGGGGGTCAATCGCCGGCGGGTTGTGACTCTGCGCGATGGCGAGCCGGGCGAGAAATCCATCTCGGTGGCCTGTATGCACTGTACTGATGCACCGTGCAAGGCGGTCTGCCCAGTGGATTGCTTCTACACTACGCCGGAAGGCATTGTGCTGCATGACAAAGACCAATGCATCGGCTGTGGTTACTGTTTCTATGCCTGTCCGTTCGGCGCGCCGCAGTATCCGGAACAAGAGGCTTTCGGCGTGCGCGGCAAGATGGACAAGTGCACCTTCTGCGCAGGCGGTCCGGAACCTGACAATTCACCTGCCGAATTCGAGAAATACGGCTCCAACCGGATTGCCCAGGGCAAGTTGCCGTTGTGTGCCGAGATGTGTTCGACCAAGGCCTTGTTGGCCGGGGACGGTGACATCGTGGCCGACATTTTCCGCAAGCGCACGCTGCGACGGGGTAGCCGGCCCGAAACCTGGGGATGGGAGAAGGCCTACGGCACCGGTGCCTGACAATGGCGCGGCAAGTCGGCGGTGGCCGGCTGCCGAGCCCACGTGAAGTAAGGAATGTCATGAGAATTTTAAGAATCGTCGGACTGTGCGTGGTGGCCGCAGCCGGCCTGGGGCTGGCGGGCTGCAACAAGGCGGAGAAAATGCTTGGGGTCAAACTACATGAGCCAGGCCAATACACCGGCAAACATGATCCGCTGGTAGATAAGTCCGCTAGTCCAGCGTTTCAGAAGAAGCTGGCTGACCGTCTTGAGCGCGTGCAGACTGACCGCTGAGCAACCGGAGGTTGATCGTGAGCGACAATAACGTGGTGCGTGGCTGCCGCCGGCCCGTTTGGTTCGGGTTGGCTTTGCTGCTGATGGCGGCGTCGCTTGGCATTCTGTTACCGAGTGGGAACGCCATGGCGCAGGCCGAGGCGTCGAGCTGGAACAACCCGCGGGCCGATTTCTGGAAGGCGGTACGTGGTGGGGTGGAGGGTACCACGACGGTGCACGGGCCGGGGGCCAATGTGCTGATCCAAAATGGGGGTCAGAACTGGCGGTTGTTGCGGGAAGGTCCGGTGATGTACTACGGCAGCTGGATTTTGCTGGGTGCGCTGGTGCTGCTCGTGGTGGTGTTCGTGGCATTAGGGAAGTCGCGTCTGGAAGGCGGCCGCGAACACCGTACGGTGCTCCGGTGGAGCGGGCTGGACCGGTTTCTGCATTGGTATACCGCGATCCTGTTCATTATTCTCGCTTTGACCGGACTCAGCCTGCTGTTCGGACGCAGCACGCTGATTCCTCTGATCGGCAAGGACGCGTTTGCGGCCTATGCCGGCCTGGCCAAATCAACCCACAACTATCTGGGGCCACTGTTCGCCATCGGCTTGATCCTTGAACTGCTGAAGTGGTTCCGTCGCAATCTGCCTACCGGCGTTGATCTGGTTTGGCTGCTGCGACTGGGCGGCCTGCTGGGTCGCGGGCATGCACCGGCGGGGAGAATGAACGGCGGCGAGAAAGGCTGGTTCTGGCTGCTGTTAGTCGGTGGGCTGGCCTTGATTGCTAGCGGTCTGGTACTGGATTTCCCGATCTTGGGCCAGACTCGCGCCGACATGCAGCTCGCCGAGCTGGTGCATGTGGTCTGTGCATTGGTGCTGACGGCCGTGGCATTGGGTCACATTTATATCGGAACGATTGGGACTGAGGGCGCACTGGACGGCATGGTGACGGGCCGGGTTGATACCCGGTGGGCGAAACAACACCATGGCCTGTGGTACCAGGAATTAATGGCTCAGGGCGTGCAGCCGCAAGCCGCACCGGAACCACCACCGGATCAGGACAAGGCGCCGCCTCCGCGGGCTCAGCCTACGGGCTGAAACAGGCAAGCCGACGGGTCGACGGGGCTGCTGGAGCAGGGTCGACCGGTCCGCCGCCCACGCGTTCCGGTGTCAGATATGCTCACGCCGGCTGATCGCGAAGCGGTACAGATAATCGAGCCCTGGGATGGCGCGGCTGCCGTACCACGAGACCATCTCGCCATCGATTGATACCAGCCGCTCCGGTGGGTAACGCCGGGCGGTGGCAAAGTCCTCTATGTCGCGGCAGGAGAAGCTGTACGGTTCGCTGCTGAACAGTACATGGTCGGGACGGTGCGTCGTCAGCACCTCATCGAGGTCGATGACCGGGTACCGCGGCGTGGCCACGACCGGGACCGTATCCCAGCCGACCAGGGCCAGGGTTCGACTGATGTAGGTTGCCCGGCTTACCGTCATCCATGGCTTTCTCCAGATCAGATACAGTACCTGCTGACGTGGCCATCGCCAGGTGACCTCCTGCAAGCGCGCGAGCTGACTCTCCAGATGGTGGCTAAGCGACAGAGCTTGATCATAACGGTCGAAAATGCCGCCGAGCAGCTGGTAGAGGCCGATATTGTCGGCAGGCGTTAGGGGGTGAGTTACAACCAGGTTGGGCACGAACTCGGCCAACTGCTCGGCCATGTCCCGAGTGTTTTCATCGATGTTGAGGAGTACGTGGCTGGGTGCCAGTTCACGCACCCGGCGCAACTTGATCTTCTTGGTGCCGCCGACGCTGGGCACGGCATCGATCGCCGGTGCCGGGTGCACGCAGTAGCTGGTGCGCCCAACCACTGCGTCACCGAGATCGAGGTCGAACAGCAACTCGGTCAGGCTGGGCACCAGACTGACGATGCGGACGGGCCCGGTAGCCGGTTCATGCCGGGTGCTGACAGCATCCCTGAGATCGGCAGATGTCATGAGGTTACCTGTGGTGCATATCGCGCCTGACTATAGGACAGCCAAGCCTAATGTTGCAATGCAGCAAAAAAACCGTTAAGTTACAGTGCATCATCATGTTCTAGGGTTTGAGGAATAAACTTATGGGCCAAGCACAAGCGCTGGAACCTGACCAGCTGGATCTTGCCGAGGTTGCCCGGCTGCTCGCTGACATTTCCGAAAGCAGCAAAAGCATTCTGGCGCATAATTTCAGCAAAGGCTGGCATCAGGCGGGCGAAACGCTCAGCGATGATCTGGGCCTGGTACCTGCATTCTCGAGTGCCAAGCTCAACCTGCTGCTGGATCCATTTCATCTGGCTGAGCAGCAACTGCAATTCTGGCAGGATAGCACCCGTTTGTGGCACAACGCCTGGCTCGGGATGCTGGGCACCGGTGGCGACCCCGTGATCGAGCCGGCACGCCACGATGCCCGTTTCCGCGACGAATTCTGGCAGGAGCATCCGCTGTACGATTTCGTCAAGCAGGCCTATCTGCTGACGTCACGCTGCATCTACAGCACTTTGACCGGCGCTAAAGGCCTCGACGAGCACACCGCCGATAAGGTGGAATTCTTCACCCGCCAGTTTATCGACGCCTTGGCGCCGACCAACTTCCTGCTGACCAATCCGGCGGCCCAGCGCGAATTCGTCCGCACCGGCGGCTTGAGCGTCCTCAAGGGTTTGCGCAACCTGCTCGATGATCTGGCGCGGGGCGGAGGCAAACTGCGGATCAAGATGACCGATGCCGAGGCGTTCGAACTGGGCAAGAACATCGCCGTCACGCCGGGCGAGGTGATCCACCAGACGCCGATGATGCAGCTCATTCAGTACCAGCCTGCCACTGAAACGGTGTTCAAGCGACCGCTGTTGATCGTGCCACCGTGGATCAACAAGTATTACATACTCGACCTGCGTCCGAAGAACTCGTTCATCAAGTGGGCTGTGGAGCAGGGGCATACGGTATTTGTCATCTCCTGGGTCAATCCCGACGCGAGCTACGCCGGCAAGAGCTTTGACGACTATTTGAACGATGGCGTGTTGGCGGCGGTTGATGCGATTGAACAGGCTACCGGCGAGAAATCGATCAATGCTGTTGGCTACTGCCTGGGAGGCACGCTTCTGGGCGCTACGCTGGGTTATCTGGCAGCAAAACGCAATACCCGAATCAAGAGTGCGACTTTCCTGACCTCGCTACTGGACTTTGCCGATCCGGGTGAACTCGGCGTGTTTATCGATGAAGGCCAGCTCGCTGCTCTCGACCGGCGCATGGAACGGGGCTTTCTGGACGGCACCGAGATGGCCACCACGTTCAATATGCTGCGGGCAAACGACCTGGTCTGGTCGTTTGCAGTTAACAACTACCTGCTGGGCAAGGAGCCGTTCCCGTTCGACCTGCTGTACTGGAATTCCGACTCGACCCGTATGCCGGCCGAGATGCACCGTTTCTACCTGCGGACCATGTACCAGGAAAACCGCCTGAGCCAACCCGGCGGCATCCGACTCAACGACACCCCGATCAACCTGTCGCGAGTGCGCATCCCGACCTACTTCCTGTCGACCCGGGAAGACCATATCGCACCCTGGAAAACCACCTATACCGGCACTCAGCTGCTGAGTGGTGACAACCGGTTCGTGCTGGCCGGCTCCGGGCACATCGCCGGGGTCATCAATCCGCCCAATCCGGACAAGCTCAAGTACGGTTACTGGACCAACCCGCAGTTGCCGGAAGATCCCGACCAGTGGTTTGCACACGCACAGCAGCACGAGGGCTCCTGGTGGCCAAACTGGCAGGAGTGGGTGACAGTGCTGGACGAGCAACGAGTGCCAGCACGCTTGCCCGGTGAAGGCAAACTCGATCCGATCGAGGATGCCCCCGGCAGTTATGCCGGGGCCCGTATCGACTGAATCACGTTGGCGGTATCAGCGTCATGCTGCGCTGATACCCTGGCGAGAGATGGGAATTTATGACTGGCGCGCTGAGTCTGACAGTATTCGTGCTGATCTGCCTGGTCGTCGCTGCCGCCGGCGCAGCGTTTCAGCCGGGCCCGTGGTACCTTGCGCTCGCCAAGCCGGCCTGGACACCGCCAGGCTGGCTGTTCGCGCCAGTCTGGTCGTTGCTCTATCTGAGCATTGCCGTCGCGGGTTGGCTGATCTGGCGCCGGGCCGGCCTTAGCGAGGCGTCCGGCGCCTTCACACTGTATGCCTTGCAACTGCTTCTCAACGGTATCTGGTCATGGCTGTTCTTCGGTCTGCACCGGCCTGATCTGGCCCTGCTGGATATCGCCGTCCTGTGGCTGGCGGTGCTGGGAACCATTATCGCCTTCATGGCGCAGGTCAGTATCGCCGGCTGGCTGTTGTTGCCGTATTTGGCCTGGCTGACCCTCGCCGGTGCGCTCAATTTTGCCATCTGGCGCTTGAATTCCTGACCGTTGCAACGGTGTCTTGAGTACGCGGACTGTCGGCTCCGGCCCAAGCCTCTGAACCCGCTAGTCATCGCGGGCGTCGCTGTAATGGCGTAAACCCAGAAAAATCAGGTCGGGTTCGGGCCGGTAGTTTCTTTCCAGAAACGGCATCAGCGCAGGGGCGTTGCCACCGGTCAGCAGGTGGCATACCGGGCCGTCCATGGTCCGGGCCATATAATCCGTCAGGCGGTCAATGGCAGCCGCAATCGCATGGACGGTGCCACCCCACACGCAATCGCGGGTGTTGTTGCCGAGTACCACCACCTCGCCCATTTCCTGTTCAGGAATCTGGCTGGTGCGGTGGTACAAGGCCCGGTGCATAAGACGCAGGCCGGGCAGGATGACGCCACCCAGATGCTGGCCCGCAGCGTTCAGCGCGTCGATGGTGATGGCAGTACCACAATCGATTACCGTACAGTCCCGCGCCAGCAAGTGATGGCTGCCAATCATCGCGACCCAGCGGTCGACACCCAGGCTTTCAGGCACTTGGTAGGCGTTGTGGACGCCGAAGCGGCTGGCTTCGGAACGGATGAACTGCGGTCGGAGTTGCCAACGCTCTAGACACCAACCGTCCAGTGCCGCGGCGACCTCGGAGCCGGCCACATTGGCGACGATGATCTGCCTGGGGCGGGGCAGCTGGCGCCAGAGCCGGTCGCCCCATTGTGCCGGATCAATGCCGTGGTGCAGCAGGTGGCCGCGTTTGATGATCAGCCCCTGTTCCAGGGCGATCCACTTGAGCCGGGTGTTGCCGATGTCGACCAGCAGTTTCATGCGGCCGGTCTCACACTGACCTCGCCGGTGATGTGGCGTTCGCGGCCGGCGGCAGTGTCCAGCAGCAGAGCGCCCTGGAAGTCGATTCCCCGCGCGATGCCGCGCCGGCACCCGCGTTCGGTCCGCAGCTCGACTTCCTGGTTCGCCAGATGGTCGAACGCAGCCCAGGCCTGAGGCAGATCGCCGGTGGTCTGCGGGAAGCCGGCGTACAGCGGTAGCAAGGCATCCAGCAGGGCTGTTGCAAGTGCATCGCGCGTCAGGGGTCGCGGCAATGCCATCGCCAGATCGGTCCAGGGTTGATCGATGCGGGAGCCAGCGTCGTCCGGTATGGCGACGTTGATGCCGATGCCCGCCACCACCACACAGTCCCGGCCGTGGCTCATCTCTATTAGAATGCCACCTAGCTTGCGCCGGTCCCAGTAAAGATCATTGGGCCACTTGAGGCTGACGCCATTAGCACCCAGACTCCGCAGCACTCGGGCACAGGCAATACCGGTGGCGATGCTGAGCCCCTGGAGCTCGCCCGGTGATAACGGGAACCGCCACAGCAGCGACAGATAAAGGTTGCTGCCAGGCGGCGATATCCAGCGCCGGCCGCGCCGGCCACGGCCGGCGTTCTGGCGGTCGGCCAGACACACGGTACCACTGACAGCACCGCCGGCGGCGGCGGCCAGCAACCAGGCATTGGTCGAGTCGAGCCGTTCGAACCACTTGATTACGGCCAGCCGGCGCCGCGCGTCTGGACGCAGCGCTGCGGCGATGACATCGGAGGGCAGTGCAGACCGGCCAGCCGCCACGGAGTCAGCGCTTGGCGCGGTCGATCCAGTCGCCAAGTCGCGTCAGCCCTTCAGCGATTCGTGACTCTGCCGTCGCGTAGGAGAATCTGACATAGCGGCCTTCGCCAGCGACCGGTGTGCCGAACTGACTGTCAGCCAGCACCGCGACCTCGGCTTCGTGCAGCCAGCGCCGGCGCAACTCCTCGGCGCTGGCGCAGCCCGTCATGGCGCACAACTCGTTGACATTGGGCCAGATGTAGAACGCGCCACCGGGCTTGACTGCCGTGATGCCCGGCAGTTGGTTGAGGCCCGCGTGGATGATGTCCCGCCGGCGGGCGAAGCTGGCCATCATGGCGCGGTGTTCGCTCTGATCACCCGTGAGGGCTTCCACCGCGGCCCACTGGCTGATGGCACTGGCGCAGGAGTCGGTGTTGGTGACCCAGGTAGAGAAATACGGTGCCAGCGCCGTATTGGCGGCAAAACCGAGCCGCCAGCCTGTCATGGCGTAACTCTTGGATACGCCGTCGATAACGACCGTGCGCTCGCGCATGCCTGGAAATTGGGCGACGCTGACGAAGTCATGGTTGTGCACCATGCCCGAGTAGACTTCATCAGAGAACACCCAGCAGTCCGGGTAATCCTGGAGTAGTTCGGCGATAGCCGCCAGTTCGGTGCGGTTCAGTGTGCGCCCGGTCGGGTTGTGCGGCGAGTTGAGTATCAGCAACCGCGTTTGCGGTCCCAGACGGCTGCGCAGTTCCTCCAGGTCGAATGCGAAGCCCTTGTGTTCCCGCAGCGGCAGGGCGACCGGGACTGCGCCACAGGCTTTGATCTGGCTTTCGTAGATCGGGAAACCCGGCGTGGGGTAAATGATTTCGTGACCGGCACCGAAATCCGTTGTCGCCAGTATGGTGTACATAATGAACGGCTTGGCACCGCCGGCGACTACGATGTCCTCGGCAGTGTAGGTCAGGTCGCGGCCGCGGTTGAGAAAAGCGGCTGCCGCCTGGCGCAGTTCGGGAATTCCGGCCGATGGGGTATAGCCGTGCCGGCCGGCGTCGATCGCGGCCTTGCCGGCTTCGCAGATATTGGCCGGGGTGCGAAAGTCCGGCTGGCCGATTGCAAAGCTGATGATGTCGCGACCCTGAGCCAGCAACTGGTTGACTTCGGCCAGCACCAGGAAGGCGTGTTCAGTGCCGAGGTTGCGGGTACGCTGCGAGATTGGGGGCATGATGGCTCTCGGTTATTGCGGAATGACCTTGCCAGGATTGAGCAGGTTCTTCGGGTCCAGCGCCTGTTTGATGTCACGCATCACTGACACGGCAGTGGCGCCGTGTTCGCGTTCCAGAAAGGCCAGTTTGCCATAGCCGATGCCGTGCTCGCCGGTACAGGTGCCGTCCATGCCGATGGCGCGCTCCACCAGCCGGGTATTGAAGGCCTCCGCTTCAGCCAGTTCACTGGCGTTGTTCATGTCCAGTACATATACCAGGTGAAAGTTGCCGTCACCCACGTGGCCCACCAGCGGCGCCAGCAGATGGGTCGTTTTGAGGTCGGCCTGGGTTTCCAGGATGCAGTCGGCAAGCCGCGAGATGGGCACGCAAACATCGGTTGGCCAGCCCTTGCAGCCGGGACGCAACGCCAGCGAGGCGTAGTAGGCATCGTGACGCGCTTGCCACAGCCGGTTGCGGTCCTCCTCCCGGGTTGCCCAACGGAAGTCGGTAACCCCGTATTCGGCGGTGATGTCGCGGACCTGCTCCACCTGCTCGGCCACACCGGCTTCGGTACCGTGGAATTCGAAGAACAATGTGGGAGCGACTGAATAGTCCAGCTTCGACCAGCGGTTGATCGCGGCCATGGTGAGTTCGTCGAGCAGCTCGATCCGGGCCACGGGAATGCCGAGTTGGATGATCTGGATCACCGAGTCGACCGCCGCCCGCATGTCGGGAAACGGGCACACCGCGGCGGATATTGCTTCGGGGCGGCCGAACAGCCGCAGCGTCACCTCAGTGATAATGCCCAGGGTGCCCTCGGAGCCGACCAGTAACCGGGTCAGGTCATAGCCGGCCGACGATTTGCGGGCCCGGCTGCCGGTACGCACGATGCGGCCATCGGCCAGTACCGCTGTGAGACTCAGCACGGCGTCCTTCATGGTCCCGTAGCGCACCGCATTGGTGCCAGACGCACGAGTGGCTGCCATTCCACCCAGCGAGGCGTCCGCACCCGGGTCGACGGGGAAGAATAGCCCGCTGTCATGCAGATGGTGATTGAGTTGCTTGCGGGTAACCCCCGCCTGTACGGTACAGTCCAGATCCTCGGCACTGACCCGCAGCACTTGATTCATCTGGCTGAGGTCGATGCAGACGCCGCCGCTCAGGGCCGCGACGTGACCCTCCAATGAGGTGCCGGTGCCGAACGCAATAATCGGAGTGTCGTACTGGTTGCACAGCCGCACAATGGCGCTGACCTCGTCGGTGCTGCGGGCGAAAGCGACCGCATCCGGCGGCGACGACGGATGGAACGACTCGTCGTGTCCGTGTTGTTCAAGCACTGCCTGACTGGTGCTGAGACGGTCACCAAGCAGGGCACGCAGTTCCTCGAGTAGGGCGGAGGCCGGTGCGATGCGGCGGGCAACTGGGGTACTACTCATGATGCTGTGTTCCTCAGGGATTTTACATGACCGTGCCGGGCTCGGTAGCGACGACGGCCGGCGCCGTAGTCCCGCCCGGTGGCGCTGAAGCCGGTGCGGCTGGTGTGCCTTTACTGATATCGTAGCGACTCAGGTCGACGCTTTGATAGGCGACGCGGTCGTATTCAGGTGTATGCGGGTGCGGGCGGGTTGCGTCAAAGCCGACCTTGGTGCCCAGATAATCCGGGAAGCTGGGGTTGAGACCGTGGCCGAACGCGCGGTCGATGGTGACGATGCCGTGGCTCGGATCGAGCCGGGTAGCCAGCGCCCATTCGACATCGCTGGCATTGCGGATGTCGACATCGTCATCGACCACCGTAACCATCTTGAGTGGTGGGAATGCGGCGAACGCGGCCAGGATGGCCTGCTTGGCCCAGCCGGCGCGCTTCTGCGCAATCTGGACGATAGCATGATAAAAGCCGCAGCCACCATGGCTGAAATAGACGTCGCGCACGCCCGGTACCTGACGCTGCAGCAGCGTCAGCACATTGGCTTCGCCCAGCAGGCCCACCGAGTTCCATACTTCGCTGCCGGATAAGATGGTCTGGAAGACCGGCTGTGAACGGTGGTGGATGGCGCGTACGTGAACCACCGGCCGCGGGGCCTTGCGGGCGTAATAACCGGTGACCTCGGCGAATGGTCCTTCGTCGGCCAGCTCGCCCGGGATCAGTTCACATTCCAGGGCAAACATCGCGTTGGCTACCATCTCGACGCCGCTGACAGTGCCTGCGACCAGTTCCAGCGGGGTACCGTGGAACTCGCTGGCGATGCCCAGTTCATCGGTGTCCGGCGGGGCGGCTTCCGCTGGTGCCGCGGCCGCGAAGTGCAAGCCGGGACCGACCCCAACGTTAAGCGTGATCGGTAATGTCTCGCCGCGCTCGCGGGCCTTGCCAAGATACAGCTCCAGGTGGCGGCCCGCATCGATGTTGACATGCAGCCTGTCGCGGCCAGTCACCATGAAACGCTGGATGGAGGCGTTGCGAACCCCGGTTTCGGGATCCCGCGCGATGACCACGCCGGCATCGAAATACGGTCCGCCGTCACCCAGCGCATGGACCGGTACTGGCAGGACGCTGAGATCGACTTGTTGCTGGGTGTGCTCCAGCACCGGCCCGGTTGCGACCAGTACCGGATCGACCGGCTGTTGCTGCCAGCGCTTGATGCAGTCGGAGACGTATTGCGGCAGGCTGAGTGGTGGGCGTTCGAATAACGCGCTGAGCAGTTCGCGCGACCAGTAAAGGCCGGCGAACACCGGCGTATCGAAGCCCTTTACACGCTCGAACAATACCGCACTGGGCCCGCCTTCGAACCCAGCAGCGATCCCGGCCAGCTCGTGGACTGGGTCGACCTCCGAGCGCACCCGGATCAGGCGGCCGAGTTGTTCGAGCCGCTCGAGAATGCGGCCCAGGTCGCTGATAGTACTGCCTGCCATAATGCCTCCCCACGGGCGACGGCTGCCGACGGTTTATGCAGAATAGTACGGTGAACCGGTACTGTCGACCGGTCGGATATTCTGCCCGCCCGTGCTCAGCGCTGGCCTGGCGCGGACAGCCAGTCTGGGCGCCGGGCCAGTTGTGTCCGCAGTTGGGCCAGTGCCAGGGCGCGGTGGCTGAGCCGGCATTTCTCGGTCGGCGTTAGTTCGGCCGCAGTGCGCCCGAGGGCGGGCACCTCGAACACGGCGTCATAGCCGAAGCCATTGCTGCCCCGTTCTGTTGCCGCTATATGGCCGGCCCATTCGCCCAGCGCAAGCAACGGCAGCGGATCCTCGCCATGGCGTAGCAGAGCCAGCACACAGACGAAGTGGGCGCCGCGCTCTGTCAGCGGTCGATCCGCCAGGGCCGCTAGCAGCTTGCGGCGGTTGAGCTGATCGCTGGCACCGGCGCCGGCGTAACGGGCCGAGTGGATGCCAGGCGCGCCGCGCAGGGCATCGACCGAAATGCCGGAGTCGTCGGCCAAGGCTGGCAATCCGGTGTGGCGGGCAGCGTTCCGGGCCTTGAGGATGGCGTTCTCGGCGAAACTGAGGCCGTTTTCCGCAGCCTCTGGTACCGTGAAAGCCGACTGCGGGGTTAGGGTGATGCCGAGCGGCGTCAGGCTGTCGGCGAATTCAGCCAGCTTGCCCGAATTGCCACTTGCCAGCACCAGACGGATCATGCGATTCAGCTCAGACCCAGTGCCTGCCGTTGTTTGAGCAGCAGCGCCTGGGCGCCGCCCTGGGCGAGATCCAGCATGGACTGAAGTTCATCGGCGCGGAAGGCGTGGCCCTCGGCGGTGCCCTGGATTTCGACGTAGGCCCCGGCATCATTGGTCACCACATTCATGTCGGTCTCGGCCTCGGAATCCTCGGCATAGTCCAGATCCAGGACCGGTACGCCACGATAAATACCAACCGATACCGCGGCAATCTGGCCATGCAGCGGATTCCGGTTCAGCTGCCCTCGCTTGATCAACTCGCGGATTGCTTCGGCCAGGGCCACGAAGCCACCCGTTATCGCTGCGGTACGGGTGCCGCCGTCGGCTTGCAGAACGTCGCAATCGAGCACGATGGCGCGCTCACCAAGCGCTTGCAGATCAATCACTGCCCGCAACGACCGCGCGATCAAACGCTGGATTTCCATGGTGCGACCACTTTGCCGGCCGCGGCTGGCCTCGCGCGCGCTGCGCGTGTTAGTGGCTCGCGGCAGCATACCGTATTCGGCGGTCACCCAGCCGCGCCCCGTGCCTCTGACGAAAGGCGGGACGCGGTCCTCGATACTCGCGGTGCAAAGCACGCGGGTATCGCCGAATTCCACCAGTACGGAACCTTCCGCATGCTTGGTGAATCCCGGGGTTAGGCTGATCGGACGCAGTTCATCGGGCGCGCGACCACTTGGGCGCATGGCAACTCCTTGCGACTAGTTTTTGAGAGGACGGCGCGCGAGTATAGCAGAGCGCGGCCATCGATCGGGTATGCATGGCTTTTGTCCGTAGGCGGATACGCTTATTATAGATAGTCTTTGCCACAGGAGCTGGCCATGATCCGCAGCATGACCGCCTTCGCCCGCAGCGAGCGCACTACCTCTTGGGGGCAGATCAGCTGGGAGTTGCGTTCGGTCAACCATCGCTATCTTGAACCTTCACTCCGGTTACCCGACGCTTTCCGGCCGTTGGAGACCGCGGTCCGCGAGCGTCTGGCAGCCCGCCTCAGTCGCGGCAAGCTGGATTGTACGCTGCGCTTTCAGGCTGGTGGTGCCGCCTTGGCCAGCATTGACCTCAACCGCGACGTGGCCAAGCGTCTGGTTGCAGTGGCTAGCGATCTGCAGGATTTGTTGCCTACCGGGCGCGGTCTGTCGGTGGCCGATTTGCTGCGCTGGCCCGGGGTGGTGAGCGAACCCGAGCCGGACCTGGAGCCAGTGATGGCCGAGGCACTAATATGTCTGGACACCGCGCTGAGCGATCTGGTTGCCACCCGCGAGCGCGAGGGCGAACGGATTCGCGAACTGATCCTACAACGCTGCGATGCCGTAACCGAGCAGGTTGGACAGGTGCGGACCAGACGTCCTGAGGTTCTGGCACGTCTGCGCGAGAGACTGCTCAGCCGGCTGGCCGAGTTCAGTGATGCGGCCGAGGCCAGTCGGGCCGATTCGGGTCGCCTGGAGCAGGAACTCGTATTTATCGCGCAACGACTGGATGTCGATGAAGAACTGGACCGACTGGATGCCCATGTGGCCGAGATCCGCTTGGTCCTGGAGCGTTCTGAGCCGATTGGGCGCCGACTGGATTTCCTGATGCAGGAACTCAATCGTGAAGCCAATACCTTGTCGTCGAAATCGTCTGATGCCGACACTACCCGGGCTGGTGTCGAATTGAAAGTGCTGATTGAGCAGATGCGCGAGCAGGTACAGAACGTCGAGTGATGGGCGGGACGGGAACCCTCTATATCGTGGCGGCACCATCCGGCGCCGGCAAAACCAGCCTGGTGCGGCGTCTGCTGGTCAATACACCGGATATCACCGTGTCGGTTTCGCATACTACCCGGGCCCCAAGACCCGGCGAACAGGATGGATGCGACTACTTCTTCGTCAGCCCTGAAGAGTTCAGGCGCCTGGTAAACCGGGGGGCGTTTCTGGAGCATGCCCGGGTATTCGATCATTGCTACGGCACCAGTGCCGAGGCGGTCGGCGCGCAACTCGCGGCGGGCAGTGATGTAGTACTGGAAATTGACTGGCAGGGAGCACGGCAGGTGCGTGAACGGTTCCCGGATTGTCGCAGTATCTTCATTCTGCCGCCATCTCTGGATGTGTTGCGACGGCGGTTGGAGCAGCGTGGCCAGGATGAACCGGCGGTCATCGAACGCCGCATGCGCGATGCGGTCAAAGAGATGCAACATTACACGGATTTTGATTTTCTGGTGGTGAACGACGATTTCGCGGCCAGTTTCGAGGCGTTCCGGGCAATATTTCTTGCCGAGCGTCAGCGCCGGCCCCGTCAGCTCGAACGGTACGCGGATCTGCTGCAGGCTTTGTTGTCATAAATGGCGGTATGCATTAACCTTTTTTCTTTAACTTAAGAGTTTTAACAGTATTATGGCACGAGTTACCGTAGAAGACTGTCTGGAAGAGCTTGATAACCGTTTCAAGCTGGTGCTGGTTGCGTCCAAGCGCGCGCGACAACTGGCCAACGGTTATGAACCGCAGGTGCCGTGGGAGAACGATAAACCCACGGTGGTGGCGTTGCGAGAGATCGCGGGTCACAAACTCGATCTGGATGCGCTGCAGCAGCAACGCGCCAATCTGCCGGGTCCCGACTTGATCTCGACGGAGGACGTCGCGCGCGAAATGAGCGAATAGGGCGACTCCCATGCCCGGGGCGAGCGTAGCGCTACAGCGCGACTGGATGGCCGCGATTACCGAACGCATCGATGAGGTTTGCGCGCCGCTCGCCGGTTATCTCGCCCCCGAGCAGATCGAAGCCGTCCGCAGGGCTTGTTATTTTGCCGCCGAGGCGCACTCCGGTGTATACCGTAAGAGTGGCGAGCCGTATATATTCCATCCGCTGGCGGTTGTAGAGATTCTGCACGAGGTTCGCTTTGACCATCAAACTTTGATGGCGGCGGTACTCCACGATGTCATTGAAGACACCGCATACAGCAAAGAGCAGCTGAGCGACCAGTTTGGTGCCGAGGTGGCCGAACTGGTCGATGGGGTCAGCAAACTGACCCAGATCACCTTTTCATCGAAAGCCGAGGCCCAGGCGGAGAACTTCCGCAAGATGTTTCTGGCCATGGCCCGCGATATCCGGGTGATCATGATCAAGCTGGCCGACCGGCTTCACAATATGCGTACCCTGGACGCAATGGTCGCGCCTAAACGCCGCCGCATCGCACATGAAACCCTTGATATCTATGCTCCTATTGCCGGTCGTTTGGGGATGAACCATTTGCGCAGAGAGCTGGAGAACCTCGGTTTCCGGCATCTTTATCCGATGCGCTACCGGGTTCTGGCCGCGGCCCAGCAACGCCGCAGCAGTGCACGCCGCGAGCAGATCAGCCAGCTCGAGACCAGGATCCGTGAGCGTCTCCTCGAGGCCGGTATCGAGGCTCGGGTCAGTGGCCGCGACAAGCCGCTATGGGACATCTACCAGAGCATGCGCGGGCGGCGGCTGCAATTCCGGGAAACCGACCACAGTTACACGGTGCGCATCATTGTTCCCCAGGTCGACACCTGCTACCGGGTGCTGGGATATCTGCATGGCTTGTACAAGCCTGTCATGGGGCGGTTCAAGGACTATATCGCGATCCCCAAAGCCAATGGCTACCAGTCATTGCACACCGCGCTGTTCGGGCCGCAAGGCGTTATCGTTGAAGCCAGGGTTCGGACCTACGACATGCATGTGCTGGCGCAGACCGGTATTGCGGCACATTGGTTTTACCAATATAGCGGTGAGCGTATGGGGTCGGCCCAGGACCGGGCCCGCGAGTGGCTGCAGAAATTGCTCGACATTCAGCGGCGGGCAGGCAATCCGGTGGAATTTCTGGAAAGCGTCAAGGTTGACCTGTTTCCGAACGAGATCTACGTCTTTACGCCGACCGGCGAGATTATCGAGCTGCCGCGCGGTGCCACCGCCGTCGATTTCGCCTACGCGATCCACTCGGACGTCGGCAACACCTGCGTCGGTGTGAAGGTCAACCACCGCTTCGTGCCCTTACGCACCCGGCTCGGCTCTGGCCAGACCGTGGAGGTTATTATCTCACCAGCGGCGCGGCCCGATCCGGCGTGGCTGGGTTTCGTGGTCACGGCGAAGGCGCGAGCCAGCATCCGGCATTATCTGGGGCATTTGCAGCAGGAAGAGGCGGTTATCCTGGGGCGCCGTCTGCTCGAGAAGGTACTGCCCGGGCGGCTTCGCGATGTCTCCGATGACCGCATCGCGGCGCTTGTGGCGCAATTCAAGGTCGTCAGCTTCGATGAGATTCTGGCCGATATCGGGCTTGGCAAGCGGTTGGCACCGATCATCGCCCGGCATCTGCAGGCGGGGTCCGGCGATGAGGAGCCGCGCATCAGTAATGGCGTCGGCGAGGGCTACGGCGAACCGCTGCTGATCAAGGGTACCGAGGGGATGGTGGTCAGCTTTGGTAAATGCTGCCGGCCAATTCCCGGCGATCACATCATTGGTCACCTAAGCGCCGGCCGCGGTATCGTCATCCATCGCGATACCTGCCGCAATGTAGCGGATTACGACCGTGCGCCAGACAAATGGCTGGAGGTCGAGTGGGCCCGGGATATGAGCAGCGAGTTCAGTGCCAGCCTGCGCTTATACATGAACAATCGCCGCGGTGTGCTCGCTACCGTGGCCGTCAGCATTTCGGAGGCCGGCGCCAACATCGAGACGATTAATACCTCGGAGCGTGACGGGGCATCGACCACTGTCGACCTGATCGTCAAGATCCGCAATCGTGCGCATCTGGCACGGGTTATTCGCCGGCTGCGCCATGTGCCGGGTGTGCTGCGGATCTTTCGACGCGCCTGAACGCCTTGTTTCCACCGTGTTTGTGTTACCGACTGAATTCGACGAGGGCTCAATGGGATTTGATATCGTGCAGACCGATCAGGCTCCGGCCGCTATCGGCACCTATTCGCAAGCAGTGAAAGTGGGCAATCTGGTATTTCTGTCCGGCCAGATTCCGCTTGACCCGCAAACCATGACGCTTGCGGACGGTATCGAGGCACAGATACGCCGGGTGTTCGACAACCTCAAGGCGGTAGCAGCGGCAGCGGGTGGCAGCCTGGCCGACATCGCCAAACTGACCATTTTTCTGACCGACCTCAGTCACTTCGCGCGTGTCAACGAGATTATGGCCGAATATTTCCAGTCGCCGTATCCGGCGCGGGCAGCCATCGGTGTAGCCGCCTTGCCCAAAGGTGCGCTGGTCGAAATGGAAGCTATTCTGGTCGTGCCGTCGTGACCCGCTTGCGGCGGGCCGGGATACCGGCCCGCCGCAAGCGGCCCTGGCGGGTTGCGGCCACTCAGACAGCGAACGATGATCCGCAGCCGCAGGTCGTTGCGGCGTTGGGATTGCGGATCACAAACTGTGCGCCCTGCAAATCCTCGGTATAGTCGACCTCGGCGCCGGTCAGGTATTGTACGCTGAGCGGGTCCACCAGCAGCGTCACGCCGCAGTTTTCAACGGCGGTATCGTCATCGTTAACGGCTTCATCGAACGTGAAACCGTACTGGAAGCCGGAGCAGCCGCCGCCCGTGATATACAAGCGCAGCTTGAGCGCAGGGTTGCCTTCCTCGTCGATCAGGTCTTTGACCTTACGGGCTGCTGCCTCGGTGAAAACAAGCGGGCTGAATTCAGCCACTTCAGCGGTCATAATTACGGTCTCCTGCCTGCGCAGACATGCTATTGGATTCAGACTATGCGGGTAACCGGTCGCCGTCAAGCGACCGGATATCACTGATACGCATTTAGATTAGATAGGGCCTCCGGCCCCGAGTTTCAAGGAACCTGACACGGAGTTGCTGTTGTGTGCGAAGGCCGTTACCTGAGCGTTGCCCTGGAGGCCGCGCGTGCCGCCGACGCGATTGTCCGGCATTACTATCAGCACACGCCGGCAGTGCGGTTGAAAGCGGATCGATCACCGGTCACGGTGGCGGATGTGGAAGCCGAACAGGCGATTAAACGGGTGCTGGCTGCGGCCTTCCCCGGCCATGGCTTTTACGGTGAGGAAACCGGGCGTGAGCACAGCACCAGTGACCATCTCTGGTTGATCGATCCGATCGATGGCACTCGCAGCTTCGTGCGGCAGGTACCGTTTTTCTCGACCCAGATTGCATTGTTGCGCCACGGGGAGCTGGTCCTGGGCGTCTCAAATGCCCCGCTGTTCAATGAGTTGGCCTGGGCCCAACGCGGCCGCGGTGCCTGGCTTAACGATCAGCCGCTGCGTGTAAGCCGGATCACAAGATTGGCCGAAGCCAGTCTGTCATTCGGTAACCTCAAGCCGCTGCTGCGTGACAACGCCGCTGGCTTCGGGCGCCTGGTGTTGGCCAGCGACCGTACCCGCGGATACGGCGATTTCTACCATGCTCACTTGCTCGCCGGTGGCCGGGTGGACGTAGTACTCGATGCCGATGTCAACATCCTCGACGTGGCCGCGCTCAGCGTGATCATAGAAGAGGCTGGCGGCCGGGTCAGCGATCTCTATGGTCATCCCATCGGTCTTGACAGCCGACACTGGCTGGCCAGCAATGGTCTCTTGCATGAGACGGTACTGGCTACGCTGAAGACTGGCTGAGCAAGTTCAGAAGGGCTTTACGGTCGCCAGTACCACGATGGCCACCAGAAACAGCACCGGCACTTCGTTGAACCAGCGATACCAGACATGGCTGTGGCGGTTGCGGTCGTGCTTGAAGTCCTGCAGGAGTTTGCCGCACCACAAGTGGTAGCCGACCAGCAGCGCCACCAGTACCAGCTTGACGTGCAGCCAGCCCATGCGTCCGTAAAGCGCCCAAGCGTAGTCGACCAGCATCCAGATGCCGAACACCAGCGTCAGAATCATGCCCGGAGTCATGATGCCGTAGTACAGCTTGCGCTCCATCACCTTGAACCGCTCGATGCTGGTCCGGTCTTCGCTCATGGCGTGATAGACGAACAGCCGTGGCAGATAGAACAGACCGGCGAACCAGGTCACCATAAAAATGATATGGAAGGCCTTGAGCCACATGATTTACAGTAACTCCCGTACGGTTTGGCGCAGAGCGGGGAAGTCCAGGTGGCCGAGATAGCGCTGAACGATGCGACCGTCGCGATTGATTAAGAAAGTCGTCGGTGTGAACTGCACGTCGCCGAAGGCCCTGGCGGCTGTCTTGTTGGCATCCAGCACGACTGGATACGGCAGTGGCATCTGCCGGGCAAAAGCCTTCACCCGATTGGGCTGGTCGTACGCCATGGCAATCGCGATAAGCTTCAATCCTGCCGGATGCAGTCGGTGATAGAACCGGATCAGCGCCGGCAGTTCACGCAGACAAGGTGCGCAGGTAGTGGCCCAGAACTGAATCAGTTGCGGCTGGGTTTGCTGCCCGCCGATCCGGACCCGGCTGCCGGTGACCGTGGTGAGTGTGAGGTGTGGTGCCCGCGGCAGCGGTTGCGGCCACCACCACGCACTGACGCTGGCGCCGGCTGCGGCAGCCAGCAGCAGGAGCTGCCGTCGCTTCACCATTGACCGCCGGAGAGTCGCTTCATCAGTCTCGATCAAGTCCGCTTCGCTGAAGGAGACTATCGGCCGGCACCAGCGGTTCCGTCAATGGCCGATGTGGACCGGTATCTTGGTCTGGCCGCTGGCGTCGTCGGCTTCGGCGCGGGCTGCCGTGTCGCGCAGAAAAGTTTTGGCCAGCTCGGTATAAACCGGTGTTGGGCAGATCAGGCGTGATATTCCAGTGGCGATGAACGTCGCCGCCATCATCGGGATCGCGAGATCCTGCCCGCGGGTCATCTCCATGACGATAACCAGGGCAGTGATGGGTGTCTGGACAACACCTGCGAAGTACGCCCCCATAGTCAGTAGAATAATGGCTTCCGCCGGCAGGGCATGAGTGAAGTGGCTGATCTGAATGCCGATGCCGGCGCCAATCGACAGTGACGGTGCGAAGATCCCGCCTGGAATGCCGCTCATGTAGGAGACAATGGTGGCGAAAAACTTCAGGACCGGGAAGAATACATCCGATGTCCCGGCGTGGATCGCATGGCGGGCAGCATCGTAGCCGGTACCGTAAGTCGTGCCACCAGCTGCGATCCCTATCACAGCGAGTGCCAGACCGCAGGCACCAGCCACCAGGACCGGGCGCGACCGGATCCGTGGTGCCACCCAGGTCATGGCCTTGATCAGCAGGGCGCTGAACAACCCGCCGAAGAAGCCGCCGATCACGGCGCACAGCGGAATGATCAACCAGGCGTCGCTCAGGTTATCCAGCTGCACGGTGGTACGACCGAAATAGGTATAGTTGCCGAGCAGTGCTATAGCAGTGGCGCCGCTGAAAATCACGGCCGTCAGCACGAATTCGTTGATCCGGCGATCAAACGACCGGCTCATCTCCTCGATCGCGAAGACGATGCCGGCTAGCGGTGTGTTAAAAGCCGCTGACAGGCCGGCGGCGCTGCCTGCCAGGATGAGTCCGCGACGCAGGTGGCGGCCGACCGGCAGGCCGGCCTTTTTGCCTAGGGACTGCATCAAGGCGGCGCCGACGTGTACGGTGGGTCCTTCGCGCCCGACCGAGGCACCCACCAGCAGGGCCATCAGTGTCATCGCGATCTTACCGAATGCGATACGCAGCGTCATCAGCCGTTCCATGGCGCGTTCCAGCGCCGGAACCCGGCCTACTTCAAGCACTGCTATGGCTTGTGGGATCCCGCTACCCTCACTGCCCTGGAAATAGCGCTGGGTCAGCCAGGCGACCAGCATCAGGCCGAGTGGGGTGACGATCAGTGGCAGGTAAGGAGAAGTCCGGGGGATGTAGTGAAACAGGGCGATGGCATAGTCGGCCGCTTCGGCGAACAAGGCGGAGACCAAGCCGACCAGAATGGCTCCAAGCCAGAAGCTCAGCCGTACCCGCCATTTATAGGGTGATAGCAGATACTGTCGCGAGCGGCGGAAAGGGTGAGATGCCACTGTAATTTTGTTCCTTCGACGCTATCAAATGAATGCGAAGCGCTGGATCAGCCTGCGCCAAAACGTGCGAGCAAACCGCCGGCGACGCCGCGAAAGGCCGAGTGGCAGTTGCTGGAGCAGGAAAAGCCGATCCGCGACGATCCGGAAACGGCGTGCATTGGCGCGGTCACGGACGGTCGGGCAAAGTTGCCGGATAAGGCGCTCGCTAGGCGTCCTTGGCGCAAGCTAGCAAGTTATTTATTATGGCATTTTGGTGACGATATTGAAACTGGAACGGGCCTATGATTAAGACAGGTATCGTTGGTGCCAGCGGCTACAGCGGTGTGGAACTGTTGCGTTTGCTGGCGGGCCACCCGAAGGTGGAACTGCATGCGGTGACCTCACGAAGCCATGCGGGAAAGGAGCCGTCAGAGCTGTTTTCCAACCTGCGCGGGTGCCCGATGCCACGGTTCACTATGCCTGAACAGGCCCCACTGGACGCCTGCGACGTGGTGTTTTTCGCCACGCCCAATGGTACCGCCATGCACCAGGTTCCGACCTTGCTGGCAGCGGGGGTGCGGGTGATCGATTTATCCGCCGACTTTCGCCTGCAGGACGCCGGGGAATGGTCGCGCTGGTACAAGCTTGAGCATGCCTGCCCGGAACTGCTGGCGGATGCTGTATACGGTCTGCCTGAATACAACCGCGCGACGATCCGGCAGGCCCGGCTGGTGGCCAATCCCGGCTGCTATGCCACGGCGGTGCAGATCGGCCTGCTGCCGCTGGTCGCTGCCGGCGTGATCGATCCCAGGCGAGTGATCGCCGACTGCAAGTCCGGCGCCAGTGGTGCTGGCAGAAAGGCCGAACTCGGATTACTGCTGGCCGAGGCGGGCGACAACTTCCGGGCCTATAACGTGGCAGGTCACCGTCATTTACCGGAGATTACCGCAAGCCTGCAAGCCGCTACCGGTCACACCGTCAGTTTGACCTTTGTACCGCATCTGGTGCCGATGTTGCGTGGTATTCATGCAACTTTGTACGCTCATCTGACCGATCCCGGCGTGGACCTGCAGCGGCTGTTCGAGAGCCGCTATGGGGATGAACCCTTCGTCGATGTGCTGGCGCCTGGCAGCCATCCCGAAACCCGCAGTGTCCGGGGTTCGAACCACTGTCGGCTGGCTGTGCACCGGCCCCAGGGTGGGGACACGGTGGTGGTGCTGGTGGTCGAGGATAATCTGGTCAAAGGTGCTGCCGGGCAGGCTGTGCAAAACATGAATCTGATGTTCGGTCTGCCTGAAAACTGCGGCCTCGGCGCGCTGGCGTTGCTGCCTTAATCCTGGCGCCGGGTAAAGCGAATAATCTGGCGGCGGGCCTTTTTGTCCGGCCGGGCGGGCGGTTGAGGGGCTGCTAGCGCCGCCAGTCGTCGTTTGGTCGACTGGGCCTCGCGCGTGGCAATGCTCCCGGCTGTCTCTTGATACAGCTTGGCCGCCTCGCTGGCAGGGCCGCGGCGATCGCTCAACGCTTGCACGATCACTGTGAGACACTCGCTGCCGCGCCGGATCTCAAGCCGGTCGTCCGGACGGACCGGGTGGGCCGGTTTGGTGCGCTGATCGTTGAGGTGGACCTTGCCGCCCGTTATCGCCGAACTGGCCAGTGACCGGGTCTTGAAAAAGCGGGCCGCCCACAGCCATTTGTCCAGCCGGACTTTGACTCCACCCGAATCTGCCTCATGCATAGGGCATTATCAGGCGTTTCGGGGTAGTTCGTCGCTGTCCGGCAGGGTAATATTCAGTTCCAGCACCTCGTAATTGCCCTCACGGTCCAGGTTGATCTTCACCTGCTCCTGGTCGATGGCGACGTATTTGCGGACCACTGCTAGCAGTTCCTGCTGCATGCGCTGCAGGTAGTCGGCGCTCAGTCCCGAATTGCGGCCCTCGCGGGCGACGATAATCTGCAGCCGCTCCTTGGCAGTGTTCGCCGAGGTGGGTTTCTGCGAGCGAAACAGTTCCAGGAAACGCATAGTCAGCTCCTGAATAAGCGGCGGAAGAGCCCTTTCTTCTCCGGCTCTATGAAACGATGCGGCCGGTCCTCGCCAAGGTAGCGGGCAACCAAGTCGGAATAGGCCTGACCGGCATCGCTCTGTTCATCCAGTACCACTGGTGTGCCCCCATTGGACGCCAACAAAACCCGCTGGGATTCCGGGACGACACCCAGCAGCGGAATCCCCAGGATCTCCAGTACGTCGTCGATGCTCAGCATGTCGCCACGTTCCACCCGGTCGGGTGAATAGCGGGCCACGACCAGATGCTCTTTGACCGGCTCGTCGTTCTCCACCGACCGCCGTGAGCGACTGGAGATCAAGCCGAGAATGCGGTCGGAATCACGCACCGAGGACACTTCGGGATTGGTCACGATCAGTGCATCGTCGGCGAAGTACATGGCGACGTGGGCGCCATGCTCGATTCCGGCCGGCGAGTCGCAGACGATATAATCGAAGCTCTGCTTGAGCTCATCCATGACCTTTTGTACGCCTTCCAGTGTCAGCGCCTCTTTGTCGCGAGTCTGCGACGCCGGCAGGATATGCAGCTCGTTGACTCGTTTATCCTTGATGAGCGCCTGGTTGAGATTGGCCTCACCATTGATGACGTTGACAAAATCGTAGACGACACGGCGCTCGCAGCCCATGACCAGGTCGAGATTGCGCAGACCGACGTCGAAATCGATGACAGCGGTCTTGTGGCCGCGTCTGGCCAGACCGGCGGCGAAACTGGCGCTGGTGGTCGTTTTACCTACGCCCCCCTTGCCCGAGGTGACAACAATCACGCGTGCCAAGTTAAAAACCTCCCGTTCCCCCAGCGGGGGGTTAGCGAGCCAACGGCTCGATGACTAGGCGTTCGTCCTCAAGGAATATCTGGACAGCCTGATTTTTTTCCACGTCAGATGGCTCATCCAGGATACGGTACGTGCCCGCCACCGAAACCAGCTGAGCTTCGAGACTCTGACAGAAGATCCGGGCCTCGGTGTCGCCCCGCACACCAGCCAGTGCGCGCCCGCGCAACGGGCCGTAGACATGGACATTGCCGTCGGCCAGCACCTCGGCCCCCACGCTGACAGTGCCGACGACGATCAGATCACCGTTAGGCGCGTATATCTGTTGGCCTGAGCGAACCGGTTGCAGATGTAGCCGGCTATGCGCGGCGGTTGGCGCTGGCGTCGGTTCGGCTGAGGCGGCGGGCCGTGAAGCATCCGAACGGTCAGCCCGCAGAATCGCCAGACCCGCCTGAACAGCCGCATCCTGTAAGGCAATCGAGGCGTTGCGGACCCCGACCGGCAGCAGACTATGGCGCCGCAGCAGGCCGCTCAGGGCACTGAAGTCCGGGAGTCCCTCGACCTCGGCCAAATCGAGCACGACCGGGACATTATGAAAAAAACCGGGGGCTTGCTCGATCTTGGTCCGCAAGTGGCGTTCTATGGCGTCGAGATCAGTCCGCCACAAGTGCAGGACCGTTAGCGTGAACAGACTACCTTTCAGTTCAAAGGGCATAGCCGAGGAGCGCGCGGAGTTGACCGTACGGGGTTTCATCGTGTCGATGGGAGCTCGCTGTGCCGATTGTATAAACCCCCGCCGAGTGTCGGAACTCTAACCACTCTCGGTTCCCTGTTCAAGTGGCGTTGGCGTCATAGCGGGTACTCGAGGACATGTTCCTCCAGATCCTCGACAGCTTGCTCAGACACCACCCGCCCCTGAGCGGAGATCCCTGCGCCGTGGACCGAGGCCGGGTCACCGCTGATGAGGGGGTGCCACGGCGGTAGTTCCTGTCCTTCCGCTACCACCCGGTAGCCGCAGGTTGCGGGTAACCAGCGGCAGTCGCCGACATTGTCCGGCGTCAGTTGCACGCAGTCGGGCACGCGTTGATGGCGGTGCGCGTAGTCACCGCAGCGGCAACTGTCCGGGTCGAGCAGCTGGCAGGCCACGTTGGTGTAGTACAGATCACCAGTGTCGGTGTCTTCAAGTTTGTGCAGGCAGCACTTGCCGCAGCCGTCGCAGAGAGCTTCCCACTCTGCCGGACTCACCTCCCGGAGCGACTTGTGCTGCCAGAAACGGGGATTCAAGCTCAGGCCTGAATGTAGTCGCGCAGCAGTTGGGCCTCCGCAGCCGTCTCCTGCAGTCGGGCCTTGACCAGATCGCCGATCGAGACCACGCCCGCCAGCCGGTTGTCCTGTACCACTGGCACATGCCGGAAGCGGCGTTGCGTCATCAGTTCCATCATGGCCTCGAGGGTGTCATCCGGGCCTGCAATCACTACATCGGTGGTCATACAGTCGGCCACCTGTAGCTCCCCCAGATGGCCAGCCTTGCCCTCAGCACATAACCGCATGACATCACGTTCGGTGAAAATGCCGCGGGGCAGGCCACTGTCACCGGCAATGATCACTGAGCCGACGTGGTGCCCATACATGATGTGCACGGCCTCGGCCACGCTGGCCGAGGCCGCTACGGTAACGGCCTGGTTGCCCTTGGTAGCCAGCAATTCGGCAAGTTTCATGGCGTTTCTCCTTGACGCACATGGACCTTGCCCAAGGATAGCAGGGTCGGGCGGTCGTTGCAGGCCTTGTTCAACGCTGAGTCAGGCTGAGTTGCAGTAGCATGTCGTTGAGCCGTTTGACGAAGCCCGCTGGATCCTCGAGTTGGCCGCCTTCGGCCAGCAGTGCCTGGTCGAACAGCAACCGGGCCCAGTCGCGGAAACGCGCGCTGTCATCCATGGCCTTGAGCTGGCGGATTAGCGTGTGCTGCGGGTTGAGTTCCAAAAAGGGTTTGCTGCTGGGCACCGGCTGGCCAGCCTCGCGCAAAAGCCGCTCCAGATGGCCGCCCATAGCGTGCTCGTCAGCGACCAGACAAGCCGGGGAGTCGGTCAGTCGGCTGGATACACGGACATCCTGCACCTGGCCGTCGAGGGCCTGTTTGACCTGCTCCAGCAAGTCTTTGTATTCGCCCGCTAGTTGCTCTTGCTCTTTCTTATCCTCGCTGGCACCGAGTTTATCCAGATCCAGCGCACCTTTCGCCACTGAGACCAGCGGTTTGCTCTCGAATTCGGTGAGGTGGGCGACCAGCCATTCGTCTACCCGGTCGGTCAGCAGCAGGACCTCTATGCCGTTCTTGCGGAAAATTTCCAGATGAGGACTGTTTTTGACTGCTGCGGGGCTGTCGCCGGTAATATAGTAAATGCTGTCCTGGCCTTCTTTTATCCGGCTGAGGTAATCGTGCAGGCTGACATCGGCCGCGTCGCTCTCGCTGCGTGTCGAGGTGAAGCGCAGCAGCCCGGCGATCTGCTCGCGGTTGCTGGAATCCTCGGCGGGACCCTCTTTCAACACGGCACCGAACTCGTGCCAGAAGCGAGCATACTGTTCGGGTTGATTAGTCGCCAGATCCTCCAGCAGCCCGAGCACTTTCTTGACTGAACCGGCCCGGATGCCATCAATGACTTTGTTGTTCTGCAGAATCTCGCGGGAAATATTGAGCGGCAGGTCGTTGGAGTCGATCACACCGCGGACGAAACGCAGATAGCGCGGCATCAGTTGTTCGGCATCATCCATGATGAAGACCCGCTGCACGTAGAGCTTGACGCCATAGCGGCGGTTAGGGTCCCACAGATCGAACGGTGCCCGTTGCGGGATGTACAGTAGCGAGGTGTACTCCAGCTTGCCTTCGACCCGGTTGTGGGTCCAGGTCAGCGGCGGTTCGAAGTCGTGCGCGACGTGTTTATAGAACTCCTGGTATTCCTCGTCGCTGATGTCCTTTTTGGCCCGGGTCCATAGCGCCGCTGCACGGTTGACCTGGGTCCATTCATGGGTTGGCTCGGCATCCTTGTCGGCGGCTGGCTTTTCGGTTTCCAGCAGCACCGGCAGGCCGATGTGATCGGAGTACTGGGTGATGATCGAGCGCAGTCGCCATTCGTCCAGCAGATCGTCCTCGCCGTCGCGCAGATGCAGTGTCACCTGGGTGCCGCGGGCTGTGTGTTCCAGGTTTTCGATGCTGTACTGGCCGTCACCGGTAGATTCCCAGAGCACCCCGTGTTCGGCGGCCAGGCCCGCCCGGCGGGTCGTAAGGGTGACACGGTCGGCGACGATGAAACTGGAGTAGAAGCCGACCCCGAACTGGCCGATAAGCTGCGCGTCCTTGGCCTGATCGCCGGTCAACCGTTCCAGAAACTGGCGGGTGCCCGAGTGAGCGATGGTGCCGATATGGTCGATGACTTCCTGGCGGTTCATGCCAATGCCGTTGTCGCTGACCGTTATGGTGCGGGCGCTCTTGTCGTAGCTAACCCGAATCTGCAGGTCCGGGTCGTCTTCGAACAGCGCACTATCGGTCAGGGATTCGAATCGCAGCTTGTCGCCGGCGTCGGAGGCGTTGGAGATCAGTTCACGCAGGAAGATCTCCTTGTTGGAGTACAGCGAGTGAATCATCAGCTTCAGCAGCTGTTTCACTTCGGCCTGGAACCCCAGCGTTTCTTTCTGTGCATCGACGGTCATGAGGCAAAGGTCTCCTTGCTCAGGTGCTGTTGGATGATGCACCGGAGAATGGGAACGACAGCAACGGATTTCAAGCGTCCGGCGGTACGGCGGCCAGCCAGTCGCGGTCCGGATCAGCGTAGACGACGAAGAAGGGGTTGAGCACATCGCTGCCGTGGTTATAGCCCAGCCGGCGCCCGTTCAGATCGACCACATGGGCGCCGGCGCACTCGGTGACACACTGGGCGGCACCGGTGTCCCACCAGGACGTCGGTCCCAGCCGCGGGTAGACGTCGGCACTGCCTTCAGCCACCAGGCAGAATTTCAGGGCGCTGCCGACGGGTATCAGCACGTGTTCGCCCAGGCGTTCGGCATAGGCCGTGAGCAGGGCGCCGCCGTGAGATCGGCTGCCAACTATCCGCGGCGGCGTTGCGGCGGGAAGGGTGAGGTGCAACGGCTCAGCCGGGCCATTGCCACGGCGGCGGAACGCACCGTACCCGGCCGCCGCAAAGTAGCAGGTGTCCCGGGCCGGTACGTGAACCACTCCCAGCACCGGAAAGTGGCCGTCGACCAGCGCGATGTTGACGGTGAACTCGCCGTTGCGACTGAGGAATTCGCGGGTGCCGTCGAGCGGATCGACCAGCCAGAAGCGCGACCATGCGGCATGCCCGGCAGTCTCACCGGCCGCCGCTTCCTCGGACAGCACCGGCAATGTCGGAGTCAGCCGCCGCAGGCCGTCCACGATGATGTTGTGGGCGGCGACATCGGCTGCCGTCAGCGGGCTGCGATCGGCTTTTTCGGTGACCTCGACGGTTTGCTGGCGATAAATCGCCATGATGCGCTCGCCAGCCTGCAATGCCAGTGCGGTAACCGGCTCCAGCAGCTGCTCGACCTCGGCGAGGGCGCTCACCGTCACGTTGAATCGGCCTTAAATTTAACTTCCACGCTTCCGCGCTGTGGGCAGTTTTTCTTTGATGCGGGCGGCTCGACCTTCCAGGCCGCGCAGATAATACAGCTTGGCACGACGCACGTCCCCGCGGCGTTTGACGGAGATCCCGGCAATCGCCGGGCTGTGCGTCTGAAACACCCGTTCGACGCCCTCGCCATGCGATACCTTGCGTACCGTAAAAGCCGAATTGAGACCGCGATTACGCTTGCCGATCACCACACCTTCGAAGGCCTGCAGACGCTCGCGGTTGCCCTCCGTGACCCGGACCTGCACGATCACTGTATCCCCGGGGCCGAAGGCCGGGACGTCCTGTTTCAGCTGCTCGCTTTCCAGCTGGCTGATAATGTTACTCACCGTCATGCTCCTCAAAATGTCAAAACAGAATGTCGCTCAACACCCGGCGCTGCCATCTGCGCGGCCGGTGATACGGATAAAATCGTCCAACAGGGCCTGCTGCTCCCGATCCAATAGCCGTCGCTGTAACAGATCCGGGCGCCGTAACCAGGTGCGCCCCAATGCCTGTCGCAGTCGCCAGCGCCGGATGGCGGCGTGGTCGCCGCTCAACAGCACTGCCGGAACCGCGCGACCGTCGATCTGCTCGGGCCGCGTGTAATGCGGGTGATCCAGCAGACCGTCGGTGAACGAATCCTGCTCGGCCGATTCCGGATCGTGCAATACTCCGGGTAGCAAGCGGGTCACCGCGTCGATCAGGACCATGGCCGGCAGTTCACCGCCGCTCAGCACGAAATCCCCAATCGACCATTCCTCGTCAACCTCAGTCTCGATCAGTCGCTCGTCGATGCCTTCATAACGGCCCGCGAGCAATACCAGATGCGCCTCTGTGGCCAGTTTTCGGACACCCGCCTGGTCCAGTGTCCGCCCCTGCGGACTCAGGTAGATCACACGACCCTGGTCACCGGATGCCTGTCGGACGAGGTTTACGGTGTCGCGCAGCGGTTGCACCTTCATCACCATACCCGGGCCACCGCCGTAAGGCCGGTCGTCGACGGTGCGGTGGCGGTCGCGGGTTTGCTCGCGCGGGTTCCAGGTCACCAACCGCAGAGTGCCCGAGCGGCAGGCGCGACCGGTAATACCGTGATCGGTCAGGGCCCGGAACATGTCCGGAAACAGGGTGACAACGTCGATCCGCATTGGAGGGTCTCAGAATTCGGGATCCCAGTCGACCTGCAGCACACCCTGATCGAGATCGATGTGCTTGACCACCTGTTCGCGGATGAATGGGATCAACCGTTCGCGCTCGCCGGTAACCACCAGGACGTCGTTTGCCCCTGTCGCGAGCAGCCGGTCAACCTGGCCCAGATCGACACCTTCCTGAGTTACGACCCGCAATCCTTCCAGATCGGTCCAGTAGTATTCATCGGGTGCCGTCGGCGGCAGCTGTCCGCGTCGCACCGCCACTTCACGACCCACCAATGCGGCGGCGGCTTCGCGGTCGTCGACGTCGGCGAACTTGGCCAGCAGTCCCTTGCCGTGCGGTTGCCCCTGATCGACTGTTAACGGCTGCCAGCTGTCACCAGTCGCCACATACAGCGGATTGTAGTCGAGAAGGCCGCTGCGCGGGTCAGTGAAGGACAGCAGCTTAACCCAGCCTCGCACCCCAAAAACGCCGGCGATCCGTCCCATGATAACCCAGTCGCCGGTCATTGCATGGCCTGCTCAGGATGCAGCGGTCTCGCTGGCAGCCTGCTTCTGGCCTTCCTTGATCAGATGACCTACCCGCTCCGACGGCAGGGCGCCATGGCCCAGCCAGTACTGCAGGCGTTCCTGATTCAATGTGAGGCGCTGGGCATTGCCGCGGGCGACCGGATTGAAATAACCGAGTCTTTCGATGTAACGACCGTCGCGCCGACTGCGGCTGTCGGTTACCACCACATGGTAGAACGGCTGCTTCTTGGCACCACCACGGGCGAGGCGTATCGTAACCATACGCTAAAGTTCCCCTTGACTGAGAGATGTGATCCTGCCGACCCCGGTCAGGACATCGTTGAACAAACCGCGCATTTTACGCGTTTTTTCCATGATGTGAAGATTTTCAGCGCCGCGGTGGCTGGCCGCTTGGAAAACCGCCTGGGAACCGCCCCTTAAGGCCCTGCATCATCTTGGCCATGCCGCCCCCTTTCATCTTTTTCATCATCTTCTGCGACTGCTTGAACTGTTTGAGCAGGCGGTTGATATCCTGGATCTGAGTGCCCGAACCGCCCGCAATGCGGCGCTTGCGCGAGCCGTTGATGGTGTCGGGAAAGCGCCGCTCCTGAGGTGTCATGGAATTGATAATGGCGATTACCCTGCGGACCTGGCGGTCGTCGGCCTGGGCCTTGACCTCAGCCGGTAGCTCACCCATTCCAGGCAGCTTGTCCAGCAGTTCCTGCATACCGCCCATATTCAGCATCTGCTCCATCTGTTCGCGGAAGTCCGCCAGATCGAAGCGCTTGCCCTTCTGGACCTTGCGGGCCAGTTTCTCAGCTTTGTTCCGGTCAACCTTGCGCTCGATGTCCTCGACCAGGCTGACCACATCGCCCATGCCGAGGATGCGCGAAGCCAGCCGGTCAGGGTAGAACGGTTCCAGTGCCGCAGTCTTTTCACCGACACCGAGGAATTTGATAGGTTTGCCGGTAATCTGACGGATCGACAGTGCTGCGCCACCCCGGGCATCACCGTCGGTTTTGGTCAGGACGACGCCGGTGAGGGGCAGGGCGTCGTTGAAGGCGCGGGCCGTGTTGGCGGCATCCTGGCCGGTCATGCTATCGACCACGAACAGGGTTTCGATCGGCGCTATGGTAGCATGCAGCGCCTTGATTTCCGCCATCATGGCAGCATCAACATGGAGCCGGCCGGCGCTGTCGACGATCAGTACATCGGTGCGCTGGCGGCGTGCGTGATCGAGCGCGGCCTGAGCAATCGCCACTGGCTGCTGGCCAGAGTCGCTGGGAAAGAAATCCACGCCGACTTCAGCCGCCAGCGTCCGCAACTGGTCGATAGCCGCCGGACGGTAGACGTCGCAGCTCACCACGGTGACTGACTTCTTCTGGCGTTCCTTGAGCCAGCGTGCCAGCTTGGCGCTGCTGGTGGTCTTGCCGGAGCCCTGCAGGCCGGCCATGAGAATCACGGCCGGCGGGGTGGTCCGGAGGTCGAGGGCGGCGTTGTGTTCGCCCATCACCCGCACCAGTTCCTCGTTGACGACCTTGATCAGCACTTGGCCCGGGTTGAGGCTTTGCATCACCTCACGACCAATAGCCCGATCGCGGACGTGATCGATGAAGTCCTTCACCACCGGCAGGGCGACGTCGGCTTCCAGCAGGGCCATGCGCACCTCGCGCAGGGCATCCTTGATATTATCTTCGGTCAGGCGGGCCTGCCCACGCAGTGTCTGCAGGGTGCCGCGCAGCCGTTCGTTCAGGGATTCAAACATCGTGCTAACCGCTGATTGACAGCCAAATGCGAAATTATACTGGTTTCAGTCCTGCAGCAGGGATCGCAGTTCGTCCGTGTGCCGTGCCAGCAGTTCGCGATCTGCGCGTGTTTCGACGTTCAGTCGCAGTAACGGTTCGGTGTTGGAGGCGCGCAGATTGAAGCGCCAGTTGGGGAACTCCATGCTGACGCCATCGGTGCGATCGATCCGCGGCCGGTCGCCGGCGTAATGGGTAAGCACGCGGTCGATAGCGGCATCGGTATCGGTCACGGTAAAGTTAATTTCACCGCTACACGGGAAGCGGGTGATGCGCTTGGTGACCAGGGTCGACAGCGGCCGGTCGCCGGCGCTGAGTATGCCAGCCACCAGCAGCCACGGGATCATGCCGGAATCGCAGTACGCGAAACGTCGGAAGTAGTGATGAGCGCTCATCTCGCCACCGTAGACAGCGTCTTCTGACCGCATTCGTTCCTTTATGAACGCGTGGCCGGTTTTGCACTGGATGGGCTTGCCGCCGGCCGCATGCACCATTTCGATCGTGTTCCAGGTCAGCCGCGGATCGTGGATCACTGGTCCGCCGGGTTCCTGCTGCAGCATCGCCTGGGCCAGCAGGCCGACCAGATAGTAACCCTCAATGAAATTGCCGCACTCGTCGAAGAAGAAACAGCGGTCGAAATCGCCGTCCCAGGCCACCCCGAAATCGGCGCTATGGCACTTGACAGCATCACTGGTGGCGACGCGACGGTCTGGTAGCAGCGGGTTGGGAATGCCGTTGGGGAAATGCCCGTCGGGCTCATGGTGAACCTTGACGAACCGGAACGGCAGCCGTTCTTCGAGTAGATCGATGACAGGACCGGCACTGCCGTTGCCTGGGTTGACCACGATGGTCAGTGGCCGCAGGTGCTCAGGTTCCACGTAGCTCAGCAGATGCTCGATGTAGGGCTGTTTGTCGGTATCGCGCAGGTAGCCGCCGCTTACGCCGGCCCCGGGAAGCTGCTGTTGTTCGGCCAGTTCGCGTATTGCGTCGAGACCGCTGTCGCCACTGATAGGGCGGGCCTGTTCACGCACCAGCTTCATGCCATTGCAATCGGCGGGGTTGTGGCTGGCAGTCACCATGATGCCGCCGTCGAGTTGGTTTGCGAAGGCGGTGAAATAAATCTCCTCGGTGCCACATAACCCGATATCCAGCACGTCGCTGCCGCCAACCTGCAGACCGCGGGCCAGGGCAGCCGTCAACGCCTGGCTGCTGGGCCGAATGTCATAGCCGACGGCCACCCTGCGCGGCTGCAACCATGCCGCGTAGGCCCGGCCGATGCGGTAGGCGATGTCGACGTTGAGCTGATCAGGCAGTCGCCCACGAATATCGTAAGCCTTGAAACAGGCGAGAGCGGTTGCCATCTCAGTCGTCATCCTGGCGGCCATAGACGTCGTCGTAGCGGACGATGTCATCCTCGCCCAGGTAGCTGCCAGACTGTACCTCGATCAGTTCAAGAGGGATTTTGCCTGGATTCTCGATCCGGTGGCGGCTGCCCAGCGGAATGAATGTGGATTCATTCTCGCGCAGCAGGAACTCCCGGTCATCACAGGTCACGCGTGCGGTGCCGCGTACTACAATCCAGTGTTCAGCGCGGTGGTGGTGCATCTGGAGGCTAAGGCGCGCACCGGGATTGACCGTGATGTGTTTGACCTGAAACCGGTCGGCAGCATCGATCGAGTCATAGGCCCCCCAGGGGCGGTCGACTTTGCGGTGAGCCTCGATTTCCGGACGACCTTCGTCGCGCAGCTGATTGACGATGCTCTTGACCGCCTGATCGTGGTCACGGTGACTGACCAGCACCGCATCCGGGGTTTCGATGATGACCAGGTCCTTCACCCCGACCGTTGCCACCAGCCGGTGTTGGGCGTAGACGTAACTGTTGTGAGTATCGCGGATCAGTACGTCGCCATGCCGGGTGTTGCCGGCGTCATCGCGGTCACCGACCTGCCATAGAGCACTCCAGCAACCGACATCGCTCCAGCCGATATTCAGTGGCAATACCGCAGCGGCGGTGGTGTTTTCCATCACGGCGTAGTCGATGGAATCGCCCGGGCAGCGCTGGAAGGCCTCGACATCAAGGCGCAGGAAGTCAAGATCGTGCTGCGCCTTTTCCAGCGCATCGCGGCAGGCGTCGAGAATTGCGGGGGCCTGTTGGGCCAGTTCCTCGAGAAACGTCGAGGCGCGGAACATGAACATACCGCTGTTCCAGAGATAATCGCCGCTGGCCAGATAGGCCTCGGCTGCCGCTTGGTCCGGCTTCTCGATGAAACGGGAGACACCGAAGGCCCCGTGTTCCAGAGCATCGCCGCGCTGGATGTAACCATAGCCGGTAGCCGGGCTGTGTGGCTGGATACCGAAAGTGATCAATCGGCTGGCTGCCGCGAGCGGCAGTGCAGCCCGCACCGCCCGGCGGAAACCGTCGGTGTCGGCGATGACGTGATCCGCCGGCAGCACCAGCAGAACGGGATCTTGGCCGTGGCGTTGAGCGTGCAGGGCTGCAACCGCGACAGCGGGCGCCGTATTGCGCCCGACCGGTTCCAGGATCAGCGCCTCTGGTGTGACGCTAGCCGCCAGCAACTGCTCGGCAGCCATGAACCGGTGCTCGTGATTGCAGATCACGATGGGGTCGGCGATATTGGGCTGCCCTTGTACCCGCCGCAGGGTTGCCTGCAGCAGGGTGGAGTGATCCAGTAGTGGCAGAAACTGCTTGGGACGGGTCTCGCGCGATAGCGGCCACAGCCGGCTGCCGCTACCGCCGGACAGGATGACAGGGACCAACAAGGTGCTCATGGAGTTAATGATCCTTTGCCGTAGTGGCTGACGACGCAAGGGTACTGCAACCGCTACAATATCATTTTGTCCGCCGCTTATAGATTGCCACCCCATGATACGAACCCGTTTTGCCCCCAGCCCGACCGGGCATCTCCATATCGGCGGCGCACGCACCGCATTGTTCAGTTGGCTGTATGCGCGCCAGTGCGGTGGCCGGTTCGTGCTGCGCATCGAAGACACCGACCGTGAACGATCCACCCAGGCATCCATCGACGCGATTCTGGAGGCCATGGAATGGCTGGGACTGGACTATGATGAAGGCCCTTTCTACCAGACCGAACGGCTGCCGCGTTATCGCGAGGTGGCAGCCAGTTGCTGGCGGCCGGCCTGGCCTATCGCTGTTACTGCACCCGCGAAGAACTCGAGGCACTGCGGGCCGGGCAACTGGCACGCAAGGAAAAGCCGCGCTACGACGGTCGTTATCGCGATTACCAGGGGCCGCCGCGGGAAGGGGTGGAGCCCGTGATCAGGTTCCGCAATCCGCTTGACGGTGAGGTGAGCTTCGACGACATGATCCGCGGTCGCATCACGGTTGCCAACAGTGAGCTGGATGATCTGGTGATTCTGCGCCCGGACGGGACACCGACGTACAACTTCTGCGTAGTGGTCGATGATCTCGATATGCAGATCACTCAGGTTATTCGGGGCGACGACCACATTAACAACACCCCGCGGCAGATCAACATCCTGCGGGCTCTCGGAGTCGATCCGCCCAGCTATGGTCATGTGCCGATGATCCTAGGTGCCGACGGTGCCCGCTTGTCCAAACGCCATGGCGCGGTCAGTGTCACCCAATACCGCGATGAGGGCTATCTGCCGGAAGCCCTGCTCAACTATCTGGTGCGACTGGGTTGGGCTTACGGTGATCAGGAAGTGTTCAGCCGCGACGACATGCGGCAGTTGTTCAAGCTGGAGCAGGTCAACCGCGCGGCGTCGACGTTCAATCCCGACAAGCTGCTGTGGCTCAACCAGTTCTACATCAAACAGGCAGACGCCCGGCGGTTAGGTCGGCTGCTGGATCAACAGTACCAGCGCCTCGGCATAGACTCCAGCGCCGGCCCTGATCCGGCTGATGTGGCCGATGCCTACCGGGATCGGGCGCGTACGCTGGCTGAAATGGCTGCGGCCAGCCGCTTCCTGTATGAGGAACTGGAAAGCTACGACGAAGTGGCAGTGCGCAAGCATTTTAAGCCAGGCACTCACGCTACCCTGGTGGCGCTGCGCAACGCTCTGGATGAACTTCGGGACTGGCGCCCCCCGGCGATTCAGGAAACCCTGCAGGCGGTGGCGGCTTCGCTAGGATTGAAATTCGGCAAGGTCGGCCCCCCACTGCGTTTGGCCCTGACCGGCGGTGCCGGATCGCCGGGGCTTGACGTTACGCTCGCCCTGCTGGGACGGGAACGGTCGCTGAGGCGCGTTGAACGGGCGCTGGAAAGGGTCCCCCCGGGTGATTAGAAAAACCGTTGACAGGTGTTGCGTGGTGGCCTAAAGTACCCGGCCTTGAATGGGGCCATAGCTCAGCTGGGAGAGCGCTTGCATGGCATGCAAGAGGTCGGCGGTTCGATCCCGCCTGGCTCCACCAAGTTTCGATTGAAGTGATTTACTCCGCGTCCCCATCGTCTAGAGGCCTAGGACTCCGCCCTTTCAAGGCGGCAACAGGGGTTCGAATCCCCTTGGGGACGCCATTAGATTCTTCAGAAAGTGCATAAAGTAGACCTCACCGATTTTACTCGGGTTGGTTTAACCATGCGTCCAAACGTCCAGTCTTCGGTATGACCCTCTCGGGCTTGATACGCGGTGCATTCCGGGCCTGCGCACGGTAATTGCCAGTGCGATTGCGCTGATCGTTGGGCGGCGCTGCTTGCCGCGCACATTGCTACAGGATCGATTGTTGCTGTGTACGTGTGCCTGGAATCCGGATTAGCGTTGTGGCAACGGTTGGGCCTGATCCGTGCCGCAACTCCTGATGGAGCTTGCGGTACCGATATATTGCATTGAGTACATCGAGCTGGGTTGCTATAATCATCTGCTGCGTGGACTACGGCATATAATGTGTCGTCACTCTGCGTGAAATTGGCAGGCTCCGCAATTGTAATTACTTGCCTGGGTTGGGTGAGCAGTTTTTCGGAGCGGCCGGGGTTACCCTTCCGAATAACGTTTACCATCACTCTCTCCCAGGTAATCGGCACTTGAATTCTCCAACCGATAATCAGACCAGCTTTGCATCGCTGGGTCTGAACGCTGCTTTGCTGGCGGCGCTGCAGGACGTGGGCTACCAGGTTCCTACTCCGATTCAGACCCGGACCATACCACCCCTGTTGGCGGGCGCTGACGTCCTGGGTCAGGCCCAGACCGGAACCGGCAAGACGGCTGCCTTCGCGTTGCCGGTGTTGTCAAGACTGGATCTGGCGCGGCGTGAGACCCAGGCACTGGTTCTGGCGCCGACTCGTGAGTTGGCGATCCAGGTGGCGGAAGCGTTCCAGACCTACGCCCGCCATTTGCCGGCCTGCGTGGTGGCGCCACTCTATGGCGGGCAGGACTATGCCGGTCAAATGCGTCAGCTGCGCCGCGGTGCACATGTCGTCGTGGGCACCCCGGGGCGGGTGATGGATCATATGCGTCGGGGCACCCTGACGCTGGGCAACCTGTCCACGCTGGTACTCGACGAGGCGGACGAAATGCTGCGCATGGGGTTCATCGACGATGTCGAGTGGATTCTGGACCAGACACCGGCCGAACGTCAGGTCGCGTTGTTTTCCGCAACGATGCCCGAGGCGATCCGGCGGATTGCAGGCAAGCATCTCAAGGCGCCTACGGAAGTGCGCATCAGCTCCGCTACGACCACAGCGGGTACCATCCGCCAGCGCTATCTTCGGGTTGGTGGCATGCCTAAGCTGGACGTGCTGCTGCGGTTGCTGGAATCCGAGCCGTTCGATGCCGTGCTGGCATTTGTCCGAACCAAGTCCGCGACCGTGGAGTTGGCCGAGCAACTCGCTGGCCACGGTTACAACTGCGAGCCGCTTAACGGTGATATCCCGCAAAAGCTCCGCGAGCGTACCGTTGAGCGACTCAGGCGGGGACAGGTCGATATCGTGGTGGCGACTGACGTCGCGGCACGCGGACTGGACGTTGATCGCATCAGTCATGTGCTGAACTATGACGTTCCGGGCGATGCTGAATCCTACGTCCATCGAATCGGCCGCACCGGCCGGGCAGGGCGCACTGGCGAGGCGATCCTGTTTGTCTCGTCCCGCGAGCAACGTATGCTGCGTATTATCGAGCGGGCCACCCGCCAGCCGATCGAGCAGATGCCATTGCCCAGCGCATCGGTTATCAACGACCAGCGGATTGCCCGCTTCCGGCGGCGTATTGACGCTGTCCTGGCGGACGACGCGCTGGAGCCGTTCCTGAAGCTTGTCACCGACTACGCCCGCGAGCAGAGTGCCGAACCGCTGCAGATTGCCGCGGCCCTGGCTCGGCTGGTGCAGGGCGAAGAGCCGTTTTTTCTGAGCGAAAGGCAACCCGAACTCGAACCGGTACCGCGACGCCGGGTGCGTACGCATGATGCCAGCCGTGATGCCGGTTCGGCTCAGAATGACAGCGGCCGGGCATTACCGCTGAAAGGCTATCCGGATGTCCGGATGGAGCGATTCCGGGTCGAGGTGGGGTACCAGCATAAAGTCCGGCCCGGTAACCTGGTGGGTGCCATCGCCAACGAGGCCGATATGGAGAGTCGCTATATCGGACACATCGAAATCCACGACGAATATTCGACCGTGGACCTGCCAGAGGGCATGCCGCGTGAATTGCTGGCTCATTTGAGGTCGGTCTGGGTTTGCGGCCACCGGCTGGGGCTGCGGCCGTTGGGCGAGGCCGGGCTGCTGGGCGCCCGGCGAAACGGCGACAAGCCGAGCCGGCGCAGTCGCCGTAAAGCGGTGGTGCATCGGGTCGGCCATGGCTGAGTGCTGACCTGTTCCGCGGCGGCGTCTGATGCCCACCCCGGCTGCATTACTGGCGTCGTTGCTGTTTGGCGCGTTCGGGTTGGCCGCCTTTGTTTACGGCAAGAAGGCGGCGCTGTTCAAGCCAATGATGATTGGCGCCGCGCTCATGGTGTACCCGTTTTTCGTGTCGCAGACCTGGCTGTTGTATCTGATAGGTGGTGTTCTCTGCGCAGGCCTGTTCCTGTTTTGAGAGTACGATCTGCGTGGCGTTCTGGAGGTTTTCATGCCCCTGCGAAGATGGCTTCTGGCAACGGCAGCGCTGGTTCCGCTACCGGTCGTGGCCGCAGCAACGACGTTTCAATGCAGCTTTTCGAGCTATTCCGATCACCAAGCCGCCGACCTGCATCGTAGTACGCCGTTGATCATGACATTCGTGGTCAACGGTGGCCGCGCCTTCATGGCGTCTGATCGGGGTACGGTAAGGGTCGTGCCCGTGGCCGCCGACGGTGCGGTAACGTTTGTCCGGCTGAGTGATCCCCATGACGTATCCACGATAACCATAACCGGCGACGGCAGCGCTGTGTTCAGTCGCAATCGGGTGAGGTCCGGGAAGCTGACTCCGAGACAGTTTTACGGCCGCTGCTCGGTACATTGACAGTCGCCGGCAGGACGCCTCATGGCTTCGATTTGCTGTCCGCACTGCGCTGCTCTTTAATGTAACCACTGCTTTAACGTTATGGCTGAAGTCAACCGCAATGGACGTTTCATCCGCTACGGTTTTCATCGTCGATGATGACGCATCGGCACGCCGCGGCCTGAGCCGGCTACTGGCATCGGCCGGCTGCGAGGTGCGGGCTTTCGGGTCGCCCACAGAGTTTCTGCAGACTATCGATAGCCTCGAGGTTCCGGCCTGTCTGATTCTCGATGTCCGGATGCCGGATATGAGCGGGCCTGAAGTCCAGGAGCAGATGATCCGCAAGGGTGTTTCCCTGCCAATTGTTTTTCTCACCGGCGAAGGCGATATCCCGACCACCGTGCGGGCGATGAAGCAGGGCGCGGTAGATTTCCTGACCAAACCCGTCGACGAGCAGGCGTTACTGGATGCAGTCGCCCTGGCGACTGCGCATCATGCTCAAATGTTGACTGCGGAACAGGAGAAAATCAGAATGCAGCGCAAGCTTGCCAGTCTCTCACCCCGGGAGTACGAGATCATGGAATACGTCATTGGTGGCTGCCTGAACAAGCAAATCGCCGCACTGCTGGGAATCAGTGAAAAGACTGTGAAGGTGCATCGGGGTCGCGTCATGGAAAAGCTGGCAGTCCGGTCGTTAGCCGAACTGGTTCGGCTATGCGGGGCTGCTGGCGTCGAACGGAAAACCTGCTGACGGGGTCGTGCAGGCCATCTTACGCCGCAAAACGAAAAAGGGATCATCCCTGATCCCCGAAGTAGCCTGACTCATGTAATCTGTACTGCTTACTTACTGTGCATCTGCTTGGCAGTAACACTCAGTCCTGACTGCCGTGGACCATTCCCTGGTTCACGCGCCATCCCTGGAGCGGAGTCGTCCCTGACTCCTTCAGGCCTCTCCCTGGCCAGTGTCATCCTTGGCAGGGGAAACATCCTTGTTTCCGGGGTCTTCCTTGACCGGGAAGGTCCGGCAAACCCGGCTCACTTCCATGGCTCCAGAGTAATCGCTCGATTAACAGGGTGCTATTGGACTTTGGTCTAATAGGAAGAGGTAGACGGTTGCCGGGGTGCCCGGCCTAGAAATTCACACCCAGGGTGAACGTAGCACCTGCAGTACCCAGGATCACCACTTCGGCGTCGAAACGATCGATCCGGATGCCCAGGGAAGGAATGATAACGGGGGCTACGCCCAGCCCGTTAAACGGGATTTTGTTTTTATATGCCCCTTTGTAGCCGTGCAGCAGCCCGGCGGTGATCTTGGCATAGAATTCCGGATTGTGGCCGGCTAGGTGGAAGCGCCAGCCTGTGTAGAGGTACTGTGTCGGTTGACCGAACGAGTTGTCGAATTCACCGAATCCATACAGCCAGTTGTCGGCTCGATCCACCTCGATGCCGATCAGGTTCTGGTGGTTATCGTGATCGGGACTTGGATTGTAGTGCACAGTGTAAAGCGTGGTCTGGAACTTCACCGTGGCGTGGTCGAGCAACTCGCCGCCCTGCGCTGTGCCCGCCAGTGCCAGCAGGCAGGCGCACAACAGTGCGGATGTGGCCGGTTTCAGTGCCATGGGTGAAGACCCTCGAAAAGCAAAAAGATTGCCGCATACCTCCGCTTGGTCCGGGCGTGGCGCCAACGGCCGGTTAGTTGTGGCCGGTCTGTGAGGTGCCGCCGGTCTCGGCCAGCGGGAATTCGCGTAATACTGTACGGCATTTTCCACAGACGTAGCGCACGCCCCGCTGAACCCGATGATGACGGATGCTGGAGAGTTCGTGCTGGTCACAGGCGCAAGTATAGCGGTAGGTGCGCAGCCGTCGTAGCCGGGCGTTGCTGACGTCGAACTGATGACAGCGGACCGGTTCGGCACCGAGCGCGCGCATCATGTTCCGCCATTCGCGACCATGCGGTCGGCGCGGCTGTCGGCCCAGCAGGTGGAAGACGGCAACATGCGCCAGTTCGTGAGGTAAGGTCTGACTCAGGAACGCATGACCGTTTTCGGCTAACAGGGTCGCATTGAGGCGAATCAACGGGCTGGCGTCGTGCCGCATTATCGCTTTACCCGCGCGTGTCCCGCGCAGGTCGAACGTCAACCGCACGTCAGGCAGGGCAAGGCCGCGGGCCCGCAGCCGCTGACAATCCGTTGTCAGCCTCTGTCTGGCCTCGCCGAACAGGCCAGTGTCGGCAGGCAAGCTTGACGGTCGTTTCCTATCAGACTGGATCACGCCGTTTGCTCCGCATCCGCAGTCCCGCGATAGCTGCCGGTGATCATTAACTCCAGGCCATTAGTGGGCGGACCGTCAGTGCCCCTGGCGCAGCGGCGTCATCGGAGGTGTGTCGAACCGCTGCCAGCGTTGCTGCTCGGTCAGCACGAAGCGCTCTCGGCAGCATTGGCAATAGAATACCCGGCCATCCGTGCCTATCGCCGGACGAACGAACGACACGCTGTGCCCGCGCAGCCGACAACGAAGACGTGCAACGAAACGCTGAATGAATGTAGGCATGGTCACCCGATATCAAAGACGTGCAGGCTGGAGTAGGGATACGGTTTATCGGTCAAAGAGCCGTGGGTCGCGGGCGCGTATCATAAAGCAATTGCTGTGTTTGGCAACCTCGAGGATTTCATCCCATGCAACGCACACTGGTCATCATCGGCGTGCTTATCATTATCGCGGGGCTGTTATGGCCCTGGTTGAGCCGGGTGCCGCTGGGTCGGCTGCCCGGTGATATTGTCATCAAACGGGACAATGTTCATTTTTATTTTCCGATCACCACCATGGTGATTGTCAGTATTGTGCTATCCGTGATTCTGTGGCTGTTTCGGCGCTGATTTCGGGACACGACAAAAGCTGCCGCCCATGCGGACGACAGCTCTGCTGGTGGCCGGAATCGATTCAGGCGTTCTTGCGGGCGGCCGCGTCGAACGATTCGCGGGCTATCTCCTGCGATTCCTGGTTGAAGTCAACGCCGAGCTGGGTGACCGCTTTGGCATCTGTAACCACTTTCTCGCCCAGTACTTTGAGCGCTTCGCCCTGACCACGCAGGTAGTCCTGCATCAGGCTCGGATTTTTGACCTCACTCAACTTTTTGAGGTTCTGCAATCCGAAATCGCTGTAACCGCGCAAAGCACCCATCTGGAGAGTGGCGAACTTCTCCATGTTAGTGACCGCCAGCTTGTTGAACTTCTGCATCGTGGCGAGCATGGTTTCGTGTTGTTTGGACATGGTGTCGAACATTTCGTAGTTCATCGGGATACTCCATGGACTAAAGGTTGGTTGATGTTGCGGTGCATCATAACAAGCTTTATGTTGCAATGCAACATCGCTGTCCGGATAAATGGCCAGCGGCATGATGGTGTGCGTAAGCCCGGTGCGTTGGCTGTTTTCGCCGCGCCGGGTGGCAATTGCCGTAGATCTACAGCAGGTTCGGCAACCTGGACGAGGTTGGGCAGTCAAATCCTAAAGCCAGATTTTTCCAAGCGGAGCCTGCCATGCGGATCCTGACCGTGTTATTGCTTGTCGCGTTACTGGCCGGTTGCCAGAGCCTTTATCAGGGTGATGTGAACTCGCCGTATTTCGCCGTGCCCACTGGCTCGCAGCTGACCCTGAAGATGCCATTGACCATTCCGGCGGAGCGGGTTGCCGTCTACCTTCAGGATGGCAAGGTCTACGACGGCTTACCGAATACCTACCTGCCCTACTGCAAATTCGAGGTGCGCGACAAGAGGCCGACTGCCCAGCGGATTACGCCGGATACGTTTTCGATTTACAACTCGACCCGACACTGGACCATCAGCATGCTGGATCGCCGGCCAGCGATACGCGAGGTGGGGTTTTTCAGCGGTAACGTGCGTGGCGGTCCCAGCTTCAAGATCTTCGGCTCGTATTTCTACCTGAAATCGGCCACTCAGCCGCAGGTGCTGAAAATGACCTGCGAATACTGGGGGGATCCAGCCACCGGGCACTTTCTCAGCGTCAATCAGATTCGTCATACCCTGGGCGATGTGTTTACGTTGCGGCTGGGCCAGCAGGCGTAGCAGACGCCTGGCAGTGGATAATGCCGCTAGAATCCTGGCCGCGTCAGGCGCCGGCCAGGCTTGCGACTGCCGCCAAAAGCAGGTTGGCGCCGTGCTCGATATCAGTGTAGTGCGTGCGCTCGCGCGGCGTGTGGCTGCGCCCATCTATGCTGGGGACAAATATCATCGCCACGTCGGTGACGCGCGTCATCATAGCCGCGTCGTGCAGCGCCCCGCTCGGCATCCGTCGGTAGGGAATGGCCAGCTGCTCCGCCAGCTCGGTGAGCTGATCGATCAGATTCCGGGCTAACGGCTGCGGGCTCGATTTGCCGGTGAGTTCGGTTTCCCAGCCCAGGCCTCGGCGCTCGGCGATGGCCCGGATGGTCCCGATGATGCTGGATGCCGCAGCCTCGATCCGGCCGGCATCGATATCGCGCACGTCGATGCTGAATTCGGTCCGGCCCGGGATTACGTTGGCAGCGTTGGGTATGCATTGGATGCGGCCTACCGTGGCTACGGTATCCGGCCGTTCCGGCTCGGCGGCGATGCGTTCAATGGCCAGAATCATTTCGGCCGCGCCGGCCAACGCATCGTAGCGCAGACCCATCGGGGTGGTACCGGCGTGGTTGGCCCGGCCCTGCAGCTGCACCCGATGGCTTTCGCTGCCGGCGATGTGTTCGACGATGCCGACCGGTACCCGTTCCGATTCAAGCACCGCCCCCTGTTCGATGTGCAGCTCCAGCATGGCCTTTACGGCGTCGGGTTGAAGCTGGTCGGAACCCAGTTGGTCGGGGTCGACACCGAATGACCGGGCGGCGTCGTAGAGCGTCTGACCGCGGTCGTCATGCAGGGCCTTGATCTGGTCCAGCGTGAGAAAGCCGGTGATTGCCTTGCTGCCGGTTAAAGGACAGCGGAAGGTCGTGCCTTCCTCCTCGACGAAGTTGATGACCTCGACCGGATGTTGTGGCTGGACACCTTGCTCGAGCAACGTTGCCACCGTTTCCAGGCCGGCGACCACGCCCAGAATGCCGTCGAAGTCGCCCCCGTGGATGACAGTGTCGAGGTGGGAGCCGATGATGACGGCTGGTGCCTGCGGATCACGTCCAGGCAACCGCATGCGCAGATTGCCGATTGCGTCGTAGCGCACGTCCAGGCCCAGTGTCCGGCCATGTCCACCCACATAATCGCAGGCTTGGCGGTATTCCGCACTGTAGCTAAGCCGGGTCGATCCGGCACCCGGGGTGGTGGTGAACCCGGCCAGCGTTTCGATATGTTGACGGATTCGCTCAATGTTCACCGGCATGAATGGTCTCCTGCGTGATAGGACGGGATGGTCCAGGGTAGCATTACGGCCGGTCTGGCATGCAGGGCTGCTCGGGTGCGCAGTAGTCGAGTTCCAGCCTGGTCTGGCCGCTGAGGGAGACGATGTGGCCATCCGCGACCACGACGTTGGGCTCGAAAGCGGTACGGCCCAGCGCTCTGCCAGACTGGATCACCAGGGACCCTAAGTAGATCGCGGCGCAGTTGTGGCGGCCGCGCACGATACGCTGGTCGGTGGTCTCGATCCGGAATGCATTGCCGGCCGCATCCACCAGGACCTGGTCGGCGGCGCCGGGTATTACCGGTACGCCGGCCGCCACCGTGATGCGGCCGGCGCTGACTGTGGGTGCCATCACCGCCAGCGCGATGTCGGCAGCCAGTGCCGCCAGCGAATCGGCCGGGAAAATAGCATTGTGCAGAACTTCCACCACGGCGCCGCTGGTACCATGTTCGCGGCGGGCGTGACCCAGGTCGGGCCGCTGACCGACCCGGCGGCTGTTGCGGCTGAATATCCCGCCGTACTGATCGATCGCGATTACCCCGGCATCCGCTTCCGGATCGGCGTCAAGAACCTCGGCTACCGCAGTGCGCGCCGTCTCGCCAGCCCGCAGCCGATCCAGCACTGCCAGGTTGACCGGCTGCCCGCTAAGGCCGGCCGCGTTGGGCAGCCGATGGCCGGTGACCAGTCCGGCAGCGGCGTCCGCTGGCACGAACTGGGCCAGCGGGGCGGGCCGGTCCGGGCCGCTGGACATGATCCCGGCGCGGGTGGCGCTGGCTGCCATGGACGGTGGTGGCACGCCCGTGGTTTCACCGGCGGTGAACAGCGTGCGGGTGCCGCCACGCTGGGTCTCAGCCCGGTACACAGCGCCGCTCGCGTCAACCGCGGCGAATGCTGCGAAGCCGCCAATGGCGCCCTGGGCCACACGTTCCACTGCGGCCAGCGCACGGAACACGGCGAGACCGGCGTTGGCTCCACTGGCGGCGATGCCGATGGTCATGGCACTAGCCCTCAGCGCAGATGGCAGGCCACCCGGTGGCCCGGGTGGATCTCCCGCAGCTCGGGCACCTCGATCCGGCAGCGATCGACGGCATACGGGCAGCGGGTGTGGAAGTGGCAACCGGGCGGTGGATTGATCGGGCTCGGCACATCGCCCTGGAGGATGATGCGCTCGCGCCCGCGCACCCGCGGGTTGGGGACCGGCACGGCCGACAGCAAGGCCTCGGTGTAGGGGTGCTGCGGTGCCGAGAACAGGGTTTTGCGGGTGCCCACCTCGACCAACCGGCCCAGGTACATGACGGCAACCCGCTGGCTGATGTGCTCGACCACGCCGATGTCGTGGGCGATGAACAGAAAAGCAACACCGAGTTCCTGCTGCAGGTCCACCATCAGATTGATGATGGCCGCCTGAATCGAGACGTCCAGCGCCGATACGCACTCGTCGGCAATGATCAGCCGGGGCTGCAGCGCCAGCGCCCGGGCAATGGCCAGGCGCTGGCGCTGGCCGCCGGAGAACTCATGCGGAAACCGGCGCATCTGATCGGCTCTGAGGCCGACCAGACGGAACAGCTCGGCGACCCGCTCGTCGCGCTCGCGGCGGCGCTGTACCACGCCGTGTACCACCAGTGGTTCGCCGACGTACGCGCTGGCTGACATGCGCGGATTGATCGACGAGTACGGGTCCTGGAAGATGATCTGCATCTGGCGCCGGTGCGGCAGCATGGCGCGGCGCCTGAGCGCCGTGATGTCCTGGCCATCCAGGCGGATGCTGCCAGCGCTGGGTTCCAGTAGCTTTAGAATGGTTTTACCGGTGGTCGACTTGCCGCAGCCGGATTCGCCGACCAGACCCAGGGTTTCGCCGGCGGCGACGCTGAACGAGACATCCTCGACCGCACTCACCGTGGCGATGGGCTGACCCAGCAGTCCGCGCTGGATGACAAAGCGCTTGGCGAGGTTCTCGACTTGCAGCACGGGCGTGCTGACGGGCGGCGTAGCAGGGCGACCGCTCATGGTGTCGGGTCCAGCCGGTCGGATTTCCAGCACGCTGCCCACTGGGCGGCGCTTTGGTGCCGGTAGGGCGGATACTCTCGCCGGCAGTGCTCGTCGGCCAGGCTGCAGCGCGGGGCGAAATGGCAGCCGGCCGGCAACTCGGTGAGCGCCGGCACGATGCCGGGGATCTCGGCCAGCCGGCCACGACGGCGGCCGCCGTCCAGTCCGCTCAGGCCGGGCTGGGCGTTGAGCAGCCCGCGGGTGTAGGGATGACGGGGGTGCTCGAAGATGTCGTAGACGCTACCTTCCTCGACCTTGCGGCCGGCGTACATTACCACCACCCGGTCGGCGACCTCGGCCACCACGCCCAGGTCATGGGTGATCAGGATGATCGCGGTGCCGAACTCGTCCTGCAAGCGCCGCAGCAGGGTGAGAATCTGGGCCTGGATAGTGACGTCGAGCGCGGTGGTCGGTTCGTCGGCGATCAGTACCTTCGGGTTGCAGGACAGGGCCATGGCGATCATCACCCGCTGCAGCATGCCGCCCGAGAGCTGATGCGGGAACTGCAACAGCCGCCGCGCCGGTTCCGGGATCTGCACCACCCGCAGCATTTCCACCGCCCGGTCGCGGGCCTGCCGCGAGTTCAGTTGCAGGTGCTCGATCATGGTTTCAGTCAGTTGCCGGCCGATCGACAGCACCGGGTTGAGTGAGGTCATCGGATCCTGGAAGATCATCGACAGATGGGCGCCCCGCTGGGCTGTCATGGCGGTTTCGGACAGGTCGAGCAGGTTACGGTCACGATAGCGGACCTCGCCGTCGGCAATGCGGCCCGGCGGATCCGGCACCAGTCGCATCAGTGACAAGGCCATCATGCTCTTGCCGGAACCGGACTCGCCCACGACCGCCAGGGTTTCGCGCGGATACAGGTCGAACGAGAGGCCGTCGACCGGACGGATCGCACCGGTATCGGTGTGCAGTACCGTGGTCAGATTGCGAACCTGTAGCGCTGGCGTATCGCTGGTGCCCGCGGCGGGGGTGTTGGCGCTCACTGCGGATTCGGCCATGGTGGTCTATCCCTTACCCTGGCGCGGATCCAGCACTTCCCGGATGCCGTCGCCCAGCAGGTTGAATCCCAGCACCGCGAGCGCAATCGCGACCCCGGGGAAGATCATGATCCACGGGGCATCGCGGAAGTAGTTCTGACCGGCCGCCAGCATCGCACCCCATTCCGGTTGCGGCGGCTGCGCCCCGAGCCCCAGGTAGCTGAGTCCGGCGGCCACCAGCACGGCGGTCGATACACCCAGCGAGGCCACCACGATCAACGGTGGGACCACATTGGGCAGCAGATGGCGGAAGATCATCCGCAGGTGGCCGGCGCCGATAGCATGGCCGGCGTCGATGTAAGGTTTGTTGGTTTCGATCAGCACCACCGAGTACGTCACCCGGGCGTAGAACGGGATCTGGGCGATACCGACCGCGATAATGGCGTTGTCGAGGCTCGGTCCCAATACCGCCACGGCGGCCAGTGCGATCAGGGTCTCGGTGAACGAAAACAGGACGTCGGCGCCGCGCATCAGGATGCGTTCGGTCCAGCCGCCGGCATAGCCGGCTATCAGGCCGATGAGAAAACCGCTGGTCAGCGAGATGCCGACTGCGACCAGGCCCACGCGCAGGGTTAACCGGGCCCCGAAGATCACGCGGCTGAACAGATCGCGGCCGAATTCGTCGGTGCCGAACCAGTGGGCCCCGCTCGGTCCCTGCAGCATGCCGCCGGCGGCCATCTGCAGTGGGCTGAACGGCGCGATCCACGATGCCGCAATGGCAGTCGCCACCAGCAGCAGCACCAGGATCAGGCCGATCACGCCGTTCTTGCTGCGCAGGAAAATGGCGGTCAGCCGCCGCAACTCGTTGCGGTAACTGGCACCGGGGCTGGGGATCGCACCGGCCAGTTCCGCTGTGGTGACCTGTCGGGTCATGATTGTTGCCTCCCCGTCAGCTGTACCGCACGCGCGGGTCGAGCCACGCGTACAGCAGATCGAGAATCACTGACACCAGCGCGACGATCACCGCGAACATCAGTATGAAGCCCTGTATCAGCGGGTAATCACGTTGCGTGATGGCCTGGATCGCCAGCCGGCCGACGCCGTTCCAGCCGAACACGTTCTCGACCACGATGGCACCGCCCATCATATAGGTGAACTGCATCCCCATCATGGTGACCACTGGGACCAGACCGGCGCGTAAAGCGTGGCGGAACAACACCGTGCTCTTGGGCAACCCCTTGGCCCAGGCGGTGCGCATGAAATCCTGGTTGAACACGTCCACCATCGACGAGCGGGTCAGGCGAGCGATGATGGCGGCATTGCTGAGTCCCAGGGTGAGTGCCGGTAGCACCAGATTGCGCCAGTCAGTGCCGGCAACCGGGAACCAGGGCAGTTCGATCACGAATGCGAACAGCAGGATCAGTCCGAGCCAGAACTGCGGCAGTGATGCCGCGACGATTGCGCCGACCATGGTCGAGGTGTCGACCCAGGAATTGCGCCGGTAAGCGGCAATGAAACCGGTAGTGAGGCCGATCAGCGCGGCGATCAGCAGACTGGTGGCCGCCAGCAGCAAGGTGTTGGGGAAACGGCCCAGCAGGAGGCCAAGCACCGGTTGTTCACCGCGGATGGTCTTACCCCAGTCGCCGTGCGCCAGCCGGTCGATGTAGATGCCGTACTGCACCACGAGCGGTCGGTCCAGGCCCAGCTGATGGCGGATTTCCTCGAGCTGCTGCGGAGTCGTGCCCTGGGACTGGGCATACATGATCCGCACCGGATCGCCAGGCACCACGTGAATCAACATGCTGACCACGACCGTGGTAATCCAGACGGTAAAAAGCGCGACCGCAATCCGCTTGATCAGATATTTCAGCATCGGCTCGTGAGCCTCGCACGCAAGTCGTCCGGGACGCTTCACACGACCAGGACCGGCGACAAACGGTCGCCGGTCCTGGCAAGGTGCTCAGAAGTGGGCGTCGTTGAACATCGGGCGGTTGAACGGACCGATCTTGAAGCCCTTGAGACTGGCCTGGGTCGCATACAGCCAGTTCCAGCCGGGCGTATAAATCGGTACCTGAGCGGCGTGGGACAGCAGGTATTGCTCCACCTTCTTGACGGCTTCCACTCGTTTGTCATGATCGATGGTGGTACGCGTTGCGTCCAGCAGGGTATCGAGCTGCGGCGTGCTGAAGCCGTCATAAGCGCCCGGTGAGTGCCACAACAGGTAGAGCACGTCGGGGTCGAACCAGGTCCAGCCCATCAGGTCGAGCGTGCCGGTGCCGGTCTTGGTGTCGTTTTCCTGCTTGACCCGGGCATTCAGCGTGCCGATATCCATGGCCTGTATCTTGGCCTTGATGTTTACCTGGGCCAGCATGTTCTGGAATACCTGCAGCAGCTTGCCGCGCGAATCACCGACCCAGGTCATCATGATGATGTGCATCGGGTTGCTGGCGTTGTAGCCCATCTCGGCCAGCAGTTTCTTGGCATCGGCCGGATCGTAGTGTTGACCGTGCTGCTTGCAGAACGCGGGGTCGTTGCCCAGCACGCCAGGCGAGATCGGGCAGTACTCGCGCTCGACCAGATCGCCGAACACCAGCTTCAGCGCGACCGGCACGTTAATCGCTTCGGCGACCGCCTTGCGGGCCCGCACGTCGTTGAACGGCGGCCGGTGGACGGCGAATTCCAGGAACATGTTCTGGCCGGTGCGGGAGGCAACGTCGAGTTTCAGCTTCGGGTTCGAGCGGATGTCCTTGACGTTCTCGATCGGCGGCACGATGACGCTGAGCTGGCCGGTTTGCAGCCCCGCCAGCCGTGTCTGGCCTTCCGGAATATCCTTGATGATAAGCCGCTCGGCCTTGGGTGGTCCGGAATTGGCGACCGGCCAGCCGTAGTTGTGATAGTTCGGGTTGCGCTCCAGCACGATCTCAGAGCCCTTGGTCCAGCTCACGAACTTCCAGGGCCCGGTGCCGACGGCGGCCGAAGTGCCGAAGTTATTGTTGTCCTTCATGCTGCGGCAGATCATGCTGGTGAACGGGTCGGTCAGGAACGGTACGAACGCGGCAAATGGCTTCGCCAGTTCAAACCGCACCGTTAGCTTGTTGACCTTGTCGACTTTCGTGATCGGCCCCCAGCTGGTCTTGGTCAGGCTGGGGTGGTCCTTGCTCAGCGCGCGGCGCACCGTGAAGAGGACATCGCTGGCTGTGAACGGCGAGCCATCGGAACACTTGAGACCCTGATGCAGGGTGAAAGTGACGGTCTTGCCGCCGTTGGTGACCGACCACGATTTGGCCATGTTGGGCACCACTTTGCCCTTGTCATTGAAGGCCAGCAGCGTGTCGTAGATCTGCATCCAGACCTGGCGTGACAGTGTTGATGTGGCGCGCTGCGGGTCGAGCGAGTCGATATCGCCGTTGCGCGCCCAGATTATGTCTTTGGCATGTGCCACTGTGCTCAGCGCAAGCCAGGCGGCCAGACCGGCAGCGCCCAGACTGATTGCCTTTTGCATGACAGATTCTCCTCCAACCGACGTGACGAGGTCTTGGTACGACGGGGCGTGGGCAGGTGTTGCTGTTTCCCACGATTTTGAGAATGATACAAAAATATCGGAGTGTCAAATAATAGAAATTTCTGTTTTAATCTGTTTCAAGCACTGTTTGCCCAGACCGGAGGAAGAGTGACTCGACTAGGAACAGGCGCCCGTGAACCGCGGATGCTTGAAAAGCGACTGCATGCACATTACGAAATGCTGCCTGCCAGCGAACGCGCTCTGGCTGACCTGATTCTCGAGTACCCGGGTGATATTCTGTTGTACTCGGCGACCGCTCTCTCGCTTCGAGCGCGGGTTTCAAAGGCGGCGGTCACCCGCTTGGTCCAGCGTCTGGGCTACAGCGATTACCGTGAAATGCAGCGCGAGGTGCGCGCAGCCCAGGAGGCGGGCGAACCCCTCTACCTCAATACCTCGCTGGTCACGCCGGCCCGTGAAGGCGATAGCCTCGGGCGCCACATCGATCAGGATCTGATGAATCTGCGCCAGACCTGGGGCGGACTGGATCCGCAGGCGCTCGATGACGTCATCCGGCGCATGGTGAGTGCCAGGCGGATCTGGGTGATTGGCTTTCGCAACAGCTATTTCTTTGCCTCGTACGTGCGCCGTCAGTTGATCCAGATCCGGCCCGACGTTGTGTTGTTGCCGGTACCGGGCCAGGTATTGATGGAAGATCTGGCCGCGGTCGGCCGCGACGATCTGATGGTGGCCATCGGCTTGCGCCGTCGGCCACCGCAACTGCGTCAGGTCATGGAGGTCATGCAGCAGACGGCAGTGCCGATAGCCTACATCACCGACCGGGTGGCGGTTGCCACCGCCAAACTGGCGACCTGGGTGCTGCCTTGCCAGACCCGCGGCATATCGCTGTTCGATTCCTACGTCGGCGTCATCAGCCTGCTCAATTATCTGTGCACTGAGGCGGTGGCGCTGGCCGGTGAAAGCGGCCGGGTGCGGCTGGGCCGGATCGAGGATCTGATGGGCTTGATGGAAGAGATCGACCTGAACAACTGAGCCGGGGCGTCCGCCGTCCCGGTTGAATGAGGAAATGACGCATGCATATCGAAGAGATCGAACTGTTCCGTATCGCGATGCCCATGAAGGAGGCCTGGCGCACGGCGTTTAGCGAGGAATATGCCATCGACGGCGTCCTGGTACGGCTGGTCGGTGACGGTGTCGAGGGCTGGGGGGAGACGGCGCCGTATCGTTTGCCGCAGTATTCGCCGGAGTGGGCCAGCGGCGCCTTCACGCTGATGCGGGACGCACTGGCGCCGCGACTGGTGGGGCGCGAGGTCGCCAGTGGCCAGGCCTTGCAGGAATTGCTGGGCGTGTTCAAGGGCAATCCGTTTGCCAAGGCCGGTATCGATAATGCGTGGTGGGATGCGGCCGCCAAGCAGGTGGGCCAGCCACTGTGGCAGTTCATCGGCGGTCGCGGGCCGGTCGTCGAGGTCGGTGCCGATATCGCGGTGATGGATGACCTCGACGATCTGGTCGCCGCGGTCGGCCGGGCGCAGCGCGACGGTTTTCGCCGTACCAAGCTCAAGTTCCGGCCCGGCTGGGGGCTGGAGATGGTCGCCCGTGTGCGCGAGGCTTTCCCCGAGGCCGTCATACACGTTGACTGCAACAGCGGTTTTACCCTCGACGATCTGCCCATGTTCCGCGAACTCGACCGCTACCATCTGGCGATGATCGAGCAGCCGCTGGCCCACGACGACTTGATCGATCACGCCAGGCTGCAGGCGGAACTGGACACGCCGCTGTGTCTGGACGAGAGCATCGTTTCGGTCGATCGGGCCCGCAAGGCTATCGCCATCGATGCCTGCCGCTGGATCAACCTGAAACCGGGTCGCGTCGGCGGGCTGACCAACGCCATCGCAATCCATGACTACTGCGCGGTGCATGACGTGCCGTGCTGGGTCGGCGGCATGTTGGAGTCGGCGGTGGGGCAGGGACCTTCAATGGCGCTCGCGACGTTGCCCAACATACGCTACCCGGCCGATGTCTTCCCCAGCAGCAGACTCTACGCCGAGGATCTGTCGGAACCTGAGGTCGTGCTTAGCGGACCTTCCGAGATCCGGGCGCCCGATGCCCCGGGGCATGGCTTCCGGCCGGTGCCCGAGCGGCTTGCCGGCTGCACGCTGGAGCACGCTGTGGTGCGGCCGCGCGCATGATGGCCCGCCCTGGGTGCCAGCACCGACAGGGTTGGCTGGTCCGCGAATGCGTCAATGACGCCGACAGTGAGGCTGCAGGCGCTACGCAGTTAACGCGGTCCGGTGCTCCGGATGGTGAAAGCTGGGTCGGCGCGAAAGTTGCGCGGTGAACCGGTTTAATCCGGGCGACGAGCGGGATTTGTCGGAACCGCCAGCGGGCGCTATGTTCCCTCACGGTTCATGACAACAAAGGAGGCATCATGACCGCTTGGCTGCAGGCTTTACACGATCCCCAGAAACTGTTGGCGCTTACCGTACCCTACGGGCTGAAGTTGCTGGCCGCTTTGGTAATCTTTATCGTCGGGCGCTGGATTCTGAAAGGCGTCGTGGTACTGATACGGCGGATGATGGCGCGCGGCGACACCGACCGGACGCTGGCAGCCTTTGTGACGCGGCTGGCCTCAAGCCTCGGCATCACCCTGATCGTGGTCGCGGCGCTGTCGCAACTGGGCGTCGATACCACGTCGGCAGTGGCGGTGCTGGGTGGCGCCGCTATCGCCGTTGGCCTGTCCCTGCAGAACCAATTGTCATCGTTCGCCGCCGGGGTGCTGCTCATCGTTTTCCGGCCACTGCGAGTCGGCGAGTGGGTCGAGGTCGCCGGTCACTCCGGTAGCGTCGTCGAAGTGAACATCTTTTCCACCGTGCTGCAGAGTTTCGGCAACCAGATGGTCGTGCTGCCGAACTCGGCGGTGTGGAGCGGCGCGATCACCAACTACAGCCGTAATTCCTGGCGCCGGCTTGATCTCAACATTGCGGTCGCTTACAGCGCCGATCTGGTGAAGGCGAAGCGGATTCTGGAGGCCATTATCGGCGACGATGAACGCGTGCTGGCCGATCCGCCGCCATCGGTTGCGGTCAAGAATCTGGGTGCTAACTCAATCGACTTTGCTGTGCGCGTGTGTGCCGACAACGCCGACTGGTGGGCGTTACAGTGCGATTTGCTGGAAAGCATCAAATTGCGCTTTGACGCCGAGGGCATTGAGATCCCATTTCCGCAGATGGACGTGCATGTCAAACAACTGCCTGGCGCTGCGGTTACCGCGGGCTGACGTCCGATTTGCCGAACTCCCCATTGGCTACGTTACTGTGCTGTGCGACAGGGGGGTGCCCGCCAGCGCTGAGCGGACCCGCTCCAGCAGTTCCGCCCAGTCGCCCGGCGCACGCTGGCGAAACAGCCGGGCACTGGGGTACCAGGCGCTGGCCTCACCTTCGCGCGCCCAGCGCCAGTCGGCGTAATGGGCGAGCAGTATCCAAACCGGTTTGCCCATAGCCCCGGTCAGATGAGCTACTGACGTACACACGCTGATCACCAGATCCAACTGTTCGACTAGTGCCGCGGTACGGGCATAGTCGGTGAGCTCCGCTTCCAGGTCGACGATCCGTGGCCGCGAAGCCGGCTCACTCTGGCCGACGGCGAGCGGCGTCTGCAGGCTGTAGAACTGCATTCCCGGGAGATCCGCCAAGGTGAGGTAGTGGTCCAGTGGGCAGGATCGGTGGTGGTTGTCCTTTTGCGTGGCGCTGCCGGCCCACACCAGGCCGACCTTGAACCCATCGCCGTCGAGTCGCGGCACCAGAATGCGTTCCGGGTACCCGGACATAAGGTACTGTCGGCGGTAGATTTTCCAGCGTGATTCCGAGCACGCGCGGCAGGCTGAGCAGTGGGCAATAGATGTCAAAACTGTCGGTCGGCAGCTTGCCCGGTAAGCGTATCTCGGCGACCCCTTCGACGGTACGTAACAGCGGGCGCAGGTTTTCGGTGCAGGCAACGATCAACTTGCGGCAGCGATCGGCCGCCAGCGGCAGGAAACGTGCAAACTGCAAGGCGTCGCCATTGCCCTGCTCGGTGTGCACCAGCAGCACCTTGTCGCTGATGTCCTCGCCCTGCCATAGCGGTTGCGGGCAGCGGAACGGCGTGAAGCTCGGCATCTGCCAGCGCCAGTCGTAGTCCTCCCAGCCGCGCGCGTAGTCGCCCAGTGCGCAGCCGGATCAGGCCGCGGTTGAAGTGGGCGATGGCAAACTGCTGATCGGCCGCAATTGCCTGGTCGAAATGTGCGATGGCCTGTGCGTCGGCGGCCAGTCGGGCATAGGCCAGCCCGAGACTGTTGTGCGCTTCGGCATGCTTCGGCCGCTCGGCCACCACGGTCTGCAGTTCGGTGATCGCCTCGTCCCAGCGCTCAGCGTCGACCAGTGCCAGACCCAACTGGAACCGGGCGTTGCGATGGGTCGGGCGCGCCGCCAGCACCGCCCGATAGTCGGCGATGGCCTGGTCCAGTTCGCGGCGCTGATGGGCGGCAGTGGCAGCGCCGAACTGCTCGGCCAGTGGGTCGGGCGGCGCGAAGGCTTTGAGCGCCTCGTCGGGCAGGCTGTAGCTGGTACGCAGCAGCGGATCGGATAGCTCCAGCAGCGTCGGGTAGCGCCACGGCAGCACGCTGACCGCGAAGATCTCCTGTACATCGCCGGTGAAAATGACATAGGCCACCACTTGCCGGGCTACTGTATCCACCACCCAAACCCCACAGTGGCGCTCGGCGACCCGCGCGGTGAGTGGCAAGCCGGCGAATACCGCGGTCTCGCGCACCTGCGACAGACCGATAAAGGCGTAGCGGCCGACGAAATCCAGCCCGCGGGTGAAACCGGGCAGCTCGGCGATGACGGTCTTGGTGCCGGTTTCCGGATCCAGTGTGCAGAGCTGGCCGGCACCGGATTCCAGATACCACAGCCGATTGTCGTACCAGCGCGGCGAGTGCGGCATCGACAATCCGCGCGCCAGGATGCGTTCGTCGCCGAGCCGCATCAGCAGGCCGCCGGCGGCCTTGTTATCGCGCCACCCGGCCGGTGTGTCGGTCTCGCCCAGCGCGGTGACGTAGGCCGGCCGGCCATCGCGCAGCGCCAGTCCGTTCAGGTGGCAACGGTCGGTCAGATCGTAGGCGCTGACGAAGGGTGGCCTCCAGCGCGGCACCACGCTGTGTTCGGGCGCCAGCGTGCACAGGCAGGACATTCGGGTGTTGACCAGCCACAGCTCGCCATCGCCGGCATAGGCCATCTCGTGGATGTCGATGTCGCCGGTGACGTGGATCTGGCGTGGCAGGTAAGCGGCATCGTGGCGACCCGCCGGGTTGACCTTGGGCGCTACGCCGGAGAGGTTGTGAAACGTCCAGACCTGATGATCCGATCCGATAGCCAGCTTTCCGCTGTCGGTCGCCATACCCATCGGCTTGGCCATCGGCTGGAAATGCGTATTGAGGCTTTCGCCCTGATCGCGCAACAGGATCAGATGCCCGGCCTGATAAGTCGAAACCAACACCGAGACACCGAGCTGGCGCAAAAGTGGCGGGAAGGTGTTGGTGTGCTGGCTGGCGAAAGAAATGGCGTCAGTCATCGATCAGCACACCCCATTGCGGACGTGCGATGACCCACGATCACGGTTCATTGAAAAGTTGGATGTCACCGGCTTTCGGGTACGGATTATTCGCAATAAATCCCGATCACAGTCTAGCATTGGCAAGCTGGAACCGGCTGCCGGGACGAGCATAGATGGTGCCATCCGGGTGCTGCCCGTGCCTGATGGCTGTTTGCCGCCAGGCGCGCCGAGCGGTTACTCACGTCTTCGTCGTCGTCGCCACGGCCAGCCGCTGACCAGTCCCAGCATTGCACTGAGCAGTGCCACGCCCCAGACCGAGAGTGCCGGAATCGGCGACGCGACCGGGGGTGGCGCTTTGAGTGCCGCCACCGGATCGGTAATGCTGCCGTTGACGATGAGATCGCTGTCGCCGGCTGACCCGTCGGTGACGCTGAAGCTGAGTGTCGAGCCGTTAATGCTCGCGCCGGGCAGCGGGTACCAGTGCGGCGTGGTGTCGGCCGCCGTCGGACCGAACTTGTAGACGCTCGCCCCCGCGGGCAGATTGGTGCCGAGATCGAGGCTCAGCGTGACCGTGGCCCCCGGGGTGCAGCCGGCGACGGTGAAACTCACCGGTAGACCCACCACACTATCGCCACCCGGCGGGGTCGGGCCGGGCGAGAGGAACGCGGCGCTGACCAGACCGCAGTTGGGGTCGCTGTTGCCGTTGCTACCGGTGAGGGTCAGGCGGGCGCCAGCCGGGCCGGTGCCGCCGACGCTCACCGTGTTGCTGGTGGCACTGCCTTGCACCGTCACGCTGGTACTCTTCCCGCTGCCATAGGGCACGGTCAGGGTGGTGCTTTGGGCACCCACGGTGGTAGGAGCGAAGGCCACGGTCAGGGTGCATGTCGGGGTCGTGGAATCCAAGGTATGCCCGCTGCTGCAGTGATCGCCGGCCCCGAGGCTGAACGCCCCGGCCGGGGTACCGAGACTGACCGTGCCCAATACAGCCTTGCCCCCATCGGGGGCGTTGACGGTGACGGTCCGGTCGATGGAACCGCTGTTGACCGCTACCGCACCAAAATCGACCGGCGCCGGGACGATGCCGAGCGTCTGTTGATACTCCACCGCGCCGATGTCGACGGTGGTACCGGATTTACGCGGGAAGCCGCGCTGGGCGGTGGTCAGAGGGTGGCCCTCAGGGTCCACGGCGAGTGCGTTCGAACCCTGGTCGATTGCGGGGCTGGTGCTATCGGGCAGCATCGTTTGGGTCGGCCCGCCGTTGTCGTTGAGTGGCTCGAGTCCGGGGGCGTCGGAAAAGACGTTGTGATTACCGCTGGCGTTGTAGGGGCTGGTGTCGAGCGCCGTGCCTAACAGGCTGTAGGACGCATTGACCAGGCTAGTACTTACTGCGTACAAATCACCATCGGGTATCGCCGCCGTGTTGCCGGCCAGAATAGTGTTGAAAAGGCTCAGCGTGTCGCTTGAAGCTAGGATGCCGCCGCCATGGGTGGCACTGTTGCTGGACACGGTGGAGTCGTTGAGCGTCGTGCTGGTGTATTTCGTCGCCATGCCGCCACCGCCGTCACCCGCTCCCGTCCCGGGGTCCGAACCCACAGCGGCGCTGTTGCCGGAAACGGTCGAGTTGGTGAGCGTGACGGTTGAGTTGGTGAGTGTCGCCGAGCTGTCACCCCAGGCAAATACGCCGCCACCCAGCCCGGCAGTGGTCCCGTAGGCGGCGTTACCCGACACGGTGGAGTTGTTGAGCGCCAATACGGTGTTGTATTTGAACGTGCCCACGCCGCCACCCAGCCCGACAACGGTTCCGCAGGCGGTGTTGCCGGAAACGGTCGAGTTGGTGAGTGTGACAGTTGAGTTGGCGAGCGGCGCGGAGCCGGCGAAGTATTTGCTGTTGCCCGCCCATAGCCCGCCGCCTCCCGCGAAAGCGCCCCAAGCGCTGTTGCCCGAGACGTGGGAGCCGGTAAGCGTCAAGGTGGTGGCCTGGTGCGTTGTGGCCAAGTACACGCCGCCCCCAGCCCGGCACTGTGCCCGTAGGTGGTATTGTCCGAAACGGTCGAGTCGGTGAGCGTCACCGAGTTTTCGCCCAAGAGGAATAGCCCGCCCCCCAGCCCGGCACTGGTCCCGTAGGCGGTGTTGTCCGAAACGGTCGAGTGACTGAGCGTAATGCTCGAGTCGGCGAGCGTCGCCGAGGGCTTACTGACGGCAAGCACGCCGCCACCCAGCCCGATAGTGGTGCTGGAGGCGGTGTTGCCCGAAACGGTGCAGTCATTGAGCGTTACGGTGCTGTAGCCCGCGTAGATTCCACCCCCGTAGTTTGCCGAGCCCCCGGTGAGTGTCAGGTTGCTGAGGGTGAGGGTGGCGGACTCGACGGACAGCACCCTGGAGGCGTGGTTGGCGTCGATGGTCTGGCCACTGCCCTGGATCGTCAGCGTCAGCGGGGCTGAGTCTGAGTGCACCTCGAGTGCACCGGTGCTCAGGGACACGTTGGCTCCGGCGAGGCTGGCGTCGAACACGATGGTGTCATCGGTGCCGAAGGCGGCGCCGGTGTTGGCACAGCCGGCCTGCAGCGCCTGGCTGCTCATGGACACGATCGCCTCGCGCAGCGTGCAGCCGGAGCCATCATCGAGGTTGCTGGTGACGGTCACGGTGGCAGCTTGCGCGCTGCCGGCGGCGAGCGCCAGCGACACGGCTAGGGCCAGCGGATGGCGGATTTTGGGTACCAGAAGTCGCATGGATATCGCCTTTCGTTATTGTGATGCTTTGCGCATGGTCTGATAGTCAGCACGATTTTGAGTAGTTCATACCCATATCACAACAAAAATCATGGCAGCGGCCGGGGTAAAGGCATTTCCCGATGGCCGTTCCACGGAGTGGCGGGCGCGGGGAGATGGGTCGGGACAGCGCTGTTGCGCGTTGGTTTGCGGCCTTCCACGGTCAATCGAATCGGCGCAGGATGACGTCCTGCCCCTGGTCATTGTGACCGATCCGGATATAGCCATGGCGCTGAAACTTGCGCCGCATACCCGGGCGCATGAGCTTTGGATTCTCGCTGACGATGAGCAGCCCCTCGGGATCGCCTGGGCGGCGCAGGTTCCGTAGTACATCGAAGGTCGTGTTGGTAACCTGGCGCATCAGTTCCGGGACTCGGTCAGCGGGCTGAATGAACATCCGGTAGCAGTAGACCAGCAGGTCTTGATTGCCGGCCGGCCCGGTCTGCTTGAGAACGTTCTCGTAGACGGTGCTGACACCGACCAGTGCCCGCTCAGGGTGAACAACGGCGATGGCGACCTGGTGTGCACGCTGGATCGGATCTATACCAGGTGGAAGGATGTTGTGCCGCTGCCAGAGCTCCGCGACCGCAGCCCGCAGCGTCGGCGTGGTGCACTGGAAAACGTTCAGTAGTCGGTACCCGCCAAGCTGCCCGGAACTGTCAAAGCTGGTGATCGCCGGGTCCAGCGGTGAGGTCTGGTGGGGTCTGCCAGTGATCTCACTCACGGTGTTATCAACGTTGTATGGCCTGCGTATCGGCCCCTTATTATGCCCAATTATGCGCAGCGAATTTGAAAACGATCGAGCTTCGCTGGATAACATGCGTCACAGAGCGGGTAACGCTCGAGGACTCGTCAGCCGCCTGGAGCGGGCTGATGGGATAATCTGGCGGTTTGGCTCAACTACGGCGCAACGCTGCCGTTAGTAAGCCCGCACCGATGAGGGTGATTCCTGCCTGCCGCGGTCCCGCCGCCAGGGCATGACTCATCACCAGCAGCATGGACGGCCCCGGCAGTAAAGTGACGATAACGGTGGCGGCAACGAAGGCGAGCCAGAGATGGACGTTCATCAAGCCCTTTCCGGTGGATGCCCGATATCCACGATAACATTGGTACAACATGTTTTCCCTGCCGTCTCCGGGGGGGCAGGCCGATCAATCAATAAGCCGTTCAGCGTGTGCGGCAATGTCGAAACGTTGTGAGGTGTGCTGATGAAGATTGCGGTGGTCGGTTGTGGCCTGATCGGACGTTCGTGGAGCCTGGTCTTTGCCCGTGCGGGCCATGAGGTCGCGCTCTATGATGCCGATGCGGGCGCTTTGAGCGCTGCCTTGGAGAGGGTTGCCAAGGCGCTGGAGGAACTGGGCGGGGCTGGTATGCTGGCAGCCGGTGAGGCTGAAGTGGCCCGACAGCGGATCCGGCCGGTTACCTCGCTCGAGGAGGCGCTCACGGGCGCTGCTTATGTACAGGAGTCGGTGCCGGAACAGCTGGCACTCAAGGCCCGGCTATTTGCCGAACTGGACACGATCGCGGCGCCGGCGACGATACTGGCGAGTTCGACCTCGGGCTTCCCCGCATCCGCTTTTACCGAATCGCTGGCCGGGCGCGACCGCTGCCTGGTCGCCCACCCGGTCAATCCACCCCATCTGGTGCCGCTGGTGGAACTGGTGCCGGCGCCGTGGACGCGTCCCGATGTGGTTGCACAGAGCCGCGAGCTGATGATCTCGACGCGGCAGTCACCGATCGTGGTGGCGCAGGAGATTCGCGGTTTCGTGCTCAACCGGTTGCAGGGTGCGCTGCTGTCGGAGGCCTTCAGACTGGTTCACGACGGCGTCTGCAGTGTTGACGCCGTCGACGCCAGTATCCGTGACGGGCTGGCGCGGCGCTGGATTTTCATGGGGCCATTCGAGACCATCGATCTCAATGCGCCCCAGGGGGTGGCGGATTACTGCGAACGCTACGGCGAGTTTTACTACGAGATGACCCAGCAACGCAGTGAGCCGTTGCACTGGGACGCCGGTCTGATCGACCGGATCGGGCGTGAGCTGAACCGGCAACATGGCGCCCACAGCAGGGAACAGCGCAGCGTCGTGCGCGACCGGCGACTGGCACGGGTGGCCCGTTTTATCGATGATCTGGACTAACGTTCCGCGTGTCTCAGCGCAGCACTGCCAGCAGGTACGGTCCGAAGATCAACAGCCCGATGATCACGGCGCCGATGGCGGTGAGCAGCACGGCACCCGCCGCGACGTCCTTGGCCTGGCCGACCACGGCGTTGAAACCAGGGCTGACGGCGTCGGCCAGCAGTTCGAAAGCGGTATTGATCGCTTCCGCCGTCCATACCGCGATCACAGCGAGCACCAGCCAACACCAGTCCGAAGCACGGATCCCCAGCAGCAGGCCGGCGATGACCACACTCGCAGTGGCGGCCGCATGAACCCAGGCGTTGTGCTGGGTCGTGAGCATCAGCCGCAGGCCCCGCAAAGCAAAACGGATGCTGTGGAGACGGCCGGAGAATGCGAACGGGCGATGCATGCGGGCTCCTGGGCAGAAAGGCTGAGTCACAGGGTTGCCGTCGGAACGGTTCGGCGTCCGATAGCGGGGCATCATTGCCTTCCGCAGCGCCGTGTTCAAGCCTGGGTGAATTACGCTCTAAGCTTGTAGCAGGCCGGAACAAATGTCACACGGCCGGGCATGATTTACGCCGACAGGTCGTGCTGCTTGATTGGCAGGCTGCGGATGCGCTTGCCGGTCGCCGCGTAGATGGCGTTGCACAAAGCCGGGGCGAACGGCGGCGTGCCGGGTTCACCGACGCCGCCGGGTCGGGCGTCGCTGGCCACCAGGTGGACGTGGATCTCGTGCGGAGCGTTGCCCATCAGCACCACCGGGTAGTTGTTGTAGTTGCTTTGCTGGGCTTCACCGTCGCGGGCGGTGATTTCGTCGAGCAGAGCGGCACTCATGCCGTAGATGGTGGCGCCCTCCATCTGCGCCCGCACCCGGTCGGGATTGACCACCAGGCCGGCATCGACCCCCATGTCGACCCGCGGGATGGAGAGTTTGCCGTCCTTGCCCACCTGCACGTGGACAGCGGTACCGACGTAGGTCAGAAAGCTGCGATGCACTGCCAGGCCGATGGCCTCGCGTGCCGGCAGCTTGCGGCCGTAGCCGGCTTGTTTGGCCACCAGCCTGAGCACGCGGGCCAGCCGGCCGGTGTCGATCGGGTAGGTATCCAGCGAACTGTCGTAATTGAAATAGTTCTTGACCCCGCCGGCGGCCAGATCGACGTGGCGTGGCGGGCCGATCAGTTCCAGCAGATAGTCCAGCGGATCGCGGCCGGCCGCCACGGTTTGTCCAGGTCCCTGGTTTTGCGGGCGCTGCGCGGGAAGGTGGCCGTCGGTGTGGCAGGTGGGTCCGGGTTGCGGCATCATAACGGTTTGTCCGGCCCTCGTCGGGCCGCCACGCAACCGGACGTCCCGCCATGCAGACGCTGAGCTACTCGTGCGTGCTTGATCTGAGTCACACCATTACACCCGATATCCCGACGTGGCCGGGCGATCCGGCAGTAGCGTTCGAATCCGTCGCCGAGGTGCAGCAGGACGGGTATCATCTGCGGCGCTTCGCCATGGGTGAGCACAGTGCCACCCACATGAATGCACCCCGCAGTTTCGATGCCGCCGGTGATGGCATCGACAGCTACCAGCCAGCATCGTTGATTGTGCCGGCGGTGGTAATCGATATATGCCGGTGGGCCGAGGCGGACGCGGATTTTGCCCTGACGGTGGAGGAGGTGTTGCGCTGGGAGTCACGCCACGGTCGGATCGCCGCGGGCAGCCTGGTGCTGCTATATACGGGCTGGCAGGCGCGCTGGCGGGATCCGGTGGCATTCCTCAACCGTGATGCCCAGGGCGGCATGCATTTCCCCGGGTTCGCTGAACTTACCACCCGGTTTCTGCTTGAGCGGCGCGCTGTCGCCGGTGTGGGCACTGATGCCCACGGCGTTGACCCGGGTCAGTCCACTGATTTCGCGACCAACCGGTTGGTACTGGTACGCCGCGGAATCGTGCTGGAGAACCTGACTGGGCTGGATCAGCTGCCGGCGGTTGGCGCCATGCTGGTCATCGGTATCCTGCGTCTGCAGGCCGGTTCAGGTTCGCCGGCAGCGGTGCTGGCGCTGGTGCCGTGATAATGAAGCCGGCCTTGCCGGATGCAGCGTCGCGGCGGGCATGTCGGACGCCGTATAGCCCGTATTCACACCGGCCTCACCGTCAGTGGCATCGAATCCTGATCACCGCTACCGGACCGGTACCGAAGCAGGCTCGTGCAGCCAGCTTCGCGTCGACGCCCATTCGATCCGGCGCCTGCTGCAGCGTCACGCCTGTAGCGGCGGCGGTGCTACCATCGGCGAATACAGCGACCAGGTGCCGGCGCAACCGCTCGGCGACGCTCTCCCGTAGCAGGCCGTAATAGGCATCAGTCCACAATCGCACCGCGGCGCACTGATGCTTGACCACCTGATGATAGGGCACGCCGTCCTGAAAGGCGGTGGCGGTGGTCTGGTAGCTGTAGGGCTGTACCGATAGCAGCCGAACGCCAGGGCAGCTCTCTGGCGGCGGGGTGGTTGCGGGCCGGCGACGGGGTTGACGTTGCGGTGCTGGATCCGGCGGCGGTGCGGGAGTATCACTGGTATCCGGCTGCGGCGCGCTGTTGCTGCTGAGCCGCTGGCCACCGGGGCAGGGCCGATCGGTGTAGTGCACGGTGCCAGCGGCGGCGGGACAGCGATAGACGGCACTCCAGGCGGTGGCCGGCGCGAGCAGCATCAGCAGCGTTACAGCGAAGGCCATGGCGATATCTCTGTGACTGGCGTTGTAGCATTGGAACATCACCGATGGGCCGGGTTCACAGTTCCCGGATCGGTCGCGCGGATACCTGGCGAAAGCGTCCGGCGAGCATCAGCGCCGCGCACGTCGTACCCAGGACAATGGCTTCGACCAGACCACTGGCGCCGCCGTGCCAGCGGACGCCCAGCAGATAACCGGCGGGTATCATCAGGCCCCAGAAGGCAATCAGGAACAGTCCGGTGGCCGGCCAGACGTCGGCGGCACCACGCAACGCACCGTTCAGTACCGCCTGGAGGCCGTCGGGGATCAACACCAGGGCGGCGACACTCAGTGCCGCCGTGGCAGCGTCGATGACCTGGGGTGAATCGGTGTAGAGCGATATCAGATGCCGCGGCAGGAGGTGTAACAGGGTGGCTAACAGTAGCAGGGCGGATACCGCAAGACCCGCCGCAGTCCAGCCGGCCACGCGGATGCCCGGCTGATCGTTGCGGCCGATGGCGTTGCCGACCCGTATGCTGGCAGCGGTGGCGAAGCCCAGCGAACACATGAAACTCAGTGATATCAGGGTCATCACGATCTGGAACGACGCAAGCTCGACGGGTCCGAGCAGCCCGGCGAACAAGGTCATGGCCGAGAACCCGCCTGATTCCATCGCCTGGGTCAGTGCCATCGGATAGCCGATCCGCAGCAGGATGCGGCCGATGCGGCCGGCATCGTGCAGCGGCCCTTTGATCCCGTAGTATTGGCGATCCACGCGTTGCAGGGTATAGCCCAGCAAGGCCAGGAACATGAACCAGCGGACGATGGTGGTTGCCAGCGCGGCGCCGTCGGCACCCATCGCGGGCAAACCGCCATGGCCGAAGATCAACAACCAGTTGAGTACGCCATTTAGCAGATTGGCCAGCACCATGACCACCAGGCCGGGGGTCGTTCGGCCGATGCCCTCGAGAAACAGGGTGGTCGCGATGAACAGTAGCATGGCTGGCGAGCTCCAGCCGAGAATTATCATAATCTGGCCGCCTGCCTCGGCGAGCAGGGGCGATTGCCCGGTTGCGGCCAGGAACCAGCTCCCGCCGTATAACAAGCCGCACTGGATCAACCCGTAGGCGCTGGCCTGCAGCAGCGCCACCCGCCAGATTGTGCCGCAGGTGGCGGGCCGGCCGGCGCCGTCGGCCTGTGCCGTGAGAACCACCGTGCCCAGCAGCAGGCCGATGCCGAGCAACTGGATGAAAATCTGCGGCGCTGAAGCGATGGCGTAGAACGCCAGCTGGTCGGCCCCGGCATGACCGGTCATGGCGGTATCGACCACGGTCAGCGCGAGTAACCCGGCCCGCGCCAGTGTTACCGGGAGCGCCAGCCGTAACGTGCGACTGATATGTTCGCACAGCCTTGACGGCGGTGGTGCCGTGGTGCGACCGCTGGCGGCTATCACGAGGAGGCGGGCATCAGCGTTGCCATCGGTCGGGCGCCTGTTCGAGCGTCGCTGCCGCATCAGCCCGGGTGGTGCTTGCTGGCATGGTGGCCTAGTGTTGTGGTCGGCAAACAGCGATCATAACGCTTTTACGAGGGACCATCGTTAGGCGCTACAACGCGCGGGCTGGTCGTCGGTGGCGCGAATCATGTACCCTCGTGGCAATATAATGATCCGGATCACGCCGCTGCGTCTCTGGACGGGCACGCACTTCCTCGCACTGCGGTCAGATAATGACCGGCGTGGTGCCGGCGACGCAATTTTAAGTCACCCAACGATAGCTGATTGCACTATGGCCACCCAGCCCACGGAAAAGATCTACAAGGTCCTGTTTATCAACCAGGGCAAAGTGTTCGAGTTGTATGCCCATAAGGTTTATCAGGGCAATATGTATGGTTTCGTCGAGGTCGAGGCGCTCGTATTTGGCGAAAAGACGTCGCTGGTGGTCGATCCCTCGCAAGAGCGCCTGCGCAATGAGTTCGCCGGCGTGCGCAGGACCTTCCTGCCGCTGCATTCGGTGATCAGGATCGATGAGGTGGAAAAGGAGGGGGTGAGCACCATCCGGCCCGGCAGCGAAGCCGGCGATAATGTGACGCCGTTTCCGCAATCGGTCTATGGGCCACCGCGGGGTAGCGGTAAGGATTGATCGCATGACCGCTGAGACCGTTACCGCTGCGTTGCTGATTATCGGCAACGAGATCCTTTCCGGCCGCACCCAGGATGCCAATCTGCCCTACCTTGCGGCCACGTTGAATGATGCTGGGGTGCGCCTGCGCGAGGTGCGCGTGGTGCCCGATGTCGAGGATGACATTGTGGCGGCGGTCAATGCGCTACGGGCCCGCTACGACTACGTGTTCACGACCGGCGGCATTGGTCCGACCCATGACGACATTACGGCTGCAGCCATTGCCAGCGCCTTCGGGCAGCGCCTGATCCAGCACCCTGAGGCCCTCAGCCGGTTGCAGCGGCACTACGGTGAGGCCGGTCTGGAACTGACAGCGGCGAGGCTGCGCATGGCCGAGGTGCCGGAGCATGCCAGCCTGATCGACAACCCGATCTCGACCGCGCCCGGGTTCCGGGTCGAGAATGTGTTTGTGCTGGCCGGCGTGCCACGGATCATGCAGGCCATGCTGGATGGTCTGAAGAGCCAGTTGCGCGGCGGTCGCCGTCTGCTGGCGCAGAGCGTCGTCACCAACCTGGGCGAGGGCACCATCGCCGCCGGCCTGAGCGATCTGCAACTGCGGTTTCCCGATGTCGAGATCGGTAGCTATCCGCGTTTTGGCAGCGGCCCGGGTGGTTTCCGGGTTACGCTGGTGCTGCGCCACACCGATGCCACGCGCTTGGAGCGGGTGGCATCGGCGCTGTGCGCGCTGATCCAGGATCTGGGTGGCGAATCCCGGCTCGAACAGTAGGGGCAGCCGCACCCAGTCCCCTTCCGGAGGATTGATCGGTGACGTTTAAAGAATCCCGTCGCGGCGCCGTGCCGCCGTTTATGGTGATGGATGTGATGAGCGCGGCGGCGCGGCTCGAGGCTGCCGGTCGCCGGGTGATTCACATGGAGGTCGGTCAGCCCAGCACCCCGGCACCCAGCAAGGTGCTGGCAGCGGCAAGACAAAGCCTGGGTGACCACATCATGGGTTACACCCTGGCGCTGGGGACGCCGGAACTGCGTGCTCGCATTGCCGACTATTACCGAACCGAGCACCGGCTCGACATCGATCCCGAGCGGATCGCCATAACCTCGGGATCACTGGGCGCTTTTCTGCTGGTGTTCCTGGCGGCCTTCGATGCCGGTGCGCGGGTGGCCATGCCGCGGCCGAGCTATCCGTCGTACCGTAATATGCTGAGTGCGCTGGACATCGCGCCGGTACTGCTGACAACCTCAGTGGACAATGGCTTCCAGCCGACACCGGAAGATCTGGAGCGGATTGAGCAGCCACTGGATGGGCTGATCATCGCCAGTCCGTCCAATCCGGTCGGCAGCATGATCGCGCCGCCCGAACTGCGGCGACTGGCAGGTTACTGCGAGGATCGCGGCATCCGGCTGATCTCGGACGAAATCTACCACGGTATTACCTACGGCATGGAGGCTGTGCCGGCGATCCGCTATAGCGACCATGCTTTTAGCGTCAACAGCTTCTCCAAATACTTTTCCATGACCGGCTGGCGGCTGGGGTGGATGGTCATGCCCGAGAAGCTGATTCGTCAGATTGAGCGCCTGGCCCAGAATTTCTTCATCTGTCCCAGCGCGCCAGCCCAGTATGCCGCCGTGGCGGCCTTTGATTGCCAGGATGAACTCGATGGCCACGTGCGCGTCTACGGCCGCAACCGCGAACTGTTGTTGCGCGAATTGCCGCATGTGGGCTTCGATCGTCTGGCGCCAGCTGATGGCGCATTCTACCTGTACGCCGATATCAGTGAACGTAGCGACGATAGCCTGGAGTTCGCCGCCCGCATGCTGGAGCAGACCGGTGTCGCGGTGACGTCCGGGGTGGATTTCGACCCCATCGACGGCCATACCAGTCTGCGCTTCTCTTATGCCGGTCGCACCGAAGACATGGCCGAAGCGGTTGCCCGTCTGGGGCGCTGGAACGGCTGAAGACGGTCGGCGTGGGTTATTGCGGCCAGCCCGGTTTGGGTGGCGGCGGCAGCGTCAGCAACCGCAAGTCGATATCGGTGCGCCGGTTATGGGCACGTCCCTCGGCGGTGGCGTTGCTGGCAATGGGATCCCGTTTGCCGAGGCCGTAGACCGCCAGATTACCGGTACCCAGCCCCTGGGTCTGCAGATAGCGTTGCACGGTCAGGGCGCGACGCCGCGACAGGGCGTCGTTGTAGGAGTAGGTGCCGATGCTGTCGGTGTTGCCGACGATTTGTCCGCCATCGAGATAACCGTAGCGGCCCATGCCGTAAGCTGGCTGCAACCGGCTAAGGTCGCCACTCAACTCGCTCAGTTGCTGCCGGTCCTGCAGGTGCAGTTTGGTCCGGTCGAAATCGAAGTGCGTCCACAGCTGCAGCGGGTGGTATACGGCCTGCGGTACCAGCGGTTGCGGCTGCCGGTGGATCACCGGACGGACCCCGTAATGGGTGACGAAACCTCCGGCGTCACCGGCTTGAGCGAGCAGTGGCATTGCGAGCATCGTGCCGGCTGCAAGCAGCACGGCGGTACCCACGGAACGGCAGCCGAAGCGCATGGCGGAACTCCCGATTGAACCCCATGTAGTGTAATGTAGTGTAATACAGCCGCCGTTGCAGCGTTAGCGGTTGCGCCATTCCGGCTGGCGTTTGGCGGCAAATGCGGCCATGCCTTCCTTTTGATCCTCGCTGGCGAAAGCGGCGTAGAACAGCCGCCGCTCGTAGCGGGTGCCCTCGGCCAGGGTGGTTTCATACGCCACGTTGACCGATTCCTTGGTCATTAAAACCGCCGGACGCGATTTGGCGGCTATGGCCGCTGCTGTTTTAAGCGCCTCGTCGAGCAGCTCGGCGGTCGCCACGATGCGACTCACCAATCCGGCCCGTTCCGCCTCGGCGGCATCCATCATGCGCCCGGTCAGGCACATCTCCATGGCCTTGGACTTGCCGATCAAGCGGGTTAGGCGCTGAGTTCCCCCGGCGCCGGGCAATACGCCGAGGTTGATTTCGGGCTGGCCGAAGCGGGCGTTGTCGGCAGCCAGAATGAAGTCACACATCATAGCCAGTTCGCAGCCACCGCCCAGGGCGTAGCCGCGCACAGCAGCGATCACCGGCTTGCGACAGCGGGTGACACGTTCCCAACCGCCGATATAGTCCTCCAGATACATGTCCGTGGCACTGCGGTGTTGCATTTCCTTGATGTCGGCGCCGGCGGCAAAGGCTTTGTCATTGCCGGTGATTACAACGGCACCGATGACATCGTCGGTCTCGAGCTGGTCCAATGCGTGACCGAGTTCCCGCATGAGTTCGCGGTTTAGCGCGTTGAGCGCCTGCGGGCGATTCAGAGTGATCAGGCCGACCGCGTCGCGTTGTTCAACCAGGATATTCTCGTAGCTCATCGTATTCTCTCGTCGGTTAAAGGCTTACCGCTGCGTATTGTTGCAGGGGCGGAGCGATTGTCAATCCGATTCTGATCAAGGATTCAAATGGGTGGTAATGACTAGCATTACGAAATGGAAAGGTTGGTAATTGAAACTCAACCCAATACTGCTGTCTGTTTTAGTAAGAAAGTCATTTGTGTAAGTTTAGTGATCTGTTGTTATTAATGATCGTTAATTAATGATTTTTGAACGATTTTTCTGGCTGTTGTCGGTCAATGGTAGAGACTGGCAAAAGGAGAATAGAGTGAATTGATTTGCGCAGGAATTTATTTCTGTGGCTCGGATTTAAGGCCGGGCGGTATTAGAGATAATACGTAACAGTCCACAAGCTCAAAAAGGAGAGACACAATGCTTAAACAGCTCGCACTTATAGTCGGCTTGACCTTTGCGGGCAGCCTCGCCGCTTATGCCGGTCAGACCACACAGATGAATAACGGCAGTGCCTATACAGGCTCCTCATCCACGGTAGTGCCTAATTCAGAGAACAGGAAGCAGCCGACACCCAGCGTTAATGGTCAAACGACCAAGGTGACAAAGAGCACGGGTGATCAGGATGACGGCAATGCCAGGAAAAACATTCCGTCACCGAATGTGGTCAGCACCAACACAACGAGCTCGGGCAAGGCCGATAATGACGATGGTAACACCCGGAAAAGTGCTGTTTCTGGATCCAACGATAGCGACTGATAGCAATCAGTCCTGACCTGTCAGACGAGCCGTCAGCGGGCGGCTCGTCTGCGTTTCAACCACCCAGTTCCACCCGCACCCGGGTACCGCCCAGTTCATCGCTGCGCGCGATGGCCAGACGGCCTTGATAGACATCCTCGACCAGATCGCGCACCACTGCCAGCCCGATCCCGTGTCCAGGCGTATTGGGGTCAGCCCGCTGGCCCCGGGCCAGGATGCGCTGACGCTGGTCCTCAGGTATGCCGGGGCCGTCGTCTTCGACCTCGATGACCAGCCGGGTCGCGGCGGTCCCGCCGTCGTTGTGTGCCGTCAGCCGCACCCGCTGATGGGCCCATTTGCACGCGTTGTCCGCGAGATTGCCGAGAATTTCGAGTAGATCCCCTTGTTCGCCGTAGAACCGGGCGTGCGGGTCGACCCGCAATTCCAGCTGCAGTGCCTTGTCGGCGTAAACCTTGTTGAGCGAATCGGATAGCTTGCGGGCCGGGGTGGCGACGGCCACTGCCGCACTCAGGGTCAGGCGTCCGGCAGCGGCCGCCCGCTGCAGTTGATAGTCAACCGTCTGGTTCATGCGTTCGATCTGGCTGCGTACCGTGGTTCGCAGCTCTTCGGCCGCCACTGGCTTGCCGGTGATGTTGTTGAGTACGGCCAGCGGCGTCTTGAGGCTGTGTGCCAGGTCTGCCAGGGCATTGCGTGAGCGCTCCAGCCGGGCCCGCCCCTCGCGCACCAGATTGTTGAGGTTGGTGGTGAGCGGCTGCAGTTCGCTGGGATATTGGCCGGACAGCACCGCGCGGCGGCCGGTTTCGATTTCGCGCACTTCGCGGGCAACCTGGCGTAGTGGTTGCAGCGTCCAGCGCAGCACCAGAACCTGTACCGCCAGCAACACCAGTGCCGCGCCCAGCAGCCACAGGCCCAGGCTGCGGCGGAAGCTGTTGACCTGGGCGTAATAATTGCTCTCGTTCTCTGCCACCCAGAAGGTGTAGCCGCGGTAGGTGCTGGGGTTCAGTTCCCAGCTGACTGTGAAACCGAACAGCAGCAACCGGCGGCCTTTGGCACTGACATGGCGGATGAAAACGGAGCCGCCGGCGGGCGGTGGCGGGGGCAGAGGCCGTAACCGCAAACCCAGCATCGAGCGCGACCGCCAGATCGCTTTGCCGTCGTTATTGACGATCAGTGCGTAAAGTCCGGAATCCGGTGTCAGCAGCCGCGCCTCAGGCAGCGCCTGAGGCATATGCAAGCCACTCTTGGGGTCGACCTCGGCCGCACCCAGCAGCATGTAGACCTGGGTCTGCAGGCGATCGCGGACCGAGCTTAGGGCGCTGTCGCGAAATGCTTTGTCGAGCGCCAGGCCGGTTAGCCCCAGGAACGCTACCAGCACTACGCTGGCGGTGATCAGCAGCCGGGCGGTAAACGACCGCATACCCGCTCAGCCGGCGCTGCGCGCCAGCTGGAAGCGGTAGCCGCGACCGCGCAGGGTTTCGATCGGGTTGAGCCGGCGTCCGGGATCCAGCTTGCGGCGCAACCGGCCGACCAGCACCTCGAGTACGTTGCTGTCGCGATCAAGATCCTCATGGTAAAGATGATCGTTGAGTTCGCTCTTGGTGATCACCTCGCCGGCATGCAGCATCAGATATTCCAGCAGGCGGTATTCATAGGCGGTCAGCTCGATCGGCTCACCGGCAACGGTGACGCTCTGACTGTTGGTGTCGAGCGCGACGGGATCACATCGGAGGACCGGCTGGGTCCAGCCGCTCGCCCGCCGCACCAGGGCTCGCAACCGGGCCAGCAGTTCCCCGAAGTGGAACGGTTTGACCAGGTAATCGTCGGCGCCGGCCTCCAGACCGTCGACCTTGTCCTGCCAGCGGCCGCGCGCGGTGAGAATCAGAATCGGAAAACGCCGTTCCCCGGAACGCCAGCGGCGCACGACCTCGGTCCCATCCAGGCTTGGTAGCCCCAGATCGACCACGGCGACATCGACCGGATATTCCTGCCCCAGGAACAGGCCTTCCTCACCGTCGCCACTGGTGTCTACGACATGACCTTGCTGGCGCAGCTGCTTGGCCAGTTCGTCACGCAGCGGCACTTCGTCCTCGAGCAGCAGAATGCGCATCGTGGGTTACTTGGGGTTGATAAACAGTACCCGTACCCGCCCGTCGTTGAGCAGAACCTTGACCTTGAACCCGGGGTGTTGCGGGTTGTTGCTGGGTCGTACACTCAATACCCGGCCGCCGGTCCGCGCCCGAGCGATCTGGGCAGCGGCGTCGGCACCGGATGGCTGGGCGGCGATGGGCAGCGCCGTCAGTACCAGTAATCCCAGGGCCAATGCCCGGGGGAAGATGCGTTTCATGATGATAGACCAACTCTTGTGGGTGTCAGCTACGACTCTGGGCATTATAGGGGTGGCAAGCTGAATGAACGCTAAACTCAGCATGTTTCTGGAGTTTCTTCGGTTTCACCGGGTCGTAAAAGCGTGGCACAGCGACCTGCCGCCAGCCGGCTATGGCCCGCACCGCCGGGCAGGCAGCACGCGGGCCGGTTCAGACGGTCCCATGCTACCCATGCACCTGCGGGGGAATGCTCGAGGTGACCGTGAGCGACGGCTGGCGTGCCGGTTCCTAACCACGCGTACCGGGTTTTATTCGCGGCTGTCAGTTGCCCCGCCCGTTGGGCATTACTCCCGTACCTCGGCAGGATCTTGCACCAGCCGGCATTGTTAGCTGGTGGTCGGCAGCGCGTCGAGTTCATCCTGCACCGCCAGCCAGTCGTGCTCGCATTGCGCCAGGCTGCGCTGGATTTCGCCCTGGCGCCGCACCAGATCCTTGAGCCGATCCTTACCGCTGGTCTCGTAGATCGTGGGATCGGCCAGCGCCTGCTCGATCTCAGCGCGGCTGCGCTCGAGCGTTTCAAGTTGCTGTTCGAGCTTCTGTAACCGGCGCTCCAGCGGTCGGCGCTGGGTCGCCAGCCGGTTACGCTGCTCCGCATCGATGCGGCGCTGCTCGCGTCGGCTGGGCGTCGTGGCCGCTGCCCGGTCGGTCGCTGCCGGCGGCTGTGGTCCAGCGAGCCACTGGCGATAGTCGTCCAGATCACCCGGAAACCGTTTGACCCGCCCGCCATGGACCAGCAGGAAATCGTCGCAGCCGGTGCGCAGCAGGTGGCGATCATGCGATACCAACACCAGCGCACCGGTGTAATCCTGCAAAGCCAGCGTCAGGGCGTGACGCATGTCGAGGTCGAGATGGTTGGTGGGTTCGTCAAGCAGTAGCAGATTAGGTCGCCGCCAGACCAGCAGGGCCAGCACCAGGCGGGCTTTCTCGCCGCCGGAGAACGGCGCGCACGAGGTCAGGGCCATGTCGCCGGAAAAACCGAATCCGCCCAAAAAGTTGCGCAGTGCCTGTTCGCTGGCCTGTGGATCGGCCTGCTGCAGGTGGTGCAGCGGGCTCCAGTCCGGGCGTAGTTGCTCGAGCTGATGTTGGGCAAAATAGCCGATCGCCAGACCCTCACCATCATGGCGTTGTCCGGCTAGCAATGGCAGTTCACCGGCCAGTAGTCGGATCAGCGTGGACTTTCCGGCGCCGTTACGGCCCAGAATACCGAGCCGGGTGCCGGGCAACAGGGTGAGTTTGATCTCCCGCAGCAGTGGCTGGTCGCCGTAACCGGCAGCGCCGCTGGCCAGAGTCAGCAGCGGGCAGGGTAGGCGGGCGGGAGCGGGAAACTCGAACTGGAACGGCGTATCGACGTGGGCCGGCGCGCTCAGTTCAAGCCGCTCCAGGGCCTTGACCCGGCTTTGTGCCTGGCGCGCCTTGGTCGCCTTGGCCCGAAACCGATCGATGAAGCGCTGCAGCCGTTCCACTTCACGCTGCTGGCGGTCATGGGTGGCTTGCTGCTGGGCCAGCCGGGCGGCGCGCTGGCCCTCGAAAGCGCTGTAGTTGCCGCGGTAGAAGCGGATTCGGTGCTGCTCGATGTGGGCGATGCTGTCGACCACGTTGTCGAGGAAATCGCGGTCGTGGGAGATCAGCAGCAGCGTGCCCGGGTAGCTGCGCAACCATTGCTCCAGCCAGATCACTGCATCCAGGTCGAGGTGGTTAGTGGGTTCATCCAGCAGCAGCAGGTCAGAGCGGCACATCAGCGCCCGGGCCAGTTTCAGACGTTCACGCCAACCGCCGGAAAAGCGGGCTACTGGTTGCTCCAGCTGACTCTCGACGAAACCCAGTCCGGCCAGCAGTTTGCCGGCCCGGGCCGGGGCGCTGTAGCCGTCGATGGCTTCCAGTTGGGCGTGCAGATGGCCAATGCGGTGGCCGTCGTGAGCCTGCTCGGCGAGCGCCAGTTCGCGCTCCAGCTGGCGCAGTTCGGAGTCGCCGTCGAGTACGAATTCGCGCGCTGCCGTGGCCAGTGCCGGGGATTGCTGCTCGACATGGGCAATGACCCAGCGCGACGGCAGGTCAACGGTTCCGCTGTCAGCATTTATATTGCCGCACAGCAGGGCGAACAGGCTGGATTTACCGCTGCCATTGGCGCCGACCAAACCGGTCTTCTGGCCCGCGTGAAGGGTCAGGGATATCTGTTCGAACAGGATTGTGCCGCCGCGTTGCAGGTCGACATGGTCCAGCTTCAGCATAATTCCGTGAGCTTGCTTGGTTGACCGGGCGGCATTCTAGCATTGCGGATAGCTCGACCCGAGCGGTGACGCCTTGTATCCGGGCATTTGGCGGCAGGCTGCGACTGCTTAGCAGGTTGGCCGGTACAGCGGTGAGGCATTAGGCTAATATGGCTGTGCGTCCGCATAGCGCTGAACGGCTGGCCACCTGGACGGTCCAGTTAGTACCCATCAATCTCCGGGGAGGAGTCTGTCGATGCCGAAGGTGTTGCGTTACCTGCTTTTCCTGCTTGTGCTGATGCCCGCGATAGCGCTGGCACGGGGCAGCGGTTACCTGTTTGTCAGCAGCCAGAAAGACAATGTTGTCACGGTACTCAATCCCAAGACCTACAAGGTGATCAAGCAGATTGCCACCGACGAGGAGCCCCGCTACCTGCAGTTCAGTCCCGATCACAAGCTGATCTATGCCGCCTGCGGGCACGGCAATGCGATCGATGTCATCAGCGTGGCCAAGCTGGCGGTGGTTGACCGCATTCCGCACATCACCGATCCCGAGGCCTTTGCCCTGAGTCCCGACGGCAAGCTGCTCTATCTGTCGATGGAAGACAGCAGCGCGCTTGGAGTATTCGATATCGCCACCAAGAAGCTGATTCATCAGATCGGCACCGGACCGGAACCGGAAGGGGTACTGGTCACGGCTGACGGCAAAACCGTTTACGTGACCTCGGAAGTGGCCGACATGGTGCATGTCATCGATACCAAGAGCTGGAGCGTACGCGACAACATCATTGTCGGCAACCGGCCGCGGCGGCTTGCCATGACGCCTGATCACAAGCAACTTTGGGTGACCAACGAGCACAGCGGGTCGGTCAGCATCGTCGATCCTGCCACTGACAAGGTGACCGGCACGATCACCTTCAAGCCGCGCGGCTTCCGTCCTGAGGATGTCACCCCGGTGGGCATCACCATGACCAGCAACGGCAAAACCGCCTTCGTCGCCATGGGTCGTGCCAACCACATCGCGGTCATCGACGTCGCCAGCCGGAAGGTCGAGAACTATATCCTGGTGGGGCACCGGCCCTGGAACGTGACCCTGAACAAAGACGACAGCCGGCTCTACGTCGCCAACGGCCTAAGCGACGACATGTCGGTGATCGATGTGGACTCACAGCGAGTCATCCGTTCGGTGCCGGTCAAGCGCGAACCGTATATGGTGTTGATCGATGATTGACTTCAAACCGATAGGTGTCCTGTTGGCCCTGCTGCTGGCAGTCGTGTTGATGCCGCCGCAAGTCCGGGCCCAGCAGGCCAAGACGCTGACGCCGGTGCCGATCGGCTACCTGGGCCTCAAACACGATCCGCGCTACCGCGCGACCCACCAGCAGGCGCGTTATCTGCTCGAGCCCATCGGCCGGCCTCTGGCCGGTGCCGAGACCGCGATCGGCGAGGTCAAATTCATGGCCAATGTGATCGGCGTCGATTTCAAACTGGTCACGGCCGAGGCCGCCAGTCCCGATCAGCTCAGAAGCGCACTGGATGGACTGGTAAAGCAGGGCGCCCGGTTCGTGCTGCTGGATCTGCCGGCACCGGATATAGCCCGCCTGGCCAAGGCCTATCGCGGGAAGCACGTCCTGCTGTTTAATGTCAGTGCCCATGACGACAGCCTGCGCGGTACCGACTGTCAGCCTGAGCTGGTCGACACCACACCCAGCTATGCCATGCTGTCCGACGCACTGGTGCAGTATCTGGTATTCAAGAAGTGGCGCCGGGTCTTGATCCTGCAGGGACCTCGGCCCAGTGATGCCCAGTTTGTTGCCGCCTTCAAGCATTCGGCCAAGCGCTACGGTGCCACCATCGTGGCAACCCGCAAGTACATTCTCAGCAACGATCCGCGCCAGCGCAATCAGAACAACGTGCCGCTGATCACCGGCGACGCCGACTACGACGTGGTGTTCGTGGCCGATGCCGACGGCGAGTTTGCCCGCGCGGTGCCGTATCAGACGCTCAAGCCGCAACTGGTTGTGGGCAGCGCCGGGTTAGGGCCCGGGGCCTGGCAATGGTCCTGGGACAAATACGGTGCCGAGCAGCTCAACAACCGGTTCCAGCGGATCGGTCATCGCGATATGACTGGCATCGACTGGTCCGCCTGGATCGCGGTCAAGTCCGTGGCCGAGGCGGTGCTGCGCACTCGTAGCGCGGATTTCAAGACCCTGCGCGACTATATCCTCAGCAGCAAGCTGGCGCTGGATGGTTTCAAGGGCTACAGCGACAATTTCCGGCCCTGGGATCACCAGTTGCGCCAGCCGGTGTTGCTGTTCACCGCCAACTGGGTGGTTGCCAGAGCGCCGTTGCCCGGTTTTCTGCATCAGACCAACAATCTGGACACCATCGGCTACGACCGGCGTGAAAGCCAGTGTCATTTCTGAGCTGGCGACCTGATGTCATTGCGACGGCTCCCACGCCGTCTCGATGGGGAGCAGGTCGAATCCAGGCAAGTCCGTGACTTCCCGGAGCAAGTATGCATCCCGCCCGCGCGGCTAAAGTGGCGCACCCTTGGCTCAGCTGCGTTGGCAGTAAACCATGCCGGGTACAATGTGGGCGGGTGGATTCAACAGGAGAGTGCGATGTTTCGTAACGACATGACGATCGCCGGGTTTGACGACGAGTTGTGGCAGGCGATGGAGGCCGAGCGCCGGCGTCAGGAAGAACACATCGAGCTGATCGCCTCGGAGAACTACACCAGCCCGCGGGTGCTGGAGGCGCAGGGGTCGGTATTGACCAACAAGTATGCCGAAGGTTACCCCGGCAAGCGTTACTACGGCGGCTGCGAGTATGTCGACGTGGCCGAGCGGCTGGCGATCGACCGCGCCAAGCAACTGTTCCAGGCTGATTATGCCAATGTCCAGCCGCACTCCGGCTCGCAGGCTAATGCGGCGGTCTACATGGCGCTGCTCAAGCCCGGCGAGACGGTGCTGGGCATGAGCCTGGATCATGGCGGCCACCTGACCCACGGTGCCAAGCCGAACTTCTCCGGCAAGCTGTATCACGCGGTGCAGTACGGTGTGAATGGTGAGGGCTACATCGACTATGACGTGCTGGAACAACAGGCGCTAGAGCATCGCCCACGGATGATAGTGGCAGGGTTCTCGGCCTACGCCAGGGTACTGGACTTTCCGCGTTTCCGCGCGATCGCCGATAAGGTCGGGGCCTATCTGATGGTCGACATGGCCCATGTGGCCGGTCTGGTGGCGACGGGGCTTTATCCCAACCCGTTACCGCATGCCGATGTGGTCACCAGCACCACCCACAAGACCCTGCGCGGACCGCGCGGCGGGCTGATCCTGGCGCGGGCCAATGCTGACCTGGAGAAGAAGTTCAACGCGATGGTGTTCCCGGGCACCCAGGGCGGGCCGCTGATGCACGTGATCGCCGCCAAGGCGGTGGCGTTCCTGGAGGCGCTGCAGCCCGAGTTCGAGAGCTACCAGCAGCAGGTAGTGAAAAATGCCCAGACACTGGCCGAGACCGTTATCGGTCGCGGTTACAAGGTCGTTTCGGGTGGCACTGATAACCATCTGTTCCTGCTGGACCTGAGTGGCAAGGGGTTGACCGGCAAAGCCGCCGACGCGGCGCTGGGCCGCGCCAACATGACGGTCAACAAGAACACCGTGCCGAACGATCCGCAATCGCCGTTCGTCACCTCGGGCCTGCGGATCGGGTCGCCGGCCATGACCACGCGCGGATTCCAGGAGGCGGAAGCGCGCCAGGTGGCGAACTGGATCGCCGACGTGCTCGACACCATGGCCCCTGACCGCGACCCCGATCCGGTCGTGCTGGATCGGGTCAAGGGGGAAGTCAGGGCGCTCTGCGCCCGCTTCCCGGTCTACGCCGACCAAACCTAGCGCAAACAGAGCCGCTGCGACCATGGCTATCAGCGCTTTCGATCTGTTCAAGATAGGCATCGGCCCGTCCAGTTCGCATACCGTCGGACCCATGCGGGCCGCCCAGGAGTTCGTCACCGACCTCGACCGGGCGGGCGTGCTGACCCGGGTCGCGGCGATCAAGGCCGAGCTCTACGGTTCGCTGGGCGCGACCGGCAAAGGTCATGGTTCCGATAAGGCGGTGATGCTGGGCCTGGAGGGTGAGATGCCCGACCAGGTCGATCCGGAGGCCGTCCCCGCTGTGCTCGAGCGTATCCGGGCGGCCGGCCGCATCCGCTTGCTGGGCCGTCACGAGATCGCCTTCCGCGAGGCCGAGCAGCTGGTTCTGCACCGCCGCAAGACTTTGCCGTTCCACGCCAACGGGATGCGCTTTCGGGCACTGGGCGCCGACGGGGGCGAGCTTGCCAATAAGGTTTATTATTCGGTTGGCGGCGGTTTTGTGGTCAATGAGACGGCGGCCTACGGCGATGACCCGTTGCAGGAGGATGCCACCCCGCAACCGCATCCGTTTCATACCGGGGCGGAGCTGCTCGAACTGTGTGGTGATACCCGCCAATCGATCAGCCAGCTAATGCTGCAGAACGAGAAGGCCTGGCGTGATGAAGCCGAGATACGCGCCGGCCTGCTGCGGATCTGGCAGGTGATGCGCGATTGCGTCGCGCGCGGCTGCCGCCAGGAGGGGACTCTGCCCGGCGGCTTGAAGGTCCGCCGGCGGGCCGCTGATATGTACCGCAAGCTGGCCAGCCAGCCGGAGGCGGCGTTACGCGATCCGTTGACCGTGATGGACTGGGTTAACCTGTATGCGCTGGCGGTGAACGAGGAGAATGCCGCCGGTGGCCGGGTTGTGACGGCACCGACCAACGGAGCCGCCGGCATCATTCCGGCGGTGATGCACTATTACGAGCGCTTCGTGTCCGGGGCCAATGAAGAAGGTGTGATCCGGTTTCTGCTGACGGCTGCGGCGATCGGCGTGCTGTACAAGGAAAACGCCTCTATCTCGGGTGCCGAGGTGGGTTGCCAGGGTGAGGTGGGTTCAGCCTGCTCGATGGCGGCCGGTGCGTTGTGCGAAGTGCTGGGTGGCACCCCTGAACAGGTCGAGAACGCGGCTGAGATCGGTATCGAACACAACCTGGGCCTGACCTGCGACCCGGTCGGCGGACTGGTGCAAGTGCCCTGTATCGAGCGTAACGCCATGGCCTCGATCAAGGCGATCAACGCGGCCCGCATGGCGTTGCGGGGTGACGGCAAGCACTTCGTCTCGCTCGACAAGGCAATCAAGACCATGCGCGACACCGGCCGTGACATGAAGTCCAAATACAAGGAAACCGCGCGCGGCGGGCTGGCCATCAACGTGGTTGAAGTGCCGGTCAGCGTCATCGAGTGCTGATCCGGCGGCAATCGCGGGATCCCGCCGGTGGGTGGGATCCCGCCAAAAGTGAATGTTAACCCCGCCGATAGGTGCCTACTAGCCGGTTCATGCCCAGCACGTGCGGCTCGACCTGCTCGAGGAACTGCCACAGGGTCAACCCAGCGTCCAGATTCAGCGGGCTGTCCAGCGCCAGTACCCAGAAGTAATACAGGTGAATGCCGTGGCCCTCGGGCGGCAGGGGGCCGCCATAGCCGCTTTTGCCGAAGTCAGTAACGCCCGCCGTGCCTACTGTGGTGGCCTCTTCCAGACTGGTGGTCGTGGCCGGCAGATTGTAGAGCACCCAGTGCGCGAAGCCATAAGTGCCCCGGCCCACCAGCGGCGCGTCGGGATCGTGGCACATCACGGCAAAGGACTGGGTCCTGGCGGGGGCGCCACTCCAGTGCAAGGGCGGCGACACGTCGTCGCCTTCGCCGGTGTATTTGGCGGGGATGTGGCCGAGTGACTCGAATGACGGGCTGGTGACCTGCATGTCGGAAAGTGCAAAGCCCATGGGAAGATCCTCTCAGGTCCGGGTGTGGGAGACTTAACCTAAACCTAACCGGCTCCGATGGCAAAGCATGAGCACGATACTGACCGACGTTTGTGGTCGCAGGTGGGCGTGGGTGACTGCACTGCGTGGCGCTGGCCACGTCGGGTCAGCGCTGCCCCCAGCGCATTTCGATCAGGGCCGTATTTACCGGGTCGGCCCGTACCGCCGATGGCGCTTTACCGTATTTGCGGCGGAACTCGCGGCTGAAGTGAGCGGTGTCGGCAAAGCCGCAATCCTGCGCGATGGCGGTGATGGTAAGCTGGCTGTGGACCAGCAGCCAGAGCCCGTAGCGCAGTCGGAGCTGGCGCGAAAATTCGCGCGGGCTGAGGCCGATCTCAGTCTGGAACATGCGCTCCAGCTGGCGTCGCGACAGATTCACACGGCGTGCCAGACTGTCGATTTCGGGTGGCTCGCTAAGGTTCTGTTCCAGCAGCAGCATGGCGCGTCGTACCCGTTCGTCCCGAACCTGTTCCAGCAGCGGCGGCAGCGGCTGGGCACTGCTACCGGGCCGCGGGCGTTCGATGCCCATGATGTGCAGGCTTTTGCGGGCCAGTGCCCGGCCGCAGTGGCGCTCGATCAGCCGGGCCGCCAGATCGGCGGCCGGGGCACCGCCGGCACAGGTGATGAAGCGGCCGTCCTCGACGAACAGTTGCTCGGCCACCGGCGTGACTTCGGGGTGATGGCGCACCACGTCCTGATAATGGAACCAGCTGACGCAACAGCGCCGCCCGCGCAGCAGGCCGGCCCGGATCAGCGTGAACGAGCCGGTGCACAACCCGATCAGGGTGACCCCGGCGGCCGCGGCGGTACGCAGATACTCCAGCGTGGCGTTATCCGCCTGCGGGCCGTGATGTAAGATGCCCCCGACGACCGCCAGGTAATCGAACCGCTGTGGCGCCGGGAATACCTCCCAGGGCCGGAGTTCGACCCCGCAACTGGCCTGGACCGGTTGCCGGTCGGGCCCGATCAGGCTCCAGCGACAGCGGATCTGGCGGCTCAGGTCGCCTTCGTCGGCGGCCAGCCGCAGGGCGTCGACGAAGGCCGCGAATGGCAGCAGGGTAAAATGCGGCAGCAGAATAAAACCAACCGACAGCAGGGGGGTCGACGAATCGGGGGGCACTGTGTCGCTCATCGCACTATCCTGCGGCTGATGTCGCATTCATTCAAGAATGTCGTCCCGTCGGGACAATTGGCCGTGCCTCATTCGTGGCTTAATGGACCGTCTTGTAATGCGGTGTGATCCCAGCGAGCAAACACCATGCAGAAATACTCGATTTTCAGTCTGGCGCGCAACGCGCTCCGTTATCACGAAAACTGGCAGCAGGCGTGGCGCAGTCCCGAGCCCAAGCGCGACTATGAGGTCATCATCGTCGGTGGCGGTGGCCACGGGCTGGCGACGGCTTATTATCTCGCCAAGGAGCATGGCATCACCAATGTCGCGGTGCTGGAGAAAGGCTGGCTTGGCGGTGGCAACACCGGCCGCAACACCACCATCGTGCGCTCCAATTATTTGTGGGACGAGGCCGCACTGCTCTACGAGAAAGCCCTGAAACTGTGGGAAGGGCTGAGCCAGGATCTGAACTACAACGTGATGTTCAGTCAGCGCGGCGTTATGAATCTCGGCCACAATCTGCACGACATGCGGGAAATCCAGCGCCGGGTCAACGCCAACCGGCTCAACGGGATCGATGCTCAGGCGCTGAATGCGTCCGAGATTCGCGAAATCGTGCCGATAATGAACACCGACAGCGCCCGCTATCCGGTACTGGGTGCTTCCTGGCAACCGCGCGCCGGTGTGGCCCGCCACGATGCCGTGGCCTGGGGTTTCGCCCGCGCTGCCGATGCCCGCGGGGTCGACATCATTCAGAGCTGTGAGGTCACCGGCTTCCGCCGCGACGGCGACCGGGTGATCGGTGTGGAGACCAACAGAGGTGTGATCCGGGCCAAGAAGATCGGCGTGGTGGTGGCCGGTCACGCCGGCGTCGTGGCCGACATGGCGGGATTGCGTTTGCCGCTGGAGAGCCATCCGTTGCAGGCCCTGGTGTCCGAGCCGCTCAAGCCGGTACTCGATACGGTGATCATGTCCAATGCGGTGCACGGCTATGTCAGCCAGTCCGACAAAGGGGAACTGGTGATCGGCGCCGGTATCGACGCCTACACCGGTTACGGTCAGCGCGGCAGTTTCCATGTGATCGAAGGCAATGTGGGCGCGATCGTCGAACTGTTCCCGATTTTCAGCCGGGTGCGGATGCTGCGCCAGTGGGGCGGCATCGTCGACACCTGTCCGGATGCCTGTCCGATCATCAGCAAGACCCCGCTGGAGGGGCTGTATTTCAACTGCGGCTGGGGCACCGGCGGCTTTAAGGCCACCCCCGGTTCCGGCTGGGTGTTCGCCCACACCATCGCCCGCGACCAGCCGCACGAGCTGAACGCCCCCTTCGCGCTCGACCGGTTCACCACGGGCAAGCTGATCGACGAACACGGCGCCGCCGGGGTGGCGCATTGATGTCGGCTATCAGCCATCGGCTATCAGCCAACCAATTACTGATAGCTGACGGCTGACAGCCAAGAACTCAAGGAGCCAACAATGTTACAGATCGAATGTCCCTGGTGCGGGCCGCGGGCCGAGGTCGAGTTCAGCTATGGCGGCGAGGCGCATATTCAGCGCCCGGCTGACCCTTATGCGCTGTCCGATGACGAGTGGGCGGATTACCTGTTCCGCCGTACCAACCCCAAGGGCAGGCACGGCGAACAGTGGTGCCATACGCACGGGTGCCGGCAATGGTTCAACGTCGAGCGCGATACCGTTAGCTACCGGATTCTGTCGGTCTACAGGATGGGCGAGCAGCCGCCCGGAGAAGAACAATGAGTCAGGCTTTCCGTCTGCCCGAGGGCGGTCGCATCGACCGCAAGCGGCCGCTGGAATTCGTTTTTGGTGGGCAGCGTTACCGCGGTTACCGGGGCGACACCCTGGCTTCGGCGTTGCTGGCAAACGGCGTGCGCGTAGTCGGCCGCAGCTTCAAATACCACCGGCCGCGCGGCATCATCGGGGCCGGCGCCGAAGAGCCCAATGCCATTCTCCAGATCGGCCACGGTGGGCGTACCCTGCCGGGTGTGCGCGCCACCCAGGCTGAACTGTTCGACGGCATGGAGGCCTACAACGTCACCGCCTGGCCCAGCCTGCAGTTTGATCTGAAGGCGGTCTATGGGACGTTCGGCAGGCTGCTGCCGGCCGGTTTTTACTACAAGACCTTCATGTGGCCGATGCGGCTGTGGCATCGCTACGAACGTTACATCCGCAACTCGGCGGGGCTGGGCAAGGCGCCGACCGAGTCCGATCTGGATTACTACGAGCACCGCAATGCCCACTGTGACGTACTGATCGCCGGTGCCGGTCCGGCCGGCCTGACGGCGGCTCTGGCGGCTGGTCGGTCGGGTGCGCGGGTGATAATTGCCGACGAGCAGAACGAACTGGGTGGTAGTCTGCTGGCCAGCCGTGAGACCATCGATGGTCAGTCAACCGGGGAATGGCTGGCTACTGTGCTGCGCGAACTGGCCAGCCTGCCGGAGGTCACCCTGCTGCCGCGTGCCACGGTGTTCGGCTACTACGATCACAATTTCCTCGGTGTTCTGGAGCGGGTAACCGATCATCTGCCGGCGGCGGCCAGCAGTGGCCCGCGCCAGCGCCTGTGGCGGATCCGTGCGCGCCGGGTGGTGCTGGCCACCGGTGCCATCGAGCGGCCGCTGGTGTTCGGCAACAATGACCGCCCCGGGGTGATGCTGGCCTCGGCGGTTTCGACCTATGTCAATCGCTATGCCGTCAAGCCGGGCGATCGCGCGCTGGTGTTCACCACCAACGACGGCGCCTACCGTACCGCGCTGGACCTGCTGGACGCCGGCGTCGAGCTGGCCGGTGTGGTCGATGCCCGGTCGCGGCCCGGGCCGGCGGCGGATGCGGTGCGCGCGCGTGGCGTCGAGGTCATGGCCGGGCAGGTCGTGGTCGACATCCAGGGTGGTCAGAAGATGGACGGCGCCCGGGTCATGGCGTTCGACGGCAGCCGGGCGCACGGGCAGATCACTGGCATTCCGTGTGATGTCGTGGCGGTATCCGGCGGCTGGAGTCCGGCCGTCCACTTGCATTCGCACACCGGTGGGCGAAACCGCTGGGACGAAACAACCGCCTGTTTCGTGCCGGACAGCCACGCCCAGGGTGCCCGCTCGGCCGGGGCCTGCAACGGTGTGTTCGATCTGGCGGGCTGCCTTGACGAGGGCTACCGGGCCGGAGGTGAAGCCGCGATGGCGCTGGGCTTCGCCGGATCCGGGGCACTACCACGTCACCAGGTGGCTACGGTGGAACAGCAGCCACTGCTGCCGCTATGGCTGGTGCCCGGTCCCCAACCGACCGGTCGCGGCCCCAAGCAGTTCGTCGACTACCAGAACGACACCACCGCGGCCGATATCCGGCTGGCGGTGCGCGAAGGTTATCGCTCGGTCGAGCACGTCAAGCGTTACACCGCACTCGGCTTCGGCACCGATCAGGGCAAGCTCGGCAACATCAACGGCATGGGCATACTGGCCGACGCGCTGGGCCAGACCATCCCCGAGACCGGTACGACCACGTTCCGGCCCGCCTACACGCCGGTGACCTTCGGTGCCATCGCCGGGCGTAACCTGGGGCCTGAACTGTTCGACCCGATCCGCAGAACCGCCATGCACGGCTGGCACGAGCGGCACGGCGCTAAGTTCGAGGACGTCGGCCAGTGGAAGCGCTCCTGGTATTATCCGCATGCCGGCGAGTCGATGCACGACGCGGTCAACCGGGAGTGTCTGGCAGTACGGCGCAGCGTCGGGGTGCTCGACGCATCCACCCTGGGTAAGATCGACATCCAGGGGCCGGATGCGGCCACTTTCCTCAACCTGATCTACACCAATGGCTGGACCAAGCTGGGGGTCGGTCGTTGCCGCTACGGCCTGATGCTCAAGGAAGACGGCATGGTATTCGACGACGGCGTCACCAGCCGGCTCGGCGAGAACCATTTTCTGATGACCACCACCACCGGCAATGCCGCTCCGGTGATGGCGTGGTTGGAGCGCTGGCTGCAGACGGAATGGCCACACCTGCAGGTGTATCTGACCTCGGTCACCGACCACTGGGCGACCGTGTCCGTGGTGGGTCCCAACAGTCGCAAGGTGCTGGAGAAGCTGAGCGGCGATATCGACTTCAGTGCCGCGGCCTTCCCCTTCATGAGTTTCCAGGAAGGCACTGTGGCCGGGGTGCAGGCCCGGGTGTTCCGGATCAGTTTCACCGGCGAGCTGTCGTTCGAGATCAACGTGCCGGCCCAGTATGGCCATCATGTCTGGGATGCGGTGATGGTGGCCGGCGAGGCGTTCGACATTACCCCGTACGGAACCGAGACCATGCACGTTTTGCGGGCTGAGAAGGGTTTCATTATCGTTGGCCAGGAGACCGACGGTTCGGTGACCCCGGTCGATCTGGGCATGAACTGGATAATCGGCAAGAAGGAGTTCATCGGCAAGCGCTCGCTACAGCGCTCCGACACCGCCAAGGAAGACCGCAAGCAACTGGTTGGCCTCAAAGTCCGGGACGGCGAGACGGTGCTGCAGGAAGGCGGGCAGATCATCGAGGCATCTGATACCAGCGGTCAGCCGGTACCGATGCTGGGACATGTGACCTCCAGCTACTGGAGCGCTGTACTCAAACAGCCAATTGCGCTGGCCCTGGTCCGCAGCGGTCACCGCCGGACCGGTCAGGTGGTGTTCGTGGCGGCTACTGACGGTTCGGTGACCGCGGCCGAAATCGTTAGCCCGGTGTTCTACGATCCCGAAGGAGCGCGCCAGAATGTCTGAGATTCTGATCGAAAGCCCGCTGGTCGACTGCAAGCGGATGGAACAAAGTACGGCTCTGCCGGAGCGCGCGCCGGTGCGGCTGGGTGAACAGGCTGGTTGTGGTGTCATCAACCTGCGCGGCGCGCTGCACTCCGGCAGTTTTGCCAAGTCAGCGGCCAAGGTGCTCGGCGTCAAGCTGCCGGATACACCCAATACCTGGGTTGCTGCCGGCGACTACACCGTGTGCTGGCTGGGACCGGAAGAGTGGCTGCTGCTGACACCCGCCGCCGGCGAGGGCGACCTGATCACGGCCTTGCGCGGGGCACTGACAGCCGAGCACACGGCGGTGATCGATGTGACGGGCGGCCACGCGGTCATTACCTTGAACGGTCCGGCGGTTCGCGACATCCTGGCCAAAGGATGCACGCTGGACCTTCATCGGAAGGTGTTCGCAGCCGGGTGCTGTGCCCAGACAGTGCTGGCCAAGGCCGGCGTGCTGCTGGTCGCCCGCGCCGACGATGCCGTTGACGTCGTGGTCCGGCGCAGCTTCTCTGATTACCTGTGGCGCTGGCTGGTCGACGCCGCCGAGGGTGTGGGGCTTGCGGTGGTGTGAGCCGAGAACGGCGTTACCATTGCTTAACCAGGAGCCGGTGTTGTCATCCGCAATGACCTGCCTGCCGTATACTGGTGCCGATGATAATGGCGCTACAGAAAGAGGTTAGGCCATGAAGTACCATGCCCAGCAGTGTGTTTCCCTGATCGAGGGAGCGACCTTCGTGCGCCCGCCGTCGTTACCGCGGGTGATCCGCTTGGATGATGCGGCGCTCGACGTGATGACCGATTTCAACCAGGTGCCGCCACTGACAGTGCGGCCCGATACGGCCATCGACAGTGCCCTGGAGACCATGAAAGTGGCCGGGGTGCGATTGCTGCTGGTGGTTGATGCAGCCGACCAGATTCTCGGTCTGATCACCAGTTACGACGTTCAGGGCGAACGGCCGATCGAACTGGCCAGCGAAACCCGGGTGGCTCGCTCGGAAATCCGGGTGACCATGGTCATGACGCCGCGTGCTGCAATCGATGTACTGCCGATCGGTACGGTGCGCCGGATCAAAGTAGGGCATGTGGTCGAGACCCTGCGCCATTTCGAGCGCCAGCATCTGCTGGTGGTCGACGCCGAGCAGCGGGTTTGCGGACTGTTCTCGATGAGCCAGATCCGCAAACAACTGGCGGGACATGCGGGCAGTATCCCGCTGTCCGAGCATACCGCCACTCTGGCAGAGTTAGCCCACGGCCACCATTTCGGCAGCTGAGCCGGCGTCAGTGTCCGCGCGGCGGATCGAGCAGGTCATAGTGGGGAGCCTTCGGTGCCGGCGGCTGCGGATCCCGGGCCTGGTCGAGCCGTAAGTCGAGGTCCAGCCTCCGGCGTTCGCGCCGGTGCCGCGTCCGACTGTCCTGCGGCGGCACCGGGTCCTGCTGTTGACGGGTGTCCTGATCGTGCAACTGCAACTGCCGCTGATAGTCACGCGATTGCGGTTGCTGCCGGGTGACTGGATCGGCAGGGCGCCACTGGCGCTGGGTCTGGTATTGCTGCATTCGCAGATCGAAGCCACGGCTGCCGTTGTTGGCCGGCAATTCGGCCTGGGCCGTCGGCATCAGCAGAGCGATCAGTGCCGGGATGGCCAGTAACGAACGTCTGAAGATCCTTGTTCATGAGCGTGTTGCCTAGAGCGTGGCCCCGTCGGACGCGACCTATGGGATCGGTTGCTACGAGGGTTCCTTCGGGCACATCTGTGCCCTTGCGTATTGCTGATAAGACACCTGTCGTAGCCGGATGATTCCGGACCGGCGGCAAATTGCCTGTCCCGCGGGCCGCACGACCGGTTGGCGCTGCCGGCCACCGTTTGCAAGAGGATTCAACATGGACATCATCGCCCATCGCGGTGCCTCCGGCGAAGCACCCGAAAACACGATGGCCGCTTTCCGGTTGGCCTGGGAACAGGGCGCCGACGGCATCGAACTGGATGTGCATCTCAGCCGAGACGGGCGGATCATGGTGCATCACGACACCGATACGATACGTTGTGCGGGCGTGGCCCACGTCATTGCCGAAACCGACAGTCGCGTGCTCCGCAGCCTCGATCTGGGTCGCTGGAAAGATGCCGCCTTTGCCGGTGAACGAATGCCGTACCTGGCGGAGGTGCTGACTTCGGTTCCAGCCGGCCGCCGGGTGCTGGTCGAACTCAAGTGCGGCCCGGCTATCGGGCCCGTCCTGGCGCGGGTGATTGGCGGGATCGACCTCGCCCGATTGCGACTGGCACTCATTTCCTTTGAGCTGGACAGTCTGGTGGCGGCGCACCACGCTTTGCCGCAAGTTCCGTGTTACTACCTGACCGAGGTCGGCGGTTACGATGACAGCTTGATCGGGCTGGCGCGAGAGCAAGGCTTTGCCGGGCTGGATGCCGAATATCGTGGGCTCGATGCCAGGTTTGCCGCCGCCGTCAGCGATGCTGGCCTGGAACTCCTGACCTGGACCGTGAATGATCCCCGGTGGGTCAAGACGCTGCGTGATCTCGGGGTCAGCGCCATCACCAGCGACTGGCCGGCGGTCCTGCGTCAGACGTTGCGGACACTGTCCGGATAACTGCGTTTGCAGGTCGCTGGATGTGTGCTTAAATCGGGAGCTGTGATGGGCATTCGAGGATCGATCAGTGCTTTATTCCTTTGGTGAGCGCAGTGTCAGCTGTGAAAGCGACTCGTGGTTCGTGGCCGACAATGCTGCTGTGATCGGATCGGTGGTTCTGGGGCACGATGCCAGCGTCTGGTTCAGTGCCACGGTGCGCGGCGACAATGACGTCATCACCATCGGTAACGGTAGCAATGTGCAGGATAATGCGGTGCTGCATACCGATGAGGGCAAGCCGCTGCGTATCGGTCCTGGTTGTACGATCGGCCACATGGCCATGCTGCACGGGTGCCGGATCGGCGCCAACACCTTGATAGGCATCAAGGCTGTGGTGCTGGATCACGCCGTCGTCGGGCGCAACTGCATCATTGGGGCCAACACCTTGATCACGCCGGGCAAGGAGATTCCCGACAATTCGCTGGTGATGGGCGCTCCGGGTAAGGTGGTGCGACAGGTCAGTGATGACCAGATAGCCGAACTGCGCGAGCTGGCCCGGCACTACGTGGAACGTTTCCACCGGTATAAGATCGAGCTGAAGGTCCAGTCACAGCCACGCTTCGGCTGACCGCCACGAGTCCCACGCCGCAGTAGCGGACGCAATAATTGCAGCAATGAGTTTGACAAGCGCAGCGCGATACTCCATGTATGACGGCACGCCTCGGCAGCCCGCGATCGGTCATGACCGGCTTGGTGCGGCACTCGATCAGATCGGCGAGGTGGTGCTAGGCAAGCCGCGCGCCATCCGGCTGGCGGTCGCCTGTCTGCTGGCACGCGGTCATCTGCTGATCGAGGATCTGCCGGGCATGGGTAAGACCACGCTGGCCCAGGCACTGGCCCGGACCCTGGGCCTGCAATACCAGCGCGTCCAGTTCACCAGCGACCTGCTGCCCGCCGACATCATCGGTGCGGCCATCTACCAGCGGGAGCAGGAGGATTTCGTGTTTCATCCCGGGCCGATATTCGCTCAATTGATGCTCGCCGACGAGATCAACCGGGCAACTTCGAAGACCCAGAGCGCCCTGCTGGAGTCGATGGAGGAGGGCCAGGTGACGGTCGATGGCCAGACCTATCCGTTGCCGCAGCCGTTCTTCGTCATCGCTACGCAGAATCCAAGCGATCAGATCGGTACTTTTCCCCTGCCGGAATCCCAACTGGACCGGTTTCTGATGCGCATTGAGCTGGGTTATCCCGACCCCCGGGCCGAGCGCCAGCTGCTGGCCGGCGAAGACCGGCGCGCGCTGTTGATGCGGTTGCCGGCGCAGTTACAGGCCGATGCGGTGATGGCACTACGGAGCGTGGTGGCCCAGGTGCGCATTGCACCCGCGTTGCTGGACTATTTGCAGGCGCTGCTGGCCGCCAGCCGGCAGTTGAGCGGGCTACGGGGTGGTCTGTCGCCGCGAGCCGGTCTGGCGCTGTTGCGAGCCGGCCAGGCCTGGGCGATGCTGGAACAGCGCGATTACGTGCTGCCGGAGGATATTCAGGCGGTGTTGTCGGCCGTGGTGGGGCATCGCCTGCAGAGCGTTGCCGATGCGGGGAGTCATCCCGCCGATCTGGTGCAATCGCTGCGCGAGCACGTGCCGGTTCCGGTCTGACCATGGTCGCCGGTGCGTTCGCCGAGCGCTGGATCCGGCGGCGCCACCCAGCCAGTCATGGTGCGGTGTGGTTGCGACGGCGTCGTTTGTATATCCTGCCGACCCGATTCGGCGTTCTGTTCGGCGGGCTCCTGTTGGTGCTGTTTTTGTGGTCGGTGAATTACAGCAACAGCCTCGGTTTCGTGCTGACCTTCTGGCTGGCCGGCGTCAGTCTGGTGGCTATGTGGCGCTGCCATAACAACCTGCTGGGCCTGCGGCTGACCGCGCTGGGTGCCGGACCGGTGTTTGCCGGTGAGCAGGCCCGCTTCAGGGTGCGGATCGACCGTGCCGACCATGCTGCCCGGCTGGATATCGGGCTGCAGCGCGTCGGGGGGATACCGGTATATGGCGATGTTCCAGCGGAGGGTGGCGACGTGGAGCTGGCGATTCCCGCGCCCCGGCGTGGTTGGCTGCAGCCAGGCCGGCTGAAGGTGCTGACCCGCTACCCGCTGGGCTCGTTCCAGGCCTGGAGTTGGGTCGAGTTCGATTACGCCGTTTTGGTCTATCCGACACCGCACGGTGACCGACCCCTGCCACTGCCGCAGGCGCGTAACGGTCAGGATGCCCGTGCTGGCCAGAGCGGTAGCGGGGATGACTTCAGCGGCTTGAATAGGTACCGCCCGGGGATGCCCCGCGCCACGTGGCCTGGAAAGCCAGCAGCCGGGCCCGCGAACTGCTGGTCAAGCGTTTCGCCGGCGCTGCGCCGCCGGAACTGTGGCTGGATGCAAGTGTGCTGGCTGGACTGCCCGCCGAAGCACGGCTGGAGCAGTTGTGCCGCTGGGTGCTGACCGCAGAGGCGGCAGGTTACCGCTACGGTTTGCGGCTGCCGGGTGAGTCACTGGAACCGGGGCAGGGCAGGGCTCACCGTGAGGCTTGTCTAAGCACGCTGGCGTGCTATGAACTGGATGCCGTGGCGGCGGCGGGCTGAGCCGCCGGCGCCGCCCCTGCCGCTGGCAGCCTGGACCTGGCTGCTCGGCGCGCTGGCGCTGGTGCTGGCGCCCAATGTAGTACGGTTGCCGTGGTGGCTTAGCGGCCTCTGGCTGGTGGTGGCCGGCGGGCGCTGGGAGCGGGCCCGGCGCCACCAGCCGGCCGTTGGCCGCTGGACCCTGGTGGGGCTGACGGTCGCGGTCAGCGCGCTGCTGCTATGGCACTACGGCACATTGCTGGGGCGCGATGCCGGGATCGCCCTGTTGACCGCGATGTGTGCCATGAAGGTGCTGGAGGCGCGGGCGGAACGCGATGGCTGGGTACTGCTGGTGCTCGGTTATCTGTTGCTGATGGCGGATCTGCTGTATGACCAGGATCTGCCCATGGTTGCCCATCTGCTGGCCTCGCTGCTGGTACTGCTGGCCGCGCAACTGGTCCTGCAGCGCGGTGTCCGGGGCCTGCGAGTGCTGGTTGCGGTGCGTACCGCCGGTCAGCTGATGGTGTTTGCGTTGCCGCTGATGCTGATTCTGTTCGTGCTGTTCCCGCGCATTCCGGGACCGCTGTGGCGCTTGCCCAAAGATGCCGGCACGGCCATCAGCGGCCTGGCCGACAGCATGGCACCAGGGGCAATCGAGCGGCTGGTTAAATCCGCCGCGGTCGCTTTCCGGGTGCAGTTTGCCGGTCCGGTGCCGAAGCCGGCTCAGCGCTACTGGCGCGGTCCGGTACTATGGCACTATGCCGATGGTACCTGGCGCGGTGGCCATCAGCGGACCAGCCGTCAGATCCCCTACCGGCCTGAAGGCGACGGCATCCGGCAGACCATTACGCTGGAACCGCACGGCCGCCATTGGCTGTTCGCCCTCGATCTGCCCGGCAGTCTGCCGCCGCAGGCCGAGTTCACGGCCACTTATGAGCTGCGGCGACAGCGGTCGGTCGACCACTTGCTGCGCTACACGGTGACGTCGTATCTGCACCATGAGAGCCGGCCGCTCAGGGCGTATCAGCGCCAGCGCGACCTGCAATTGCCGGCGCGGGGCAACCCCCGGGCGCGGGCGCTGGCGGCGCGCTGGCGTAGCGAGCAGCACGATCCTGCGGCGGTCGTTCAGGCCGCGTTGCAGTTCTACCATGATCAGCCCTTCGTCTATACCCTGCAGCCTCCGCTGCTGACGGGAGGCAACCGGATCGACCAATTCCTGTTTCGGACCCGCAAAGGGTTTTGCGAGCACTATGCCGGCAGCTTCGTGTTCCTGATGCGGGCCGCGGGCATTCCGGCGCGGGTGGTGCTCGGCTATCAGGGCGGCGAGCGCAACGGCAATTACCTGATTGTGCGCCAGTCCGATGCCCACGCCTGGGCCGAGGTCTGGTTGCCTAACGCAGGCGGCTGGCGCCGGGTAGACCCCACGGCGGCGGTGGCGCCGGAGCGGGTCGAGCGCGGTCTCTACGCGGCTGTCGATGATCCCCAGGCACTGCCGTTCATGGCGCGCCGTGGAGGCGATATGGAGTGGCTGCGACGGCTCGGGCTGATGTGGGATAGCGTCAACAACGGCTGGAACCAGTGGGTGCTGGCCTATGGTCCACAGCGGCAGCGCGAGTTCCTGTCGGGGCTGGGGCTGGGTAAGGTCGACTGGCGCGGCATGACGGTGGCGATGACCGTTCTGCTTACGCTGGTACCCCTGCTGGCGCTGCTGATCGGTGGCTGGCGGCGCCACCGGGCGCGCGATCCGCTGGCCCGCCTGTACGGCCGCCTGTGTCGCCGCCTGGCCCGACGCGGGGTGCCGCGCCGGCCCTACGAAGGCCCGCTCGACTATAGCGAACGGGCGGCGGCTGCGCTGCTGGCTCAGGCGCCGACGCTGCGGCGGTTGGGCCAGCTCTATGCCAGGTTGCGGTATCGGGAGCCTGTCCCGGCGGATCTCGACCGCTTTCGGGAACTGCTACGCCAGATCTAGACTGCGCGGGTTAAGCGCGGCAGTGGCCGCGACGGGCCATCCGGCGCGCCCGGCTGGATCAGGGGATGAACCGCATGGCACGTCAGCGGCGCTATCATGGCGGCTGACTGATGGCGTTTGTTCAAGCCGCTTTGCCCTTTTCGTTGCCAGACACGCAGGAGTCCGCCTTGAAAATTGTCCGCTTGCCAACCCGTTTCCGGATCGTTGTTGTTGCGGGGGCATTCCTCGCCGGTGCCGGATTGTCCGGCTGCCAGCTCCCGCCGTCGTATCTGCATTGCAATGATGCGCAGAAGATCTGTTACCGTGGCAATACTATTGATCACGAGTATACGCAGTTCGTTTATGGCCCCCAGGCCGCTCCCGGCATTCGCTCTAACCGCTAATCGGGCTGCGCAATTGACGTCATGCAGGTGACCCGGTACGGCACAACTGCCGCGAATGGGGCAGGCGACTGACGATTCCCTTCAGTCAGGGATCACCGCGTAGCCGTGAGTGCTCACGAGCCCTGCATCCGGGGTAGTGCGCCAGACGGGCGAATGCCTGTGGGTTGGGCGTTGGCCGGACCGCCATGGCATACGCTGATGGCTGGCTGATCAGTCCCGGTATGTATCTTGCTTTCATACCGGTGGAAAGAACGGAAGCGACGGGCTTGCGACATCCGGGTTGCGTGATCGCGACCAGCCCGATTTACCAGTCGAACCTTGGGCGAGAAAACGGTGATGATTTCAAGCGGCTTTACGGAATTCTGGCGAACCGTCGCCGTATCCCGGTTTGCCAGCGAAGCGCTGTCGATGCGCGGAGCGCGACACTGTCACACGGTCCACGGTGGTACCCAGCCTCTTGATCGAATAGTATTGCCGCAACACAGAAGGAAACAAACGTCTCACAGATCTCTTCGCACAGCCCCGTGGCCGGCGATGTGTGGCTTCTCAAGTGGTCTGATGACAAAGGCAATTTACGATAGGCGATGATTAAACAACGCGGGTTTACCCTGCTGGAACTGATCGTCACCGTGCTGCTGGCGGCGATACTGATTACGCTGGGTGTTCCCGCCTTCCGCAGCATGATACTCAGCAACCGTCTGACGGCACAGACCAACAGCCTGGTAACCGTGCTTACGCTGGCCCGCTCGGAGGCGGTGCGCCGCGGCACGGATGTATGGGCCTGTGGGAAGGTCGACTCGGGCAACGGTGGCAAGGTCGACTGGAGCAGCGGTGTCGAGGTCAGGGTCGGGGGCTGTGCCGGCGCCGATGCGCTGTTGCGCATCTCCGATCCGCTGGCCGGAGACGGATTGACGCTAACACCGCCCACCGACAGCAGCAACACGGTTCTGACCGGTATTCCCTTCAATGGACTCGGCGCCGTCGACACACCATCGCTGACTGGCAGTACCTCATTGCCCATCCAGTTCGTCCTTCAGTGACGGCAGCCACAGTCAGTTGGTGTGCGTCAACGCAGTGGGCCACATCCGGACGCTAACGGACAGTTCGTCATGTGGGTCCTGATGCATAGGCAAGGCGCTGTTTCGCGCCAGACGGGTTTCAGCCTGCTGGAGGTGCTGGTGGCGATGGTCATCCTGGCCATCGGCTTGATGGGCCTGGCGAGTCTGCAGTTGACTTCGCTGCGCTACAACAAGGTGGCGTATCTGCGGACCCAGGCGACCAACCTGGCATACGATCTGATAGACCGGATGCGGGCCAATCGCGCCGATGCCACCACGACAGATGCGTACGAAACCGGGTTTGCGAAAACCGCTCCCGTTTGCGATACCAACCCGAGTTTCACGGGCTCGTCCGCTGCGGTCGACCTGGCCGAGTGGAGGAATCAGGTCGCGTGCACGCTGCCGCAAGGTGATGCCAGGGTGGTCCAGTGCCTGCTCAGCAACAGCAACAATACCTCCGGCGGCAGCGCTCTTTGCTCCGACAACAGCAACGCTGTTTTCCTGATTACCGTGCGGTGGCTCGAAACCCATGGCAAGACCCAGGAAATGCAGGCATTTTCCGTCAAGAGCCAGCTATGAGTGTGCGACAGGGATATTCCGGCATTGTGCCGTCGGCGCGGCAACAGGGCGCCGGTCTGGTCGAGATCCTGGTAGCGTTATCCATCGGACTGGTGCTGCTCAGCGGGTTCATCAAGATCTTCATCAGCAGCAAACAGACCTACCGGTATCAACTGGCGCTGGCCAACGTCCAGGAAAATGGCCGTATCGCGTTGACGGTATTGAAACGCAACGTGCGGATGGCCTCGAATATGGGTGGCTGTGCAGGCAACAAGCCGCTGGCTTCGGTTTCAATCCCTGCTGCGCCGGCGGCGGTTGGCACCATACGTAATACGCTGTGTCCGACAACTAACTACAGCCTTCAGCTGGGAACGCCAATAGAGGGATATCAGGCGACATCATCGGGTTGGACGCCTTCGTTGCCGAGCGCTCTGGCTTCGGAGGGGATTGTCGCAGGAACGGATGCTTTTACAGTACGGGGGATGCAGGATATAAACGTTGTGGTTACGAAGCAGCCGTCGCTCGAATCGGCAGACCTGCAAGTTGCGAACAACAAGTTGATTGCTGCCGGTGATGTTCTGCTTGTTGTGGATCGCTCTTGCTCACGTGGCGCCATATTTCAAGTGACCAACTACAATGCTAATGCAAATAATTTCGATAATATAGTCCACAATGAAAATACGGGTGGTAACTGCAAAAGCTCGTCTCCGAGCCCCGGCAATCAAACCAAGAATTTGGGGGCGGATTTTACCGGAGGCCATATATACGTGCAATCTACCCGCTCCTATTTCCTAAAGAAAAATAGTTCGGGCGAGCGGGCTTTATACGAAAAGGTTGGTGATGGGTCGGCCCAGGAACTGGTCGACGGCATCGAGAATTTCCAGGTTACCTACGGCGTCGACTCGGGCTCCGGTATCCAATATGTCCCCGCGGGCAAAGGAACAGACTGGCGTTCAGTCATGTCGGTGCGCATCAACCTCCTGCTACGCAGTTCCGCCGATAATGTCGTGCAAAGCCCGATGTCCGTGTTCTTTGCCGGTTCCATGTGGTCGTCTTCCGACCGGCGCCTGTATCAGGCCGTCAGCACGACCATCAGCATCCGCAACCGGGCACTCTGAGGATGAAGCCGGTGACCTCATGAGCTACCTCGACGCTACCGCGGCAGCAGGGCGTGGTGCTGGTGGTGAGTCTGTTGATCCTGTTGGTGATGACCGTGCTTGGCGTTGCCGCCATCCAGTCGACGACTTTGCAGGAACGTATGGCGGGCAATCTTCACGACCGCGACCTCGCCTTTCAGGCGGCCGAGGCGGCGCTGCGTCGGGGCGAATGGGCCATCGTGACGCAAAACAGCAATGTCGATGGCAATTGGCATAGCTACACCGACTTTTGTAGCAATGCCGCCACCAGCACCAGCACGTGTGAACTGACGTCGCAGGTGTCGCTTGCCAGCGTGCCGCAGTACAAAGTGGAGCAGTTGCCGCTACTGCAGGAGCCTGGCGCACTTCAGCCTGCCACGCCGGTGCAGTACAAGATGTTCCGGATTACATCGCAGGCGAACGGCAGTACGAATAATTCCAAGGTCATTCTACAATCGGTTTTCAAGTGGCGTTGATGATGCCCGGAGAGGTGTCGATATGAAAGTTTCATATTTAGGCCGTGGCACTCTGGGCATTGTCGTGTTGTCGATAGCCGTCGTCCTCGGAATGGCGACGACTACCGGATTGTTGTGGGCACAGGGACTCTACGGCTCCTCATCAGCGCAGTCAGGCGGGCAATTCATCCAAGTGGATTACCATGGTGATCACGGAGGAGGAAACGGTGATCACGGTGGGGATGGAGGTGATCACGGTGGGGATGGAGGTGATCACGGTGGGGGGAACGGAAGCAGCTCGGGAAGCAGCTCGGGAAGCAGCGATATCTCCCAGACGCCGTTGTTCCTGACGCATCCGGTCGCACCCATCGTGATGCTGACGTTGTCCAACGATGAGCAGCTTTATTACAACGCCTTCCCTGAATATGCGGATCTGAACGGCGACGGGAAAGCCGACAAGACGTACATTAACGATTTCACCTATTACGGTTATTTCGATCCTGGCAAGTGTTATAGCTACGACGGTTCAAAATTTGTTCCGCAATATTTGACATCGGATCATTACTGCACCCAGTCGACTGGCCAGTGGAGCGGCAATTTCCTCAACTGGATCGCGATGGCGCGGATCGATATCGTACGGAAGATTCTGTATGGCGGCTATCGGTCGACGGATACGTCAAATGAAACGGTACTCGAGCGCACCTATCTGCCGAACGATACCCATAGCTGGGTCCGGTATTACGATGGCAGCGATATCGACAAGCTGACGCCATTCACTGCCGCTTCATCCAGTTCGGCAGTGGTTCGCAGTAATGATCACACTGTCGGTACTGGCAGTGTGGAGTTCTACATTAATAGTACCACCGGGTCGACCCCTCAACTGGGCGACCAGGTTGTACTGACCGATGCGAATGGCGGTAATGCGAAATTGGAAGGCGTGATTACAGATTATAGCTCAGGTGGTTATGATCGTTCACCGAAATATACGATACAGGTTACTGAGTCCAACAACGTCAGGTCCCATAAAAAATGGAATCTCACGGATTCTACACGGGCGGGGGTGAGTTTCTGTAATACAACGGTCGCCGGATCAAACCGGTATTCAGAGGATGTCACCGCGCCGCCGCTGATCCGTGCCGCCCAGGGCGACTATTCGCTATGGGCCGCCAACGAGCGCTGGCAGTGCCGCTGGTTCGAGGAGAAGAGTTACACTGGGCATCCGTCGATCAAAAGCAAGTTCGGCGTGGCGTTCAGCAATGGCAATGATATTGCCATCACCGGTCTTGACGCCAACGCGGGCAATCCCCGCAAGAACGACGTGGGATTGGGCGACAAAGACTATATCGCGCGGGTGCAGGCCTGCGTTCCAGGCTTGATCGGCACCGAGAAGTGCAAAACTTATCCGGACGGCGACAGCAAGCCCATCGGCGTGTTGCAGGAATACGGCGACAACGGGCAGATCGACTTCGGAATGGTCACCGGCAGTTACACCAAGAACAAATCGGGAGGGGTATTGCGCAAGAATGCCGGGCCGATCACGGATGAAATCAACGAGTCGACCGATGGTACCTTCAAGACACCTACCAACGACGAAGGCATTATTTACACGCTGAATAAATTCAGACTTTACGGCTACGACACTAACAACGGTTACTACAACACCGGTGGCAGTAGCGGCGACGACTGCCCCTGGGCGCTATCCAGTTTCAACAACGGACAGTGCACCAACTGGGGTAATCCGCAATCGGAGATGTATCTGGAGACATTGCGTTATCTGGCTGGCAAGAAGGCTAATAATAATTTTACGTTTTCCGGTGATGACAAAATTCCGGGCCTGAAAATCGCGAGCTGGAAGGACCCGCTCGATTCCGCCAATTACTGCACGCCGCTCGATGTCATCGATTTCAATGCCAGCGTTAACTCCTACGACAGTGATGAACTGCAGAACACCAGCGACATCGGCGCCGGCAGTGCGTCCAGCCTGACCGACACGGTCGGCCAGGGTGAGGGTATCGATGGCAAGCAGTGGCTGGTGGGGGAAACCAGCAGCAACAGCAACCAGCTCTGCACCGCCAAACAGGTTGACAATTTCGGGACCGTGCTGGGTATCTGCCCGGAAGCGCCGAGGCTGGCCGGCTCGTATGATATCGCCGGCCTGGCGCACTACGCCTATACCAATTCGATCCGCAAGGATCTCCCGGGCGAACAGATCGTCAAGACCTACGGTGTCGATCTCGCGCCAGCTGTACCCCGTATTGAGATCCCCCAGCCAGGGGGCACAACACCGGCGGTGACTATTCTCCCGGCGTGTCGTGATACCTCGCTCAACCCGGCAGGCAATTGCTCGATTACCGGCTTCCAGGTGATCAGCCAGGACACGCAGAATGGCACCGGCAGCTTCCTGATCATCTGGGATGACAGCGAGCAGGGCGGTGACCACGATTCGGATATGAAGGGTATTCTAAGCTACTCGATCAGCGGCAGTTCCATCCAGGTAACCACCCAGACGTTTGCTGAATCGACGCCTTATGCCATGGGATTCGGCTATGTGATCAGCGGGACGACCGATGATGGCTTTCACGTCAGTTCGGGTATCCATGATTTCACGTACAGCGATCCATCCGGAGGCGCCGACTGCCATCACCGCTGCAAGCTTACGGATGCGGCCAGCAGTCGCAGCTATACGCTGGGTAACTCCCCGGCGGGGCTGCTCAAATCGCCGCTCTACTACGCCGCAAAATGGGGTGGCTATGTGAAATCAGCAGGATTCCCCGATACGCAGTCGTCATGGGACGGCAATGGCGACGGCATCCCTGACAATTATTACTATGCGGTCGACCCGGCCAAGCTGGCGAGTGATCTCGCGAAACTGTTTCGCGGCGTCGCGACAATTGCCGGGAGCGTGGCATCGGTTGCTGCAAACTCGGCGGTATTCAATGACAACAACCTGATTTATCAGGCGGGCTTCAATTCGACGGACTGGTCGGGTGACCTGTTGGCCTATAAGGTGCTGGCCAATGGGTTCGCGGGACCCTTGCAATGGAATGCCGCGACAGAACTCGACCAGGCCTACGGCCAGAACCCCTCGGGCCGCGATCTGGTGACCTGGCGGCCAGACAAGAGCAAGGGTGTGGCGTTCGCGTGGAATAGTCTGAGCCAGAGTCAGCGGGCGGCGTTGGGCTCCCAGAGTCTGCTGGCGTTCATAGCCGGAAGCCATGCCAACGAACAGCAGAACGGTGGCAGTTACCGCAATCGGACCACGCTGCTGGGTGACATTATTGATTCCAATCCCGTATTCAGTCACAAGGAAGACTTTGGCGATGCCTTGTTGCCTGGTTCCGAAGGTTCCTCATACGGTGCATTCCTGCAATCGAAAGCCAATCGGACGCCGATGATTTATGTCGGCGCCAACGACGGCATGTTGCACGGGTTCAATGCGGATACCGGTGCCGAGGCGTTCGGCTACATTCCCAACGCATTAATGGCAAAATTGCCCGAGCTCGCCAGCCCGGCTTATGACAAGAACCACCAGTTCTACGTGGATGGTAATACCACTGTCGCGGACGCGTACATTGCCACCGGCAATGGCAGTGCCGCCTGGCACACGGTACTGGTGGGCGCGCTTGGGGCGGGTGGAAGTGCCATCTATGCGCTGGATGTGACCGACCCGTCAAACTTCAGTGCGAGTGACGTGCTGTGGGAGGATTCCAATTCCGATACCGGTTTTGCCGATCTCGGGGCGACCATCGGCCAGCCCACCATTGCGCGGCTTAACGACGGAACCTGGGTGGCCGTATTCGGTAATGGCTACGGTACTGACACGGCATCCCTGTTTGTGGTCAATCTGGCGACAGGCCAGCTGATCGCCGAGATCCCGGTGCCGACAACAGGCAGCAACGGGCTGGCATCGCCGACGACTTACGACCTGACCGGCGATCTCAACACCGATCTCGTCTACGCGGGCGACCTGCAGGGTCACCTGTGGCGATTCGATATTAGTGATACCAAGCCGAAGAAATGGGGCGTTTCACTGCTGTTTACCGCAACTGATGGCACCGGCAGCAATGCCAAGGCCCAGCCGATCACGGTCCGGCCGGCAGCCGAACCGGCGCTGAACGGCGGCCAGATGGTGTACTTCGGTACCGGGAAATACTTCGGCACTTCCGATGGCACCAATATGGATGTGCAGAGTTTTTACGGTATCTGGGACGACGGCACGACGACCGGTATCACGCGCTCGGATCTGCAACAGCAGGTCATCACCGATCAGGTGGCTCAGAACGGCCGCCAGTTGCGTGCAACCACAGCCAATAGCGTCGACTGGACCACGCAGAAAGGCTGGTACATCGATCTGTTGCCGCCCAGTGGTACCGCTCAGGGCGAGCGGGTGGTCGACAACCCGCAACTGAACCAGGGCCGGATTCTGTTTGCCACCCTGATTCCGGCTACGAATCCGTGTGACTACAAGAATTCGGGCTGGTTGATGGCCCTGGACGCCGGTTCGGGTGGGCGCAACGATCAGCCGGTGTTCGACCTCAACGGTGACGGTACGTTCGACAACAGCGACAAGGTTCAGGCCAAAACCTCATTGGGGGCGGACAAACCCAGCCTCACTGCCCCCAGTGGCCTGTCGTTCGATCACCTGATCAGGCTACCGGGCACCACTCTGCTGGATCAGGGCCAGCAATTCGTGCCCCTGCCGGGTGTGAATGCCGGCGACCGGCTCACGGCTATTTCCAATAAACCCGGTGCGGTCGGTAGACAGTCCTGGGAGCAGTTGCAGTAATGGCAATACGAAGGCGATGCGGCTTCACGCTGATCGAGCTGATGATCGCAATGGTGATAGTGGCCATCATCGTGGCGATCGCCTACCCGAGCTATGTCGAGCAGGTGCGCAAGTCCCGCCGGGCCGAGGCCAAAGCCGTGCTGCTGGAGGATGCCCAGTTCATGGAACGCACTTATACCACCACCGGGCAGTATGACAAGGACAGTGCCGGAAATGCCGTGACCCGCTGCAGTCTGCCGGAACAGTACACGCCCGCCAGCGCGAATATCGCCGGTAGCAGTAACTGTGGGTCCTTCAATGGTGCGGGGGCTTATTACAAGATCCTGTTCCCCAGCAACCCGCCGGATCCCGCGGATCCTTCTTCCACATTGTCCAGCAATCCGGGCTGCGGCGGCGTTTGTACTCGAAGCCCAGCCGGTCAACACCCAACAAGCCGACAAATGCGGCACAGTCACAATCGACAGCGTCGGCAACAAAGGCTGTTCGAAGTTCAGCAACACGACGACTTGCCTGGAAACGTGTTGGCAGTGAGCGGGGTAACGGCCGGGCGATGGGGCCATGTCGGGAAGCTCAGTGGCATAACGCGATATTTACAATAAATAATTGAACGACTATCTTTGTCACCAGTACAGATAATTGACGTTTAAAGAATAGCAAAACCAACCCAGAAGGACGCCGCAGAGTACTAACGGGGGCTTGCGCTCCTGGTACCTGACGCCCCGCCTGCGATCAATAAGGGCGGCTACAATGATCGGCTGACTCCAGTGGGTGGCCGGTCAGGTAAAGCGGCAAACCTCAAGGGGAGGTCAGCTATGGAGTTGGTGACATTCGACCGTGGTCAGCGTGCGTTCACGCTGCTTGAGCTTCTGATCGTGGTCACGCTGGGGGCGGTGCTGCTGGTTATTGGTTTGCCTGATCTGCGGGGCGTGATTCTGGACAGTCGTATGCTTTCCGCTACCAGTGAATTCATGTCCGCTCTCAATCTGGCCCGTTCCGAGGCCATCCTCCGGGGACAGCGGGTAGCCATGTGCCACAGCAGCGATCTGAAGCAGTGTGATTCGGGCAATGACCGCATCTGGGAGAACGGCTGGCTCATTTTCAACGACCCCAATGGCAACGGTGAAATCGACCCGGACGAGGGTGAAGACATCGTGCGTGTAATGGAGGGTATCGCTGACGGCATGACCATCCGTTCCGGCGGCCATTTCAGCCAATTCGTGGCTTATCTGCCGAGCGGTATGAGCCGTAGCAACATGGGTGTCGGCAACGGTTCTTTCCGCATCTGCGACGAGCGTGGTCCGGATGCCGCGGAAAAGGTGATCCTCAGCGTGACCGGACGTCCCCGCGTGGCCGATGGTGACCAGGTTTCCATCGACTGCCCGGACCCATGAGCTGCGCGGTCACGGGTCATACGGGATCATCATCCGGGAATACCGCGAACGCCTGTGCGGCGCCCAGCAAGGCCGGACTCTCTGCCCTGATGACCCGTACCGGCACCTTCGTGAGGTAACCGGTATGGCGACCCTTGGCGCTGAAACTGGTGAGAAACGGCGACTGGTCGAAGAATTGGCCAAGCCGTGGCACGACGCCGCCGCCGATATAGAGGCCGCCGCGGGCGCCCAAGGTCAGCACGAGATTGCCTGCGACAACGCCTAGCAGGCTGCAGAACGTATTGACGGTCGCGACACACAGGTCATCGCTGTGGCTGAGTGCCCGATCGGTGATGAATTCCGGTGTGACGTCGCCGATGGCCTTGTCGCCCTCAAGCTTCGCGAGCGCCGCGTAAAGGTTGGGCAGGCCGGAACCGGACAGAACCCGTTCCGCCGATACGTGCGGAAAATCCTGGCGGACAATGTCGAGCAGGGCACTCTCCCGGCTGTTGCCCGGCGCCAGCGTGGCATGACCGCCCTCGCCGGACAGCGGCAGCCAGTGCGAGCCGGCGGGCAGCAGACCCGATACACCCAGACCGGTTCCCGGTCCGATCAAGGCCAGTGGGGCACCCGCCACCGCCTCACCCGGTCCGACCAGATGGGTGTCATCCGGGCCGAGATGCGGCAGGGCAAGCGCCAGTGCAGTGAAATCGTTGATGACCCGCAACCGGTCGAGCTGTAGCGTACGCCGGGTCGAGGCGATCGAGAACGACCAGGGATGATTGGTAAACCTCACCTGATCGCCGGTGACCGGTCCGGCGATGGCGATGGCCGCTGCCCGTGGGCGTTCGCCGTCGGTATTGGCCAGGTAATGACCCAGCGCGTCCTGGAACGCGGGAAAGTCATCCGAATGCAGAACCTGAAGCCGGCCCGGCAGTTGGCCCGGGCCATTGATCACCGCGAAGCGGGCATTAGTGCCCCCGACATCGGCGACCAGCCAGGGATAGGGAGGAAGTTGCGGTTCCGACATCATCGTTTACTCGTGGTCGAGAAAGTCCGGCGGGCTGGGTAGCGGTGGTCCCGGAGGCTGCATGTCCTCGGGATCCAACTGGTGCGGAAAGCCTTCCAGTGGGCCCAGTTCGCGGGTGTCGCGGGCCATGGTCGGGCCACTCCGGGCATACAGTGTGACCAGTTCGGCGACCGCCTGCAGACTGCTCAGATGGGTTCGCTCGTACCCGTGCGAGGAATCGGCACCAAAGCCGACCAGCGCCGTGCGGAGATCGTTGCCGGCCTCCAGCGCCGAGGCACTGTCACTGTGGTAATAGCGAAATACATCGCGCTGGTGTTCGATGCTGTGTGCGCGGCACAATCGCAGCAGTTTGTGGCTGAGGTGGTAATCATACGGGCCGCTGGCGTCGCGCATGCCGATGGTCACGCCCCGTTCACGCGAATTCTGGCCGTCTGCCGGAATCGCGATATCGATACTGACCATCTCGCTGATGTCACCGCGCAGGATAGCCGAGGCGCCAGAGCCGACCTCCTCGCTGATCGTGAACAGCGGGTAGAAGTCGATCGGCAGTTCGCAGCCGGATTCCACCAGGGCCTTGCAGCCGGCTAGCAACGCGGCCACGCCCGCCTTGTCGTCGAGATAGCGCGAGCAGACAAAGCCATTCGGGAGCAGCTCCGGCCCCGGGTCGAGGACCACGTAGTCGCCGACGTTGATGCCAAGCCGCTCCAGGTCGGCAAAACTGCTGCAGAATTCGTCGATACGCAGCTCGATGTGATCCCAGGATACCGGCTGATTGTCCACGGCATCGCTGAATGCATGGCCGGAGGCCAGCAGCGGCAGAATGGTACCGCGGTAACGATGGTCGTCCGTGTACAAGGTTACCCGGGCGCCTTCGGCGAAGCGGCTTGACCAGGTGCCGATCGGCAGCAAGGCCAGCCGCCCGTTGCTCTTGAGCGCGCGCACCATGGCACCCAGTGTGTCCAGGTGTGCCACCACGGCCCGTGCCGCCTGGCCGGCCTGACGGCCGCCGATGGTGGCGCGGATCCCGCCCCGGCGGGTCAGCTCGAACGGGATGTCGAGGTCCTTCAGACGGCTGCAGGTGTAATGCACGACCTCGTCGGTCAGTCCCACCGGACTGGGAATGGCCAGCAGTTCCAGCAGTGTACGGCTGAGGTAGTCGAGGTCGATGTCAAGCCGTCGCATGGGCATCCTCCCGGGAGCGACTGGCCGCCTCCGCGGTCAGCGGGAACAGCAGATCCATGAAGCGCTCGGCGGTCGGCTGAGGCTCATGGTTGGCCAGTCCCGGACGCTCATTGGCTTCAATGATGACATAGTCGGGCCGGTCGCTGGCAGGAACCATGAAGTCGAGGCCGACCACCGGAATTTCCAGGGCGCGGGCAGCCCGCTCGGCAGCGTCCTTGAGCGTGGGGTGGAGCTTGTCGGTCACATCGTGAATGGTACCACCGGTATGCAGGTTGGCCGTATTACGGACCTGTAACGGCTGACCGTACTCCAGCACCGTGCTCATGGAATATCCGGTGCTGCTGATACAACGCTCGGTTTCGTGATCCATCGGGATCCGCGACTCCCCGGCGGTGGCCGTTTCGCGGCGCCGGCTCTGTTTCTGGATCAGTTCGCGGATGCTGTGGCGGCCATCACCGACAATCCGGGGCGGGCGCCGGACCGCTGCCGCCACCACCTGGAAGTTGATGACGATGACGCGCAGGTCCTCGCCGGGGCAGAACTGCTCCATCACCACCCGGTCGCAATGCCGCCGGGCCCGGTCGATGGCAGCGCTGATATCATCGGGGTTAGTCAGGTTGACGCTGATACCGTGGCCTTGCTCGCCATCGACGGGTTTTACCACGATGGCACCGTGCTGCGCGAGGAAGGCTAACGCTGCTGGCAACGTCGGTGACTTCCTGCTGGGCCGGCACGCAGAGGCCGGCGCCGGCCAGTAACCGTAGGGTTACCCGTTTGTTCTGGCAGCGGCTCATGGCGATCGCGGAGGTCAGCTCGGGCAGCGCCTCGCGGCAGGTGATGCGGCGTCCGCCGAAGCTGAGCCGGAAATAACCCTCCTCGGCGTCCAGTACCTCGACGTGGATGCCGCGCCGGCGGGCTTCGTTGGTGATGATGCGGGCATATGGGTTGAGCTGCCGCTCAGCCTCGTCGGGGCCGGTGAAAAGCGGCTCGTTGATGGCATTCTTGCGCTTGATGGCGAATACCGGTACGCGCTGGAAACCGAGCTTTTGGTACAGCCTGATGGCCTGGCGATTGTCATGCAGTACCGAAAGATCCAGGTAATCGCGGCCGCGCGCCTGGTACTGCTCGATCAGGTAACGCACCAGGGCTTCGCCGACGCCGGGATGCTCGGTCTGCGGGTCCACCGCCAGACACCAGAGGCTGGTGCCACGTTCCGGATCGTCGAAGGCGTTGACGTAGTCGACGCCGGTGGCCGTGCCGATGATCTCGCCGCTGCGATGATCCTCGGCGACCACGTAGGTCAGCCGCCGCGATGCCCGGTGCTTCCATACGAACGCCGGCTCCACTGGTACCATGTGGCGGGTTTCATAGACGCGGTTGACGCCCGCTGCGTCGGCTCTGGTGCGCAGCCGGCGGACCGAGAAGCCGCGTGGACGGACACCGCTGGGCTGGTAATCGACCAGCCACAACCGGTAGGTGTGGGACGGATCCAGGAACAGTGTCTGCGGCGCCTGTGACAGGATGACGTGGGGATCGCGTACATAGAATGCGATGTCGCGCTGGCCGGGGTGTTCCTCATTCAGCACACGGGCGATCCGCTCCGGTTTGTGGAACGTGTGGGCCATGATCAACCGGCCCCAACCACAATCCACCACAACGTCCTCCGGCGGCTGGCGACTCTCCGGCAGGGTGGACGGGTCCGCCTGATGCTGCACGCTTAAACCCTGGTCGCGGCGCAGACGTTGGCCGCGGTGGGCGCTGCGCTGCAGCGATGGCGGTCGGTTGCTGTTAGAGCTCATGGGTTTGCAGCCAGATCTCAAGCAAAGCCAGTTGCCACAGTTTCGATCCCCGCAGTGGGGTGATGTGGGCCTCCGGATCCCTAAGCAGCGTTGCCAGATAGCCTGGATTGAACAGCTCGCGCTGGCGCGCGGCCGGCCGGCTGAGGGCATCCTGCACATACTCCAGAAACGGACCACGCAGATATTTGAGTGCCGGTACCGGGAAATAGCCCTTGGGCCGGTCGATCACCGCAGCGGGGATCACCTGGCGGGCCGCCTCCTTGAGTACGTGCTTGCCGCCCTCGGCGATTTTGTGGCGGGCCGGGATGCGCGCGGCCAGTTCCACCAGCTCGTGGTCCAGGAACGGCACCCGGGCTTCCAGTCCCCAGGCCATGGTCATGTTGTCGACACGCTTGACCGGGTCATCGACCAGCATGACGGTGGTGTCCAGCCGCAGCGCCCGGTCGATGGCGCTGTTAGCGCCGGCCTGGGCGAAATGCCCGGCTACGAACTGGCTGCTGTAATCGATACCATGGAAGCGTGGGTGTACGGTGTCGAGGTATTCAGCATGGTCGCGGTCGAAGAAAACCCGGCGATAGTCAGCCAGGCCATCGTTGCTGCCCATGAGCGGCGGATACCAGTGATAGCCACCGAACACCTCATCGGCACCCTGGCCGCTCTGCACCACCTTGCTGTGTTGGGAGACTGCCTCGGACAGCAGATAGAATGCCACGCAGTCATGGCTGACCATGGGCTCGCTCATCGCGCGAATGGCATTGGGCAATTCCGGCAGCAACCGGCGGCTGTCGACGAAGATGCGTTCGTGATCGGTGCCGAAGTGCCGGGCAACAAGATCGGAATACTGGAATTCGTTGCCGCGCTCCGTGCCGACATCCTCGAAACCGATCGAGTACGTCCGCAGCCGGGCTGCGTCGGCCTCGCACATCAGCCCAACAATGAGGCTGGAATCGACGCCACCCGAGAGCAGTGCCCCGACCGGTTCGTCCGACACCAGCCGGCGGCTGACCGCGGTCCGCAGTGCCGCCAGGAGCTGATCGCGCCAGTCGTCGAAACTGCGGGCCTCGTCGTCGGCGTCCAGGTTGAACTGTGGTCGCCAGTAGCACCACTGACGGCTGTGACCATCGGGCTCGATCTGCATCAGGTGGGCCGGGGGCAGCTTTTGCACGCCCCGCAGAATGGTATGCGGGGCCGGCACCACCGAATGGAAACTGAGGTAGTGGTGCAGTCCCACCGGATCCAGCGCGGTATCGACGTCGCCACCGATCAGCAGCGCTGGCAGGCTGGAGGCGAACCGCAGGCGGCGGTTGTCATGACTGAGATACAGCGGTTTGATCCCGAGCCGGTCGCGACCCAGCAACACCCGCCCGGAATCACGCTCCCACAGGGCGAACGCGAACATACCGTGCAGGCGCTGCACGAAATCAGCGCCCCAGGCATGGTAGGCCTTGATCAACACCTCGGTGTCGCCGGATGAGAAGAACCGGTAGCCCTGCTGCTGCAATTCGCGCCGCAGTTCAGGGTGATTGTAGATCGCGCCATTGAACACGACGCCCAGCCCCAGTTCCGGGTCGAACATGGGCTGCTGGGCATGCTCGCTCAGGTCCATGATCTTCAGGCGACGGTGGCCAAAGCCGAGCGGCCCCTGGACGAACAGGCCGGCACCATCGGGACCTCGTCGGCGCTGGGCGTCGTTCATCTGATCCAGTAACGGGATTCGGGCGGCGTCACCGTCGAATCGGATTTCGCCAACAATGCCGCACATGGAGACTCCTTGTGTCGGTGTCGTGGAATGGTTGCAGGCGTCAGCGGACGGAATGTTCGTGTTCGTCGCCGGCGAGGGCGCTCAGACTGGCGACCGGCGAGCCCTTGTCGGCCGCTGGTGCCTGCATCATCTCGGCAAGCTGTTGCAGCGCGGCTAGCAGCTGGGTCTGTTCCGAATCCTTGAGCTGGCCGAAGGCGCGGACAAAATGGTTCTGCAGCAGGGTTGGGGCGCTGGCCAGGGTACGCCGGCCGCAATCGGTGAGGGTGATGAACACCTTATCGGCAGATATCAGCTGAGCTATTCATCGCGGGGCGAAATTATAGTACAGGATTATTTCGTGCACAAAATAACGGTAATCAAGCCGTCCGGAATTCCAGCGTGGCACCGAACAAATCAGTGGCAGGGACCTGCACCCGGTCGGCTGTCTCGACAACACCGATCCCACTGGCGCGCAGGTGCCTGCTTACGGCAGCCAGCGATGGCGTGGTCAACGCATAGCCAGCAAAACGAGCGCCATCGACGGTAGTGGGGGGCGCCACGCCGGGGAATCGGGCATCCCAGGCGGAAGGACTTAGCACGGTGATCATGCCGCGGGCCGTATTCACCCGCAACCCGCCGGCCCACGGGACCACCTGCTGCGGTGTTTGCAGCTTGCCGAACAGATCAGCCAGTGCATGCGGGTCGGGTGCAACCATGATGACTTCGGCTACCGCCCGGGCGCCGTTAGCATGCTGCTGGTACGCGGCCTTCCAGAAGTACTCAGGGGCATGTTGCTGACAGGTGAAGAATGCAGCCATGGGTAACCGGGGGTCGGTCACGAAGGCCAGCGAGAAGCCCACCGTGACGCTGGCGCCATCCGGCAATCGGGCATGGCGGGAAAAGTCGAAGGGTGGGTAAGTACGAAGTCCCTTGGCGGTAAACTCGGCCTGATCGCGACGCGCGTCGGCGCTTTCGAACACCAGCATGGAGAGCCCATCATGCCGGCTCAGGAAACGGCGGTTGAAATCGGCGAAACTGAAGCCGCCGGCTGGCGGCGTTGCGATCCGTGCCGGGTCATCGACCGCCAGCAGCTCCAGAAAACTACCTTGCAGTTGCACCAGACTGTTTGCGGTGCCAAACGGATGCCGGGCCGGTGGGGTCAGTGTGAAGCCCAGCGCGCGGTAACGCGCCCGGGCCGCCTCGAGGTCGCTTACGCACAGGACCAGATGGTCGATGCCGCGCTGTGGCGTGTCAGGGTTCATTAATCTCTTCGACCTGGTAACGACGGAAGCGCAACTGCTCGGACCAGTAGCCAGCCGGCAGGCCGGCCTTGCGCTTGAGGTGGGCCAGGAAATCGTTGGGCTCGGGCAGATCGTCCCAGACTGCTGGTAGGAACGTGGCCCGGTGATGGTCGCTGTCCAGAATCAGGCCGTCGACGCCGGGCCGGAGCTCGGCCAGCAGGGCGGCTTCGTTGCTGCACGGCAGATGTTCCGGCGGACTGAGGATGGCGACGTGCACCTCCAGCGCCGTCAGCTCGGGTGGGCTCAGCGGCGGAAAGCGCGGATCCTGGAAGCCGGCAGCGAACGCGTGCTCGGCGACATCGGCGACCAGTGGCTGATAGGCTTCCAGAGTGCCGATGCAGCCCCGCAACCCGCCGCGATGCCGCAGAGTTACGAAGGTCGCCCGCCGTTCCCGCAGCTGTTCGGGATAGCCTGTCAGTTCGACTGTCAGCGCGCGGCCGTGATGCAGTCCGTGTTCGATGGAGTCGCGCGCTAGCTGCACCAGCAGGCCGGCGTTCAGCCGGGCTATACATCGGCGGCCTCCGTAAATGCCCAGGTGCCGTAACCGACCACTTGCTCGTGCGGTCCCGCGGTATCGCCGGAACTGCGCAGGTCCAGCGTTTTCACCCGCAGGTGGTGCTGGCGGGCTGCGACCAGCAGGCCACCGACCGGAATCCGGCCGCACGCCTGATCGAAGCCTATATCCTGCTCCCGCAGCGCCTCGATGGCCCGGCAGGTGGCCTGGTCCATGCTCCGGGCAGTGCGGTAATCGTGGTAGTGGCTGAGATCGGAGCTGATCACGATCACTGTCTCGGGTCCACCCCACAGCCGCTCCAGTACCGCATCGACCTCACTGGCGCTGGCTTCGCCTACCACCAGCGGCACTACACTGAAGCGCTCGAGTACGGTCTGCAGGAACGGCAGATGAACTTCGAGACTGTGCTCCATGGCATGAGCCTCATCCAGCACTTTGACCTGGGGCATGTCGGCCAGGCTTGCCACGCCTCGCTGATCGACCGGGATTTCGCCGAGCGGGGTAGCGAAGGCGCTGGCGCTGCTCGCAGCCAGCCCGTACAGGGGCACCCGGTGCGACGGCCCCAGCAGCACCACCCGGCGGATGCGATCTCGTGCCGGCAGTAGCCGGGCATAGCCGCTGGCCGCAATCGGCCCGGAATAGACATAACCGGCATGCGGTGCGATCAGCGCTTTGGGTACACTGCCCCCGGCCGCTATCGGAGCCGATGCCAGCAACTCGTCCACGAGTGCCTGCAGGGTAGCCACATCGGCCGGATAGAACAGGCCCGCCACGGCGGGTTGGCGGGTATAACTCATGCACTTCCTCCTGGCAGCGTCTGGCCTCGTAGGGGACAACGCACTGCTGCATATCGCAACAGTCTCTGCTAGATGGTAGCGAGCCGTCCCCGTTTCAAGCCTGGAAACCGGTGGTTGCCGCCCTCATTCTAATAGTCTGCGTTACTGATTAACTGTAGATCATCATGACCACCACTGACACACCTCAGTTGACCGATCCCGACGTTGTGCCGACTCGCTACTGGCAGCGGCTCGCTGACGGTCGGATCCAATGCGACCTGTGCCCGCGCTACTGCAAACTTCGTGAGGGTCAGCGCGGCCTCTGTTTCGTCCGTGCCAACGTGGCCGATCAGATCGTGCTGACCAGCTACGGCCGCTCCAGCGGTTTCTGCATTGACCCGATCGAGAAAAAGCCGCTCAATCACTTTCTGCCGGGGACGCCGGTGCTGTCGTTCGGTACGGCTGGCTGTAATCTGGCTTGCAAGTTCTGCCAGAACTGGGATATCAGCAAATCGCGCGAACTGGACACGCTGATGGACCAGGCAGCGCCCGGCACCATCGCCCGCGCGGCCACGCGACTGGGCTGTCGCTCGGTAGCCTTCACCTACAACGATCCGGTGATTTTTCACGAATACGCCATCGACGTGGCCCAGGCCTGCCGCGAGTCAGGCATCAGGACGGTGGCCGTCACCGCGGGTTATGTCTGTTCCGAGCCGCGTGCCGAGTTTTTCGCCGCCATGGACGCCGCCAACGTGGATCTCAAGGCCTTCAGCGAGGACTTCTACCACAAGATCACCGGCGCCCATCTGCAACCGGTGCTGGAAACGCTGGAATATCTTCGGCACGAGACCCGCGTGTGGTTCGAGCTGACGACCTTGCTGATTCCCGGGCTGAATGATTCAGAGGCCGAACTGCAGGCACTAACCCAGTGGGTGGTAGGGCATCTGGGTCCCGACGTGCCGTTGCATTTCACCGCTTTCCATCCCGACTGGAAACTACGTGATCGACCGCCGACGCCGCCGGCCACGCTCAGCCGGGCGCGCGCAATCGCCCATCAAAACGGCGTGCGCTACGCTTATACGGGTAACGTTCACGACCGTGGCGGTGGCAGTACCTACTGCCATCACTGCGGCGAGTCGCTGATTGGCCGCGACTGGTACGTGCTGGGTGACTGGAATCTGGATCCGACCGGCCGCTGTCGTCGTTGCGGTACGCCGTGCGCCGGGGTGTTCGAAAGCGAGCCGGGCGACTGGGGAGCACGTCGCCAGCCGGTGCAGCTGCGGAATTTCGCACTGGCCTGAGAGACCCCGGGGCGGAAGCGATGGCGTATCATGCGGGTAGTTAAAGCAGACCAAAGGGTGGACATGAATTACCGTAACAAGGTGGCCGTCATTACTGGCGCCAGCCGAGGTTTGGGGGCCGGCGTCGCGGCCAGTCTGGCTCAGGCAGGGCTGCGGTTGGCCTTGTGTGCCCGCAGCGAACCACCGGTACCGGATGGCAGTGATGCCGTGACCGGGAGCGTCGACGTGACCGATCCAGCGGCGGTCGCGGCATTTGCCGACGACGTTGAGCGTCGCTTCGGGGCGATCGATCTCTGGATCAACAACGCCGGACTGCTGGGGCCGGTGGCGCCGTTGCGGGATATCGGGCCGGACGACTTCCGGCAGGTGCTTGACGTCAATGTCATGGGTGTTGTGAATGGTACCCGTGCCTACATCCGGCATCGCCGCGCGCACGACGGCGGTGGCGTGCTGATCAACATCTCCTCTGGCGCGGCCCAACACTCCTACGCTGGCTGGAGTGCCTACTGCGCCAGCAAGGCAGCCGTCGACCGGCTCAGCGAAGCGGTCCAACTGGAGGAAGCCGATACCGGGTTGCGGGTGCATGCCGTGGCGCCCGGCGTGGTCGATACCGATATGCAGGCCCGCATCCGATCGACCCCGCCCGAACACTTTCCCATGGTCGAGCGTTTTCTGCAGCTGAAGGAATCCGGACATTTCAACACCCCGGCCTTCGTTGCCCGGGAACTGCTGGCCGTAGCGTTCGATCCCGAACGCCGTCCGCCGCAGGTGGTGGTGCGACTCGGTAACGAATGGGAGCAGTAACCGCGGCTGCCGACCAGCACCGGCGCCGGCACAATCCGCGAGCGTAGCGCTGGCGCACGGGACCAGCAACGGTAGGCCTTGCTAGAATGGCCGCATGCAAAACCGTTGTCAGCATCCGGAGCCATGACCGGACCCGCCACCATCGCCGTCGAAGCCGACGATCCGCTCCAGCGTTTGCTGCGCGAGGTGTTTGGTCTGACCCGGTTCCGACCGCATCAGGAAGCGGTCTGCCGCGACGTGGCCGGCGGCAGCGATGTGTTGCTGGTCATGCCGACCGGCGCCGGCAAGTCGCTGTGCTATCAGTTGCCGGGGCTGGCCCGCGGCGGTACCACGCTGGTGATCTCGCCGCTCATCGCGCTGATGGAGGACCAGGCTGGCCGGCTTAGCCAGCTCGGACTGCGGGCCGAGCGTATTCACTCCGGCCGCGATCGCGAGAGTTCCCGGCAGGTCTGCCGGGACTATCTGGCCGGCTATCTGGATTATCTGTTCATCGCCCCGGAGCGGCTGGCGGTGCCCGGTTTCCCGGAGCTGCTGGCACGGCGTCCACCGGTGCTGGTCGCCGTCGACGAGGCCCATTGCATCTCGCACTGGGGGCATGATTTCCGACCTGACTACCGGCTTCTTGGCGACCGCCTGCCGCTGCTGCGTCCGGCGCCGGTTGATCGCGCTCACAGCCACCGCCACGCCGCGGGTGCAGGACGATATCCTGAACCAGCTCGGCGCCACCGCCGGCGCGCGCCATATCCATGGTTTCCGGCGCGCCAACCTCGCCGTCGAGGTGGCCGAAGTCAGCCGCAACCGCCGTTCCGACACGGTGCGTCAGGTGTTGGCGGATCCGGCCCGGCGTCCGGCCATCGTTTACGCACCGACCCGTAAGGAGACCGATGCCCTGGCCGCTGAACTGGGCGCTCATTACCGCTGCGCGGGCTATCACGCCGGGCTCTACAGCAGCTCCCGGGATCAGGTGCAGCAGCGCTTCCTGGACGGTGAGCTGGAGGTTATCGTCGCCACCATCGCTTTCGGCATGGGCGTCGATAAGGCTGATATCCGCACGGTGATTCATACCGGGTTGCCGGCCAGCGTCGAGGGCTACTATCAGGAGATAGGTCGTGCCGGCCGCGACGGCAATCCGGCCCGGGCCATCCTGTTGTATTCCTACGCCGACCGCCGGACGCATGAGTTCTTTCAGCAGCGCAGCTATCCGGAACCGGCACAGCTGGTGCGGTTGCAGCGTCTGCTGGGTGAACAGCCGCAGTCACGCGAGCAGATTCTGCAGCGCGGTGGCGAGGATCCCGCCGCCGCCGGCCGTATGCTGGACCAGCTGCTGTTGCACGGCGGTGCCGTGGTTGATGGCGCCGGCGGGGTGCAGCGCGGCACGGCCGACTGGCAGCCGTTGTATGAGCAGCAACGCCAGCACAAACAGGCGCAACTGGATGCCATGCTGGATTTCGCCCGTGGCAGCGATTGCCGCATGCTTGCGCTGATCCGGCATTTTGGCGATCAGGCCGACAGCGGCGAACCCTGCGGACACTGCGACGTGTGCCAGCCGCGTGCCAGCCTGGTACGGCAGTGGCGGGAAGCCGATCCCGAGGAGCGGCAGCTGGCGGCGGTTGTGCTCAAGACACTGGCCGACCGCGACGGTCTCAGCACCGGTCAGCTGCATCGCCAGCTGGCGGCGCAGTGGGAGCGGCGCCGGTTCGAAGACCTGCTGGCGGGACTGGCCGTTGCCGGGCAGTTGCGTCTGTGCGATGCGGAGTTTATAAAGGATGGTCGCCGGATCAGGTTCCAGCGTGCCTTGCTGGGCGAGTCAGCGGCGGCCCCGAACGCTCTGCTGCTGCCCGCGGGCGCCCCGGCCGCGTCCCGCCGCAAGCCGGCGCCCGAGCCGGTGGGTGAGGCCGACCCGGATCTGCTGAAGGCGTTGGCTGGCTGGCGGCGCGAGCAGTCGCGGGCCGAGGAACTGCCGGCGTTCATGATCCTGTCGAACCGCACACTGACCGCGATCGCTGCGCAGCGGCCGCAGGATGAGGACCAGCTGCTGGCGGTGAGGGGGGTCGGACCGGCGACTGCCGAGCGCTTCGGCGCCGCGATCCTGCGGATCGTTCAGCGGTTCTGCTGAGCAGCGGACGTTGCCGTCATCCGACCTCACCAACAGCGACCCTTGCCCTCAGCGATCCGCCATGTCTAGCGATTCCATCCGCATTGTCGGCGCCAGCCAGAACAACCTGCAAGCCGTCGACCTCGAGCTGCCGCTGGGCGAGCTGACGGTCATTACCGGCGTCAGTGGCTCCGGCAAGTCGTCGCTCGCGTTCGACACGATTTATGCAGAAGGCCAGCGGCGCTATGTCGAGACCTTCTCGCCGTACGCGCGCCAGTTTCTCGACCGCATGGACCGGCCCCGGGTCGAGCGGATCGAGGGTATACCGCCGGCCATTGCAATCGACCAGGTCAATCCGGTGCGCACCTCGCGTTCCACCGTCGGCACCATGACCGAACTGGCCGATCATCTGAAGCTGTTGTTTGCCCGCGCCGCTCGATTGTACTGCGGCGGCTGCGGGCGCGAAGTTACCCGCGATGAGCCGCAGCAGGTGGCCGACCGCGTGCTGGCCGGGCAGCCGCGCGACAGCGTGCTGTTGATCACCTTTCAGGTGCCAGTGCCGGACAACTTCGATGAGGAGGAAGTCCGGAGCCTGTTGCAGGCCCAGGGCTATACGCGCATCGAACGGCAGGCGACCGGCCGGCTGGAAGTGGTCCAGGATCGCCTGCGACTGACGCCCGGTCGTCGCGACCGGTTGCTGGAGGGGCTGGAAGCGGCGTTCCGGCACGGCCGTGGCCGGGTGACCCTGTATCCGCTCGATGCCCAGCGTCGCCGGGGCGCACCGCTACGGTTCTCAGCCGGGCTGCATTGTCCCGACTGCGACCGCGACTACCGGGAACCGCAGCCCAATCTGTTTTCGTTCAACTCGCCGATGGGTGCCTGTGACACCTGCCGCGGGTTCGGCCGGGTCATAGGAATCGACTACGGGCTGGTTATTCCTGATCCGTCTTTGAGTCTGGCAGCGGGTGCGATCAGGCCTTGGCAGACCGAAGCCTATCGCGAGTGCCAGGACGATCTGCTGCGCTATGCCAGGCGCCGCGGCGTGCCGGTCGATCTGCCCTGGCGCGATCTGGACCCGGCGCAGCAACGCTGGGTGATCGCCGGCGAGGGTGACTGGGACCAGAGGGTCTGGTACGGCATCGAGCGGTTTTTCGCCTGGCTGGAGTCGCGCAGCTATAAGATGCATGTCCGGGTGTTGCTGTCACGCTACCGCAGCTACGACCTGTGCCCTGACTGTGGCGGTGCCCGGCTCAAGCCGGAGTCACTGCTATGGCGGCTGGGAACGCGGGAACAAGCCGACCGGACACTGCTAGCGCAGCAGCGCTTCCGGCCAGCCCGGGCGACGCTGCCGGAAGCAGTGTTCCGGTCGCTGCCCGGACTCAATCTGCACGAGGTCGTGCGGCTGCCGATTCGCCGCTGTCGGGCCTGGTTCGACGATCTGGAACTGCCGCAGGGCCTGGATCAAGCCGGCGCGCTGTTGTTGGGCGAGATCCGCAGCCGGCTGCGATATCTGGACCAGGTTGGTCTCGGCTACCTTACTCTGGACCGCCAGTCGCGCACTCTGTCCGGCGGGGAGGTGCAGCGCATCAACCTCACCACCGCGCTGGGCACCGCCCTGGTGAACGCGTTGTTTGTGCTCGATGAGCCGTCCATCGGGTTGCATCCGCGTGATGTGGACCGGCTCATTGACGTGCTGCGACGACTGCGCGACGCTGGTAACTCGCTGGTGGTGGTGGAACACGATCCGCAGCTGATCCGAACCGCCGACCGGGTGGTGGATATGGGCCCGGGCCCGGGCGAGCGGGGCGGCCGGATCGTCTTCAACGGTCGGCCGGAAACCCTGGCGGCGGATCCGGACTCGCTGACTGGCCGCTACCTGAGTGGCCGGCGCCAGGTGGCGCGGCGGGCATCGCAGCCGCCGGAGCAGGATGGCCATCGACTCGGCATTCGCGGGGCAGCCGCGCACAATCTCAAGGCCCTGGATGTGGAGATTCCGCTGCACCGGCTGGTCTGCGTGACCGGTGTCAGCGGCTCCGGCAAGTCGACCCTGGTCTCTGAGGTGCTTTATCGGGGCCTGCGCAAGTTACAGGGCAAGCCGAGCGAAGCGCCCGGTGCCCACCGGGCCATCGACGGTGCCGGGGAGATTGCCGCTGTGGTGCTGGTGGACCAGTCGCCGATCGGTAAGACGGCGCGCTCCAACCCGGTAAGCTACGTGGGTGCGCTCGATCCAATCCGACGGCTGTTTGCCGCGCAGCCGCTGGCCAAGGAGCGCGGCTACACCGCCGGCACCTTCAGTTTCAATAGTGGTAACGGGCGTTGCCCGACCTGCCAGGGTTCCGGGTTTGAACGCGTGGAAATGCAGTTCCTGAGCGACGTCTACCTGCGCTGTCCGGACTGCGATGGCTGCCGCTACCGGCCTGAGGTACTGGAGGTCGAATTCTATCCCGGTACCGCGGCGCATGGTTACAGCGTTGCCGGGGTGCTCGAACTGACGGTTACCGAGGCCTTGGTACTGTTTTCGGCCTACCCCGATATCCAGCGCGGGCTGGAACCACTGGCCGCGGTCGGGCTGGGCTACCTGCGGCTGGGTCAGTCGGTACCCACGCTGTCGGGCGGCGAAGCCCAGCGCCTGAAGCTGGCCGGTCATCTGGCCAAGGCCGGCGACGGGGGCGGCCGCGGGTTGCTGTTCATGTTCGACGAGCCTACCACGGGGCTCCATTTCGCCGATATCGAACGCCTGCTGCAGGCCTTTGACCGGCTGCTGGAGCAGGGTCACTCGGTGCTGGTGATCGAGCATAACCTCGATGTCATCGCCGCCGCCGACTGGTTGATCGACCTCGGGCCGGAGGGCGGCGAGGAGGGCGGTGAGCTGGTCTGCGCCGGCACCCCGGGCGAGGTCATGAACTGCCGTGCCAGCCATACCGGGCGGGCACTTGCACACTACCGGCAGGCGCTGGACGCGGCGCGGAATCACCTCGACCAGCCCGATTCGGGCAGCAGTCGCAAGCCGAAGACCCTCGCTGAAACAGCAACCCGTTATCGCCAGCGCGATACCGCCATCCGTATTCACCATGCCCGCGAGCACAATCTGCAGAATGTGGACGTCGACATCCCGCGCGACCGCTTAACCGTGATTACCGGGGTTTCGGGATCGGGTAAGAGCACGCTGGCGTTCGACATCCTGTTCGCCGAGGGCCAGCGCCGCTACCTGGAATCGCTTAACGCCTATGCCCGCCAGTTCGTACAGCCGGCAGCGCGGGCCGATGTCGATGCGGTGCGCGGCATTCCACCGACCGTGGCGATCGAACAGCGCACCAGCCGCGGCGGGCGCAAGAGCACTGTCGGCACGCTGACCGAAATCCAGCATTTTCTACGGCTGCTGTTTGTCAAGCTCGGCATCCAGCACTGCCCGGACTGCGACATTGCAATCGAGCCGCAGACACCGGACGCGATTCTGGCTCAGTTGCTGCGCGACTTCCGTGGCCGCCGCGTGGACCTGCTGGCACCCTTGGTCACGGCCCGCAAGGGTTATTACACCGAGTTGGCCCGGTGGGCCGCCAGCAAGGGTTTTGGACTGCTGCGGGTCGACGGGGATTACCTGCCGACCGGGCATTGGCCGCGGCTGGAGCGGTTTCGCGAACATACGATAGAGTTGCCGGTCGCGGAACTGGCGCTGACCGCTGCCAATGAAGCCACCCTGCGGCATGGGCTGGCGCAGGCACTCGAGTTCGGCAAAGGCGCGGTGCGGGTGCTGGCAGATGATGACCGGGAAGCGTTGTTTTCCACGGCGCGGGCGTGTCCAGGTTGTGGCCGAAGTTTTCCCGAGCCCGACCCGCGACTGTTCTCGTACAATTCCAGACACGGCTGGTGTCCAGCCTGTTGCGGTACCGGCATCAAGGGGGGTACCGACGACGATAGCCTCGACGCCAGCGAGCCGGTGCTACCCTGCCCGCACTGTAACGGCTTCCGCCTCAATCCACAGGCGCTGGCGGTGCGTTTCCGGGGACGCTCCATCGCCGATTACACCGCATTGCCTGTCAGCGCTGCCGAACGCAGCTTCCGGGAACTGCGGCTGGCTGGCCGTGACGCGGCGATTGCCCGCGACATATTGAGCGAGCTTCGGGCCCGGTTGCGCTTCCTGCAACAGGTTGGTCTTGGCTATCTGAGCCTGGACCGGGCGGCACCGACCCTGTCCGGCGGTGAGGCCCAGCGCATCCGCCTGGCGGCGCAGCTGGGTTCGAACCTGCGGGGGGTCTGCTACATCCTGGACGAACCCACTATCGGTCTTCATCCGCGCGACAACCGGATGCTGCTGGATACGCTGGCCAAGCTGCAGCAGCAGGGTAATACGGTGGTGGTGGTCGAACATGATGAGGATACTATCCGCCGGGCCGACCATATTATCGATCTGGGGCCGGGCGCCGGGCACCACGGCGGACGCATCGTGGCGGCGGGCCCGCTGGATTCGTTGCTGGCCAGCCCGGAATCGGTCACCGGTCGCTACCTGGCGGCGCCGCTGCGCCACCCGCTGGTGGCACCCCGGCCGCCGGAGGCAACCGACACGCTGTGGGTCGACGGTGCCGGGCTGCATAATCTGCAGAACCTCAATGTCGGCGTTCCATTGCGGCGTCTGGTTTGTGTGACCGGGGTCTCCGGCAGCGGTAAGTCCAGCCTGGTGCGTGGTGTGCTGTATGGCAACCTGCAGCGGTTGCTGAGTCAGCGCCGCGGCCGGCAGCCGGCAGCACTTGAAGGCTGCGCTGCCCTGACCGGCTGGGAGGCGCTGACCCGGGTGCTGGAAGTGGACCAGACGCCGATCGGTCGTACGCCGCGATCCTGCCCGGCGACTTATGTCGGCATCTGGGATGCCATCCGCAAGCTGTTCGCGGCGACCGAAGAAGCGCGGCTGCGCGGCTATGCGCCGGCCCGGTTTTCGTTCAATACCGCCGGTGGGCGTTGTGCGGCCTGCGAGGGTCAGGGCACCCGGCGCATCGAGATGAGTTTTCTGCCGGATGTGCAGGTGCCCTGTGAGGTATGCGGTGGCGATCGCTTCGATCGGGAAACTCTGGCGGTGACTTATCGCGGCAAGACCATCGCCGAGGTGCTGGCGCTCAGCGTGAGCGAGGCGACCGATTTCTTTGCGGCCCATCCACCTGTGCACCATGCCTTGCAGCTGCTGGCCGATGTTGGACTGGGCTATCTGACCCTGGGGCAGCCCAGCCCCACCCTGTCAGGCGGTGAGGCCCAGCGCATCAAGTTGGTGACCGAGTTGGCCAAGGCCCGCACCCAGCCGACGGAACCACGCGGCCGTAAGCGGCCACTCAATCATACGCTGTACGTGCTGGACGAGCCGACGGTGGGATTGCACATGGCTGACGTCGAAAAGCTGATTCGCGTCCTGCACCGATTGGTTGACGCTGGTCACAGCGTATTGCTGATCGAGCACAATCTGGATGTAATAGCCGAGGCGGACTGGCTGATCGATCTCGGCCCCGAGGGCGGCGATGGTGGCGGCCGGATAGTTGCCGCCGATACACCGCAGGCAGTGGCCAGACTGCGGCGTGGATCGCGTACAGCCCGGTTCCTGCGGGAATTTCTCGCGTCCCGACGAGTGCGGGAACCGGCCTGATGGTCAGTTCTTGTCAGTGCTGTTGGTCGTCTGCTGTGTCAGCAGTGCGTTGAGTAGTTTGAGTGCTGCCGTGTTCCCGAAAGCCAGCCGCGTCACCCCCACGCTGGGGCCGTTTTGGTCGTAGCAGATCTGTTTGGAGTGCGCGCACTCAAGGCCAGGTCGCAGCTTTACGATGTCGCCTTTTCCCTTGGCCAGGGTCTGTTGGAATTTCTTGAGGTTCCTGATGGCATCATGGCCGAACTGTTCTTGAGTGAGCTTCACATCGAGCTTGCCGTCACGGTAACAGACCTTGACCGTTAGGTCGCAGCGGTTGGTCTCGGTGAGCCGGTATACGGAGGTGTCCGGGTTGATTACCATGTCCCGCCGATTGGCAAGTTTGAGTGCTGCATCGACTCCGAAGTAGGCTTTTGTCCAGCCGAAGGCCGGCCCCTTATTGTCACTGCAGATCTGAGTTTTGCGATTGCAGGTAATGCTGGGGTCCGGCTTGAAGACATTGGTTTGCGCGGCGCTGTTTTGGGCCGCGATTCCCAGCCCCGCTGTCGTTACCCAGAGCAGGGTTACGGACAGCGACAAACGTAACAATTGCATCATAAAGTGACTTCTCCAAAAGATTGGGCCGCCCAATGGCGGTATCAAAACCGAGCATAATATGCGATTTACGGCTGGGAACCCCAGCACATGGCGCACTCATCAATGATGGTTGGTGCCCCGCGAACGACTGTTACGCCGCCAGCGTACCGGTAGCGGCTCCGGTTCACCATAGGCTACGGCTGGCTGGTTGCGTCGCAGCAGTTGCCGTAACTGGGTGAGACCCTGGGCAATGCGTCGTTCGTAATGATCCTGCACCGTGGGTGGCAGGTCGGTGTAGATGTAAGCGCCGGCACCCAGAATGACCGCCAGATTGCCGAGGAATACCACCAGTGGTTGAAAGAAGGCAATGACGGCCATGGTCAGCATGATCAGCAGGTAGTGCTTGATGCGCATCGCGTCCTCCCGTGCAGGTGGTCTGCTCCGATTATAGCGGCAAATCTCACCCTTCCGGCAGCCATCGCATGAAACCCGACGGGCTGGTGCTGAGGCCGCTCAGCCGGCCACGCCGAGTCTTGGAGACGGTCTTGCCACGTCCTTGAACGCGACCGAGCAAAGCCCGCGAGCCAGGCTGAACACGACCAGCAGGGCGATGATAATGCCGCCATCGGGGCCCCGGTCGTCAAATCGACGCGCAGTGTAACAAGTCAATCGCTGGCGCAACCACAGGCTCGTCGAGGGTGGCACTGATTGCTGGCAAGGCCTGTTGTCCGGGAAACCGATTCGGTATGCTGGGTCCGAATGCAAAAGTCATCTTGGCCCATTTTCTTCGGATCGCCAGCGGATGTCGTGCAGCCCGGTCCCAAGCGGTTCGCAATGCTGCGACAGGGTGCATGCCTGATAGCCTGATCGACCTATTCGGTGCCCGGCGTGGAATTGTCTGCGCGGTGGGTGCCGGTGGCAAGAAGACCACGTTGTATGCGTTGGCCAATCACCATCCCGGTCGGGTCGGTGTCAGTGCGACCGTTCTGATCCGGCCGTTCCCGGAAACGCTCGCGGCCCAGTCGGTGATCGCCCCGGCTGCCAGTCTGGAAGAGGCGGTGGTGCGGGCGGCGCGCGTGCATCGCCGGGTCGCCTTTGTGGCGGCTGGTGGCCGGCGTGGGCGGCTCCAGGGCGTCATGCCGCAGGCGTTGGCTGCGCTGCAGGCGCGGGTCAGGTTTGATGTGCTGCTGGTCAAGGCCGATGGCGCCCGTATGCGTGGCATCAAGGCACCCGCCGATTACGAGCCGGTACTGCCGCCCGGTATTACCACGGTGTTGTACCTGGTATCGGCGGCGGTGCTGGGCCGCCCATTGGACGAGCACAGCGCCCACCGGGTCGAACGGCTGGCGGCCATCACCGGGGCCCGTCGCGGCGAGCCACTACAGCCCCTGCACATCGCCCGCCTGCTGAGCAGTCGGCAAGGGGCTCTCCAGAGCATAGGGCAGGCCCGTCTGATCCCGGTGATCAATGCTGTCGAGGGTGCCGAACGCCGGCAGCAGGCCCGGTCGGCAGCGCGCCAGGCTCTGGAACTCAGCGATCGGTTCGATTATGTGATACTGGCCGCCATGGGCCAGGAGCCGCCTCAGGTGGAGGTGGTCCGGCGCTGACAGAGCGCCGGACCGGTCCGGCATCAAGCGCAGGCCGCCACGGCGCGCCTGGCCATAACGGTGATCAGGTGGGCGCGGTATTCGGCACTGGCGTGGATGTCCGTGTTGAGCTCGTCGGCCGCCACCGTAATGCCGGCCACCGCCTCCGGGGTGAAGTCCCGGGCGAGCGCCTGCTCCATCTCCGCGACCCGGAACGCGCACGGCCCGGCCCCGGTCACCGCCACCCGTACGCCCGCCGCCGTCTCGGCCACCATCACCCCGACGATGGCGTAGCGCGAGGCCGGGTTGGGAAACTTCAGGTAGGCCGCGCGCCTGGGCAGCGGGAACCGCACCGCGGTGACAATCTCATCGTCCTCCAGTGCGGTCTCGAACAGATCAAGGAAAAACTCGTCGGCACCAATCTCGCGTCGGTCGGTTACCACCGTCGCGTTCAACCCCAGCACCGCCGCCGGGTAGTCCGCCGCCGGGTCGGCATTGGCGATCGAGCCGCCCAGGGTGCCGCGATTGCGCACCTGCGGATCGCCAATGTCCCCGGCCAGCGCCGCCAGCGCCGGAATCGCCGCGCCCACCTCCTGGGACGCGGCGACATCGGCGTGCCGGGTCATGGCCCCAATCACCAGCGCCTCGCCCTCGCGGCGGATGCCGCTGAGCGTCTTCACCCCGCCCAGGTCAATCAATACCGAGGGCTGGGCCAGGCGCAACTTCAGGCTCGGTAGCAGGGTCATGCCCCCGGCCAGCAGCTTGCCTTCCACCGCCGTGCCCAGCCGCTGGCGTGCATCCTCCAGGCTGCCGGGGCGTTTGTAGTCGAAGCTATACATGCGTGTATTCTCCTCGAAATCAGGCCACGGCCGACTTCTGGGCCGTCTGGATGGTCTGCCATACCTTGTGCGGGGTTGCCGGCATGTCGATGTCGGTGACGCCGAGCGGGCTCAGGGCATCGATGACAGCATTGATGACCGCCGGTGGCGAGCCGATCGCACCGACTTCGCCGCAGCCCTTGACGCCGAGCGAGTTATGGGCACAGAGGGTAGTGTGGGTGCCGACCTGGAACGATGGCACGTTGTCGGCGCGCGGCATGCAGTAATCCATCAGCGAACCGGTCAGTAGCTGGCCGCTGTCGTCGTCGTAGACACAGCCTTCCAGTAGTGCCTGGCCGATACCCTGGGCCACCCCCCCGTGCACCTGGCCTTCCACGATCATCGGATTGATGACCCGCCCGACGTCGTCTACGGCGGTGAAATTCACCACTTGCGTTACCCCGGTTTCGGGGTCGATCTCGACCTCGCAGATATGACAGCCACCCGGGAAGGTGAAGTTCTTGGGGTCGTAGAACGCCGTCTCGTCCAGGCCCGGCTCCAGCTCGTCCAGCGGATAGTTGTGCGGCACATAGGCTGACAGGGCGATTTCGCCAAACGCTTTCTCGCGGTCGGTGCCGGCGACCCGGAACATGCCATCCTTGAATTCGATGTCGTCGACTGCCGCTTCCAGCTGGTAGGCGGCGATCTTACGGCCTTTCTCAATGACCTTGTTCATCGCCGACATCACCGCTTCGCCGCCGACAGCCAGTGAACGCGAACCATAAGTGCCCATGCCGAACAGAATCTTGCTGGTGTCGCCGTGAACCACCTCGATGTTCTCGAACGGTACCCCGAGCGTGTCGGCGACCAGCTGGGCGAAGGTGGTCTCGTGCCCCTGACCGTGACTATGGGTACCAGTGAACACGCTGACCATGCCGGTGGGATGGACCCGTACCTGGGCTGCTTCGAACAGCCCGGCACGGGCACCCAGGGCGCCCGCGACATTCGACGGGGCGATGCCGCACGCCTCGACGTAGGTCGAGAAGCCGATGCCGCGCAATTTGCCGCGTCGCTTGGCGTCGGCACGGCGCTGCTCGAAGCCATCGTAGTCGGCTCGTTCGAGGGCTTGCTGCAGGGTGGCCTCGTAGTCGCCGGAATCGTAGGTCAGGGCGACCGGTGTGGCATAGGGAAACGCGTCCGACGGGATGAAGTTGCGGCGACGGATCTCGATCCGGTCGATACCGGTTTCGCGCGCTGCCACCTCGACCAGGCGTTCCAGCAGATAGGCCGCTTCCGGGCGGCCGGCGCCGCGGTAGGCATCCACTGGCACCGTGTTGGTGAAGATCGCCTTGACGTTGCAGTAGATCGCTGGGGTTGTGTAGACGCCGGCCAGCAGGGTGGCGTGCAGATAGGTTGGTATCGACGGCGCGAAGGTCGACAGATAGGCTCCCATGTTAGCCAGGGTATCGGCGCGCAGGCCGAGGAATTTGCCATTTTCGTCCAGCGCCAGCTCGGCATGGGTGACGTGGTCGCGGCCATGGGCGTCGGACATGAACGATTCCGAGCGCTCCGCAGTCCACTTGACCGGTTTGCCGAGCTTGTGTGCAGCCCAGGTGACGATGGCTTCCTCGGCATAATGATAGATCTTGGAGCCGAAGCCGCCGCCGACATCGGGCGCCACAACCCGAAGCTTATGCTCCGGAATCTGCAATACGTAGGCGCCCATCAGCAGGCGGATGACGTGCGGGTTCTGGGTGGTGGTGTAGAGCGTGTATTCATCGGTGGCCCGATTATAGTCGCCGATGTAGGCCCGCGGCTCCATGGCGTTGGGGATCAGCCGGTTGTTGACCAGGTCGATCTTGGCAACATGGTGGGCCTTGGCGAACGCCTCGTCGGTGGCGGCCTGGTCGCCCAGTTCCCAGTCATAGCAGAGGTTGCCGGGCGCTTCGTCCCACACTTGCGGTGCGCCCTCGGTGGTCGCTGCCCGGACGCTGACTACGGCGTCCAGCTCTTCGTAATCGATGTGGAGCAGTTCGGCGGCGTCCTTGGCCTTGCTCAGGCTGGTGGCGATGATGACCGCGACCTGATCGCCGACATGCTGGACCCGATCAGTCACCAGCGGTGGGTGCGGCGGTTCGATCATGGGCTTGCTTTCCTTGCCGGTCACCAGCCAGCCGCAGGGCAGGCCGCCGACACCGTCGGCACTCATGTCGGCGCCGGTGTAGACCGCTACGACACCGGCCGACGCCCGGGCCGCGGCGCTGTCGATGTGGTTGATGCGGGCATGAGCGTGTGGCGAGCGGACAATATAAGCGTAAAGTTGGCCGGGTCGGTTGATGTCGTCGGTATAATTTCCGCGACCGGTCACGAAACGGTAGTCTTCCGAGCGGCGTACCGAGGCGCCGATTCCGAAATCAGCCATTAGCTTGTCTCCTGCATAGCCTGAGCGCCGGCGGCGATGGCCTTGACGATGTTGTGATACCCGGTGCAGCGGCAGATGTTGCCCTCCAGCCAGTGGCGGATCTCGCCCTCGCTGGGCGCCGGGTTGTGCTTGACCAGCTCCAGCGCGCTCATGATCATCCCCGGCGTGCAAAACCCGCACTGCAGCCCGTGATGTTCCCGGAACGCCGCCTGCATCGGGTGCAGCTCGTCGTCGCGCGCCACCCCCTCAATGGTCAGCACCTCGGCACCGTCGACCTGGGCCGCCAGCAGCGTGCACGATTTCACCGAGCGCCCGTCGACGTGCACCACGCACGCCCCGCACTGGCTGGTGTCGCAGCCCACATGCGTGCCCGTCTGCCCGAGCTGCTCGCGCAGCAACTGCACCAGCAGCGTGCGCGGCTCAACACTGGCGCTCACCCGAGCACCGTTGAGCGTGAAGGTTACATCAATCGTCATGGTTTGCTGTCTCCTCGGATGGGCTCGCGGCCGCCGGCGCCAGCGCCGCCGCAAAGTTGGCGAAGAACTGATCGGCCGTCTTGCGGGTCGCCCCCGCCACCAGCCGCGAGCCGACCTGCGCCAGCTTGCCGCCGATCCTGAACTCGGCCTGATAGGTGAGCGTCGTCGTCCCGGCCTCGGCTTCGCTCAACGTCACATCGGCATGGCCGCGGGCAAACCCCGCCACACCCCCCTGACCCTCACCGGCAAGCCGGTAGCTCGTCGGCGGCACCAGGTCCTCCAGCGATACCTTGACGTTGAACTTCGCCTTCACCGGTCCAATCTTCGACTGAATGCGGGCCTGGAAGGCATTCTCAGCGCTCTGCTCCAGCGTCTCGCAGCCAGGGATGCACCGGCGCAGCATCTCCGGATCGTTCAGTGCTTCCCACACCCGCTGCCGCGGCGCGTCAATCGCGTATTCGCCTTCGATTAGCATGGGGGTTCTCCAGGTTTCGTCATTGCCTGTGCCCGGGTGGATTCTCGTTGTGACCGCGGGTATGTATAAATTATTCCTGGAAGTTGTTCAAATAAATCGGCGCATCAATAACGCAACACCTGCCGATAACCCTTCATTCCCTCCCCTGATTAAGTAACGACACCGGCGTCACGCCTCAGCCCGTAAGCTGGCCTTGCCGTGCGGCACTGAGTTTAAGAGTGGATCTTGGCCCCGCAATCCTGCGGAGCTGTCCTTTAAGCTATTTGCCCAGCATCACTTCCGTCGACTTGACGACGACCGACACATCGCTACCGATATCGATGCCGAGATCTTCGACCGAATCGACCGTGATCATCGAGGTGACGATATTACCGGCACCGATATCGACCTTGACCTGCGCGGCCACCGTGCCTTTTTTGACGGCGACTACTCGGCCTCGGAAAACATTGCGGGCACTGATCTGCACAGCGGTAGCTCCTGTCAGCGGGTGAGTTCGGACACAGCATCGGAACGGTGTGACGGCACTATAGCACCCTCAACAACGGGCATTGAATCGCACTTTACCAAATTGGCTTATATTATAACCAGAAAGTTCGCTGGCCCGCTGAGCGAACGCCCCGCCATGGCAGAAGGTCAACAGCCTCTGCACCGGTGGATCGAAATACTGGCGGCGCCACAGCAACAAGTCATAACGTTCTTCGATCAGCGGGACGAAACCCACTCGCAACTGGTTGGCCACGGCCTCGATGGCCAAGCCGGCATCGGCCTGATCGCCCGCGATCGCCAGGGCGACTTCGGTTTCGCTGCGCAGCGGTGGTGTCTGCGAGCCGAGATCGGCCGGCGTCATTCCAGCATCAGCCAACAGTTTGGCCAACAGCAGGTAGCTGCCGGCTTCCTTCTGGCGCAGTGCGATGCGGCAGCCGGCCAGATCACTTATAGTCGCAATGCCGAGCGGATTACCGGCCTGGACCACAAGGCCCTGCTGGCGGCGAGCCCATTCGATTGCAACAACCGGGCGGGTACTGAGTCGCTGCTCCAGCAATGGGGTGTTGTAGTCGCCGCTGGCCTCATCCAGCACGTGCAGCCCGCAAGCGACGGCCTGGACCTTGCCAAAGCGGTCGAGCCCGTCCAGCGAGCCATCGAACAGCACGGCCAGTTCGCTGCCCGATGCACGCACCGCCCACTCCAACAACGGGTCGTGGCTACCGGTCACAATGGCGGGCGGTTCCTGTTGCGGCATCTCGGAAGGAATGCCCTCCGCACTGTGCAACAGCCACATGTCGACCAGATCTTTGGGGAACAGCCATTTACCCGCGGCCCGCGTGCAGGGTATGCGGCGCTGGGCGACCAGGTCATAGACCTTGCGTTCCTTGATGCGCAGGTACTCGGCCACCTCGCGGGTGTTCATCAACGCTCGAATCATTGTTGGAGAGGTTTTTCTAACGCTTGGCAACTCATGCACTATAAGCCATCGACTGGGAGCTTCGCGATGCCCGCAGAGTGGCTGGAGAACGTTAAAATGCCTAGCTCGAGCGAGTCGCTCGGCCGATCGGTACCTTTGCTGTGATGGCGCAAGCCTGGAACCGGGGACAGGCTTTTCTAGCCCGGTATGGTCTGAATCTGGTGTGTGTTTTCGAGTGTGCCACGCTACCGCCAGCGCTGGCCACCGTTCTCGCCAATGCCGTTCCGGACTGGCGCAAATTTTCACGGTTGCTGCTGGTCGGCAATGGCGGGCCCGGATTCTGGCAAGCATTCCAGGCCAGCGCATTCGATAGCGCCGATCCGGTCGATGACTTCAGTCGTGACCGCGTCGCCACAATGCTGGAAACCTGCCTGGAATCACCGCTGCGGCACTGGTTGTATCCCGGGCCGGTTACGCTGCCGCTGCAGCGGCTCGGGGCCCTGGCCGGCTGGCATCACCGGTCGCCGCTGGGGATCGGCATCAATCAGCGGTTCGGGCTTTGGTTCGCCTACCGGGCGGCATTGTTGGTCGCCTTGGACCTGCCGACCGGGCCTCACCTCGGTGGCGAAGCGCCGTGCCTGGGCTGTCGCGACAAGCCCTGCATCCAGGCCTGCCCGGCGGGCGCCCTGGCCGCCACAAACGGGCCGAGCCTCCAAGCCTGCGGCCAGTACCGCTTGAGTGGTGATTCGCCGTGCGCAGTCACCTGTCTGGCCCGGCGGGCCTGCCCGGTGGCACCGGAAATGCGATATCGGCCCGAGCAACTGGCCTACCATTACCGGAGGTCGCTGGCGGGGCTGCGGGCGTGGCTGACGGTGTAGTGCGCGACGGCGTCGGGGCCAGGTCCTCAAGCGACCCGAATCACCACCTTGCCGAAGTGCTGCCCACTAGCTAGATAGCGGAATGCCGCGGGTGCATCATTGAACCCGAACACCCGATCGAGAATCGGCTCGAGCCGATGAGTCTCGATCGCGCGCAGCATTGCCTCGAAGTCATCCCGGCTGCCGACGGTGATGCCTTGCACGGTTATGCTGGACATCAGTATCGGGGTGAGTGCGATCGGCGCTGACTTGCCGCCCAGTACCCCGATCACGGCAACGAAGCCACCGACGCGGACGCAGGCCAGCGATTTCTGCAAGGTATCGGCGCCACCGACCTCGACCACATGATCCACGCCGACTCTGTCCGTCAGAGTACGGACGCTGCGGTGCCAGTCTGGATCACTGCGATAGTTGATAAGGTGATCGGCTCCCAGCTCCCGAGCCCGGGCCAGCTTGGCATCGCTGCTGGATGTGAGGATGGCCGTGGCGCCCAGCAGTTTGACGAACTGTAACCCGAACAGCGATACACCACCGGTGCCCTGCAGCAACACACGGTCACCGGGTTGGACCTGGCGGTAACGGGTCAGCGCACTCCAGGCAGTAAGCGCGGCGCAGGGCAGGGTGGCGGCCTGTTCGAAAGAGAGGTGTTCAGGGATTTTCACCAGGCCTTGCTGATCGAGCACGGTGTATTCAGCCAGCAGGCCGTCGAGTGGCCCGCCCAGGGTGGTGCGCAGCCGCGCGTGAGTCGGTGCACCGGCGGTCCAGGCCTGGGAAAAGGTCGCCATCACGCGGTCGCCCACCGCCACCCTGGCGACGCCTTCACCGACCGCGACCACCTCGCCGGCCCCGTCCGAGAGCGGAATCAGCGGCAGTCGGTAGCGCGGGTTGTAGTCGCCGATGACGGTGAGGTAATCCCGGTAGTTGAGTGCGCAGGCGTGTACCCGGACCTGTACCTGACCGGGACCCGGTTGCGGTTCGGGACGATCGGTCTGACGCAGCTGGTCGAGACCAAACCGATCCTTGATCTCCCAGGCTTTCATCCGCTGTAGTCGAAGAAGCCTTTGCCGGATTTGCGGCCCAGATAGCCGGCCGCCACCATTTGCTTGAGCAGCGGGCAGGGGCGGTATTTGGGATCACCGAAATCGCGCATCAGTACATCCAGCACCCACAGACAGACGTCCAGTCCGACCATGTCAGCCAGCGCCAGCGGGCCGATCGGGTGATTGGCTCCGAGCTTCATCGCAGTGTCGATCTCCTCGGCGGTCGCCAGACCCTCGGCCAGCGCGTAAATGGCCTCGTTGATCATCGGCACCAGCATGCGGTTGACCACGAATCCGGGGCTATCCTTGACACTGACCGGTTCCTTGCCGAGTCGCCGGGCCAGATCGTGCACCGCCTGGTAGGTCTGGTCCGATGTCTGCAATGCGCGGATGATCTCGACCAACTGCATCAGCGGCACCGGATTGAAGAAATGCATGCCCACCACGCGTTCCGGGCGACCGCTCGCAGCCGCCAGCTCGGTCAGCGAGATCGACGAGGTGTTGGAGGCCAGAATGGTGTTGGGCGGACATAACTGGTTCAGTTCCTGGAACAGCTTCCGCTTGACGTCGAGATTCTCGGTGATGGCTTCGATCACCAGATCGGTCTCCGCCAACGGGGCCAACTCGGTGATCCCGCGGATCCGCCCCAGGGTCGCCGATTTTTCGGCGGCTGTGATTTTGTCCTTGTTTAACAGCCGGTCCAGGCTCTTTTCGACAGCCTTGCGGCCGCGCTCGAGCAGCGGCTCAGATATGTCGCGCATGATGACCTGCAGCCCGCTCATTGCCGCCATCTGCGCAATGCCGTTGCCCATGGTGCCGGCGCCGACCACACCGATTGTCTCAATTGCCATGCCAGGGTCTCCCGAGGTTGTCAAAAACAGCGAAAGTACCACCAATGGGTCGGCAGCGTCACCCGGTCAACGGCGAATGGCCCGATCCACATTCACCGCATGTGCCAGATCGACCATCTCTGCGGCACCTTTCAGATCGACCAGACGTGCGCCGGCTACATCGGTATCGGTCAGTCTGAGGCCGGCGACTGCCGCCCCGGTCAGGTCGGCGCCCCCCAGCTTGGCGTTGTTGAGGTCGGCACCGCTGAGATTGGCATCGCGGAACGATGCGAAGCGGGCGTTGATGTGGCCCATGCGGGCATCGCGGAAATTGGCACCGGCGGCGTTGGCCGAGATCATTGCAGTATGCATCAGACCCATCGATTGATTGCGCATGTCGGCGGCCATATCGGCGCCGGTGAAGTTCGCGCCGCGCAGATCGGCATTTTCCAGATCGGCAATGATGCGGGCACCGGTGAGCCTGGCACCGCGCAGACTGGCCCGTTGCATCTGGGTCGAGAACAGCTGGGCGTCGGCCAGGTTGGCGTCATCCAGCCGGGCACCGACCAGCCAGGCTAGATTGAGGTTGGCGCCGTGCAGATCAGCGCCCTGCAGGTCGGTCTTGTTGAGCCGCGCCCAGCGCAGGTCGGCGCCGGCCAGGTCCAGGCCATGCAGGTCGAGTCCTGACAAGCGGCGTTGGCTTAGGTCAATGCGTTGGCCGGTAGCGCGGGCCCTGGCGATGATCGCCTGAACCTGGGCGCGGGTAAGGTCGGCCTGGGTCATCGCCGGGCTGTTCATGTTGACCTGATCGATCAGGCTCTGGGCGAAGCCGGTGGAGATCCCTAAGGAGCTGATTCCCAGCGCAATGAGTACTGCCAATGACTTCAGGATGTTCATCGTTCAACTCCGCGCGACGCCGATGACTGGTTACCAAGCCTAGCGGCCCGGCGAATGTTCCGCCACTCCGGAGCGGACTTGCTGCAGCATGTCCGCAGCATTTAGTATGTGTTCCATATTGAAGAATATTGTTCTGCTATATGGAACGATCAGTGGAAACCAGCTCAATCGACAAGGCTCTGGATGTCTTGTTCTTCCTCCACGCCAAGCGCGACCCGTGCGGCGTTACCGCGATCGCCCGGGCTTTGGCGATTCCCAAGCCCAGCGTGCACCGACTGCTTACGACACTGGTCCGGTGGGGTCTGGTGGAGCGCGATGCCGAGAGCCGCTATCAACCGGGATTTGCGCTGATCGCACTGGGTCTGGGGGCGCTTGAGCGTGAGCCGTTGGCCATCGCGGCCCGCCCGGTGCTGGAATCGGTCGCGGCGCAACTGGGTGAGACCGTGTTTCTGGTGGTGGCCCGCGGTGGCCGGTTGCTGGTCATGGAAAAGGCTGAAGGCAGCGGCTTGCTGCGGGTCGCACCCAAGCTTGGTGCCGAGGTTCCGGTGCATGCGACCGCTGCGGGCCGGTTGTTTTTGGCGTTTAACCCCGAACGGGTGACGCTCGACCGGCTGCGGACCACATACAGCGAACAGACCCCGGTCACTGAGGATGCGCTGACAGTCGCCGTCGAGCGGGCCCGCGCGCAGGGCTGGGACTCTAACATCAACCAGTGGATTCCCGGTATGTCGGTAGTCGCCGCCCCGGTCAGAGTAACCGGACACATGGTGGCGGCGGTGACGGTGGCAATGAGTTCGGCACGGTTGCCGGATTTCGGGATTGCGGAGCTGGCCGCGCAGATGCGGGCGGCGGCGCGACAAATCGGCAGACGATTGGAGGGCGGGCAGCAATGAAGGTGTGGCTGGATGGTGAAGTGTTGGACCGATCGCAGGCGCGGGTGCCGGTACTGGATCACGGTCTGTTGTATGGCGATGGTGTGTTTGAAGGCATTCGGGCGATCGGGCGGCGGGTGTTCCGGCTGGCGGACCATCTGCGTCGGCTGGAGACGTCGGCGCGCGCCATCGGGCTTCAACTGCCTCTGGATCGGGCCGGGCTGCAGGCGGTCGTGCTCGATACCTTGCGGGCGGAAAACGCGGATGACGCCTATATCCGCCTGATCGTTACCCGCGGCGAGGGTGAACTGGGGGTTGATCCCGGCACCTGTGCCAGCCCGCGGCTGATCTGTATCGTGGATCAGGTGCGCCTGTATCCGGCCGCCGTGCTGGCGCGCGGCATCAGCCTGGTGACGGCCAGTGTGCGGCGGCCGGCCGCCGATGCGCTCGATCCCCGGGTCAAGAGCCTCAACTACCTCAACAACGTCCTGGCCAAGCAGGAGGCGCGTTCGCGTGGTGCCGACGAGGCGTTACTGCTGAATGCGGCCGGACTGGTCGCCGAGGCCAGCGTGGCCAACATCTTCGCGGTGCAGCAGGGTGGTCTGGTGACGCCGCCGCCAACCGACGGGGCCCTGGCGGGAATCACCCGCGACAGCGTGCTGCGCCTCGCGGCCGAACTCGGCGTGGCGGCCGTCGAACGGAGTCTGGGGCGTTTCGATCTGCAGGGCGCGGAGGAAGTTTTCCTGACCGGGACCGGTGCCCGCATCGTACCGGTGGCGAGTCTCGACGGCCAGACACTGGGTACCGGCGAGCGGCCGCTGACCCAGCGTCTGATCATGGCCCTTGACGAGTACGCCCGCCGCGACGCTATGGGGGTCCCGTTTTAGGGTAGTCAGCCGTTGGTCAGACGGAAGCGCACCGGGACCAGAACCCTGCCCACCACCGCCTGGCCAGCGGCCAGGGCCGGATGGAAACGCCAATGCTGCACCGCCTTGCGGGCCGCGTTATCCAGCAGGGGATAGCCGCTGCTGTGCATGACGGTGACCTGTAGCGGGCGTCCGCGGGGGCCGACCTTCACGCTCAGGGTGACCTGGCCTTGCTGGCCTTGCCGGCGGGCCAGAAACGGATAGACCGGTGGCGGATTGTGCAGGCCATCACCCTGGTAGCGCGGATCGTGGGTCGGTCCGGCGGAGTGGCTGGCGGCACCCGGACCGGTCGCATTGGCCGCGGTCTTCCCGGCGTTGTTGTGAGCGGCACGGCGGTGGCTATGGTGGTGCGCTTTCCGGCTGCGGGCTGGTTGGCTGTTACGCTGCCTTGGGTGTCGGGCCTGGGCGACTTGTTGCCGCTGATGGTGCGGTCGGCGGCGTCCGGACGCCGCCCGCGGCGGTGGCTGAGCCGGCGCTGCATGCGGATTGTTGGTGTGCGCGATCGAGGGATGCGGCTTCGCCGTCTGCGCGGTTGGCTGCTTGGGCGGGGCATGGGTTGGTGTGGTGTGCCGCGGTGGGCGTTGGGGCGGCCGGGGTGCCGGGCGTCGGGCCTGGTCGGTGGCGCGCGCAGCGCCGGCGACCAGCGTCAGTTGATAGCGATTGCCGCCGCCGGCGCTCAAATGCAGCGGCTGCGGCAGCTGAATCATCACCAGCACGGCGGCATGCACCGCCACCGAAACGGCCAGCGCAGGCAACCAGCGTAGCCGGGGTGCGTTCATGAAGCCGTTTGACCCAACCCGGATCATAACGCGGGCGCTGGTCGCTGCGGTTGCCGGGGCAGCAGAACGGTATGTCCGGCCACCCTGGCGATGTCGAACCCGACGCCGTAAACAGGCCCCAGGACCGCCGGACACAGCACCTCGGCAATGCCGCCGGCGGCGACCACACTGCCGTCCTGCAACACGGATATCCGGTCCCCGTAGCGTGCTGCCAGGGTTAGGTCGTGCAACACGACCAGCACGCCCATGCCGCGATCGACGGCGCCGCGCAGCAGGTCCATGAGGTGCAACTGGTGGTAGGGATCGAGACTGGCAACCGGTTCATCGGCCAGCAATATGGATGGTTCCGCCGCCAGGGCGCGGGCCAGCATGACCCGGGCGCGTTCACCACCGGACAGCGTGGTCACCGGCCGCTGGCGCAATGGTTCCAGTTCGCAGGCTGCCAGGGCTGCCTCGATCGCCCGGGCGTCGGCTGCCTGGGGCCGGCGCCACGGCGCCTGATGCGGCAGCCGGCCGAGCGCCACCAGCCGTTCCACAGTAAGCGGCCAGGCACATTCACCGTTCTGAGGCAGGTAGCCCAGCCGGCGGCCGCGTTCGGCCGGCGCGATTGATTGTAGCGGTTCACCGTCGAGCCTGATCGCGCCGGCGTGGACGGCGAGCAGTCCGCTCATGGCGCGCAGCAAGGTGCTCTTGCCAGCGCCGTTGGGTCCGACCAGAACGACCAGTTCGCCCGGCCGGACCTGGCAGTCGACGGTAGTCAATACCGCCCGCCGGCCACGTCGCACGGTCACAGCCGTTGCCTTCAGGCCGTCGCTTGCGCTCATGGCATGCTGCGCCGGCTCTGCAGTACCAGCACCAGGAAGAACGGCGCACCCAGCAGCGCGGTCACCACGCCAAGGCGGATTTCGTGGGCCCCGCCGATCAGGCGCACCAGAATATCGGCGGCCAGCGTCAGGGCCGCACCGCCCAGGGCGGATACGCCCAGCAACCGGGCCGGATGGTAGCCGGTGAACGGACGCAGCAGGTGCGGCACCACCAGACCGACGAAGCCGATGGTGCCGCTCACCGCTACCGCGGCGCCGACCGCGGCGGCGCAACCGCCGATCACCTGCAGCCGCAGTCGCGCCAGCCGGAAACCCATTGAAGCGGCCGTGTCCTCGCCCAGGGTCAGGGCCTCCAGGCCGCGGCCGGCGCTCAGTAACAGCACCCAGCCAAGCGCCATGAACGGCAGTGCCAGCGCAACATGTTGCAGGCTGCGGTTGGCCAGCGAGCCCAGTAGCCAGAACACCACTTCGGCCAGGGCGTAGGGGTTGGGCGACAGATTCAGTGCCAGCGAGGTCAGGGCGCTGGCGAAGGCGCTGATCGCCATGCCGGCCAGAATCAGGGTCAGCATGCTGGATTCGCGGCCGGCCAGCAGGTAGAGCGTAGTGACCGCCAGGGCTGCACCGGCAATACCGCCGAGCGGGAGGGCAAGGGGTACCGCGGCGGCGAGACCGCTGTAAAACGTGACCACGGCGCCCAGCGCGGCGCTGGAGGAAATACCCAGCACACCCGGCCCGGCCAGCGGGTTGCGCAGCAGTCCTTGCAAGGCGGCGCCGGACATGCCCAGGGTGGCGCCCACAGTGAGGCCCAACAGGGTCCGCGGCAGGCGGATCTGCAGCAGGATGACCGCCGCAGTGGTGTCGTGGCCGGCGATCAGATCGTGCAGGGCGGCCAGTGGTGAAATCAGCGCGGGTCCCACGGTCAACGAGATCAGCATCAGCACTAGCGTTGACAGTGCCAGGGTGGCTGCCAGCCCGCGGTTCATGGTTGCCTGGCCGCCAGCGCGCGCCGCACGCCAGCCAGTTCCGCCACCGCAATGGCGGTTTGTGGTCCACCGCAGGCCAACAGCGCACCGGGGACATAGACGCGTGGCAGCGCCGACAACGCTGGATGGTGCAGCCATTGACCGGCCAGCGACGGATAATCCGCATCGGTATGTTCGCTGATGAGGACGTCGGGATGTAGCGTCAGCACCTTTTCCAGCGACAGATAGCCGTAGCCGTCGATGCCGGCGGTGGCCGCCAGATTGATCCAGCCGGCGGCTTTCAGGACGGCATCGGCCAGGCTGCCGCGGCCCGGCGTGAAACCGCCAGGCTCCAGGACCAGGCCGCGCGGCTTCATGGCATCCGGCGCTGCTCGGCTGGCCCGCAACAGTCGATCCATGCGCGCCAGCTGCCGGCGAGCCTGCGCCAGCCGGCCCAGCCGTCGGCCGACGTGCAGCGTTTCCCGGCGGATGGCGGGGAAGTCCTTGGCCATGGCCAACTGCAGGACTGGTATGCCGCGGTCCTTGATCAGGGCCAGTGCCGGGCGCGCACCATAGACACCGGCCAGTACCAGGTCCGGATGCAGTGCCAGCACTTGTTCGGCACTGGCCTGGACCGCTGGCAGCCTGCGGGCACGTCGGGCCACGTAGGATAGGGTCGGATCACGCGCCAGAAACGACACCGCGGCGATCTGCGGGCGGGCCGCCAGCTCGACCAGTAGCTGGTCGCTGCACAGGTTGAGCGAGACGATCCCGCCCGCGCGCGCATCCTGGGACACAACAAACAGCAGTGCCGCCGCCAGCCAGCAGCTCAGTGCGTTCCGCGGCTGCTTCACAGCTTGACCCGTACTCCCACATAGCCGGCAAAGCCAGGCGTGTTGTAGCCGGCGAATTCCTGGTAATGACGGTTGAACAGGTTGTTGATGCGTCCGGTCAGCTCCACGCTGCGGTCGATCCTGTAGCTGACCCCGATATCGGTCACCGAATAACCGCCTAGCCGGACGTTGCCGGTGTCCGGCCGCGGACCTTCATAGTGGAGCTGGGCGAAGGCGCTGAGCCGGCCGGCACTGTAGTCCAGGTTCAGGCTGGCCTTGCGCCGCGGCCGCTCCAGCAGGTCCTGGTCAGTCGCGACATTACGCGGTTGCTGATAAGTCAGATCGGCGCTGAGGTGCCAGTTCGCGGTCAGGTCAACCCGGCCACTGGCTTCAATACCGCGGATGCGGGCCTTATCCACGTTGTAGGCATTGTTGCCGACGAACTCGATCAGGTCGCTGATACGGTTGTCGAACACGGTAAGCGACAGATGCGCGTGCTGGTTCAGCAGCGCCTGGTCGATGCCGAAATCGACGCCGGTGCTGCGTTCCGGCCGCAGGTTCGGATTGTGGCCGTAGGCCTGCTCGGTGAAGGTCGGCAGGCTGAAACCCCGGCCCAGACTGGCGTGAAACCGCGTTCCCGCCCATGCCCGATAGCTGGCGGTCAGCCGGTAGCTGGTGAAACCGCCGAACTGGGTGTTGTGATCCTCACGCAAGCCGATGCCCAGATCCCACGGCCGGCTCGGGCTGAAGCGATAATTGGCGTAGCCGGCCACGGTGTTATAAGTCAGTCCGCTCCCAGAGTTGTTGGTCGCGGCATCGCGGCTCCACTGGGTGCCGGCGGTGAGTACGTCGCGGGCATTGAAGAAGTAGCTGGCCTGGTAGTCCACGGCCCGATGGCTGCCGCTACTGGTATAGGTTGAGGTGCTGCCGTAGTCAGTGAAGTCGGAGTGCGTGCTCTCAATCCCGAAGCGCTGGTCGAGCCGGCCGCCGGCGCTGGTCAGCTTGCCCTGCAGGCGCAGAAAGCCGTTGTTAGTGTGGAGCTGATGATTGGGATCGAAATACGGGGTATTGATACCCTCGTCGGTTGCGGTAACAGCCCTGGTGCCGCGTGCTATCACGGTGAACTCACTGGTACTGCTGGGATGCGCGCTGATCCGCAGCGAGGCGTTACTGCTGGCGTTGCCGTCGAGTTCGCTGTTGCCGGCGGCGGTGGAAATGCCGTCGGTGAGAAAGCGTTCGAAGCTGGCGGCAAAATCCACCTTCTTGCTGCCGCCACTGACGTTGAGGGCGGCATGGCGGGTATTCATCGCGCCGCCTTCGAACAGGGCCCGCGCGTGCAGGCCGGGCCTGCCTTTGCGGGTGATGATGTTGATCACGCCGCCCACGGCGTTGCTGCCGTAAAGCACGCTCTGCGGACCGCGGACGACCTCGATGCGCTGGACATCGGCGGTGAGCAGATTGCCCAGGTCGACCGAATCGTCGGCCCGCAGATTATTGATCCGCACGCCGTCGATCAGCACCAGCACCTGATTGGTATCGGAGCCGCGGATACGTACGGTGGTGCGGTTGCCGGGATTGCCGGCCTGCTGGATGGTGACCCCCGGTATGGTGCGCAACGCATCGCCCACGAACGTAATCTGGCGCCGTTCGAGCTGTTGCCGGGTGATGATCGACACACTGCTGCCGAGCTGGGCGGGATTGGTCGGGATCCGGGTCGCGGTGACCACTACCGGCGCTGCCGTGACCGCACCATTGGCGTCGCCCTGGGCTTGTACGACGGCCGGGAGCAGGCTCGCCGCAGCGCCCAGAAGCAGGGTGAGGCACGAGTTGCGGGCGCGTAGTGAATTCGATTTTGACACGATGGCTCTCCCTAACAAATTGAGTGGGAACGCCGCGCGTCATTGTCGGGTAGTCGGCGCCCCCTGCTGCAGGTCACACCGCCACCACAGTTATCAGGAACCAAGGATACCCTGTGCGGCGGTACTGGACATGCGCCACCGCAAACGGAGGTCCGTACCGGCGATCGCCTCGCTCGTCGGTGGGTGACGCCTCCGGCGGCAGGTCTCCTGGCTTCCGGGTCAGTGCACGAGCTCCGCCTTCCCAGTTTCCCAGTGGCATTGTGGAGCCCGGCTCGCCGGTTACAGTTGCGAGGGCAGCCACGGCTTCGGCTCACAGGCCCAACCGTGTTCCCATTTCATCCCCGTGCAGGGGAACCGCCGGATAGGGCGCAATGTAGGCCCGCCGGCGGGGGCTGTCAATCAGCCGGTCACGGCGGCGTCAGCCGATGCGCCAGCAGCTGATCGGTTCTCGCCGCCATCACCAGATCAGTCTTGTGCAGACCACGGATTTTGTGGCTCCACCAGGTCACGGTGACCTTGCCCCATTCGGTTAGGATGGCGGGGTGATGACCGTGCCTCTCGGCCAGTTCCCCGACCTGGTTGGTAAAGGCCAGGGCTTTGCGGAAATTGCCGAATCGGAACAGGCGTTCCAGGCGCAGGATGTCGTCGCGGACTACCGCCGACCAGTCCGGAATCTGCGGCAGCAGTTCACGCAGTTCGTCGTCGGTGACCTGTGGCGCACCGGCGCGGCAGGCCTCACAGGGCATCTCGTGCAGTGCCGTCATGTCGGATCTCCAATGCGCGATGATTTGAATAGTAGTTAGGCAGCGCTGGGGCGGTCGCTGTTCCCGCTGTATAGTTGGTGACCCGCGATGGGCCACCTATAATCCCCGTTTAACTCGAGTGGAGATGGAATCGATGGACAGAACGCTGCCGCCGGGGCGACGACCATGCCAATGACATCCGGCGTGCTGGGGCTGTTGCTGGCCAATACGCTAATCTTTCTGGTCCAGCAGATGGGCCTCAATGCTGAGTTGGTTCGCTTGTTCGCGCTTTGGCCGCTGGGGTCGCCTGGCAGCGTGATGACCTCCTACGGCATGCTGCGGATTCCACAGTTCGAGCTTTGGCAGTTGGCCAGCTACGGGTTCCTGCACGGCAGTGTGATGCACCTGCTCTTTAACATGTTCGGCCTGTGGATGTTCGGCGTCGGCGTGGAAGCACTGTGGGGGACCAGGCGGTTTCTGCAATATTACGCTGTGTGCGTACTGGGCGCCGGTGCAGTCCAGCTGGCAGTGGCATCGATTGCCGCCCGGAGCGGTGGTTTCTTTCCCACTATCGGCGCCTCCGGGGGGGTGCTCGGGGTATTGCTGGCTTACGCGATGATGTATCCGAATCGCATTATTCTGCTGCTGATCCCGCCGATCCCGATGAAGGCGAAGTGGTTTGTGCTGATCTACGGGGCCTTTGAGCTGTGGGCCGGGGTGACCGGCACCCAGGCCGGGGTCGCTCATTTCGCCCACATCGGCGGGATGCTGTTCGGATTCCTGATGATCCAGTATTGGCGCCGCGGCTGGCCGTTTGCCCGGGGGCGTTCCTAGTCCCGCCCGGACCCGCCGTCCGCCGGTGCCAGCTGGCCGCTCTGCAGCAGTTCGATGATGATCTGCTTGACCGAATAGCCGGTCGCCTGTTGCAGGTCCTCCAGCCGTTGCTGGGTCGGCAGGTCGATCCAGATCAGCGCCGGCGCGTGGTTGGGCGCCTCAATCTGTTGCACGGCATAGGAGAACTGCAGGTGCTGGATGACGTGAATGAGTTGGTTCAGTGCTTCACCTAAATGTTCGTCAGCTTGTTCGACCTGCCCCGTGCGCAACGCCGAGCGTGATCGGATCAGCTGATTCTGAACCCTGCGGGCGGTGGTGACGATGCGATCCTGGCGCTGGATATCGGCAAACAGCATGGCGGCACTCTCATGGCGGCATTGTTGTGCGTTAGCATAGCGCTCCCGGGTACCCACCGTGAGCCCTGAGCAACGGGCGTTATCCGCACCCGACGGCGGGCCATGGCGGGCTAGACCTCGTCCCCACGGGCGAACACACGCATCGCCAGCCACGACAGCACCAGGATGAAGGCGGCCAGGACCGCAAGCGACAGCCACAGCGGGAAATAGCGCTGGCCGGTCAGCGGCGCCCGCATCAGGTCCACGGCGTAGGCCACCGGGTCGACATGGGCCAGGGCGCGCAGCCAGGCCGGCGTGCCGGTCAGCGGATACAGTGCGCCGGACAGGAAGAACATCGGCAGCAACACCGCATTGGAGACGATCGGAAACACCGTCACCGAGGTGAAGCGCGCCGCCACCGCCACGCCCAGGGCCGCAAAGGTAACCGCGGCGAGCAGCATTGCGCCCAGCAGCGCCAACACTATGGGCGCCGTCAATGGTAGCCCGACCAGCGGTGCAAACAGCAACAGAATCAGGCCTGGAATCAATGCCTGAATGGCACCCGAGGCAATCTTGCCACAGGCCACTACCGGGCGTGGTACCGGGGCGACAAGAATGGCCTTGAGAAAACCTATCTGGCGGTCGAAGACAATGGCAATGGCGGCAAAGGTGGCTGAAAACAGCAGCGACAGGCCCAGCACGCCGGGGAAAATGTACTGCAGGTAGGCGGCGCCACCCAGCTTGGAGCTGGCGCCCAGCCCGGAGCCCAGCACAAACAGGTAGAGCAGCGGCTGGGCCAGACTGGACAGTAGTCGGATTTTGTCCACCCAGAGCCGTTTCAGGTCCAGCAGTATGATGCCGAACAGCGCATTCATGGCTGACCTCCGGCTGGCGCTGCGGCGGCCTCGCCGTTTGCCAGGGCGCGTCCGGTGAGGATCAGGAACACGTTTTCCAGACTGGGTGCCTGAATTTCGGCGCGTAGCACCGGAACCGGCAGTTCGCGCAGCAGAGCGGGCAGCAGGGCCGCCGGGTCCGGGCTGATGAGCACCAGTCCCTGGTCACTGGGCTCGCACCGGTGGCCGTGGTCAGCCAGCCATTCGCGGGCCTGGCGGTCGTCACTTGTCTGCAGTCGGACTACGCCGCCACCGATGCGCTGTTTCAGAGCCTGCGGGGTGTCCAGGGCGACGATTTCGCCCTCGTTGATCAGGGCAATACGGTCCGCGACATCAGCTTCTTCCATGTAATGGGTGGTGAAAAACACCGTCCTGCCCGCGCGCACCAGGTCGCGCACCTGGGCCCAGAAACTGCGCCGGGCCTCGACATCCAGGCCCAGGGTGGCTTCGTCCAGGAACAGGATGTCAGGGCTGCTGATCAAGGCCCGGGCCAGTTCCAGTCGCCGCTTCTGGCCACCGGAGAGCTTCTGGGTCGGGCGCTCGGCAAACTCGGTGAGTTGCAGCTGGATGAGCATGGCTTCGGCCCGTCGGCGCGCCTCGCCTGGCCCCAGTCCGTAGAACAAGCCCATCAGCAGCAGGTTGTCGCGCGCCGAAAGTTTCTGCTCCAGCGCGGGCTCCTGGAATACGATGCCCATGTGGCGGCGTATCGCCGGCCGTTCGCGCACGACGTCGAAACCCAGCACCCGGGCCGCGCCAGCCGACGGTTGCAGGAGCGTGCTGAGAATGGAGAACAAGGTAGTCTTACCGGCCCCGTTTGGGCCCAGCAGGGCGAACATTTCGCCGCGTCGCACGGTAAGGTCGATGCCCTTGAGGGCTTCGAAGTCACCATAGCGGCGGCGCAGACCGCAGGTTTCCACGGCCGCGGGTGTGGCAGCATCGGTCACAAGCCAGGTCCGGTATGTCAGGTCGCGCTATTGTCGCCGGACCGGCCACGCTGTGGCTACAGAGTTTGCGGTTCGATCGGTCAGCCGCGTTGCCAGGCGTGATAGCGGCGCAGCCAGCGCAGCAGGGTCTGCGGGGCATGGGCCTTCTTCCATTCACCCGCCGCGTACTTGTTGGCCTCGCTCAGAGTCGGGTAGATATGAATGGTGGCCAGAATCTTGTTCAGACCCAGCCCGTGACGCATTGCCAGGACAAATTCGGCGATCAGTTCGCCGGCGTGCTCGGCGGCGATGGTAACGCCCAGGATACGGTCCTTGCCGGGCACGGTCAGTACCTTGATCTGGCCATAGTCGGCGCCGTCGGCGATCGCCCGGTCAAGCTCGTCGAGCGGGTAGCGGGTCACTTCGTAGCGGATTCCCTGGGCACGGGCCTCCTGCTCGTTGAGGCCGACCCGGGCGACCTCTGGCTCGGTGAAGGTGGCCCAGGGGATCGTGGAGTAATCGACCCGGAATCGGCGGAAGCGCCCGAATAGCGCATTGACGGTCGCGAACCAGGCCTGATGGGCACCGACGTGGGTGAATTGATAAGGCCCGGCCACGTCGCCGGCGGCAAAGATGTTCGGATAGATGGTCTGCAGAAAGGCGTTGGTTGCAATGGTGTGATTGACCGGGATGCCGAGTGCCTCCAGGCCGTATCCGGTCGTGTTGGCGACCCGGCCCAGCGCAATCAGGACCTCGTCGAAGGGTATGCTGACCGCGGCACCCTGATGTTCGCAGATCACAACCTTGTCACCGCGCTCGCCGTGGAAAGCCGTGGCTCGATGCTGGACACGGACGGCTATCCCCTCGGCCTCAAAGCGGTCCCTGAGCAGTGCCGAGAACTCCTCATCCTCGCGCGGCAGCAGCCGCTCCTGCATCTCCAGCAGCGTCACCTGACTGCCGAAGCGGGCGAAGGCCTGGGCCAGTTCGCAGCCGATCGGGCCGCCGCCCAGTACCAGCAACCGACGGGGCAGCTCGCGCAGGTCCCACAGCGAATCTGAGGTCAGAAAGCCGACCTGGTCCAGGCCCGGAATCGGGGGCACTAAGGGCCGGGCGCCGGCGGCGATGATGATGCTGCGGGTGGTCAGGGTGCGGTCGTTGACTTCGACCGTGTACGGTGATGTGATGCGGGCCTCGCCCTGAATGCAGTCCACGCCCAGCGCGCGGTAGCGCTCGACTGAGTCGTGCGGTTCGATGCGGTGAATGACCTGTTGCACCCGGGCCATGACCGCGGCGAAATCGAATTCAGCGGTGGCGGATTTGAGACCCAGATCGCGCGCACGCCGGATGTCGGCCAGCAGCCGCGCTGTGCGCAGCAGGGCCTTGGACGGCACGCAGCCGGTGTTCAGGCAGTCGCCGCCCATTTTTTGCTTTTCGATCAGACTGACCCGGGCTCGCACGGCGGCGCCGATGTAGGCACTGACCAGCCCGGCCGAGCCGGCACCGATCACCACCAGGTTGCGATCGAAATGGGCCGGTTTCGGCCAGCGCCGCAAGGCCTGGCGCGCTTTGATCAAGTCGACCGTTTTTCGGGCCAGTAGCGGGAACACCCCCAGCAGGGTGAACGACAGCAGCAGGCCCGGCGACAGAATGCCACGCAGCGACTCCAGCTGCCCCAGCTGGGTGCCGGCGTTGACGTACACCAGGGTGCCGGGCAGCATGCCGAGCTGACTCACCCAGTAAAAGGTTCGGGCGCGCAGCGGCGTCAGCCCCAGCACCAGATTGATGACGAAGAACGGGAACAGCGGTACCAGGCGCAGCGTGAACAGGTAGAATGCCCCATCGCGTTTGATGCCGCGGTTGACCGCGTCGAGGTTGCGGCCAAAGCGTCGCTGTACCGCATCGCGCAGCAGGAATCGGGCGCTCAGGAACGCCAGGGTGGCGCCCACGGTGGAAGCAAACGAAACGATCAGCGTGCCCCAGCCCAGCCCGAAGATGGCGCCGCCGACCAGCGTCATCAGTGCGGCGCCCGGCAGCGATAGTGCCGCGACCAGGACGTAACCCAGGAAATAGGCCAGCGCGCTTGACAGCGGATGGTGCGTTACCAGGCTGACCAGCACATGCTGTTGGGCCTTGAAAGTGGCCAGCGTCAGGTAGTGATCCAGGCCCAGGATGAAGAACGTGACCACCGCAATCCCGATGCCGCCGGCCAGCAGAAGTTTGCTCTTGTTCACGCAAGGGGATCTCCGGGTTCAGGGTTCATCAACGTCACGGCGACGTCACACTGGCCATCACTTTACGGGTCTGATCCCCGGTTGGATGCACGATTCATATGACCGAAGAACTGACACTCGAACTTCCCGGCCTGCGGCTGGCGGCTCAGGCCTGGGGACCGGCTGGCGGTCGGCCGGTCCTGGCGCTGCACGGCTGGCTCGATAACGCCGCCAGCTTTGCGCCATTGGCACCACTGCTGGCGGGGCTGCGGGTCGTGGCACTGGATCTGGCCGGTCATGGCCGTTCCGACCGCCGCCCGTCCGGGTGCCGCTATCACTTCGTCGACAATCTCTACGACGTACTGGCTGCGGCCGACGTTCTGGGCTGGCCGCGGTTCGCGCTGCTGGGGCATTCATTGGGTGCCGCAGTGGCTTGTATGGTCGCCGCCAGCGTGCCGGAACGGATCGAACGCTTGGCTTTGATCGAGGGTCTGGGGCCCTTGACCGAGCCGGCCGGCGCGTTGAGTGAACGGCTGCGCCAGGCAGTCCTGGCGGAGCAGCGCCTGGCAGGCAAGTCGTTGCCGGTCTATGCTGATATCGAAGCGGCGGCCCGGGCCCGGCAGCGGGCGACAGGTCTGGAGAACCAGGCGGCACTGCTGCTGGCCGCGCGCGGCACACGGCCGGTCGCCGGGGGGGTTACCTGGCGCAGCGATCCACGCCTGACGCTGCCATCGCCATTCTACCTGAGCGAAAATCAGGTGCAGGGCCTGCTGGCGTCGATCCGGACTCCCGACGCTACTGCTCCGGGCCCGCGACGGATTCCTGCAGAAGCGACCGTCGCTTGCTGCCCGCCTGCGGTGTGTGGCGGGATTGCGCGATATCGAGTTACCGGGCCGGCATCACCTGCACATGGAGCAGCCGGCCCAGATGGCACCGCTGCTGAAAGAATTCCTAGGTTGCGGGAAAGGAGAGTCGAGACCATGATTGAGCATCTGCCCAGTGTTTCCGACCGCGTGCTGGCTTTTCGCTTGAGCGGCAAGCTGCATGCGGCCGATTATGAGGACTTCGTGCCGGTGATCGATGCTGCCGTGACGGATGCCGGTCGCTTGCGGCTACTCGCCTGGTTCCAGGACTTTCACGGTTGGGATCTGCCGGCTGCCTGGCAGGATACCCTGTTCGCGGTGCGCCACTATCAGGCCTTCGAGCGCATCGCGCTGGTCGGCGACCACCGCTGGCAGCAATGGATGGCGGGTCTGTGCCGGCCCTTCACGATAGCCACCGTACGCTATTTCGATGCCACCGAACTGGACGCTGCGTGGGTCTGGGTACGTGAGGGGCTCTGAGTGCGGTAAACAGAAAGGGCGGCCCGAGGGCCGCCCTGTCCGCAAGAGAGCACCCTTGCTGGTTATGCCGCGGTCACATCCTCGGCCTGCAGGCCTTTCTGGCCCTGCACGACGCGGAAACTGACCTGCTGGCCTTCATTAAGGGTGCGGAAACCGGTACCGCTGATGGCACGGAAGTGTACGAACACGTCCGGACCACTTTCGCGGGCGATAAAACCGTAACCCTTGCTTTCATTGAACCACTTGACGGTACCGGTCTGACGATCAGACATGCTTTCTAAACTCCACAAACGCAACTTCGAGCTGGTGCTGGCCACTGCGGACCACACCGATGGACTGGTGTGTAGGATTGCTGACATCCGGCATGATGGCGCTGATCGGAAACCAGCACAGCATCAAAACGCGATGTAGGTGTGTCCTTACATACGCAGTGGGCTGATAGTATAGGCCTAAATCAAGGGAAAAGCGATTGTTATCGCTAATGGAAATCGCAACGGCAATCCGCGTGTCCTCGAGCCCGTTAGCGTTCAGCGGCCCTCGAGTTCCTCCCAGCGCGCGTAGGCCGTCTGCAGTTCGGTTGCCAGCTGCGGGAGCCGTTGCAGAATCCGGTCGCGTTCGGCCGGATCCCCCTGATAAAAAGCGGGATCCGAGAGACGCTCGTTGAGCACCCCCTGTTCCTGTTCGAGCGCTTCGATTGTGCCGGGCAGTGCGGCCAGTTCCTGCTGTTCACGGTAGCTCAATCTGGCCTGCTGCCGCGGTTTGCCGCGCTGACGCGCATTCTCGCCGGTGCGGGTTGTGGTCGGTGCCGGTGCGGTGCGGTGTTCGCTGGGCCAACCAGTCGCTGTAGCCGCCGACGTATTCGCTGATGCCCCCGCCACCCTCGAAGACCAGCGTGCTGGTGACCACATGGTCGAGAAACGCCCGGTCGTGGCTGACCAGCAGGATGGTGCCGGCAAAGTCCAGCAACAGATCTTCCAGCAGTTCCAGGGTCTCGATGTCCAGATCGTTGGTGGGTTCGTCCAACACCAGCAGGTTGGCCGGCTGGCGGAACAGCCGGGCCAGCAGCAGGCGGTTGCGCTCGCCGCCGGACAGGCTACTGACGGGGCTGCGGGCACGCTCGGGCGTGAACAGGAAGTCCTGCAGATAGCCGATGATGTGGCGCGGGGTACCGTTGAGGGTGACGAAGTCGCTGCCCTCGGCGACATTGTCGATGACCGACTGGTCCGGGTCGAGCTGGGCGCGCAGCTGATCGAAGTAGGCCACCTCCAGTTTGGTGCCCAGGCGGACGCTGCCCGCTGTCGGTTTGAGCCCGCCCAGCAGCAACTGCAGCAGGGTGGTCTTGCCGGCGCCATTGGGACCGATAAGCCCGATCCGGTCCCCGCGCATGATACGCACGGAAAAATCGCGCACCACTGGCTGGCTGTTCCAGCCGAAGGTGACGTCCTTGGCCTCGATCACCAGCTTACCGGAGCGTTCCGCTTCGGCCAGGCCGAAGCGGGCCCGGCCCGGCACATCGCGTCGGGCCCGACGTTGTTCGCGTAGCGCCTTGAGCGCCCGCACCCGGCCTTCGTTGCGCGTGCGGCGAGCCTTGATGCCCTGGCGGATCCACGCTTCCTCCTGCGCCAGCTTCTTGTCGAATTCGGCGTTGTGGCGGGCCTCCTCCTCCACTGCGGCGGCCTTGCGTTGCAGAAAATTGCGATAGTCGCCGGGCCAGGAGGTCAGCTGGCCGCGGTCCAGCTCCACGATGCGGGTGGCGAGCCGTTGCAGCAAGGCCCGGTCGTGGGTGACAAACAGCACGGCGCCGCGAAAATTGAGCAGCTGATCCTCCAGCCACTCGATGGCCTCGACGTCCAGGTGGTTAGTGGGCTCGTCCAGCAATAGCAACTGCGGCTCGGTTACCAGCGCCCGGGCCAGGGCGACCCGCCGGCGCCAGCCGCCCGAAAGGGTCGCGAGCCGGGTATCGGCGGGCAGGTGCAATCGGGTCAGGATGGTCTCGACCCGCTGATTGAGGTTCCAGCCGTCAGCCGCTTCCAACCGGTGCTGGAGCTGCGCCATGTGCTGGAAATGACTGTCCGACGGGTCGCTGGCAAGCGCCTGCACGGCATGGTGGTAGTCGCGCAGTAGTTGACCGAGCTCCGCCAGGCCGCTGGCGACCACGTCGAACACGGTGGCATCGTCGTCGAACGGCGGCTCCTGCGCCAGCCGCGCGATGCGCAGCGTGGGTTCGCGCCAGATGTCGCCGCTGTCCGGCTGCAGCCCGCCATCGATGAGCTTGAGCAGGGTCGACTTGCCGGCACCGTTGCGCCCTATCAGGCAGACCCGCTCGCCGGCCTCGATCTGAAAACTGGCGCCGTCGAGCAGGTGGTGCAGGCCGAAAGCGATGGATACACGGTCGAAGCTAAGCAGAGGCATGGCAGTTCTGGGTGGATTACGGACATGTTGAGGCGCTGGCGCCGGGAGACTATCCCCTGTCCACCATGGCGGGTCAAGTTTGACCGGGAACTTGTTGCCGATCCATCTGCCTGTAGTTGACGATAGATAGCTTACGAATCATTTGTTAGCGAACTAAGTTCGTATCAACGCTGCCCCGATACTTCAGTATGGTTGTTCAGGACAAACGCACCCGGCTGATCATAACCTCAGTGGTGATGCTGGCGGCGGTCATGCAGATTCTCGACACCACCATCGTGACGGTGGCGTTGCCACACATGCAGGGCCAGCTCGGCGCCAGTTCGGAACAGATCGGCTGGGTGCTGACAAGCTACCTGATTTCTTCCGGCATTTTCATGCCGTTGACCGGGTTGCTCACCGACCGTATCGGTCAGCGCACCTACCTGGTCATCAGCATCGTCGGTTTTACCATCGCCTCGGTATTGTGCGGTCTGGCCGCGAGCATCAATCAAATGGTGCTGTTCCGGCTGGCGCAGGGTGTCGCCGGTGCCGGGCTGGTGCCGTCGGCGCAGGCTGTGTTGATCAACATCTACCCGCGTGACCAACGCGGCCAGGCCATGGCCATCTTCGGCGTGGGTGCCATGGTGGGGCCGATCATGGGACCGACTTTGGGTGGTTATCTGACCCAGGTGCTGGACTGGCGCTGGACGTTCTTCATCAACGTGCCGGTAGGCATCCTGGCTGTCATCGGGACGCTGCTGTTCGTCCCCGAGACCGACAAGCGCGAGCGCCATGCCGACTGGTTCGGATTCGGGTTTCTGGTGATCGCCGTGTCGACCATGCAGTACGTACTCGATCGTGGGCAGGATCTGGGCTGGTTCGGCTCCCATCGCATCCAGGTCCTCACCCTGGTCAGCCTGTTCGGCTTTGTCTGCCTGATTCTGCGTAACTGGGAAATGGGGCCCAAGGCCATCTTCGATCTGCGTATCTTCAAGGACCGCAACTACGCGGTGTCGGCGCTCATCCTGGCGGCGTTCATGTTCAGTATGTACGGGGTGCTGGATCTGCAGCCGATCATGCTGGAATCACTGCTCGGGTATCCGGCGTTCACCACCGGCCTGGTACTGGCCCCGCGCGGACTGGCCTCCATGCTGTCGATGTTTCTGGCCGGGCGCTTGATCAACCGCTTCGGGGCCCGGCCGTTGATCGTGGTGGGCATCGTCAGCACCTTGTTCGGCACGCTGGTGACGACCTGGTACAGCCCGCAGGTCGACATCTGGTGGCTGATCTGGCCGATTTTGATCCAGGGTTTCGGGCTGGGACTGGTGTTCGTGCCGCTGGCCACGGTGTCGTTCGCCACCCTGCCGCCGGAACAGTCCACCGAAGCGGCCGGGGTCCGGCAACTGGCCCGTACCATCGGGGCCTCGCTCGGCGTGTCGCTGGGCGGCGCGGTGATGGCCCGGCAGAGCCAGACCGCCTGGAATCAGATGGGCGGCCACGTCACGCCGTTTTCCGGCGCCCTGACGCACTATCTGGCTCCGCTGCACCTGCATCTCCACAGTCCACTCACGGGGGCGGTGTTGGCGCAGGTGGTCGGTCATCAGGCCCGCTTTCTGGGTATTCTTGACGCTTTCCAAATCATGGCGTGGTCAGTGGTGATCGCGCTGCCATTGTTGTTGCTGATACGCCGTGGCACGCGCTGATTCGCGGGTGACGGCAGAGTGATGGTGATGATGGACGACGTGGAACATTTTGGTCAGTTGCTTGGTGAAACCGCGCGGGCCTGGCGCTTCGCACTGGACCGCCGGCTGCAGCCTCTGGGGCTGAGTCGCGCCCGCTGGCAGGTGTTGTTGCATCTGGCGCGGGCGGGCCAGCCGCTGACCCAGACGGAACTGGCCAACCGCGTCGGCATCGAGGGCTCCACGTTAGTGGCCCAGCTCGACCGGATGATGCGCGACGGTTGGGTCGAACGCCGGCCATCGGCCAGTGACCGGCGCTGCAAGCAGGTCCATCTGACGGCGCGCGCGCGCGAGGTCATCGACCGCATCGAGGCGATCGCCGACGAACTGCGCGCCGAGCTGTTCCGGGATTTGTCGGAGACTGAATTACGCCGTTGCATGCGGCTGCTGGTGCGGCTTAAACAGCGCGCCGAGCAGGCATGACCAACTGATCGATGTTTTCAGGAGCAGACGCACATTCACATGAAGCGCTTACTTAAATGGTTGATCGTAGTGGTGGTCGCGATTGGCTTAGGTATCGGTGGCTATTTTTACTATCAGCATAGCGAGCAATACCCAAGCACCGATGACGCCTACGTCAAAGCCGATGTCGTGAAGGTGGCGCCGCAGGTTACCGGCAAGGTGACGGCGGTACCGGTCAGCGACCAGCAGACCGTGCAAAAAGGCCAGATACTGTTCCGCATCGATCCGCGGCCGTTCCGCTATCGCGAGAAAAGCGCTGAAGCTCAGCTTGCGCTGGCCCGCCAGACCGTGCAGGCGGAACAGTCAGCGGTGCAGGCGGCGCAGGCCGAGGTGGCGGACCGTCAGGCTCAGTTGACGGATGCCCGCAGCAATTTCAAGCGGGTCAAACCGTTGGTGGAACGCCACGTCCAGTCACGCTCCAGCCTCGACAGTGCGCGCGCCCGGCTCGACAGCGCCAAGGCCAATGTGCATCTGGCCAAGGCCAAGCTGACCCAGGCCAGGATGGAACTGGGCCAGGCCGGCGCCCGTAACCAGCGGATTCAGCAGGCCCAGGCGCAGCTCGATCAGGCCCAGCTCGATCTCAGTCACACCACGATCCGGGCACCCTGTGATGGCTGGGTTTCCAGTGTCAAGCTGCACCGGGGCGATCTGGTAAACAGTGGAGACGCCCAGTTTGCGCTGGTCTGCAACCGCTGGTTCTGGGTTTATGCAAATTTCAAGGAGACTGACCTGACCCGGATCCGGCCGGGACAGGTGGCGACCATCGCTGCCGACATGTACCCGGGCCATAGCTTTCACGGTATCGTTGAGTCGGTCAATCCGGCCAGTGGAACCGCGTTCTCACTGCTCCCGCCGGAAAATGCCACCGGTAACTGGGTCAAGGTCACCCAGCGGGTTCCGGTGCGCGTTCTGGTGGTGGATGATCCCGCCCGGTATCCGCTGCGGGTGCAGACCAGCGCTGAGGTGACCATCGATACCGGCGCCGGGCAGACGCCGGCCGGGCGCGCCCGCGGCCAGGGACTCAGCAATACCGAAGCGGTGGCCCTGGCCGAGCGTAAGGGGCTGGTGCCCAAAGGGCTGCGCGACACGCCCGGCGATCAGGAGGCGGTGGCGCGCAATGATCCGCAAGGCGGATCAGCCGCTGCCCGCTAGCAACGGCCCGGTCGATACGGTGTGCCGGTATGCCATGATCTGGCGGCACCTTATGGATGCTGCAGTTCCTCCAGGTCGCGGTAGTGCTCCAGGGCTTCCGGATTGGCCAGCGCTTCCTGGTTCTTGATGGGGCGGCCGTGGACGACGTCGCGCACCGCCAGTTCGACGATCTTGCCGCTTTTGGTGCGCGGGATGTCGGCCACGTGGATGACCTTGGCGGGGACGTGGCGGGGTGTGGTGTTCTGGCGGATCTGGTGCTTGATCTTCCTGATCAGGTCGTCGTCCAGTGATAAGTCGTCGCGCAGTTGCACGAACAGCACCACCCGGACGTCGTTGTCCCAGTTCTGGCCTATGACCAGCGATTCCAGTACCTCGTCGAGCTGTTCGACCTGGCGGTATATTTCCGCCGTGCCGATGCGCACGCCGCCGGGGTTGAGCACGGCGTCGCTGCGCCCGTAGATGATGATGCCATCGCTGGCGGTCAGCTCGACGTAGTCGCCGTGACACCAGACGTTCGGGAATCGCTCGAAATAGGCGCGGCGATACCGGCTGCCGTCCGGGTCGTTCCAGAAATAGATCGGCATGGACGGAAACGGCCTGGTGCAGACCAGCTCGCCTTTCTCGCCCTGCACCGGCTGGCCGGCATCGTTCCAGACCTCGACCGCCATGCCCAGGCCGCGGCACTGGATTTCGCCGCGGCGTACCGGGAGTACCGGGTTGCCCAGCACGAAGCACGAGACGATGTCGGTGCCGCCGGAGATCGAGGATAGCTGCAGATCGGATTTGATGTCCCGGTAGACGTAGTCGAAGCTTTCCGGCACCAGCGGCGAGCCGGTCGATAACATCGCGCGCAGCGAGCCGAGATCGTGTGTCGCCCGTGGCGCCAGGCCGAACTTGGCCAGCGCATCGATGTACTTGGCCGAGGTGCCGAACACGGTCATGCGCTCGGCGTCGGCGTAATCGAACAGCACGCGACCGGAGGGGTGGAACGGTGAGCCGTCGTAGAGCAGCAGCGTGGCGCCCGATGCCAGGCCGGTGACCAGCCAGTTCCACATCATCCAGCCACAGGTAGTGAAATAGAACAGCCGGTCGTCGGGCTTGAGGTCGGTGTGCAGGCGATGCTCTTTGAGATGCTGCAGCAAGGTGCCACCGGCGCCATGGACGATGCACTTGGGTACACCGGTGGTGCCTGACGAGAACATGATGTAGAGCGGATGATCGAATGGCTGGCGGCTGAAGCGGACCCCGGTGGCCTCGAATGGGCCGGTGAAATCCGCCCACAGCACCGCCTTTGGCAACTCCGCGAGCGCTGGCCGTTCCCTGGTGTAAGGCACGATGACCAGTTGCTCGACGCTGGGGAGTTGCGCGATTATCTCCTGCGAGTTTACCCAGGCAATCGTGGGTCTTGCCGTTGTAATAGTACCCTTCGACCGCAATAAGAACCTTGGGCTCGATTTGCCCGAACCGGTCCAGTACCCCCTTGACGCCGAAGTCCGGAGAGCACGAGGACCATATCGCTCCCAGGCTGGCCGTGGCCAGTGTGGCGATAATGGTTTCGGGCATATTGGGCAGGTAACCCGCTACCCGGTCACCGGCCTGAACCCCCAGGGCTTGCAGCGCTTGCTGCAGGCGGGAGACTTCGGCCTGGAGTTCGCGCCAGCTCAGGCGCCGCCGGACCTTGTTTTCACCACGGAATACCAGCGCGGTGCTGTCGTCGTTCCGGCGCAGCAGGTTCTCGGCGAAATTGAGCCGGGCGTTCGGGAAACCAGCGCGCGCCTGGCATCCGGTCGCCGTCAATCAGTACATCCTGACCCGGTTCACCGATGACGCCGGCGAAACGCCAGAGCGTGCGCCAGAACAGCTCGGGATGATCAATCGACCACTGGTAGAGCGCGGGATAGTCCGCCAGGGCGACGCCATGTTGTTGCTCGATGCTGTGCCGGAAAGCGGTGAGGTTGGCGTCAGCGATACGCTCGGCACTGGGCTGCCAGAGTATGTCGGACATGTGGTGGTTCCTCCCGCGTCAAGAATCGTCAGCGGATTATATCGGTCTTGCCGCGGGGTTCATGCGCAGGTTTGCCAGGGCCGGGAAGGCATGCCACCGCCCCCGTGCCTGGGGGAATTCGGCCCAGGCGGCTGTGGCGCGCTCAGCGCTTCCAGCAGCTCGGCCCGGCGTAACTTCCGGAGGTCACGGGTCCATCCTGATCGATGGCAAAGGTGCCGCAGGTGTCTTTGGTCTGGTCGCTGCCGGCGACGGGCGTGGCCGTCGCAGTAAAGCCCGACGCGGTTGGTGAACTGATCGAAATGCTGTAATAGCGCTGTGGGGAGACAGTGCCGATGGCTCCTAGGTTGATTAGCGTGCTGGCTGACGCGTAGGTGGTGTTGTTGGCGCGATATTTTTCCTCAGACAACTGTATGCGCAGCAAGGCGTTCATTGCGTCCGACCGGCGACTGGCGCGCACCTGGTTGATGTACATCGGATAGGCGATGGCCGCCAGGATGGCTACGATCACCAGCACGAACAGCAGCTCGATCAGGGTAAAGCCCTGCCGCTGCGAAGATCGGGTTGATTGCTTATGGTTTCGGGCGAAGCTCGATCTGCGACACGATCAGAACTCCATTGTTGGCGGCAGGTTGGCCGCTGCCCCTCGTGATTGCTCTCCCGTTACGCTAATAGGGCCGGGATTGAGCATTACGCCAACTCAATAAAAAAGGACTAAACTACAGTGACATTATAGATGCCCCGTATCGTGCACGTTTATGATTTTTATTTATCTCTGCAATCGACAGTATCAGCTTCTGGTGCTTATGTGCGGCCGCCGTGACGTGGGCGGTCGGCCGGTAGCTCAAAGGGCATGAACCGAGCGCCGCTGGCAACGTGCCGACCCGCCAGCGCGGGCTTCACGCTGCTGGAGCTGCTGCTGGTC
>CAVQMB010000046.1:0-47866 GCA_963713445.1 uncultured Gammaproteobacteria bacterium | reverse complement strand
GAGTCGCGGTAACAACACCGCAGCCGCCGGCTATCCCGGTTGGCCGGCAAAGTGAACTCTATTCCAAGCCCATGATTCAGCTATCGACCCATTGCTGCCTAGGCCAAGATCCGCGGGACAACGCTGCCAAGATCATAGCGGCGTCCTTACACTGAGTCGTTGGTTTTGAACTCAAACTGCACCCGCAGCCGGCTACCGGTCGCCTCCGCCAACTTGGCCAAAGTATGTGCCGATGGGTTGGCGTGCCCACTTTCTAAGCGAGCAATGACCGACTGCGTAGTTTGCATACGCCGGACCAGTTCCGCCTGCGTAAGGCCCGCCCGCGAGCCTGTATCAGCGCCTGGACTAGTTCAAATTCCGGACCCAGCGCCTCGTAAGCTTTCCGGTAGTCGTCATCCCGCAGCCATTCTTCATGCAATTCGCTAATCCGTTTCATGTCACCTCCTGAGCTCTGCGCAAAGCGAGTTGAATTTCCCGTTGCGGCGTTTTAGGTGTCTTCTTGACGAAGATCCGAACAACAATCACGCGTTGGTACCGCACGGTTACATAAATAGCCCTGCTATATTATCTTTACCCTTGACGCGGATTTCCCATAATGAACCCTCCAAAGAAGCGAGCGCGCAGGTCCGACGCTAGCGCCTGCAATTCGTTTTCGACGATCCAGGGCATGCGTATAAGATACGCATATATGCTATTAAGCTTCGGAAGCTTCCACCACCTGCACCGCGCGAAGCCGCCTGTGACGCGGGATTTCGGCTGATTCGCTAGTTTCCACCGGGTTTCCATAAAACCAAAGACCGCCCGCTGACAATTTCACCCCCCGCGCGCTGGCCTTGCGGCTGGTAGTCAGTCAGTCGTGACGCAAAATCACGAGACAGGCCCACCACTCGGAGACTGCCGGTGCAGTCCCATATCTGTAGAGTCTGCCTGACCCCGATCGACCAGCACGCCGGTAAGTGGGTATGCGCCAGCTGTGGCACCGAGGCCGCCAGCGCCGACGCTCTGTGCTGCTGCGGGGCTTTCCTTGTAAGCGGTGACCGGCAGCTTCCTCCAGGCCAACGGCCGCATTCCGCCCGACCCGGTCGCATTTCGCTGGCACTGCCGGGGCTGCGCGCTGGGCAGTGGCCGGGCCCGGAAACCGGCCGCAGCGGCGCCGATCGGGCGCTTCTGCGTGCGCTGCCGGCGGCAATCACTGCGGATTATTCACGGGTTGCTGTGCGTCAGCTGCTACAACCGGCAACGCGAGCGCGAGATCGGCCGGAACAGGAAGGGCACCGCGCCGATAGAGCTGGAGCGCCTGCAGCCGCTGCAGCACTACCACCTGCTGGTCGATGGCCGACCGTCGCCGATCGAGATCGATGCCGTCGACGGCGTCGAGGCCGTTCTGACCGCCGCACGTCAGGCGCCAGGACGGCCCGTGCTGATCGTGCCGGGGGCGGCCTGATGAACAGGATCGAGTGTCGTATTGCCGACTACCGTAAACGCGCGGATCAACGGCGCCTGGTGCGCCCGCCAGATCACTCCACGCACCCCCGATATCGAGGACATGACGATGCCTGGAAGCGCGCGCATGGGTGGCTCGGCTGCTCCAAAGACGATGCCAGGGCGACAGCACAACGGCTTTATCCGACCGCAGCACTAGGTCTAAAAAAAGACCTGGCCTTGGCCGAAGCGCTTTCCGCACCAAGTGCGGGTGGCTCAAAATGCTCAAACCGCCCACATTAGCGGGCAAGTACTTGATTAGCCATGACCTACAATAGAAACCGCCGACGGGAATACGAGTTAACCATTACTGACGCCATCCGCCGTGATGGTCTACCGGTGCAGCGGATTATTCGCCAGGCAATCCGCCACGGTGAACGGGTGATGGCTACGTGCGCGACCGACGATGGCAGGCTGCGCAACCCGAAGCTGTACCTTCAGGGCTCGCGTCACATGCTGGATGCCTTGAAAACGGCGGCGGCGGTCTCGACCGCGATCAATGAGGCCGAGAAGGTGCGGCGGTTCCATCAGTCGATCATGACCCGCGTCCGCACGCGCGACCCGGAGATGGCCGCCGCGATCATAGCCGATCTAAGGGAGCTGGCCGAAGAGTGGGGTCTCGGCGCGCGCTGAGGTTCGCCGCTTTCGCCGGCCCGATCGGAACATGATTGATACTAACCATGGCACCCGGCAAACAGCGACCGATCGCGCTGGGCCGGCCCTCTGACGGCCGCCTGGTGCCGCCTGGTGCCGCCTGTGCCGCCTGGTGCCGCCTACAAGGCGATTGTATGAGGTGGGATTTGGCGATTGTATTCATACAATCAATGCGCCCGCCGGCTGCCGCTACCTCACCCAACCGACACCGGCCCGGGAATGGGTGTCCGTATGCGGTAGCCCAGCGGTTGTACCCGGGCGCAGAGCTCGCCAGAAAAAAAGACTTAGCCCTGGCCGAGGCGTTGTTGATCGCGCGGGCGGCGCTGACTGCGCGATAGCTGGATCGAGCGGATTTTGACCGCGATTACATAGACGATTGTAGTCGTCTACATTCAGAATCCCGTGGTGGACCGAAAACGCCTTCACCGGCCGCATGGGCCTGCCCTCTGACGGCCGATTGTATTAAATACGAATCCGATTCGTATTAATACCAAAAACGCCGACCACCGGGCAGTAAATCACCCCGCCGCCGGCCCGTTCGGATGCCAGGCAGTCAATATCGATGGATCCCTTAATCATCGAGCCTGCCATCGATCACTTTGAACCCGGTTCCAAAATCCATTTGGAACGTTTCAGATCCAAAACCCACCTATCACCCCAAATCGCCTTTCACCGCCCCCCAGCGTGACCGCATCCTGAGTAGGCGGCAGCCGCCGGCTGTTGGGCGGATCCGTCGGCGACGGTTATCCGCGGAGGCGATGCCGCGGTCGGGCTCACCCGGTCACGTTAGTCTGACCGGCAGTAGCTAACAAGCGGCCCAATGCAATCGCCCGCTATTGCAGCGGGCGATTGAGCAGCCGGATCGCGGGACGGTCAGGCGGCTTTCTTGGCAGCGCTTGAACCCGTTGTCTTGGGGGCGCCCTTGCTAGCCTCCTTGACGTTGTCCTCGGCCAGCTTGGTGAATTCGTCCTTCATGCCGTTGCCCAGGTCCACCAGGGCTTTGGCATCGTCGAGCATTTTCTGGCGCAGCACACTGCCGGCTTCGCCCTGCTTGCTCCAGAACGCCTGCATGCTCTGCGGGCTGTTGATCTCAGCGGCCGACTTGATCTGCTCCAGGCCGAAGTCAACGTAGCTCTGAAAAGTGCTCATCTGAAAACTCACCAGACGCTCCAGTTGAGCCACGGCCAACTTGTTCGATTTGATCATCGGTTCGATCATACCTTCCACATTGGCAAACGGTTTATTAAACATTTCCTGGTACATCGCAGCAGCCTCTAACATCGGTGAATGGTGAATGTTGCAGTGCAATATAATGGAAATATTGCTGCAGTGCAACATATTCCATTTTTCACCCGACCGGAAGCGGGCTAATGGTGGTGGTGATAGAGGGGTGAACCTGGTGGGGTTCGTCACAAATGAGAACACGGCCAGGCGTTACGGCGTTACGGCGTTACGCAGTGCCAGCAGCATCACGTCCGGGTGCCCATCCTCCAGCGCCGCATCGAGGTAGGCGGCCAGGTCATCAGGGGTGTGCAGGTGATCCGCGGTGCTGTGCGGCTTGCTGGGTGCGTTCATTATGGGTACTCCCGTTTTTTTGTAGTGTTCGATAGCGCGCCGCTGGCTGGTGATGTGAACACCCTAGGTCGGTCAGCGGTGCACCTGATAGTACCTGACGTCGCCTCATGGCTATATAAAAAATTGTATAATTGCCTTTATGGTTAAAGGGGTAAGCTTCTTGGGCAGTGCCCTGGATGATCTACGCGCCTTTCCGAGCTCAGCACGGCGTGAAGCGGGCTACCAACTCGACAAGGTGCAAAACGGTCTGTTCCCGACCGATTGGAAGCCGATGCCAAGTGTCGGCCAGGGTGTGCAGGAGATCCGGATCCGGGACCATGGCGACGCATTCCGGGTGATTTATGTGGCCAGGTTCCGCGATGCCGTTTATGTGCTGCACTGCTTCCAGAAGAAAACCCAGAAGACCCGAAAGACCGACCTTGACTTGGCAAAAAGCCGCTACCGCGAATTGATGAGTGAGCTAAGCCATGAGTAACGAAACGTTTGACAGCGTGTGGGATGCCATCGAAGACACGCCCGCCGAAGCACAGAACATGAAGCTGCGCTCAGCGTTGATGATGGCGCTGGAGGCACACATCCGCGCTCAAGGCTGGACACAGGCGGAAGCCGCCCGCCAACTTCAGGTGACGCAGCCACGCGTGTCAGACTTGCTACGTGGCAAGATCAACTTGTTCAGCCTAGATACCCTGGTCAATATGGTGGCGGCCGTCGGTATGCACGTCGAACTGCATGTGCAGGATGCCGCGTAGCGACACCACCATTAAGATACAGCGGTGCCACCGGCAATCCTTGGGAAGCCGCTAAAGCCTACCGGTTCACCAGTGGCAAGCCCTCAATTTCCTCAAGCGTCTCGTCTAGACCACGCACTTCACACCAACCCACCCTCATCATCTCGATCGCCGGGTCATGCAGATGTGGCAGTGTGGTGCCAGTGCAGTTCTCGACCACGATTGGCCGGAAATCGCGGAAATTGGCGTCCTTAGAGGTAGCGGCTACGCATTGGTTGGTTAGCACCCCTGTAAATAGCACCGTATCAGCGTCGAGTGAACGCAGCACCAGCTCTAAATTAGTCTGGTAGAAGGCGGATAGCCGATTCTTCTCAATATAGATGTCATCACCGCGCGGGTTCAGCTCAGCCAGCACCTCGTAGCCCCAGGTGCCGATACGCAGCCCCCCCTCTTTCAGAAAAGGTCGGAGTTCGAGAAAAAGGCCTGCGTCCTCGGTTCCCCGAGAACCATGCCGGGTCCATACAATTGGGATGCGCTTCGCCCTCGCCGCCGCCAGTAGGGTTTTAGTCGGCTCGATCACCCGCTGCATATGCGATATGTCGACGCCGGATTGCGCATACCAGCCGTCTTCGTGGAGAAAATCATTCTGGGCGTCGATGACTACGACCACAGTACGCCCAGGTCGAAGCTTCCAACCCACGGTTTCGAATGGCTGGATTAAAGCTGAGTCCTGCAATGTGTGCCTCCTTGGGTTGGCTCTTGCCGACAGCCAACGCGCCTCTATGCCCCTCCCCTCGTGCTTCTCAGCGTTCGTCACGCCAACGAGCGATCGAAGTTCGGCGAAAACATATGCGTCGCTAGCAGCGTGAAGTATAAGTTGGGATTTTCCATCAAGTCCAAGGATAGTTCATACGTACCGGGGCTCCTGCCGCACGATGCAACGCCCACTGATGATGACCATATCCTCGGTGGGAACGCCAGGCATGGATACCCTCCTATCAAGCAGCTGAGGAACGCGGATCAGGTGTGGCCGAACGCCGTAGCGACAACCATGCGCCGCCAACAATGCAGGCAGCGCTCAGGCTAATACCTGAATCCAGGGGCTCGCCCAGAACCAAGTGGCTGAGCAGCATACCGAACAGAGGCGCAAGCATAAGCACCTGCCCGGCTACCGACGCGGAAACACGTGTCAGCGCCTGCGCCCAGCACCAGAATCCGAGTGCTGTGGGCACCAGGCAGTTGTATACGACGATAGCGAGCAAGCTCGGTGTTGGATCGATGCGAAAGCCTGGCTCTACAATCGCGGCGATCACAATCATAGCAAGCGCGCAGGTCGCAACCTGCCAGAATACCTGCTGCCAGAAACTGCTGTGCCAGCGCCGTACCCGATAGAGAACTGAACCCAATGCCCAGCCAAGCGACCCGAGCAGTGCCGCGCCGCTGCCAAGCAGCGCACTGCCGTCTAACCAGTTCATCCTGCGTGGGTCAAAGAGCGCCAGCAGTCCAATTAGACCGAGAGCGGCACCCACAACAACTCGCCAGTCGATCCGCTCGTGCTGAGTGGCTAGCCCGATAAGCATCGCCCAAACAGGCATCGAGTAGGCGATTAGTACGACCCGGCTAGCCTCCACCCACTGCAGAGCGACGGCAGTCATACCAGTCATCGCTGTGATCTGTAGCAGGCCGATCATGGCCAGCAGCAACCGCTCGCCCGGATACGGTAATAACTCGCGGGGACCACGGTGAATCGCTAACAGCACGCCCAGCAGTAATGCCGCACCACCATAGCGCAGGGCGTTGAAGGTCCAAGGCCCGACATCCGTCAGCGCAATCTTGACCCACGTGTAATTCCCTCCCCACGCAAAGACCAGCACGACCAGGAATCCGGCCGCGGCGAGCCGACCGTCGCCTTCCTGCAATACGGCCTCACTCAAAGACCGACTCGGTCGAGCAGGCGATACCAGGCGCCAACCGCCTCCATAGCAGGCTGGCGCATCCAGTGTGCCGGCATACCCCGCGGCACCGTCAACGGAATTGCCAGCTGGTCCTCGGGTGTCCCGGTCAGAAGGTCGGCAAGAGCCACCCCCATCTGGCTGGCAAGGGCCACACCCCGACCGTTATAGCCAAGTCCGGCATAGAGCTCGGGAGCGAGGCGATGCAGATGTGGAAGACCGTCGATGGTGAGAGCAACCGTGCCACTCCACTGATGCTCCCAGGACACACCGGCCAGCTGTGGAAAGAACTCCAATGCGATGCGTCGCAAAGTATCAAAGTAGCGCTGCGGTTCGTGTTGGAAGAACGAGCCGCGGCTGCCGATCACGAAGCGTCCATCCGGATCGATGCGCATGTACACCAGCAACCGACGAGAATCCGACAGCGGCATACCGCCAGGAAGAACCGATCGGCGCAACTCGGGTGTGAGTGGGGTCGTCGCTATCTGCACACTATTCGCTGGTAACAGCGTACGCCTTAGGCCGGGCCAAAGCTCGCCGGTATAGCCGTTCGTGGCAATCACAACGGAGCGCGCGGTCAGGCTATGACCATTGACCGTAACCACCCATGAATTGCCGTCGCGGCGTAGCCGCTCTGCCAAACTGGAGCCGTGGATGCGCCCGCCGGCGCTCTGCACAACCCGGGCAAGCCCACGACTGTAGCTTAGCGGCTGCACCGATCCACCGCGCGGATCAATCCAGCCGCCGACGTAACGCCGAGTCCCAGCCAAGCGGGCGATCTCCGTGGCGTCCAGCAGGCGAACCGCCGTACCAGCGAATTCACGCCACTGCTGGGCTCGCCGGGTAACGAGCTCGAGTCGAGCCTTTGAATGCGCACCCTGCAGCCAGCCGCTCTGATCAGCGGCGCAGCGAATCTGGTGGCACCGGATTAGCTCGAAGGTGCGGTCGGCGGCTTCACCGGCAAAGCGGGCCATGGCCGCCCCGCGCTTTTCGCCAAACTTGGCGATCAATTCGTTCGGGTCCCACTTCAACCCGGGGATCACCTGTCCACCGTTGCGGCCGCTGGCACCGTAACCAGGCTGCCCCGCGTCGACGACTACCGGCTCACGCCCTCTTTGGGCAACGTGAAGTGCGGTTGAAAGCCCTGTAAAGCCGGCACCAATGATCAGCACGTCAACCCGCTCGTCGACTTGGACCGGCGGTGCATCAACCGGCGGCTCAGCAGTCGAAGCCCATAAAGAGTCCGGCATGGTGATCGGTCGTCGGGCGTATATTTGACTGTTCGACACGATTTCCTTCCTGCGTCGTCAGTAGATCGGTGGCGTAATTACCCATTGGACGCTCGCAGTACGGTCGCCCGGGTTGCGATAGCGGTGCGGCCGCCGACTGTCGAAGACGAAGGAGTCGCCCTCCCAGAGTCGGACAACCTCGTTTTCAAGCTGTAGTTCGAGTGCGCCAACGAGGACTAAGCCGGCTTCCTCACCCTCGTGGACGTCGAGGTCGGCGCCGGAGCCACCACCCGGCTCAATGTGAGCAATGAAGGTCTGCAGATGATTCTCACCCTGCGGCGAGGTCAGCTGGATAGTCATACCACGGTGTGATAGTTTCAGGACCCTTCGATTAGCACAACGGACCACGTTAGCCGGGGCATCCCTGATATCGGTTGTCTGCTGAACAAACAGATTGGCTACTGGAGTCTCCAGTACCTTAGCCAGCGAGCGCAGTGAACGCAGCGATGGTGATGTGAGGCCTCGCTCAATCTGACTAACCAGTCCGACCGACAGGCCCGCCCGTTTGGCTACCTGCTTCAGCGACTGACGCTGCCTTAAGCGCAGTGCACGAAGGGCCGCCCCAACATCGCACTCGGACGATATATCGTCCCCTTTCTGCGGACGTTCGCCCTTTTCTGTCCGACTCAACGGTCCGCTCCTCTCAGTCGGTGCACGCGTCTTGATAAGATCAAGTTGCCTCACTGTCCGGCTATCTTAAATATATTTCGTTCTTACTAAACTTATCTAGCACGGTTTCAATGGCATTGATATTATAGCATCGCTATTACCACAGCGGCCTCAGGATCAGTATTGGGGTAGCGATCATTTCAAATCAGGAACCAAGGGGGAGGCATCGAATGCGTGTGGGCGTAGAGGTTGGCGGCACCTTCACGGATCTGGTAGCAATCGGTCCAGACGGTATTCGGGTCACTAAGGTTCCAAGCGTTCCAAAACGCCCTGACGAAGGCGCCTTCAACGCCCTCGTGGCGAGCGGGATCCCGCTGTCGAAGATTGATGACTTAGCCCATGGCTCGACGGTGGCAACAAACGCCGTACTCGAGCGCAAGGGCGCCCCAACCGCCTTCGTCACAACAGCCGGTTTTCGCGACATCCTGGCATTGCAGCGGCACAACCGCACCAGCATCTACGATCTCGCTTACCAGAAGCCCCAGCCGGTGGTTTCGCGGGCTGACAGCTTCGAGGTGACCGAACGCGTCCTCGCCGATGGCCGTGTCCTTCAGGAACTCGACGAAGAACGCCTTAAAATCGAGCTGGTTCCTAAACTACGCAATGGTGGCTACGACGCGGTCGCAATCTGCCTACTCAACGCCTACATTAACCCAGCGCACGAGGAACGCCTGCGCCAGATCCTCAAAGAACAGCTGCCAGATCTGCACGTCACTCTATCGTCAGACGTCACCCGGGAATTTCGTGAGTACGAGCGCGCATCGACAACGGCGCTCTCGGCTTACGTGCAGCCAGTAATAGACCGCTACATCGGTCGTTTCACGTCCCGCCTGGCGGAGAACGGGTTCCACGGTCGATTCAGCGTCATGCAATCGAATGGAGGTCGCCTTCCGGCCGAGGCGATGCGCAATAGTGCCGTAACGGCGCTGCTGTCTGGACCGGCTGCCGGCGTCATGGGCGCCGCTCGTCAGGCAGCCCGGTCCAGCTATCAGAATCTCATCACGCTTGACATTGGCGGCACATCGACCGACGTCTGCGTGGTGACCGATGGGAAGCCTCAGCTGACCAACGAGTTCCGGATCGATGGTCTGCCGATCCGCATCCCCCTACTCGACATCAACACCGTCGGTGCCGGCGGTGGCAGCGTTATCTGGGTCGACGAAGGTGGCATGTTGCGGGTCGGACCACAATCAGCAGGCGCCGATCCTGGACCGGCCTGTTACGGCCGCGGCGGCACCGAACCGACCATCACCGATGCGCACGTCATTCGCCAGACGATCCGGCCAGAAGCATTTCTTGGCGGACACATGGAAATCGACGAAGCCGCTGCGTACGCGGCTCTAGCGCCAATTGCACAGCGTTTCAAGATGTCCGTGCAGGAAGCTGCGGACAGCGCTATCCAGCTCGCCAACGCTAACATTGTGCGGGCAATCCAGCTCATTTCTACAGAACGCGGCAAGGACCCACGGGACTATGTACTCGTGCCTTATGGCGGCGCCGGACCGCTGCATGCCGCCCGGGTCGCGCAGGATCTGGGCATCCATACCATCGTGATACCACCCAACGCCGGTGTAATCTCAGCCTATGGTCTGATCGCCAGTGACTTCGTGCAGTTTGAGGGCCTAACTCGCCGGGCACCGGTCGACGAAAATGCCGTTGGCATCGTGCACGAGGTCTTCGCCGAGATGCGCGCACGCGCCGTCGAGCGCTTCCGGGACATCGGCCTAGCGCAGGGTGCACAAGTCACGTTCTTCGCTGATATGCGCTTTGTCGGCCAAGCCTTCGAGGTTCCGGTCGAGTTCGACGAGGCTGAAGTCAAGGATTTAACCCCTGAGCGAATCCGCACTCTGTTTGGCGAGGCACACCAGCGCATTTATTATTTCGGTGGAAGCTCGGAAAAACCAATCGAATTCGTCTCTTTCCGTCTCGGCATCACGGCACCACTCTCCGAGCTCCCGCTGCTCAGCGAAACGCGCGAACATCCAATCGCAGAGGCCAAGCTTCGACTATATGAAGACCGTGCATGGCGCGACGGAACCCTACTGAGCCGAGGGGCACTGGCGGGCGGGCGCAAACTGACAGGACCTGCCGTGCTTGAGGATCCGACGTCAACGCTGTTCGTTCCGCAAGGCTGGGAGGCCGTCGCTGACCCGCACGACAACATAATTTTGACGAAGGTGGACTGAAATGCCGGATGCACTCAGCAAGACTGCGACCACTACAGCAATCGATCCCGTCGACTATGCGGTGATCAGCCAAGGGCTCATCGCGGCTGCCCGCGAGATGGGCGTCAAGCTTATCCGCTCGGCCTATTCGACGATCGTGCGCGAGGCCTCAGACGCCTCGGCGGCGCTACTGGACCGCGAGGGCAACGTGGTCGCCCAGGCCGAACTGATACCGATGCAACTCGGTCCGATGGCCGACACCTTTCGCGCCTGTGCAGCGCGCTTCCCGGTCGACAGCCTGGTCGAAGGCGACTTCTACATCAACAACGACCCCTTCCAGGGCGGCCAGCACCTGCAGGACGTCTTCATCTACACACCAATCTTCTACAATGGCGCGGTCATAGGCTTCGCCGGAACCGTGGCCCATCACCTCGATCTCGGCGGCGGTAACCCGGGGCTGACCACCGAGGCCGCAGACGTCCACGCTGAGGGCTTCATCTTTCCGCCCTCGAAGTACAATCTAACGCACGACTGGAACGGAGGACCGCTGGAACGACTGGTCGCCGCTAATATCCGTGTACCAGCGCAAACTATCGGCGATTTCAATGCTCAGTTCGCCGCCAACGCGATCGGCAATGAACGGCTCCACGAGCTCTGCCGGAAGTACGGTACTACCGCCGTCACAACGGTCATGACCGAGCTGATGAACTACTCGGAGAAGCGCTTCCGGGCGGCGCTTGCGGAGACGCCGGACGGCGTTTACTTCGGCGAGGATGCAGTCGATGATGACGGAATCACCGATGTGCCTTTGGTGGTCAAAGCAAAGGTGACCATCAAGGGCGATACGATGGCGGTCGACTTCGACGGCACCTGCCCGCAGGTCACGCGGAACCTTAACTGCCCGTTCTCCTCAACAGTGTCTGCGACTCTCAGTGCCATCAAGTCGGCGCTGACCAGCCCCGATATCCCGTTCAATGAAGGCGTCAAACGACCGATCAGCATCACCGCTCCCAAGGGCAGCCTGCTCAACCCGAACTACCCAGCGCCGGTACGCGCACGCATGGAGGCTGGCTACCGCTGCTTCAACGCGGTGATGAAGGCCCTGGCTCAGGTCGTCCCGGAGCACGTCATCGCCGGCGGCAATGACACCACCACAGTCACAGCCATCTCGCACCTTGATGGCTCGAAATACCGCGTCTACCTGGAGGTCTTCGGCGGTGGCTACGGCGCCTCGGCACACCATGACGGCTGCGATGCTGTAGACGCTCCGCTATCGAACTGCGCCAATACGCCGATCGAGGCGACAGACATGGATTTCGATCACTTCCGGATCGTTGGCTACGGGCTGTTACCGGATTCCTGTGGCCATGGCCGCTACCGCGGCGGTCTCGGCTTCTACCGTAGCTATGAGGTGCTCAAGGATAACGTCAACTTCGCTATTTACGCCGACCGTTTCCGGCTATCACCCTACGGCCTATTCGGCGGCAGCGACGCGGCGCCGGCGCGCTGCGAAGTGCGTCGCGGAAACGAGGTCATCAAGGTACGTAGCAAAGACGCACTCGACCTGCGTAAGGGTGACCTCCTGACACTCTACATGGCGGGTGGTGCCGGCTACGGACCGCCGCGCGAGCGCGACCCCGGGTTGGTCGCACGTGATCTCAGACACGGCTACCTGACGCCCGAAACGGCAAACGACGTCTACGACCACGCAACCTGATTTCAGGGAGACCGCAGTCACCTTGAAGACGAGAAGCCCGGGCCATCAAACCGGGCCAAAATAACCGGGGAGATAAGAACCTTGATCGAAAAGTTTATACAACGACTGGCGGACGTATTGACGCTGGTGGCCGGCGCGGCGCTCATCCTGATGATGCTGCAGATGGTCACCGACGTTGTTTTCACCTATTTCCTCGGCGGTCCGATAGCGGGCAACCTGGAGATCACATCCGTCTACAACATGGTTGCGGTCGTCTTCCTGCCACTGGCCATGGTCGAGATGCGACACGAACACATCTCTGTCGATCTCTTCATGCGGCTGTTCCCGCAATGGATCCAAAGGATCGTCAACGTAGTTGGCTATCTTATCTCGGCGGCGTTCTTCGCGGTGCTCGGATATCAGACTTTGCTCGATGGCATCCATTCCTATGCTAAGAACGAGATCATGATGGGGGTGGTCCAGGTGACAATCTGGCCAGCCCGCTTCTTTCTGCCGATTGGCTTCTTCGCGATCATGCTGGCTGTGCTGCTGCACGCTTACCAGGCCGCACGCAATCCCAACTTCGATCCATCGCCCCAAGCACCCGACGTGATCGCCGACCCGAGCTGAAGGCAGCCATTATGGACAAGATTACGATCGGCTTCCTGGTCCTCGGCTCGGGCATGTTTCTGCTGGCGCTCAGGATCCAGATTGGCGTCGCGCTAGGCACCGTTTCCTTCATCGGCATCGCCGCCATACTCAATTTGAAGGCAGCCTGGGGCATCGTCACGGCTGTCCCCTTCAATTTCGTCGGTGATTGGAATCTAACCGCGATTCCGATGTTCCTTCTCATGGGCTACATCGCTTCGTCGGCGAACCTGACCAGCGGGCTATTCAGAGCCATGCGCATCTTCCTGTCGCGCCTGCCAGGCGGGCTTGCCATCGCCAGCGTGGGTGCCTGTGCGATGCTCGCCGCAGCTTGCGGATCGAGCGTCGCAACCGCTTCAGCGATGGCGCGGATTGCTACGCCGGAAATGCTGCGCTACCGCTACGACCCGGGGCTAGCCAGTGGCGTCATTGCTTCGTCTGGCACTCTCGGCTCACTGATTCCACCGAGCATCCTGATGATCCTCTACGGCTACTTCGCCGAGGTCTCGATCGCCAAGTTATTCATCGCCGGGTTCATCCCCGGAATCATCTCGGCACTGATGTTTAGCGGCATGATCATGTTCCGAGCCAAGCTCAATCCAAACCTGGCGCCGTCCGTCGACGAGCACTTCTCCCGGGAGGAAAAGCTAGCCGCGATGCGTGATGTTTGGCCGCTACCGGTGCTTATCGTCGGCGTGCTCGCCGGCATTTTCATCGGCGTCTTCACGCCAACCCAAGCCGGTGCGGTCGGTGCCTTTCTGGCGATGTTGGTTGCGGCAACGCGACGTAGCCTGACCCTTGGCGTAATACGGGAGGCAGTGTTCAACACACTTACCGGAACCGCCAGTATCTTCATGGTGGTTATCGGCACGGTGTTGCTGGCCCGTCTGATGGCTCTGAGTGGGCTGCCGACCTACATCACCGGCAGCATGATGCAGTTCGGCAGCAGCCCGCTGTTTGTCGTCCTCATGGTCACGGTGCTGTACCTGATCCTCGGCATGTTCCTCGATTCGATCGGCATTCTGTTGTTGACATTACCGATCATTCTGCCTGTATCCCACGAAGTCGGTATCAACCTCATCTGGTTTGGGATAATCCTGGTCAAGTTGCTCGAGATTGGCCTGGTGACGCCTCCGGTCGGCCTTAACGTCTATGTCATGAAAGCCGCACTCGGCAATTTAGTGCCCCTGCCGACCATCTTTAGGGGGGTTTTCTGGTTCGTGATCACCGACCTTGTATCGCTCGGCATTATCGTGGCCGTACCCTGGTTCTCGCTCGTATTGCCTCGCCTGATGTAGTAAATTAGTACATTAATATCAGTAATATAGGAACATAATAGAGCATGCAGATTGAAAGGCGTCAGATCATTGTTTCCGCCGTCCAGATAACCGCCGTCGATGGTGAGAAGGATGCGACCGTCGAGAAAATGTTGAAGCTGATCGACGAGGCAGGCAGGCGCGGCAGCAATCTCTGCGTGCTGCCTGAACTCTGGACAGGGCTTGGCTTTTCCAATGAAACGGTCTACCGCGAGATCGCCGAATCGATCCCTGGTCCAGTAACAGAACTGCTTTCAGAAAAGGCGCGCCGCTATGGCATGTACATCGCTGGCTCAATGTACGAACGGGCAAGTGGTGACATCTATCACAATTCGCTGCCCCTGATTGCGCCGGACGGTGAGATTATCGGCGTCTATCGTAAGACCCATCTGTTTGATGCCCAGAACCGAGTCGATATCCCTCCTGGGATTATGGAGTCACGCAAGGTCAAAGCCGGTGCCTCTCTCGATGTGTTTGACACTAACTTTGCCCGCGTCGGTCTGTCGGTCTGCTCGGACCTACGCTTTCCAGAGATCTACCGTGAAATGACCCTCAACGGGGCGGAGGTGCTTGTCTGCGCCTCGGCTTTCCTGAGCCCGCGTTACGATCACTGGGAGTTCTTCCTGCGGGCTCGGGCGACTGAGAATCAGTGTTTCGTCGTCGCCTCCGGCCAGTACGGTAAAGAGCCCAAATCAGGCCTCGGATTCGTCGGCCGCAGTATGATCGTCGACCCGTGGGGCGTCATTGTCGCCACCGCCTCAGACGAGGAAAGCGTGGTGAGTGCCCACATTGACCTTGACCTGATAAAGCAGGTAAGGCAACGCTACCCGCTGCTGGAGCAGAGGCGCCCAGAGCTCTACCGCACTCTGCGCGGCTTACCGAACTGACCTCAGTAAGACGCTCCAGTCAGCCCTCGGCTTCAACAGCAAAGCGGGCCCGCCATAAGAACGGGCCCGCTGCCTTTCACTAAATTAGTCTCGGCACGCTTTAATCCATGCCGTAGGTCTTCGCGTTGACTTTGCCATAGAGGTTGGTCTTCAGTATCTGCTTCAGCTTTGGAGCGTCCATACGGTTGACACCTTTGAGCAGGCCTTTCCACTTCGCGAGTGTCGCACGAAAACGCTTAATCAGACCCGCTGGATTTTTGACATGGAAACGGTTATTCGCCTCTGCGATAGCCATCTTGTAGGCCTCTTGATCGGCAAAATTCTGCACCGACTTGGTCATGGCTGGTGTCGGCTTGTAGATAGTCACACCATGCGATGGCGCCTCCTTCACCGCCTCCTTTGAGGCTTTAATATAGCCGATCATAGTATCGACCAAAGAATCTGACATGGTGTCGAGCAGGACACGGCGCTCTTGTGGCTTCAGACCCCGCCAGAAATCGGCATTGTAGGCCCATTCCCAGCCAGCCCAGTACATACCGAGGGAGATCATCGAAGTGTACTTGGCCACATCCCAGAGCGAGCGGCTCTTCATGTCATTGGCAGCGTTAGCAGCACAGTCGAGCTGTCCTTTCTCAAGGCCGGTAAACATTTCACTCGAGGGCACGCTGACCGGCACTGCCCCTACCGACTTTGCCCAAGCTGCCTGGACCAGGCCAGGCGTGCGAATCTTTTTGCCCTTCAGATCCTTGAGCGACGCCACCTTGGAAGTGCAAAACAGCCGATAAGGCGGTGTTGCATAGCCACCGCCGAAGACAATCCCGAGCTTCTTGTAGCGGGCCCGCATCTGCGGATCATTCATGTAGAAATCGCTGACAGCCATGGCAACAGCGATTGGATCTGATTCGCCCATTGCCAGCATCGAAAGGACATTATCCTCCGGCAAATCGGCAGGCGTATAGGTGCCAGCATGATAAGTCACTTGGGCAATGCCCGAGCTTAGTCCGGAAAGATGTGCTTTCGGCGGCAATAATGCGTCGCCGACGAAGACATTCGGCTTGAGGTCGCCATGAGACTGCGCTTCTACATGCTTTGCCCACTCAATGTAGCCATACTTCGTTAAGGGGTGCGTGTTCGGAAACCAGATGCTGGCATTGAACTCGGTCGCAGCGGATGCGATGCCAACAAACGACACAGCCGCGATGAACATCGTGCCGCGAAGCCATTTGCAAATCATTTTTGTCCTCCTCCCTCTGTCTATAGTTTGGGATCAACCGCAGGCATGGTTGCTTCTACATATTTCCAGTTTCTAAACGGAATTTCAATCGCATAGAAATTCTCTCTAATCAAGACGCGAATGCACTTGGACCATCAGCCTTCACGGCCATACTGCGTGGTCGCCGCCGTACGCCCAACTTTGCCGTCGACGACATCAGATTCCACCACTGCCGCTGGCCGTGCCGCCGGCACACCGTAGCCGCCACCGCCCGCTGTTTCGATGACCAAGCGATCACCTTTGGCAAGTCGGGTCACCAGCTTTGAAGGAACGACCTCCTCCTCCCCCCCAGTCCTCAGAATACGGGACACAGCCATCGCGCCAGCGCCACCTCCGGCAGCCCCCTTGGCGGCAAAGAAGTGACGCTCGCCACGGTGGGTCAGCGTCACCTCGCCTTCCAGAATCTCGTATTCGCGCAGGCAGCCCAAACCACCACGGTGCTCCCCAACGCCTCCAGAATCGCGCCTCAGGCCGAAGCGGTGCACACGGATAGGGGCTTCCATTTCCAGCGCCTCGACCGGTAAATTCATGCAGTTCGTGGCATCAGTCTCAATCACGTCGACGCCATCCCGCTGGCGGCTCGCACCGCTGCCTCCAGCGATCAGTTCACCGAGGACGTAGCGCGAACCATCGTCCCGTCGACCACCGAAAGCAAGCACCAGCAGTTCGCCAGAATTATCGGCCGGGATCTTATCGGGCAGCACATCCTTGAGGGCGCCGAGGATGCAGCCGGTGATGCGCTTGATGGTCGCGGTTCGCGAGCAGACGGGTGCTGGCTCTTGCGGATTGACGATGCTTCCTTGTGGCAGGCGCAGCTCGATCGGTCGGAAGCAGCCACCGTTGGTCGGAATCTCTGGATCCGTGATAGCGCGTACAGCGAAGCAGGCGGCCGCCTGCGAACCCGAAGGGACACAATTGAAGGGGCCTCTCACTTGCGGACTGCTACCCTCGAAGTCAACCAGAATACGATCGTCCTTCACCGTCACTGTAACTGCAATGCGGATCGGCAAGTCGAGTTCGATGCCATCGTTGTCCAGGAAATCCTCGTAGGGGTAAATGCCATCGGGGATGCTGCTGAGCGCCTGGCGTGTCAATTCCTCCGAACGGTCGAGGAGATTCCCGAAGATCGCCCCTAGCATTTCTTGCCCGTAGCTATCGGCCAGCGTAGCAAGGCGTCGGAAGCCGACAGTGCAGGCAGCTATCTGGGCGTGGATATCCCCCATCATCGTGTCCGGAATGCGCACATTCTGGCGTAGCATCTTGATAAGGGTGTCGTTGAACACCTTGCCGTCACGCAGTTTGAGTGGCGGTATACGCAGACCCTCCTGGTAGATCTCAGTGGCGTGGGTGGGGATCGAGCCTGGCGACATGCCGCCGACGTCCTGATGGTGTGTCATGGTGGCGCTAATCGCGATTGGATGTCCGCCATGAAACACCGGCATAACCAGCGCAATATCCGGTAGGTGCGTACCACCGAGATAAGGGTCGTTGAGAATATAAATGTCGCCTTCGCACATGCTGGCGGGCGGGAAAGTCTCAAGCAGCCTTTGGACCACCGGGATCAGCGTCGCCAAGTGGATTGGGATCGCGGTCGCCTGGGCCAGCGTCTCACCGGACAGAGAAAACAGACTGGCCGAGGCATCCAGCCCCTCCTTTACAATAGGCGAAAACGAACTACGCAGTAGCGTCGTCTGCATCTCATTGGCGATACCCTCGAGCTTGTTGCGCACAACCTCGACAGTAATCGGGTCGAGCTCGCCGGTCTCTGCTTTCATCACCATGAGGCAGCACTCCCCTCCTCTGATACTCGATCTAGGACAAGGTCACCCCGGGCGTTGACCTCGCCGCACCAGTCGGGTGCCACTATCGTTGTCGTGTCTGGTTGCTCGATAATCACCGGACCAGTAAAGCGTACGGCCGGAACCATGGCGGCACGGTCGAGCACTCGAGTGTCAAGCCAGCCATGGGGCTGGGAAAAAAGTACACGGCGGGTGCCCTTGTCGATCTTGCCCGATGCAGCCGGCGAAGCCAATTTCTCATCCGGTCGCGAGGTAACCTGATGAACCGAGCGCAGATTCACCACGCGCGCCGGGGCCTCCGCGCTATGCCCGTAGATCTGGTCGTGAGCCGCCTTGAAGCTGTCAAACAGTCGGGCTATCGGGTCATCAGCGCCGAGCTCAAGCGGGATCTCCAGGTGATGAGACTGACCGATATAGCAGACGTCAGCGAAATAGCGAACGAGGGTTCGTGCCATATCGATGCTTTCACGCGCCATCAGCGCCGCGCAGCTTGCGTCGAGCCCCTCCAGCACTTCGCGGATATCCCCCACACCCAGACCTTCGAGTGGCCGCGGAAAGGCCGCGGATGCCTCATGCTCGATCGGCGCGGCAAGCAACCCGATCGCTGATAGCACACCCGGATGACGCGGCACAATGATCCGCGTCATGCCGAGCTCCGTGGCAAGTTCCGTAGCATGGATCGGGCCGGCTCCGCCGAGCGGCACTAGGCAGAACTTTCGCGGGTCGATGCCACGGCGGATTGAGACCAGTCGGATCCCCTCGGCCATTTGTGCGTTAACCACCCGATGGATGCCAAGCGCCGCCTCCTCAGGTGAAATCCCCAGAGGTGTCGCGATTCGCTCTTCGATCACCGCACTGGCGCGTTCTGGATGAAGCTTCAGGGTACCGCCGGCGAAATAATCAGGATCAAAGTAGCCGAGTACGACCGATGCGTCGGTAACGGTCGCCTCACCGCCGCCGCGGCCGTAGCAGGCAGGTCCGGGCTCAGACCCGGCCGAATGAGGCCCGACTTTAAGACTGCCAGCGCCGTCTATCCATGCGATGCTGCCGCCGCCAGCGCCGATGGCGTTGACATCGACCATAGGAACACGTGCCGTGTAGCCACAAATTACTCCTTCGGAGCGGATCAGCGGCTTGCCATCGCTGATCAGCGCGATATCCGAGCTGGTGCCACCAATGTCAACGGTAATGACATCGGTGAAGCCGCTGCCAGCACCGACTGAACAGCCACCGATTGCGCCAGCAGCTGGGCCGGACAAGAACAGGCGCACCGGCCGCTGGCGCGCCGCACCGGCCGCCATAACACCGCCGCGTGACTGCATGATTTGTAGCGGCGCAACCACACCGGCGTCGGCAATACCAGTTTCAAGGTTCTCTAGGTAACGGTCGATGACTGGCTTCACATAGGCATCGAATACCGTGACCAGGGTACGCTCATACTCACGGAACGCTGGATCCACCTCTGATGAGATCGAGACCATGAGGTCAGAATAGGATTCGCGGATTAATTCTCGTGCGCGTTGTTCGTGAGCCGGATTCATAAAGGAGAACAGGAAACAGATGGCGACCGCCTCAATGCCCTCCGATTTCAGCGTCGCCACAGCCTCGAGCACTGAACGCTCATCAAGCGGCCTAAGGATCTCGCCAGCCGATCCGATTCGCTCTGGGATCTCCTTACGCCGGTGCCCCGGTGCAATGAATACTGGCGTCTCTGGCTCCAGAATAACGTGATACATTCTGGTGCGCAGTTGGCGACCGATCTCTAGCACATCGCCAAAACCCTCTGTGGTCAACAAGCCGATCGGCGCACCCTTACGCTCAATCACGGCGTTAGTCGCCACCGTAGTACCATGAACAAAACGGGCTATATCGGACGGCAAGACACCGTTGTCCTCTACCATCCGGGCAAGCGCCTCGAGCACAGCTCGGCTGGGGTCACTGCGGGTCGTCGGTAGTTTCATGACGCGCAGGAGCTCGCCGGCCCGACGGCAAACCACGTCAGTGAAGGTTCCGCCAATGTCGACGCCGATTTCGATCCCGGCACCAGGGTTGATGGTCACTCTGAAATTCCTCCAAATTTCTCCGCGCGGGGCGCCTTAGGGTGCCCTTCCCGACACCATCAGCGCGCTCCCGCACTTGATCGCTGCATCAAAAGAGCGATGTGCCGGGCCGCCACTAAGCATCAGGGGTACTCTACCTAACCCCTAAATTTCAAGATTATTAAACAACTTTATCTAGTTTTCACTATTTGTAAATACGTTTGCGCAAGCCGCCCCGGCCTATTGGTCGAATCATCAGCCAGATCAAGTGCGGGCTGAACCTTCCCTCCTCGCATTCACTACTCACCACCAGTGACTTGCTCGTGAGTCAGGCCTTTGCTGCTTCGTTACCACCAGGATAACTTCAAGGCTCTGCGTTTATGTCAGAGGGGTATAGTAAAATTTGGCATTTCGATCTTGGCATCACAAGCAGGTCCAGATGATAGTGCTGACAACCAGGACGTCCCGGCAACGATCACGACAACCGGTGCGGTAAAGGGTAAATCGAGTCGCAGACACCGAAATCAGATGGATAGTTGGGGACAAAGTCATGGATAGCTGGTGCTTTAAAAACCCGGTTTTAAACATAAGTAATTAAATTTATTAAAAAATATAGATATACAGAAAATACTAAGTCTTCTTTAAGTGAGCCATCGTCAAATTTGGTGTACAGGAACTGAATCAGGCGGCTTCCTCACGTGAGCCGGTGACCTCGATGCCATCGCTGAATTTCACGCCGGTGATCACCTTGGCCAGATGTTCGAAGCCGCGGATCCTGTTCCAGCGTTTCTCGGCACACATGCCCAGCTTGTAGATCAACGCGAGCATGCATTCGCGGGTCACACACCCCTTGGACCGCTCGGTGCGATGGCGAATACTGGCGAATGTGGACTCAATGGGGTTGGTCGTTCGCAGGTGGACCCAGTGCTCAGCCGGGAAGTGGTAGAAGGCCAGCAACGACTCACGGTCCTTGACCAGGCAGTCGGTGGCCTTCGGGTACTTGGCCTGCACCGATTTGGGCAGGTAGTTGAGCACAGGGGCTCAGTGAAGTGTTTTCGCCCTTGTTCTAGTGCCTGGGGCCAACTGGGTTTAACGAAGCAACGAGCGAGCGTTTTAGGCTGCCCTAGTGCTGTCATGAAGAGCTAGCTTCGCCTGCTGTTATGAAGGAAGTTGCCAGGGAAAGTATGGAAGCCACCGATCGTCCTTGAGATAAATCTTTCTCATATTTTTTATATAAAAAAGAACAACATATTAAAAGCCTGAATCCGTCCCAAAACGGCGAATAATATGGGTAAACTATTGAATATATTGTAGAATAGTGACAATCGTGGCTTCACCCATTTCGCCATGGCGCACTTTACCCTGAAGCAGTCCTCGAAACTTCAACTGACCTCGTACGCGGGCCTGGCGTTGATCGGGCAATGCTGCCAGGCGGCACAGGTGGAGGCGGTGATTGACCCAAAGTTGCCGGTCTCGCAAGGCATGAAGACCTCGGATGTGGTCAAAGCGATGGTCGGGCTGTTGGCCCTGGGCAAGAGTGACTTCGAGGCCATTGAGCCGTTGCGCCAAGACCGCTTCTTCAAGCAAGCCCTGGGCCTGTCGAAGGTGCCGGGCAGTGTCTGGATACGCCAGCGCCTGGACGCCCGGGCGACGGAGCTGCGGGAATTGACCGACGAATTGTCGTTGCGTCTGCTGGAGCGCACCGAGGCGCCGATTACCGCTCATGGCGGGTTTGTCTGTGTGGACCTGGACACGTTCGTGATGAACAACGACGGCAGCCGCAAGGAAGCGGTCGGGCGCACCTATCAAGGCGTCGATGGGTACACCCCCATTGCGGCCTATCTGGGCAACGAAGGCTGGAATATCGGCTTGGAATTGCGCCCGGGCGTGCAACACTGCGCCTACGAGAGTGAGTACTTCCTGGAGCGCATCTTTCCCCGCATGGCGCGTCTGGTAGCACCGGAGCAGGCCGTATTGATGCGTGATGACAGCGGCTTCGACAGCGCCCGGCTGTTGTTCGCCAAGGCCGAGCAACGGGAGCGTTGGGCTGCCTTGGGACGGCGGTTCGAGTTCATCACCAAGTGGAACCCGAGACAGCAGGACCTGGCCGCCTGGGTGAGCCGTGCCGACGCCGCCGGTGCCTTTGTCGAGACGCGCCCCGGCAAGCGGGTGGCGGTGCTGTCACTGACCGTGGAACGGGCCTGGAAGCAGGCGAAACGAGATCTTCGTCTGGTCGTACAGGTGACCGAGCGGGTCATCGACAAGAAAGGGCAACATCTGCTGGTCCCGGACATCGAACTGCAAGGCTGGTGGACCAGCCTCGATCATCCGCCCGAGGCGGTGATCGCGCTTTACCAGCACCACGGCACCCACGAGCAGTTCCATTCCGAAATCAAGACCGACCTGGATCTGGAGCGCCTGCCCTCGGGCAAGTTCGACACCAACGACGCGATTCTGCATCTGGCCTCGTTTGCCTACAATGCCCTGCGCCTGTTGGGACAACTGGGCCTGAGTGGAGCGATTGCACCGATCCGCCACCCCGCCAAACGTCGGCGCTTGAAAACGGTGTTGCAGGAGATCATGTACCGGGCCGCGAAGTTTGTGACCCATGCCCGCAACCGGATTCTGGACTTCGGGCGCGGGGTGGGTGCGCATGTGGAGGTGTTTGCCACCGTGCAGAATCGATTGTGGAAGGCGGCGTCGCCATGACGATGGGTCACCGCCGCCAGCCCCCACTGATGAATAGTCGGGTGAATCCGAAGGGGAGTGGCTTGTCCGCGAGGTGGAAAATGTCAGGATAGTCCCTGAAACGACGACCTGTTTGCCCTCAAACCCCGGCCTATTGACCTCGGTGTCGTCGGTCGCAGAGGCAACTAACCCGCTCGGTGGCTTAAAATGCATGCCGTTCGGCCTACAGGGAAGGTCTGAGGTCGGGTGACACGGATTCAGGAAAAGGTTAGCAGATTTGGGGGCTGCAAATGTTGTTGTATTTAACAACAAGTATTAAACAACAATTAAAGGGATGCATAAGTACCTGTTTTTTCTGTTTAAAACCAGACTAAAGGTTAGCAGATTTGGGGGTTAAAGGTTAGCGGATTTGGGCAAATGCCAGCTAAGGGTTTGAATGATTTTGTTTTTTAAAGGTTAGCGGATTTGGGGATGTGCGCTAACTTGTTGATTTTTCGTGGTGCATGCCGTGATTTTCTGCAGTACGCCGTTCGAAAGGTTAGCAGATTTGGGGGTTAAAGGTTAGCAGATTTGGGCAAAGGTTAAAGCATTTGGGGAAAGTTAGAGGATTTGGGGAAACTTAAGCAGACCGCGATCTTACGCGGGATAAAATCAGCTAAAGGTTAGTATTTTTTACTTCATATCTTATACCTATGGAGTTAGAATTCCGCGACAAACAGATGTACAAGGGGGGTATAAATGATTAGAGAACAACAAAAAAGTACCGCACTCGTAGACCCCACATTCCGCAAACCGACGGCTATTACGCAGATGGTCAACCGTTACTCGGCCCCCGAGCATAAGTTGATGAACCTTTGCCTTGCCTTGGCATCCGAGTATAGCTTCAAACAGCCGAAGTGCAGCTTGTCCATATCGAAGGTTAAGTATTACCTTGGGTCAGCTAAGACGAAGAACCACGACTGGCTGAAGGAGGTCGCCGAAGGCCTGGTCACCAAGAAGATAGAATGGAACGCCCTACGCCAGGATCGCACCGTTGAATGGGGTATCTGCACGTTCCTCTCATCGGCCTCCATCGTTGGCAACAAGTTCCAGTTTCGGATCAACCCAGAAATCATCGAGCGGCTGCATCATCCCAAGGTGTGGGGCCAGTTTCGGTTACTGGCCCAGATCCGCATGGCAAAGCGCTATTCGCTCGTCATGTATGGATTTCTCAAGGACGCCACGTGCCGGTTGGGTGCGGAGAACGTGTGTGAGGTCGAGGTCCCGCTGGAGGATTTGCGGAAAGTCCTGGGTCTGAAACCTGGAGAGTATCAGGAGTACAAGTTTTTTAACCAGTTTGTTCTTAAGCCGGCGGTGGATCCGAAGAAAGGCGAAATTAACCTGATGTCTGACTTGGAAGTCGAGTGCCGGGGTATCCGCGAAGGACGCAAGGTGAAGCGCCTGGCCTTCAAGATCCGCCAGAAGGACCAGTTTCAGTTGGCACTGGACCTACCGGAGCTGGGGATACCGGCACCGAAGGCAGCGGTTGCTCTGGAGAAGAAGAGCAAGCGGGAAGTGAAGGAACTCTGCGATCTGCTTGAGGAGCAAGGGGTGGAGCATGAGCAGGCCATGAAGCTCATCACCACGTATACTGAGGACCGCATTCGTGAGAACGTTCGGCATGTCCTGAACGAAATCTCAAATGGCAAGGCCATTAAGAACCGGGCGGCTTATCTGGTGAGCGCGATCGAGCGGGATTTTCGACCGAAGTTGGTAGCCGCCGAGGCACGGGGACGCGACAAGGAGGGACGGCGCGATGGCACGGCCGAACGTCACCGTAAATTGCAGCCTGATTGGCAAAAATACCGCGAAGATCAGGCTTGGGCGTATTTCGCTGTGCTCCCACAAGAGGAGCAGGCAGAGCACCGGGATGCCTTCGTCCAACACATGACCGGTACATTATTGACGCAGTTTCGCATGCAGGGGTGGGAGCACCCTGTGGTCAACAAGGCGTTCTGTGAGAGTTACCTCACACAGCGGTTGCTTAAGACGCCGGAAGAAATCGATATCGAAGCTTATGCCGCATCACGGGCGGGGTAACCCCTCCCCTACCCTTCAATAAGCCTTTTTGCCGGTTAGCTGCTCGATGCTTGGTTGACCGCGGCTTTTCAGGAATAAGTCGATCGCCTCGTTGAGGATGCTGTTCATCCCGCGCCGGCCTTCATTAAGGTTGATCTGCCACAGCCGTTCCCAGACCGGTCCTTCGAGACCGCCGGCTGGCCGGAACGTTGTGGTGACCTTTTGCTTCGGCTTCTTGGGTTTCGGAGCCGTTCCGGTGTCATCTGTTGCCGCATTCTCAGACTCGCTCGGCGGTGTCTGCTCGTCGGTGTTCAGCCCAGCCTCGGGGTAAACCGCCGTGCTGGCGAAATCGTCAAGCGATGTTCTTTTCTTCATTGTCCTGGCCATGGGTGATCTCCTTGAGTTTGTGACTGAGCCACGCCCACAGATTTTCGATCTCTTCTGCGGCGGTGCCGTCTGGTTCGTATTCGGTTACGCCCAGGCCGAGGCCCTGAGCGTCGGGGAAAGCAGTTAGCGCGGTAATGTGAACCGGTGCCACTAGGGCCAGTCGGCCGAGGCCTGCGGCGGCCTCTTTGCTGCGCGGATGCGGTTCCTTCTTGAAGCCGATAGTACGCTTGCGCCGGGGCATGGTTTGGGTCAACACGAAGGCCAAAGGCTTCACCAATTGCTTGATGGTGTTAAAGGTCGCTGGTGTGGCTTCCATGTCCCCCGGGGTGGGTCGACACGGCACGATGCAATAGTGCGACGCTCGAACCGCATCGGCTGTGCCTGGCGAATCATGCCCCGGGGTATCAACCAGCACGATGTCATAGCACTTGTCTTCAGCGACCTGCATGGCCTTGTTGATTTCCGAGGGGCGCACCGATATTAGATGCGGGGCGTCCTGTTCGCGCTTTTGATACCACTTCTCCGCGGTTTGCTGCGGGTCCATGTCCAGAATAAGGGTCTTATAACCCTTCTGGTGGGCGGCCACGGCGCAGTTGATGACCAGTGTGGTCTTACCGCTGCCGCCCTTCTGAGTAACGAATGCAATGGATTTCATGATGCTCCCCATAGTTGGTCGAAATCATAGCATCACGAATTCAACATACAAGGATGTAATGAAACCATAGCATCATGAAGCCTAGACAGCATGAAGTATTTATACAATGATGTTAATGTATCACGAATCTGGTAAGTTATAAATTTATAAATTTGTGATACTAAAAATTTATTACTCCATAAATCTTTAATATTATTAAGTTATGAATTAATTAGTTCATGAAATCATGAATTTAATAATTCATGATACTTATAAGCGACTTTCCATCATCTTCGCCCCGGTCGCGCAATCACCTGGAAACTTACACTTGCCTCAACAGCAGCCCTAACCGTGTAGCGAATCCTCCTACCGTTGTGGAGTAGGGCAGCCACCTGTCGTGGCGAACTACTGTCAGGCGTGCGAACGATCCTCACGCTTGTTGTAATCACCGAACAGTCCTCTTTCCAGGGGAGCCCTGGGGGCAGACGGTGGACGGGGCGGGGCAGGGTAAGCGGCATCCCTTCCAGCCGGGGTCCGGCAACGCCTCGGCTCTCATCCAAGGCTATCGCTGGTCAAAATCCGACCAATCCAACGCAGCCTCGGTAGCCACGAGGATGAGCACGCCTCTACGTGCGGGTTATCCCCAGTTTTTGTGGATAAGCGACGAAGCGGGGCATTGGACCCCAAATCGGCGTCGGCACAACACCGGTTTTCTTAATGACAGCGCCAGATCACCACTCCGTCGGCAACGCTGGCGACTGTCGATGGTGGGACCACGGCGGCCAGTGACAGGGTTGCCTGGATGGCCGCCTGGGCTGCGAGGCGGTTGCTGGCGTAGAGCGAGGGACGGCGCCGCCGGCAGTGCCCGGGCCAGCGCTGGATCACCGAGAACACAGCAATCCCGTGGCGAATCAAACGCTCGGCGACAAACGGGTCATCCCTGCCGCTGGTCCAGTGCACCTGGCGTAAGGCGTGCAGATCGCCGAGTAAGGCCAGCACCGGGGTCGGTCCCACGAAGTGCCCGAGTTGCCGTGCCATCCAGACATCCCGGTTGCCCGCAACGGCGGCCGGTTCATCGATGGCATGGACCTGCAGACAGCGCCCGGCCCGCTGCCAGCGTCCCAAGTTAACCAGCATGGTTCGGTAGGCCGGCTGATCGATGATGGGTGAGATACGCACCCGAGCAACCGGCTGCTGTCCGGACAAGGCCTGCTGCAGCACCGGGTTCTGGTCGCTGCCGATCTCCAGCGCCACGGTGAGACACCCGCCGGTGCGGGTCAGGCGATCGACCAGAGCCGTCAACAGGGCCGGGGAGTCCGGATGGCCGTGGATCTCGCCCAGGATGGTCACAGTATGGTGGCGCACCGCCGAGGCCAGGGGACCCACCACGGCCGGCCACCGTGGCGGCGAGGCGAAGGTTGGACCGGCGAGTAACCAAGCCAGCAGTCCGAGGCAACCCAACCCCCGGCCGCGCCAGCGCCTCACCGGCGGGCGGTGAAGCGGATAGGGCACGCGGCGTAACGCAGAGTTTCGCGCGGCATCGAGAGCCCTAACGTGTACACTGGCCGGGCGCTTCGGCATCGCCTATTGCGGAGAATCGGCGTCATGGAACCCTTCGTTGGCCAGATCCAATTGTTTGCGTTTCCCTTCACGCCCATGAAGTGGATGCCCTGCGAAGGGCAGGTGCTTTCAATTCAGCAATACACCATGTTGTATTCCTTGCTGGGGGTCACCTACGGCGGCGATGGCAAAACGACCTTTGCACTGCCGGATCTTCGCGGCAAGGCGCCGGTGAAAGGCGCCCACTATTGCATCGCCATAGAAGGCGTCTACCCGCAGCGCCCGTAACCGTCGCGCCCATGTGCGGCCGCTATGTCAGTCCCAGGGACGCTGAAATCGAGCGCCTCTATCACTATGATCGCCGAAGCCCGCAGCCTTTCGAGGCGCGTTACAACGTCGCGCCGAGCACGCTGGTTCCGGTGATCTACCGGGCGCAAGAGGGCGCCACGGTGCTTGATGCCGCACGCTGGGGGCTGGTGCCGCAGTGGTGGAAGGCTACCCAACTGCCGACCCGCACCCTCAACGCCCGCAGCGAAGAGGCCGCCCACAAACCGATGTGGCGGTACAGCTTCGCCCACTGCCGTTGCCTGATGCTGGCCAACGGCTGGTACGAGTGGCGCAAACTGGAGCGGATCGACCGGGGCACCGGTGAAGTCCGCACGGTCAAGCAACCGTATTACTTCCACCACCCCAGCGAACCCACTTTCGCCTTCGCCGGACTGCTGGCGTTTCGCAAGCAAGCCGATGACACCGTGCTGGTGTCGTGCGCACTGCTCACCCGGGTCGCTTCACCCGCCACGGTCTACGTCCACGACCGGATGCCGGTGGTATTGGCCGCCCAAGATCTCGCAGCCTGGCTGGATCCGGACCAGGACAAAGCATCGGCTCAACAGATGGTGAACCGGGCACAAACGGTGTTCACCAGCTATCCCGTTAGTCCGCGGGTCAACCGCCCGGCCAACGACTCGCCCGAGTTGATCGAGCCGATTAGCCTGCCGGATTAGGGCGGGTTGTCCGCCGGTGGCGGTTAGTGCCGCGGACCGAAGCGGATCGCGAGCACCGGGTGCAGTTCGATGCCGTTGCGTGCCACACCGCGTTGGCCATGCTTGAAGTCGAAGAAGCCCACGCCGGTCACCACCACCGGCACGTGTACCCGGCGGAATCGCCGATGCCCGACGTGACGGTAGCGCGCGTTGAACTCCCGCCGGGCGCGGGTAATGCCGGCGGCCAATGGACTGCGCCTGCCCACGCAATGCGGGGCCGGGATCTCGGCAATCAGGGTCTTGCCGCTGCGGCCTTTCAGCACCAGGTGGTAGTCGTCATCGTGTTCCTTCTTGAAGGCGATCAGCAGCGCATGCACGCGGTAGACCCGGGTCTCCACCGGTCGGATCCGCCGGCGGGCCGGCAAGTGCCGGGGTGCCCGCAAGGCGACCAATTGCGCCACCGCCGCGGGATAAACACGGTTCAAGTTGATCAGATGGGCATCGCGATCGGTGCCGGTCTTGACCGACCAGCGTTCCCGGCCGCAGGCCGAGGCGCGCGGCAGGGCGATGGCAAGCAACAGCAGGCCGAGGTATGACGACCATTGCCAGGCCAGCGAAGGGGGTTGGGTAGCCATCTAAAGTCTCTTGGTGAGAGTAGGGCGGTGGGGGAGCATACGGGCACGGTCACCTGCAAAACAATCCAGGCCTGCCCCCGTCGGTCATTGCCAGACTGAGCGCGTTGCCGACTTGGCGCGGGGTGAAAACAACCTGATGGCCTCCGGAGGGCTGAAGCCAAGCGACGTTGCGCCAAGACGCTCATTGATAACGCCCACGTTTTGACCGACGAACAAACCCTGGCCTTGCAGCTGGATGTGGTTAGCGGTGGGGGTAGGGGAGGGCGACACTTTATCAGGCTTCGACCGCGCGAATGAGAACAGATCGGTCGGGCTCAAGGCGGCGTGCCACGAATTTTTGCCGGGCCGCCTCCTCGATCTCGGGGCGGTGCGCCCGGAATGCGGCGAGCCGGGCGCGTTGGCTAGAGCCCTTTGCACCATAGTGCTCTTCCAACGCTTCGCCGCTGACAGCGCAGCTGATCTCACCGTCACGCGTCTGTGCGGGGAAAAGTACCACGTCGCGAGCGCGGTCGTATTGCGCGATCTTATCGGGGAAGTCGATTGGCGAGTGCTCGACCATGCCGAGAACGTCCAGAATTGCCAGTACGCTGGCGAGCTGGATGTTATTTTCACCACTCTCGAAGCGTGAGACCGTCGGCGTGCTTACGTCGGCGATGGCGGCTAACCGCCGCTGCGTAAGTTTCTGCGTCTTCCGCCGCCGCCGCGCCTCTTCGACAAGAGCTGGCCAGTTGATGCGGATGTCCCGTTCCATCGTTTCTCCATCAGGTTGATTAGCCCGTCGCGCAGCGATGCCGGCCCGACCTGCGCCTCGCTGACCGCTGTTTTGGCAGCATCCAGGCGCTTGCCGAGGTCCTCCACGGCAAGCCGGATGGCGGCTGGTGGCAGGCCGTAGTCTTCACCCAGCGCCACAACGTGTTTGGGCTGCAAGCTCCCCAGCGGTATGTTCCGCGCCCCGGCCAAGGTAAGGGCGACCGTGTTGAATTGTCGGTAAAAGGCACTGGCGATGAGGTCGTAGCAGGGCGTCAGGCGTAACCCTGCCGCAGTGTGGAACATGGCGAAGTTCTTGAAGTGGGCATCGGTGTTGCCGGTCAGCAGGCAGGCGAGGACACGGCGGTAGAGCCGTTCGGCCTCTGCAGGGACGCAACCGGACGTGGTGCGGATGAATCGGGCCATGTCCTCATAGCTTCCCTCGTACTTGTCATCCGACGGTTTGCCGAGAAGCTGATTGAATTCCTCGAAGTGCAGCCGGAGGCCGTCCGGTGTCCGGTCGAACCGGCGTATGACCAGCGCATCTCCGGAGAGATTCTCAATGGCCGCGATCTCCATCTCAGCGATCGGTTCTTCAGGCAATAGCTTGCGCGTGGCCTCGGTCGTCAGCCATTCCAAGGCGATGATGTCCGGCAACTGCCCCGATGGCAGCTTCGCGATATACGTACTCAGTTCGTTAGCCCTTGCCGGACGGTAGCCCCGGGGGCCTTTGACGACAGTCAGCTTGGGCTGGATGCCGGACAGTGAAGCCCGCGCCGTCAGCGCGGCGAGGCTCTCTTCGTCGGTTGCATCGAGGGTGAGCTCGCGCACCGGCTCGGGATCGATCACTGAAACCGCGCCGGCGCAATCCCGGCCGAAGGCGAGCAGCAACGCAAACCGATTGTCCGGCCGGACGCCCAGCGCGCGCGCCTGCGCATTCTGCAGCCACCCTTCGGCGACTAGGTTGTCGAAGAACGGGTGTAATCCACCTTCGCTGTGGTGGGGCTGCTCTTGCAGAGGAATAGTGTGCGCGATGGCAGGGCCGCCTGCCTCGATGTAAGTGGCGTCGTAGGTGAAGGCACAGCCGCCACTTGGCTCCTGCTGCAGGATGCCAGCGAAGCGGTCTTGATAGTAGACTCGACCCCAGAGTGCTGCAGCCATATGAACTAGGTTTACTTAATTATGCACATTGCTGAATAATATAAAACATAATTTATATTTTTCCCATATTAAAGTGCAAAATATAAATTTAATTTTATATTCTATACGGTAAAAAAGCCGCCTGTGGAAAAAGCAGCGGTTAACGGCCACCGCCGGCATAAACAAAGATAATGAGGTCCTGAAATACCCCATGGCAGTGAAACCCGGCTGCTGCTCACTGTGGACCTTGGGGAGCAGGCGGATTGACTAGGCGAAATCTGGATCGAACACGCCTAGTCTCGATTCATTTGGTGCAGACCCGAAACTCGTAATCCGTCACCACCTGGTAGACCTTGTGGATCCCAATCAATGTCTTGTGCGCCTCCTCCGGTTGCGCTCGCCATAGTGTCAGGAATCCCAGAACTGAAAATGCGGTTGTAACCGGGCCGGTTACTGAGTTTTCACAATCAACAAGCATAAATATTTATTAAACATTCATAATTATAAGTTGATTATTTTCTCATTTTCTGTAATAGTTATATAAAACAGCCTCTTAAGCTGACCTCTATGGAAGACATCTCCCCGTCGGATCTGAAGACCATCCTGCACTCCAAGCGGGCCAACATTTACTACTTGGAACATTGCCGGGTGCTGGTCAACGGGGGCCGGGTCGAGTACGTCACCGATGAAGGCAAACAGTCGCTGTACTGGAACATCCCCATCGCCAACACGGTCACGCTGCTGCTGGGCACGGGCACGTCGATTACCCAAGCGGCGATGCGTGAACTGGCCAAGGCGGGGGTTTTGGTGGGATTCTGCGGGGGTGGCGGCACCCCGCTGTTTAGTGCCAATGAAGTTGATGTCGAGGTCGCCTGGTTTACGCCGCAGAGTGAATATCGGCCCACGGAATACCTCCAGCACTGGGTCCGTTTCTGGTTCGACGACGATTCCCGCCTGGCTGCCGCCAAAGCACTGCAGCAGGCACGGCTGGATCTGCTCGAGCAGCACTGGCTACGCTACCGACCCTGGCGGGATGCCGGCTTTGAGGTGACTCCCTGAACAACTGCGCGGGACGCTGGAAACCGCCCGCCGTGCCGTTGACGCCGCGCCCGATGTGGGGACTTTGCTGATCGATGAGGCCCAACTCACCAAGACCCTCTACAAGCTGGCCGCGCGCGCCGTAGCCTACGGCGACTTCGTTCGGGCCAAACGCGGGGGTGGCGCCGACCCGGCCAACCGCTTTCTCGACCATGGCAATTACCTGGCCTACGGCCTGGCCGCCACGGCGACCTGGGTGCTGGGCTTACCCCATGGACTCGCCGTGATGCATGGCAAAACCCGCCGTGGTGCGCTGGTCTTCGATGTCGCCGACCTGGTCAAGGACGCGTTGATTCTGCCGCAAGCGTTCATCTCGGCGATGCGCGGCGACGAGGAGCAGACCTTTCGTCAGGCCTGCATCGAGCATCTGACCCAGACCGAAGCGCTTGATTTCATGATCGATACCCTGAAGCGCATCGCGCTGGAAGTCGGGAGACCGGCCGCGTGAACGTGTTGCTGGTCTCGCAGTGTTCCGGTAGAGCGCTCAACGAGACCCGCCGCATCCTCGACCAGTTTGCCGAGCGTCGCGGCACCCGAACCTGGCAGACGCCCATCACCCAACAGGGTCTCGACACCCTGGCCCGACTGCTGCGGCATACGGCACGGCGTAACACCGCTGTGGCCTGCCACTGGATACGGGGCCTCAACCACACCGAGTTGCTGTGGATTATCGGTGACGCCCGCCGCTTCAACAGCGAGGGCACCGTACCCACTAATGTCACCATGCGCGATATCCTGCGCAGCGACCGCGAGAACGACTGGCGGACCCTGGAGGACATCCGCCTGCTGGCCAAACTGGCCGGGCTGTTCCACGACCTCGGCAAGGCCAATGATGGCTTTCAGAACAAGCTCAAAAGAGCCAAAGCCAAGGGCATGCGGGATGCCTACCGCCACGAATGGGTCTCGCTGCGCCTGTTCCAGGCCTTCGTCGGTGACGACGACGATGCCGCCTGGCTGGCGCGCCTTGCCGCTCTTAAACCCGAGGCCAAGCCCGCTTGGCTGACCCGTCTGGTGACCGATGGCGACACCCGCGGGCTGACCTTGAGCCCTTTCAAACAGCTTCCACCGCTGGCGCAACTCATCGGCTGGCTGATCGTCAGTCATCATTTCCTGCCGGTTGGCAACGACAGAGTAAACGTGCGCCTATTGGACCGCATTCCGGGATGCATCACCGCCGACTGGAACCGGGCCGATCCGCAAGCCACCGCAAAAGGCCATTCAAGCCTGCTGGCGTTTTAAGCACGGGCTACCCTACGCCAGCCAAGCCTGGTGTACCGCGGTCGCCCGGGTCGCCCAGCGGATGCAGCAGCGCAGGGGATTGCTCGGCACGAACGGCCTGCATGACCCGTATGTCGCCCACCTCAGCCGGCTGTCGGTGATGCTGGCCGACCATCACTACTCCAGTTTGCCCGCTGATCCCCATGGGGCGATGCGGGATTCCCGCTGTATGCCAATACCGATGCGGAGGGGCAGCGCAAGCAGCGTCTTGACGAGCATCTGCTGGGGGTGGGCAGCTACGCCGGCAAAATGGTCCGGGTATTGCCACGACTCCAACAGTACCTGCCGCGTATCGCCCGTCATCGCGGCTTCAGCCGGCGTTCTCCCAAGAGCCGGTTCCGCTGGCAGGACAAAGCCTACGATCTAGCGGTCGGGCTGCGCCAGGCATCCGCACAATCGGGCTTCTTCGGCGTCAATATGGCCTCGACCGGTTGCGGCAAAACGCTCGCCAACGGCCGCATCCTATACGCTCTGGCCGACCCGCAGCGGGGCGCGCGCTTCTGCATCGCCCTGGGTCTGCGCACCCTGACGCTGCAGACCGGTGAGGCCTACCGCCAGCGCCTGCATCTGGGGCCGGACGTGCTGGCGGTACGCGTCGGTGGTGGTGGCGTGAAAGACCTGTTCGAACGGACCGCGGGGCAGGCGGTGGATTCGGAGTTAGAGCAGCGGGGCAGTGAGTCGGCGGAGCCGTTGCTGGGCACGGATACCTCGTACGTGCACTTTGAGGGCAGTCTGGCCAGTGGTCCGTTCAAGGACTGGTTCGACCAGAATCCGGATGTCCAACGTCTGCTGAGCGCCCCGCTTCTCGTCAGCACCATAGACCATCTGATTCCGGCCACCGAAGGCACCCGCGGTGGACGCCAGATCGTGCCCATGCTGCGCCTGTTGTCCTCGGACCTGGTGCTGGATGAGCCGGATGATTTCGACCTGGCGGACCTACCCGCACTCACCCGTTTGGTGCATTGGGCGGGCTTGCTGGGCAGTCGGGTGCTGCTGTCCTCGGCCACCCTGGCACCGGCCTTGGTGCAGGGTCTGTTCGGCGCCTATGCGGCCGGGCGGGCCGTGTTTCAAAAGCATCGTGATATCCCCAGAACAGCGGGCATCTGCTGTGCCTGGTTCGACGAACACCAGGCCCAGTCCAGCCCGCACGCGGATACCGACAGCTTCGCCGCGGCCCATCGCGCCTTCGTCGAGCAGCGCATCAGCCGACTTGCCCGCCATCACCAGCAGCCACGGCGGCGTGGGGTTATCCACCCAGTAGCTATCGCCACCGGCCAGGACACTCAGGCGCTCCGCCAGCGGTGGGCTGAGCATTTGCTTGACCCGATTCAGACGCTGCATGCCCAGCACCACAGCGTCGACCCGGTAACCGGCCGGCGCGTGAGTTTTGGCCTGATTCGCATGGCGCATATCGACCCCCTGGTCGACACCGCACTGGCGCTCTTTTCCCGGAGCGCGCCGCACGGGCATCGCATCCATCTTTGCTGTTACCACAGCTGCTTCCCGCTGCTGCTGCGCTCACTGATCGAGCAGCGGCTCGACCGGGTGCTCAATCGCGCGGATGAAAACGCCGTGTTCCAGGACGCCGACCTGCGCACCGCACTGGCCGCCCATGACGAACCGGATCAGGTCTTCGTGGTGCTGGCAACGCCGGTAGCTGAAGTCGGCCGCGACCACGACTATGACTGGGCCATCGTCGAGCCCTCGTCGATGCGCTCCATCATCCAGTTGGCCGGGCGGGTGATGCGGCACCGTGACCGGCCTTGCACAACACCCAATCTGTATTTGCTGGATACCAACCTGGCCGCGTTGGAGCAGCCGGGCAAACCGGCCTTCTGCCGGCCCGGGTTCGAGAATGCCGACTGGCGCCTCAACAGCCACCGGCTCACGGCACTGCTGACCAAAGACCAATGGGACCGGATTGATGCCGCCCCCCGTATCCATGAACGCCCCTCGCTGCTCCCCCATGACAACCTGGTCGACCTGGAGCATGCTCGGTTGCGCGCCCAAATGTTGAATGAAGGCGACAAAGAGCCGTTCCCCGTAACCCTCTGGTGGCAGACATCCGCGCACTTGACGGGCGCCTTGCAGCGGCAGCAGCCGTTTCGTGCCGACCCGCAGGGCGAACGCGTTCGCTACGTGTTCAAACCGGACGAGGACACCGGAGCGGTGCTGTTCAACCGAGTCGAAAAGGACGGGGCGCTCGTCGCCGCCGACAGTGTACTGCGGCGTATCGAGATGCCGGGCAGCGCCACCATTCAGCCCTGGAGTCCACCGGATTACCTGGCCGAGCTGGATGACTTGGCGGAGGACATGGACCTGAGCCTGGAGGCGTGCGCGAGGCGGTTTGGTTGGGTGGACCTGTACAAGCGCGACGCAACCCAGGGCTGGTGCTACCACCCAGCCGTGGGTCTGCGGCGGAAACTACAACCTTGAGAACGTGCCGGAACTGCCTGTTCGGCAGTGGAGTTAGAAAAGACTAAAAAACTTTTCTGAGCTGCCCTGCGGCAGGCACGGAAGTGTAGCAACAGGTAATCATTGAGGCGACGTTTCTGGTAAGGCTAATCGAAAAAACAAATAAACTGGTTTTATTTTAGATGCGAATACACTACGCTGGTAACTGTCCAGACAGCAGGCCATTCATCCCGGCTGGTCTGTATCGGTCCTTACGAAAGGAGGTGCTATGACGAGCGAAGCCACCGAAATCCGCGAGGCTATCGAGGGGCTCATCGGTGACCGACTGCAGGCCAAGCTCAAGGGTGTCAAAGACGACGACGTCGATAAGCGCCGCGACCTGCGGCAAGCCTATACTCGTGAGGCCTGGCTCGCCGCTGCCGCCAAGCGGGTCCAGCAGATCCAGTTGGTCACGCACAATATCAAACCTACCCACCCCGACGCCCGCGGCAGCAATATCCATTCTTCCAGCGGTAATCGTTGCCAGTAGGATTGGTCGGCAGTGCTGGCGAACCGTTGGCCGATGACGTGGTCGGCAACGCCGCGGCGTTGGATGTCTACAAGTTGCTCAAGCTTGAAGTTGCGGGTCGGACATTGCTGCAACGAGCTCAGGCCGACTGCAGCGCCTTAAAGCGGCTTTAAGTGACGATGAGGCGCGGGCACGCGAGTGGTGCGAGGCGTTCGCCGGTATCACGCAGTCTCGCGGTGCACCGGCCAGCCACACCCTGGCCAAGCAGGTCTATTTCCCGCTCCCGGACGGCGGGTATCATCTGCTGGCACCGCTTTACCCGACGGCCCTGGTACAACGGCTGCATCAACGCATCCAGGATGACCGCTTCGGTGAGGCCGCCATCGCTGCCCGCCAAGCGAGGCGTGACGGCGCCCCATCGCCGACTGGTTACCGTGACTATCCCAACCTGGCCCGGCGCATGTTCGGCGGCAGCAATAAGCAGAACATCAGTCAGCTCAATAGTGAACGTGGCGGGGTCGGCTATCTGCTGGCCTCCTGTCCCCCGCACTGGCGCCAGCAGGGCCTCAGGCCACCGTTGCATGTCATCACCGTATTCGGCCGCTGGCTCAGCGGGTGGCCGTCGATACGTGAGGACACCCAGGCATTGCGGGGTTTTCTTCAAAAGCTGGGGCCGACCGATTACACCAATGTCCGAATCCGCCGGAAACGCGCCGGACTGGTGGCCGGCATCGTCGATGAGGTGCTGCAACTGGGGGCGCGGCTGCAAGCGCTGGAGGCCGGCTGGAGCGCGGAGCCGGACTGTCGGCTTGACCACGCGGAAGCCTTCTGGCTCGACCCAGGCCGGCAACGCCTGGATGAGGCTTTCGCCGCAACCCGTGCCCGCAGCGACTGGCCGCGCGAGGTCAGTCACCGCTTCGGCAACTGGTTGAATGCCGCTATCCGCAGCGACCGAGCTCCGATGGGCGATACCGAGCATCACGAATGGCAGCGCGAGCTCTCGCGGGAGCTGGATATGCTACAGGAGGCGTTGGGTCATGACCGCTGAGCAACCCGTCGCGCTGCTGCTGTTGCCGCATTTGCGGGTACAGAACGCCAATGCCATTTCCAGTCCGCTGACCTGGGGCTTTCCGGCACCGACGGCGTTTACCGGCTTCGTCCATGCGCTGTCGCGTCGCTTACCGGAGCGACTGCCCCTCGATCTGGCGCTTGGTGGAGTCGGCATTGTCTGCCATGCGTTTGAGCCGCAGACCGCCGGCGGTTACGTCAAGGTGTTCAGCCTTACCCGGAATCCGCTGGACAGGAAAGGCGAGTCGCCGTCGTTTGCCGAGGAAGGCCGGGTGCACCTCGACGTGAGTCTGGTGGTCGAGGTATCCGGCGATGAGGTGCTCGATCTGAACGATGCTGACCGGTACGCTCTTGCCGGGCACATCCTCGACTTGGCCCACGGCATGCGGCTGGCCGGCGGCAGTATTCTGCCCGGCGAACCGGATGAAGACCATTCTCCGGCACTTTATCCGTTGCCATCGGCGAGCGAGGATCGCGCGCTCCTGAAGCGCAAACTGCAGCACCGGCTGCTGCCCGGGTTTGCCCTGGTGAGCCGCCAGGATCTGCTGGCCGAGCATCTCGCGGAACTGCAGGAGGAGGCGCCCGAAGCCACCCCGCTCGATGCCTTGCTGGACCGTACCGCTCTACACTGGGATTGTGAGCCCGGTGAAGACCGTCACGGCAACCCGACCGCGACCTGGCAGGTGCGCCCGCGCCCCGGCTGGCTGGTGCCGATTACGGTCGGCTATGCCGCCATTTCGCCCCTTCATGCACCCGGCGAACGTCAAGAACAGCCGCGACCCGAGCATACCCGTTTCGTTTTGTTGAAAGTCTCTGCACCCTGGGTCAATGGCTCAGTCCCCATCGGATCAGCCGATATCCGCGAACTTCTCTGGCACCATAGGCCGACCCCGAGGCCGGCACCTATCGCTGCACCAATTATCCACCACGTAATGCCGAAAACAGGGAGCATTATGCCACGGCTAACAACTGAAGACCGCTTCCGTGTTGCTTTGAGCGTAAACTCGACCTTTCGGATGCCCTGTTTAGCGCAGGAGGATGGGACCAGCGCTGGCGTCCGATACCTGGCCGCCGTAAGGTCCGCGACCAAGTCCGTTCGCGGCACCATCTCCAACCGCTTGAAAACAAAAGACCAGGATCCGGCCAAGCTCGATGCTTCGATTCAGAACCCCAATCTGCAAACCGTGGATGTCGCCACCTTGCCCAATGATGCCGATACGCTGAAGGTGCGTTTCACTCTTCGCGTCCTTGGCGGCGCGGGACCCCCTCCGCCTGCAACAATGACGATTATCAGCAAAAGCTACGGCAACGGTGGACGGCTATCTCGGCGAACACGGCTTCCGTACCCTGGCCCCGGCTATGCCCATAATCTCGCCAATGGCCGGTTCCTGTGGCGCAACCGCCTCGGGGCCGAATCGATGGAGGTCCAGGTCACCAACTGGAACACGGCGAGGACCCGCCAACATGGACCTTCGACGCCCTTGAGTTGTCCGTTGAGGCAGTTCGACGTCGGCCCCGAGCGGCAGACAACCTGGCAATCGCTGGCCGGGTTCATCGAGGCGGGTCTTGACGGGCGAAGTACCTTCTTGTTGCTGGTGCTCACCGCATTCGTCGCCTGGGCCATGGGCAGGAAGTGTTCCCTTCGCAGGAACTCATTCTCGACCAGAGCAACACCCGGCGCGGGCGCAAAAGCAAGACGCTCTACACCGTCCATGACGTGGCGGGTATCCACTCCCAGAAAATCGGCAATGCCCTGCGCACCATCGATACCTGGTATCCGGAGGCCGCCGACATCGGCCCCATCGCTGTGGAACCTTACGGCTCAGTGACCTCTCAAGGCAAAGCCTACCGGGTGCCCAAGGACAAGCTGGACTTCTACACGTTACTGGATAACTGGCTGTTGCGGGACAAGGCGCCCCCGGTCGAACAACAGCATTTTGTCATGGCCAATCTGATCCGCGGCGGCGTCTTCGGGGAGAGTGAAAAGGAGTGAGCCATGGGTGATTATCTGGACATCCGCCTGCGGCCCGACCCGGAGTTCACGCCACCGCTGCTGATGAGCGCCCTGGTCAGTAAGCTGCACCGCGCGCTGGTCGAGCTGAACCAGAACCTGATTGGCGTGAGCTTCCCGGGCCATGACACGGCCCGACCGGGCCTTGGCGAGGCTCTCAGAGTACACGGTGAGAAAGGCGACCTCGAACAGTTACTGGGATGCGATTGGCTGAGCGGGATGCACGACCATGTTGCGGTCTCGCCGCTTAAACCGACGCCGCCTGATACTGCCCACCGGGTGGTCCGACGCGTCCAGGCCAAAAGCAGCGCGGAACGGCTGAGGCGCCGCGCGATGCGGCGCTCCGGACTGAGTGAGTCACAGGCATGCGAACGCATTCCAGACGATGTTGAGCGGTGTCTGCAGTTGCCGTTCGTGTCGCTTCAAAGTCGCAGCACCGGGCAACGCTTCCCGCTGTTCATCGAGCACGGTGAACTGTTGGCGGAGCCGAGGCCCGGCCGATTCAACACCTACGGGTTAAGCCGGGAGGCCACCATACCCTGGTTCTGACCCTTTTTCTCAACCAAGCTTAAGCAAAGCCTAAAATCAACGACTTGGCTCACCCCCTGAAAAATAGGGGGGTTGATGTCAAAAATACCGGGTTGCTCTTTTAAAACAAACGATTAGTGTAAATTTGCTCTAGTTCACTGCCGCATAGGCAGCTCAGAAATTACGGACACCACCGTCGCGCATCGGTCTGCTCGTTCACTGCCGCATAGGCAGCTCAGAAATGGTCGGCAACAACCTGTTCCCGCTGGTCCCGGGTTCACTGCCGCATAGGCAGCTCAGAAATGCCGCGCGCACCGACAGCGTCGACCAGCCTCGTTCACTGCCGCATAGGCAGCTCAGAAAGCGTGCGGCCGGCTGGGGCAGCGGCTGGATCGGTTCACTGCCGCATAGGCAGCTCAGAAATCTCTGCTGCACTTCGACGGCACTGACGGCAGGTTCACTGCCGCATAGGCAGCTCAGAAAACGACGTGCAGATCACCGGCGACATCAGTCTCGTTCACTGCCGCATAGGCAGCTCAGAAATCGAGATAATCGACGGCGACGGTATCACCGTTGTTCACTGCCGCATAGGCAGCTCAGAAAACGCGGATCGAGGACATGGTGCTCGCCACCGATGTTCACTGCCGCATAGGCAGCTCAGAAAGTGCTGTCGACGTTGGATGCGTTGTACCACCGTTCACTGCCGCATAGGCAGCTCAGAAATCGACCGTGCTGGCCCCGGAGATGGTGAAGGCCGTTCACTGCCGCATAGGCAGCTCAGAAATGGAATGCCGTCGATTTCGACAGCCTACCGACGTTCACTGCCGCATAGGCAGCTCAGAAAACCGACCTGGTCAACGGCAAGGTCACGATAGCGTTCACTGCCGCATAGGCAGCTCAGAAATGGCCGCCGCGGTCGGCGGCTACGTCCAGGGCGTTCACTGCCGCATAGGCAGCTCAGAAAAAGACCGCCACCGACGACGGCAGCGGCAACATGTTCACTGCCGCATAGGCAGCTCAGAAAAGATCGCCAAACTATGGCCCGGATCATGGCCAGGTTCACTGCCGCATAGGCAGCTCAGAAAATGTCATCGGTGATACTGCTGGACGTGCGACTGAGTTCACTGCCGCATAGGCAGCTCAGAAAATCGCCGATCGCCGATCGTCATGGTCTGGATCGCAGTTCACTGCCGCATAGGCAGCTCAGAAAATGTCAGTAATCGGTGCGTCACGGCGTACGGTGACTGTTCACTGCCGCATAGGCAGCTCAGAAATCGTGTCGGCGACGTGCTAGGTCGACGCTAAGTTCACTGCCGCATAGGCAGCTCAGAAACTGCGCCGATGCAGGTAGGCCCGGCGACCCGGGTTCACTGCCGCATAGGCAGCTCAGAAAAGAGCGGTGGCGCCAACGTCGCCCCTATACCGTTCACTGCCGCATAGGCAGCTCAGAAAATTGGCGGCGTCGGCGTCGGCGATGCCGAGCAGTTCACTGCCGCATAGGCAGCTCAGAAAGCATAGAGCGGAAGGCCGAATGGTGTTAACCGCGTTCACTGCCGCATAGGCAGCTCAGAAATTGAGCACATTATAAGGTGGTCATTTGTTCCTCGTTCACTGCCGCATAGGCAGCTCAGAAAGCAGCCATGTAGCGGGTGTCGCCCACCACGATGTTCACTGCCGCATAGGCAGCTCAGAAAGACAAGGCCGAGTGGTGGTACCACGCCAGCAAGTTCACTGCCGCATAGGCAGCTCAGAAAAAATTCGAGCTCGATGATGCCCATGTCGAACCGTTCACTGCCGCATAGGCAGCTCAGAAACGGTACCAGCGGGTCGTGTCTGGCATGGGGTCAGTTCACTGCCGCATAGGCAGCTCAGAAAAGGTCTCGGCCTCCATCGCCGCTACCAGCTCGGTTCACTGCCGCATAGGCAGCTCAGAAAGCTCGTCGAAATCCGAGGCGGTCGAAAACAGCGTTCACTGCCGCATAGGCAGCTCAGAAATGCGTCGGGGGATGCTTGAAGCGCCTGGTGAGGTTCACTGCCGCATAGGCAGCTCAGAAACGGCCAGCCGCCGCTGACACGGGTGTATTTCCGTTCACTGCCGCATAGGCAGCTCAGAAAGTCGACGATCTTCTGAGCCTCGGCCACCAATGGTTCACTGCCGCATAGGCAGCTCAGAAAGGCTTGATCTCGAGGCTGGCGATGCAAACTCTGTTCACTGCCGCATAGGCAGCTCAGAAAGTTACGGGAAACAAAAAGAATGTCCAGTCATGTTGTAGTGAACAACATGAAATGGCTGTAAGGAATGCTTAAACACCTAGTGGTCCTAAAACCGCTAAAAACCACCCGGTGGGAAAGGCACAATACCCCCAACCCCACAGACTGTAAAAACAGTCGATGCGATGTTGAGTGCGCCAATCACCGGGTACCACCCGTATGGGAACCCAATTTTCGCCTACGTCGCATTTTGTGTTGCAAATAGCGCTTCAGGCGATAAGGCACTCACGCTATAGCTCACCGGCCTGGCTGCGACGTCCCCTTTCGAGGACTCCCGCCCGTGGCCCCTATTGCCGGATTTCCCTTCTAGGGCCTGGGGTCTCATCAGACCCCTTGTAAAATGCGCCCGAACGTACAGTATCACCGATAAAGCGCAATCTTCCATTATACGAAATTAATATATGTAAATCAAGTAAGAAAACGTTGTCATGTCACCACGAACCATCTACAGTTCGGGGTCGCATAGAGCTTCTATCGTGCTAACGTGGTGACACGTAGTCACATAGCAGTTACGCAAAGGGGCACGTAGGTATGGCTAAATGGACGGATCTGGGCAACACCATCAGTAAACCGGGCACACCAACCTGCGGCGAACCGGCCCGGGCTGATGCGGTGGCCAGGCGCGCACTGACCGTCAAGCTGACAACGCAGGATTACAAGCGGTTGCGGCTGCTGGCGGTGAAACGCGAGTGTACGCACCGGCAGCTACTCTAGCAGGGCAGGCCGTGATCGAGTACCTGGAGAAGACGGAATCGTAGCCATGCGCTACGCCGAGCTGTACCGGGTGCCTGGTGACCATGAGGTGCCGATGTTCCACGAAAAACTGGTCGGCGGCCACTGGGTGCCGAACGGTGAAATGGCGAAGGTGGCGTCCTTCGGCATCCCGCTCGATGAGGCCGAGGCCCGCGAGTTTGCCGGCGATGACTGGCCCGCTGATGAATAGCAGGGTGTGACCGTGGCCGACATCATCCTGGAGTCCGTCCTGACCTGCCCGCACTGCGGCTTCGCTCAGCAGGAGACGATGCCCACCAACGCCTGCCAGTATTTCTATGAGTGCTGCAACTGCAAGACGCTGCTGTGCCCGAATCCTGGCGACTGTTGTGTGTTCTGTTCCTTCGGCTCGGTGAAATGTCCGCCGGTGCAGGCCGGTCAGGGGTGCTGCGAGTAGCACACCGCCGCTGTCAGTCGTCCCACGGCTTTTCCACAATCACCGCTTTGTCGTCGGCCGTATAGCCGTTGTAAAAGACCACATGGCCCTTAAACCGCTTCTCCCAGTTCCGGTAGATGTAACGTAGCTCCCGCGCGGTCACGTTGTAGGCGTAATCGCCCCCTTTATCGAGCAGTTGGCTGATGTCACCCAATCCGTCCAGGTGAAAGTGAATCGTGCCGCCAGATTCAAGGGTATGTTCCAAGGCCGTTTTGGACCAGCGGGTGCCGTATTGATAGGCACCCAGACCTACTTTTTTGTTGATATCAAACTTCGTATCGCCAACATAGCCCCTGTTCTGGCCACCGATGCTTTTCCCGTTCATGCGTGCAGTGGAGGGGAAGCTCCGCTTTTTTACGGGCCTTGTGAGATTGAATTCCCGAAACCAGTTTTCGAACGCATTGGCTTGCTCTCCGGAACCGCGTAGTGGATCCAACCCGATCACTAGGAATTCCCGGTCGCAGCCACAGTTTTTGCACCTTATTCCGACTTCCTCCTCGATGATCCATCCATCGGTCTCGAGACGTATACCTTCTACGCCACCTCCAGGAAACAATTCGTCGTAAGCAAACTTATGTTTTGCATGGACCGTAAGGCAATTTGTACACCTGATATTGAGATTTTTTTTGCTCGCGTAACGCCACGTATCCTCCGCGGTCCGGCCGCCGCGTTTTTCGATGTCGAGGATTCGTGCGCCATGCCCCCGTATATGGACGTTGGTGACCTTACCGTTGAACGCCGTGCTGTTCATTCCGAAGTGCACGTCAGTCGTATTATTCAGTGTCCCTTCGGCCACGCCGGTCTCTGGAATGGGAACCCCGGGTGACTTCTCTGCTATCGAGACACCGCAGGTTTCGGGTTCTGCCAACATCGTCGTGTCCATCGCCGCACCTCCTCAAATTGGCTATATAGGAGCTGTAGCAAAATAGCACGGCGGGATCTGGATACGCGCGATACCAGAGTGCTGCGAGTAGCGTGACCCTAGGCGAGACGGACGGCAGGGCCGCTGTGCTACGATGACTACAAGTAGTCACGTGGTAACACCCCATGCCCACCTCGATCCGACTCTCCCCTGAGACTGAAAAGCGCCTGGACGCGCTGGCGGCCCAAACCGGCCGCAGCCGAGCCTATTATCTGCGCGAGCTCATCGAGCGCGGCCTCGATGACCTTGAGGAGTACTACCTGGCGGCCGACGTGCTCGAGCGGGTGCGCAAAGGCGAGGAGCGCACCTACCCGGCAGAGCAGGTGGACACCGAGCTTGGCCTGGACGGTTAGATACACCGAAACAGCGCTGCGGCAACTTCGGAACATCGACCGCCAGCAGGCCAGGCGGATCCGCACCTATCTCGAGCACCGCGTAGCCCGCGCCGGCGATGTGCGCCACTACGGCAAGCCGCTCCATGGTCCGCTCGGCGATCTCTGGCGCTACCGGGTCGGTGACTACCGCGTCATCGCCGACATCGAGGATGACCGGCTCACCGTGCTGGTGCTGACCGTTGGCCACCGCCGCGAGGTCTACCGGCAGCGGTAGCCGGTCGGTTCAAGCCTTATCCCCTGTGAGCTTCTGTTCTACCGCTGTCTCGTATTCGCTCCATACCATGGTATTCAGCTCGCCAGCTCGCTCAACGATCCAGGTTCATAGGCAAAAAACATTGATATGCCGCTGTGGGTTTGCGCTACCTGTGGATCTTTGTACTCTTCTTCTTTCTCGTCTAGGAGCTGTTCCCATCTTGCAGCAATATCTCGCCATGGCGCCTTTCGAATCTTCTCAACGCCGTACCAGTGGTACAACTCGCCCCACGAAATTGACGTTGTTCCTTTGGCGTACAGTTCATCTAGTCGAGACCACAGCTGATTTTCGTGGCGTTTAATCATTGCCTATCCTTTAAATTATTTGTCACATAATAGATATTATCATATTAAATAGATAAAAACACTTTAAGTATTTTAAAGTAATCTTAAATAAATATGAGCCCGCGTTAGTTGGCCTTCCGCCGCAGCCAGCCGTTGACCGCATCCCGGGTCCAGCGCCCGGACCGTGCCGGCGGTATGCCGCGGCTATTCAACCAGTCCGCCATACGCGCCGCATTCCCGCCGCAGGCCTCGGCGGCGTCTCTCAATGCCTGCTCGCGCTGATTGGCCGCTGACGGGGCGGTCGGCGGTGGCTCTGAGGCTAGCACCAGCGGTTCAGCCGGCGGGTTTTCACCACTGGCCTCTATATCATCATCCGTGACAGTATCCGGTTCATCCCCGCTACCCACCGTCACCGCGGGATCCGGCGCCACCGGCATGATCTGACCGTGCCAATGCGCGCACAGGTCCAGCAGCCGGTGCCGCTGGCGATCGCTCAAGTCCGCCAACTGCTCGCTGGTCAGTCCCTCCAGGGCATGCAGCGCCGTGGCCGCATGATCCACCGCACCGGCGCGGGTGACCGTCACCGGCCGGGTCTCGTAGCGGACCAGGCCCAGCCGCTCACCTTCCTGCATCACCAGCCGCTCCAGCATGTTGCTCATGGATCGCTGCTCGCGCTGGGCCAGCTCGCGCAGCACGTCCGCCACATGTTCGTCGCAGCGCATCTGAATGGCTTTCATGAAAGGGATTTCCCGGTTGTGTCGTTACTGTGTCTTTTACCGGCAATGTGTCGTCATGTCAAATGCACTATTGATTCATGATAATAGCCGTTATCTTGAATTGTCACAATTGACGACACAAACGCCCGCCTCGATGCGGTGAGGACGACACAATTGCTGAAGGGGGTGGGGGATCGAAAATGATGATGGTATAAACAACACCGTCGCTCCCACACGACGGCCTCGCCCTGTATGCGCGGCGCGGGCTAGGTGCGCCGCCGCCTCGGCCAGCCGCCGAGCAGTCCCAGCATCGCACTGAGCAGCGCCACGCCCCAGACCGATAGCGTCGGGATCTGCGGCGGCGGCGCCCATTCATAAGCGCCGATATCGACGATACCGTTGACGATCCGCGGGTAACCGGTGCCGTAACCTCGTTCACCGAAGGAGACGCCGAAATTCGTGTTGAGAAGCACCAGCGACCCGGGAAGGAGGCGGCCGGTAGCCGCCATGAGCCTGGCGTTGCGCGTCAAGCGGTGACGGTGGCCGCGGAGTCCATCGGACCCCCCGACTGATACGTTGATGGAGGAGGTGCTGCGCAGAGAGAACCTGTTCGCCGCTTTGAAGCGGGTCAAAGCCAACAAGGGGGCGCCCGGTGTCGACGGCATGAGTGTCGACGAATTGCCGAGGTGCCTGCGCGAGGCCTGGCCCGCGGTCCGAGAGCAACTACTGAGCGAAACGTACGTCCCCTCACCGGTCCGGGAGGTGCACCTGCCGAAACCGGGCGGAGGGACACGGATGCTCGGTATCCCCACCGTGCTTGATCGACTGATCACCCAGGCGATTCTGCAGGTCCTGAGTCCGATCTTCGATCGGGATTTCTCAGCCCACAGCTATGGTTTTCGGCCCGGACGCAGTGCGCACCAAGCCATCGAGCAGGCGCGCCGCTATATGGAAGCGGGAAACCGTTGGGTTGTCGATGTGGATTTGGAGAAATTTTTCGACCAAGTCAATCATGATCTGCTGATGAATCGGGTAGCCTGGAAGATCAAGGACAAGCGACTCCTGAGACTGATCCGACGTTATCTGACGGCGGGCATCCTGCAAGGTGGGCTGGTGAGTATTCGCGAGGCGGGTACCCCCCAAGGGTCACCGCTATCACCTTTGCTGTCGAATATCCTGCTGGATGAATTCGACCAGGAACTGGAACGTAGAGGACACTGCTTCTGCCGTTATGCCGACGACGCGACTGTTTACGTGCGAAGCCGGCGGGCAGGCGAACGGGTCATGGCGTCGCTGACGCACTTCCTGGAGTCCAAGCTGCGACTGAAGGTGAATCGCGCCAAGAGTGCCGTGGACCGGCCCTGGAAACGCAAGTTTCTGGGCTACACGGTGACCAATCACCGCTCGCCACGCCTGAAGCCGGCACCGCAATCGGTGCAGCGGGCCAAGGATCGGATACGAGAGATTACGCACAGGGGGCGGGGGCGAAACATCCTGCGGGTGATCAAGGAGATCAACCAATTTACGCGTGGGTGGGTCGGCTACTTTCGGCTTGCTACCGTCAAACAGGCCTTCGAGGCCTTGGATCAATGGCTACGACGACGACTGCGCAAGATCTTGTGGGAGCAGTGGAAGAAGCCTAAGACCCGGTTTCGGCGGCTTGTAGCACTGGGAGTGAAAGCGGAGCGCGCGCGCAAGGCAACGGCCACCGGCCTTGGGGCTTGGTGGAACGCCGGGGCCTCGCATATGCACGCGGCCATAACCAACCGGTTATTGGCGCAATGGGGACTTCTGAGCCTCCTCGATCTTCTTCAGACTCGGGCGTGGCTCTCTTGAACCGCCGTGTACGGTCCCGTACGCACGGTGGTGTGGGCGGACGGCGGGGGTGACCCCGCCTCCGACCCGATT
>CAVQMB010000045.1:0-41368 GCA_963713445.1 uncultured Gammaproteobacteria bacterium | reverse complement strand
TATGCCCGGGTGTGCCGTGACAACGCCATCACCCGCATCGGCTGCTGGGACCATGCCCGCATTAAGTTCGTCGAAGCCGGCGCGCCGCACCGGCCACCGGCAAGGCGAAAGGCAAGCCCAGCACGGCCGATGCGGCCTTGGGTTATATCGGCACGCTCTACGCCATCGAGCGCCAGGTCAAAGACCTGAGCGACGGCGAACGCCACCGTCTTCGCCAGCAACGAAGCCTGCCCATACTGGATCAGTTCAAGGCCTGGTTGCAGGCCAACGCCACTCGGGTGATGAAAGGCTCACTGACCCGCAAGGCGATCGACTACACACTCAGCCAGTGGCCGTATCTGCTCGGCTACTGCGAGCGCGGGGATCTGCGCATCAGCAACGCCCTCGCCGAGAACGCCATCCGCCCCTTCGCCGTCGGGCGCAAAGCGTGGTTATTCGCCGACACCGCCCAGGGGGCGCGTGCCAGCGCCTGCTGTTATTCGCTGATCGAGACGGCCAAGGCCAACGGACTGGAACCTTCGGCCTACATCCGCCATGTCATCGAGCACATCGCCGAGGCCGACACGGCCGACAAGCTGGAACGGCTGCTGCCGTGGAACGTGGACCTGACACCGGCCTCCGACAACACCACAACATCCCCCTGAGTCAAGACTGCCGATTCTGGGCGCTTACTGTATACCCAACACATCAATTGCCGATATCGCCGCGTGGGCCACCTGTTCCAGGGTCGCTATAAGAGCATTCTGGTGGAAAAGGACAGCTACCTGCGGGACCTGGCCCGCTATGTGGTCCTGAACCCCGTGCGCGCGGGCATGGTCACCGATGCCGGCGATTGGCCCTGGAGCAGCCATGCCATGATGATCGGCGAACGTGCCGCCCCAGCCTGGTTGGAAACGGACTGGCTGCGCGGGCAATTCAGTGCGAGACGGCGCGCAGCCATCGCAGCTTATCAGGACTTCGTCCGGGCCGGCGTGGGCCTCGACAACGTTTGGACCGATCTACGCCAGCAGGCGTTTCTCGGCAGCGAGCGGTTCGTGGCTGAAATGCAGCGCCAGCTCCCTGATGGCGACCTCCGCGAAGTCCCGCGGATGCAACGACGGGGGCCGGCACGTCCGCTGGCGGAGTATGCTGCCTTGGGCGCAAGAGATCAGGCCATGGCCGCCGCCTATCGGTCCGGCGACTACACCATGAAGCAAATTGCCGATTATTTCGGCGTGCACTACGCTACCGTGAGCCGCGCTCTCCGCCGGGGCGGATTTTAGCTATGACATGCTGGCTTGCAAGACCTGACCCTGATTTTGCGCCATGACCAGAATCACCGAAGGAAGCTTGACCTCTGCAATTCATCTGATCCAGAAAACGGATCGCAAGGATCAAGAGGCAATTTGCGACGAGATATTTCGGGAGCAACCAAACCTTCTCGCATCAGTATTGGTGCTAACGAAAATGGCTGTCGCGCCAGCGCACGTAGAGGTAGTACTGGAGGCGCTTATGGTGACACACATCGCGCTTAAAGAGTCTGGCGAAAGAATCAAGACGATAACGGAGAAGGAGCAAGAGCGCGAGCTTCAGCGGATCGCGGCGTCCGTGAAGTTCTCAGAAGGAATGGCGCCTGCATTAATGGAAGAGTCAATAAAACAATATGTCGGTTTCCAGAAAGAACCGTGGTTGCTTGCCTACGTCATTGCGCTGTTGCAAAGACATGGTGTGCTTTTTGGGGCCAACGAAAACATTAAGTATGTGTTCCTGGCTGCATTAAATCTGGTCGGGTGCATAGCGAATGCGCAGGAAATGGCATAACCAGCCCATCAATCCGACGCTCACTTCGCTGCGCTTCGTTCGCGCGGCTTATGGGCGGCGATGGGCTCGGCGCTTCGCGCCCCGTTATGGCTCAAAAGAGTCGTAATGGCCGCCGATGGCAAAGAGATAGACATGAGTATCGTCAAACTTATACACAAGCCGATCCTTTTGGCTAAGTCGCCTCGACCAAAAGCCCGAAAGGTTATGTCGAAGTGCTTCCGGTTTCCCCAAACCGGAACCGGGATCATCGCGCAACATTTCTTTCAAGATTGCGCAAAGATTCTTGTGCATTCGTTTATCGCGCTGCCGTAGGTCCTCGTACACCTCCCATGTTCTACCCTCAAATACCAACGATCTCATCTAACTGTTCTTTAGTCGGGGTATATCCGGTCCCGGCGTTATGGGTAACTCTGGATTCGGCGATCTGGCGCATCAGGCTGGTATTTTGGAGCACGTACAAGGTTTCCTGGTCACGTTCCCAGTCCTCCGCACTCATCACCACAAAGTCCGAGCCCGTGCGGCGGGTTACGCGAAGTGGCATGTGCCGGCTAACTACTTGTTCAACAAATTTTTTTAGACTGTCTCTGAATTTGTTTACGGTTGTGGTGTCCATTATCGGGCGCCTCATACTGTACGGTAACTCCGTACAGTCTAAGAGAAAAACCCTAACAATGCCATACACTCGGACCTTTCACTCGCTACACGCCCTTAAATCGATCCCTTGACTCAGCCGGATGGCGTGGTGTTGCCGGAGGCTGGCGCCAGATCCACATTCCACGGCAGCAGCCGTTCGAGCTTGTCCGGCTTGTCGGCCTCGGCGATGCGCTCCAGCACATGGCGGATGTAGGCCGAGGGCTCCAGTCCGTTCGCTTTGACCGTCTCGATACTGGGACCATTGGGGTCAGGTCTTGCATTGCTACATAGATTAAGAGTTAATCGGGGCTTTCTATCAACCAAGATCAACATGTATTAAATCGCTCTCGCCACACTACGCTTCGCTATGCGATTTCTGTCCGTCGGCTCGCGCGTTTGCGCTCGGGCTTTCTCCAGACATCCCCTCGCGGGTTTGCCCTTGCCGTCGGCTAGTCGTTTCATTGGTCCGGATTTCGGACACTACAGTACTACTACAGGGGACTTTTACCCCATCAGTTCATGCTCATGTCGGGCGTACCCAACGGGTTCCAGGCGACGTCGGCGCTGGCGCCCGGCCGCACCTGAACCAGGGCGTCATGTGCCTCTGAGCGGCCATACTTTGATATGTCATTTTCGCCATGCCGTGCTAGAATTGCCTCATGGCGACCTTCGATTGGGATTCGAAGAAGGATGCTGAGAACCAGCGCAGGCATGGTGTTGGCTTCGCAAAAGAGCAATACGCCTTCGCTGATCCCGATCGTGTGATCACTCGAGATATTACTCACAGCACGGCTCGCTAAGAGCGATTCTTTTGTTTTGGTGACGTTGGCGACGGCATAGTGACCGTCAGGTTCACCTATCGAGAGAACGTCATTCGTATCTTCGGCACCGGCTACTGGCCGGCCCAGCGTGCCGGCGGTACGTCGCCGAGCCGTGCAAGGAAAGCACTGCGGATGACCTCGTGTGAACCCTCCCAGACCACGCAGGGTGCTGCCGCCGACGGCGCGTCTTCCAACGGGAGACCGAGAATGAAACCGTGAGTCTCGCCCAGCCGTCGCCGCCGACCGGAAAATCTGACCAGACCATCGACGTGGGCCGCGTCCCGGTCACGCCGGAAGCGGAAGGCGGCACCCGACTCGTCCGCCGCGGGTTGCGGATAGCCCGGCAGGCAGATCGAGACCTGGGCTCTGTCTAGCGCGACCTGCTCCAGCCCGAGAATGGCCAAAACGAACCGCAACGCCGCGCCCGTGAGTGGTGGCACGCCGGCTAGCGGCACGGCGCCGGTGGCGTCATTCGGAAATACGTTGACCCCAGCGAACCACGTGCCACCGCAACGCAGCCAGCGCGCACGTTGTTCCGGGTCGACGTAGCACTCGTCCGCCACCCTCCGCGCCTTTGTTACCCAACGGGTGAGCCCCGCATCGTACCCAAACCGAACCCAGCCAGCTTGGAGAAAACGCGCTTCGTCCGCCGATTGTGGCGATTGAACAGGGTGGCCGGCAGTGTGATCCGGGCTATTAGGATTTAGCGGCATTCGTAACAACCCCCAATGACCCGCGATGCTAGCGCTGTTTGCCTGGGGTTGCGGCCGCCCGGCTCAGGCAACGGACGTGTTGGCACAGTGATATGATTGACAGTGCTACGCTCAATCAGCCTAGGCGTCATCATTGCTTCGTCAATGTCTGATATTCAGATAGAAATCGCCTTAAGCGGCTAATGGGGAAGTCGCTGTAAAAAAAATTTCCTTGGCCGTACTCGCAGTTCTCCCATCGAAGCAGTTCAAATTGCTCTTGATAATCGATGCCTTCGGCTACAATTTCTATCCCTAACGTTTGTGCCAGTGCAATAGCGGAACGGGTTATGGCTGCACTGTCAGCGTTGACACTGACGTCCCTGACGAGTCGTGGATCAATAATCAATCGATCCGGGCGCAACTGACGCAACAGGTACAACGAGGTAATGCCGGTACCGAACTGACTCACCGAAAATGATATTCCCCTCAGCCGAAGCCTTGATAAGACATCGATCTCATCAGTCGTCAGCTTAGGCAAAAGTGATTCCGGTAGGTCGAGTTCCAGGGATGTCGCAAGTGTGACATCGCGTTCAATAAACGAAATCTGATGATAGCGTAAGTCGCTATTTGACAAAGCGGACAGCAGCAGCGGCACATTTATACGTATTGATTGTGGGAATTCGATTCCTGATTCGGTCAATACATGCAGGGCATTCACCGCAGTGTTGTACACGTTTTCGAGAAACGACAACGCCAGTTCATCACTGAGTCGCTCGCCGGATAGTCGTGGTTGGAACTGGGAGGCATCGTTGCTGTAGCGCTGCTTGGGGATTACGACCAGACTGCTCAGAGTGCCATCGAGCATCCTGATCCTGGGTTGGATATGAAGGGGCGGAGCAGCACGAACAGTACCGTCTGAAGAAGGCTCTTGGTTGACTGGCTCGTGGAACGTCAGATGAGGTGAGGTGTGATCTTTATTGAGGTGGTGGCTTTTGAGTGCCTTAATATATTGATAGGCTCGCAGTGATGAAATAATTATGGAATTAAGCTTCTTTGCCGTTATTTCAGTCTTTAAAAAGTACCCGTTGATCTGGTAGTCACGAATCACTTTCTGCTCGGGTGCTTGTCCCGGTTGGCCGGTACGCAAGACGATTTGCGTGTCATTATTGCCGAGTTCGCGCCGGATATAGTCTATCAGTTCAAGCCCAGCATGATCCGACTCCATCACCACATCAAGCAGTATCAGCGCGGTATTACTGTTTTGAGTCAGGAACGCCCGAGCCTCAGATGCTGAATGTGCACTACAAAGCTCGATACGTTTGCCGCTAAATACCGTATCCGCCAGCAACATTCTTGTTACATGATGGATGTCGGGTTCGTCGTCTACGACCAGAACGACCCAGCACTCGCGATCTTTCGTTGCGAAATCGTGTGTTAGGGTATTCATTGTAATTCCAGAGCTCTCGGTATACTACGGATTAACATCGTCACTGCTCCGGTGACTCAGCTCTCTTGGGATGACAATATCGAATGTCGTTCCTTCTCCGCACTTACTGCGAACGCTGATAGCACCTGCCAGGCGGTTTGCCACTAGATTATAAACCAAGTGCAAGCCCAGACCCATGCCGCCCGTGTTGCGGGCGGTGGTAAAGAATGGTTCAAATATTTTACCCTGGAGTTCTTTAGGGATACCTTTGCCATCATCAGAGTATTGAATAAGTACTTTGTCGCCAGACGGTATTTGAGTAACGGTAATTGTAATATGCCCTTTCACGCTACTGTCATAGGCATGATTGAGACTGTTCAACAAGAGATTTGTTAAAACCTGTGAGAGAGGCCCGGGATAACTTACGAGGGTCAAATCGGGTGGGCATTGAATGGACACATCGATGTTTCTGTGCTTCAGCTTGGGCTTTATACTGTCTAGGAGTTCCTGAATGTAATCTTTGACATTGAAGGCGCGATACTCTTCACTGACCTGGTCCACCGCGAGGCGCTTGAAGCTTTGTATTAGCGCCGCGGTACGGTTTGCGTTGGATAACATCAACTTGGTGGATTCGTCGGCATCCTTGAGGTAGCGCGCCAAATCACCGGGGCTCAGCGCCTGGGACGTCGCTTTTGCTTTAAAATTCAAGGTCGAGTCGCGCAGATAGGATGCCGCTGTGACGATTATGCCCACGGGCGTGTTGACTTCATGAGCGACCCCTGCGACCAACCGGCCGAGCGCAGCGAGCTTTTCTGACTGAACAAGCTCTTGGCGGGTTAGCTCAAGATGATGTAGCGCGTTAATGAGTTCGCGCTCTGCTAATTCTCTACTTTCATGAGACAGGGTAATCCACACCGCGCCCACAGTGATCAGAACGAGCGCGCCAAGGTATAGGCGCAGAAATATCACGTCGAGACCGAGCGTTGCGGTACCTGGGTCGAGTTCGATGAGTCGGTAGGCAAGCAGGAAAAACACCCCGACGGTGAGTGCGGTGATACTAAAGGATACAAAGAACCAGCTCACGCGTCGAAGGACGTTGGGTTGAAAGACCGGTTGTATCAAAGAGGGTGTCTTAATGAGATACCGGTGAACAGAATGAGGTCGCCTTTTACAGATATCATGGCAGTGATTGTCGAGGCTGCAACATAAGGAACATATGGGACCTTCGTAGAAGGGGCAGTCGGCGATATCCGGAGTCTCGTAAAACTGTTCACAGACACAGCAGCGGATCGTTGTCGGCAGATTGTCCGCCTCTCGCAACGTATTGGGTCTGGCAAGATAGTAGCGACCACGGGTAAGCAACCCGATCATGACCGCACAAGTGAACGCGATTGCTAAAGACAGGAAAGCGGAATAGACCGATAGTGCGACACCGAAAGCGCCGGCGTAGGCGGCTATGGCTAGCGTCGAGGCAATCAGCATGGCGCCGCATCCAACGGGGTTGAAGTTCGGCAGGTAGCTCCTCTTGAACTCAATAAAAGGTGGACTGAGACCCAGCGGTTTCAAAATCAGTAAGTCGGCCACGAGCGCGCCAATCCAGGCAACGGCAACGATGGAATACACGGTCAAGACCGCTTCCAGCGTTTGAAATATACCCAACAACATTAAAAGCAATGCAATGAAGACGTTAAATATAAGCCAAACGACACGACCGGGATGATAGTGCGCCAGGCGTGAGAAGAAGTTTGACCAGGCGAGGGAACCCGCGTACGCGTTTGTTACGTTGATTTTTATCTGTGACAGAACAACGAAAGCCGTGGCTAACGCGAGGGCCGAGTGTGGATTCGAGAAAACATATCCATACGCGTTAATGAACATCTGTACCGGTTCCTTGGCACGCTGATAATCGCCACCCGCAGCTACCGCAATAAACGCGAGCAGGCTTCCTGCCATTATTTTCAAGCTGCCAATGATAATCCATCCTGGTCCCGCAAGGACCATTGCAAGCCACCACTGACGTTTGTTGTTGGTAGTCCTCTCTGGCAGAAAACGTAGATAATCGACCTGTTCACCGATTTGTGGGACAAGGGAAAAAAGTATACCGGTTGCAGCACCAAACGCGAGCCAGTTGAAATGCTCACCGTTAGGCGAGCTGCCTTGAAAATGTGCCCATTTTGTAAGAATCGATGGGTCGGTTTTGAATATAAAAAAGAAAGGCAGGAAAAAGAGTATTAGCCAGGGAGGGTGTGTCCAGAGCTGTAATCGTGTTATCAGGGTTACTCCGAAAAATACTAAGGGTATTATTATAAGCGATGAAAAGAGGTAGCCGAGCGTAATGGGTAGATTAAAGTATGCCGATAAGGCTTGTGCCATGATTGCCGCTTCAAGGGCAAAAAATATATAAGAGAACGATGCATAAATTAAGGAAGTGATGGTCGAGCCGATATATCCGAAGCCTGCGCCCCTGGTGAGCAGGTCGATATCAATATTAAAACGGCTCGCGTAATAGGATATTGGCAGATTGGTTATAAATATAAGTATTGAAACGGCGAGCGTTGCGGCAGCGGCGTTTTGAAACCCATAAGTCAGCGTTATCGCACCGCCTATGGCTTCAAGTGCGAGAAACGAAATGCCGCCCAATGCTGTGTTTGCTATGAGGAAAGCAGGCCATTTTCGGTATTCCTTGGCCGCATAACGTAACGCATAGTCCTCCATGGTTTCGTTTGCGACCCAAGCCTGGTAGGTGCGCTTGAACCGGATTCCGGCGAACGGGTTGCGGAACGGGCGATCGGCGTGGCTCTCTGGCGCATCGTCAGCGGTTGCTGCAGATCCAGCGGTCGTTTCCGGGTTCGCGCTCATAAGGCTCGATTAGTAACACGCAGCACGGAGTGGTATAAGGAGCCTAAGTGGCACGCTGACCCTGAAGCTCTGGTCGGCTGACGGGCTGTATAACGAAACCACCACACGGGGGGCCAAGGCCACTGCGGCAGCGGCAGGATCCCATCGAGGAGGTGAAGTAACCGTGAACGGTTCGGCAGTTTGGTTGCCTGACTGTTGTCGTCAGCCGCTAGCGACGCTGTGATGAAAACGCCGGCGCAGGCAGACCTACAACGCGTTATCGCCGATATCCACGCGTCACCCGGAAATTCGGCTGCTTGGGGCAGGGTGCTCGAAGGCATACGTGAGTTGCTGCAAGCTCGTGTGGCGGCAATAGGCCGATATGACTTTCAGTCCGGTAAAGGCCACAAATTGATGGTGACGCCGGAAAACAGAGCGTTTTGTCGAGAGTACGCCGAAAGGCATGCCGTGCGCAATCCATGGTTTATCGCAAGTCGTGAGTATCAGATCGGGCGTGTCATGAGCAGTGATGAACTGCTGCGGGAAAAGGATTTCGCCGGGACCGATTTCTATTTGGAGTTTCTCAGGAAATATGGTCTATATCACCGGCTTTGTGGCGTCCTAATACGGAGTGATTCAAGGACCGTCTATACCACAGTTTATCGTGATCGAGATGAAGAGCGGTTTAACCAATCTGACCGCGAGACATTTAAGTCAATTGTTGGTCATTTGATACCAGCGATTGAACACCACTGGGCGCTGCTTTATACGAACAGTTTCAACGACATCCTGCGCGCGGTTGTGGATGACTGCGCGCCGGCCATATTTCTCGTGGAGTATGATGCCAGATTGTGCTTCGCCAGCCGTAAGGCGACGGCGCTGTTAAATGATGAGGATGGTCTCAGGCGCCAGGGTAGTCGAATAGCTGCAAAGAGCCATTTCGAGAACAGAATATTACGTGAAGCCATAGACCAGGTGTTTAAAGGTAACGGCGCTCACGGCGGCGCTGGTGATGTGGTAAAGGTTATCCAGCTTTCCCGTGGGTCTGGTGCACGACCGCTGATCGTCTCAGTTCGACCTGCGGGCGATGTATTTTCCGCAGAAGTAGGCGACTATCAAAAAGTTGTCGCTTTAGTGGTAAAACACGCGGATGTGTTCCATGAGGTCGAATATTGTTCATTCGCTCAGGTGTATAACTTGACGCGCGCACAGGCGAGGCTGATCAGCCTTTTGCTGGCGGGGTTCAGCATGATACGTGCAGCCGAACGTCTCGGGATTTCTGACAATACCGCGCGCAGCCACTTGAAACAGATCTTCCAGAAAACCGAGACCCATAGCCAAATGGAGCTCGTGCATCTTCATGCGCAGACGTGTACAGAGTATCTGGGATGATTATTAGCTAAGACAGTCCCGCGCGAAGCGTCGTTGACAGGCTGCGCTGACAAAGCGAAACCCGATAGAGCGGTACGGAGCGATGTCATTTCAAGCGAGGCCCGTAGCCGCAGCAACAAAAAGCCTGGCTCAGCGGCAAATTCGCACTCACTCCACGCTGGTTACGCGGGATCTAATACCGTTCAAATCACGTCCACATTGAAAACGACGGTATGGCCAGTGGGTACAATATCTTTTAAATCATTTACAATCTTATCAATTTTTTCATCTTCGTCGAAAAATTCAACGACGATCGGCAAGTCAAAGGATAACGTTAACAAGTCGCTCGAATGTATATGACCGTTTCTACCGAAACCGCTTATCGCTCTGAACATGCTGACGCCTTTGACCTTCTCGTCATCGTGTAGCCTCTTCATGAGTTTCTTATGCTGATGTCGTCCTTCCGTCACATAAACGCGAGCTAATTTCATTAAATTAACCTCCCAACAACTACGCCGATCCATACGGCGATCAGACACAATATCACATTAAGTGTTATGTTGCTAAGGAAAGAGTAAACACCATTGGACTCGAGCAGACGGAATGTTTCCATGGAAAATGTGGAGAAGGTTGTCAAAGCGCCTAGGGTGCCGGTCAATACGCCGGCTGTAATGTTGGGTGATGCCCAACTGGCGGACTCAAAATACATGCTCAAAAAACCGATCAGAAACGAGCCGGTAACATTTACCGTCAACGTTCCAAAAGGAAAAATGGCTCCTGTAGCCGTGTTGACACCCAAAGAGATCAGATAGCGGGCAACAGCACCTACGGAGCCGCCCAGAGCGACTGAGAGAAGCAATAAGCTGGACATCTGTCAAACCTTAATAAGCGACGGTCTGTTAATCAGTGGCCGATCATCCAGGGTCGTTTCTTGTGGTGCCTGTGCTTGTGATGGCCGTGGGTGTGATCCTGAGCTTGGGAATGAAACGCTGAGCCAGACACCATGCGGGGCTCATGGGCACTCCGTTCGTTTCTGCTATAGGCATCCCTTAACGTTGGTGTCAGCGTGGGAACCATGGGTGCAGTCACAAGCCGCTCCGCAGCCTGCCCGCAGGTGGGACAATCCGCTGCATCAGCACTGTTTGCCATCTTGGCCCAAGCCTCGAATACGCCACATTCATGGCATCGATAATCATATAGCGGCATGATGGTTACCTCAAGTCGTTGCTACTGGATAAGGTCTGATATCTTTTGATGAGGTCAATGGAGCACACCCTTAAGCAGCAGGTATCCCGGTATCCATCCGGTATAAATGCCCATTAATAGAGTGGCCCAACCCGTTGCCCTGGCTATCGGTTTCCCGAGCGCTAGCAAGGCAAAATACATAAACCAAAGAATGCACCATGATACCCAGCATAACCCGAACCAAACCCCCCAGACGGTCGTTGCGCTCTGAAAGGTACTGATTGCAATAGGGATTACCGTTATCGAGACGAACAGGCTGTACCAACCTAATCCTCTACCGTCGGCTCCGCTGTAACGGTTGAAGGCAACCCAAAGATAGGTAAATGTAAAGAGGAGCGTGAAGGCACCGGCTTGTATGGATCCGGCTGTGGCGCCTGAACCCAAAGCGATATCCAAAGATACGATGAGCGTTAAACCGCCGACAAAAATATCAATAATCGCAATTTCGTTATCACCAATTTTTCCGATTAGCCATAAGCCGTTTAGAAACAAGACTGCCCCAACCCACAGAAGATTAAGTCCTAGTAGCATGGTGGCGCTCTCCCAAAAATGCTAGTTATTGCAATATGATTGTCAAGGACAAAAGGCCGCGGACTACGAGCTGAGTCCGCGGCTAACACGCGGTGATACCGTCAGGAAGCGAGGGCAATGTTTCCTAACGGCGTCGGCTTTCCAGGCCCATCGCTGTTCGGTAAAATGTCCATATCGAAAATTTCTGCAGGCACATAGAGGGTGCAACAACAATTCGGTATGTCCACAATACCGCTGATTCTTCCCTCTACTGGTGCGGTACCGAGAATGATGTATGCCTGTTCTCCTGAGTACCCGAATTTCTTCAGGTAATCGATGGCGTTCAAGCAAGCACGACGGTAGGCGATGTGCGCGTCGAGATAATGCTGTTGCCCGGTGGTTTCATGAACCGATATGCCTTCGAATACGAGATAGTTGGAGAACTTGGGCTCGACGGGACCCGTTTTGAAAACAGGATTATTTTGTATCCCGTATTTCTTCATGCCGCCTTTTATGAGATTGACCCGAATATCGATCCATCCGGCCATCTCGATTGCGCCGCAGAAGGTGATTTCCCCATCCCCCTGGGAGAAATGTATGTCTCCCATCGACAGGCCGCCGCCTTTTACGAAGACCGGGAAATAGATACGTGAACCCCGGGAGAGGTTCTTGATATCGCAGTTGCCCCCGTGTTCACGTGGTGGCACCGTGCGGGCGCCTTCGGCGCCCGCTGCTTTGGCGGCCGCCCCTTGCATGTTGCCCATTAGTGCTGTGCTACCGTCGGGCAAAGCGGCAAGAGGCGGGACCCGGTTGGGATCTTTCGCGACCAGTGCACCCTCACGGCGATTCCACTCGGCGAGAAGTTCTTTTGAAGGGAGTGTGCCTATAAGGCCGGGGTGCGTAATGCCAGGAAACTCAACATTTGGAACGTGCCGGGTACTGGTGTAAATCCCATGGAAGTCCCAGCAGGCCTTGCCGGCCGCGGGATAATGCTCGGTTAGAAATCCACCACCGTTTTCACGTGAGAAAAGGCCGGTAAAACCCCATTCGGAATTCGGCAACGCGCCGATATCCAGCAAGTCAACGACAAGAAGGTCGCCGGGCTCAGCGCCTTCGACGCCAAATGGGCCGCTTAGATAGTGTACTTTCGTTAGATCGACATCCCGAACGTCGTTGGCAGAATCATTGTTCTCGATTTGCCCACCGGTCCAGTCATAGCATTCAACACGAAACTCATCCCCGGGTTTTACCCATTCGATCATGGGTATGTCGGGATGCCAACGATTGTGCGGCTTTTGTTTGGCGTCTTCCGGTGCCTTGGAAAGATCAACTTCGAATATCGTTTTAGGCATTTTTCAGTACTCCTCAAGCGTACTTTTGACGGGAGAAACGGCTGTCGTTATTGTTATCGCCGTTGTTACAGCAGGTCAGAGACACGGTATTGTGTCCTGACTAAAATAAGCTGAATCGAATCGGACGTTAAAAGGCTTAAGGTCAGATGGCATTGTTATGCTCGCGAGTAGACATTTGCTGAGCACAAGCGTGACGAAGTTTCTGAGTCGGGTCACGGGCTGCCTTCGAAAAATATAAAAGGGAAAGGTTTGTAGCGATCGTAGACCGTAGGGAAGGCAGCGCGAATCACCCGATTTGCAATACATCAGTTACCCATACGCGCGTGGCATATCACCCATATGGGTGAAAGGTCTCTGAGGATTGCGGAGCTTGTGCTATCAGAGCAAACGGGTATTAACCGCTATATGGACGTGCTGCCGGCGAGCCACCCCGTGTCGGGACGGTCGGGAAGCAGAGGACACGACGCCGCAAGGCGTCATGCAAGAAATCGATAGGCTGTCGTATACGGTAGCTGTTGCGGGGGGTCGATAATTGAGCTGGACGTTCTGTTGTGCCCCATCAGGCTAATGCGTTGCTGTTATGGAGATCAGACAACTATAGTATCTTGCCGCTCTCGCCCGGTAGCAGCATTTCACGCGGGCTGCGGCGCCTTGCAATGTGACGCAGGCCATGCTGTCGGGACGCATCCGGCAACTGGAGGAGGAACCAGGCGTACAAATTGTGGGCCGCGGCCAGCTCGAGCAACTCGTCGTGGCTGCACGGCGTGACTCACGCTCACGGGTCTGCGACATTTCCGGCGCGGTTCATCCTGTTCGCTGAGCTACCCGTGGTCGCCTGGTGGGCGACGAGCACTTGCTGCACCGCCGGGATCCCGGACATGCGGTTGCGATGGTCGGCGACTTTGGGGAAACGCCGGATGTCGATACCGTCGCCCTCCAGCCATTGCGATACGGTGAATAAATAGGGGTCGCATACCGTGTAGTCGGCGCCCATCACCCAGGGGCTGTGCAACATCTGCTGCTCGATTAGTTCGAAACACTCTGCAACCGACTCCGGCACTTTCCGCTTCATGGCCTCGATGGCCACCGGGTCGTCGGCCCAACGGGAACCCCGCCGGCCATGGGCATGGGCCACGTGCACCGTGGCGCATAGATAGCTGTTGAACGCCTGTACCTGCGCGAACCGGAAGGGGTCATTTATTGGCGCGAGGTTCGCTTCCGGGTGGATCTGGCTGATGTAGGCGAGGATCGCCGGTGTTTCGGTCACCACACCCTCGGAGGTAACCAGCGCCGGTACGCGCCCCTTGGGGTTCACCGCCAGATACTCGGGGGAACGCTGTTCCCCTGCCGGGAAATCGATCCGCCGCGCCTCGTAATCGGCGCCGGTCTGTTCCAGGGTGATGTGAGAAGCCAGGGCGCAGGTACCGGGAGCATAGTAGAGAATCATGGCATTGTCCGCCTTTGAAAACGCTGGAATCGGACCGCCGCGACGGTCCGGTCGGAACTCGCGATGTCTTATCAGAGACACCTGTAGCGCCATTTTCGCATATCCGTTCCATCGGTGATGACTGCCGAGCCTTCGGCATTCCTCTGCAGTCAGCCGGGGGCGGCGGGCCGCCAGTCTCGGGCTACCCAGTGAGGTGGCAACTGCCTTGAATAGGCCGCGGACGGATTTTCTGCTGCCCCGGTTGGCACTACATTTGTTTCCGGGATTCACGTAAGTTTGACTGACCCGCTCGCGGGCCTTGGCAAATAGGGTTTCATCGAAGCGCGGAAAGGGTAGACCGGAGGTGTGGATGAAGCAGGATACCTGGCGTCGTCTCGGCGCCTGGAGTCAATTCGAGAAACGCCACCAGCCGTTGCTGTCGTGGCACCGCTTCGGACTGCGGATGCTGCAATTTCTGGCTGCTGCGCTGGCACTGGACGCGCTTGCGGTAGCTCTGGGTGCTGTCGGTTACCATCATTTCGAACGTCTTGGGTGGACGGATGCCACGTTGAACGCAGCCATGGTGATCACCGGAAACGGTCCCATTCAGCCGATGCACTCAGTGAACGGCAAGCTCTTCGAGATTGCTTATGCGTTGGTTGGCGGCATCGTTTTTGTCGTGGTGGTTTCGGTAATCCTGGCCCCGGTATTTCACCGGGTATTGCACGGGTTCAACATTTATGTGCCGGATGAATAGGCAGCGCACTACGGTATTGTCGCAGTGACGGCCTGCAGGCGGTGCGGTGTATTCGGGTTTGACTGAAGCGGCGGCCGCGCTCGTCGAGTCTATCCTGGGGTAGCTGCACGATCCGGCCATAATTGACTATGCTTGTAATAGCGCGTGCTACGGGCAGTGTCAGGCGGGCGGACAAGGGGCAGGGACTATGGCCAATACATGGACTGACAGCGTTAAAGCGACCCACCAGCTGACCTACTATCTGAACGCGGTAACCGGCCCGTGGGCTACGGCGATCGGTGAGGCGGTGCGCGAGTTCAATGCGTTGTCGCAGCAGCATATGCTGGGTGTCACTTACGTGCCGACCGATCAGGCGTCGACCGACACCGGCGGCGCCGACATTACCATCGCCACTGCCAACGGTGTGGTGACGTTCAATTATGCAGGCAGTCACCGGACCACCGTCAACGGTCGGGCGCTGCACGGGAGTACACTGTTAGTCAGCCATCAGGGCGGCCCGATCGAGAAGGCGTTCATGTTTCTCCCGAGTCAGCCGCTGATCAACACACCCCGTGGGCAGCGGCCTACGGGATCCGGGGTGCTGAAGGTCATTGCCTTTCACGAGCTGATTCACGGTTGCGGTCTGGACAACAGCGATCACACCCCGGATGACGTGTTCAATGGTTTCCCGAGTGCTGATCCGGGCAACGTGCCAGCCCGCGACAGAATTCAGATCACGGTCAGGGGGCACTACCACTTCATGCCACCCATCCTGTTATCTGCCACTACGGTCGGCAAGATCACTGCTTTGTGGCGGTAACAGTACCGAGCTCGGGGTGGAGCGTGTTGTTTGAGTTCCATGCGCGGTGCTTGCGCTGAAACAGAGCTGTGCCCAGCCACCCGTCGTTTGCTCCGCCGAATCGTTGGCCGTGGCCTCGCGGCGCACAACGCGCCACGCCTTTGACGGGTTTTGGCATGCACTTTCCCGGTCCGCTCCGGCACCAGCGGCGGTCTGCCCGGTCTCACCACAATAGCGAGGCGTGCGTGGCGAAGCTTGCGTTTGCGTGGTTCCTTTTTGTCGCTATTATCGACCAGGTGAATTGTCGTCTGCATTGAGCTCATGTGGCCCCCAAAAAGGGACATGGATCCTCGAGCCTACCATCCCCGGGAGAGGACGTTATGGCTACCGCAAAGCCGTTGGATAAACACCGGGTCGTGCACTCGGCGAAATTCCTGCGTGGTGATGAACTCAGGATTCCGATCTACCAGCTGCTGAAGCAGGATGGCACGACTTACAAGGGTGCGCGCCTGCCGGAGCTGGATCAGGATCAGGCCCTGCGCATCTACCGTGCCATGCTGTTCACCCGCGTGCTCGACGAACGCATGCTGGCCGCGCAGCGCCAGGGCCGCCTCAGTTTCTACATGCAGTCGACCGGCGAGGAGGGCGCCATCGTGGCCTTCACGGCCGCCCTGAACGATGCCGACATGATCATGGCCCAATACCGCGAGCAGGGCGCACTGGCCTATCGCGGCTTCAGCGTCGACGAATTCATGAACCAGTTGTTCGGCAACGAGCTGGACTATGGCAAGGGCCGCCAGATGCCCGTTCACTACGGTTCAGCCAAGCTGCACTACATGACCATATCCTCGCCATTGGCGACCCAGATTCCGCAGGCGGTGGGCTATGCTTATGGCCAGAAGCTCGACGGTGACGGTCTCTGCAGTGTCGCCATTTTTGGCGAGGGCGCGGCTTCCGAAGGGGATTTCCATGCGGCGCTCAATATCGCTGCGGTGCGCAAAGTCCCGGTGATTTTCCTGTGCCGCAACAATGGTTACGCCATCTCCACACCGGTGAGTGAACAGTTTGCCGGCGATGGCATCGCGCCGCGGGCATTGGGCTACGGCATGCATGCCATTCGGGTGGATGGCAATGATGTGCTGGCGGTCTACCAGGCCACCCGGGAGGCACGACGGCTGGTGGTCGAGGAAAGTCAGCCGGCGTTGATTGAGGCCATGACCTACCGCCTGGCCGCGCACTCCTCGTCGGATGATCCGTCCGGCTACCGCAGCCGCAAAGAAGAGGAGATCTGGCGCGCCAGGGATCCACTGGCGCGCATGCGTAACTGGCTGTTCAAGCGGGATTGGTGGACTGAGGAACAGGAAAAAGCGGAGCTGGACACGCTGCGGCGCACGGTCCTGGAGGCCATGAAACAGGCCGAGAAGCGTCCGGCACCGCCGCTGGATACGCTGGTCACCGATGTCTACGAACAGGTTCCGGCTAAGCTGCAACACCAGTTGCAGCGGTTGCAAGCCCATATCCGCAAGTATCCAGACGCGTATCCCAAGACCGCCGGGAGGGCCAACGGTGGCTAAGATGAATCTGTTGCAGGCGGTCAACAACGCACTCGATACCGCCATGGCCAGCAACGAAAAAGTGGTCTGCTTCGGCGAGGATGTCGGTGTTTTCGGTGGGGTGTTCCGGGCGACCAGCCATCTCCAGGAGCGCTATGGTAAAGCCCGCTGCTTCAACACGCCGCTGACCGAGCAGGGCATTATCGGGTTTGCCAATGGGCTGGCCGCGCAGGGTCATGTCGCGGTGGCCGAAATCCAGTTCGCCGACTACATATTTCCGGGCTTCGACCAGATCGTCAACGAGACGGCCAAATACCGCTACCGCTCCGGCAACCTGTTCAACGTGGGCGCGCTCACCATCCGCACCCCTTACGGTGGCGGCATTGCCGGTGGCCATTACCACTCCCAGTCGCCGGAAGCGTATTTCGCGCACACCCCGGGCCTCAAGATCGTAGTGCCCCGTAATCCCTATCAGGCCAAGGGGTTGCTGCTGGCGGCGATTCGCGACGCCGACCCGGTACTGTTCTTTGAACCCAAGCGGTTGTACCGGGCAGCCGTGGGCGAGGTTCCGGAGGACGACTATGAACTGCCGCTGGGACAGGCGGAACGGGTCAAGGAAGGCGACGATATCACCCTGGTGGCCTGGGGGGCGCAGATGGAATACGTCGAAAAGGCCGCCGAGATGGCCGAACAGGACGGCATATCCTGTGAGGTCATCGATCTCCGCACGGTCCTGCCATGGGATGTCGACAGCGTGGCCGAATCGGTCCTCAAAACGGGCCGGCTAATCGTCTCCCACGAGGCGCCGCTGACTGGCGGATTCGGGGCCGAGATCGCCGCCACCATCCAGCAACGCTGCTTCCTCTACCTGGAATCGCCCATCGTCCGGGTGACCGGGCTCGACACCCCTTTCCCGCTGGCACTGGAGAAGGAATACATGCCGGATCACCTCAAGGTGTTCGAGGCGATCAAAGACAGCATTCAGTTCTAGGGGGCCGCGCGATGATCAAGGATTTCATTCTGCCGGATATCGGCGAAGGTATTGTCGAGTGCGAACTGGTCAAATGGCTGGTCCACGAGGGCGATGTGATTACGGAGGATCAGCCGGTGGCCGAGGTCATGACCGATAAGGCACTGGTGGAGATTCCCGCGCCCCACGGTGGCCGGGTCAGGCGGTTGTACTATAAGGAAGGCGACACCGCCAGGGTTCATGAGCCTCTGTTTGCCGTGGAACAGGACTCCGCCGGCGAAAGTGTGGCGTCGCCCGGCGAACAGGAAAAGCCGGCCGGCGCAGACCCGCCTGGTGCGGGCGCCGCAGTCCCGGCGACTGCGGCGCCCGCGCACGTCGCTGCACAAGGCAGCGAACGGCAGGTGCCGGAAGCGGTCAGTGGTCAGTCGGCTGCCAGCCGCCACCCGATCCCGGCCAGTCCCGCGGTCCGGCGCATGGCCCGTGAGCTGTCGCTGGATCTCAATGAGATCCCGGCAACCGGTAAGAATGGGCGGGTATTAAAAGAGGACGTCACCCGCTTCCGCCAGCGCCAGTCCGGCCAGCCTGCGGAACCGGTGGGCACGCGCGCGCCTGAGGACGCGGTGCGGATCGAGCCCATCCGCGGGGTGCGGGCGGTCATGGCCCGGCGGATGGCGGAGGCGGCGGCCACCATCCCGCATTTCAACTACGGCGACGAGATCGACGTCACGGCGCTTCTGGCGCTACGCGAAGAACTCAGACCGCTGGCCGGGAAACAGGGCGTGCGCCTGACCCTGATGCCGTTCATCATGAAGGCGATAGCCCTGGCCGTGCAGGCTTATCCGCTGCTGAACAGTCAGGTGGATGCGGACTGCACCGAGATTCGCTACCAGCCGCACTGCAATATTGGCATGGCGGTGGATACCCCCGCCGGTCTGATCGTCCCCAACGTCAAGCAGGTCGAGCGGCTCACCATCCTGGACATTGCCCGGGAGGTGGCGCGGCTGGCCGGGGATGCGCGCGAGGGCCGGGTCCAGCAGGACGATCTGCGCGGCGGAACGATCAGCATCTCCAACATCGGGGCGCTGGGCGGCACTTACGCGGCGCCGATCATCAGCAAGCCGGAGGTGGCCATTGTGGCACTGGGGCGGACCCAAAAGGTGCCGAAATTCGATGACAGTGGGGCCGTGGTGGCACGCAGCATCATGCCTATCAGCTGGGCCGGCGACCATCGCATCATCGACGGCGGTACCATGGCCCGGTTCAGCAACCTCTGGCGGGATTATCTGCAGCAGCCGGCGTCGATGCTGCTGAATCTTTGCTGACCGGTGGACGCCGCAGGGACATGACTCAGGCGCTGATCCAGCAGTTCTACATTCCCGAAGAGCAGTCGGTCTACCTGCTCAGCCATAATGACGCCAAAAAGCTCAAGGACTGGGTTGCACTGTGCCAGCAGCAGCTCGAGCAACTGGGCTACCGGGCCATCGAGCTGATTGGCCGGGGCGCCTATGGGTTCGTGTTTGCCGGTATCGCGCCAAATGACGCCCATTACGTTTTCAAGTTCTCCCGCATCACACTGCCTCAGCACCTGCAGGATCGGCTGGAGGAGGAGGCATATATGCTGGGTCAGGTTGATCACCCCCATGTGCCCCGCCTGATCGCCTTCGAACGAATCCGCCGGCAGTCAATTCTCGTCATGGAACGCGCCCCTGGCATGAACCTGGAGCGGTTCTCCCTGCGGGAGGGACGCCTCGGACCCCGGATCATCCTCCGGATCGCGACCCAGCTTGCCCACATATTGCGCGGTCTGCGAGCCGGCGGCGGCCCATCCGGGAAGCCGATCGTCCACGGCGATATCAAACCGTCCAACCTGGTGTTCGATGCCGGACGGGAGCGCATCGCGTTGATCGACTGGGGTTCGGCAGTGTTTGCGCAACTGGATGCGAATCATCAGCACATTTCCACCAACGTCATGGAACTGATGTCCGACGACCTGCAGAACAGCAACGCCCGGCTGGGTGATGTCTACTTCATTGGTGACGAGCAACTGAACGGTAGCCTGTCGTCGCCGCGGTTCGATGAGCAGGGTGTCGCAGCCACGCTCTATGCCCTGGCCTCCGCCCAGTCCTGCCGCTTCGGCTATCGGGCGATACCGGCCACCGCGCTGGGTCTGCCGCTGGAGTTTGCCCGGGTGCTCGACGCTATGCTGGATGCCGATCCGGCGTTGCGGGCCAGGGCGGGCGACTATTTTCTGGCCGAGATGCCACGCCTGGGCCGGACCGTGATCATTGATCTGGCGCGGCCGCCCGAACAGTCTCTGGTCCCGGTCTGGGTGCGGCCCAGCCGGAACGAGATCGACACCGTGGTTTACAGTTCCCGCAAGTCGTTCCTGCGGGAAGAGGGCGCCCAGGATGTATTGCGGGATGTCAATGATGTGCAGCTCGACCGCTACTACAAGAATTTCATGCAGGGTATGGGGGACACTGAAAAGGCGTTTCTGGCGGCGGTCAGCCGGTTGGGTAAATTCCCCGTCGTGGGGGGGCTGGCGGTGCGCTGGGAAACCGATGGCGTCTACTTCGATACCAGCCTCAATCTGCACGATGCGTCGCTGAAGCCGTCATTCGTGGCAGCGGTCAACAACATGGTGAACCTGGCCCGGGCGATCCACCGGCAGGGCATCTTCAAGAGCTGCCTGTTCAACGCCCGCGACACCTTGCACATTGATCGGGAGGGACCCCGGCAGCCGTTCGTTCCCGGGCCTGCGATGGTGCTCCCGTTTGAAGTCAGCGCCGCGCCGGAGCTGGAGGACGAGAGCCGGGTGCATTCCTACTTCGAGGACGGCCCCGACCCGGAGGAGTTTCTGCAACTGCCGGCGGCCATCATCGATGCCCTGAAACAGCTCAACACCATCCACCATACCGGCCTGATCATCTTCGAAAGCCTGCCCCGGCATCTCAAGATCCACAGTTACTACCGGCTGCTGGATCCGTCCCGCGAGCGCGCGTTCGTCCACTGCCTGGACGCTATCCTGGCGGCGGTGCCGAGCATCCGTGGCCTGGGTCTCTCGGGTTACATGAAAATGCCTTACAAGGACACCAAGTCCTTTCCCCACATCGAGCGCCTCCCCCAGCGCTATTACCCCAAGAACCCCCGCGAGGAGCTGGCTGCCGGCACGGCTCCGGTTCGGCCCTCGCAAGCCGCCGTTTCGTGATCACGGGGTACCACGGCCCGCCGTTGCCGGTTTCATCACGTGCCCGACGTGGCCTGACCGGCCTGCATCGCCAGCAGCGCCAGCAAGCCCTGCAGCAGTTGCAGCGGTTCGGGCGGGCAGCCGGGGATGCGTAAATCCACCGGCAGCACCTCGTCGACCCCATTCAAACAGGCGTAGCCGCCGCCGAACAGGCCGCCGTCGACCGCGCAATCGCCCACTGCCACCAGCCATTTCGGCGCCGGCGTGGCCTGCCAGGTGCGTTCCAGCGCCGCGCCCATGTTGCGGGTGACCGGACCGGTGACCAGCAGTACGTCGGCGTGGCGTGGCGAAGCGACCACATGCAGGCCGAACCGCTCGAGATCGTAGACGGCGTTGCTGAGCGCCTGCAGCTCCAGCTCGCAGCCATTGCAGGAGCCGGCGTCGACCACCCGCAGGGCCAGACTGCGACCCAGCCGGCGCCGGGCCAGCCGGTCGACCCGGTTCGCCAGTCCGGCCAGCGTTTCGTCGGCCACCGCCGGCGGTGCGACGGTCGCCGGGCCTTGCAGCAGGTTCTTCAGCAGTCGGCGGCGCATAATATTACCCAGGACCTATAAATCGACACCGGCATAGCAGCAGTTGAAGGATTTGTTGCACAGCGGGAAGTCGGCCACGATGTTGCCGTCGATGGCGGCTTCCAGCAGCGGCCACTGGAACCACGACGGATCACGCAGGTGACAGCGGTCGATGCGGCCGTCCCCGGTCAGTCGCAGCCAGGCCAGAATGTCGCCGCGAAAGCCCTCGACCAGGGCCATGCCTTCGGCGCCGTCGGCCGGCACCGGCGGCACGGCGATGTGATGTGGCCCCGCTGGCAGCCGCTCCAGGATCTGAGCGATCAGATTGAGGCTTTGTTCGACCTCGCGGATGCGGATCCAGACCCGGGCATTGACGTCGCCGGCCGTCAGCACCGGCACCTCGAACGCGAGTTCGGGGTAGGGTGGATAGCCGATTTCGCGGCGGGTATCGAAATCGCTCCCGGCCGCCCGGCCGATGAAACCGCCGGCGCCGTAGCGGCGTACCAGAGCGGGATCGGTTCGCCCGGTGCCGACGGTGCGGTCCTGCAGCGACGCGGTCTGGTCGTAAAGCCGGATCAGCTCCGGCAGTGCCGCGCCCGTGGCAGTGACCAGGGCGGTCAGCCGGGCCTGCCCGGCGTCGGTGAGATCGGCTGCGACGCCACCGGGCACCACCCGGTCCATCATCAGGCGATGGCCCCAGCAGCCGGCGGCGGTCTGCAGTACCCGCTCGCGCAGCAACCCGAAGTGAGCCTGTAGCAGCGGGAAAGCGGCGTCGTTGCAGATTGCGCCGATGTCGCCCAGGTGATTGGCCAGCCGTTCCAGTTCTGCCATCAACGCCCGCAGCCAGTGCGCCCGGGCGGGCATGGCCAGGTCCAGCGCGGCTTCCACGGCGCGGCTATAGGCCAGTGCATAGGCCACCGTACTGTCGCCCGACAAACGCCCGGCCAGCCGGGCACCGTGGGCGATGGTCGCAGCGCCCAGCCGCTGTTCGACGCCACGATGCACATAGCCCAGCCGTTGCTCCAGCCGCACCACGGTTTCGCCGGCGGCGTGGAAGCGGAAATGGCCGGGTTCGATGATGCCTGCATGCACCGGGCCGACCGGAATCTGGTGCAGCCCTTCGCCGGCGGCCGGCAGAAACGGGTAGGGCGCGGCCGGCGGCGGCTGTTGCGGATTCGCACTGAGCGGATGCCGCTCTGGCCAGCAGCCGTGATCAAGCCAGGGCCGGGGGTCGGGCAGTCCCACCGGTACCAGCCCGTAAAGATCAGCCAGGCTGCGCTCCAGCCGCAGTGCCGGCAGGTGCCGGGCCGAGATCGACGGGTAACATCCGTCCGGGCAGGCCAGGCTGGTCACCGCGATGTCGCCCGTGGACGCTTCACGCAATGCCAGATGCACGTTGCCGGCATCGCCCCACAGGCCTGACAGAGTCCAGCGTTGCAGTGCCAGGCCGCGGGTCAGTTCGTGCCAGTGCGCGGCGGTTACCTGCCGCCGCGGCCAGGGGTGATGGTTCGCGCGCACCCTGGTGTCGCGCAGCAGCTGGTTCAGGGCCGGCAGTTCGGTCATGGCATCAGCCCAGCAGCGTCGCCACGTGGCGGAACCATTCGACCAGCGGCCCCGGCAGATAGATGCCGGCGATCAGCACCAGTCCCAGGTGGGCGAACAGCGGCAGGTACGACGCCTGGCTGGGCGCGCTGCTGGCGCTCGGATCGCCAAAGGCCAGGCCCTGCAGCCGGAGCAGCAGAGCGCCCAGCGCCAGCAGCAGGCCTGCGATCAGCACCAGCGCCAGCAGCGGCGCGCGGGCGAAGGTCGAGGTGACCACCAGAAACTCGCTGGTGAAGATGCCCAGCGGCGGCAGCCCGGCCAGCGCCACCATGCCCACCACCAGACTCCAGCCCAGGATGGGGTGGGATTCGGTGAGCCCGCGGATTTCGCCGATTTTCTGGGTGCCCTTGGCCTGGCTGATGTGACCGACGGTGAAGAACACCGCCGATTTGGTCAGGCTGTGCAGGGTCATGTGCAGCAGCCCGGCGAAATTGGCCAGCGGGCCGCCCATGCCGAAGGCAAAGGTGATGATGCCCATGTGCTCGATCGAGGAATAGCCGAACAACCGCTTGATGTCGCGCCGCCGGTACAGCATCAGCGCGGCGAATACCAGTGACACCAGGCCCATGGTTATCATCAGTGGACCCGGGTCGATGGTGCCGGGATTGGCGGTCAGCAGCATCTTGAAGCGTAGCACCGCGTACAGTGCCACATTCAGCAGCAGCCCCGACAGCACCGCCGAAATCGGTGTCGGGCCCTCGGCATGGGCATCCGGCAGCCAGGCGTGCAGCGGTGCCAGCCCGACCTTGGTGCCATAGCCCAGCAGCAGGAACACGAATGCCAGATTGAGCAGCGCCGGATCGAACCGGCCGGCGTGGACCAGCAGCCGGTCCCAGGCCATCGCCGGCAGGCCGGAGCCGAGCACGGGCTGGGCGGCCAGGTAGACGATAATGGTGCCGAACAGCGCCAGCGCAATGCCGACGCTGCCGAGGATGAAATACTTCCAGGCCGCTTCCAGCGCCTCGTGGGTGCGGTAAATGCCGACCATCACCACGGTGGACAGGGTGGCCAGTTCCACCGCCACCCACAACAGGCCGATGTTGTTGGCCACCAGCGCCAGATTCATGGCGAACAGCATGATCTGGTACATGGCGTGGTAGAACCGCAGGTAGCGCGGGGTGAGCCGGCCAATCTCCAGTTCGTGGGCGATGTAGCTGGCGCTGAACAGGCTGGTGGTGAACCCGATGAAGGTGTTGAGAGCGACCAGATAAACGTTGAAGTCGTCCACCAGCAGATACAGGTTGGGCGCCGGTCGCAGCGCGAACAGGCTCAGTGCCGCCAGCCAGCTTAGCCCGCAGGCGGCCACGTTGAGCCGGGCGCCGAGCCGGTAGCCGGGCAGCAGCGCCAGCAGCGCGGCGGCGGTCGCCGGGATCACCAGCACCGCGGTCAGCGCCACGCCCCCGGCGGGCATCACCGGCGTTCTCCGCGAAACGCATCCAGCGCGCCCAGGTCGACGGTGTCGAAGCGCTCACGGATGCGGAACAGAAAGATGCCAATCACGATAAACGCCACCAGGATCGAGAACGCGACGCTGATTTCGACCACCAGCGGCATGCCCTGCGCGGCGGCGGCGGCCAGGATCAGGCCATTCTCCAGCGACATGAAGCCGACCACCTGACTGACCGCATTGCGCCGGGTGATCATCATCAGCAGCCCCAGCAGCACCACTGCCAGGGCGAAGGCCAGATCCTGGCGCACCAGTGCATTGGCGGTTGTGGTGATCGGCAGTACCACCACGATGGCCAGCGCCACCAGAGCGACCCCGGCCAGCAGGGTCAGGCCGACCCCGAACACCTTCTCGATCTCACGGTGGATGCCGAGCTGCTGCACAATGCGCCCCAGCGCGGTGGGAATGATCACAGCCTTGAACAGCAGCGCGATGGCCGCGGTGATGTAGAGATGCGGTTCGGCCTGGATCCAGGCCTGCCAGGCCACTGCCAGCGCCAGCACCAGCGCGTGCAGGGCAAAGCTGTTGAGCAGGGCGGAGAGCCGGTCCTGGTAGAGCAGCACGAAACTCACCAGAACCATGCTGGCAGCCAGCAGATGGGCGATATCCAGCGTCAGACTGTTCATCACAGGCTCCGCGAGACGAACAGCAGCAGGGTGGCCATCAGGCCCAGCATCAGCGCCACTGCGAGGAAGTCGCTGACCCGGAACACCCGCATCTTGGCGATGGTGGTCTCGAACAGCGCCAGCAGGCACCCCCCCGCCGCCAGCTTGCCCAGCCAGCAGGCAATACCGATCAGCGCCGTCATTACACCGCTGCCGGTCGGCGCCAGTCCCCACGGGAGGAATACGCAACCCAGCAATGACAGATAAAGCACCAGCTTGAGCGAGCTGGCCAGTTCGATCAGCGCCAGGTGGCGGCCGGAATATTCCAGCACCATGGCCTCGTGCACCATGGTCAGCTCCAGGTGGGTCGCCGGATTGTCGATCGGAATGCGGCCGTTTTCCGCCAGCGCCACCATGATCAGGGCGATCAGCGCCAGTCCCAGCGATACCCGCAACCCGATGCTGCCGCCCAGCATGGCGCCCACGAATGCTGACAGCTGGGTGGTCCCGGTCTGCAGCGACAAGGTGAACACGATCATCAGCATGGCCGGTTCGGCCAGCGTGGCGATCATCATCTCGCGACTGGAGCCGATGCCGCCGAAGCTGGTGCCGATGTCGAGCCCGGCCAGCGCCAGGAAGAAGCGGGCGCTGCCGAGCAGGGCCACGATCACGATCATGTCGGCGGCCCAGCTGAACAACAGCCCGGTGGCAAAGGTCGGTACCAGTGCCGCCGCCACCCAGGTAATGGCGAACACCAGATAAGGGATCACCCGGAACAGCCACGAGGCGTGGTCGGCCAGCACCACCTCCTTGCGCAGCAGCCGCGCCAGATCGCGGTAAGGTTGCAGTGGCGACGGGCCCCGCCGACGCAGCAGCCGGGCCTTGAGGGTACGCACCAGCCCGGTCAGCAGCGGCGCCAGTGCCAGCACCAGGCTCATCTGCAGGCCCTGTAGCAGCAGTTCGCCGATTACTGCCATACCGCAAGTACCGTCAGCAGGATGATCAGGGTGCAGAACACCAGTGTCAGATACTGGCGGATGGTCAGAAACTGCAATTGGTTGAGGCGCCGGGTGACCCGCTCGAGGATACCGCTAACCGGTGTAAACAGCGTATCCCATACCGGATCGACCAGCCTGAGTTCGAACCGGGCCGGACCCGGCTCGCCCGGGGCCGGCATGGTGACCGTCTCGCGTGCCCGGAACACCACCTGGCCAAACACCCGCCGCAGCGGCTGGGCAAAGCTGGCGGCGCTGTACTGGGTGAGCGGGCTGGGCTCAGGGTAGCCGCAGTCCCAGGCCGGGCTGCGGCGCACCCGGCGCGAGGCCCAACGGTGGATCGCCCAGGCGCTGAGGCCGCCGGCGGACAGCATGAACAACAGCACCAGCAGACCATTGTAGGAACTGCGGGCACTGCCGATCGGTATCAGCGACAGCCAGTGCTGGCCGGTCTGCAGCGGCAGGCCGGTGCCATGGTTGAGCAGCCGCACCACCGGCCCCAGGGCATCGACGACCGGGCCGGGCAGGATACCGGCCAGCACGCACAGCACAACGAGTCCCAGCATGGGGGCCAGCATCCAGCGGTTGACTTCGGTAGCCGTGCTGGCTGCCGGGGTGCGCGGCCGGCTCAGGAAGGTGAGCCCGAAGCCCTTGACGAAACAGGTCGCCGCCAGCGCCGCGGACAGCGCCAGCAAGGCGCCGACTGCCGGTACCGCCAGCTTCAGCGCCCATTGGGGCAGCGCCGGGCTCAGCAGGATGGCCTGGAAGGTCAGCCATTCCGAGACGAACCCGTTCAGCGGTGGCAGCGCGGCGATCGCCGCCGCCCCGATCAGGAATGTGAAAGCGGTGACCGGCAGGCGCTGGATCAGTCCGCCCAGGCGGTCCATGTCGCGTTCGCCGGTGGCGCTGTGCACGGCACCGGCGCCGAGGAACAGCAGGCTTTTGAACAGTGAGTGGTTGAGTACGTGGAACAGCGCTGCGGTCAGCGCCAGCGCCGCCCCCAGGCTGAAACCGTTGGCCTGGAATGCCAGTGCCAGGCCGAGAGCGACGAACACGATGCCGATATTCTCGACCGTGCTGTAGGCCAGCAGCCGCTTGAGGTCGTTCTGCAGCAGGGCGTAAAGCAGCCCCAGAGCGGCGCTGATGCCGCCGACGATGAGCACCAGCGCACCCCACCACCAGGCCGGCGGGCCCAGCAGGTCGAACACGATGCGGATGAACGCGTAGATCGCGACCTTGGTCATGACCCCACTCATGAGCGCTGAGCCATGACTGGGCGCGGCCGGATGGGCCAGCGGCAGCCACACATGCAGCGGCACCAGGCCGGCTTTGGAGCCGGCTCCCAGCAGCGCAAGCAGCATCACCAGCGCGGTCATTGCGGGCGTCAGCCGGGCCGCGCGCATGGCAGCGAAACTGTAACCACCGCTGGCGCCGGCCAGCAGGCCGAACGCCAGCACCAGCAGCAGCGCCCCGGCGCCGGCCATCAGCAGATAAACGTAGCCGGCGCGGGCATTACCGGGTTCACGGTGATGCGCCATCACCAGCGCCCACGAGGTCAGCGACATGAATTCCCAGGCGACCAGGAAGGTGAACGCGTCGGCGGCCAGCAGTACCAGATTGAGTGCCGCCAGAAATGCCGGATAGAACGGCAGCACCCGCCCGGGTGCCGATTCGTGTTCGCCGTAACCGATACCGTAGACACTGGCACCCAGGCCACCCAGGTTAATCACCAGCAGGAAGAACTCAGCCAGTGGGTCGAGCCGGAAGTGGGCCCCCACCCAGGGCAGACCCAGCGGCAGCGTAAGCGTTACGGCGGGGGCGCCGGCCAGCAGGCGCGCGCTGGCCACAAGCAGCAGCGCCAGGCAGAACGCGGCGCTACTGGCGTACAGCCAGCGGCTGCGGTGGGGCCAGCGGCCGGCCACGGCGGCCAGCGGCGCGCTGGCCAACAACAGCACGATCAACACCAGGATGATGGCCACCGTCAGTCGGGTCCCGCAGCAATCAAGCGCCGGTCGCCTTGCGCTTGGTCAGGCGTACGCCGCGTCCGCCGTCACTGCTGGTCATGCCGTCACCGATCAGTTCGATACCGGCGGCCTCCAGTGCCTCCACCACCTTGACCAGCGAATCGGTATTGCCCCGCACCACGCCGTCACTGGCCTCCATGCGCTGGATGGTGGGCAGTGAAAGGCCGGCACGCTCAGCCAGTACCCGCTGATCGACGCCGAGCAGGGCGCGGGCAGCCCGCATTTGGGCGGAAGTGATCATGGTGGATAATTCAAGTAGTTAAAAGGGAGTCTTAAATGGCATTATTAATATACCAAACATCACAATGGATAAGTCAACTATCGATTAAGCGCTTCTCCAGACCGTAACAAACTACCCACTGTGGTAGCTGGCCAGCGCCTGCCTGATACGATCACGGATCTCGAGCGTGACCCGTGACGGACTGATCAGGGTGGGCCTGAGCAGCCACACGCTCATCTTCACGGCGGGCTCGAATGGGCGGGCGGTCAGCCGGGGATCGTTATAGGTGTCGGCCACCATGGGGGGCACCATCGCCGCGCCGAGCCCATTGGCCACGAAACCACAGGCGGTTTCCGCCATCTGGGCTTCGATCCTGATCCGCCGGCGCACATTGGCCTCGTGAAATACCTCGTCGACGCCGAACCGGGAGCGGTCCTCGACGCCGAGCGTAATGAACGGCATCTCACGCAGGTCGTCGGGGCCAATGATGGGCCGTTCGGCCAGCGGGTGAGTGGCTGGAATCACGCATACCATCCTGAACCGTACCAACTCCTCATAGTGCACGTGAGGATGATCGACCGGCAGCAGGCTGAGACCCAGGTCGACATGGCGGTTGGTGATCAGTTCGCCGATCCGCGGTGAGGTACGACTCTGCAGCACCAGCTCGACATCCTCCCGCTCGGCCAGATAAGGCGCCAGTGCATCCGGCAGGAAACGCAACGCCAGCGCTGGGAAACTCGCCACCGTCACCCGCCCGGTGCGGCCCTCGCGCAGCGATTGGGCCACCGCCTCGATTTGGTCGACGCCGCTGAATACACGCTCAACCTCGGCAATCAGCCGCTGCGCCTCGCTGGTCGCCACCAGGCGGCCGCCAAGCCGGTCGAACAGGGTGAAACCGCAGTTCTGCTCGAAGGCTTTCAACAGCCGGCTGACCGCGGGCTGGGAGATGTTGAGCAGCTCCGCCGCCCGGGTGACCGATCCGACCTCCATCACGGCTCTGAACGCTTCGATTTGCCGGGTGTTCATCCGACCCAGGATCCTTTCCATAATATTTGCGCATAACATATACCATGATATTTGACACGATGATATGCAAGTGCTAAAAAATCCCCTGCCAATCCTTGGCAAATAAGGGAGGAGACTGTGATGAAATCAGTGCAAACAGGTGTCCTGCTCGCCGGCAGCCTGCTGGCGGTGGCGTTGACACTCGGCAATACCGCGGCGGCCCAGGAAAAAACGCTGGTGCTGGGCGGCTACGGCGGGTCGTTCGAGACCCTGATGAAGCAGAAGATCATTCCGCCGTTCGAGAAGGCGAATCACGCCAAGGTCCAGTTTGTCGCGGGCAACTCGACCGACAACCTCGCCAAACTGGTGGCCCAGAAGTCGAACGAGGAAATGGACGTCGTATTCCTCGACGACGGCCCGATGTATCAGGCGGTCGCCCTCGGTCTTTGCACCAAAATCAAGCCGGCGCCGGTGCTCAAGAACATCTACCCGATCGCCCGCATGGGGCAGGGTAAAGCCATCGGCGCCGGGGTGGTGGCGACCGGGTTTGCTTATAACGCCAAGATGTTCAAAGACAAAGGCTGGGCGCCGCCGTCGTCCTGGCTGGATCTGGCGGATCCCAAGTTCAAGCAGCTGGTCTCGATCCCGCCGATCACCAACACCTACGGTCTCCATACCCTGATCATGCTGGCCCGGCTTAACGGTGGCGGCGAAAAGGACATCGGACCCGGCTTCAAATTCATCGAGAACAAAGTGAATCCCAACGTGCTGGTCTATGAACCGTCATCGGGCCGCATGTCGCAGCTATTCCAGAACAAGGAGATCGCGCTCTCGATCTGGGGCAGCGGTCGCGTCAAGGCACTGGCTGACACTGGCTTCCCGGTCAAGTTCGCCTATCCCAAGGAAGGCGCCGTGGCACTGATGGTGGGGGTCTGCCCGATCATCCACAGCAACGTGCCGAAGCTGGCGCAGGCGTTCATCGACTACCTGTTATCACCCAGCGTACAGGTTGACCTGGCACGGACGGTCGGTTTCGGACCGACCAACAAGAAAACCAAGCTGCCGCCCGACCTGGCCGAGAGCCTCCCTTATGGTCCGAAGATGAGCCATCTGGTGACCGTGGACTGGAACGTGATCAATCCCAAGCGCGAGGCCTGGACCAAGCGCTGGAATGAGGAAGTGGAGCACTGATGAGCGGTTCGCGCTGCGACTGACCGGGGAGCCTGAGCCATGGCGTTTCTGGAACTCGATCGGCTGGTCAAACGTTACGGCGAGGTGACCGCAGTCCACGAGCTGAGCCTGACGGTGGAGAAGGGTGAGTTCGTCTCCCTGCTGGGTCCGTCGGGCTGCGGTAAAACCACGACGCTGCAAATGATCGCCGGCTTCGAGGAGGTCACGGCCGGCAGCATCCGTATCGCGGGGCGCGACATGGCAACGGTCGCGCCCCGGCGCCGGGACATCGGCATCGTGTTCCAGAGCTACGCCCTGTTCCTGCACATGACCGTAGCCGAAAACGTTAGCTTCGGTCTGGAAATGCGCAACGTGCCCCGGGCCGAACGTGATCGACGGGTGGCGGAGGCCCTGGAGCTGGTTCATCTCAGCGGCCTCGGCGACCGCTATCCGCGGGCGATGTCGGGTGGCCAGCAGCAGCGGGTGGCACTGGCCCGCGCGCTGGTCATCAAACCCGACCTGCTGCTGCTGGACGAGCCGCTGAGCAACCTCGATGCCAAACTGCGCGAGGAAATGCAGATCGAGTTGCGCAATATCCAGCAGACCACCGGCGTCACCACCTTGCTGGTGACCCACGACCAGGCCGAGGCGATGGCCCTGAGCGATCGGGTTGCCGTCATGCACGGCGGCCGCATCGCCCAGGTGGGCAGCCCATTCGACGCCTACGAGCATCCCTCCAGCGACTTCGTGTCGAACTTTCTGGGCAAGACCAATCTGGTGACCGCCGAGATCCGCGGCCTGGCTGATGACCGGCTCCGGTTATCGGCGGGCGGCTGCGAACTGGAGGCGGTCACCGCAGCCGGCCAGGCCGACCATGGTCAGGTGACGCTGTCCATCCGGCCGGAGAAAATCCGCTTCACAGCGGCCAATGAAGGGTTGGTGAATGCCGAAGTCGAGACCCGGGTCTTCCTCGGCAATCAATGGTTGTTTCAGGTTCAGAGCCCGCTCGGCAGATTGCTGGTGGTGCACCAGAATGCCGGGCGCCCGGAGGCCGCGACCGGCGACACGGTGGGGCTGGCGTGGGATGCCGACCAGGTGCGGGTGCTGCCGGAGCGGGTGAACCATGGCGGCTAGCCGGCAACGGCTGGCGCCCTACCTGCTGGCCGGACCGGCGCTGGCGCTGTTCATCGCGCTGATGGTGATCCCGCTGGTGATGACCTTCATCCTGAGCTTCTACAAGTTCGGGTTCTATACCGGGATCCAGCCGGCACTGAATCTGGGCAACTATATCAGCGTGCTGACCGATCCGTACTACTACGAGATCTTCGGCCGCACGTTCGCCATTGCGCTGATCACCACGCTGATCTGTGCCGTGATCGGGACCCCGGAAGCCTACATCCTTTACCGCATGAAACCGCGCTGGCGCTCGCTGCTGCTGCTGGTGGTGATCGGACCGCTGTTGATTTCGGTGGTGGTGCGGACCCTGGGTTGGGAGATCCTGCTGGGTAACAACGGCGTGATCAACAACGCCTTGCAGGCTCTGGGCCTGACTTCAGAACCGGTCAAACTGATGTATACCAGCAGCGGCATTGTGATCGCACTGGTGCATGTGCTGATGCCCTTCATGGTGCTGGCGGTGTGGGCCGCGCTGCAACGCCAGGACCCAGCGGTCGAGCGCGCCGCCGCATCACTCGGCGCCAGCCAGACCACGATCTTCTTCCGGGTGGTGCTGCCGCCCGCCATGCCGGGCATGCTGTCGGGATCGCTGATCGTGTTTTCGCTGGCGGCCAGCGCCTTCGCCACGCCTGCCATTCTGGGCGGGCGCCGGGTCAAAGTGGTGTCGACCACGGTGTACGAGGCGTTCCTGAACACCCTCAACTGGCCGCAGGGCGCGGCCATCGCCATGCTGTTGCTGGTGGCGGTATTTGCAGTACTGCTGTCCTATAACCGCTTCATCGAGCGGCGCTACGCCCAGGTGTTCGGATGAACCGCAACGGCAAGCTGGCGATGCTGTTCAACGCCTTGTTCGTCATTTTCATGACGGCGCCGCTGGTGGTCGTCATCGGGGTGTCGTTCACGCCGACCGGTTATCTGCAGTTCCCGCCCAGCGGCTGTCGCTGCGCTGGTTCTGGGCCATCCGGCAGAATCAGGATTTCATCACCTCGTTCTGGATCAGCCTTTATCTGGGACTGGTATCGGCCAGCCTGTCGACCGTGCTGGCGATACCGGCCGCCCTGGCGCTGGGCCGTTATCGCTTTCCCGGGCCGGGAAGCGCTGGTCGGGCTTGTTCATGTCACCGCTGACGGTGCCGACCATCGTGCTGGGCATCGCGTTCCTGCGGTTCCTATCGCAGATTGGGCTCAGCAGTACGTTCGCCGGTCTGGCGCTGTGCCATACCGTCATCATCACGCCGTATGTGCTGCGACTGGTGCTGTCATCGGTGGTGGGCCTCGACCGGCTGACCGAGCGCGCCGCGGTGTCGCTCGGCGCCTCGTCCTGGACCACGTTCCGCCGCATCACCCTGCCAACCATCATGCCGGGCGTGGTCGGCGGCTGGATTCTGGCCTTCATCACCAGTTTCGACGAGCTGACGGTGACCGTGTTCATCGCCGCACCGTCGACCACCACGCTGCCGGTGCGGCTGTTCACGCACATCACCCAGACCACCGACCCGCTGGTGGCCTCCGTCTCCACCATGATCATCCTGTTCACGGTGCTGTTGCTGCTGCTGATCGAGCGCATTTATGGACTGGACCGCCTGCTGCTGGGAGGCGGCAAATGACGGCGGCCTATGATGCCGTGGTGATCGGCGGTGGCCTGGTGGGCTCGGCGGTGGCCTTGGGGCTGGCCGATGCCGGGCTGTCGGTGGCGGTGCTGGACGAGGGCGACGTCGCCTACCGCGCCTCGCGCGGGAATTTCGGCCTGGTCTGGGTGCAGAGCAAAGGCGACGGCATGTCGGCCTACGCCGAGTGGACCCGAAGCTCGGCCGATCTCTGGCCCGGTTTCGCCGAATCGCTGTCCGCCGAACTGGGCGTCGACATCGGCTACCGCAAGCCGGGCGGGTTCCATTTGTGCCTGAGTGAGGATGAATTCGAGGAGCGCAAAAATCTGCTCCAGCGGCTGCACAATCAGGTCGGGCAGTATGACTATCGCCTGCTGGATCACCAGGATCTGCGCGCCATGTTGCCGGGTATCGGCGAGGCCGTCGTGGGCGGATCGTATTGCCCGCACGACGGCCACGTCAGCCCGCTGTACCTGCTGCGGGCGCTGCATCACGGGCTCGCCCGCCGGCAGGCTGACTATCGTCCCAACTGCCGGGTCCAGCGCATCGAGCGCGATGGCGATCATTTCGCGGTGGCGAGCGACAGTGGCCGGATAACCGCGGCCAGGGTGGTGCTGGCCGCCGGGCCTGGGAAGCCGTGAACTGGGGCCGCAGGTCGGGCTGGATGTTCCCGTGGCGCCGCTCAAAGGCCAGATTCTGGTGACCGAACGGACCCGGCCGCTGCTCGACCGGCCCACCACGTTTGTCCGCCAGACCGAGGAGGGCAGCATCATGTTGGGCGACAGCCACGAGGACGTCGGCTTCGATCTCATTCGACGGTCAACGTCATGAGCCACATCGCCCGGCGCGCGGTGGCCAGTTTCCCCGCCCTGCAGAGTCTGCGGGTGGTGCGGCCTGGGCGCGCGCTGCGAATCATGACCCCGGACGGGTTTCGCGGTCTACGATAAATCGGCCACTCATCCCGGGCGCCTTCTCCGTGGCCTGCCATTCGGGTGTCACGCTGGCGGCGGCCCATGCCTTGCGGCTGGCGCCGGCCATTATCGACGGCAGCTTCGGAACGCTGCTCGCCCCCTTCAGTTCGCAGAGGTTCCATGTTCAGACGACTTGACCAGGATGGCGCGGTCCGGCCGGTACGCATCTTTTTCGACGACCGCGACGCTCGAAGCCCGCGCCGGCGAGAGCCTGGCGGCGGCGCTGCTGGTGGCGGGTATCGGTCCGTTCCGGACCACGCCGGTGTCGGATGCGCCGCGCCAGCCGTACTGCATGATGGGCGCCTGCTTCGAGTGCCTGGTCGAGGTCGACGGCGTGGCCAACCGCCAGGCCTGCATGGTCATCGTGCGCCGAGGGCATGCGGGTGCGGCGACAGGAAGGCGCGGCGGCGACTGCAACGATGGAGAGCGAACATGGCGGCGTGAGGTACGATCTGGTGGTCATCGGCGCCGGGCCGGCCGGCATGGCCGCGGCGACGCCGGCCGCCGCAGCTGGGGCCTGACCACGGCCATCCTGGACGAGCAACCCGCGCCCGGCGGCCAGATCTACCGTGCGTGTCGAAACCGTCGCCGCCCGGCACCCCGTGCGGCTGGTGCAACTTGGTCCGGACTACGGCCGCGGTGCCGATCTGGTTGCCCGGCTGCGGCAGGCCAAGGTCGAATACCTGCCAGGTGCAACGGTCTGGAACGTGGGCCGGGATCTAGTCGTGAACTACAGCCGCGACGGGCGTTCCGGCGAACTGCAGGCGCGCCATGTGCTGGTGGCGACCGGTGCGCTGGAGCGCCCGGTGCCGATACCAGGCTGGACGCTGCCCGGCGTGATGACCGTCGGGGCGCTGCAGATCCTGTTCAAAACCGCCGGCTTGGTGCCGGAGGGTGAGGTGGTGCTGGCCGGATCGGGGCCGCTGCTGTTGCTACTCGCCGTGCAGTATCTGCGGGCCGGCGTCAAACCCGCTGCCATTGTTGAAACCATCCCACCCGGCCGGCTGCGCCAGGCCGCGCGCCATCTTCCCGGCGCGCTCCGGGCCTCGGGCTATCTGACCAAGGGTTTGCGCTTGCTAGGTACAGCTCCGCCGTGCCGGGATTCCCTATTTTCGGGGCGCGTCGCAGCTCGCGGTGGAGGGCGGCGATCATGCGACCGCCCTCACGTTCCGCAGCAAGGGCGAGGCGCAGCGTGTGGCCGCCGACACGGTCGCGCTGCACGAAGGCGTTATCCCGAACCAGCAGATCACCCGCCTGCTGGGCTGCGACCACTTCTGGGACGAAACCCAGTGCTGCTTCCGGCCGCAGTTGGACGACTGGTTCATGACCTCGGTGGACGGCGTTTCCGTCGCCGGCGACGGCGGCGGCATTGGCGGCGCCAGGGCCGCCGAACACCGCGGCCGTCTCGCGGCGCTGGGGATCGCCCGGCGGCTCGGCAAGCTGCGCGGATGACGAGCGCGACCGACAGGCCAAACCGGAACGCGCCCGCGCTGGCCAGGGATCTGCGCGGTCCGGCCGTTCCTCGAAGCGCTCTATCGCGCCGCCGGCGGCGATCCTGCAACCGGCCGATCCGGTGCTGGTCTGCCGCTGCGAGGAGGTCACCGCCGGCCAGGTGCGCGAAGCCGCGCGGCTGGGCTGTCCCGGACCCAACCAGGCGAAGTCGTTCCTGCGCTGCGGCATGGGGCCCTGCCAGGGACGTTACTGTGGCCCCACCGTGACCGAGATCATCGCCGCCGAACGCGGTATCGGCGTGGCCGAGAGCGGCTACTACCGCATCCGGCCGCCCTTGAAACCACTTCCTCTCGGTGAGCTCGCCGCGCTCGACGAAGCGGGTGCCAGCGGGACGGCCTGATGGCGCCGGAACCCGCCAGCCGGCCATGGGCTACGGCCGATGTCATCGTGGTCGGCGGTGGCCTGCACGGCTGCTCGGCGGCGTTGCATTGCGCCATGAAAGGCCTGTCGGTGATCGTGGTGGAAAAGGACACGGTCGGCCGCCATGCCTCGGGCGTCAACGCCGGCGGCGTCCGCCGGCTCGGGCGGGCGCCGGCGGAAATCCCCATTTCGGTTGCCGCCATGGAGCTTTGGCGCAACATCGAGGCGCTGGTCGACGACTACTGCGGCTTCCAGCTCGACGCCGCAGATCAAAGTGGCCGAGAACGAGGCCGAGTTCGCGAAACTGGCGCAACGCGCCGAGCTGGTCCACGGGCTCGGCTACGATCATGAGGAACTGCTGGACCGTCGCTCGCTGTTCGAACACCTGCCCGCGCTGGCGCCCTACTGCGTCGGGGGCCTGGCGTCCATGGGTGACGGCTTCGCCGATCCCTACCGCACCACCTTCGCGTTCCGCCGCAAGGCCGAGTCGCTGGGCACGCGGTTCTTCGAGGGAACCCGGGTCACGGGGCTGACGCCCGCGGGCGGCGCCTGGCGCGTGGAGACGGATCGTGGCGTCCTGGCCGGGGCGACCGTCGTGAACTGTGGTGGTGCCTGGGCCCATGAACTGGCCGCCCGGGTCGGCGAGCCGGTGCCGCTGGAGGCCATTGCCCCGATGATGATGGTGACCGCCCGCCTGCCGTCGTTCTGCGACGCCGTGGTGGGTGCGACCGGGCGGCCGTTGTCGTTCAAGCAGATGCCCAATGGCACCGTGGTTATCGGTGGCGGCCGGCGCGGCCTGCCGGATACGGCCAGCAACCGCACCGAGCTGCGGTTTTCAGAACTCGCCAAGACCGCCCGCACCGCGGCCGAACTGTTCCCGGTCATGCGCGGCAGCACAATTGTCCGCTGCTGGGCCGGCATCGAAGCCCGCATGCCCGACGACCTGCCGGTCATCGGCCCGTCGTCAACCCAGCCCAATCTGTTCCACGCCTTCGGCTTTTCCGCCCACGGCTTCCAGCTTGGACCCGCCGTGGGCGGAATCATCGCCGAACTGGTGGTGAACGGCCGCACCAACCTGCCCATCGAGGCCTTGCGTATCGACCGCTTCAGCACGCCGCCGGAGCGCGAAGCGGTGGCAACTCGCTAGCGCTACCCTGTACTTCCGCTGTACTCCCGCGGCGGTGTGGCCAAGAATGCATTATATGGGCATTGCCCCGCTTTATCGCAGAAGTTAAATATCCAAAGGACTCACTGCGTCCTTACGGGTGGTACTCGGTACCGTATGGGTATAAATCATGGTCGTTTTTAGATCACTGTGTCCGAGAACTCTTGAATCGTGCGAATGTCATAATTCGCTTGCAATAAATGACTGGCAAAACTGTGGCGAAAGGTATGCGCCGTGCACGCTTGAGATCCAGTATTTCCGCACCGCCTCCTTATCGCTTTCTGCACAACGGTCTCATGCAGATGATATCGCTTATACTCTCCTGGTCTCGGCACGCGATGTGAGATCTTTTGCTGGAAACAACCATTGCCAGACAAATTCCCTGGCAGCATTCGGGTATTTCTTGTCCAAGGCAGTAACGAGAATACACTCCGGCATATTCCTTTGCGAAATCATCCTCGGTGCAGTTCCGTTACAGTGCTTAGAGTTGGGTTTTCAACTGTCGGCATAATACTCCTAGGCAAAGGCACGCTCCTATCCTTTTCCCTTTCCCGTCATGAACGGTCAATACTTCCCGCATCAAAATTCAGCATCTTCACGCGCAGATTGAGACACTCGAACAAACGCAACCCACAGCCGTACAACAATTTTGTCACTAAATCGACGGGCGGAAGAAGATGACTGATAACCATACCTGATTAGCCCCAAAGCTCAGCGGCCAGTCTCATGTTTTGAGACAGCGCTATGGGAAGATGAGGCCAGGTTGACCGAGGAGTCCGAACATGGCCATCAACCCCATCCAGTTTCAGCCCGGCCTTTCGATGGCGGGTTTCATTGAACGCTACGGCACCGAAGCCCAATGTTACCGTGCCCTGTACAAGACGCGCTGGCCGAAGGGTTTTCGTTGCCCGAAATGTAGCAAGCGATCCCGCTCGCGGTTTCGTCGTGGTCGGCGGGTGTATTACCAGTGTCGCTCGTGCCGGTACCAGAGCACGTTGATCAGTGGCACCTTGATGGCCGGCACCAAGCTGCCGTTGACGACGTGGTTTCTGGCGCTGTATCTGCTGACCACGACCAAGACCAACCTCTCGGCGCTGGAGTTGATGCGCCACCTTGGAATTAACTACAAGGCGGCCTGGCGGATCAAGCACAAGGTGATGCAGGCGATGCAGGAACGCGAACGTAGCCGTCGTCTCGAGGGCTTCGTGCAGATCGATGACGCCTACCTCGGCGGCGTGCGAGCGCAACGGCGGCAAGCGCGGCCGGGGCTCGGAGAACAAGCAACCGTTCGTGGTCGCTGTGGAGACCGATCATGACCTGCAACACCCCCGCTTCGCGGTGATCGAACCGGTTCGCGCGTTCGACAACGCGTCCCTCGAGGATTGGGTGCAACGGCGTCTGGCGGCGCCGGCGGACGTCTATACCGACGGACTGGCCTGCTTTGGTCGCGTCGTCGAGGCGGGCCATGCCCATACGGTGCTGGCAACCGGCGGCGGGCGCGCGGCGACCGAGGTACTGGTGCGCGCTGGGTCAATATCGTGCTGGGCAACCTCAAGCGGGCGATCAGTGGGCGTTACCATGCCATCAAACAGGCCAAGTACGCCCAACGCTATCTGGCCGAGGCGGCTTACCGATTCAATCGCCGATTTCGCTTGGCCGCGATGCTGCCGCGACTGGCACGGGCGATGATGCTGTGTGCGCCTTGCCCGGAGCGGCGATTGCGCTCTGCAAGCAATTTTTGTGGCTGAGGATGAGGGCTAATCAGGAAAAAGATTGCTTCCGCTTCGGACTGGCTGACACGGTGTTTTTCCGCATTCTTGCGAGAAGTGTGCTATCGCACCAGCCTCTCTTCCCATGGCGGCATCGGCGCGAACCGCGCCACCAGGAAATCGATCAACGCACGCACCCGTGACGCCAGGGTGAGATTGGGCAGATACACGAGATAGATGGCGCTCTCGGGCAGGACGTGATAATTGCGCAACAGCGCTACCAGCTCTCGATTCTGTAGCGCCTCGCTCACCATGTAGACCGGCAGGATGCCAATGCCCAGGCCGCCGGATACGGCAGCGCGCACGGCGTCCATTTCGTCGGTTTCAAAACTCCCCGTGACCGGGACAGTGACCTTGCCGCTGTTATGCCGGAAGGTCCACACGCCCTTTGGCGTCAACGGCGGGAACAGTACGCACTCGTGCTTGCTCAGGTCTTCGATGCGCCGCGGGCTGCCGTGTTGTTGCAGATAGTCGGGGGTGGCGCAGAGCACGGACCGGTTGTCGGCGAGTTTCCGCGCCACCAGATTGGGCGCCGGGTTGAAGGCGACGCGGATGCCGAGATCGAAGCCGGCCTCGCCCAGCTCGAGCGGGCGGTTGCTGCACGACAGCTTGACCCGGATCCTCGGGTATTGACGGTAAAAATCCGACAGCGCCGGGAGTACATGACGCACGGCAAAGGCCGGGGTCGCGGTTACCTTGACCAGGCCGGCCGGCTCGGACTGGGTCTGTGTCAGGCGTTGCTCGGCCAGTGCCACTTCCTGCACGATACGGGTGCAGTGTTCGTAGAACACCGCGCCCGCCTCGGTCAGGCTCAGCTTTCGGGTGGAGCGGTTGAGCAGTTTCACCGCCAGCGATTTTTCCAGCGTACTCACGTGCCGGCTCACCAGCGACTTCGATATGCTCAGCTTGTCCGCCGCAGCGGTAAAGCTCCCGGCGTCCACCACCTGGGCAAAAACCCACATGCCGTTGAGCCTGTCCTGCATTGTTCACCTATTTGCAACAATGGATTCTATTTAACAGTATTTATCCCTAATGCGCCATGGCCTAGAGTGTTCCCACACAGGCCGCAAGCCATCACTCAATGAGGAAAACGCCATGAGCCAGGAAATGATCAAAGTCGGGCAACTGGAAATCCGCTACTTGGTGGATGGTGCCGGCCAGGGTGGGCTGGGGCTGTTTGAGATGATCGTTCCGCCCGGTGCCCCAGTGCCTCCGCCGCACAGCCACAGCCACAACGAAGAATGCGTTTATGTGCTGGAAGGGCTGCTGCGTTATACGGTCGAGGGGATCACCCGCGACCTGCAGCCGGGGGACTGGATGTCGACGCCGCGCGGCGCCGTGCATGCTTTCAGCAACCCGGGCACTGAGCCGGTACGCGCTCTGATAATGCTGACACCGGACATCGGCGCGCAATTCTTCCGCGAAGTGGGCGCTTTGGCTACCGGCGGGGCACCGGACAAGGCCATACTGCTGGAGGTCATGGGCCGCTACGGCCTGGTGCCCGCCGCCCCCAAGCCGACTGCACCGGCGACGGCTGTGGCGTAACATTTAGGGAAGACGACGGGGTCAGGTCGATTAATGTAGCATGAAATGTTTCAGTACCACCGCCGGTGACAATCGGTTGGCGCGTGCAGGTGAGAAATTCGCTCAAGCTCATCCCCGGCTGGAGCAACACCAGCAAGTCGGCGCATGGGCCTTGGCGTATCAGCCATAACCCGGCGTTGTATCTGGCCTTGCCGACACGGTACTTATAAGACCTTGGGGCTGCCGGAGTTGGCAGCGCGATGAACTCCACGATTGAACCGCCTTG
>CAVQMB010000044.1:0-20677 GCA_963713445.1 uncultured Gammaproteobacteria bacterium | reverse complement strand
AGGGCGCGCCGGACGGTCAGCAGCAGCTTATTGAGCGACAGCGGCTTTTCCAGGAAGTCGTAGGCACCCAGCCGGGTCGCCTCGACCGCCGTCTCGACCGTGCCGTGTCCCGAGATCATGATAACGGGGCACGGCAGCAAGTCGCCCTCGCTCCATTCCTTGAGCAGGCTGATGCCGTCGATGTCGGGCATCCAGATGTCCAGCAGAATCAGATCCGGGCGCCGGGTTCGACGGGCTTCACGGGCTTCCTGGCCATTCTGTGCTGTGCTGACCTCGAAACCCTCGTCTTCGAGGATTTCCTTGACGACGTCGCGGATATCCGGCTCGTCGTCAACCACTAGAATATGGGCGTTGCTCATCCTGCCCCCTCACTGTTCGATGAATCTAGCTTAGCATCCACCCGTTCGATTGTTTTCACCGCGCTCGCGAGCGGCAGCTGGATGACCACCCGGGCGCCACCCTCGGCCGGTGACTCGAGTTCTATCAAGCCGTTATGCTCCTCGACAATCTTCTTGACAATTGCCAGCCCCAGGCCCGTGCCTTTGGGCTTGGTCGATACGTAGGGCTCGAAGAAGTTACCGAAGCTGCCGTCCGGGAAGCCCGGTCCATTATCGCCCACGACCAGTTCGACGTAGTCGGCGCTGGCGTGCTGCAGGCGGCGCGTGCTGACCACCATTGCCGAGCCGTGATTTTCAGCCATGGCCTCGAGGCTGTTCTTGACCAGATTGTGCACCAGCTGGCGCATGCGCCCTTCGTCAGCCAGCACCACCGGGTCGCTGGAATCCAGTTTGAGCTGGATGTCGATCCCGGCGGGATGGCCGCGATAGAGGTATATGACCTCATTGACCAGCCGGTTGATGGCCAGCGCGGTCAGTTTGAGCCGCGGTGGCCGGGCATATTCATTGAACGTATCGACCATCTCCTTCATCGCGGTGACCTGCTGCATGATGGTGTGGGTGCCGCGATCCAGTACCCGGGCCTGGTCAGGGGCCAATTGCCCCAGGCATTTGTGCCGGATTCGTTCGGTGGCCAGTTGGATGGGCGTCAGCGGGTTCTTGATCTCGTGGGCCAGCCGTCTGGCAACCTCGGCCCAGGCGGCATCGCGCTGGGCCTGTACCAGGGTGGTGATGTCGTCGAACACCACCACGTGGCCGCCGCTCAGGCCGACTGTGGTCGCCAGCGAACTGCCACGGCACATCAGCACCTGGCGGCCGGTGCCGGCGAACAGGGTTAGCTCCTGGCGCCAGTCGCCGGTCGTGCCGAGATGGTCCTGCAGCAAGGCGAAGAACTGCTGCACGTGCGGTTTGTCGCTGACGCAGCCGGTGCTACCGGCGAGTCCGCCGAGGTCGGCATGCAGTATGTGCTCGGCAGCGGCATTGTAGGTGTGCAGACAGCCGTCCTGATCGAGCGTCAGAACGCCCGACGACAGCCGCGCCAGCACCGCTTGCAGATAGGCCCGCTGCTGCTCCACCAGTTGTTGGCTGCGGTGTTCAGCCGCACGGGCCTGGGTCAGGTTGCGGGTCATCTGGTTGAAGGAGTGAACCAGGAAACCCAGCTCGTCGTTGCGGGTCAGCGGCAGTTGTTTGCCGTATTCGCCGGCGGCCACCGCGTGGGTTCCCTCCGCCAGTTCACGAATCGGCGCGACCAGCCGCCGGGCGGCGTACAGCGCCGCCCATACCGCCGCCAGCACGCCGAACAGCAACACCAGCGACAAAATCAGGATGAAGCTGGCTTTGAGCGGGCGTCGCAGGAACGCCAGCTCACGATAGCCATCGAAGGCGGACTGGACCGAATCGGCCAGTTTGCCAAGGCGTTCGGGGACCGGGTACAGCGCCTGAAGAATGCGGTTGTCGCCCGCTGCACCCAGACCGGGTACGAGCACGACGGCCCGGATATGAAAACCGACATCGCGGATCGGATCGAGGCTGACGTAATTGTGGCCGCGACGGACCTGGAGCAGCACGATTTCGGGAAGCTGATTGGGCACGATAGATAATGGATCCAGGCTGGCCGTGGCGATAATGCGCCCGTTGGGAGCGAACAGCGTGAGTTCCGAGGCTTCGGAGTCATTGAGCATCTGCTCCAGCTGCACCGCAGCGTCGGCCCGGTCGGAGTTGCGCAGCCGGGCCGCCATGCGTTTGCTCTGGCGCAACACGTCGCGCATCCGCAGATCGAGTGATGAACGGCTCAGATCGAGTGCGTCGCCCAGTGCCTGTTCCACCCGGAAGTTGAACCAGGAATCGATGCCACGCTGCAGAAACTGGATCGAGAACACATAAACCACCGCCACCGGCGCGGTGGCCAGTGCGACGAACAAAACCACCAGCCGCAGGCTCAGCCGGGCCCCCGGTTCGCGCCGGCGATAGCGCTGTAGCAGGTTGTACAGACTGGCGCTGATCAACGCCAGCAGCAGCAGCAGCCCGCAGCCGCTGAACAGGAGCAGCCAGGAATAAAATTCACTGAACCGGGCCGAGTTCTGGCTGGCCTTGCCCATCAGCAGCAGGCCGCCCAGCAGCAGGGCCAGCAACAGCAGCATCAGCAGCAGACGATGGCGCCGCAACCAGCCGATCACAGAGGACATGAGTACCAGTCGCTGCCCAGGCGCCAGGCGCTGGATAAGTACGCTACCGGGCGCAGCGGTGCTGGCAGCGCCTCGATATCGAGACTGGCCCGCAACCACAGGCGATAGTGCTCGGTGGAATCGAGCAGGCTCCGGTCCAGCAGCGGAAACCGGCGGATTTTGCCGATGAAATCCAGGGCGGCATCCAGCGTGGGGAAACTCTGCAAGGCATCGTTGTTCAGGTTGGTAACCACAAACTGCCGGGCCAGCGCGTGGTACTGCAGGCGGTAGCGCTGATCGAGACTCGCGACGGTTTCGTCCCACCACCACAGCCAGGGGCGGCGCACTTCCATGGTGAGCACGAAGGTCAGCGGAACACTGTTGCGCAACGCTTTCTCGACCGGCTCCGTGAGGTTGTAGCGGATGTTGGCATTGACCAGGTAGATGCCTTGCGAGAGACGCGCTCTGGCGTGTTCGATCTTGAACTCAGCAGCCCGGCTGAGCGGGGCGACGCTCATCAGGATCAGCAGCAGCCCCAGCCAGAGGCTGCGCTGTGAATCAAACCGCCGTGCGCTTGCTGAGGCAGGCATAAAAAAAACCATCGTGGCTATCATCACCTGGCAGCAGCTGGCGGCCGCTGCCAGCCGGGTGGCCGGGCCCGATCGGCAGTGGCTCGGCATCGTCATGGCCGGCCAGGAAAGCGTCGATCACGGTCTGCGTTTCGTCCGGCAGCAGCGAGCAGGTCGCATACAGCAGCCGTCCGCCCGCGCGTAGCAGCGGCCACAGGGCGTTTAGCATACGCTGTTGGCGCTGGGCCAGGTCAGCGATGTCGGTGGCGCGCCGCAGCAATTTGATGTCGGGGTGGCGTCGGATCACACCGCTGCCACTGCAAGGGGCATCCAGCAGGATACGGTCGAATGGCCGGTGATCCCACCACTGCTCAGGTGCGCTGGCATCACCCGGCTGCAGGGTCGCGTGCAACCCGAGTCGCTGCAGGTTGTCGGCGACCCGTGCCAGCCGCTGGCGATCCTGATCCAACGCCACCAGCTCCAGATCCGGGGTCCGTTCCAGCAGGTGGCCGGTTTTGCCGCCCGGTGCGGCGCAGGCATCCAGTACCCGCTGGCCGCGCTCGGCGGCCAATAGCTCGGCGGCCAGTTGGGCTGCGGGGTCCTGCACCGAGACCAGCCCGTCGGCGAAGCCGGGCAGGGATTCGACCCCGCAGGGGTCCGCCAACACCACCGCACTGGCAACCAGCACATCAGGTTTGGCCGCGATGGCTGCCGTTGTCAGCCGCTCCAGATAGTCGCTGCGGCTGATGCGGCTGAGGTTGACCCGCAGGGCCATTGGCGGCCGGCGATTGTTGGCCGCGACGATGGCAGTCCAATGCGCCGGCCAGGCCGAGCGGATGGCTGCCAACAGCCAGGCCGGATGCGCACTGGTCAGGGTCGGATCGGCGGCAAGCTCCTGCTGCAGGGCTTCACGCTGCCGCTGACTGTTGCGCAGCACCGCGTTCACCAGGCCGCGGGCCCGCGGTTGGCCGATTGCGGCGGTGGCGGCCACGGTCGCCGCCACTGCGGCATAACCGGGGATCCGCAGATAGAACAGCTGGTAGAGTCCTACCAGCAGCAGGGCGCGTAGGGTGACGGCGTGGGCTGGCAGCGGCTGGCGCAGCAGCCGGTTGACCAGGTAATCGAGCGGGATCTGCCAGCGCACGGTGCCATAGCAGAGTTCCTGTAGCAACCCGCCATCCCGGGCTGGTAATTGCGCCAGCGCCGGCGGCAGCGCCTCGCTCAGCGAACGGCCCTGACTCACGACGGCCGCGACCACAGTGGCGGCCTGGGCCCGGCATGCGGCACCGGTTCCGCCCGGTCGCGTCCTGGGGGTGCGGCTCATGTGGCGCCCAGGCGGTGGCCCTGCAAGGCATGGGCATTGATGAAGGCCGCCGCCGGCAGCACTTTGCGGCCCGGCAGCTGCAGTTCCAGCAACTCCAGCAGGCCGTTGCCGGTTGCAACCAGGATGCCGTCACGGTCGGCCTGGGTCACCGTGCCGGGCGGGGCGGGGCTGACACCGGCGCTAGCCCGGGCGCGCCACAGCCGCAACGGCGTGCCGTGCCAGCGTGTCCAGGCCACCGGCCACGGATTAAACGCGTTGATGCGGCGGGCCAGCGGTATGGCCGGTTGCCGCCAATCCAGCTCGGCCTCGCCCTTGCTCAGTTTGGTGGCATACGTGGCGTGCTGTGAATCCTGCGGCTGTGCTTGCAATTGCCCGGCCAGTATGGCCGGCAACCGCGCTGCCAGCAGATCAGCTGCCAGCGCCGCCAGGCGGTCGTGCAGTTCGCCGGCGGTGAGCCCGGTTTCGATCGGGCAGCGGGCCTGTGCCAACACCGGGCCGCTATCGAGCGCAGCTTCCATCTGCATCAGGCTGATACCGGTCTCCCGATCACCCGCCATCACGGCGCGCTGGATCGGAGCCGCGCCACGCCAGCGTGGCAGCAGCGAGGCATGAGCGTTGATACAGCCGAGCCGCGGGGTGGCGAGCACCGCGGGTGGCAGTAACAGACCGTAGGCGATGACGATCATCAGATCGGGTGCCAGCGCGGCCAATTGCTGGTGAGCTTCGGCCGAGCGCAGAGCGTCGGGCTGATAAACCGGAATGGCGGCTGCGGCTGCACACTGTTTGACCGGGCTCGGGCGTAGCTTGCGGCCACGCCCGGCCGGCCGATCAGGCTGGCTATAGACGGCAACCGGCCGGTAATCCGTCGCGAGCAGCCGCTCCAGGCTGGGAACGGCAAATTCCGGGGTGCCGGCAAAAATGAGTCGGGGCGCTGAGGTGTTCATGTTGATACGGGCGCACAACCCAGCGCCGCAGCAGCGATCAGCGGGCGCGGGCCTCGCTACGGGCCTGCTTTTCCAGCTTCTTGCGGATGCGGTTGCGTTTCAGGGGTGACAGATAGTCGACGAACAGCTTGCCGTCGAGGTGATCGATTTCGTGCTGAATACAGACCGCCAACAGGCCGTCGGCCTCGGCCACCCGGGGGTCACCGTTGCGATCCAGGGTACTGACCCGGACCCGATCGGCGCGTTGCACGGTGTCGTAGACACCGGGTACCGACAGGCAGCCTTCCTCGCTCTCGGCTTTACCCTGCAGTTCCATCAGGGTAGGGTTGATCAACACTAGCGGATCATTCTTGTCGTCGGAAACGTCGATCACGATGATGCGCTTCTGGACGTTAACCTGGGTAGCGGCGAGGCCGACGCCAGGCGCTGCGTACATGGTTTCGAACATGTCGTCGATCAGCGTGCGGATGCTGTTGTCGACGGTCTCTACCGGCAGCGCCTTTTTGCGCAGGCGGGGGTCGGGATAATGCAATATGTCGAGCAGTGCCATTGCGTTGTGCCGCGTGTGAGCTGTAATTCAGAACGATCCGTGATTCGGTCCGGCTGTATCGAAAATAATACAGTATGTTGCCGTCGGACCGCTATACTAAAGTTGTCACATGCTTAAGATCCATCGTCAGATGAGCGAGTTCCCTTGATGCCGAGCACATCGTCTACCCGCCCGGCGCGGCGTCTATGGTACTTTTCCGCCGCGCTGGCACTGCTGCTCGTAGCCGGCTGTGCCACGCCGCCGCCAGCACCAGTGAACAAGGCTCCGGTCGCGCAGCAGCAACCGCCGCCGCTGGTGTTGCGCGGCAGCCATCCGCAGCGTTACGTGGTGCAGCCGGGCGACACCGTCTGGAACGTCTCAGCGAAGTTCCTGCACGACCCGTGGCGCTGGCAGGAGTTGTGGCCGCAGGGTCGCCGGCCTCACCTCTATCCGGGGGACGTGATCGAACTGCACCGCACCGGCAGCAAGACACAACTGCAGCTGGCGCAGGGCGAGCGGCCGACCATAAAGCTCAAGCCCAAAGTGCAGTATGGCCCGCTCGGCGAGACCGAAGTGGCGGCCAATCTGGCTGCTGCCAACGGGCCGATTCCAACCATCACCCCGGATGCCATCCGTTCGTTTCTCGACAACTCGGTGGTATTGAGCAGTGCGGCCTGGAAAGCTGCACCGTACATCATCGGCAGTGCCGATGGGCGCCCATTGATGATAAGCGATAATATCGTGTTTGCCCGCGGTGCCGAATTCGACCAACCAGCATACAGTATTTATCGGCCGCGAGGTGTGTATCGGGATCCGGTAACTCACGCGTTTCTCGGTTTTGACATGCTTTATATCGGTCGGGCCGTGCTGCAGCAGGTGGGTGACCCCACCACCCTCCGGCTCAAGGCGGTGCGCCGGCCGGTGAAGCCGGGTGATCGGCTGTTGCCGGAGTATCAGCGTAAGCCGCTGTTCACCTTCAGTACCCGGGCGGCGCCACCGGACAGTCACGGCTATATTCTCGGCGTGCTGGGTAATGATGCCGATATCATCAGCCGCTACGACAGCGTGGCAGTTGATCTTGGCAGCGACGACGGCATGCAGCGGGGCATGGTGCTGGCGGTTTACCACCCGGGCAATGCCTTGACTGATCCCCTGACCGGGGCAGCGGTGAAACTGCCGCATTCGCGGGCCGGGCTGGTGGTATTGTTCAGCGTGTTCGACCGGGTGAGTTACGGGCTGGTTGCTGAAGCCGACCAGCCGATCCGAATCCATGACCTGGTGACTACGCCCTGAACGATCGCGCCGATCCGACGCCCTGGCTGCTACTGGTGCGGGCACCTGGTATCGGTCCGGCACGCTGCGGCCGCCTGTTGGCGCAGTACGGCGATGCCGCCAGCGTGGTCCGTGCTCCGGCCCCGGAACTGGCGCGGTTTGGCGTACCGGCTGCCGCGCTGGATTATCTGCAGCACCCTGACAGCAAGGCAATCGCGGCTGATCTGGCCTGGCTGGCCCAGCCGGGCCACCAGTTGCTGACGGTCGCAGATTCCGGCTACCCGCCCCAGTTGCGTGCCATCGATGCGCTGCCGACAGCGCTGTTCGTGCAGGGCGACGCGGGGCTGTTGGCGGAGCCGCAGTTGGCTATAGTGGGCAGCCGCAACCCCAGCCCGGCGGGCCGTGACAACGCCCATCAATTGGCCGCCGAACTGGCGGCTGCCGGACTCGTGATCACCAGCGGTCTGGCTTTGGGTATCGACGCCGCGGCCCATCGTGGAGCGCTCAGTGTCGAGGGCGCCACCGTGGCGGTGATGGGCACCGGCCCCGATCGTATCTATCCGGCCCGTCACCGCGAGCTGGCCCATGCCATTGCCGGCCACGGCGCGCTGGTTACCGAGTTCCCGCCGGGCAGCCCGGCGCAGGCTGAGCATTTCCCGCGTCGCAACCGGGTCATCAGCGGGCTCAGTCTCGGTACCCTGGTGGTCGAGGCCGCGCAGGCCAGCGGCTCGCTGATTACCGCCCGGTTTGCCGCCGAACAGGGTCGCGAGGTGCTGGCTGTGCCGGGGTCGATCCGCAACCCGCTGAGCCGCGGGTGTCACCAGTTGATCCGCGACGGCGCGCGCCTGGTCGAGAGTTCCCGCGACATTCTCGAAGAGCTGCGGCTGACGCTGGCGGCCGCCATCAAGCCACCGCCTGAGCCACCAGCCGCCGCGGACGTGCCGTTGGGGGCGGCGACCGCAGGGCTTGATGCCGAGCACCAGCAGGTGCTGGCGGAACTGGGGACCGAGCCGACGGCAGTCGATACCCTGGTGGAGCGCACGGGATTGACCGCCGATGTGGTTTCCTCCATCCTTCTTATTTTAGAACTGCACGGTTTTGTCACCTCTCAGCCAGGAGGGCATTACAGCCGTGCGTTTGCAGAGGCTCGTTGAATGAAAGAAAACGTCTTGGACGTTCTGATGTATCTGTTCCAGAATTACATGAGTGAGGATCTGGAAGGCGAGCCCGACCGTGATACCGTACACAATGAACTGATCGCGGCCGGTTTTCCTGCGCATGAGATCAGCCAGGCGTTCGAATGGCTGGAAGGCCTGGTCGAGCAGCAGGAAAAGCCGCTGACCCTGCGCAGTGGCCAGTCGTTCCGCGTCTACACCGCCGCCGAGCGCCGCAAGCTGGACGCCGAGTGCCAGGGTTATCTGCTGTTCCTTGAGCAGGCTGGTGTGCTCAGTTCACAGACCCGGGAACTGATCATCGACCGGGTTATGGCGCTGCAGACCACCGAAATCGACCTGCAGCAGTTGAAATGGATCATCCTGATGGTGTTGTTCAATCACCCCGGTCAGGAGGAGGCGTATGCCTGGATGGAGGATATGATGTTCGATGACGCTGCCGGCACCTGGGTGCACTAAAGCGCTTCCGAATAGCTCCCTTCGAGGTGACGTCTGGCCCGCACAAGCGGGCCAGACGGGTTCTGCGTCCCCCGCCGGCGTCAAATCACAAGCTGTTTGTATACCTTTATGAGCAAAAACCTGGTCATCGTGGAGTCGCCGGCCAAGGCCAAGACGATCAAGAAGTACCTCGGCAAGGATTTCGAGGTCCTGGCGTCGTACGGCCATGTCCGCGACCTGGTGCCGAAAGAGGGCGCGGTGGATCCGGAACATGGCTTTGCCATGAAATACCGGGTGATCGAACGCAACGAACGTCACGTCGAGGCGATCGCCAGGGCCCTGCGCAAGGCCGATGCGCTCTACCTGGCAACTGACCCGGACCGCGAGGGCGAGGCCATCTCCTGGCATTTGTATGAACTGCTGCAGGGAACGCGATCTGCTGGACAGCAAGCCGGTGGAGCGGGTGGTGTTTCACGAGATCACCCAGCGGGCCATCGACGAGGCCATCGCATCATCCGCGCGCAGCTGTCGATGGACCTGGTCAACGCCCAGCAGGCCCGGCGCGCACTGGATTACCTGGTCGGCTTCAATCTCTCGCCGCTGCTGTGGAAAAAGATCCGCCGCGGCCTGTCGGCCGGCCGCGTGCAGACGCCCGCGCTGCGGCTTATCGCCGAGCGTGAGGCCGAGATCGAACGCTTCGAGGCGCGGGAATACTGGACCGTTGAGGCCGATGCCGACAAGCAGGGCCAGGCGTTCAAGCGCCAAGCTGATCGAGTTTCAGGGCGACAAGATCGAGCAGTTCAGCATCACCGACGACGATCGTGCCCACAGTGCGCGAGGCCGCGCTGCTGCAGGCGGCGGGCGGCACGCTGCGGGTCGCCAAGGTCGACAAGAAGCAGCGCAAGCGCCATCCGGCGCCGCCGTTCACCACCTCGACGCTGCAGCAGGAAGCGTCCCGCAAGCTGGGCTTCACGGCCAGCCGCACCATGCGCGTGGCACAGCAGTTCTACGAAGGCGTCGATCTGGGCGACGGCACCGTCGGTCTCATCACCTACATGCGAACCGACTCGGTCAACCTGGCCGAGGAAGCGCTGACCGACATCCGCGGCTGATCGCCGCCCGCTACGGCGAGCGACAACGTGCCCGGCGAGCCGCGCGCAGTTCAAGACCAAGGCCAAGAACGCCCAGGAAGCACACGAGGCCATCCGCCCGACCTCGGCGCAGCGCGAACCCGGATGCGGTCAAAGCCGCATCTCGACCAGCGACCAGTGCCGGCTCTACGAACTGATCTGGAAGCGCACGGTGGCCTGCCAGATGATACCCGCGACCCTCGACACCGTCGCCGTCGACCTCGATTGCGGTGCGAGGTCGGCCGTGTTCCGCGCCACCGGCTCGACCATCGCCGATCCCGGCTTCATGGCGGTTTATCGGGAAGACCGGGACGATGCCAAAGACGATGATGAGAACCGCATTCTGCCGCCACTGGATGAAGGCGAGACGATACGGCTGGCGGCATATCCGCCCGGAACAGCATTTCACCGAGCCGCCGCCGCGCTACACGCGAGGCCAGCCTGGTCAAGACGCTGGAGGAATACGGCATCGGCCGACCATCGACCTATGCCACCATCATCTCCACCCTGCAGGCCCGCGAGTACGTGGAGCTGGACAAACGCCGTTTCTATCCGACCGACGTCGGGCGCATCGTCAACCGCTTCCTGACCCAGCATTTCCCGCGCTACGTCGACTACGACTTCACTGCCCGGATGGAGGATGAGCTGGATGCCATCTCCCGGGGCGAGGAAGAATGGGTGCCGCTGATGGATCGAATTCTGGCAGCCGTTCAAGGCCTGGTGGATGAAAAGACCGAGACAGTGAGCCGGGCCAGGAGGCCGCTCAGGCGCGCGAACTGGGTACCGATCCCGCCAGCGGCAGGCCGGTCACCGTGCGCATGGGCACGGTTCGGGCCGTTCGTGCAGATCGGCACCAAGGACGACGACGAGAAACCGCGCTTCGCCGGTCTCAAGCCCGATCAGCGGATGGACACCATCACCATGGACGAGGCGCTGGCCTTGTTCAGGCTGCCACGCGAACTGGGCGATACCGCCGAGGGCGAGCCGGTGTCGGCCAACATCGGCCGGTTCGGCCCGTATGTGCGCTACGGCAACAAGTTCGTGTCCCTGAAAGAGGGTGATGACCCCTACAGCATCACGCTGGAGCGCGCCCTGGAGCTCGTTGCCGAACACAAGGCCGCGGCGGCCAGCAAGGTCATCAAGCACTTTGACGGCAGCGACGTGCAGGTACTGCGCGGCCGCTTCGGCCCTTACATCACCGACGGCACCAAGAACGCCAAGGTGCCCAAGGATCGGGAACCGGACAGTCTTGAACTGGCTGAGTGCCGCGAACTGCTGGCTGCTGCCCCCGCCCGAAAATCGCGTCGCCGGGCGGTCCGCAAGACCGCATCGTGAGTCCGCACCGGTTGCGTCTGGCGCGCCATTGGCTGCGCCGGGGCGGCGTTATCGCTTACCCTACCGAAGCCGTTTACGGGTTGGGCTGCGACCCGCGCCGGGAAGGCCCGGTCAGGCGGATCCTGGCGCTGAAACGCCGGCCGGCAGGCAAGGGGTTGATCCTGATCGCGGCCGATTTTGCCCAGCTCAAGCCCTGGTTGCTGCCGCTGCCTGCGGCTGACCGGGACCGGGTGATGGCCACCTGGCCTGGTCCGGTGACCTGGCTGCTGCCGGCCAGACCTACAGCACCGCGCTGGCTGCGGGGCGCGCATGCCACCCTGGCGGTCCGGGTCACCGCCCATCCGCAGGCGGCCACGCTGTGCCGGGTCGCGGGCACGGCACTGGTCTCGACCAGCGCCAACCTGAGTGGTCGGTCACCGGCGCGCACGGCGCTGGCAGTGCGGCGTCAGTTCGGCACCGGCATCGATGTGCTGCTGGCCGGGGCGCTGGGCGGCGCCAGCCGGCCCAGCGAAATCCGCGATCTGGCCACTGGCCGGGTGATGCGCCCAAGGTGATGGCGTGGCAATGAACCAACCCGACGTCGCCGCGGTACGCGCCTATCTGCTCGATCTACAGCAACGCATCTGCCACACCGTGGAGGCCCTGGATGGCCGCTGCCGGTTCCGGGTCGATGCCTGGGAACGCCCGGTTGCCGGTTCGCTCAGTGGTGAGGGCAGCACCCGGGTACTGGCCAACGGCGCTGTGTTCGAGCAGGCCGGCGTCAATTTTTCCCACGTGCGGGGCGTACAATTGCCGCCGTCAGCCACCGCAAACCGGCCCGAACTGGCCGGCCGCGGCTTTCAGGCGCTGGGCGTTTCGCTGGTGGTCCATCCGCGCAACCCCTATGTGCCCACATCGCATGCCAACGTGCGCTTCCTGATCGCCGAGCGGGCCGGGCAGGCGCCGGTGTGGTGGTTCGGTGGCGGTTTCGATCTGACGCCTTACTATCCGTTCGACGACGATATCCGGCATTGGCACCGCACCGCCCGGGCCGCCTGCGAACCGTTCGGTGGCGACGTCTATCCGCGCTACAAGCGCTGGTGCGACGACTATTTCTATCTCAAGCACCGGGCCGAAACCCGCGGTGTCGGCGGGCTGTTCTTCGACGACCTGAATGAGCCGGATTACGCCACCTGCTTCGGCTTCATGCGCAGCGTCGGCGATCATTACCTGCCAGCCTACCAGCCGATCGTCGAACGGCGCTGGGCCATGCCTTACGGCGAGCGCGAGCGCGACTTCCAGCTCTACCGGCGCGGCCGTTATGTCGAATTCAACCTGGTTTACGACCGCGGCACGCTGTTCGGGCTGCAGTCCGGCGGCCGCACCGAGTCCATTCTGATGTCGCTGCCGCCGTTGGTGGCCTGGCGCTACCACTGGCAGCCCGAGCCCGGCTCACCCGAAGCGAAGCTGTACGAGTACCTGCAGCCGCGCGACTGGCTGGCCGCGGACTAGCGCACCGCGGCGCGCTGGCTGGCAATCAGTCCAGCGCTGCCACGCCCAGCCCCGGCGCCGCAGTCGGGCTGAGATAGCCATCGCGCAGCACGAAGCCGCCGCTGACCACGTCGCGGGCCAGGTCCAGGCTGCCGTCAAGATCCAGGTAGCGGGTCGCGGGCGAGGCCAGCGCGGCATGCAGCGCGGCGCTGATGCTGATGATGCTCTCGTCCATGCAACCCCACATCAGCTCGATGCCGGCGGTCTCGGCGACGGTGGCGATGCGGTTGGCGGCCCAGATGCCGCCGCATTTCATCAGCTTGATGTTGAAGATGCCGCAGGCCGGTTCGGGTGTCAGCAGGCGTAACGCATCGTGTTCGTCGAGCAGACTCTCGTCGGCGGCGATCCGCCGGCGCACCGGTTCCGGCAGGGCGCGCAGCTCATCGATCCGGTCGGCTGCCATGGGTTGTTCGAGGAATTCGATCGCGAGTTTCCCGGCGGCGTCCACGAAGCGTTCGACCTCGGCGGCGCTGTAGCCCTGATTGGGATCGACCCGGATGACCACGTCCGGGCCGACCCGCTCGCGCAGCCGCGCCAGCCGCTCCAGATCCTCCGCCAGGCTCAGGCCCAGCTTGACCTTGAGAATCCGGAAGCCCCGTCCCAGATATTCGTCGGCTTCCGCCAGGGCGTCGGCGACCGGCTTGATGCCGATGGTGATCGATGTCGCCAGGCGCTGGTGGGCCTGACCCAGCAGGGCCACCAGCGGCAGCCCCAGCCGGCGGGCCAGCAGGTCGTGCAAGGCCATGTCGAGCGCGGCCCGGGCCGCGGGTGTGGCCGGCAGGCGCCGGCGCAGCTCGCGCGCCAGCAGCGGCAGGGTCCGCACGTCACGGCCGGTCAGCCAGTCCAGCGTGGCCGGATCAAGGGCCTCAGCGCAGGCTGCCTCGGACTCACCGGTGACGTGTTCGCTGGGTGCGGCCGCACCCCAGCCGACCAGGCCGCCCTCGGCGTGCAGTTGCACCACCCAGTTATCGACCGCGTCGGTGGTGGCGTAGGCAATGGTGTACGGCCGCGTCAGCGGGAAGCGCTCGTGGCGGCAGACGATGCGGGTGATCCTCACGGCGTCTCCTCGGCCAGAAACCGGCGGATCACCGGCAGCAGCGGCTCGACGCCGTCTGCCAGCGGGCGGATCACCGGAACGTCCAGCTCAGCCTCCAGGCGCTGCTGCTCGGCGGTCAATGCGGCGTCGCTCAGCTTTTCACCACTCAACGTGACCGCCAGCACCCGGGCCCCGTACATGGCGATCAGGGCGATCTCCTCGGCCACCGTGGGCAGCCGGTAGCCCAGCGCCTCGCAGCCGTCGAAGTACGGCCGTCCCGGGGCATGCTGCAGGATCACGCCGCGGGCCTGGCCGGAGACCAGCAGCTCGGCGCCGCACGGGCCGCTCGGGTTGCGCAGCGCCGACTGACCCTCGATCAGGATCAGATCGGGGTCGCGCTCGCGGGCGCAACTGACGATGGCGTGTTCCAGTTCGCCGCTGACATAGTCGTTGGGCACCGCATCCAGCACCAGCCCGTAGCGCGCGCCCTGCATCCAGCCGGTCTGGCCGGTGTAGACCATCTCGCTGCGTACCCCGGCGGCGTTAAGGGCCTCGAACAGCAGCCGGGTGGTGGTGCGCTTGCCGACCGCGCAGTCCGTTCCCAGCACCGCGATGCGCGGTGTCGTGACCCCGGCAATCGCGCCGCTCCAGAAGTGCAGTTGCTGTTTCGGCGGCGGTCGCCGCAGGTCGATGAGCTCGACACCGCGTGCGTGCGCGGCGGCGGCCAGTTCCGGATCGTCGGCGCAAAAATCGTGCAGGCCGTTGACGATGCCCAGACCGAGCTCGATGGCCTCCAGCAGTTGCCCGCGCAAGGCCGCGGTGAACCGGCCGCCATGGCTGGCGATGCCGACCAGCGCATAGCGTGGCGGCTCGGGCGCCTCGGCCACCGCCGCGGCGGTCGAGGCCGCAACCGGGATGCCGCGCTGGATGCCATCGAGCAGTTCCCCGGCATCCTGCCCGGCACAGCTCGGGTCGACCACCGCCAGCACCCGGAACCGGTCGCTCGCGCGCACCAGGCCGTGAGCGGTCTTCGCGTATTCGCTGCGAAACTGATCGTGCGCCAGTACGATCGCGGGGCTGGGCGTCATGCACTACTCCTGGCGGTGGCTGCAAGCCTACAGGGTACCAGGATAAGCGCCGCCGTCGAGCAGCAGGTTCTGACCGGTGATGAACCCGGCCTGGGCGCTGCAGAGGTAGGCGCAGGCCGCGCCGAATTCCTCCGGATTGCCGAAGCGGCGGGCCGGGTTGCCGTCGCGCCGGGTCTGCCACAGTTCGTCGAACGGTTTGCCGGTGCGCGCGGCCGCGGCCTCGATGTTGCTGCGCAGGCGGTCGGTCTCGAACGGCCCCGGCAGCAGGTTGTTGATGGTGACGTTGTGCTGCACCGTCTGCCGGGCCAGCCCGGCGACGAAACCGGTGAGGCCGGCGCGGGCGCCGTTGGACAGTCCCAGCGACTCGATCGGCGCCTTCACCGCGGCCGAGGTGATGTTGACGATGCGCCCGAAGCGGCGCTCGATCATGCGGTCCACGGTCGCCTTGATCAGCTCGATCGGGGTGAGCATGTTGCCGTCCAGCGCCTTGATCCAGGCATCGCGGTCCCAGTCGCGGAAATCGCCGGGCGGCGGGCCACCGGCATTGTTGACCAGAATATCGGGCGCCGGGCAGGCGGCCAGCGCCGCTGCCCGGCCCTCGGCCGTGGTGATGTCGGCGGCCACGGGCGTCACGGCCACGCCGCTGGCGGCGCGGATTGCGGCAGCGGTTTGTTCCAGCGGACCGGGGTTGCGGGCGACGATGGTGAGGTTCACGCCCTCACGTGCCAGCGCCTCGGCACACGCCCGGCCCAGGCCCTTGCTGGCGGCGCACACCAGGGCGGTTCTGCCGGCAACATCGAGTTTCATGAGCGGACTCCTGTGGTAATGGAGGGATGGGTGTGGTGTAATCGTCTCATGAATCGTGCCGTGGTCGTAAGACACCGGGCCACGAGGCCAACGGTGCCGTTTCAGAGGTGGTTGTAACATTGTTGTTTGTTGGCACTTTAATACAAAAACCTCAAAAATGGCGCCGTTGTTTATTGACATTGGCGGCGGATGGCAGTTAAATTGCGAAGCACTGTTTCTTTACGGCAAATCACAACATCATTCATGCGGCTGGTATTGTTGCTAGGGATCGTGCTGGTAAGCAGCGTCAGTAGTGTGGCGCTGGCCGGTGTGGCGCCGCAGGACAAAGCGTCCGCGGCGAGCGGCCATGCAGCGCGGCTTGCATTACTCAAACACAGGGTGGAAAAGCGGTGGCAGGCGCTGATCAAGCGGATTATGCGGCTGCGTACAAATTGAGACACCGGCCTACCGCAAGGCCTTCACGTTGGATGACTATAAGAGCAATTTTGGTACCCAGGTCGGAACCAACAGAATCCGCATCGCCGGTATCAAATTCACCAACGCGACCACGGCGGAAGTGGGTGTCGATGTTTTCTACCAATTCATGCCAAGGAGCGGTACCAAGCCGATGAACTTACAAAGTTACGTTAAGGAGTCCTGGCTGAAAACTGACGGCCACTGGTGGCATATTATGGCCCATTAAGCCATCATAACCTTTGAACAACCCGAAAGGACTGGCTGTTTGCTTCCCCAAGGTGTTTTGCTGACCAACCGATACAGGAGTGCTATGCAATGAAAGCGCGCAAAATGAAAAGACTGGCTTTGGCCGTAACGGCCGCCATTGGCGGTATGGGAGCGCTGACCTCGGCTCACGCGGTCAACCTGTCGCAGGACGGTCTGGGCGACGTGCTGCTGTTTCCGTACTACACGGTGCGGGGCGGCTGGAACACGCTGTTCAGCGTCACCAACACCAGCGATTACGCGGTGGCGGTGAAGGTGCGGTTCCACGAGGCCGTCAACAGCCGCGACGTGTTCGACTTCAACGTGGTGATGTCGCCGCACGACGTTTGGACTGCGTGGGTCACCGACTCGGCGAACGGCCCGGTGCTGCACACCGACGACAACTCCTGCACGGTGCCGGCGATCAGGTCCACTGGGCAGCCCTTCCAGGGTGATGGCGGCAATGGCATCCTGGCTTATACTGGTACGCCAGCAGCCGATGGCGGCCCCGCCACGGCTGATCGCCTGCGCGAAGGCTACGTGGAAATGATCGAGATGGGTGCCTCCGAGAGTGGCACCGTCTACCAAGGCGCGCTGCACGATCCCAACACGGGTATGCCGAACGATTGTGCGGCGGTGGAGCAGGCCTTCGTGCCCACTCCGCTCTCGAGCTGGCAATCCACGTTGACCAGCCTTCAAAACCAGTTCTTCCAGCCGATCAATGCGCTGAAGGGCTCCTTCAACCTGGTCAATCCGGTACGCGGTATTCAGGTCGGTGGGTCGCCGACGACGCTGTCGAACTTCTTCAACTCCAACCCGGACGAGGGTTCAGAGGCGGAAGAGTCACTGCATGACATGGCCTCGACCGGTGTTACTGGGCAGGGCAACAATCTGCTCACGCTGCAGGTGCCGCCGGATCAGCAGGCCACATTGCCGGAATACGCGTCGTTCCACGAGCCGACGTTGAATTCGGCCTATCCGACGTACTCGAATATCTACGTGGATAGCACCGATCAGGCCAACAATGGCGGTGCGGACCCGACCTATAACTCGATATCGACTGCCTGGATGCGTGGCGTGGATGCGGTTAGCGCGGTGCTGGATCGCTCGTCGGTGATCAACGAGTGGACCAATACCACCACCGTGCACTGGACCACGAAGACCGACTGGGTCGTGACGTTCCCGACCAAGGGTTTCTATGTCGACCGCTCGACCGCGAACCAGAACTATTGGGCAGCCATCAATAACTATCGTCCGAATGTTGATCTGGGCGCGGTGCCGTACGATCCCTTTGCGCAGGCCTTCACATCGGATAGTCCGGAATCGTGTAACATCGTCAACTTCAACATTTACGACCGCAACGAGCACAGCATCACCCGCACTAACGGGGCGGTGTTCTCACCGTCGCCGCTGGCGCAGCAATCCAGCCTGTGCTTCGAAGCCAACGTGATCACCTTCGGTGGCAACAGTGTGCTGGGCTCGCTGCCGACCACTTCCGGCGGCACGGCGCAGAACATCGCCAGCGCCGACCTGCCGGGGCCGAACGGCTGGTTGGATCTGGACCTGACGGCCGATCCTGCGGCCAACGCCTCCACTGGCGGTGGCTTGGGCAACGGGCCGACTGGCTATGACCCAAGTCAGACACCGAACACTGGGCCGGTGGCGTTAAGCGGCCTGCCGGTCATCGGCTTCGCGGTGACGACCCGTGCGACCGGCAACTCGGTCATGAACGACGGCTTCCTGGTCGACCATGCCTACCGCCGTGCAGTGTACTCTGGGGTATCGGGAGCCGCCCCAAGTGGCAACTAAGGCTGCGATTCTGGGTTTGAGATAAGCCGGCTGGGTTAGCGGCTGCCGGAAGCGGCCCGTCACGAACGGGCCGCTTTTTTTATTGTCACGTCCCTGTTGTTACGAGGTTCCATACCCTATGTTTCGAACTCTTGGCTTTGTTGCGGCCTTGCTGATGACCGCCGCGGCTCAGGCCGCGGTGCCGGCCGATACGGTGTTGCTCAGCAGTGGCAAAGTCAATGTCACTGAGGGTGAATACCAGCAGTCCCTGGCGGCGCTGGATGCCCAGCAGCGTTCCCGGGTGACAGCCACGCGCGCCCACGTCGAAGGCTTTCTACGCAGTATCTACCAGCAGAAACGCATGGTGGCGGAGGCCGAGCGCCTGGGGTTGCCTCAACAGCCCGATGTGAAAGCCAAACTGCATGCCGCCCGGCGCGACGTGTTGATCAACGCGCTGCACGATCATCTGGAGGCGGCGATCAAAACCCCGGACTTCATGGCGCTGGCGCACGAGTATTATCAGACCCATACCGATCAGTACCACCTGCCACAGCAATACCGGGTGGCGTACATCCTGTTCAAGGTGAATTGCCCGTGCCAGGACGCGGCCAAGCGCAAGCAAGCCATGAACGTGCTGCAGCAGTTGCGCAACGGTGCCGACTTCGCAGCGCTGGCGCGCAAGGACTCGGAGGATTCGGGCACTGCGGCGCGCGGTGGGAAAATCGGCCGCTGGGTCGGTGCGGGCGACCTTGTAAAGCCGTTGGCCGGCGCGGTCAGCAAGCTCAAGGTAGGGCAGATCAGCGGTCTGGTGAAGTCGGATGCCGGTTACCAGATCGTCAAGCTGCTGGCCGAACGGCAACCGCGGACCCAGACCTTTGACGCCGTTAAAGGCAACTTGATCGCGCGAATCAAGGACAATTACAAGAAAGATCAACTGCGCCAGAAGGCGATATCCTATCTGCCGGGCAAGAATGCGCACTTCAACCAAAGCGGCATCAAGGCATTGGTGAAGGGCCAGTGAACGTCAGCGAACGCCTGGCGTTCGGTTAGCACGGCCAGTTGGGCAGCAACCGCGTGCGGAGCGCCTGGCGGCGCAACGCGCCGTCGCGCTAGCGGTCAGGGGATGGTACGCGACACCCTGGTGACCGCGGGCCGGGGGTGCTATGCTGCGCCGTTCGAGTCATCTGATTGTTGCGGCTGGTGCTGATTGATGGCGACGTCGTCCGCCCGTTATCTGGAACTCATCGTCTACAAGGCCATCGCCGATCTCCGGGCCGAGGCGGCCCGGACCTATATCGGCATGGTGTGGTGGGTGCTCGACCCCATCATCTTCATGGGGATTTTCTACGTGGTCTTTGTGGTGCTGCTGCGTGGCGGCACGCCGCATTACGTCCAGTTTCTACTGGTGGGGCTGGTGCCCTGGCGCTGGTTTCAGACCACGCTGATGCACGGCGCGGGCGCAATCGCCGACGGCGAGGGTCTGATGCGCCAGGTCTACCTGCCGAAGATGGTGTTCCCGCTGGTCGTGGTGTTGACCGACCTGTTCAAATTTCTGGTCGTGCTGGCGCTGGTTCTGCTGTTTTTGTGGAGTTCGGGGTTCCCCCCAACAGCACCTATGTAGCCTTGCCGATCGTGCTGGGCCTGCAACTGCTGCTGACCATGGGCCTGACGCAGTTGCTGGCGGCGGCGGTGCCCTTTCTGCCCGACCTGGTCATCGCGGTCGATCTGGCGCTCCAGCTCCTGTTTTTCCTGTCGGGGATTTTTTTCGATGCCGCGCGAATCCCAGCCGACTATCGGGTACTGTTTTTCATGAATCCGATGGCTGCGCTGCTCGATTGCTACCGCGCGATCATGCTGCATGGCCAGTGGCCGTCGTTGCCGATGCTGTTGTGGGTCGCGCTGCTGGCGCTGGTGTCGAACTGGGTGGCGTGGAAAGTGCTGCGCCATTGTGACCGGCTTTATCCCAAACTCGTGGTGGGCTGATGCAAGACGTCGTGCTGAGTCTGCGGGGTGTCGGCGCGTTCTACTGGCGCAATCTCGGCTACCTGAAGCGGCAGCGGTATTGGGCGCTGCATGATGTGTCGTTCGATGTCAGACACGGTGAGTGTCTGGGCGTCATCGGGCGCAACGGCGCTGGCAAAAGCACCTTGCTGCAGTTGCTGGCCGGGATTACCCAGCCCGATCGTGGCGACGTTGGTCAATCACGGTGTCCAGGCGACGCTGCTGTCGCTGCAGATCGGCTTCGTGCCGTATCTGTCCGGTCGCGACAACGCGCTGATCAGCGGCATGCTGCTGGGCCTGGCACGCCGCGACGTGGTCGCGCAACTGGAGGACATCAAGGCGTTCTCTGAGCTGGGGGAGTTTTTCGAGCAGCCGCTGAGCAGCTACTCCAGCGGCATGCGGGCGCGGCTGGGGTTCGCGGTCGCGTTCCAGCTAGACCCCGACGTGCTGCTGAT
>CAVQMB010000043.1:0-84302 GCA_963713445.1 uncultured Gammaproteobacteria bacterium | reverse complement strand
ACAAGAACCGCGCCCACATCCAATGTCGAGCGCGGCCGTCAAACAAGCCGGTTTGCTCCTACCGGTCTTGTTAGCTGGAATGTTACTGCAATCCGCGGTCGCTGCAGTTGACTGAGATCAATTCTCCGCCACACAACCCAAATCCACCATGACATGATCGCTTGTCATGGCGACGGTGTCGCCTCGTAACCGGCCGCATCCTAGCTCTCAGCCCGGCTCACCATTCTGCAAGATCCATTGGGCGATCTCCGGCCAGTACTTTTTCAGGGTGTGCGCGCCCATGAACAGGCCGATATGACCGCCCGGCGCCAGGGTTTTGACAATCCGGCCGGCCGGTGTACCAAGGTGCTTGTCGGCATTGAACACCTGTTCCGGGGTGGTGATGTCGTCCTGCTCGCCGGCCAACAGGTAAACCGGACAGGTAATGTCCTTGAGCGACAAGGTCCGGCCCAGACCGACGAATCCACCCTTGAAGAAGCGGTTTTCCCGAAACAGCTCGGTAATGGCCTGCAGATACCAGCGGCCAGGCAGGTCAATCGGATTCTCGTACCAGCGGGCGAAGCTCTCCTGCTTGCTGAGATAAGCCGGGTCGTCGATATGTTCGTAAAGGTCGACATACTTGTCGAAGTACTGCTTCTCCGGATGCATGTTCTTCCAGCCGGCCAGCATGAACTGGCCCTTCATCAGGCCACCGCCCGCCTCGACCAAATGCTCATAAACACTGACCGGGAGCCGCTTCACCAGCTTCCTGATCGGCCCATGACCGGCGGCCGTGTCGATCGGCGCCCCGGCCAGCACCAGTGATGCCACCTTGTTCGGATAACGCGCTGCGAACATGGCCGACATCCAGCCGCCCTGGCACAAACCGACCAGATTGACCCGACCACCCAGATCGTCGACGCAGACGTTGAGTTCGGCCAGATAAGTGTCGATGTCGTAATCCTTCATCGCCAGAGTCGCGCTTTTCCAGTCGGTGACCAGCACACGCCGCACGCCGTTGTCCAGCAGCGTCTCCACCAGGCTCTGACCCTTGTGGTAATCGGCAATGGTCGAGCGGTGGCCAGCGTACGGGGCATCGATCACAGTGGCCGTCCCTTCAGCTCCGGCTGGAGAGAAATCCCGCAGCCGCAGGGTATGCAGCTCCAGCCGCTGCTGATTCGCGGTAGCGAAACGTGGCAGCGGAGGATGATCAATCTTCTCCTCCTCGGCTGCGAATTTGAGGTTGTCGGCCAACAGCTCCAGCTCCTCGTCGGCCAACGCCGCAGCCGCGCTGAAAGGCCAGAACCAGGGTACGCTGTTTTCGCCGACCGCCGGGTCTTGCGTCATGTGACAACCTCCGATCAATGCTTGGCAGGGTGGTGGAGCGAAGCCTTGAGGGTACCCAGAAACCGTAGCTGATGCCGGTTTCCGCGCTCCAGATGGCGATAAACCGCCAGTTTTACCAGATCCTCGATACCGAGCCATATCAGGCAGTACAGCCATACTGCCCCGACTGCCAGCCAGGGCAACGGCGTCACGAACACGCCATAGTGAGCGATCAGCACCGCCAGCAACTGAGTACTAAGGATGGCACCGAGCAGGATCGGCGCCGGATACGGCCGGGTGAAAAACGGTCTGTGGGTACGCGCCACCAGCAGCGTCAAATGCCCGGCCACGACCAGTTTCAGAAAAATCAGCGTCTGGAGTTCAGGCAACGCCATGCCGTACCAGCTACGCGCCAGGATCAGCAGCAGAAACGTCTCGATGACACCCATGGTGCCGAGCGCCGTCGCCACCCCGAGAACCTGGTGCATATCCCATCGGACCGGCCTCGGGGGCAGCCAGGTGGCGTCCTTGGCGATTGTCATGATGGGCAGATCATTGAGCAGCGCCAGCAGGATGATCATCACCGCCGTAATCGGATAAAAGTTATAGACCAGGATGGCAAGCACCATGAAGATCATGATGCGGATGGTCTCGGTGATGCGGTAAATGGCGTAGGCTGTCATCCGCTGAAAGATCCGCCGGGCCTCCTCCACCGCCCGGATGATCACGTTCAGACCGGGTGCGGTCAGGACCAGATCAGCCGCTGCCCGCGCCGCGTCGGTAGCACCGCTGACGGCGATGCCGACATCGGCCTGCTTAAGCGCCGGCGCGTCATTGACACCGTCACCGGTCATGCCGACCAGATGGCCGTCGCTCTGGAACCCATTGACCAGCTTGAACTTGTGCTCCGGAAACACCTGGGAGAACCCGTCAACCCGTTCCAGCTGGCGCGTATCGATCGCCTGGTCACCTGCCCCGAAATCGAGCTGGTCAGCCGCCATGATATTTTGCCCCAGCCCGAGCTGGCCGGCGATCTCGCGGGCGATCGCCGTATTGTCGCCGGTCACCATCTTGATGTGCACGCCGTGCCGGCCGGCCTGTTCGATGGTTTCCGCGGCATCCTCCCGCGGCGGGTCGAATAGCGATAACAGACCCAGCAGCTGCCAGTGGTCATTGTCCGCGCGGGCCACCCCGAGCGCCCGAAACCCCTTGGCAGCATAACGATCAACCGCCTGCTGGGCCTGCTGGCGGGTCGCGTCGTCGACCTTGCACAGGTCGAGAATCACCTGCGGCGCACCTTTGGTGACCTTGAAGGTGCACCCTTCGGCATCCTGAATCGTGGCTTCGGTGCGCTTATGCACCGGGTCGAACGGCACGAATTTGTGTTGCTGGTAATCGGCCAGTTGGTTGCCGTCGGCCAACCCTGCCAGCACGGCGTTATCGATCGCATCGGCATCCTCGGCCTTGCTGGCCAGCGCGGCGGCCAAGATCAGCGCCTGATCATCCGCAGCGGCGAACCGCACCGGCTCGCCCAGGGTGAGTTTGTTCTGGGTCAGGGTACCGGTCTTGTCGGAACAGAGGATATCCATGCCGGCCATTTCCTCGATCGACTCGAGCCGGGCGACGATGGCCTTGAGCTTGGACAACACCATCGCGCCAACCGCCATGGTCACCGACAGGACTGCTGGCATCGCCACCGGTATCGAAGCCACGGTGAGAATCAGCGCGAACTGGGCGAGTTCCAGCAACGGCCACTGTCGCTCCAGTCCCACCAGCACCAGTACGGCCACCAGCGCCAGCGCCAGATAGATCAGATAATCGCCAATGGTCAGTACCGCTTTCTGAAAGTGCGATACCGTGTGGGCCGAGCTAACCAGCTGCGCGGTCTTGCCGAAATAGGTGTGCATGCCCGTAGCAGTCACCACCGCCACCATCTCGCCCTGCTTGACCGATGATCCGGAATACGCCGTGTCGCCAGTGGCTTTATCCACTGGCAGCGATTCACCGGTCAGTGCCGACTGGTCCACACTGAGATAATCGCCGTCGGCGAGCTGAGCGTCGGCCGGGACCACATCGCCGAGGCGCAGTCGCACCACGTCACCCGGCACCAGCTCGCGCGCAGCGATTTCCTGCCACTTGCCGTCGCGTCGCACCCGCGCGCGCAACGCCAGACCCTTCTTTAACTGGGCAATGGCGTTGCCGGCCTGGTATTCCTGCCAGAATCCGACCACCGCATTGAACACCAGCAACACCAGGATGATGATGAGATCCGGCCAGTGCCGGACCACCGCCGACAACACCGCCGCCACCTCGATCATCCACGGGATAGGTCCCCAGAAATAACTGAGAAACTTACGCAGTGCGCTGACCTCGTGTTCGGCCAGCTCGTTGTAACCGTACTGTTGCAACCGGGCCTGGGCTTCACTCGCACCAAGGCCGCTCAAATCGACGGTTGTATTGGGCTGCTCGGCGTCGCCGGGCTTGGCCACTGTCTCGTTCATGGCCTACTCCCCTGTCATGATCAATGAACCAGAAATATTCTGATGCCGCTCAGCATGAGCTGGGCACCAAGTACCACCAGCACCAGGCCAAGAAACCGCAGCAATACCCGGTGGCCGCGGCGACCGATACGGTTGTGCAGCCAGCGGGCGAAGAACAGCGCGGTCAACAATGCCAGCGCCAGACACAACACCGCCCCCAGCACGCTGAGCTGGCCGCTCAGGGAGCGCTCGTGCGCGGTCAGCGTAATAACCACGGTAATGGCGCCGGGACCCGCGATGATAGGCATCGCCAGTGGCACCAGCGCCGGATCGTCGTCGGCGTCACTGCCGGCTTCATGCTGTACCCGGGCAGGCCGGCCACGCATCATTTCCAGACCCATCAACAGAATCACCAGGCCACCACCGGCCTGAAACGCCGCATCCGTAATACCCAGCAATGACAGCAGCCAGCGCCCTTCCAGTGCAGCCACCAGTAGGATCAGGGCCACGTACAGAGTAGTCCGAAGCGCTACCCGGCGTTGCTGCCCCGGATCCAGAGTCGCCGTCATCCCACGGAACACCGGCACCGCCCCGACCGGATTGGCGATCGCTATCAGCGCCGCAACGGCTTGCAGAAAATGCTCCAGCATGGCGCCGCGTCACTCATCCGTCGATAGCAACCGCCGCGTGTGCCGGGCGATCATCAGTTCCTCCGCAGTTGCGATGACCCACACCCCAACAGCACTCTCGGGCATGCTGATGCAGGTGCTGCCGGCATCGTTGGCTGCCGGGTCGATGCGCAGCCCCAGCCAACCGGCCAGCTCGCAGACCCGGGCCCGTACCGGCGCCGCATGCTCACCGATACCACCTGTGAAGACCAGCGCGTCCAGTCCGCCCAGGGCCGCCGCCAACGAACCCAGCTCACGGTTGATACGATAGGCGAACAGCTCCACCGCTTCGGCGGCATGCGGATCGTCGCTGGCCAGCAGGGTGCGCATGTCGTTGCTGACGCCGGATACGCCCAACAGGCCCGAACGGTGGTACAGCAGGTCGTTGACCGATCCCACGCCCATGCCGTGATCGCCGATCAGGTACAGCACCACGCCGGGGTCGAGATTGCCGCAACGGGTACCCATCGGCAGGCCATCCAGTGCAGTAAAACCCATGGTGGTCGCAACACTGCGACCACCGTCAAGCGCGCACATGCTGGCACCATTGCCCAGATGCGCAACGACCACTTTGCCGTGCGCGGCCTCGACACCGAGCCGCCCGGGCAGAACACTGGCGATATACTCGTAGGACAAACCGTGAAACCCATAGCGGCGGATGCCGTGTTCGGTAAGCTCGCGCGGTAATGCGAATGCCTGGGCCACAGCGGGTGCGTCGGCATGAAACGCCGTATCGAAACAGGCCACTTGCGGCAGATCGGGCTTGCGTGACGCCAGCGCCTTGATGCCGGCCACATTGTGTGGCTGATGCAAAGGCGCCAGCGGATAAAGCTGCTCCAGCGCGGTCAACACCTCAGTGTCGATACGCACCGGATGATGGAACCGGGTGCCACCGTGCACCACCCGATGGCCGGCCCCGGCCAGGTCGTTGGTCAGGCCGTTGTGTTCACCCCAGTCCAGCAGATCGACCAGCGCCTGGTGGTGGTCGACCGACGGGTCCAGCGCGCGGTCGACCAGTCGCTTACCATCGGCGTCAGCCACTGCCAGCGTCGGCTGGGTGCCGATACCGTCGATCTGACCGTGGGCCAGCGGACTGAGATCGGCCTGGGCGAACAGCTCGAACTTGATGCTCGACGAACCGCTGTTGAGAACCAGTATCGCCCGGCTCATGCCGCCTCCGCGGTATGCGCCGCCAGCATCACCGCCAGCGCGCAGGAGGCCACGCGACTGATGGCGTCGTCGGCGCGACTGGTCAGCATGATCGGCAGGCGGGCACCGAGCACGATACCGGCACCCTGGGCGCCCGCCAGATATTCGAGTTGCTTGGCCAGCATGTTGCCCGATTCCAGATCCGGCACTACCAGAATGTCAGCCTGGCCGGCGACCGCTGAGACAATGCCCTTGGTGGCGGCTGCAGCGGCCGACACGGCATTATCAAACGCCAGCGGACCATCGACGATGGCACCGCTGATCTGACCACGGTCAGTCATTTTGCACAGGGCCGCCGCATCAAGCGTCGACTGAATCTTTGAGGTCACGGTCTCCACCGCCGACAGAACCGCCATCCGTGGCTGCTCGATACCCAGCGCGTGGGCCAATTCAATGGCGTTTTGAACGATGTCGCGCTTGGTGTCCAGATCCGGGTAGATGTTGATCGCGGCGTCGGTGATGAACAGCGGCCGGGCATAGGTCGGCACGTCGAATGCGAACACGTGACTCAAACGGCGCTCGGTACGCAGTCCGGTATCTTTCTGGACCACCTCGTGCAACAGCTCATCGGTATGCAGGCTTCCCTTCATCAGAGCCTGTACCTCACCGTTGCGGGCCAGTGCCACCGACCGTTCGGCGGCGGCATGACTGTGCGGCACATCGACCAGCCGGAAGCGCCCGATATCGATCTTCTCAGCCTCGGCAATGGCGCAAATCTTGTGCTGCGGCCCAATCAGTACCGGCTCGATCAAATCCGCCTCGGCGGCTGCGATCGCGCCCAGCAAAGCCTGCCGCTCGCACGGATGCACCACCGCAGTGGTCAAGGTCGGACGGCTGCGCGCGGCTTCCATCAACCGGTGCAGATGAACCCGTTCGGCCAGGTACACCTCCGGCAACAGCCAGCGCGGGCGGCGAATCTTTTCGGTCGGCGCCAGCACCTCGGCGACCCCGCTGATCACGCGGTCACCGTTCTGATTATGCCCTTCGCAGTCCAACGTGATCCGGTGGCGCCCACTATCCTTGCGGGTAACCCTGACAGTGACCTTAAGCCGGTCACCCAGTTTGACCGGACCGTGGAAATGCAGACTCTGGTCGAGGTAGATCGTACCCGGCCCGGGCAGTTTGGTACCCAGCACGGTGGAAATAAGCGAGCCGGCCCACATGCCATGGGCGATCACCGCATGGAACCGGCTGCTGCGGGCGTAATCCTCATCCACATGGGCGGGATTGACGTCACCGGACATGGTCGCGAACAGCTTGATATCCCGCATGGTCAACGGCCGCTCCAGACTGGCCGAGTCGCCCACCTCGATTTCGTCGAACGTGCGGTTTTCGATGATATCCACGCAGCATCTCCTAAGCGATGATGTGATAACCCGCATCGAGGCAGACGGCAGGACCGGTCAGTCCGTGGCCTCGTTCGCTGTCCCGGGCGGGGCCGCCCGCACGTCGACACAAGCGCGGCGTCGAAGAGCACGCCAGCGCTGGCCTGACCGGACAGCCGCAACTATAGCCGTGATTTTGCAGCGCAACATTGACCTGCGTCAAAATCGCCCGGGCGCGGCGTCAGATGACCTGCTGCCGGCGCAATTCGGCGAGCCGCTCGGGGTCCAAACCCAGCAGTTCCTGCAGCACTTCCTCGGTATGCTGTCCGAGCGTCGGCGGTGGCCGCCGATACTCCACCGGTGTCGCAGAGAACCGCATCGGACTGGCCACCAGGGGCGCCTCGCCGGCGGCCGGATGCGCCAGGGTCCGGTGCATCGCGCGATGCTGGACCTGCGGATCGGCAAACACCTGATCGATGGTGTTGATCGGGCCACTGGGCACCCCCAGTCGTTCCAACTCCGCCAGCCACTCGCCGCTGGAGCGTTGTCGCAACCGTTCGGCCAGCCGCGGGATCAGGGTCGCGCGGTGAGCCACCCGCGCCGCGTTGGTCGCATAACGCTCATCGCTGGCAAGCTCCGGGCAGTCGAGCAATCCGCACAGGCGCTGGAACTGGCGATCGTTGCCGACTGCGATGATGAGGTGGCCGTCGGCGGAGGCGAAGACCTGATACGGCACGATGTTGGGATGGGCGTTGCCCAGCCTCTGCGGCGCGACACCGGAGGTCAGATAGTTCATGGCCTGATTCGCCAGGCTGGCCACCTGTACGTCGAGCAGTGCCAGATCGATGTACTGGCCCTCGCCGGAACGCTCTCGATGGGCCAGGGCCGCCAGCACGGCGACGCTGGCATACATTCCCGTCAGAATATCGGCCAGGGCGACCCCGACCTTCTGTGGCCCGCCGCCGGGCTTTTCATCAGGCTCACCGGTGATGCTCATCAAACCGCCCATGGCCTGGATCATGAAGTCGTATCCGGCCCGCTGCGCATACGGACCGTCCTGGCCAAAGCCGGTGATCGAACAGTAGATGAGCCCCGGATTAAGCGGCTTCAGTGACGCATAGTCGAGTCCGTACTTGGCCAGCCCGCCAACCTTGAAATTCTCCAGGACTATATCCGATTGCTGCGCCAGCTCGCGCACCAGCGCCTGACCCTCGGGCCGCGTGAAGTCAATGGTGAGCGACCGTTTACCACGGTTGGCGGCCAGAAAATACGCAGCCTCGCTGGTATCTGCACCGTGCGGGTCCCGCAGATACGGCGGTCCCCAACTGCGCGTATCATCGCCCTGCCCCGGCCGCTCGACCTTGATCACATCAGCGCCCAGATCGGCCAGCACCTGGCCCGACCACGGTCCAGCCAGCACCCGGCTGAGATCCAGCACCCGGATGTGCGATAGAGCGCCGCTCATCCGGTGAACGCCTGAATCCCGGTCTGAGCCCGTCCCAGGATCAGTGCATGCACGTCGTGCGTACCCTCGTAGGTGTTGACCACTTCCAGATTGAGCATATGACGGATCACATGGTACTCGTCGGAAATACCGTTGGCGCCGTGCATGTCGCGGGCCTGACGGGCAACGTCCAGCGCCTTGCCGCAGTTGTTGCGCTTGATCAGCGAGATCGCGTCCGGAATCAGCTGGCCGTCGTCGATCAGCCGGCCGACCCGTAATGCGCCCTGCAACCCCAGCGCAATTTCCGTCTGCATGTCGGCCAGCTTTTTCTGGATCAACTGGTTAGCTGCCAGTGGGCGGCCGAACTGGTGGCGTTCAAGGGTGTAGTTGCGGGCCGCATACCAGCAGAATTCGGCGGCGCCCATGGCGCCCCAGGCAATACCGTAACGGGCCCGGTTGAGACAGCCAAACGGCCCCTTCAGCCCTTCGACGTCAGGTAGCCGATTGGCATCCGGTACGAGCAGGTCATCCATCACCACCTGGCCGGTCGCCGAGGCCCGCAGAGCACACTTACCCTCGATCGTGGGGGTGCTGAGACCCTTCATACCGCGCTCCACAATGAAACCGCGGATGACGCCGTCGTCGTCCTTGGCCCAGATGACGCCGATATCCGCCAGCGGACTGTTGGAGATCCAGGACTTGGTGCCGTTCAGGCGCCAGCCGCCGTCGACCTTGCGGGCCCGGGTGCGCATGCCGCCAGGATCGGAACCGTGATCCGGCTCGGTAAGGCCGAAGCAGCCGATCATCTCGCCGCTGGCCAGCGGGGGTAGATACTTACGGCGCTGGGCTTCACTGCCGTAGGCCTGGATGGGATACATGACCAGCGATGACTGCACGCTCATTGCCGAGCGGTATCCGGAATCGACCCGCTCGACCTCACGCGCCACCAGCCCGTAACACACGTAGCTGAGTCCGGCACCGCCGTATTCCTCCGGCACCGTCGCACCAAGCAATCCGAGTGCGCCCATTTCAGCCATGACATCGCGCTCGAAGCGCTCCTCACGGAACGCCCGCAGGATGCGCGGCTGGAGTTTCTCCTGACAGTACTGGCGGGCACTGTCACGCACCATACGTTCTTCTTCGCTGAGCTGCTGTTCGAGCAGCAGCGGATCATCCCATTGCAGTTTGCTGATCGTTGCCATAATCACCTCGTTCGTGAACGCTAGCGCGCCAGCCCGAGCGCTGCCAGCCGCTGCGGGGAAACCGTTGGCTGGCATGATAGCAGGTAGCACCGGGCCAGGGAGTTCGCCCCGGCAGCCGGCTAAAGCGTCCCGTGACCGGCCGGTGTGACCATGGCCGCGATCGGTTCGAAGCGGTCCGGCAGGTGTCGCCGCAGGCCTATCGTGAGGCCGCAGGCCACAAAAAAGACCGCCGCCAGGAACAGCGGCAGCGCTTCGGCGCCGCCCGCATGCATCAACAACCCGACCAGACCCGGGCCGATGACGGCGCCCAGCCCCCACATCAGCGCAAACCCCGCACTGCCGGCAGCCAGTTCCGGTCCACGGAAGCGCCGGCCCAGCAGAACCAGTGCCACTGTGTACACCCCAAACGCGGTGCCACCGGCCACAAAGAGCAGACCACGACCGATCCACCCATCGAGAGCCAGTAGTGGTAACAGCGCCATGCACCATGCGGTTACGCCGGTACAGCCGATCAAGCCCAGTCGCATACCAATGCGGTCGCAAGCCCAGCCGATCGGAATCTGCAGCAACACCGAGCCCCAGACTACCCAGGTCAGCGGGTGCGCCGCCACCGTGCCGTGCAGGCCTCGAGCCAAGGCATAGACGGGGAGCAATCCCAGGGTGGTCCCGTCGAACAAACCGAACACGCCAACCCCGCCCATCAGCAGGGCGGCCCGCCACATGACAGTCGCCATGCCGATCGTGGTTTCGCCATCGCGCCCCTGCAACGGATCACCGCTGCGCGCCAGCCCCAACGGCAGAATGCTTATCACGAGCACCAGCACTGCCACCGCGAACGGCAGCCCGCCCTGGTAACCCAGCACCGGCACCAGGGCTGGACCGGCAGCGAACGAACCACCCATGGTCGCTGTATAAAACGCCACCACGCGATTGCGCCGGGTGTTGTCGACGATGGCGTTGAGCCAGGCTTCACCGACCACGTAGAGACTGTTCAGGAACACGCCGACCAGAAACCGCAGGAACAGCCAAAGCACCACGTTTTCCACCCAGGGGAAAAACGCCAGTACCGCCGCCGCGCACAGCATACTGACCCACAGGCACGACCAACCACCGTAGCGAGCGATCAGGCGCGGCAGCAGCAGTGCACCGACCAGCACACCGAGCCCGGTCATGGCGCCATTGAGGCCGATTATGACCTGGGAGGCACCGCGTCCGGCCAGAACCAGGGCGGTGACCGGATACATCAGACCGGCCGAGAATGCAAAGCCGCAGACGGTGGCGATAACCGCGGCGACTTCCACCGGGCCTGGCGGTACGGATCGGGATAAGTCCATGCCGGCACTGATAGCACAGCCGCCAGTACACGTCACCCTGAACCGCCTCTCCAACACCGTTGCTGCAATTCCGAACCGGGCACAACGACGGCTAGCTCAGCGGCTGCTGCCCCCTGGCGCCCGGATCACAACATTGCCACCGGACGCGGCCCGTCCGGTGGCGGAAACGCGCGATCGAGTTCGGCACAATCAGCATCGGTCAACCGGATATTCACGGCCGCCCGATTCTGATACAGGTGGTCGCGGCGACTTGCCTTGGGAATCACGATCACACTGCCGCGGGCCAGCAACCAGGCCAGCGCGATCTGTGCGGCGGTGGCCCGATGGCGCGCGGCAACCACCTCCAGCGCGGCATGTTGGGTTAACGCGCCCTGTTCGATCGGCGAATACGCCATCAGCGGTATGCCATGGTCCCGGCACCACGGCAACAAATCCCATTCGATGCCGCGCCGGCCCAGGTTGTAAAGTACCTGATCGGTGGCAACCGCCGCCCCGCCAGCAGCATCCTCAACCAGCTCTTCCAGGTCGGCAACGTCGAGATTGCTGACGCCCCAATAGCGGATTTTGCCCGCCTCGACCAGATGCGCCAGCGCACTCACTGTCTCGGCCAGTGGTACGTTGCCGCGCCAGTGCAGCAGATAGAGATCGATGTGATCACAGCGCAGCCGCCGCAGACTGCGCTCGCAGGCAGCCGCGGTACCGGCCCGCGACGCGTGGTGCGGGTATACCTTGCTGACCAGGAATACCGCATTGCGGCGCCCGGCAATGGCATCGCCCACGACCTCTTCGGCACCGCCCTCGCCATACATCTCGGCGGTATCAATCAATGTCATACCGCAATCGATACCTTCCCGCAGGACCGCGGCCTCGTCGCGCCGGTAAGCGAGGCGCTCGCCCATGCCCCAGGTGCCTTGACCCAGGGCCGGAACGTGCTCGCCACTGGGCAGCGTCACCGTAGGTATCGTTGCATCCGCCATGTGCATTATTGTAGCCAAGTGGCGCACCCTGGCGCCAGCCGGCGGGAGGCTCGGTTAGGGCCGGCATGGTGGTCTGCTATAGTGCAGCCCTGCGCTGCACGCCGGAGCCGGTTATGTTGCGCCGACCGACCGACAACCAACGACGACTGCTAAGGCCATGTCAGAGCCGTTCTATCCCGAATCGTATTACGCCGCTACCGCACAGGCCCTGCCCGCCTTTGCGCCGCTAACGGATGACGTCGCCGCCGATGTGGGCATTATTGGCGGCGGTTATACCGGACTGTCCTGCGCACTGCATCTGGCCGAGCGCGGCTACGCCGTCGTCCTGCTGGAAGCCGAACGCGTGGGCTGGGGGGCATCGGGCCGTAACGGCGGCCAACTCAGTGGAGGGCAGCGCAAGGATCAGGATGCCCTGGAACAACACCTCGGAAAGGACTTGGCACAGCAGTTGTGGGAACTGGGTGAAGCATCCAAAAGGCTGGTGAAGAATCTGATCGCACACCACGCCATTGCCTGCGACCTCAAGCCGGGCATCCTCAACGCCGGCCATAAACCGGCCCTTGCAGAAGACCTGCAACGCTACGCGGAAAAACTGCGCCGCGATTATCGCTACGACGCCGCGGAACCGGTCTCCAGCGCGGAGATGCGCGCCATGGTGGGTAGCGAGGATTTCCATGGCGGCTATATCGACCGCGACGCGGCTCATCTGCACCCATTGAATTTCGCGCTCGGACTGGCCCGCGCTGCGAACGGCGCCGGGGCCCGTCTGTACGAGGCCACCCGGGCAACCGGGTACAACCGGCAGTCGCCCTTCACGGTGCAGACCGCAGGCGGCGGACGGCTGCGCTGCCGTCAGCTGGTGCTGGCCTGCAACGGGTACCTGGACACCCTGGAACCGAGGCTGGCCGGACGCATCATGCCGATCAACAACTACGTGCTGGCGACAGCACCGCTGACTGAGGCGCGCGCCCGGGCGCTCATCCGCGATGACGTCGCCGTGGCCGATTCGCGCTTTGTCATCAACTATTTCCGACTGTCGGCCGACCGCCGGTTGCTGTTCGGCGGCGGTGAGTCCTACAGCAGCCGGTTTCCGGCCGATCTCAAACGCTTTGTGCGTCGCCCCATGCTGCGTCTGTTCCCGCAACTGGCCGATACCGCTATCGATTACGCCTGGGGCGGGACGCTGGCCATCACCCGCACCCGCATGCCCCACTTCGGACGCCTCTCACCGGAGCTTTATTTCGCCCAGGGCTATTCCGGCCAGGGGCTGGGGATGGCCACGTTGGCCGGGCAGTTGGTAGCGGAAGCCGTCGCCGGCAACGCGGAACGGTTTGATGTTTTCGCCCGACTGCCGACGCCGCGTTTCCCCGGCGGGCGCTTCCTGCGCTGGCCAGGGCTGGTCGCAGGCATGTTGTACTACGCCCTGCGGGACCGGTTGTAGCGGCTCAGCCGGGCAGCTCCGGAATCGACTCGTCAGGTGTCACCCCGGCCGCCGGCTCGATGCGCCGGACCGCCGCCAGGTAGCTGTAAATGACCGGCACCACGAACAGTGTGAACAGCGTACCAATGCTGATGCCGGTGAAGATGACCAGGCCGATGTCGAAGCGGCTCACCGCACCCGGGCCGGTGGCCAATAACAAGGGAACGACGCCCAGCGCCATGGCTGCCGTGGTCATCAGGATCGGTCGCAGCCGGATGGCTGCCGCCTCTTCGACCGCCTCGCGCCGGCTCCTGCCCTGGCGCTGCAACTCATTGGCGAACTGCACGATCAAAATGCCGTGCTTGCTGATCAGACCGATCAGCGTGATCAGGCCGATCTGGGTGTAGATGTTCACTGAAGCCAGGCCCACGCTAATGAAAATCAAGGCGCCCGAAATCGCCATCGGCACGCTGACCAGCACGATTATCGGGTCGCGGAAACTCTCAAACTGGGCCGCCAGCAGCAGGAAAATAATCACGATCGCAAACCCGAAGGTCACCGCCAGCGCACTGCCTTCCTCGACAAACTGGCGGGATTGACCGGCATAGTTGACGCTGAACCCTGTCGGCAGGATCTGTCGGGCCTGATCGCGCAGAAAGCCCAGCCCCTCGCCCAGGCTGTGGCCAGGCATCATGACGGCCGAGATGGTCGCTGAATTGAGCTGCTGGAACTGGTTCAGTTTGTTGGGTTCCACCACCCGTTTGAGGCTGACCACGGTACCTAACGGTAGCAACTGCCCGCTGGCGCTGCGGATGCGGTAGTTCTTGATGGTGGCCGGGTTAGCCCGGGCGGCATCCGGCACTTGCGGGATGACTTTGTAGCTGCGCCCGGACAGATTGAAGCGGTTGACGTAACCACCGGCCAGTAAAGCCTGCAAGGCCCCGCCTATATCGGCCATATTCAGGCCCAGTTGGGCGGCCTTGGCCCGGTCGATATGGATCTGCCACTGCGGGCTGTTGAACTTGAGGTCGCTGTCGACAAAGATGAACTGGCCGCTCTTCTGGGCTGCTGCCAACAGGCGTTGTGAGACGTCATACACCACCCGTGGCGATGCCGTGGAGGTGATCACGAACTGCACCGGCAAGCCACTACCCTCGCCGGGCAGTGGCGGCAGCGGAAACACCACAGTTCTGAGCCCGGCGACGGCGCCAAGTTTTTTCTGTAATAAGGGCTGAATCGCTTTCTGCGAACGGCTGCGCTCGCTCCAGGGTTTGAGAATCATCCCGGCGATCACATTATTGACCTGCCCCATACCGTTGATGATGAAGTAGCGATCCTTTGCCTGGAAGCTGTCGAAAGCCGACTGGAACTGGCGGGTGTAGCGGGTCACGTAATCCAGGGTCGCGTCCTCAGGGGCGGTCGCACTCACGAACAGCACGCCCTGATCCTCGGTCGGCGCCAGTTCGTGCTGGGCCGTGGCAAAGAGAAAATAGATGCTGCCGAGAACGGTGGCGGCCAGCAGCAGGATAACCGGCCGATACGTCAATGCACCGTGCAGACGGCGCTGATAACGCCTGCGCAGGCCGTGAAACAGGAGGTCCAGCCGCTGCGCAAAACCACCCGGCTTGTCGGCACGCAGCAGCTTGGCGCTCATCATGGGCGACAGGGTCAGCGCAACAATGCCGGAGATGATGACCGCTCCCGCCAGACTGTACGCGAATTCCGTGAACAACACGCCGGTCAGCCCGCCCATAAACCCGATCGGGGCATAAACCGCTGCCAGGGTGAGGGTCATCACCACGACCGGTCCCGCCAGCTCACTCGCTCCCAGCAAGGCCGCGTCCAGCGGCGTGTGGCCGTCTTCGATGTGGCGATGCACGTTTTCCACCACGATGATGGCGTCATCCACCACCAGCCCAATCGCCAACACCATCGCCAGCAGGGTCAGCAGGTTGATGGAATAGCCCAGCAACAGCATCATGAAGGCGGCGCCGACCAGCGACAGCGGAATGGTCACGGTCGGAATCAATACCGCCCGCAGACTGCCCAGAAACAGGAAAATGACAGCCACCACGATCACCAGAGCCTCAATCAGGGTACGGGCCACCTCCGTGATCGAGTCCCGGATGTAGTTGGTTGCGTCATAGACGATCTCGGTTTTCAGGGCACTCGGCAGCTGCTCCCGGATCTGTACGAAAGCGTTGCCGCGGATGTCGCTGATGACGCTGAGCGGGTTGGCGCTGGGCGTGGCCTGGATACCGATAAATGTCGCATTCTGGCCGTTGAACACCACCGACGAGTTGTAGTTCTCGGCACCGAGTTCTACTTTTGCCACATCGCCAAGATGGATCAGACTGCCGCTGCGCTGGCCCACCACCAGCCGGCGGAAACCGGCCGAGGTACTGAGATCGGTGTCAGCGGTGACATTGATGCCCACATAACGGCCCTTGGTCTTGCCTACTGCCGCCAGAAAATTGTTGGCCCGCAGGGCCGCGACGATGTCCTGAGGCGTCAGATTGTAGGCCGCCAACCGGCTGGGATTGAGCCAGACCCGCATGGCGAAGGTATGCTGGCCGAGAATCTCTGCCTGCGCGACGCCCGGTACCGCCTGCAACTGCGGCTGAACCACCCGCGACAGGTAGTCGGTAACCTGCTCGGGCGTCATTTTGTCGCTGTAGAAGCTGATGTACATCAGTGCGACCGACTGCCCGGTGGACTGCTGGATGACCGGCTGCTCGGCCGCAGTGGGCAACTCATTGCGCACCTGCGCCACCTTGGACATGATCTGGGTCATGGCCTCGTTGGGGTCGAAATTCAGGCGGATATGGGCCTGAATCGTGCTGACGCCCTGGGTGCTGCTGGCGGTGAGGTAGTCAATGCCGTCGGCACCGGCTATGGCCTGCTGCAGCGGTGCCGTTATGAACCCCTGGATCAGCTCCGCACTGGCTCCCGGATAGGTGGTGGTCACGGTGATCACCGTGTTCTCGAGTTCCGGATACTGTCGCACCGGGAGATTGAACACGGCACGCAGTCCCAGCAGCAGAATCAGCAGACTGACGACAGTCGCCAGCACCGGCCGGCGGATGAACAGGTCGGTGAAGCGCATCAGCCGTTGCCCGGAGCTGCCGTGCCCGTCACCTGAGCGCCATCCGGTGCTTTGACGATCTCTACGCGCGAACCGTTACGCAGCTTGAGCTGGCCCACCGTCACCACCCGGTCGCCGGCCTTGAGTCCCGACGTGATCTCGACCCGATTGTCCCGTTCCGCTCCCGTGGTAACAAACTGGCGCGTCACCGTCAGTTGCGTCTTACCCTTACTGCCGGTTCCCTGTTTGATCAGGAACACGGCATCACCGTAAGGATTGTAGGCGATTGCGGTGCTGGGCACTGTCAGCACCGATTTGCGCGCCGGCAGCAATACGTCGACCCGGGCAAACATGCCGGCCCGCAGCAACCCCTCGGGATTGTCCAGAGTGGCCTGAACCCGAAAGTTCCGGCTACTGCTGTCCACCTGCGGCGCCACAGCCGTGATGCGACCTTCGAAACGGCGATCCGGATACGTGTCGATGTGCACCACCGTGGTAAGACCCTTCGTGATCCGCGGCAGATCCTGCTCAGGCAGGGTGAAATCGGCATACAGTTGGTGCATGTCCTGCAAGGTGACGATCGGCGTGCCGGCTGTCAGGTACTGGCCGATATTGATCTCACGGATGCCCAGACGGCCGGAAAACGGGGCCTTGATACTCTTCTTGGCGATCAGTGCCTGCTGGGCCTGAACCGCGGCCACCGCCGCCTCGTACTCGGCGCGGGCAGAATCGTAATTGGTCGCCGCCGCCGCGTTGGATTTCAGTAGCCTGGCCTCGCGATCCCGGGTCAGACGCGTGAGTTCGGCCTTGGCCTTGAGACCGGCGAGGTCGGCCACTTCCGTGGCGTCGCCCAGGCTGACCAGCAGATCGCCTTGGTTGACTTCATCGCCGGACTGGAAGTGGATGTTCTTGACCACCCCGGCCACTTCGTTACTTATGGTAACTCCCTGGATAGCGCTCAGCCCGGCGGGCGCACTGATGCGATCACGCCAGGTTCGCGACTGAACCGGGGCGACCTCCACGCTCACTGGCGGCGGCTGATAGTGTGCGAAATACTGCTTCATGAAATATGTGCCGATCGCTTTGTAGCCGAACACGCCACCGAACACGATGACGAGGGCGATCAGCATAAGAATCATGCGCTTGGTCATGCAGGCACCCTGGCAGCAGAACGCCGCCTGGAAGGGCGGCGCCGGTTCCGAATGCTGCAATCTAGCAGTAACGCCACCAAGCATCCACCGTGACGTTGCCGACCCTACCGGTCAACTCTGGCGCACGTACTCGCCTGGCGCGTCGGCCAGCGGCGGATAATCGACAGTTCCCATAGCAGGCGGTACCACGCGCCCACTGGAGCGCTGGACCAGCCAGCGGTGCCATTGCGGCCACCAGGAGCCATCCTGTACCGGGGTACGCACAGCCCAGCTGTCAGGGTCGAGGTAGACGTCACCCTCACGCCGGGTCGCGACCCGGTAGCTGCGGTGAGGGTGGCCGGGTTCGCTGACGATGCCGGCATTGTGGCCACCGCTGGTCAGCAAAAAGGTGACCTCATCGACGTCTGCCAACAATTGGATCTTGTAGACCGAACGCCAGGGTGCGACATGGTCGCGCTCGGCGCCGACCACGAACAGAGGCGCGCGGATGTCGCTCACCGTCACCGGTCGTTCCTCCACCCGATAACGTCCTTCGGCCAGATCGTTGTTGAGAAACAGCTGGCGCAGGTAATCAGCGTGCATTCGGTACGGCATGCGGGTGGCATCAGCATTCCAGGCCATTAAATCGTTCATCGGCTGGCGCCGGCCCAAAAGATACTCATGTACCATACGGGACCAGATCAGATCGTTGGAGCGCAACAGCTGGAAAGCGCCCGCCATCTGGGTGGTATCGAGCACCCCCTGTTGCCACATCATGTCTTCGAGGAAAGTCAGCTGACTGTCATCGATGAACAGCATCAGTTCACCCGCCTCCGTGAAATCGGTCTGGGCCGCTAGCAGCGTGATCGAGGCCAGCCGCGAATCGCCTTCGCGGGCCATGGCCGCCGCCGCGATCGTCAGCAAGGTACCCCCGAGGCAGTAACCCACCGCGTGGACCCCGGCCTTCGGGACGATTGTGTTGATCGCGGTGAGCGCGGCCATGACGCCCAGGCGCCGGTAATCGTCCATGTCCAGGTCGCGGTCCGCAACATCCGGATTACGCCAGGAAATGGCAAATACCGTGTGACCTTGATCGACCAGATATCGCACCAGCGAATTGTGCGGTGACAGGTCAAGAATGTAGTACTTCATGATCCAGGCTGGCACGATCAGGATTGGCTCACGCTGCACCTCGGATGTCGATGGCGCATACTGGATCAATTCGATCAGATGGTTGCGATACACCACCTTGCCCGGCGTCACTGCAACGTCGCGGCCCACCTGGTACGCCTCGGCGCCGGCCGGCTTGCCACCGCCGATAGCCCGTTGCCAGTCATCAAACGCATTGAGCCAACCCCGCGCCAGATTGACGCCCCCCTGTTCCCAGGTCGCCTGCAGTATCTCCGGATTGGTCACCGGAAAGTTACTGGGCGAGAACATGTCGAGCCACTGTCGCGCTGCGAAGGTAACCGCCTCCTCATGATGACGCGACATGCCGCGCACCTCAGTGGTCGCGTTGTGCCACCATTGCTGGGTCAGCAGAAAATTCTGGTAGATCACGTTGTACGGCCATTGCTGCCAGCCGGTTGCCTGAAACCGACGATCCTGCGGCAACGGCGCAATACACGGCGGGGTGGCCGGATCCTGTACCCGGCGTCCGGCATAGCTTCCCAGCCGCAGCAGCTTGCGCCACATCTTTTGCACCAACTCGGCCTGCTTACCAGGCGCCGATGCCAGGTGGATCGACCAGTCCATATAAGCGAGCAGCAGGGCGGCCGGCGACAAACCCATGGTGACGCGCCCCATAAGGGCGTGAATCAGGCGATCGACGGCTGCAGTGCCGTAGTCATCGTCGGTCATCAATCACTTCCGGGCAGTGGACACGGCGGTAGACTATTCTCCGTATCGATCGGGTACTTTGATCGCGGTCAACAAAAAACCCCGCTGAGCCAAGGGCACAGCGGGGCAACGCGACCGAACCAAGGGAGTATTCGGTCCGGCTGGCGCTATAAGGTGCTATGGTGCCAGTAGAAGTGCGCACGTGTCATACGACCTCCCACGCGGATGCGCTTGATCTTCTGATCGTTGTAGCTGGTCGCCTCTACGGTATAGCGCCCCGGCGGCAGCTTGGCCAGAAGTATGGGTCCGTTCGCGACTGTCTTCAGTACCTCATCGCCACGGTGGTTGAGAATGCGGACGTGGACATCGGCCAGGTAGTTACCAGCCGTCAATGCAAACACCAGCTTGACGTTGAACCGGCCCTGCATTTCCTGCAGCGCATCGCGCTCGCCCTGTCCGACGCCACCGCTGACGTAGCTCACCCCGCGCGCGTGCTGCACGGCGAGTCCACCCTGAGCATATGCGGGTGTTAACGCCAGAGTCGACAGCATCAGCACAAACAGGCCCATGATTCCCGGTTTGATCAGAGTTCGCATCACTCGAGTACTCCTCTATTCCGTGCCAGAAAATTGCTAATCTGCGTCTACGCGTTGACTGACTTTGCTACCTTTGACCTTTGGCTAAACGACAAAATTTCAAATGTGTCCGATCGGTAATCTGGCTTGCACAATCAACTTAAGCCACCATATAAACGTGGTTTAGCAGAGCGGAACTAGTTCATGGAGAAAAAGACCCAGATCCACCTCTGGTATTTTGTGCTCGCCTTTATCGGTGTACTGCTGCTTCAGAACATCTGGCAACAGGGTCAGAACGTCGCGCCCATCCCTTATAGCCGGTTCGAACAACTGCTTAACAAGGACCAGATCCAGAAAGTCGTGGTGCGGGGCGACTACCTTACCGGGACGTTGAAGGAACCGATCGACGGCCGCAAGGCATTCGTCACTACCCGGGTTGATCCGGAGCTGGCCCAGAAACTCACCGGCAAGGGCGTCGAGTTCTCACGCGTGGTGCAAAGCAACTGGCTGCGCGATCTGCTGTCGTGGGTCATTCCGGTGTTGTTGTTCTTTGGGCTGTGGATGTTCCTGATCCGCAAGCTGGCAGAGAAACAAGGCGGCCTGGGCGGTTTCATGACCCTGGGCAAGAGCAAGGCCAAGATCTATGTTGAAACCGATACCAAAACGCGCTTCGATGATGTCGCGGGTGTCGACGAGGCCAAGACCGAGCTGCAGGAACTGGTCGAATTCCTCAAGGACCCCAAAGGTTACGGCCAACTCGGTGCCAGGATGCCCAAGGGCGTGCTGCTGATCGGCCCACCCGGAACCGGGAAAACCATGCTGGCGCGGGCGGTTGCCGGTGAAGCCGCAGTTCCGTTCTTCTCCATCAGCGGCTCCGAGTTCGTCGAGATGTTCGTCGGTGTGGGCGCCGCCCGCGTCCGCGACCTGTTCGAGCAGGCCCGCGCCAAGGCGCCGGCCATCATCTTCGTCGATGAACTGGACGCCCTGGGCCGGGCCCGGAGCTCATTCACCGGCATGGGCGGCCACGACGAGCGTGAACAAACCCTCAATCAATTGCTCACCGAACTGGACGGCTTCGACCCCAGCGAAGGGATCGTGCTGCTGGGTGCAACCAACCGGCCAGAGATTCTCGATCCGGCGCTGCTGCGGGCCGGGCGGTTCGATCGTCAGGTGCTGGTCGACCGGCCCGACAAAACCGGCCGGGCTCAGATCCTCAAGGTTCATGCCAAGAAAATTCTCCTGGGTGACCACGTCGACCTGGACCAGATCGCAGCGCTGACCACGGGCTTCAGCGGCGCCGACCTGGCCAACCTGGTCAACGAGGCCGCACTGCTGGCCACCCGGCACAAAGCCAAAACGGTAGAGCTGGACGATTTCACCGCTGCCATTGAGCGCATTGTCGCCGGTCTGGAGAAGAAGAACCGGTTGCTCAATCCCCATGAGCGTCGCGTGGTGGCCTACCATGAGCTGGGACATGCGCTGGTGGCAATGGCCTTGCCGGGCACCGATGTGGTCCACAAGATCTCGATCATTCCCCGGGGTATCGGCGCGCTGGGCTATACCATCCAGCGCCCGACTGAAGACCGCTACCTGATGACCCGGGAAGAACTGGAGTGCAAGATCGCCGTATTACTGGGCGGCCGGGCCGCCGAGAAGCTGGTGTTTCAGCAATTGTCGACGGGGGCTTCGGACGACCTCGCCAAAGCCACCGACATCGCTCACAGCATGGTGACCCGCTATGGCATGGACGAGAAACTAGGTTACGTGACCTATGACAGTGACCGCCAGTCGCTTCTCGGGCAACCGCAGATGCCAGGCCAGGAACGCCGCTACAGCGAGGAAACTGCCGAAGCCATCGATATCGCTGTACGTGAGATTATTACGACCGTATTCCAGCGCACGGTAACCATCCTCGAACACAACCGGGCGATTCTGGAGCGCTGCGCCACCGCGTTATTGGAACAGGAAACGCTGGTTGGTGAGCAGCTCACCGAGCTGACGACGGGGCTCGAGCCTGAATACGTGGAAGAACCGCACGCCGAACAAGTGGCGCCGGCCGATTGATTGAATGATCCCAAAAAATAAAGGGCGGCTGCCTGCCGCCCCAATGATGCACCCTCTCTGATGGCCCAAGCCAGAGGGCAACATCGTATTGCCTGACACCTCAATTCTATATTATTCGAAAAATAATACCAACCCTTAATTTGCACGCCTCTCAAACCACCCCCTGCAAGCAGGCACGCTACTGATTAGTCGGATTTTCCGGATGTGAGGCGACAAAGTGGCGCAACACCAGACGCAGGTGTAGCGCACGCTGGCGGTCCCCGGAACGCTCGGCTTCAGCGAGATCGTCCAGGATGATAGCTCTTAACCGAGGCAGTCCGTCCTTGCAGTGGACCAGATAATTGCCCAGTTCTGCAGCGACGATTTCCGGCACGTGCTCATGCTCGACGATGGCATCGATTTCATCGGCCGAGAGTTCCGAAAGCTCCAGGCATTCCTGATAGGTCAACATACCGCATCCTCACGCCATTACCGGTAGATTCAAGCAGGCTTCGCCACCAGCGGGATCATGAATCGGATGACCGCCGGTGCATCTGGGTCTCAACCCATTCACAGCCGCGATTATGGCTACACCAGCTCCGCCGCGTGTTGATCTAAATCAACTGTGAGCGACCGGCGGGGCAGCCAAAGATTAGCCAAATCGCATAGGCCCGGCCCGAGAGGGCGCCGCATGAGTGCTGGAACCTTCCTGGCCGGCATCGGTCTCTGCTGCGGATCAGGTGATCACTGATGGTGCTTGAAGCGAAACCGGAAGGCCCCATATAACCGTTGCTCCTGAGCCTGCTGTTGCTGCTCGCGGGTCCCGGCAAGGTGTCCCGAGCTGGCGCTAGTTGCCGGAGGCGGCTGCTCAGCTGCGGTGTGCAACTGCAAGTGTGTCACCTGTTAGTCAGGATTGTCGTCTTTGCAAGTCCAGCTTTGGAGAGGACTTTATGAAACGCATCGTGCTGTTCCTGCTGACCAACCTGGCCGTGGTAATCGTGCTGGGTATTGTGCTCAACGTTGTGCTGGCGGCGCTGGGCGTGCCACCACGCAGCAACACGGGCCTGCTGATTCTGGCGTTTATCTTCGGCATGGGCGGCTCGTTCATATCGCTCGCCATGTCGAAGACGATCGCCCGCATGTCAACCGGTGCCCAGATTATCGAGCAACCGCACTCGGCCAACGAGCAGTGGCTCGTGAGCACGGTACGGCGATTGGCGGGGCAGGCCGGCATCGGCATGCCGGAGGTGGCGATCTACGATTCGCCTGACATCAACGCTTTCGCCACCGGCATGAATCGCAACAGCGCGCTCGTAGCGGTCAGCAGCGGGCTGCTGGACGACATGTCTGCCGACGAAGCGGAAGCCGTACTCGGCCACGAAGTCAGTCATGTGGCCAACGGCGACATGATCACTCTGAGTCTGATCCAGGGCGTGCTCAACACGTTCGTGATTTTCCTTTCGCGCATACTGGGCGGGGTGATCGATTCCGCGCTACGTGGCAACCGCGACAACGAGGGTGGCTACGGTTTGGCTTACTTTGCCATTGTCGTGGTTCTGGAGATCGTGTTTGGCGTCCTGGCCAGTATCATCGTCATGTGGTTCAGCCGCCAACGCGAATTCCGCGCCGACGCTGGCGGCGCCAGGCTGGCCGGGCGCGACAAGATGATCGCCGCACTGGAACGGCTGCGCCAGAACATGGAGCCTTCCCATCTGCCCGAGCAGATGACCGCTTTCGGCATTAACGGCCGCGGGAGCCGTCTGGCCCGGCTGTTCAGCTCCCATCCACCACTGGAACAGCGCATCGCCGCTCTGCGGCAGCTGACCACCTGAGTGCTCCCGATGGACGTGTACGCGTGCGGCGCCGTGTGTCTGGATCCCGTGTGTGCACGGCTTGCAGCAAGTCCACGGTAGGCGGATGCTCCCTGTCAGCGCTATGGGTAACCATGTCCAAAGCCAAGGTGTCCAAGCCCGTTACCGAGCCAATTTCCGGGGCCTTGCCGAGGAGCCGCAGGCTTGATTTGTTGATCGAAGTCAAGGTGTATGATCGGCAATCCATGCTCCAATACATTGGTTGATAATCGTTTCGCAGGAGGCTCTCATGTTCAAGACCATACTCGCGGCAACCGACAACTCCGAGCATGCTCGTAAGGCTGTGGCATTGGCTGGTGACCTGGCCGAAAAATATGGCGCCAAGCTGGTCCTGGTGCATGTGGTCAATCCCAAGCAGCTTACGCCCGATGCGCGCCACATGGCAGAGGTCGAGCACCTTGTCGATACCGGTAACAAGGCCGTTCTCAATGATCTGGCATTCGCAACCCCGGGCGATTGGTCCACACGGATTGCCAGCCTGCGCGACAACGCCGAACTGACTAACAAGGTGCTGATGGCGCTCGGCCAGCATGTGCTGACCGAGGCCAAGGACGCGGTGCACAGCGGCGGTAAGGTCGTCACCCGTCTGGAGGAAGGCGAACCCGTGGAGCGCATACTCGCGTGCGCCGCCGACGAGAAGGCCGATCTGATCGTATTGGGTAGCCGCGGGCTGAGCGACCTCAAGGGCTTGATGATGGGCAGCGTCTCACACAAAGTGAGCCAACTGGCCAAATGCACGTGCGTGACCGTCAAATAGGCCGCTAGCAGCCCGCGACCGCTGTCCCGCGCATCGCAGAAATCGGCCGGTGGTCGATCTCGGCGTACTGAAGTCGCTGGCGACAGCGGTGGGCCTGGGCCTGTTGGTGGGGTTGCAGCGTCAACGGGTAGAAAAATCACTGGCTGGCATCCGCACGCTCCCCTTGGTAACGGTGTTCGGCACCTTATGTGGGCTGCTGGCCAACCGCTACGGCGGCCTGCTGGTACCTGGAGGGCTGCTGGCCGTGGTGGCCTTGCTCGCCGTCGAGGATTTGCGGCGGCCGCCTTTGCTGGAACGGGCAAGCCCGGGGATCACCACCGAAGCCGCAGTGCTGGTGATGTACGCGGTAGGGGCGTGGCTGGCGGATGGCGCACCGGCTGTGGCACTCGCGGTGACCGGCACGCTGCTGGTTCTGTTGTATGCCAAGCAGCCGCTACACCATTTCGTCCAGCAACTGGGTGAATCCGACCTCGCTGCGATCGTCCGCTTCGTGGTGATCGCCCTGATCGTGCTGCCCTTGTTACCCGACCGCAGCTACGGTCCATTCCAGGTACTCAATCCGTTTCAGATCTGGCTGATGGTAGTACTGATCGTCGGCCTGAATCTGGCCGGATATGTCGGCTACCAGGTCCTGAACACGCGCGCCGGCACCCTGCTCGGCGGACTGCTCGGCGGCCTCGTCTCGAGCACGGCGACGACCTTTAGCTACAGCCGTCAGACCCGCAGCGGTGTACTGCGACCGTCAGCGTCAGCATTGGTGATCGTGCTGGCGTCCACCGTGGTTTATGCACGGGTGCTGACAGAGGTTGGGGTCGTGGCCAGCCGCTATTGGCAAGTAATGGCGCCGCCACTAATCGTGTTGCTGCTGATCAACCTTGCGGTCGCGGCAATCGCCCTGTTGTGGACGCCCAGCGACGCGGGTGCAACACCGCAACTCAGCAATCCGGCGGAACTTCGCCCGGCACTAGTGTTCGGTGGCTTGTATGCGCTGGTATTGCTGGCGGCAGCGGCCCTGGAGCACGGGTTCGGCGACCAAGCTCTGTATCCGCTGGCCATGGTATCGGGCCTCACCGATGTCGATGCTATTACCTTGTCCACCGCCCGGCTGGTCAGTACCGGCCAGCTCGGACCCGGTACGGGATGGCGCCTAATCCTGGTCGCCGTGTTGGCTAACCTCGGTTTCAAACTGGGTATAGTAGGCTTGCTGGGAACACTGCCGCTGTTGCGTCGCGTTGCTTTGCTGAGCAGTATAGGGATTGTTGCCGGTGTAATGCTGGTGGTGCTGTGGCCAGATTCGACGATCACGTTTTTCGCGAGTTTGCCATCGCCCTGAATTCACCACAAAACATTACCAATTTAAGGAGTACTCGATGAGCGAGAATCTGAGTGAGCGTGAGCTCAGCGAACTGGAAGCGCTGCTCAAGCAGCAGTATGCGACCCTGAAGCACGATGTGGGGCAGGCACTGCGTGAGTCCGGCAACGACCAGTATCTCTACATGACTGAAGGCGGTCACGACGAGGGCGACCAATCGGTGGCCGACGAGCTCGCGGAACTCAATCTGGGCCTACTCGACCGCCATATTCAGCAATTGCGTGAGATCGAAATGGCGCTCGCCCGCTTGAGCGATGGCGCTTACGGCTTGTGCATCGACGATGACAAACCGATCGGCTATCAACGACTCAAGGCGAACCCCGCCGCGTTGCGCTGCATCGGCTGCCAGACCCGCCACGAGCAAACCCATGCTCACCCTGGTCAGCCCACACTGTAATAGCCCTTATGCGAACGGGGTGACTGTGATGAGCCGCCCCGTTCCATAACGCAATGCAGCACAGCGCTGGCTTAGCCGGCCTTAACTTCAATACGGCGTGTGCTGGGTGATACCTTCTCCGTCTTCGGCAGCGTGATGGTCAGAACGCCCTGAGAGAACGTTGTGCTGATGGCATCGGCATCGGCGTTGTCAGGGAGCTGAAACGCGCGCTGGAACATGCCATAGCGGCGCTCGCTCAGATGGTAATCCTTGGCTTGCTCATCCCGTTCGCTCTTTTTTTCAGCCTTGAGGCTTAGGACATTGTCCTTCAGGGTCAGCTCGATATCCTTACTGTCGACGCCGGGCAATTCGGCCCTGATCTCATACGATCCATCGGCCTCACTGACGTCCACGCTGGGCGCCAACGCAGAGCCAGCCAGTCGAAAAGGTTCGAAATCAGCCATCCAGTCCATACGCGGCCAGCCCTGCATGAAGTTACTGAACACCTGATCGATTTCGTCGCGGAGATTGACGATCGGATTGGCTGGTTTGCGGGATACGTTCTTAGCTTCAGTCTTGTTTGCCATGATTGAGCTCCTTGTTCACATGCCAATATGGTTAGTTTGCCGGTGCCCGGTCCACACGTCTTTGACCCAGGTCAATCGTCCGCGTCTCAGCCGTGCCGGCACCGATCGCTAGAACTTCCCCCAACAACGCGCTTAGAACCCTTCAACAATGGCGCCACTCACTATAGCGCTCGCTGTCCTACCGATCCGGTCAAGCAGCAGCCGCGAGATGCGGTCGCAACCAGTTCAACAGCTGACTCAGGTCGACAGCCCCGCTCTGGCGTGCCACCTCCTGACCATTGCGAAACAGGATCAGCGTTGGAATGCTGCGGATATGGTTACGGCCGGCAATGGCACTCGCCTCATCGGTATTCAGTTTGGCCACGCGCAGCTGCGGCTCGAGTTGTCCCGCCGCCTGGTTAAGCACCGGTGCCATAGCTTTGCACGGTCCACACCACGGCGCCCAGAAGTCCACCAGCACGGGGAGATCACTGCGCTCGACGTGGCGCTGAAAGTTACCCGCGGTCAACGTCACCGGCTGAGCCTCGAACAAGCGTTGACGGCACTGTCCGCAGTGGCCCCCATCCCCCAGACGGGGGCGTGGAAGCCGATTGACAGCATCGCAATGGGGACAGACAACGTGTACAGATTCACTCATGATCCTGACCTGAAAGTAACCACACGATCGGGCGTGCCGTAATCATTTCAGTTGGGTCAGCCGGCCACTGTTTCAAGAGCCGGCGAAACCGCGCAGGTCAGCACAACGCACAAACTTTACACCAGTACTTCGAGGTGTGTACGCAGTTCGCTGGCATCAACCGCGGTCAGATCCTTGTCGATTTCGGCGATCACCAAACGACTCAGATCAGTGCCCATTTCATCACGCAGCAATCCCAGGAATCGTGGTGGCGCCACCAACACCAGGCGTTCCAGTTCGCCATGGCCGCGGGCCTGCTCAAGTCGTTCGGCCAAGTGCCGTGCAAACGTCGCGGCCTCGTGGTGCTTGGGGCTTTCGCGCTGTTCCATCGCATGCCGCCCCCGGCCGGCGCTATCGAAACTGCGACCGGGCCCATCACTGCTCAGGTCCTGATTGCGCAGCCGCGCCGCAGGATTTTCCAATGTATCCAGTTCCTGCAGTGGCGCATTGGTATGCTCCGCCAGTAGCAGCCTGGCCCGGCTACTGTCGCCTACCAGAATCCAGGTTTTTGCCATCGCCTATACCTCTTGTGAGTTGAACACGCGCCGGCCGATCGCTCAATGCGATCCGCCCACCGGGAACAGATCAGTGCGCCATCAACACGGGCACTGTCATGTGTGCCAACACGTCACGACTCACACCGCCGAGTACCGTTTCCCATAGCCGGGTATGCCCGTACGCACCCAGCACCAGAAGATCGATGTTGTCATCGGATGCCCGGGACAACAGCACATCGGCCACCTCGATGTCCTTGGCAACGGTCTGGCTGGCCTCGGCCTTGACACCGTGACGTGCCAGATGCTTGCAGATGTCGGCGGTCGGAATATCGCCTGAACCGGCCGGCGGATTGACGGCCAGCACGGTGACTTTGTCGGCCTGTTGCAATAGCGGCATTGCGTCGTTCACTGCCCGCACTGACTCGCGTGAATTATTCCAGGCCACGAGCACCCGCTTGCCGATCACAGCCGGAGCGCCGATATACGGGATCAACAAAATCGGTCTGGCGGCACCTAGCAGCACCAGGTCTTCCAGTTCATTGCCCTCGCCGAAGCGGCTGCGGCGCTCGGCCTGGCTGATGACCACCAGGTCGGTAAAGGCACTGCGGGCGATCAATTCCCGGTCGGGATAGCCTTTGATGCTATGCCATTCGAACGCCACGCTCGATGGTTTAACCAGATCACGGAAAGCCGCCTCGGCCTGCCCAGCCTCCTCCTGCGCCGCTTTGTCCTGGGCCTCGAACACCTCGGCGGGTATCTGGACCTCAGCGTAGGTGGGAATAAAAAACTCAGGGACCACGAACAAACCGGTCAGGTGCGCACCATGCTGCCGGGCCAGTTGCAGCGCCGCACCAACCCGCGCCTGATTGGCCTTACCGTTATCGACATGAACCAGGATATCTTTGAGTGCCATCGAATTTCTCCTTGATGTAATTGGAATCTCAGCGAACGCCTATCGCGCGTATGCTCAGGTTACAACCGGTGCCATGGTCAGAACCTGGCGCACCCGGCTCAATAGCACCCGATCGACGAACGGCTTGTCGATGAAGTCCAGCGCTCCGCCACGCATGGCACGCACCGCCGTCGGCACATCACTGCTGGTGGCCAGCATGATGACCGGCAATTGGATGCCGCGCTGACGCAACTGCTCAAGCAACTCCAGCCCGTCAATGCCCGGCAGATTAAGTTCCACGATCAGACAACCGCACGGCGCTGCTGGCAATTCGGCCAGGAATTCCTCGGCGCTGGGGTAGACCCGAACCGGATTCGGCAAGGCGGCAAACAGCGCCTGTAAACCCTCCCGCACTGCCGTATCGGCGTCGACCACATAGACGGTTGCGTTGGCAACAACCTGATGCTCGCTCATGCGGCGTAGCATCGCTCAAGCCATTCCGCACCGTATTGATCTAAATCAAATAGGCTGCGAATCAGCGCCGTCGGCGTGCAGCACGAACCGAACCAGTTCCGCGAGCGACCGGGCCTGCATCTTCTCCATGACCCGCGCCCGGTGAATCTCCACGGTCCTCTGGCTGAGTTCCAGTTCGATCGCGATAACCTTGTTGGCCTTGCCTTCCAGCAGCCGGTTCAGTACCTGGCGTTCACGCGCGGTTAGATCGCTCAATCTCTGGCGCAGCTGGTCACGGCCAGCTCGCGACTGGCGCTGCGATGATTCCTGCGCCAGGGCTTGCTGAATCCGGTCCAGCAGTTGCTGATCACGGAACGGCTTCTGTAGAAAATCCAGCGCCCCTAGCTTCATTGCTTCTACCGCCATTGGCACATCGCCATGGCCGGTGATAAAGATGATGGGCAATTCGTTGCCCTGATCACGCAGCCGCTGCAGTAACTCCAAGCCGCTCATGCCGGGCATACGGATATCCAGCACCAGACAGCCGCAATCACGCTCGCTCAGCTCATCCAGGAACGCCTGGGCACCGTCGAAACTTGCCACTTCCAGGCCCACCGAACGCAGCAGCAGAGCCAGTGAATCACGTACGGCCTCGTCGTCGTCGACTACGAACACACGTTGTAACCTAGTCGGCACGAGTTGCCTCCAGAGCCAACGGCAGGGTGAATACCATGCTGACACCACGGTCGGGATTGGGCTCACACACCAGCCGGCCCCCATGAGAGGTAATGATGGAACGACTGATCGACAAGCCAAGGCCGATGCCCTGGGCCTTTGTGGTAAAAAAGGGACTAAACAGCTGCTTGCGAAGCTCGGTCGGAATGCCGACGCCCTGATCGCGCACCCTGACCTCGACAAAGTCGTCGTTCAGGCGCCCGGTACGGACCTTAATGGCAGCGTCACTCGCAGCCGCTTCCAGCATCGCGTCGATGCCGTTACGGATCAGGTTAAGCAACACCTGCTGGATCTGGATCGGATCGACCACAACCGGCAGAGGTTCTGCGGCCAGGTCGGTCGATAACGCGATCGCATGCAGTCGGGCATCGGACTCGGACAGCACCAGCGTGTCCTCGATCAGGCGGTTCAGATCACAGGGCTCGCGGCAACTGTCGCGCCTGCGGATCATGCCCCGCAGGCGCTGGATTACCTGCCCCGCCCGCTGCGCCTGAGTGCTGATCTTTTCCAGCGTTACCAGCACATCAGCCGGGTCGCCGCCTGCCAGTGTCAACAGACGCTGGCAGGCGTTAGCGTAGGCCGCAATCGCCGTCAGTGGCTGATTGATTTCGTGGGCTATGCCTGCTGCCAGCTCCCCCATGGTGCTGAGCCGGCCAACGTGCACTAGCCGCTCGCGCTGCTGCCGGGCTTCCTCTTCGCGCTGACGCAGACGCTGCTCGGCCTGTTTGCGTTCGGTGATATCGCGGATGATGCCGGTAAAATGCCGCGTCTTGCCGAGGCGGATCTCGCTCACCGCCAGTTCGATTGGAAATATCCGACCATCCCGGCGCACCGCCTGCACTTCCCGCCCGATACCGATGATCCGCTTCTCACCGGTGCGCAAGTAGCGGTCCAGGTAGTCGTCGTGTTCCTCGCGATAGGGCTGCGGCATCAGCAGTCTGACATTCTGGCCGATCATCTCTTCGGCCCGGTAACCGAATAGCCGCTCGGCCGCCGCGTTGAACGACTGGATGATACCCTGTTGATCTATAGTGATGATGGTATCCGCCGCCGTGTCGAGCACCGCCTGGGCATGGGCCATCGAATCCGACAACTGCGCCTCGACCTGCTGCCGGCGGCCGATTTCCTGGCGCAACTGATCCAGTGAGTTGCTCAACAGGCTGGCGTCGAAGCTCAGCCCCTGACTCGGCAGGCAGCGCACCAGTACGGGTGTCGCCGGGTCGTTACAGTTGACCCCGCGGCCCTGGCATAGCACCTGCGCCGGCCCGCCCTGGCGCTGAAAATGCAGCGAGCTGGTAAGCGGACGCTCACTCACTGCACACGCTTGCAGATACCCTACCAGACGCCCCGGGGCTTCATTGACGAAGGCATCCAGCGCTGGTTCACCGGTCACCCGGCCGGTCAAACCCAACAGCTCGCGGCCCGCACCGTTGGCGGCGAGCAAGCCCCCCTGCGACGAAACCATCAGCAGCGCTTCGGTAAAGCAGTCAGCAAAGCGCAAAAAATCGGTGGTTCCCATGAGCCTTCGACCAACTAACGAACATACCGAATTTAACCAGAATAGCTAATTATTGCGGGCTTGTGGCGGCACGTATATCGTGGAGTATATAAGACAGAGCCGGCGCGCGTCCCGACGCGTGCCGAAATGTTTGTTATTGCTTAGGGGCCGAACAGACCACTCATGACCACGCTATACCTGGGACTCGGATCCAACCTGGGGCACCGCCGTGACAATCTGCGGCGCGCCATCGCCGGCCTCAGGCGTTTTGGCATCACGCTACAACGGGTGTCACCGGTAGTGGAGTCGCCGGCCTGGCTGCCGGCGCTGGCACCAGAGGACTGGAATCGGCCGTTTCTCAACGTAGTCCTTGAAGCAAAGTTCAATGGCACGTTGAACGATTGTTTACAGGCCACCAAGGCCCTGCAGCGCGCAATGCAACCACCGCCGGCGTCACGTTGGGCGCCGCGCGAGATCGACATCGATCTGCTGTTATGGGGTGATACCGCAATCGACACCCCGGAGCTGACGCTACCCCGCCCCGAACTGACCGAACTGAATTTTCTGCTGACGCCGTTGCTGCACCTCAACCCCGGACTGCGGATACCTGGCAAGGAAGCGCACACAGTGTTGGAGTGGACCCGGAACACAACGCCGATTCCGCTGTGGATGGCAATCGTCAACCTGACCCCGGATTCGTTCTCCGACGGCGGCGAGCTCAACGACTGGAAACGGCTGGAGCCGCATCTCACCGCACTGCTCAGAGCCGGCGCCCAGATCATCGACCTCGGTGCCGAATCGACCCGCCCCGGGGCGCAACCGCTGAGCGCCGCACTGGAATGGGCCCGACTCGCGCCGGCGCTGGAGCGTATCCAGCAACACCTGGGTGACGATCCGCTGCGGCCACAATTGAGCGTCGACACCTACCATCCGGAGGTGGCCGAACGCGCGCTGGCCGCCGGCGTCGACATCATCAACGATGTGGGTGGCCTGAGTGACCCCGCAATGCTGGCGCTGGCGCGCTCGGGTGGTGCCACCTGGATCGCCATGCACCAGCTTGGATTACCCGCCGATCGACAGCACGTCCTGCCTGCCGACACTGACCCGGTCGCAGCCGTCGAGCAGTGGCTGGGCGAACGTCTGGAACAGTGGCAGGCGGCCGGCATCGCGGTGGAGCGCATCATCCTGGATCCCGGTATTGGTTTCGGTAAGACCGGTGCCCAGTCACTGGCACTGCTGCAGCAGACAGGGCGCTTGCGCAACCACGGCCTGCGACTGCTGATCGGCCATTCCCGCAAATCCCACCTGCGCAACTTCGCCTGGGGAAGCCGTGCCGAACGGGACTACGCGACGGTTGGCGCGTCACTTGCTTTATGCCAGCAAGGCGTTGATATTCTGCGGGTCCATAACGTCGAGCTGCATACTGCTGCCTACCGTGGCTGGTCACACGTCCGCGGCTACCGCTGAGTCGCACCACTTCTGCCGGTCTCCGCCAGTCGGCGGCTCCTTGCTACGCCACGAAATCCGCTGGCGACTCAGAATCCGCTGTCGATTACGTTACCCACTGGCGCCGACTGCTGCTGAGTGCCTTCCAGCCCCATCTTGATACGCTGGTCCCGCTCCTGGAGTCGCTTTTCGAACGGCAGCGCTGCGTTGGGGTCACCCTTGGCTTGTTGCTGCCGTTTGACACCGGGCAGAAACCCCTGCTCGGCATCCGGCTTGATCTGACCGACTGAACTGGGCACCCGGGCTCTAACGCTGGCGTTGTCCTGCTGCTGCGGCAGCGTCGGGGACTCCGGTTGGGCCTGTGCCGGTGCTGCCTGCTTGTGGTCCGAAGACGACTGTTGGGTCCCGAGTTGCTGATATTCCGGCGGCGGCGACAGCGGCGGCTGCGGCGCTTTCCGATGCTGCACCTGGCTGGCGCAGCCACTCAGGGTCAACAGCGCGGCACCAACCAATCCGGACAGCAGCGAGACGTGGCGAAGCGTATTCATCTTTCGACGTCCTGTACCATGACTATAGTTCTTTAGAGTACAAAGTAGCGGCAACGTGCCACAACCACTTTAAAGTTGCGCCAGATAGGCCTGCAGAAACGCTCCGAAGGACTGCTGATCATCCCCCTCCAGACGCTGTTGCTGCTCGTGGGAGTATTGCACCAGGGCTGCAAATTCTTCGGTTCTTGCGCGGCTCTGCGGGCTGTTGCGGAAGCGTTGCTGGAAACGTTCCGACTGCGCCTTGGCGAAATGATAGAACCCCAGCCGGTCGGCCCGCATCGCATCCAGCACCCGCGCCGAAAGGGTTTGTTCAGGATCGTCCAGGGCGGCCCGTTGATGCGCGAGGGCCGCACTGTAGACGGCCTCGGTTTGCCCACTGTCCAGAGTGTCGCAGATTCCTTCCAGTGCCTGACAGATCGCCCGCCCCCAGTCGGCCAGCCGACGGTCACCGGCCTCCCCCCACAAGCGCAATGCAGGGTCGCGCCCCTGGCGTGCGGTCATCAGTAAATTGTAGTCGATCCGGTTCTGCTCGTCAGCGCTGATCGGTGGGCTATCGGCCAGCAGACAGAAAATCAGGAAGGCTTCCTGAAAATGCAGCTGATGCGGACCGACACCAGCCGGCTCGAACACGTCGATGTCGCTGCTGCGCAACTCCACGTAGCGCACACCACGCTGGCGCAAGGCCGCCAGTGGGCGCTGGCCTGCGTCAGGCAGCTGCTTGGGCCGGACGATGCTGTAATACTCGTCCTCGATCTGCAACACATTGGCGTTGAGCTGCCGGTAATCGTGGTCGACTTCCACACCGATCGCCTGATAGGGCGGACACGGTGTATGCAGCGCATCGATCAGGCTGGCGCTGAACGCATTCAGGTCGTCGTAGCTTACCTTGAGCGCGCAACGGCGCTTGTTGGTGTAACCGATATCGCTCATGCGCAGCGAGGTGGCATACGGGTCATACCAGGTGTTGGCGTCGAACTCGGTCAGCGACACCGCCTGCTGGCCGCGCAGGAACGACTTACAGACCGCCGGCGACGCCCCAAACAGGTACAGCAGCAACCAGCCGTAGCGCTGGACGTTACGCATCAGGCCGAAATAGTGCTGGCTGATGAAGTCCTGCAGCCTGCCGTCGACACCCTCCAATTGCTGGTACACGGGCCAGAACGCTTCCGGCAGCGAGTAATTGAAATGCAGCCCGGCGATGACCTGCATCACCTTGCCGTAGCGGTAGCCCAGTCCGACCCGGTATACGTGCTTTAGCCGGCCGAGGTTGGAGTCACCGTAGCGGGCGATCGGGATACTGTCCTCCCCCGCCACCACGCATGGCATACTGGCCGCCCACAGCAGTTCATCACCCAGCTGCCGATGCACGAAGCCATGCAGCTCGCGCAGGAACGCGAGCGCCTCGGCACTCGAGCCCAGTGGCGGGGTGATCAGTTCGAGCAGGGCTTCCGAATAATCCGTGGTGACATAGGGATGCGTCAGGGGTGCTCCCAGACCCGCCGGGTGTGGGCTTTGGGCAATCAGTCCATCGCGGGTGAGTCGCAGGCCTTCCTTCTCCAGCCCGACCCGGCCGCCGGCCAGCAGGTGCTGCTGGCCGGCATTGAGCAGGCGGGTAAGTCGCTGTTCGGCAAGTCGCATTACGCCGGAGGATTCCATGGGTTGAAGTTGAACGGACCGTCAGTCGGCAGAGACAAGCCGGGATTGTGCGCGATTTCCGCCGCCAAATCACCCATTCGCCTGCAACGCTCAGTCCGGGAACCGCTTGAGTCCCGCCCGAAAGGCCGCACGGTCACGGATCATCTGGTTACCGACAGAACCGTTGCCAACCGCCGCAGCGGTCTTCGTGCGCCCCTGGCCGGGTGCCTCCACCCGCAGCTGCTGGTGGTCCTTGCCCAGTACCGCCTGCTGGTAACTACTCAGTAGTTCGGTCTTGCCGATAGCGCTGACGGCTGCCGCCAAATGCTGGCGGGCCTCGAAATCCGGCTTGGGGCGGTCCAGTTCCTGCCAGTAGAACTGCGCCCTATCCGCCATCGTGTGGTCCTGGGTCAGGATTCGTGAGCGAAGTGATGCCTTGATCTGTGCAAAGCGCTGCCCATCCATTCCGGTCAAGGTCTTGTCGAATTGCTTCAGGAACTGACCGATATGGCTGACCAGTGCTGCGGGCGCTGTATTGGGCGACTGCACCACCAGTGCCAGCCCGGGCACCTCCAGCATCGGCAGATAGGTCGAAAAGACGATGTAACCGAGACGCTGCTCGGTCCGCAGCTGGTCAAAGAACGGACTGTCGAGCGCCTGCGCCAGCAGGGCGAACCGGGCCCGCTCGGTAATGCTACGCTGCCCACCCTGGAAATACACGGCCACCGCCGAGTTGTTATTGGCTATGCTCAATTCCCGGCTGTGGGTGGAGTCCGGAGACAGTTTAAGCACCTGACCGCGCGGCACCACGACAGGCTGGGCATGGGCCAGCAAATCCTGATTGAGAACCGCGGTCATGCTGCGGGCCTTATGGGCCGTCAGGTTGCCGTAGGCCAAAATCTCCAGCTGCAGCCGGGCCAGCAGCTTGGGTACAAACTTCGCGAGGTCGCCGGCCGTGAGCGGCTTCAGCGCGGCCAATTGCTGGTCGATGGTCCAGCTTGGCACTAACAACAGCTCGCTGACCTGGCGCAGTGCCTGCCGATACGGTTGATCCAGGCGTGCGCTCTTCAGGCTACGCCGCAGATCGTCCTTGACCCGCGCGAAGCGGCCGGCAGTGATCTGGGGATGGCGCAATGCCGCGACCACACGCTTGAGCAGCAGTGCCTGCTTGTCGTCGTAGCCCGAAATTCGCAACGTGAAACCACGGATGTGCGGATAAAGATCGTAATCCAGTCCGGCCAGCGTGGCCGGATAGGTCGGGGCATCGAGCTGGTCGTTGAGGACACTGACGTAGAGCTTGGTCAACATCGCATCGGTGGCCGTGTCATTAGCCTTGGGCGAACGTACCGACACGAAGTACTCGGCCCGCGGCACCCGGAAATCCACGGCCTGCTGGTACCACAGCGACAGTCCGGGCCGGTGCAGGATTTGCCGCGGTTCACGGCTCGGGTGTTGCGGCAACGGCTTAAGTGCCAGGTCGTCGGGAATATAGGGGTTGGGCGAAGGCAGCGCCAGCGCCGTCTTGCCACCGTTTGCCCGCCACTGCGCCACCGTCTTACCGGCGATTGGAGCAAGCCGATACGGGACCTTGAAATACGGCTCCACCGCCGTAGTCTTGAGCCCTTTGGCGCTAACCGTAACTAACATCTTGTCCGGCCGCAAAGCTTTCAGATAGCGCTGGATCAGCGCCGGATCATACTGGGTCATCAGGTCAGGACCGCTCAGCACGTCCTTTAGCGGGTAGTACTGCATGTTCGCCGCCAGCCGTCGCACCGCGCCGAGCGGTGCAGAGCGTTTCTGAAACCGGAAATTAATCTGCGCGAGCCGGCTCTGCTCCTGGTAGCGCCAGGCGACGATGCCGTGGTCACGAATCAGCTGCAGCTCACGAAACACCAGACCGATGATGTCATTGGCATGCGCCAGACCGCTGTCGGTCAGATCGATCGAGACGCTGAACAGGCCCCGGTTGACATAATCGTTGCTGGCACCGGCCCACAGCGAATCGGCCCAGCCACGCTTCTTCAACAGCCACAACAGGCTACCGGTACCTTCGTGACCGAGCAGATTGGCGATGTAGTCCAGCGGCTTGGTACGGAAGTAGGGTTTGGCCGGTGGCACCGGGAAACTCAGAGTCAGCCGCTGCTGATCCTTGAGCGGGATCACGTTGAGCCGTTCCGGCAACTGATGGGACCGGAACAATGGTGCCTTGATCTTGAGCGCGCTGACATTATGGTTCGGCACTGCCGAGAATGTCGCTGTCACCCACTGTTTCAGGGTACCCAGTGGTTCCTTGCCCAGCACCACCAGCGTCATCAGATTGGCGGAATAATGGGTACGGTAGAAATGGATCAGATCCTCCCGCACCTCATCACCGGGCCGGTCGGCCAGTGTGGTCTTGCTGCCGATGCTGAACCGCGAGGCCGGATGTGCCGGATTGTAGCTCAGCCGCTGAGCACTGCTGATGCGCCAGCTGTCGCTACCGAGATCGGACTGGTATTCCGAATGCACCACCTGGCGCTCATTGCTGACGTATTTGGCGGTAAACAGCGGCGCGATAAAGAATTGGGCGAAGCGGTCCAGGGCCGGTTTCAGGTAGTGCGCATCGACGTCAAAGAAGAAATTGGTGTTGTCGAACGCGGTATAGGCGTTGTGGTCACCGCCGTGGGCGTTCAAAAACTGGTTGTAAGCGCCTGGCTGGGGGTATTTCTTGGTGCCGAGAAACAACATGTGCTCGAGGAAATGGGCAAGTCCAGGGCGGCTGTCAGGCTCGCTGGCGCTGCCGACGTGGACATCGAGCGCTGCCGCCGCCTTATCCGAGGTGGGATCGGAAATCAGCAGGACCCGCAGTTTGTTGGGCAGCTTGAAGCTCTCGTAATTGCGTGAGTCATTGGGGCTCTTGACTGGCGTGACGGCGTGCGCCGGCAGCGTCACCAGTAACCACAGCAGCGCCAGCAACCCGATCGGCAGCGCACGTTTCATCGACATTGACGGCCTCAGTTTCAGGTATGACATGAATGCCTCTTATGGACAGCCCGGCCGGCGCCCGGTTCGCCTGTTGTTACAGCACCGCCGGAGGACGCCATGATAGAATATCGGCCGAGACAAACAATCCCAAATGGCGCCCGCTGATGCAGACCGGAACCACTCTCAGCCAGTTCATCCACCAGCATCTCCAGCAACTCCAGCCACCCGCGCTAGGCAGTGTACTGGGTGACCTCGCGAGCGCCTGCAAGGCGATCGCCGAGGCCGTGTCGCAGGGCCAGCTGGCCGGTGTCCGGGGCAGTGTGGACAGCCAGAACCCGCATGGCGAAACCCAGAAGAAGCTCGACCTGATCGCCGACGATCTGCTGCTGCGCCACTGTGGCCGCAGCGGTCTGGTGGCGGCCATCGCCTCGGAGGAATTGACGACCCTGCGCCGCCCCGAACGAGCCCATACGGACAGCCCGTTCCTGCTGCTATACGATCCCCTGGACGGTTCCTCCAATGTCGATGTCGACGGTGCCATGGGCACCATATTCTCGCTGCTGCCGGCAGTGCCCGGGCGGCCGGCCGAGGAGGCCGACTTGCTGCAGGCCGGCGAGCGCCAGTTGTGCGCCGGCTATGTCCTCTACGGCCCGGCCACACGCCTGGTATTGACCGTCGGTCAGGGTACCCACAGCTTCACCCTGGACCGGCGCATCGGTGAATTCATTCTGACCGCCCCCGAGATGAGCCTCAACCACGAACACCATGAGTTCGCCATTAACGCATCTTATCGCCGGTTCTGGAATCCGCCGGTGCGGCGCTACATCGACGCCTGCCTGGCCGGCACCAGCGGCCCCTTCGGACACGATTACGGTATGCGCTGGGTCGGCGCCATGGTGGCCGATGTTCACCGTATACTGAGCCGCGGCGGCATCTTTCTGTATCCGGATGATACCCGACCGAAGAACCGTGACGGCCGTCTGCGCCTGCTGTACGAGGCTAACCCGATGAGCCTGCTGATCGAGCAGGCGGGCGGTCTTGCCAGTACCGGCCACCAGCGCATCCTGGCGCTGCAGCCCACGGCGTTGCACCAGCGTTGCCCGGTCATTCTGGGTTCGCGCCGCGAAGTCGAGCGGGTGCTGCAGGAATATGCCCGTGCCGGCTGAGACGCTTGCGGTCGACCCGGACGACGGCCGGCTGGTCGCAGCCCGCTGGTCGCCCTCGCCGAATTTCGATCAGCGCCCACCTGGGACGATCATCGACCTGATCGTCATCCACGGCATCAGCCTGCCGCCGGGGGAATTCGGCGGCCCCTGGATCGACGCCTTGTTCCAGAACCGGCTGGATCCTGGCGCCCATCCTTACTTCCGCAGCCTGCGCACGCTGCATGTTTCCAGCCATCTGCTGATCCGCCGCGATGCCAGCCTCACCCAGTACGTCGCTTTTCCCCAGCGGGCCTGGCACGCCGGACAATCCCGTTTCCAGGGTCGGGAGCGCTGCAATGACTTCTCGATTGGTATCGAACTGGAGGGCACCGACACCCTGCCCTATAGCGGGCAACAGTACTCACGCCTGGCTGCCGTCATTCGTGCGCTGCAACGCGCCTACCCGGCCATCACCGACGGTCGCATCGTCGGCCATGCCGGCATCGCCCCGGAGCGCAAAACCGACCCCGGACCGGCGTTCGACTGGGATCGGCTCTATGCGCTGCTGGAGCAGCCCAGCAGCGCGCCAGCCTGAACGCACCAATCGGCGATGAGTTCGGCCGCGGGTGCCGACCGGCACAGGCTGCAGCCCATGCCCGCCCACAGCGCCATCAGTTCCGGCATATCGCGCTGGGCCGCCGCCCGCCGAATGGGCACGGTCAGGGCATGTTGCAGCGGATAAGCTGGCAGATCCTGGACAGCTTCTCCAAACTCACGGACGAATCTGTTTTGGAGAGCCCGGCCCGGCCGGCCCGAAAACACCCGGGTCAGTACGGTCGTCAGCTCGGTGCTCTCCAGCAACACCTCCTTATAGCGGGAATGCGCACCGCTTTCCGGGGCCGTGAGAAACGCCGTCCCCATCTGCACACCAGCGGCCCCCAGCATGGCGGCCGCCGCAATACCGCGACCATCCATGATGCCTCCAGCGGCGATCACCGGCACCCGTAACTGAGCGCTCATCAGTGGCAGCAGCACCATACCGCCCTGCAGGCCCTGGTCACAGGTACCCAGAAAGGTGGCCCGGTGCCCGCCGGCCTCCATGCCCTGCGCCACCACCAGGTCAACACCGGCCTCCTCCAGCAGAATGCCCTCCAGTAAATGGGTCGCCGTGCCGATCGTAGTGATGCCGAGTTGCTTGAGCGTCTCCATTTCACCCGCCCCTGGAACGCCGAAGGTGAAGCTGACGATCTCCACCGACTCTTCATACAGCGCCGCCAGTTGCTCCCGATAGTCGGGAAGTGAGGGAATCAGGGGGTCCGGCTCCGGCAGTTCCAGCGCCTCGCGGAATGAGGCCAGTCCGGCGCTGGCCTGCGCAACACGCGCGGCGTCTTCCTCCACCGCCTGCGGCACAAACAGGTTCGCCGCAAACGGCCGATCGGTCAGGCGCCGGATTTCGGCTACAGCTTCACGGATGGCGACCGGCGTCATATACCCGGCTCCCAGCGAGCCCAGCCCGCCGGCGTTGGATACCGCGGCCACCAGCTCCGGTGTGGTGATACCACCCGCCATCGGTGCCTGGATCAATGGCAGCTCGATACCCAGCAGGTCGGCGGCGGCGGTCTGCGGCCAGTTGTTGACGGATTCGGTCATTAACTTCAAGCGGCTGCGCTCTGCTGTCATACGATAGCCGGCATTATAGCCTGGACGCGGTTCGATCAGGCCAGAACCGCCCGTGTATACTGGCCCCCGACCACCAACTACCCGTGTGCGCGCCCGATGGAACAACCCGGCAGCACCAGCTGGACTTATGGCCAGCGGTTCATTCTCGCAACAGCCGCCACTGTAATCGTGGTCGCGGCCCTCAAGGCCGCGGCACCCATGGTCAACTATTTCCTGTTGTCGCTGTTCATCGCGGTAACCAGTGCGGCGCCGGTGAGCTGGCTGGAGAAGCGGCGAGTCCCGCGGGCGCTCGCCATTTTTGTGGTTATTGTGGTCCTGCTGGCCACCGTAACCTTGATGGCGGTCATGCTGACCAACTCACTGGCCGGCTTCACTGCGGCGCTACCGAAGTACCGCGGCCAGTTGCACACGCACCTGGCGCCATGGCTCGACTGGCTCGAGAAAAAAGGCATCCATTTCGATCGCCCCACCTTGCTGCCGCAATTCAATCCTAACGACATCATGGGGCTGGTGGTCAACCTGCTGGGCAATGTCGGCAGTCTGCTCAGCAACGCACTGCTGGTGATCGTGACGGTCATCTTCATGCTGCTGGACAGCAGCGGCTTCCAGCACCGGATACGGCAGGTGTCGCGGGATCCGGTGCTGTCGGCCGGCTCGATGGGTGAATTCACCCACCACGTGCGCCGCTACCTGGCAATCAAGGTGTGGACCAGCCTGGTGACCGGACTGCTGGTGGGTACCTGGGTCTATCTCTCGGGGCTGGATTACCCTGCGCTATGGGCTATCGTTGCATTCTTTTTCAACTTCGTACCCAACTTCGGGTCCGTGCTGGCGGCGATACCCGCGATCCTTTTAGCCCTGGCCCAGCTCGGCGTTTGGCCGGCGGTGCTGGTGGCGATTGGCTATCTGGTGGTGAATCTGGTGATCGGCATGGTACTCGAACCACGACTCATGGGCCGCGGGGTCGGCCTGCCAACCTCGGTGGTGTTTGTGTCGCTGATCTTCTGGGGCTGGCTGCTCGGACCCATCGGCATGATCCTGGCTGTCCCGCTGACCGGCTCGGTCAAGATAGCCCTGGCCAGCAGCGCCGACACCCGCTGGCTGGCGGCACTGCTCAGCGACAGTCTGAGCGAAACACCGGGACCATTCGTCACACCACTGCGGGCGCCGGGCCAGCGCGGTCACCATTGAACGGCTGGCTGGTGTTCAGGTGACTCTGCCAGAATACAGGGCCTGTCCAATGCTCGTCCTGCGGCCATGATCGTTACCCTGGCGTTGTTCCTGCTGGGCTTTGTGCTGCTCGTCACGGGAGCCAACTGGCTGGTTAGCGGTGCCTCGCGACTGGCTGCCACGGCCGGTATCAAACCTCTGGTGATCGGCCTCACGGTGGTCGCCTTCGGCACCAGCGCACCGGAACTCGCAGTCAGCCTGCAATCGACCTTCAACGGACAACCCGACATCGCGCTCGGTAATGTGGTCGGCAGCAATATCTGCAACATCCTGCTGATTCTCGGGGTCGCAGCCGTAGTGTCACCCCTGGTGGTCGCACAACAGTTGGTGCGACTCGATGTTCCGCTAATGATCGGCGCCTCGGTGTTGCTGTATCTGCTGTCGCTGGACGGTCATCTGGGCCGGCTCGACGGACTGGTTCTGTTCGCCTGCATGGTTGCCTATCTGGGGTTTTCCGTGGTCCAGAGCCGGCGCGAGAATCGCGCTGTCGAGGCAGAATACTCCCAGGCCTATGGCAGCGCAGCGAAACGCCCGGAGCACCGCCCGGTGGCGCGCAATCTCATGCTGCTGGCAGCCGGCCTGATCATGCTCACGTTGGGTGCCCGCTGGCTGGTGGCCGGTGCGGTCGCCATTGCCCAGTGGCTGGGTGTCAGCGACCTGATCATTGGCCTGACGGTCATCGCGATCGGCACGTCGCTGCCGGAGATCGCGGCCTCGCTGGTCGCCAGCTGGCAGGGAGAACGCGACATCGCTGTCGGTAATGCCATCGGGAGTAACCTGTTCAATATTCTGGCCGTGCTGGGATTGACCAGCATGCTGTCGCCCAACGGCATCACCGTGGCGCCGTCGGCGCTGCATTTCGACCTGCCGGTGATGATCGCCGTCGCCGTAGCCTGCCTACCGATTTTCCTCAGCGGCCACCGGCTGGACCGCTGGGAAGGTGCACTGTTCATCGCCTACTACGGGGCCTATCTGCTGTACCTGGTACTGGCGGCCACCCGGCACGACGCGCTGCGGGTCTACAACTGGGTGATGGCCGGCTTCGTGCTGCCGCTTACCGTGATTACCCTGCTGGTGTTGGCCTGGCGGAGCCTGCGCCGCCAGCCGTAACGCCTCTGCACCAAGCCTGACGACAGCCCGTGGTATCATTGGCGGTTGTTGCTTTGCACCATTGCCAACCCGATGCTGATGGGGAGAGTGCCATGTCAGACAGTTTCAATGCCCGGTCGTCACTGACGGTCGCCGGCCAGGAGTACACCTATTTCCGGCTTGATGCGCTTGAGCCATCGTATAATGTGTCGCGCCTGCCGTATTCGCTCAAAGTGTTGCTGGAAAACCTGCTGCGCAACGAGAACGGCGAGGATGTCACCCGGGCGCAGATCGAGGCGCTGGCCGGCTGGGACCCGAAAGCCGAGCCCGCCACCGAAATCGCCTTCACACCAGCCCGGGTGATCATGCAGGATTTCACCGGCGTGCCAGCAGTGGTCGACCTCGCCGCAATGCGCGAAGCGGTTACCAAGATCGGCGGCGACCCGGCGCGGATCAACCCGCTGGCGCCGGCCGAGTTGGTCATCGACCATTCCGTCATGGTGGATCATTACGCCACTGCGAACGCGTTTGATCTCAATGCCAAGCTGGAATTCCAGCGCAACAAAGAACGCTATGCCTTCCTGCGCTGGGGCCAGAGCGCGTTCGACAATTTCAAGGTCGTGCCCCCCGATACCGGCATCGTGCACCAGGTCAACATCGAACATCTGGCCCGGGTGGTGTTCGACAACAATGGCCTGGCCTACCCTGACACCCTGGTCGGCACCGATTCCCACACCACCATGGTCAACGGCCTTGGCGTCCTGGGCTGGGGCGTCGGTGGCATCGAAGCCGAAGCCGCCATGCTGGGCCAGCCGGTCACCATGCTGATCCCGCAGGTCATTGGTGTCAGGCTCAATGGCGAGCTGCCGGAAGGCGCCACCGCCACCGACCTGGTGCTCACAGTGACCGAGATGCTGCGCCAGAAGGGCGTGGTGGGCAAATTCGTCGAGTTCTTCGGTGACGGTCTGGGCAACCTGCCGCTGGCCGACCGGGCGACCCTCGGCAACATGTCGCCGGAATTCGGTTCCACCTGCGCCATCTTCCCGATCGACGGCGAGACGCTGCGCTACCTGGAACTGACCGGCCGCGATCCGGACCACATTGCACGCGTCGAGGCCTATGCCAAAGCCCAGGGTTTATGGCGCGAGGATGGCGCGCCGGCGGCCGACTACAGCGACCTGCTGGAACTCGATCTGGCCACCGTTGTGCCCAGCCTGGCCGGCCCCAAGCGACCGCAGGACCGCATCCCGTTGAGCGACTCCAAGGCCATGTTTGGCCGCCAGCTGCAGCCGATGGTCGCCGAGCGCGAGAAAAAGAACGCGGCCGCCACCCGGTTCGAGGACGAAGGCGGTGCCACCGCGGTCGGCGCTCACGCCAACGCTGAGTCCGCGGGAGCGGTGACCGTCACTATGGACAATCGGGAATTCGAGCTCGACGACGGCGACGTGGTTATCGCCGCCATCACCAGCTGCACCAATACATCCAATCCCGCCGTTATGATCGGGGCCGGCCTGCTGGCGCGCAACGCCCTCGCCAGGGGGCTGAAGCGCAAGCCGTGGGTGAAAACCTCGCTGGCGCCCGGCTCCAAGGTGGTGACCGCCTATCTGACCAAAGCCGATCTGCTGGACGACCTGTCCGCCATGGGATTCGATCTGGTCGGCTACGGCTGTACCACCTGCATCGGCAATTCCGGTCCGCTGCGCCCGGAGATCAGCCAGGCCATCCAGGACAGCGACCTGATCGTGGCGTCGGTGCTATCGGGGAACCGCAACTTCGAGGGCCGCATTCATCCGGACGTGAAAATGAATTTCCTGGCATCGCCGCCACTGGTGGTCGCCTACGCGCTGGCCGGCACCATGAACATCGATCTCTACCAGGAGCCACTGGGCAAGGACCAGGCCGGCAACGATGTCTTCCTCAAGGACATCTGGCCGTCGCAGCAGGAGATCCACGATTTCATCGCCGCCAACATCGACGCCGGCATGTTCAGCAAGAGCTATGGTGCAGTGTTCCAGGGCGACGCCAACTGGAACAGCCTGGCGGTACCCGAGGGCGAGCTCTATGCCTGGGACGACGCCTCGACCTACGTCAAGAACCCGCCCTATTTCGCCGGCATGACGCGCGACCCCGAACCGGTCGCCGACATCAGCGGTGCCCGGGTACTGGCGCTGCTGGGCGATTCGGTGACCACCGACCACATTTCCCCAGCCGGCAGCATCAAGAAGGACAGCCCGGCCGGTCACTACCTGATGGAGCACGGCGTCAAACCGCAGGATTTCAACTCCTACGGTTCGCGTCGCGGCAACCATGAAGTGATGATGCGCGGCACCTTCGCCAACATCCGCCTGCGCAATCTGCTGGCGCCCGGCACGGAAGGCGGCGTCACCGTGCACATCCCCGGCGGCGAGCAGATGTCGATCTACGACGCCGCCATGCGCTACCAGCAGGAAAACATCCCGCTGGTGGTCCTGGCCGGCGCCGAGTACGGCACCGGTTCCAGCCGCGACTGGGCCGCCAAGGGCACCCGACTGCTGGGCGTGCGTGCGGTGATCGCCAAGAGCTACGAGCGCATTCACCGCTCCAACCTCATCGGCATGGGCGTACTGCCGCTGCAGTTTCAGGACGGCGAGGACACCACCTCGCTGGGTCTGACCGGTAAGGAGACCTTCGCCATCAGCGGACTGGGCGATGGGTCAGCGCGGGAGGTCGAAGTCACTGCCACTGACGATGAAGGCAACCAGAAGGGCTTTACCGCCCGGGTCCGCCTGGACACGCCCAAGGAGCGCGACTACTACCGCCACGGCGGCATTCTGCACTATGTCCTGCGCCAGCTCGCCGCCTGAGGCAGGCTCGGCGGCAGCATCAGCCGCTGGCCACTAGCGATACCGATCGGTGGAAGGGCCTTCGGGCCCTCCGCCGACTGACAATCGGCTTTCTGGCTGATAGCTGATAGCTGATAGCTGATAGCGCCCAACCAAGAGGATAATCATGCCTTCATTCAAGGACCAGCTCGAACGCGTCTACTGCAGTGCAGATCCGGCGGCCTTGCGCCAGGCCTACCACGAATGGGCGCGCAGCTACGATGGCGATCTCAGTGCTGCCGGCTATGCCTATTTCAACCTGGCCCCGGCGCTCATCGCGCGCCACGTCCCCGATAACGCGAGTCGTCTGCTGGACGCCGGTGTCGGCACCGGCCGCATCGGTTATTTTCTCAGCCTGCTCGGCTATCGCAATCTGACCGGCATCGACCTGTCCGACGACATGCTGGCCATGGCGCGCGCGACCGGCGCTTATACCGACCTGCAGCAGATGGACCTGGGCGCACGACTTAGCTTTCCCGACGCCAGCTTTGATGCGGCCTATACCTTCGGCGCATTCACCACCGGCCACGCGCCGCCCCGGGGTTACCGCGAGCTGGTGCGGGTCACGCGACCGGGTGGCCTGTTGCTACTGACTGTCACCGAATCGGCCCGCAGCGACGACGGCTTTGGTGCCGCCCTGGATGACCTCCAACGCGACAACGCCATCGAACTGATCGCGCAGACGGCGCCGTTCGCCGTGTTTCCGTATGACGCCGCCGAGCGGGATCTGCTGGCCCGGGCCGACGTTTACCGGGTGCGCTGACCTGCCAGCCCCCGACGCTTGCCAATGCCAGGCAGCGTGCTAGCATAGCCGGGCCGTAAACACCCCTACCAGCTCCCATAATAATGAGGAGACCTACCATGCGGGACCATTCTCAACGAACCGGCCGCAACGCGCTCACCGCGTTGCGGCATCTGGCTGTCGGCGCCGTTGCCGCGCTCGCCCTGCTGATCCAGCCTCCGGGCGCTCAGGCCGCGTCCATGCCGCAGGTCAAGCTGGCCATCGGCGGCGCCGGCTGCCTGTGCTATCTGCCCACCGTGCTGGCACATCAGCTCGGCATGTACAAAAAGAATGGCGTGGATCTCGAGATGATCACTTTCAAAGGTGGCTCGCAGGCGCTCACCGCCGTTATCGGTGGCAGCGCCGACGTGGTATCGGGCTATTACGACCACACCATCGAACTGGCCGCCAAAGGCAAGCATTTCCAGGCCTTCACGGTGTACGACCGCTTCCCCGGTCTGGTGCTGGTGGTCTCACCCAAATACACCCATGCCATCCAGTCAGTGGACGATCTGGTCGGTAAATCAGTCGGTGTCAGCGCACCTGGCTCGTCAACCGATTTCTTTCTCAAATACCTGTTGAGCCGGGCCGGCAAGGATCCCAAATCGGCCGCGGTAATCGGGATCGGCCTGGGCGCCACGGCCGTGGCGGCGATGGAGCATGGCCAGGTGCAGGCGGCGGTCATGCTGGATCCGGCCGTCACCTTGCTGGCGGGCAAGTACAAGGATCTGCGGATTCTGGTCGATACCCGCAGCGCCGCGGACACCCGCAAAGTCTTTGGCGGTAACTACCCGGGCGGCTCGTTCTATGCGTCCGCTGACTGGATCAAGAACCACACGGCCGCAGCCCAGGGCATGGCCAACGCCATTGCCGAGACGCTGAAGTGGATTCACAGCCACTCGGCGAAACAGATCATGGCCAAAATGCCGGCCGACTATGTCGGCAAGAACAAGGCCCTTTACCTGGCCGCGCTGAAGAACACAATCCCCATGTACTCCAAGACCGGCTTGATGGATCCCAAGGGCGCCAGTGCCGTACTCAAGGTGTTCAGCCAGTCCGACAAGGAAGTGGCCGACGCCAAGATCGACCTCAGCACGACCTATACCAATACACTCGCCGAGAAGGCGGCCAAGCGGTTCGGCCTGACCGGCCAGTGAGCCATTCTGAAGTAACCAAACCGGCCGGCGACAACCCGTCGCCGGCCATCACAGCGCCGGCGCTGGACTTCGAAGACGTCACCATCCGCTTCGCTACACCTGGCGGAGCCGTGCATACGGTCATGGACCAGATCAGCCTCCGCATCACGGAAGGCACCTTCGTCGCCATCGTCGGCCCCAGCGGCTGCGGCAAGTCGACCCTGCTCAATGCCGCCGCGGGGCTGTTATTCCCACCGGCCGGACAGGTCAGGGTATTCGGCGAGCCGCTGGCCGGTGTCAATCCGCACGCGGCCTATCTGTTCCAGCAGGATGCCCTGCTGCCCTGGCGCACCGTACTGGATAATGTGACGCTCGGCCTGAACTTCCGCCGGGTCCGCAAGGCCGAGGCGCGACGCCAGGCCCGCCACTGGCTGCAACGGGTCGGTCTCACCGACTTCGAGGACCGCTTCCCGCACCAGTTGTCCGGCGGCATGCGCAAGCGGGCCGCGATCGCCCAGGCCTGGATCGTCAATCCCCGCATCCTGCTGATGGACGAACCGTTCTCGGCGCTGGACGTGCAGACCCGCCAGGTCATGGAAACCGAACTGCTGGAGCTGTGGCAGGAAACCCGCAAAACGGTGCTGTTCATCACCCACGACCTGGAAGAGGCCATCGCCCTGGCCGACCGGGTAGTGGTGTTGTCGACCGGCCCGGCCCGCATCAAAGGGGATTATCCGATCACCCTGGAACGTCCACGCGACGTCAGTGAAATCCGCCTGAACAGCGAGTTCACCGATCTGTACAAGCGCATCTGGGGCGACCTGCGGGTCGAGGTCCACAAGCACGAGGAGGAACTGGCCCATGGCGGCTGAGCAATCGCTGGCCACGTCCGGGTCACGGCCGGCGCCGTCACGGGCGCTGGTGTTCGCGCTGCAGCTCGGCTTCTTCGTGCTCGTAGTGGGGCTGTGGGAACTGCTGGCCCGGCTCGGCATACTGGACCCGTTCTTCTTCAGTCAGCCCTCAGCCATCACGGTGCAGCTGTGGGACTGGATGGTGAGCGGCTATATCTGGATCCACCTGTACACCACGCTGGCCGAGGCCATGGCGGCATTCGTCATCGGTATCATCAGCGGGGTACTGGCCGGCCTGGCGTTGGCCCGGGTCGATCTGCTGGCGGCGGTGTTCGACCCCTACATCCGGATTCTCAATGCCCTGCCGCGGGTGATTCTCGCGCCCATCTTCATGCTCTGGTTCGGCCTCGGCATGGCCTCCAAAATCGCGCTGGGGGTCACCCTGGTGTTCTTCGTGGTGTTCTTCAACACCTTCCAGGGTATCCGCGAAGTCGACCCGGTGCTGGTCAACAATGCCCGCATGCTGCAAGCCTCCGACGGCCAGTTGCTGCGCCACGTGTACCTGCCCTCGGCGATGGCCTGGATCTTCTCCAGCCTGCATACCAGCATCGGTTTCGCCCTGGTCGGCGCGGTGGTCGGCGAGTACATCGGCTCGGCGCGCGGCATCGGCTACGTGGTCGCCCACGCCCAGGGCGTGTTCAATACCACCGGCGTGTTCGCGGGCCTGCTGCTGACCTCGGTGGTGGTGCTGGCGATCGATCTGGCGATCGAGCGGCTGGAACGCTACCTGCTGCGCTGGCGGCCCAACAGCTAGAACACGCCGGCCTCCAGGCCGGCCGCCAGCAGCATGCCCAACTCCTCGCACTGGCCGAGAAATTCGTCGCGGAACCCGCCACGGCAGATCAGCGGCGCCTGCACCGCTTTCCAGCGCAGCCCCGCAGCGATGCTCTCCACCGCCCGGCGGGTGCCGGTGCCATCATGACTGGCCCGGATGTAAAGCGCGTACGGCAGGCCCTCGGTTTTCTCCAGGCACGGGTAATAACTGCGGTCGAAGAAATCCTTGAGCGCACCGCTCATGTAGCCCAGGTTCTCGGTGGTGCCCAAAATCAGGCCGTCGGCCCGCAACACGTCGTCGGAGCCGGCTTGCAGTGGCGCCAGATGCCGTACCCGGACACCGCTGATATCAGCGTGGCGGGCACCGCGCAGCACCGCCGCACACAGGGCGCGGGTGTTGGGCGACGGCACATGCGCCACCACTAACAGATGCTTGTGCTCAATCATAAGCCGGTGTTCGGCCTCCCGTCGCCCGAGATTCAAGCGCGATCGAGTGCCGCCCCGAGTTCGGCCAGCATCGGCGGGTCGGCACCCAACCGGGTGCAGGTCAGCACGGCACCGACGTCGCCGCGGGACAGCCCTGCCATAGGCCGAACAGCAGTGCCGCCATGAAGCTGTCGCCGGCGCCTACCGGTACCACATCGATCAATGCTTCGCCGCAAACCATAATCGACGCAGGCTCAGGCATGGACGCCCCTCCGCTTACCGTTCTAGCCTAACCGTTCCGGCCCACCACCGTCAGCAACCGCTCGCGCAACGGCTGCAACGGATACCGCGCCTGCACCGGAAACCGCAGCAGCGGAATCCGGGCCGCCTTGAATGCGGCATCGACGAACAGATCGCGTTGCTGCCGCTCACGGCGGTGGTGGGAGCGGTCATCCAGTTCGATCGCACAAAGGATCCGGTGGGCGTCGTCACACAGCACGTAATCGACGTGCTTGCAGGCAATCGGGCTGAAGGCGCGGTAGAAGCCACGCCCCGAAACAGATGACCGCACCTGGATCAGATCCGCCAGCCGCACTTTGGTATGGATGCGTGCCTGCGCGCCCAGTGCCTGTTCCAGCGCCTGGAAAAACCGCAGCTCGGCCGGCGACAGCAAACCAGCCCGTGCTTCGTAAGGATATAGCCGCCGCACCCGCAACAGCGCCGCGACCACAGTGATTGCAAGCAACGCCGCGGCAGCGAGCAGCAACCAGCGCCAGTCCAGGCCAATGTCTGGCGGCATCATGTCGCCGCATCCCCAGAGTGGCGCCAGAGCGCTTCGGCCAGCCCGCTGCTACGCTGAGAGCGCTGGGCGACCGCAGCACGCACCGCCGCCTCGCTGGCCCATAGTTCGACCCGGCGCCGGGCTCGGGTAATGCCGGTATACAGCAGCTCGCGCCCCAGGATACGGCTGTCGCCCGGCGGTAACACCAGCATCACCCGCTCGAACTCGGACCCCTGGCTCTTGTGAATCGTCATCGCGAACACCGTCTCGTGCGGCGGGAGCCGCCCCGGCAATAAGCCGCGCGGACTACCGTCGGCGCCCTGGAACCAGACCCGCAGCCGCCCTTCATCATCGGTCATGGCGATACCGGTATCACCGTTATAAAGACGCAGACTGTAATCATTGCGGGTCACCATGATCGGCCGGCCCGGGTACCAGACAGCATTGCCGACCCGCAACAGGCGACGCTGCTGCAGGATGCGCTGAATCAGCCGGTTGAGCTGACTCACCCCGAACGGTCCACCGCGCAACGCGCACAGAACCCGGAACGCCTCGAACGCGGCGAACACCTGCTTGACCGACGCGCCACCTGCAAGAAGCCGCAGATACGGTCCATAGCCCTCAGCCAGCCGCAGGGCCAGGCCCTCTGACAATGCTGCCCCGGTCAATTCACGCCAGTGGACATCCGGCCATTCCCCGCGGTGCAGCAGCTTGACAGCAGCCTCCGCGCGGCCCCCGTTAACCGCCTGGGCCAGCCGGCCAATGCCGCTGTCGTGGCCGAACCGGTAACTGTGCCTGAGCAGCACAATGCAATCGGCGAGCGGTGAACGCCGCGCCCGGGCGGTGGGCAAGGCCTCGCCGGTCAACTGCACGAGCTGATCCCTGAATGCCGCCGAAAACGCGTTGCCGGCGCCGCAGATGTCACCCAGCACGGCGCCGGCTTCGACCGACGCCAGTTGGTCGCGGTCACCCAGCAGAATCAGCCGGGTCGCTGACGGCAGCGCATCGATCAGCCGCGCCATCAGCGCCAGATCGATCATCGAGGCCTCATCGACAATCAGCACGTCCAGCGGCAACGGATTGCTGTGGTCATGGCGGAATCCGTTGCCGTCAGGCCGCGGTCCGAGCAACCGGTGCAGGGTCTGGGCCTGGTCGGGAATGGTATCCAGCACCTGCGGGTCGAGATCGAGCCGGTCGCGGGCGTGGCGTATGGCCTCCTGCATCCGCGCCGCGGCCTTGCCGGTCGGCGCCGCCAGCCCGATCACTGGCGCCCGCCCGGGCTGTTGGCCGGCCAGCAACGCCAGCACCTTGACCACCGTGGTGGTCTTGCCGGTGCCCGGCCCGCCGGAAATCACGCAGAACCGGCGGCACAGCGCCGCCGCCGCCGCGACCTTCTGCCCATTGACGGTGGCACCGGGCGGCCCGAACAACCGATCGAGATCCGACCGCAGGCGGGATTGGTCGAGCCCATCGACCGGGGCCGCGGCGCGCGACAGAAGATCGCGCGCCAGCCGTCGCTCGTAGTCCCAATAGCGGTACAGATACAGTCGTCCGCGCCGGTCCAGGATCAGCGGCCGGAACTCGCCCGGGCGACCCACCACCGGACTGCGGCGCAGATCGCTCCGCCACTCACTGAGCGCCGGCGCCATCAGACCCGGATGATTCTCCCCCGTAAACAGCACCTGTCCGGCAACGGCCGGCAAATCCACGCACACATGCCCGTCGCCGGTCGCGTGGCTCGCCAGACAGGCCGCGAGTTGCACAGTCGGTGCGTCGCCTGCGCCATGCTGTGCCAGAAAACGCGCAAAGTGCAGATCGATGTCGGATACAGCGCCTGTCTGAAGCAGCCGATTCAGTACATCCAGCATTGTCACGAACTCGGAACTCTCCCGAACCCCAGTGTAGCAGCCGAGACCACCCAGGCCTCAGTGGGTGCGACAAGGATTGTTGCCTCTTCATTTTCGTGTGATTACTCATTTTAGGCGGCAGGCTAGTACGTTGATTGACATATTAGACTATTCTTGTTTTCAATTTGGTGAAAATTAATTGATTCGCCTTTCTCAGGACAATGCATCGATTGCTTGCCAAGCCCAGTCTTTTCAACTAGATTAATCCAATTGACTACTCCTACGATGTATATTGGCTTAGCTTTTTTACGCGACTAGAACGCATTGAAGTGTCCAAGTGGGTAATTACAATGCGCGATGGGCTAGAGTGGATTGGCATACCGCCTGTTGCGTGACAATTTGCAACCAACAAAAAACTAAATAGCCAATTTATTAAATTTGGCAAACAAATTGGGAGAGCGAGTATGCCGAACACTGGACGGATACGTTATTCCACGGGTTTTGGTGTTGTCCTGGCCATTGCCGTCATGCTGGCGCGGCCGGTATGGGCGGCCGGCGGCATAAACGTCGGAGCGGGCAATGATATGTCGCTGGGCAACGCTTTGACGACGCTTGGCTGCGGCGATCTGACGGTATCGGGCACTCTTCACCTCGATTCGGCCGTCCTTAACGACACGAACAACGCGGTCATCAATAGTGGCGGCCAGTTGGATGGAGATACCGGGACCCTCAACATGTCTGGCGACTGGAGCAACGACGGCACGTTCAACGCCGACACCAGCAAAGTCAACATGAACGACGGCTGCGGCGTCAGCAATGCCACCATCGCCGGCAGCACGACTTTCAATGAACTCAAGATCGCCACCGCCAACGGCCGCCAGGTCGCGTTCACGGCCGGTACCACCCAAACGGTTAACACGGCACTGACGCTGACCGGCACCGCAGGTAACCTGCTCAAGCTCCGCAGCACCAGCGACGGCAGCCCCGCGTTCCTCAAGCTGGCCAATGGCGGCAGTCAATCGATCAGCTACGTGGACGTCAAGGACAACCATGCCACCGGGCTGTATCTTGCACCCGGTTCGCCGGCGAGTTTCGATTCCGTCGACAGTGGCGGCAACCTGCGCTGGTTCCTCAACGCCCTGATACCGCCGGCGGTGCCCTCAATTCCCACGCTGTCGGGCTTTGGACTGCTGCTGCTGACCCTGAGCCTTGCGCTGGGCCTGCTGTGGCGCCGGCGTCGCCCGGCGGACGACCGATTCCAGGCCTGACCCGATCATCATTCTATAGACAGGGAGAGAGAACAATGCACCAAACAAGGTTCCGGAAAACCCATCTGGTGTTATCGCTGACGTTTGCCCTGCAGCCGTTAGCCTACGCAGTGTCCCCCTCCAACGACGTCTCGATAACACCCGGGAGCAGCAGCAACAACATCCTGCTCAACGACTCCACCAGCAATCCACAACTCGAGGTCAAGGGCAGCGGCGGCGTCTTCATACCCGGCGCCACCGGCGGCACCGCGGCTTCCGGGCTATGCCTAGACTCAACCCAGCAGGTGATCACGTGCGACACCACGGGGCCAACGGGGCCGACAGGACCCACTGGTGCCACCGGGCCCAAGGGCGCTACCGGACCCACAGGACCCGCCGGCATTTCAAACTACATCATAGAGACATGCAGTGACGGCCCCCATAGTGGGACGGCGTCATGCGACGCTGTTTGTCCGGATTCCACATACAAAGTACTCGGTGGCGGCGCGGACGTGTCCGGCACCTACCTGCGCGACAATTACCCCACCACAAGCGGCGGCAGCGCCGCTTGGCACGTTACCGGGATTGGCGCTTTTGTTGGCAGCAGCGTGACAGTAACAGGCTATGCCATCTGCGCAACGGTTCAGACGCCGCCGTAAGCGTCCGAACAGTCAGATAGCCTCGAGCCGTTCCCACGCAAACTGCGAATTCCGCTCGAGCCGGTTCTTCTCGCCCGGCTCGTAGCGGTTCTCCTCGAGTAGTCGCCGGCTGGCGTCGGCGGACTCCCGATACTGACCGATCCAGTACGCGCAGACGGCAAATTCGTCCAGCAGCCGCCATTCGTAGACATCGCGGCGGAGGAGCAGAATGTCGGCCGGTAGCGGGATATCCTGGCCGGATTTGGCGAACAGGTACCCTTCGGCGTAGCGCTTCTGTTCCCGGCAGTAGGAGGCCAGTTGCCACAAGGCCTCGGCCCGGCTGGGGCGCAGGCTGTAGGCCTTGAGATGTTCTTCCAGGATTTCGCGGTGACCCATGCCACGCCGGATCGCCAGCAGCGCTTTCTCGCACTGGGCGACGTAGACCTCCTCCTGCAGCCGCCCATCGCCACCCGGCGCTCGTAGTGTTTGTAGGCTTTGGTCAGCTTGCCGGCGTCGCGATAGGACTGGGCCAGATAGAACTGGCTGCGGGCGTCGTGCGGGTTGCGGCGTAGTTCTTCCTCCAAAAGCCGGGCGTCGCGGAGGTATTTATCGGCCGGCGTCAGACCATGGGACTTGGCGCCCTCGGAGGTACTGACGATCACCCGTACGCCGGGTAAAGGCTGCGGTGTAACGGGCTGATCACTGGACAGATAATTGTGCACGACACCTTGCCACCGCCAGCGGGTCACCGACACATCGACCAGGTGGGGCACGGAGTAGCTGGTCTGCCCCAAGACATTGACGATCTGGTAGCTCACACCCGGCGCTAGTTGTCTGTAGAACTCGGGATCCTGGTACTCCAGCCGGCAGTCGGCGTCGAGGAACAACAGCCACTCACCATGTCCGGCCGCCACAGCCAGCTCGAGCGCCTGCTGGCGGTTATGGCCGAAGTTGACCCAGTCGCGGAAATGCACCTCGCCAGCAATCCCGAGCGCCTCCATAAAATCGATGATTTGTTGGGGCGTCCCGTCGCTGGAGCCGGTGTCGACGATGACGAAGTAATCGATCACCTCTTTGACCGACGCCAGTGCCCGCTGGACGGCTGACTATCAGTTCTGCCACGCATTGTCCTCCGATCCCACAATGGGAAGGCTACCGGAGCCACAATCTAGCGCAAACGCCGATTATGGGGTAGATACCCGCTCCGGGGCGCTCTGATCATCCGCCTCGCCACGGTGGGTATCTTGTTGACTTATTCATAACTTCGCCTGATGTTCAAAGACCCGCCATTGCCAGCCTGTCGGCAGATGACGCTAGACGCACCGAATTAACAACGTATAGTCCTGATTTGGGTTTTTGTCCTTTTCTGCCGTTGGAGACCACTGAGATGACGTGCCATTACGGCCGCTTTTTATTGCGCACTCTAATCACAGCGTCCTGTGCGCTACTGTTTATTATGCCGGTCGGCTTTGCAGCCGAATCAAACGTCACCCTCACCCCGGGCAACGGCGGCAGCGTAAAGCTCAATGACGACACAAGCACCACGCAACTAAAAGTCAACACGAATGGCGTCAGCCTACCCAAGGCCAGCTCGGGCACTGCAAGCCACGGCCTGTGCCTCAACGCCAGCAACACCGTCATCACCTGCCCGACGGCGAGCGGCGGCCATGTCTTCATGACCGCCACCTCGAATGCCACGCTGACCACCATCGCCGGCGGTCTTGCAGGTAACGTCGCGGTCCTGCCGCTGTCCGGTTACGTCAAAACGGCCTACGCGACTCCCTTGAGTAGCGGCAGCATCGACCTCACCCCAACTGCCGGCTCCGACACGACGCCACCATACACATTGCTGGCCGACGGAACATTTACCGCGATACGCGGCACGCTCCACCTCGAGCAAGCACTTTCACTGGTCGGCACCACGGTCACCGTCACCGCGCAGGTCTACTCGAGCCCCAGCGCGACCGCGACACTATTCCCGGTCCCAGGTACGGCCTGCACATTCGCGCCAGCGCTTACGGGCATAGTCGCCGTCGGGACCAGCGCTCAATGCAGCCTGACCGGGCTGTCGATTCCCTATACCGCCGGCAGTACTGCCGTTCTCGTGGTCACCGCGACGGCGGCAGGCGTATCGTTGATCAACACGGTACCGATAACCGTATCGGTCAGCGTGGGCGGATGAGCCAGGACATACGCCATCCATGATGCCGGCTGTCGCGCCCCAAGATACTGGCGCGAGCGGCTCGCGGCATCATGCCGAAATGCCACCGCGACCTGCCCGTACCCGCCCAACACAGAAGAACTAGCCGGCTCATAGGCGACGCGGCATGCGAGTTGTCACGGAATTGCTATTGACTCACGCAGCATTCGGCCTAAGATACAATTGTTGCAAAGCAAGCCATTTGTTGTAAGAAAACTAATATTTTGAAACGATTGAAACAATAATCTGCCCATTCTCGGGCGTTGGTTCATTCCTTGCTTCGGGAGATCAGAAATGTCGGGGAACTCTCGTCCTCTTCTCGCGCCGGCCCTGCTGGGGCTGGCCCTGGCCCTTGGCGTGCCCGCCGCCCAGGCCGCCGGCATCACCGTCGACAGCGGCGCCGACCTGCTCGCTCGGTAGCGGCTAGCACCATGGATCTCGGCTGCGGCGATCTGTCCGTGACCGGTACCTACAACCTGAATTCCGGCACCCTCAACAACGTCGACAATGTCGCCATCAACACCGGCGGCGTGCTCAACGGCGATTCCGGCATCCTCAACATGTCCGGCGACTGGACCAACAACGGCACCTTCAACGCCGGCACCAGCACCGTCAACATGATCGACGGCTGCGGCGTCACGGTCGCCACCATCACCGGCAACACCACCTTCAACAATCTTACCATCACCAGCTCCAGCGGCCGCCAGATCAACTTCCCCGCCGGCTCCACCCAGACCGTCACCGGCGCGGTGAACTTCGCCGGCGCCGCCGGCGTCCCGCTCAAGATCCGCAGTACCACCCCCGGTACGCCAGCCAACCTGGACTTCTCCGGCGCCTCGCCGCAGAGCTTCAGCTACCTCGACATCAAGGACAACACCGTCTCCGGCCTGACCTCCAAGGCAACCTACTCGCTCGACAGCGGCAACCTCCTCGGCTGGCTGTTCCTCTCGCCCGCCGCCATCCCGACGCTCTCGCGCCTCGGCGTGCTGCTACTCGCCCTGCTGCTCTCGCTGCCCCTGCTCTGGCGGGGCCGGCCCGAGCGCTTCCAGGCCTAAGCCGGCAGCGCCCGCTCACACATCGGCAAATTCCAGATATCAACGATACAAAGGGGAAAAATCATGCATCCTGCGCGCCTCAGAAAAACCCGCCTCGCCTGGTCGCTGGCGCTCGCCCTGCCGACGCTTGCCTACGCTGTGCCCCCCAGCACGGATATTACCCTGACCCCTGGTTCCGGCGGCAGTGTGGTCCTGCAAAACTCGGTCAAACTCCCCGGGGCCACCGGCGGCACCGCGACCAATGGCTTGTGCCTCGACGCCAGCCACCAAGTCATCATCTGCGACACTACTGGCGCTACTGGCGCTACTGGCGCTACTGGCGCTACCGGGCTCACCCGGACTCAACGGTGCTACTGGCGCTACCGGGGCTACTGGCGCTACTGGCGCTACTGGCGCTACTGGCGCTACTGGCGCTACCGGGGCTACTGGCGCTACTGGCGCTACCGGGGCTACTGGCGCTACCGGGGCTACTGGCGCTACCGGAGGAGGCCTGAGCGCATATGGCTACCCCTATGAACTCGCCACGTTGGCGGATGCCACCGTAGTGGGCGGCGCCGACGTACCGTTCAGCAACAACGGCCCACTGTCGAACGTAACCCACACCGCCGGCACCACCACCGTGACTGTTACCACCGCCGGCAATTACCGCATCACCTATTCAGTCAACATCACCGCCGGTATCGGTTCGGCGATCGCCATTGCCATCAACGGTACCGTCGACGCGTCCACCAGCGTCCCAGTTCTAGTAGCGACCGGTGAGGTGAGCGGCAGCGCCATACTGTACCTCGCCGCCGGCGACGTCATCACGCTGCGCAACAACAGTGCGACCCCCCTGACAACGGACTTGGCACCAAGCGCTGGCGCCCAATTAAACCTTATGAAGCTCGACTGAACGGACCGCAGCGCGTTGCGGCACGGGCCAGGGACGGCCAAAACGCCTTGACGGGTTCTGCCAGCAGCCGGCCCGGGATGCCCTTGACCGAATCCCCCAAAACACGTCCATCCATGACTGCAGGAGGCAACACCATGAGTCGTTCCCGCTTCATAGCCGCCGGTTTCGCTCTCGGGCTGGCATTCACAGTGCTACCGCCCGTTCATGCCGCGTCCAACACAGACATCACCCTGACCCCGGGCACCAGCGGCAGCGTGCGGCTCAACGATGCCGACGGCAAAACGCAGCTCAAGGTCAATGCCAACGGCGTCCGGCTGCAAAAAATCGGCAACGGCACCGACACGGGCCTGTGCCTCGACGCAGCAACCACGTCGTCACCTGCGGACGGGTGTTCATGAGCAGTGCCCAGGACGCCGCTGTTGGCACCGACGCCAGCGGCAACGCCACCGCCCCGGCAATACTGCCGCTATCCGGGTGGATCGGAGTCAGCGTTCCCAATGGCTCGTTCAGCAGCAACGACATCAACCTGGACTCCGGCGGTCAAACGTCCTGGCACCCAATACCATTCCGTCGGCGGGAACATTCACGACGATGGACGCCACCCTGTTTATTAATAGCGCCAGGCTCCACCCCTGACTTTAGTGGCAACCCGGTTACCGTCACGGCGCAGCTCTACACCGGCACGCCAGGCAGCGCCACGCTATCACCGGTTCCAGGGGCCGCCTGTAATTTTCCAGCATTTACTGGAGCAACGCCCAAGGGACATCCCGCACGTGCCACTCGACCGGGCTTTCCGTGCCGTATGCCGCTGGCACTGCCGCCGTGTCGGAATCTACGCGCACGCCACCACAGCCATATCGGCATTCTTGGACCTTGCGGTATCCGTTAGCGTGGGGAGGTTAACCAGCCACGGCAACCTTCCGTTCGGTACATATACCTGCGCAACGCAACAACGCGGCAGAGCAGTCGCCACGCTACGGACAGCGTGCGCTTATGATCCGCGACCATGGCAGACGCCGCCAGTAGCGGCTGGCGCTGTTGTCCTGTTCAGCAACAACGACGCTTACTTCAGTCCAGCCAGGGCAAAACCGAGGTTCTTCTCCAGCCGCTCCCGATCCGCCGGCTCGTGGCGACCTTCGTCCAGCAGCCGCCGGCTGGCGTCGGCGGACTCCCGATACTGACCGATCCAGTACGCGCAGACGGCAAATTCGTCCAGCAGCCGCCATTCGTAGACATCGCGGCGGAGGAACAGGATATCGGCCGGCATGGGTATATCCTTGCCGACCTTGGCGAACAGATAGCCCTCGGCGTGGAGCTTGCGTTCCCGGCAATACGACGCCAGTTGGTAGAGGGCCTCGGCGCGGCTGGGACGCAACCGGTAAGCATGCAGGTGCTCGGCCACGATCTCGCGGTGCCCCATGTTACGGCGTACGGCTAACAATGCCTTCTCGCACTGGGCGACGTAGACCTCTTCCTCCCAGCCGCCCATCGCCACCCGACGCTCGTAGTGCTTGTAAGCCTTGCCCAGATAGCCAGCGTCACGGTAGGACTGGGCCAGATAAAACTGGTTGCGGGCATCGTCCGGATTGCGGCGCAATTCCTCTTCCAGCAGCCGGGCATCCTGCAGAAACTTCTGTTCCTGGCTCAGACGGCGGGAACGCGCACCCTCACCGACGTGTGACACCACCCAGGCCGCGGTCAGCGAGCGGCGCGGATGATCATCCGCGACCACCAGATACTCATGCACCGCACCGGCCCAGTGCCAAGACGTGTTCCGCAACCAGATCAGTTGCGGCAATTCGTAGCGCAGACTTCCATAGTGTTTGGTTAGCCAGTAACTGGTGCCTGGCTTGAGCCGCCGCCGGAACCCTGGGTCGTCGTAGCGCAGCTCCTCGTCGGCGTCGATGAACAACAGCCAGTCGCCATGACCCACCGCCAACTCCAGCGCCTGCTGGCGATTGTGACCGAAGTTGACCCAGTCACGGAAATGGACTTCGCCGGGTACCCCGCGAGCCTGCATAAACTCAACGATGAGCCCCGGCGTCGCATCGCTGGAGCCGGTATCGACGATGACGAAATAATCGATCACCTTCTCGACCGACGCCAGGGCACGCTCGATGACCGCGCTTTCGTCCTTAACGATCATGTTGAGGCAGATTTTCGGCAGGCCATCCAGTTCAGTGGCGGCCGGACGGCTAAACAACGGTTCGGGCATGCGCTACTCTTCTGGCAGACAGAATTTGTTGTTGAACTATTGAGTGATTCTACATAGGATACAATTGTTGCAATAGATAATAATCTTGTTGCAAAAAAACTAAAATTGTAAAACATTAAAACAATAACACGCCCCTAAGTGGGCACCTTCGCACCTACAGCTTCGGGAGATTACTCATGTCGGGGAACCTGCGTCCTCTGCTCGCGCCGGCCCTGCTGGGCCTGGCACTCGCCTTCGGCGTGCCCGCCGCCCAGGCCGCCGGCATCACCGTCGACAGCGGCGCCACCATTTCGCTCGGTAGCGGCAGCACGGTTGATCTCGGCTGCAACGATCTGTCCGTGACCGGTACCTACAACCTGAATTCCGGCACCCTCAACAACGTCGACAATGTCACTATCAATGGCGGCGGCACTCTCAACGGCAATTCGGGCACCCTCAACATGTCCGGCGACTGGACCAACAACGGCACCTTCAACGCCGGCACCAGCACCGTCAACATGGTCGACGGCTGCGGCGTCACGGTCGCCACCATCACCGGCAATACCACCTTCAACAATCTTACCATCACCAGCTCCAGCGGCCGCCAGATCAACTTCCCCGCCGGCTCCACCCAGACCGTCACCGGCGCGGTGAACTTCGCCGGCACCGGCGGCGTCCCGCTCAAAATCCGCAGTACCACCCCCGGTACGCCGGCCAACCTGGACTTCTCCGGCGCCTCGCCGCAGAGCTTCAGCTACCTCGACATCAAGGACAACACCGTCACCGGCCTGACCTCCAAGGCAACCTACTCGCTCGACAGCGGCAACCTCCTCGGCTGGCTGTTCCTCTCGCCCGCCGCCATCCCGACGCTCTCGCGCCTCGGCCTGCTGCTGCTGGTCCTGCTGCTCGCCCTGCCCCTGGTCCGCCGTGAGCGCCACGAGCCCTTCCAGGCCTGAACGTCGATCGCTGCACCCACTAACTAGAATATCCCCAGGAGAACTACGATGCCCGCTTCACAGTTCAAAAGAAACCGCCTCGCGTGGTCGCTGGCACTCACCCTGCCCTCATTCGCCGCCGTTCCGGCCGCCTACGCAACCAGCCCCAACATCACCCTGACCCCCGGCGCCGGCGGCAGCGTGGTCCTCTCCCCGACGCCAAGCAGCGGCACTGCGGCGAATGGCTTGTGCCTGGACAGCAACAACCAGGTCATCATCTGCGACACTACTGGCGCTACTGGCGCTACTGGCGCTACTGGCGCTACTGGCGCTACTGGCGCTACTGGCGCTACTGGCGCTACTGGCGCTACTGGCGCTACTGGCGCTACGGGCGCTACCGGGGCTAACGGGGCTACCGGGGCAACGGGCGCCACCGGGGCAACGGGCGCCACCGGGGCAACCGGACCCACGGGCGGATCCGGTACGCTGAGCTTCACCAACGCCGCGGGACCCATAAGCGTGTTCCCCCCCCTTTTCCACCGAGGTGACTGTGGCATCAGCCACGCTAGCGGTCACTGCAGGAGATGAGCTCAAAATCGATGACACATTCGGAGTGAATGCTGTTACGACTGCCAACTGGTCCATTACGTTCGAGGTACGGCTCTACCGCGATGCGACGCTGATCAACACCGTTACCGAAACGCGTAGCGGTAGCGTTGCGGGAACGCAGACATTCCCGGTCGCCTCGACGTATGTCGATACCGCGCCGGCGACATCCGCGGCATCAACCTACAGTGAGCGGGTCATCGTAACGTCGGCCACGAATGTCACGTCGGCCTCGACGGGAAACAGCATCGGTCTCAATCTGATCGACTTCGGGAGCTAGAACCACAGCCCGTGCCAGTGCCAGCGCGGCCTCTGAGGCACGGGCCACAGCCGGGCCTGATCCAGCCACTGGGCCGGATTCGGCTGCAGCCGCCGGGGTGGGTGTCGCGGCGCCAGCGCCAGCAGCCGGCGGATGCGCTCCTCGGTCGGCGGGTGGGTGCGCAGCCAGCCCGGTTCCGGCACCCGCCGGCCGGGCATGAAAATCTGCTCCAGCCAGCCGCGCTGGTAACGCTCCAGCTTTTGCAGCGCCGAGGCCAGGCCGCGCGGATCATTGGTCAGTTCGATTGCGCCCACGTCGGCGTTGAACTCGCGGGTGCGCGACAGCGCAAGCTGCAGCACCGCGCTTAGAGTCGGCGCCAGCAGCAACAGCAGCAGGGCCGGCAGCGACACCGGCATGATCCCGAACAGCACCAGCGGCAGACCGAACAGCAGCAGCAATAGTCCAACCTGCGACAGCGCGATGGTCATGCGGCTGATGATGTCGGCCAGGTTCATCACCCACATGTCATTGTGGCGTACGTGGCTGAGTTCGTGGGCCAGCACACCGACCAGTTCACGCGGCGCCAGGTTGCGCAGCAGGCCATCGGTCAGAGCGATGGTGGCCGTCTGCCGGCTGCCGACAGCGAAGGCGTTGAGCACCGGCGTGGGCAGATAGTACAGGGTCGGCGCCTGGCTCAGTCCCGCCCGCCGGCCGAGTTCATCCACCGTTCGGTACAGGTCAGGGGCCTGATAGGGCTGGATCGGCCGCGCCCGGTAGAGCCGCAGCACCAGGCGCGGCGACAGTCGCGGCCCGAACACCGCCACCAGAACGCACATCACCAGTGCCACCACAACACCGCCGCCGCCGGCGAAGATCCAGCCCAGCAGACCCAGCAGTGCCGCCATTGCGCCGATCAGCGCAACCGACTGGAGGCCATTGGAAAGACGATGGCGCTGGGCTTCTACAGCATTCATGGGCACTTGGTCCGGGTTCTCCGCTTAAATTTAACGCACTGTGAAATATGCCGTCGGGCTCGCTGATATCAAGCCCCGGCAGGCACCACCGCAGCCCCATAGCCGGTCAATGCGCGCAGGGTTTCCAGCACCCAGGTCATCGCCGGACCCTGCGGCCGATCGGCCCGGTACAGGCAGCGTATCGGTAGCTGCTGATCGCCGGCCGGCTGCGGTTCGATCCGCAGCCGCTGCAGCCGTCCCGCAGCCAGGTCCGCGGCAATGATATGCAGCGGCATGAAACCCCAGCCCAGGCCGGCCAGTAGCAGTTGATGCTTGGTCGCGAGATCACCCAGGCGCCAGGTACGGCTGCCGAACACGGCGTAGTCGCGGCCCTCGGTGAGCTGGCTGCGGTCGGTCAACACCAGTTGCAGTTGATCGCCCAGATCGAGTTCGGCCAGCGGTGCCGGCCGCTGGGCCAGCGCATGCTGCGGCGCCGCCACCGGCGCCAGGGTCACGGACGGCAGGGTGAATCCGGTCAACGCTGTGGGCGACGGCGGCAGGGTCGCGATAATGCCGATCTGGCAGACATCATCGAGCACCTTCTCGGCCACCGCGCCCAGGGCATCGACGAACAGCCGCAGATTGACCGCCGGGAACCGTTGCTGAAAGGCCTGCAGGGTGGTGATCAGCACGCTGGTCGGAAACATCACGTCGACCGCCAGCCCCAGTTCGCTTTCGAGACCGGCGGCCATGGCCTGGGCCCGGGCCTGCAGCCGGTCGCTGCGCTCCAGAATGACGCGGGCGTCCTGTAGCAGGGCGATGCCCTCGGCCGTGAGCTGCGGCCGGTAGCCGGCTCGATCGAACAGCGCCACCCCGAGTTGCTGCTCCAGCGTGGTCACGGCATAGCTCACTGCCGACTGCGCCCGCCCGAGTTGGCGGGCGGCAGCACTGAAGCTGCCGTGCTCGGCGATTAGCGCGAACACCCTGAGCTGGTCCAGCGACAATCGTTCGATATTCATGATCTTAGCCAGGATAATCAATAATTATGATAATAATAATCAGTAAAAAAGCACTATTTTAGATGGTTATCTCCTGATATTTTGCTCGACCTCTGCATAACGAGCGATTAGAGGTCAAGGCATGACCAAGATTCTGGTTCTCTACTACAGCGACCTACGGCCATGTCGAGACAGATGGCCGCAGGCCGTCGCCGAGGGTGCGCGCGGCGTCGGCCGGCGTCGACGTGACGATCAAGCGGGTGCCGGAACTGGTGCCCGACGACGTGGCTCGCCAAGGCCGGCCACAAGCTCGACCAGCGGGCGCCGATCGCCGAACCGCGGCGAGCTGGCCGAGTACGACGCCATCATCTTCGGCACGCCGACCCGCTTCGGCAACATGGCGGCGCAGATGCGCAACTTCCTCGACCAGACCGGCGGCCTGTGGGCTCAAGGGCGCGCTGATCGGCAAGGTCGGCAGCGTGTTCGCCAGCACCGCCACCCAGCACGGCGGCCAGGAGACCACCATCACCGTCCTTCCACACCACCCTGCTGCACCACGGCATGGTGATCGTCGGCCTGCCCTACGCCGGCCCGGGCCAGATGCAGCATCGACGAGATCACCGGCGGCACGCCCTACGGCGCCACCACGATTGCTGCCGGCGACGGCTCGCGCCAGCCGAGTGCCAACGAGCTGGAGCTGGCCCGCTTCCAGGGCCGTCACGTCGCCGATATCACCGCCCGCCTGCACAGCGGCAGCCGGGACTGACCGCCGCCGCCAGCGGCGCCCGGCAGCTCGCGGTCAGCCGGGTTCCAGCGACGGCAGATCGAGGCCCGACGCGCGGGCGCAGTCGATGGCGATCTCGATAGCCGGCGTCGGCGTGGCGCATGACGCCGGTGGCCGGGTCGTTCCACAGCACGCGCTCCGAGCCGCCGGGCGGCGGCCTCGCGTGCCGTCGCAGACGATCACCATGCCGGCATGCTGCGAGATAGCCCATGCCGACGCCGCCGCCGTGGTGGAGCGACACCCAGGTGGCGCCCGAGGCGCAGTTCAGCAGGGCGTTGAGCAGCGGCCAGTCGGAGACGGCGTCGGAGCCGTCGCGCATCGCCTCGGTCTCGCGGTTCGGGACTGGCGACCGAGCCGGAATCGAGATGGTCGCGGCCGATCACGATCGGCGCCTTGAGTTCGCCCGTTCGCCACCATCTCGTTGAAGGCGAGGCCGAGCCGGTCGCGCTCGCCGAGCCCGACCCAGCAGATGCGCGCCGGCAGGCCCTGGAAGCGGATCCGCTCGCGCGCCATGTCGAGCCAGTTGTGCAGGTGCGGGTCGTCCGGGATCAGCTCCTTCACCTTGGCGTCGGTGCGGTAGATGTCCTCGGGATCGCCGCGACAAGCGCCGCCCAGCGGAACGGGCCGATGCCGCGGCAGAACAGCGGCCGGATATAGGCCGGCACGAAGCCGGGGAAGTCGAAGGCGTCGCTCGACGCCCCTCGTCCTGCGCCATCTGGCGGATGTTGTTGCCGTAGTCGAGCGTCGGCACGCCCTGATGGTAGAAGTCGAGCATGGCCCGCACGTGCTCGGCCATCGAGTCGCCGGGCCGCCTTCTGCCGTGCCCGCGGGGTCGCGCTCGCGCCGTTCCTGCCATTCGCCAGCGTCCAGCCGGGCGGCAGGTAGCCGTTGAGCCGGATCGTGGGCCGAGGTCTGGTCGGTGACGACGTCGGGCCGGATGCCGCGCCGGACGAGCTCCGGAAAGATCTCGGCGGCGTTGCCGAGCAGGCCGACCGACACCGGCCTGCCGCCAGCGCGGCCCCGCTCGAGCAGTCGCCAGCGCCTCGTCGAGCGTGCGCGCCTCCTGGTCGAGATAGCCGGTGCGCAGCCGCATCTCGATGCGGCTGGGCTGGCATTCGACCGCGAGCATCGAGGCGCCGGCCATGGTCGCGGCCAGCGGCTGCGCGCCGCCCATGCCGCCGAGGCCGGCGGTCAGGATCCACTTGCCGGCCAGATCGCCGCCGTAGTGCTGGCGGCCGACCTCGACGAAGGTCTCGTAGGTGCCCTGCACGATGCCCTGGCTGCCGATGTAGATCCACGAGCCGGCGGTCATCTGGCCGTACATCATCAGGCCCTTGCGGTCGAGCTCGTTGAAGTGCTCCCAGGTCGCCCAGTGCGGCACCAGGTTGGAGTTGGCGATCAGCACGCGCGGCGCGTCGGCGTGGGTGCGGAAGACGCCGACCGGCTTGCCCGACTGGACCAGCAGGGTCTCGTCGTCCTCCAGTCGCCGCAGCGCCGCGACGATGCGGTCGAAGCTCTCCCAGTCGCGCGCCGCCCGGCCGATGCCGCCGTAGACCACCAGCTCCTCGGGGTGCTCGGCGACCTCGGGGTCGAGGTTGTTCATCAGCATGCGCAGCGGCGCCTCGGTCAGCCACGATCTTGCGCGCTCAGCTCGGTGCCGCGCGGGGCGCGGATGATGCGGGCATTGTCCCGTCGTGTCATGAGATTGCTCCGGCTGGAAGTCGACGGAAATTAGCGTAGCACAGGCCAGCAGGCTCACAGCGTTCCGCGCACCAGCACGCCGCCCTGCACCACCGCGGCGCAGGGATTGCGTCCCAGCCAGTACGCCAGCTCGGCCGGTCGGGCGACATCCCACAACACCAGGTCGGCGCGCCGGCCGGGTGCCAGCATACCGCGGTCAGTCAGGCCCAGCGCACGGGCGCCATAGCGGGTCACCCCGGCCAGTGCTTCCAGCGGAGTCAGCCGGAACAGCGTGCAGGCCAGATTGAGCACGCACAGCAGCGAGTTGACCGGCGAACTGCCCGGATTGAGATCGGTGGCGAGCGCAATCGGCACGCCCTGGCGACGCAGTTCGGCCAGCGGCGGCACCCGGGTCTCGCGCAGGATGTAAAACGCCCCCGGCAATAGCACCGCCACCGTGTCGGCCGCGGCCATGGCGGTGACCCCGGCTTCATCCAGATACTCCAGGTGATCGGCCGACAGCGCACCGTAGCGCGCGGCCAGCGCGGCACCGCCCTGATTGCTGAGTTGCTCGGCGTGCAGCTTGACCGGCAGGCCCAGTTGCCGGGCCCGTTGGAACACTCGCTCGACCTGGGCCGGGCTGAAGGCGATGTTCTCGCAGAAGGCATCGACGGCATCCGCCAGGCCCGCTGCGGCAGCCGCCGGCAGCATCTCGTCACAGATCAGGCCGATGTAATCGTCGGCCCGCCCGCCGTACTCGGGCGGCAAGGCATGCGCGCCCAGGAACGTGGTGCGCACCGCGACCGGCAGTTCCCGGCCCAGTTCCCGCACCACCCGCAGCATCTTTAGTTCGGTCGCGGTATCCAGACCGTAGCCGGATTTGATCTCCACCGTGGTCACGCCTTCGGCCAGCAGGCCCTGCAGCCGGCGGCGGGCGTCGGCCAGCAGCGTGTCTCCGGCGGCCTCGCGGGTGGCGCGAACAGTCGCCATAATGCCACCGCCACGGCGGGCGATTTCCGCATAGCTCACGCCCTCCAGCCGCTGCTCAAACTCGTCCGCCCGATCGCCGCCGTAGACCAGATGGGTGTGACAGTCGACCAGGCCCGGCGTGAGCAACCGGCCCCGGCAGTCGAGCGGCTCAGCGGTGCGGTATTCAGCCGGCAGATCGCATTCCGGACCGACCCACTCGATGCGATCCCCTTCGGTGACCACCGCGCCGGTTTCCATCAAGCCATACTCATCCCCCGCCATCGTGGCAATCCGGGCATTGCGCCAGACCGTTGCCATGCTTCACCTCATCACCCCCGTGGATATCGACTGCCATCGTAACGCGGACAAGGCGGCATGAAGAAGTCGTTTCGGATCCCGCAGGGACTCTTACGTATACGACATTATGTATACAATAGATGGATTAAGGGCTGCGAGAAACCGAGCCCTGATGTGAACATCAATGCGGTGACACCGCCCGGCGCGGCCGCCGTGTCACGCAACGTCTGTCGAGAGCAACCGAAGGAGAACAATCCATGGCAAACGACGCGCAATCAGCGGAAATGACCGACGGCTTCAATCTGGTGATTGATGCCCTGCAATGCAACGATATCGACACCATCTTCGGTCTGGTTGGCATCCCCATCACGGATCTGGCCCGCCTGGCACAGGCCAAGGGGATGCGCTACATCGGCTTCCGACATGAGCAGCAGGCGGCCAACGCGGCCGCCATCGCCGGCTACATGACGCAAAAGCCGGGCATCTGCCTGACGGTATCCGGGCTGGGCTTTTTCAACGGCCTGACCGCACTCGCCAACGCCACCGTCAACTGTTTCCCCATGATCCTCATCAGCGGCTCCAGTGAGCGCGAACTCGCCGACCTGCAACAGGGCGACTATGAGGAGATGGACCAATTCAATGTCGCCAAGCCGCACTGCAAAGCCGCCTACCGCATCAACCACGCCGAGGATATCGGCATCGGCATCGCCCGGGCGATCCGCACCGCCGTGTCCGGCCGGCCCGGTGGCGTGTATGTGGATCTGCCGGCCAAACTGCTGGCCCAGTCGATGGAGGCCGAACAGGGTAAGCGATCGCTGGTGAAAGTGATCGATCCGGCACCGCGCCAACTGCCCGCCCCCGAGGCGGTGCAGCGTGCGCTCGATATCCTGAAGGGGGCCAAACGCCCGCTCATCATATTGGGCAAAGGGGCAGCCTATGCCCAGGTCGATGACACGATTCGCGAGTTCGTCGAGAAAACCGGCATCCCGTTTCAGCCGATGTCCATGGCCAAGGGCCTGCTGCCGGACAACCATCCGCAATCGACCGGTGCAGCCCGCTCCCTGGTACTGGCGGAATCCGACGTCGTGGTTCTGATCGGGGCCCGGCTGAACTGGCTGCTCGCCCACGGCAAGGGCAAGACCTGGGGCGCATCAAAGTCGAAGCAGTTCATCCAGATCGACATCGAGCCGATGGAAATGGACAGCAACGTCGCGATCAGCGCACCGCTGGTCGGCGATATCGGCTCCTGCCTGACAGCCCTGCTGGCGGGCATCGACGAGACTTTCAGCAAACCGCGCGCCGAATGGCTGGATGCGATCGCGGAACGCAAACAGCGCAACATGCAGAAAATGGCGGCCAAACTGGACCAGGATCCGTCGCCGATGAACTTCCACAGCGCGCTGCGCGCCATCCGCGATGTGCTGCGGACGCGTCCGGAGATTAATGTCGTCAATGAAGGGGCCAACACGCTGGATTTCGCCCGCAGCATCGTCGACATGAGTCAGCCGCGCAAGCGCTTCGACTCCGGCACCTGGGCCGTCATGGGCATCGGCATGGGCTATGCGATCGGCGCCGCGGTCACCAGTGGCCTGCCGGTCGTTGCCATCGAAGGCGACAGCGCATTCGGTTTCAGTGGCATGGACTTCGAGACCGTGTGCCGCTACAAGCTGCCGGTCGTCGTGGTGGTGTTCAACAACAACGGCGTCTATCGCGGTTCCGACCCCAACCTCAATCCGAACGCAGCCGACGATGTCGCGGTAACCGCGTTCATGAAGGGCGCCCGCTACGACCAGATGGGCGAAGCCTTCGGCGGCGTCGGCTACCATGTAACTTCGGCTGACGCGTTGACTCAGGCGCTGACCGACGCCATCGAAGCGGGCAAGCCCGCGATCATCAACGCCGTCATCGACGAATCGGCGGGTACCGAGAGCGGCCGTCTGACCAACCTGAATCCGCAAAGCAGCGCGACCAAGAAGTAATCGGCACGACTGGCGGCCCGGAAACCCACCGGGCCGTCGGGCCGCGTAACGGCGCGGGCGTATCCCCTGCGGGCTGTCACGACTCATTCATCCAGCCGGATGCCGCTCCCGTGGATTCGCGTCACTGGCAACGCGTCCAGGTCGACACCCTCGAGACAGCGGACGTTGACCGCCCACCCGGCGAACGGCTGAACACCCGCCTGCAACTCCTGCGCGGTGGCCTTGCTCGGGCGGCGGAACGGCAGAATACCGCAGATCGGGCAAAAATAGTCCGCGGCCGTACCCGAACCCCATTGGTAGACACTGACATCGGTCCAAGGCGTCAGCAGCCGCAGGTGTTCTTCGGGTACACGGAATATCAGCGCACCACGCCGCCGGCAGACGGAACAATCGCACACCCGGACGCGGTCGATGTCCGCCTCCACCTGAAACCGTACCCGGCCGCAGTGGCAGGAGCCCGCATAGCGCATCATTGCAGGCTCACAAACCGCTCACGGACCGGCCGGGCGGTAGTCATCGACATCCGCGTCAACCGGATGAATGGTTGTTTCAGATCGCCGCACCATACCCCCCCAACGGGTTGCTAAAGATCGCAGTGTCACGATTCCCCCGGGGTTTCCGAGCAAAGCAGACCGCCACACGTCCCGCCGTTACCGAACCCTTTTCATCGTGGACCCGCGCCCCCACATTCCGGATAATCCAGCTTACTGTCTTTATCCGTTCCCCGGGCCAAGGGGCGCTTATCCATTCCTACATTACCGGAGGTCATCATGGCAACGGGTTGGGCGAAAGAAGGGGCGGTCCAGGACCAGATCGATGACACCGTCCAGGATGCCTTGCAACGGGTACGCAGCCGCCTGCCCCAGGGTGACAGCCGCAGCCACTGCGAAGAATGCGGCGACGAAATTCCCCTCGCCCGCCAGCAGGCACTCAAGGGGGTGCGGCTGTGCGTAGCCTGCCAGACCGAACGGGACCGGGAATCGACGGCGTTCAGCCTCTACAACCGGCGCGGCAGCAAAGACAGCCAGCTCCGATGATACCTGGGCCGCTCGTATATGTGCCCAGGGGATCGTAGCGGTCGTGCCCCTTTTTTGATCAGGGCGGCTTCAGGGAATCGCCTTGCGCGCCCGAAACCCGTCAAACAGGCGCAGGAACATTTCGGCGCTGTCCACCGTATCGTGGAAACCCGCCTGACGGATTTTGGTGGTGCTGCTGATGACGTCCCAATCGCAGCGGAAGATGAAGTCACCAAACGGCCACATGGCGACCTGATCATAGGGTATCGGCGCCAGGCCGTACCTGCCCGTCATCCGTTTCCAGAGATCACCCTTGTCGGCCATGTACCCGGTTAGATCCAATGTCTGCGGTTCCGCCAGTTCCATATCGAAGTAGCGTGCGAACTCAGGCCATAGCCGGTTCCAGCGGAACACGTCGCCGTTGGTGAGATTATAGGCTTCCCCACCGGGCGCCTGAGTCGCGGCCCAGACCGAGCCGTGCGCAAGCTGGGCACCATCCGTGACCTGCGCCAGCTTGCCGTAGCAGGTGGCCGTCCCGGGGAACCGCAACGGCAACCCGAGTTCCCGGCTGATTGACGCATAAACGGCAATCAGCATCGACAGGTTCATCGGGTTACCCAGGGCGAAGCCGCACACCACGTCGGGGCGCAGCACTACCGCGTCCCAGCCTTTGCCCGTTGCTTCGGCCAGCAGCCAGTCCTGCATGTCGTAATAGAAATTCGGGGGCATGTGCCGGGCATCCTGCTCGCGCGCCGGCGTCGTGAAACGGCCCAGGTGGGCGCCGTAGTACTTGGCGCCCTGGTACAGGATGACCCGCTCGAGCGCAGGCGAAGCCGCGTGGACGCACTCGACCAGATTCCTCAACATACCGAGGTTGGCATCGATCAACGCCTGCGGCCTGTCCTTCTCCTGATAGGCGGCATGAAACACGTGGGTAATGCCGTTCAAGTGACCGAGTTTGGCATCCACATCGCTCCGATCGAGCAGATCGACCGCAATAAACGGCGCCTGGGTGTCACTGTCGGGCGTACGCCGCGACAGTCCGATCACTTCCCAGTCGGGCAGGTCCGCGAGATATTCCACTAACGTGCGGCCGATGGTGCCAAGCCCACCGGCAACCAGTGCTTTCTTCTTGCCCATACCTTCCGATCTCCTCACCTGTCGTTGTTGTGAAGCTGCTGACATTATCCGCGCGATCATAACCCGGCGCAGACCGAGACTGAGCACGCTCAGTTACTTAATAGGCCTCTTTGCCGTCCTTGATGCCGTCGCCCTCCAGCATTTGGTCTCACCGACTTCCGGCCGCTGAAATCACCGCCCCAGCGGCGCTGTTAGTCGCGAACGCTCGAGACGCGGTCTTGGAATGCACGCCTCCCCAATATACCGACAGTGGGTGTTATTGGGATAGACTTGATCCCGGGTTTCATCCTATTTTATGCGCGGAGAGCTTCTTTTGGCCGCGTACACGATTGGTTTACGTCACGCACCTCCAGCCCGGCTAAGCCATCCACATTCTCATTAGTAATTAAAAAATGATAAGGGTTCGCGCTCGAACTTCGGTCTGATAAGTAAAACTCTTGTCAAACGGACCCCGCTGCGAGTACTGTTTACCCGATAGTATATTGGACAATATTGTTGAATTTACAATTTCTTAATATAAATTCAAAATCTGAAGAGGGATCTTCATGCGACATCTCAGAAACATGATTTTAGTGCTTGGCCTATTCATCTTCGCCATTGATAGTGCTCATGCAAAGTCTTTGACACAGCAAGAAGAGTGCGCCATAGAGCAGGTCGAAGCCGCCATCGCATATGTACAGTGTCTTGGCCAGGCGCGTATCACGGGAATTTGGGAACATCATTCAGATGGAGAAATTTCTCTGCTTTCACGGGAATGCGAAGCAATAATTATCGAAGAAGCTGAAGCCCATTCTCTTGCTTTCGGGCGACAGTGCGACCCGACAGTTGATGCTCCAGGATCATTGGATCGGAGACCTTTAGCAAACAGTCAGAATTCAACAATGGCCGTGAAGCCAAAAATACCAAAACACAACTTTGAGTGGAAAGGCACCTTCATTGGCAATGCGTCTAAATTAAGTGACCCTCAGATGAAAGCCAATCTCACGATCCGAGGCAAGTGGGTCGGTAAGTATTTCAACGTATACATGGAGCAAGGACATAAGGGTAGTGGGCTATGGGTGGAAAACATACTCTACAAAAACAAGCTTTATACCATTACTCATGAGTGGCACACAGACCTACCTCCTTTACTCAAGGGCACCTGCTTTGAAGATACTTTGTATAATGCTGACCATCCACTTAGACCTCTACCTATAACTGTAGACGATTTAAACGGCATCCTTGACAGTTCACGGCTCGTAGGTCTCGAAATAATAGACGGGAAACCCATGAATCATTTCCGAACCACCTGTCTGAGCAAGACCGGGATTCCCGATTTTCCCTGGGTTGCTCCATTCTTAACCGTCAACATATTTTCTGATATTTATGTGCCGCCGGGGCGCGCGTATCCGTGGCGGAAGTGGCTGCAGTTTGTCGACGGCGTTGGCCCGGACCCCCAGCATGACGAGTGGTTCGTTTTCGATAGATGGAACCATCATCCGGACGACATCATACTGCCCAGAGAATGCCGAAGATCGAAATCAATAAAAGTGCAACAGGCCCCTTGCAGTAACCTTGTTGAACAACAATAAGACTGCGTGTTTTACGCGCCAGAGGGAAGCGCCTTGCTTTTAACCCCCTACCCGGCTGGCGGTTGCCTATGTCTGGCTCCTCATGGCATGGGCATAAAATACCCCAGTGAATGCCGACAGCCAGCGATTGGAAAAAGCCTCCCGGGACGCTAATATAAAGTGGACGCCAAGGGACTGGTCTTTGATCCAGATCGATGCTTTATGTCTCTTTCCGCTTACATTAGGTGCACATCTAACAATGAGTATTGCCCGCCAACTCTGCAGTGATGCCGAACGCGAGGCCACCGAGATATGGAGCGCTGCGTACCGCCACGGTGTGCTGCACGGCCTCAGCGTCCATCTCGGCGAAGCGCCAATCCTCCGCCGCCTTTATCCCGCGGACTCGGCCGCTGCCCTGGACTGGGGGGCTGGTAAGGCGGACGCCCTCATCATCGCCTATCGCTACGCCTGGGAGCGTACCGCGGCGGGCGAGCGGGTATCGATACGCCAGGATAGTGAGCTGATCTGACTGCCGACGGCGGCGATTGTGCGTGTCGCATTGGGCTCGTTCTGGCTATACGTGGCTATCAGCTATCAGATTGTATGTAAACGTCAGGACTCGTCGACCTTCTTTTTCGGCAGCAACGCCTTCACCACCCGCATCAGTTGCTGGTTCGAGACCACGTCCGCATCGTCGTAGAGTCTGCGAATGCGGCCCTGCTGGTCTATGATCTCAAGGCCGTCATTATGGGTGATATCGTAACCCGGACTGGCTTTCTCGGCGAGCGGGTTCACCACCGTCGGCTGCGGCGTCAACGCGGTGCGTGAATCCTGGTCGTTGGCGCTCTGCGGCGCGTTGTCGGAGACCTTCTGATAGGCCACATGAAATCCGTCGGTGACCACATGGCGGATCTCACGGGGCTTACCGGTCAGATATTGCCAGTGCCGGTCGCGCGGATTCCAGCCGTATTCCTTGAGAAAGGCACGCATCTGCGCTGGCCCGGTACCGACCGGGTCGACGTCGAACGCCACGATCGCAACCTTGTTCTGCAGGCCGGCCCGCGCGAGGGTGTGCTCGAAGCCTACCAGATGGGCCGCAATCAGCGGGCAGTAGGTCGTGCAATAGGGAAATAGGAAGGTGACCACCTGGATCTTGCCGCGGAATTGCTCCGAGCTAACCGGCTGGCCCAGTTGATTGGTCAGCTTATACTGCGGCGCCTGGCCCAGCGTCGGCAGGACCGCGCGGGCCTGCTTGGGCTGGGAGCGGGCACCCAGCAACCAGCCGCCGACACCGGCGGCCAGGATCACCACGATGACGCTAAGGGAGAACAGCAGGCGTTGGCCGCGTGACGCCCGGTCACCGGGCACGGCCTCGCCGTTTGAATCAGTCGGTTTGGAATCGGTTTTCATTACGCTCGCAGGGACTCTCAGGAGGGGTCATGGTACAAGAGTGGGAGTGCCATTAGGCCGCCAGGTTCAGGCCAATCGCCCAACGCGTTGCAGGCCTGCCGGTCAGAGGCGTTCACCTTTACAATAGCGGCCGAGATCTGATGCCAAGCTACGATGCTATCCGAAGCCGCTTCCGAACCGATTCCAGAGAGCGAACTAAGCCGTTGGTTCGACCGCCTCGATCGCCTGCTGAACGGAACCCGGCAGTATTGGCAACTGCGTCCTTATCACCTGTGGGACTATCCGTGGCGAGGTGCGCAGCCAGCGCTGGCGGATTGCCTGGACCGGCTGGACGACGCCGCGGTCGAGCGGCTGGACGGTGATCCTGGCGCACTCGCCGCGCTGTTGGCCGAACACATTCCAGCGGCGAACGGAATCATGGCACTGACCGAGCTGGTGCCCACCGGCGCCGGCGCGGACAAATATCCGGCCCGGCTGAGCCAGCACATTCCCGGCCGCAAATGGCACCAGATCACTGCCTTTGCCGCCGCCCTGCCCGATTATGGCTTGCCGGTGCTGGAATGGTGCGCGGGTAAGGGCCACCTGGGCCGGGCGCTGGCCTGGCGCATGGGCACGCGGGTGGAAAGTATCGAGCACGACGCCGTGTTGTGCGAATCCGGCCAGAAACTGGCCGGCCGGCTGGCGCTGCCGGTGCTTTTTCACTGTCTCGATGTGATGGCTGACAGCGTGGTCGAACGACTGCAGTCCCATCAGCATGCGGTCGCGCTGCACGCCTGCGGCGCATTGCATCAGCGCCTGCTGCACCTTGCCTGCGGGCGCGGCACCCGGGCGGTCAGCGTGGCGCCATGCTGTTATCACCTGATTACCACGCCGCTCTACCGGCCGCTGTCACGGCACGCGGCCGGCAGCAACCTGCGACTGACACGATTCGATCTGCAACTGCCGCAGCAGGAACTGGTCACCGGCAGCGCCCGCACCCGGCGGCTGCGCGACACCGAGGTTACCTGGCGACTCGGCTTCGATTGCCTGCAGCGTGCGCTGACCGGCAACGACCGTTATCTGCCGGTGCCGAACGTACGGGCCAGCCTGCTGGGGCAGGATTTTGCAGCTTTCTGCCACTGGGCCGCAGCCCGCAAGGGTATGGCTCTGCCGGCCGCCATCGATTTTGCCCGGTTCGAGGCCGCCGGCCAGGCCCGCCGGCCGCTGGTACGGCGACTGGGACTGGTGCGCCACCTGTTCCGCCGGCCGCTGGAGCTGTGGTTACTGCTGGACCGTGCGCTGCTGCTCGCGGGGCAGGGCTATGCCGTCAGCCTGACCCGCTTCTGCGAACCCGCCGTGACGCCGCGCAACCTGCTACTGCAGGGCTGGCGTGGCGGCGGCTAGTGCGCCGGTGCCCGCCGCAAGATTGCCACGGAATGCCCGGGCACACCTTCCACGGGCGCCGGTGCCGGCCGGAACCGCCGCAAGCGCAGCGAGTTGGTGAGCACAAAGATGCTCGACAGGCTCATCGCGCCGGCCGCCACCATGGGATTGAGCAGCCAGCCGGTCAGCGGGTACAGCGCACCAGCCGCCAGCGGAATCAGCGCCACGTTGTAGCCGTAGGCCCACAGGAAGTTCAGCATGATGGTCCGCCGGGTCTTGCGCGACAGTTCCAGCGCCTGGACGATGCCGTCCAGCTCACCGCGCATCAGCACCACGTCGCCGGCCTCGATGGCGATATCGGTACCGGTGCCGATGGCGATACCGGTATCGGCCCGGGCCAGCGCCGGGGCATCGTTAATGCCGTCACCAACGAACGCGACCTTGCGGCCTTCATCTTGCAGCCGGCTGATCTCGGCCGCCTTCTGGTCCGGCAACACCTCGGCCACCACCCGGTCGATACCCACTTGGCGCGCCACGGCTTCAGCCGTCGCCCGGTTGTCGCCGGTCAGCATGGCCACTTGCAGGCCCAACCGATGCAGTGCCGCCACCGCCGCCGTACTGCCCTCTTTGAGTGGGTCGGCGACCGCGAGCAGTGCCACCAGACGACCGTCGACGGCGGCAAACAACGGCGTACGGGCGCGGCTGGCCAGCGCTTCCGCCTGCTGTCGCACAGACGCGTCGATAGCAACACCCAACCGTTCCATGTAGCGATCGGCACCGATCTGCACGCTGTGGCCGGCGACCTCGCCGCGCACGCCCATGCCGGCCTCGGCCTCGAACTGGCTGGCCTGCGGCAGGCTCAGGCCGCGCTCGCGTGCCGCCCGGACCACGGCATCGGCCAGCGGGTGCTCGCTGCGCGCTTCCAGGCCGGCAATCAGGCTCAGGCATTCAGATTCGTCGCCGTGGAACACCTGCCAGTCAGTGAGCTCGGGCCGACCACGGGTCAGGGTGCCGGTTTTGTCCAGCACCACGGTGTCGGCTTTGGCCAGGGTTTCCAGCGCCGCGCCACGGCGGAACAGAACGCCGAGCTGGGCGCCCTTACCCGTCGCGACCATAATGGCCGTCGGCGTAGCCAGACCCATGGCGCAGGGGCAGGCGATCAGCAGCACGCTGACCGCGGCGACGAAGGCGAACGCCAGTGCTGGCGCCGGTCCCAGCACCAGCCAGCCCAGGAAGGTCAGCAGCGCCGCAGCCATCACCAGCGGCACGAATACGCCGGCGATGCGGTCCGCGAGGCGCTGGATCGGCGGCTTGTCGGCCTGGGCCGATTCCACCAGCCGTACAATCTGGGCCAGCACGGTGTCACCGCCCACCCGGGTGGTGCGGAAGCTGAGCGCGCCGTTACTGTTGACGGTGCCGCCGATGAGCTCGCTGCCGGCCTGCTTGACAACCGGGACCGGTTCACCGGAAATCATCGATTCATCGACGTAGGAATGGCCGTCGACTACCTCACCATCGACCGGAACGCGCTCGCCGGGCCGAACCTGCACGATGTCGCCCGTCACCACGTCGGCCACCGGGATTTCCCGCACCTCGCCGTCGCGCACCACGCGGGCGCTGCGCACCTGCAACGCCAGCAGCTTGCGAATGGCCTCCGAGGTTCGGCCCCGGGCGCGGTGTTCAAGATAGCGGCCCAGCAGGATCAGGGTGACGATGACGCCGGCGGCCTCGAAATAGGTGTGAGCGGTGCCGTGTGGGAACACCGCCGGTGCCAGCAGCGCCAGCAGCGAATAGCCGTACGCCGCACTGGCGCCCATCATCACCAGGCTGTTCATGCCCGGGCTGAGATGGCGCAACTCGGCCCAGCCGCCGCGGTAAAACCGCGCGCCGGCATATCCCAGCACTGGCGTCGCCAGCACCAGCTCCAGCCAGCGCCAGACCTGCTCCGGCGCCAGCCGGGTGAGCCCATGATCCAGCCCCGGCAGCATCCGGCCCATCGCGATCACAACCAGCGGCACGGTGAACGCAGCCGCGATCAGCAGCGCCCGGCCCAGTTCCCGGCCTTCGGCGTCGCCCGCGGGAGTATCAGCCGCTGTTGTGGAACGAACCTGATAGCCGGCTTTTGCCACCGCCTTGCCGATCCTGGCCAGATCCACAGTGGCCGGCAGATAACGCACCCGAGCCTGGTTCAGCGCCAGGTTGACGCCGGCCTCCAGCACGCCGGGGACCGCAGTGATGGCCCGCTCGACACGGCGCACGCAGGACGCGCAGCTCATCCCTTCGATGGTCAACTCCTGCTCAGCCACCTGCGGCTGGTAACCGGCCTGCTCCACCGCTGTGACGATCTCCGCCAGCGGGCGGGTGTCATCGGCGCAGGTGATACGCACCTGGCCAGTGGCCAGATTGACCGCGGCTTCGGCGACCCCCGGCACCTTGCCGACAGCACGCTCGACCCGGCGCACGCACGAGGCGCAGCTCATGCCACCAACCTGTAAAGTAATCGGTTCAGTCATGGGAACAACCTCGGGGGTTCAACTCAACGGTACTTCAGCACTTCCATCAACTCGGCCACGATCTGCTCGCTGTCGCCACGCTCGTGGGCGGTGGCGACGTGATTCTGCAGATGACTGCGCAGCACCAGCTCGCCAACCTTCTTAAGCGCGCCCTCGACCGCCTTGATCTGCTTAAGCACGTCGACACAGTAGACCTGTTCCTGCTCCAGCATGCGGGCGATACCGTCGACGTGGCCGCGCAACGACAATAGCCGGCGGCGCGCGTCCTCGCGCACCATCGGCTCCAGCCGCAGGCCGCAGTGGACCCCGTGATCGGTGGCCATCACGCCACCTGTGCGTCGTAACCTTCTTCTTCGATAGCCCGGATCAGCGCCTGCGGATCGGGCGTACCCTCGACGGTCGCGCGCTGCGCCTCGCGGTCCACTTTCACCACCCGCTCGACGCCCGCCACCGCTGCCAGCGCATCGGTGACCGCTTTTTCACAATGGCCGCAGGTCATACCCGTCACTTTCAGTTCGAGCATAAGTCTTTCCTCTTTTGTCCACCCCACTAGGGGTGGGTTAGCGTAGATAGCATTACACGCCCCAGCGGGGCCAGTGTCAAGTCCAGCCATACCCCCCGAGACCGGCAGCAAGCCGCTAGAATAGCCGGGTACCGGACTGCGCGAGACACTGATGAACCGCTATTTCTGCTCCCATGCCCTGCTGCCCGCCGGCTGGGCTGACGATGTCGTGATCGAGGTCGATGGCGCCGGCTGGATTTCGGCCGTCGCCCCGGACAGCGGGCCGCACGGCACCACCCGGCTGACCGGGGTGACCGTGCCCGGGATGCCCAACCTGCATTCGCACGCTCATCAGCGCGCCATGGCCGGACTGGCCGAGCGCTCCGGGCCGGGCAGCGACAGTTTCTGGACCTGGCGCGAACAGATGTACCAGTTTGCCAACCGGATCAGCCCGGACGATCTGGAGGCGATCGCGGCGCAGCTTTATCTGGAGATGCTGAAGGCCGGCTATACGGCGGTGGCCGAGTTCCAGTACCTGCACCACGATCCGGCCGGCCGGCCCTACGCCGATCCGGCCGAATTATCGCTGCGCTGCCTCGCCGCCGCCGAGCAGACCGGCATCGGCATGACCTGCCTGCCGGTGTTGTACGCCAGTGGCGCCTTCGGCGGTGCGGCGCCGGCAGCGCATCAACGCCGGTTCAGCAACAATGCCGACAGCTTCCTGGATATCTACCAACGACTGCGGGCCGCCTGTAACCGACCCGGCCGACGTGCTGGCATCGCCCCGCATTCGCTAAGGGCGGTGCCGCCAGCGCTGCTGACCGATGTCATAGGCTCGGTCCAGGCCGGGGATGCAACCGCGCCGATCCATGTCCACATCGCCGAACAGCCCAAGGAGGTGGCAGATTGCCTGGACTGGTCGGGGGCCCGACCGGTTGAGTGGCTGCTCGACCGGCAACCGGTCGACGGACACTGGTGTCTGGTTCACGCCACCCACATGACGGCCGCCGAAACCAAGGCCCTGGCGGCCAGTGGCGCGGTCGCCGGACTGTGCCCGACCACCGAGGCCAATCTGGGCGACGGCCTGTTCCCGGCAGTGCACTATCTGGCCGCGGGCGGTCGTTTCGGGATCGGCTCGGACAGCCACATCTCGGTCAGTCCGGTGGAGGAACTGCGCTGGCTGGAGTACGGCCAGCGCCTGCTTCACCATAGCCGTAACGCACTGGCAGGCGGACCGGAACGCTCCACCGGCCGCACCCTGTTCGATCGCGCGCTGGCCGGCGGCGTCCAGGCACTGGGTCAGCGGCTGGGGCGGCTGGCGCCCGGTTACCGCGGCGACTGGCTGGTGCTGGATGAGAACTCGGCCCTGCTGGCCGGGCGCCGCGGCGACGCGCTGCTGGACAGCTGGCTGTTTGCGGGCAACAGGCCCTGCATCAGCGACGTCGTGGTGGGCGGCCGGCAGGTCATTAGCGACGGCCGGCATGCCGCCGAGGACGCTATCGGCAAACGCTATCGGGCCGCTTTATGCCGGCTGCTGGCGTAGTAAGACCGCGACTGCGACCGCGCTGCGTCAGGCCGGTGCCGGCGACCCGGAATCCGGCTGCGGACCACGCGCCACTGCAGCCAGCGGCACACGCACCACTGGCTGGTAGTGATCCATCTGCAAGGTGGTGTGGTCAATATGGAACTCGTCCGCCAGCAGCCGCTCCAGACGGCGCCGGACCTCGTGGCAACCACCGTCGCACGGCAAACCATCCGTGACCAGGACGTGTGCCGACAGTGCCGGAAACTCCGAAGTCACCTCCCACACGTGCAGGTCGTGAACTTCGGCCACCGCCGGATCCTTGGCCAGACGATGGCCAATGGCGTCTGGATCCAGATGTGCCGGTGCCCCTTCCAGAAAAATCCGGCCTGACGCGCCGACCAGCGACAGCCCGGCGCGCAGCATCAGATACGCCACCACCAGCGCCGCGATGCTATCCAGCCAATCGAAACCGGTGAGCCACATCAGGCCACCGGCCACCGCCGTGGCGATGAAGGCATAGAGGTCGGTGACGATATGCTGAAAACTGCCCTCGACATTGAGGCTCTGGCGATTGGCCTTGCCCAGCGCCCAGGCTGCCGCCAGATTGATCGGAATTCCGGCCAGCGCCACCCACAACACCACCAGGGCGTTGACGGCCGTGGGGGCCAACAGCCGCTGAACCGCCTCGATGCCGAACGAGCCGGCCAGCAACAGCAGCGTGATGCCGTTGACATGCGCACTGAGAATCTCGCTGCGTTTGAGACCGAAAGTCCAGCGCCCGCCCGGCGGTCGCTCGGCCAACCGCATGGTAAACAGCGCCAGCCCCAGCGCCCCGGCATCGGTCAGCATATGACCGGCATCCGACAGCAAGGCCAACGACGAAGCCAACAGCCCGGCGATTATCTCGCCCACCATGAACAGCAGGAGAATGACCAGCGCCAACACCAGGTAGCGCCGATCGGCATCGCGGTTAACGCTGTGAACGTGATCATGGCCATGACCCGCATGATCGTGCTGGTGCGAATCGTGTTCGCTCATAGCGCTAGCCCCGCCACCTGCCGGTCGTAGCGGCGGCCGCGGGATTCGCCTGCAGTTCAGCCAGTGCCTCGCGCATCACGCCGAGTGCGGTGCGCAGCAGCAACGCCGCCAGCAGTCCGCCCAGCAGCCAGTCGGGCCAGGCGGCTTGCAGCGCCATCACCAGTGCGCCTGCCGCGATGGTCGCGGCATTGCCCAGAGCGTCGTTGCGGGTACAAAGCCACACCGAGCGCATATTGATATCCTGATGGCGATAGCGCATCAGCAGCCCGACACATACCAGATTCGCCGCCAGGGCCACTGCCGCGACCACCAGCATAGCCAACCCCACCGGTTCGACGCCGACCATGACATGATGGAACACCGTACCCAGCACCGCCAGGCCGAGACCCAACTGGAGAACCCCATTGAGCAGACCGGCATGGGCACGGCTGCGAACACTGCCGGCCAGAGCCGCAAGGCTGACGCCATAAACGATGGCATCCAGCAGCATGTCGACAGAGTCGCCCAACAAGGCACTGGAGCCGGACCATAAGCCGGCACTGAATTCACCCACGAACATCGCCAGATTGATTCCCAACACCAGCCACAGCATGCGCCGCTGCCGTGGATCATGCACGACTATCCGTAGCAACCGGAGCACAGCAACATTCGGTCATCTTCGGGTCACCTCCCGATGATCGCACGTTAATGATACCTGTTACCATCGACCCTGTAGTCACTGCAGAGTCAAGCCGAACGATTACCGCACGCGCGGATCAGATCGGTTAAGCGGACGGCCGTCGGAGGTTCTTAATCATGTTGCGCAGCGAATGTGCCCGGCGAGTCGGGCTGCAATCCGGAAACCATCCGCTACTACGAATCGATCGGCCTGCTGGATCCACCGCAACGCACTACCGCCGGTTACCGGAAATATCGCGAGCATCATCTGCAACAACTGGCGATTATCCGTGACCGCCCGGGAGCTCGGACTGGACACCGAGACCATCCGCCGGCTGTTGGAGCTGGCCCGCGATCCTGCAGCACCGTGTCAGGAAGCGGACGATCTGGTGCGCCACCATATCGAGCTGATCGACGCCCGGATTCGGCGCTTTCGAGCAACTCCGCAGCCGGCTGATCGAGCTGCTGGAAGCCTGCCCCGGCGACATCGTGGCCGATTGCCGGATCCTGCAGTCGCTGACTCACTGCCACACGGCAGCGGCGACGCCGAGTCAAACGAGCGGCCCGCTCCCAGCATAGTTACGAACGTGACCCTGCGTACGCCGTTCAGGCTTCGGCGACCGTGTTGCCGCCGTAGGTGCGCGCCACGTAGTCCTCCACCAGTTGCTGAAACTCGGCGGCGATGTGGTCGCCCTTGAGCGTGACTGTCTTCTCACCATCGACATACACCGGTGCCACCGGCCGCTCCCCGGTTCCGGGCAGGCTGATGCCGATGTTGGCGTGACGGCTTTCCCCGGGGCCGTTGACCACGCAACCCATGACCGCCACCGTGAGATCCTCCACGCCCGGATAACGACGCCGCCACTGTGGCATCTGTGCCCGCAAATAGCCTTCGATGT
>CAVQMB010000042.1:0-99278 GCA_963713445.1 uncultured Gammaproteobacteria bacterium | reverse complement strand
ACCATTTGCTCTGCTCGCGCCCAGGCCATCGGCCCGGTGCTGCAGGGCTTCGCCCGCCCGGTCAGCGATCTCTCGCGCGGCGCCAGCGCGGCCGACATCGTCGCCGCCAGCGTCATCGCCCTGAGCCAGGCCGAACCCACCGGCGGCTGAGCTCACGCTCAGCGTGATGAGTATCCAGTTTTCGGTCATCAGTATTCAGTTAAACAGCTCTTGACTGAGAACTGACGACTGACGACTGACAACTGAGTACTGAAAACCGATCTCCATCTGACGTCCACCTGGACGACGAGGTCGCCTTCGCCGAGCAGGCCGACCCGGCCACCGGCGCTCCGTGGCCAGCATTGAAGTCGCGCACCGGACAGGCGCTGCAGGACACCGGCCGCCTGGCCGGTTCCATTCATCCGAACTTCGGCCCCGACTTCGCCGAGGCCGGCACCAACGTCGTCTATGCCGAGTGGCAGCAGCAAGGCACCCACGGTCCTTACGTCATCCTGCCGCGCAACAAGCAGGCGCTGTTCTGGCCCGGCGCCAAACATCCGGTACAGAAAGTCGTCCACCCGGCCTGCCGCCGCGCCCGTTCCTGGGCGTCGGCCCGCAGGAGGAAGACGAGATCCTGCAGATCCTGGAAGACCACATCGCCGCGCTCACCGCCGGCTGGGCGTGCGTCGTTCTGCGCGCCGTTCCGGGGTTAAGCGGCAGCCCCGTGGCGGGTATAAGGCGTTAGCCTCGTTAGAGAATGCGAGAGCATGAATGGATCATAGGCAGTCGGACTGGGAAGCCAGCTAACGATAGCGATGAGCCGCGCTTGATGGCGACCAACTGGAGCGGCAGCGAAGGCGAGCGAGCGGTCAAGCGTCGGACTCGCATTGCCCTGGTTATGTGCTACTTTGGATCCTTGACGCCGAGGTCGCGGCAGATCTTCTGGGCGAGATGGTCGTTGATCTCGCGATGTCTGGGCACCGCCGATCTTCTGTTCTGGGCAGGATTGTGCCACCACGAGTGTCGTCCTCCCTCTCGAAGCAGTTCGCAACCATACGATTCGAGATGTCGAATCAGGTCGCGGCGTTTCATACCGCGATTTCTAGTTCCTCAAAGTCTCCGCCCGCAGCATCAATTGCGTCCGTACGGTTCAACTCCAAGGCTTCCTGAAGAGTCATCTTCAACGATTCTAGCAATTTCTCTCGGGTTCCCTCCTGGCAATTGACGCCAGGAACCTCCTCGATCCACCCGAACCACCAATCGCCTTCCTGTTTCACGACTGCTGTGTAGCTACTCGATTTCATGGTTCTAATCTAACCCATCCGCTCCAGCGGGCACATAACACCGCGTTAAGCCGCCCGCCGCAGGCGGCGCGATTTTTGCGCTGTTTGCAAAAATCGTGACGACAAGGTGGGTCGGCTTCAACGCCATGTTATGCCGCTGACTCACTGTCTACGTCCCAGCCAGGAAACACAAGGACGGCAGGGTGGCACCGCAGAGCACGTGCAATGACTTTTGCCCGCTCTACCCCCAAGTTGATACGATCCCGCTCAATTGCGGAAATCGTCGATTGGGGAATGCCGGTCAGCTCAGATAATTCGTTTTGGCTAAGCTCCTGAAGTTCCCGAAGAATCTTAACCGACTCTCCCGGCGTTACCTCTATTCGCCGCTTCGCCCTTCTATATTCGCTCATCAGCCTTTGCTCCGATAATCGTTTGGGTTCACTTCCAGAACCTCGACGAGCAGCCGATCTCCCTCCACTCGATAATATAGCAGCCGCCTCTGCGACCGAGCACACGGCGCGACGCGCACACAGTCGTTATCTATAGGGCACCGCACCGCCACCCAGGTGCCGGACTGGATCGAGCTGTTGCCCGCGGGTCCCTCGATCGAGGGCCGCGACGGGCGCCAGTGGCAGCTCTCCAATCCCGAGGCGGTGATCGCCGCCACCGCGTCGGCCTCGAAGCCGTTCCCGGTGGACTGGGAGCACGCCACGGAGCTGGCCGCGCCGCGCGGTGAACCGGCCCCGGCCGCGGGTTGGGTCGATACTTTCGAGGTCCGCGACGGCGCCATCTGGGGGAAAGTCGACTGGACCCCGCGCGCGCCAGCAGATCCCCGATCGCGTTCCAAGCGTTTCTGGAGAAGGCCCCGGCGCTGGTCACCGACAGCGGCCTGGACGGGCGCGATCCCGCACAAAGCGGCGCCGCGGCGCTCAATAGCGAGCAGCTCAAGATTGCCGCCGCGCGCGGCCGCCCAGCAGGCCCAGCAGCCCGACCAGCAGCACCAGGCCCCAGGCCGACAACGACGGGATCGCGGGAATCGGCTCGGCGGAACGCTGACGGCGGGCGCTGCAGCTCGCGCTGCTGCCGCCGTTGGCGCCCTGGCAGCTCCAGGTGTAGCTGTCCGCCGTGGCGGTCACCGACCCGGCGGTACCGGCGGTGCACAGATTCTGGTTAGGTGCGGTGGTGAACAGCCCACCGTTGGCGCTGCCGCAGGCGCCGTCGACAAACGTCAAAGCGTCGAACAACTGTCCGCCGCGCACAAGCCGGACGTAGGCGGCGCTGGTCTTGAAGTTGTCAAAGGCGTAGCCACTGACGAAGCTGACGCCCCAGGCATCGGCCGGGTCCGGCGCATAACTGGTCGAGCTCCAATAATAGTTAGACTCCGTATTAGGGAAAATGGACCTGTTGATCGCCGGGTCATCACAGGCCGGATCGACCAGCGATTCCAGCTCCTTGACACTGGGCAGGCGCCAGTCGTCATGGCCTTTGTAATCTTGGTCGTTGGCGGTCACGGCGGCCTTTAGCGCGTTCTGCCACGTGAAAGTCTGGGCCGTGCCGGTGTTGCAGTCACTCCCGGTCTGGCCCCAGCTACACTGGTCCCACATCAATCCGGTCCCGTTATCGGTGACCGTGCCATCATTGTTGTCGGTGTAGTCGGTCTGGCTCGGGCAGCTCGCCGCCAGCACCGGCGCGCTGGCCAGCAGCGCCAGCAGCGCCAGCAGCGCCAGCAGCGCCAGCAGCGCCGGGAGGAACAGGGCACAACGGGAAAGCTTGCGGTTCATATCGGACCTCTGCGGAATCAGCAAATAGCGGGAAGCGGATGCGACCGGTCGGTCGCGGGCTGCCAGTACAGCACCCAGGCACGGCGCTTGAAGCCGGTGCGTAGATGGCCGGTCTGGGCCACCAGCAGATGCGCGCAGCCGGCCCGGCGGAGCCGTCGCCGCAGCGTCTTGAGCCGGGTTCCGGGGAACTCGAGCCCGTGGCCGAGGCCGGGCCGGTGGACGTCCGCCGCCGGGCGGAGACCCTGCAGTGGGCCAGCGTGGCCGGCCGCCACCCACCAGTGCTTGCCCACCTGCAGCAGCACGCAGGCAGCGGGAAACCGGCGCCGGAAGCTGCGGTACTGGCCGGCCAGGCCGCTGACCCGGGCCGGCTCCCAGGCCGGGCGCAAACGCCCGCGGCGCCCGCTGCCGGCGCCCGGTCCCAGCGCCGCCTCGGGCGCCTCAAACAGCCACCGCAGCCAAGGGAACCGCTCCAGGGTGCGACGCCACAGGCGATACCCCCGGGCATGGCGCAACTGGCCCAGAAAGCTGGCGATCCGCGCCCGCAGCCGCTCGCGCGCGGTCGGCGGCAGGCGCACGGCATGCGGTCGCACGTGGTGTCGCTGGAAGTCCCGCAGCACGGCGTAGAACCGGTGCACCACGCGGCGCCGCAGCAGCCGGTAGAACGGGCGCACGATGTAGCCGAGAAAATCCAGACCGGCGGCCAGTGTTCGCGGTTCGGCCGGCTGCTTGAGCCGCAGCCGCAACCGCCCGGCCAGGAACCGCTCGATGGCGGCGCGCCAGCGGCGCAGCACCGCCGGGTCGTGGTGCAGCAACACCATGTCGTCGACGTAGCGCACATACCAGCGCGCCTTGAGCGTGTGCTTGACGTACTGATCGAGTTCATTGAGGTAGACATTGGCGAAAAACTGGCTGGTCAGGTTGCCGATCGGCAGCCCGGTCACCGGCCCCAGCGCCCCCAGACGCTTGTGTGGCGGCACCCGCGCGAACCGTGCCGGCGGCCCGACCCGGCGCACGCCGGCGGTGGGGTCGGCGGTCAACAGCGCCCGGCAGTGCGCCTGCAGGGCACGCGCCTCGCCACGTGCCAGCCGCTGGCGGCGCACGGCGCGCAGCAACCGTCGCTGCAGCAACCGGAACAGCGTGGGCCGGTGGATGCTGTTGAAGCAGTTGGCGATGTCCAGTTGCAGCGCGAAAGCCGGGCGGCGGCCACCGTGGCTGGCGCGGCGCATGAACGCCTGCAGCCGGTCCACCGCCGCGTGCGTGCCCTTGCCGCGGCGGTTGGCGTAGCAGTCGTGGATGAACACCGGCTCGTAAAGCCGTTCCAGGCGGCTCACCAGCAGTTGATGGACCACCCGGTCGGCGAATGGTGCGGCGTGGATCTGACGCCGCTTGGGGGCTTCGACCACGAACGAAAAGGCGCGGGAGGGGCGCCAGCCGAAGCTGGCCAGGGCGTCGCGCGCCGAGACCAGCTGGTCGAGCAGCCGGGCCTCGTAGCGCTGGGTATCGCGGGACTGGCGCTTGCCCCGCCGGCAGGCCTGGTAGGCCTGCGACAGAGCCTGCAGATCGAACATCCGGACCGGGCCGGCCAGCCCGGTTCCCGCCGCTCCACTCTCCGCCGCGCACAAGCCGGACGTTGTTGGCGTTGGTCTTGTTGTTGGCATTGGCGTTGCCATTGTTGAAGTTGACGTTCCAGGCATTGGCCGGGTCCGGCGCTGGGGTGTGGCGCCGGGCGCCGCACCCTCCGGCCGGACCGGATCATCGCCCCGGTTCTTCATGCCGGCGGACGGCTCCGCCGGCGGCGTGTCGCCCAGCCTCGCGGTAGGACGACGCGCAGCGTCATGCCCGCCCTCTCATGGCGCGGGCGACCGGGGCGCACAGTGGACATCGGCACGCGCCCCCTCCTCATCGGGCGGGGGCTTCGGGCCGTACCCGACGCCGCCACCCCCCGCTCTGTCGGCCGAGGCTGACCGCGAGCTCGGCCGCCCTGGCGAAATCGTTGAAACTGGCGAACGCCCTGACCTCGCGGGCCAGGGTCAACAGCGTCTTGAGTTCCTCCACCGCCCCGACCAGCTCGTCCAGCACCGCCAGCCGCACGCCGCCGCGGGCGGAACTGGCGCGCGTGATCAACCGGCACACGCGCTGGGCGGCCTGGCGCAGCTCGCTACCGAGGGTGTACTTGTGGTAGCGGGGAAAGCGGCGTACCGCGTGTTCCAACACCACGGCGAGAGCCATGGCCGTCTTCCACAGCGGCAGGTGCCGGTAACGTGCCATGGTGTCAGCGCGCGCTCAAAAAGGGTCCAGTCACTGTCCGCCGCGCACAAGCCGGACGCTGAAGGCGTAGGTCTTGTCGTCGGCACCGGCGCCGCCATCGTCGGAGTAGACGAGCCAGGCACTGGCCGGGGCCGGCGCAGAGCTGTCCGCACTCCAGTAATATCCGCCTTCAGTATTGGGGAAATAGTCGGTGTCGGTCGCCGGACCGCTTTTGCCATAGTCGACGATCGATAGCAGCTCGCGCCGGGTGGGCAGGCGCCAGTCGCTGAAGCCGCAGAGTTGCGCATCGTTGACGGCGGTCACGTAGTTTTGGGTATTGCAGTTGTCACCGCCAAGCGAGTTGCTGCAGGTGCTCGTATTGCCTGGGCCGCCGCTGGAGCCGTCGTACCAGGTGTAGGTCCAGTCCTTGTCACGCAGCCCGCCGTCGGCGGTCTTGACCTCCCAGACCCGGCGCGTGACGTTGTCGCGGGTGCAGGCCCAGTCGGTGGCACTGGTGCCCAGGCTCGGATCCGCCGGGCAACTGCCGGTGCCGGCCGCTTCGCCGCTGTTGCAGAGCTTGGTGAAATCGAACCCGGCGTCGCCGCCACCGGTCTTGCTGAGCTGGCCGGCGGCGGCCCGGGCGTCGCGGCCGAACCGCCCGTCCTGGCGCGGGTAGTCGGCGCTGTCGCCGGTGTTGGCGGCGCTGCAGGGCTTCATCGACAGCGGGCTATTCGTGTCAGTGTCGTCGTAGCAGAGGCTCTGGCCGGTGTCGTTGAGCGGCATCTGCTGGGCGTAAACGGCCGGCAGGGCCAGCGCGGCGGACAGGACGAGGACGGCGGTCAGCGGACGCGGCATGGGTGTGTACTCCGGGGTTTGGGCAGTGGCATGAACGGCGAAGGCAAGATCGCCCCCGGCGGTGCTGACGGTGTGGCGTGGCGGCAAGCCGGCGGCGGCAGGCGCTGCCAAAACCCAGCGGGGCGCCCACGGCCCGGGTGGAACCCTGAAGGGTGATGGCAAGAATTTAAGGCGGGTACGGTCACGACCCCCTCCCTGACTCTGGCGACACGGTGAGAAACCGTCGCCTCTTTATTTTCTCTGCTAATTACAATATTTCTTACAACAATAATTTGTCAAACGGTATGTTGTCGAAACACGCAGTACCCGCTGCCGCTGCCTGCCTCAGCCCCCGCCGCGCACCAGCCGGACGTAGAAGTCATTGGAGGTGTTGCCGGGATAGGCGTCGCCGATGAAGAACACGCTCCAGGCGCCGGCCGGGCCATACGGGGCGGTGTCGGAACTCCAGTAGAACCCGTTGACCGTGTTGGGGAAATACGTGGTGTCCATCTTCGGCAGATAGGTCATGTTGAGGGCCGGGCCGGTGGGTTTGCCGTGGCCGAAGATGGAGAACAGTTCGCGCCGGGTCGGCAGCCGCCAGTCGCTGTAACCGCACAACCGGGCAAGGTTGACGGCCGCGGCGTAGTTGCGGGTGTTGCAGCGCCTGCCGCGCAGGGTGTGATGACAGGAGCGGGTATTCCCCGCCGTGCCAGTGGTGCCGTCGTACCAGGTGTAGGTCCAGTCCTTGCCGCGCAGGCCTTTCACGGCCTTGACCTCCCACACCCGGTGGGTGGCCGTGTCGCGCACGCAGGCCCAGTGCACCGCCGTCTCCGCCAGCGCATGGCCCGCGGCATCGAGTTTGGTGAAGCGGCCGCCACCGGCGCTGGCCGCTACCGGCAGCGCGAACACCAGGGCCGCGGCCAGCAACCGGACGCCGGGCACCGCGGAGCGCTGGGGCACATCAGTACAATGGTATCGCTGCATCGGGATGGCCTCCTCCAGCCGCTACCCTGACTGCGCAGCTTGCCACAAACGCCGGTGCCGCGCCCGCCTGGCGGACTGCGCCCCGCGCTGCAGGCTGCCGGTTCAGCCGGCGCCGGCAATGCCGGGATCGTGCCGCTCGTGCAGCAGACGCGGCTGTTCGGGGGCCGCAATGCGGACCGAGCGCCGGGCCCGCAGGTAGTCGGCGACCACGGCCCAGACCGGACGGCCCTGCAGCCGGTCGTGGACGCTGGCCCAACCGGCGACTTGGTAAGACTTATCGGCAACCACGGGTTTGCCGCAGGCCAGGGTCAGGCCGCTGATGCGCCGGCCCATGGGCGCGCCCGGGTCGCAGCGATAGCGCAGCCCGCCGGTGCGCACCATGTCCCCGCCCTGCTGGTAATACGGATCGGGATTGAACAGGTTGTCGCAGACGTCTTCCAGCAACGCCTTGAGGGCGCGGCCGGTCAGCGAGCGCACGTAGGTCTGTGGATAGCTGATGGCGGTGGCGGCCATCAGGTCCTCGAACATGACCGCCTGGCCCGGCAGCAGCGTGGTGCCCCAGCGGAAACCCGGTGACAGGGCAATCTCGGCATCCAGCACCGCGCGCAAGGCATCGCAGATCAACTGATCCAGGGTGCCGTTGAAATTGCCGCGCCGGTAGAGCAGGTTTTCCGTCAGCGCCAGGCGCTCGGAGAGCCGCGCGCCATACGGCGCCCGCAGCTCGGCGATGAACCGCGTCATGGCCGGATCGGGCCTGATCGCGGCGGCGAACACCGGCAGCAGGTGGTAGCGGAATCCGCGCAGCTTGCCCGGCGCCAGATCGAGGTCGAGCACCGCCAGGAACTTGCCGTTGGTGCCGGCGCCGGTCACCGCCGTACAGCCGCCCGGATTGCGCACGATGCTGGGCAGCGGCACGGCATCGTGGGTGTGGCCGCCCAGAATGACGTCGATGCCGCTGACCCGGCCGGCCAGCTTGAGGTCGACGTCCATGCCGTTGTGCGACAGCAGCAGCACGGCGTCGGGGCGCTCGCGCCGGCGGATCTCATCGACCAGCGCCTGCAGCCGGGCCTCGTGGATGCCGAAGGTCCAGTCCGGGATAAACCGGGCCGGGTGGGCGATCGGGGTGAACGGGAAGGCCTGGCCGATCACCGCGACCCGGCGCTGCCCCAGCCGGCGCACGCTGTAGGGCCGGAACACCCGCCCGCTGGACGGATCGAACGCCGGCGCCCCGGCGAACCGCGCTTCAGGGGTAAGAAACACGTTCTGGGCCAGAAACTCGCCGTGGAAGGCCGCGATATTGGCGCGGATCCACGCTTCGGGGTGAGTGAACTCCCAGTGGCCGGTCATCATGTCGATGCCCAGCCGGTTGCCGGCGGCGACCATGTCACGGCCGCCGGTCCAGTACGCGGTGGCCGAGCCCTGCCACAGATCGCCGCCGTCCAGCAGCAGCGAGCGACCCGGGCCGGCCTCGCCGCGCAGCCGGTCGATCAGCGTCTTGAGGTGGGCGAGTCCGCCGAGTGGCCCGAAGCGGTTGGCCGCCGCGGTGAAATCCAGAAAAGTGAAGGCATGCGCGGCGCGGCTGCCGGCGGCGATGCCGAAATGCGCGAGCCAGTGCCGCCCGACCAGGTGCGGCACCCGGCCGCGGCTGGCGCCGACGCCGATGTTGACGCTGGGCTCGCGGAAATGGACCGGTTCAAGCTGGGCATGGACGTCGGTCAGATGCAGCACCCGGGCATTGCCGTAGCCGCCGATGGCGTAGGGATCGCGCCCGGTGGCCCGGACCAGGCCGGGCCGGATGCCGGCGGCGCTCGCGGTCAAAACCGGCAGCAGTGCCAGCAGCTCGCGCCGGCTCCAGCTCACGGCGGTATCAGCCGATGGTGAACCGGGCCGAGTCGCTCTGGCCCAGGTTGTCCACCCAGTGCACGGTGAGCGTCTCGCCCGGGGCGCCACCGCGGAACCGGAACGCGATGTAGGGATTGCGCGACACCGCCCGGCCCCAGTCGGCCACCATCACCGGCCGGCCCTGATGCTCGAAGGCCAGCCGCTGGATGAAATGCGGCGGGATCAGCGCGCCGCCGGCATCCTTGACGAAACCGGAGTCCATGGGATGGCGGATCAGCGATTTGACGCTGGTCACGCCGTTGCGCGACAGCGCCCGCAGGCGGATGGTTGAAGCCATGAGGATCTCGTCTCCCGGGGTGGATCAGCCGCCGCAGCCGCCCAGGGTCACCTTGACCACGCGCGCCGTGCGGTAGAGATTGCCGGCGGACTCCACCAGCGCGATCACCGGCGAGGTCTTGGCCAGCTTCAGCCGGTTCGCGATGTAGCCCTCGGACCCGGGCGGGATCTGATACACCGCCGCCAGCGGGAACGGGTTGTGGGGCACCACCAGCGCGATCCGGGTCACTGCAGGCAGGCTGGTCGCCACGGTCACCGGCACCACGGCGCCGTTTTCGGCGATGGTCGGCAGGATCAGCGTGATGCGCCCGGTCGGCCGCGCGGACTGGCCGAACAATGCCTGAATGGCGCGATCGGCCTGCTTCTGGCGGAATGCCGCCGCCGGCCAGCCGGTCACCGCAGCCGCCGCCCGTCGCAGCCCGAACCCGGCGGTGGCCGCGCCGGCGAGCATTGCCTTGAGTATCTGTCTGCGTTCGACCATGGTCTCCCCCGTTGTGCCGCCGGCACCGGCCCCGTGGACTCGGTTCAGCTCTCCGCACCGGCCTCGAACAGGCCCAGCAGGTTGCCGTCCGGATCCTCGACCTGGGCGTAGCGCCCGTGGCCGGGTACCGCCGTGGGCGGCGTGACCGTCACTGCCCCCAGTGTCTCGGCCCGCCGCAGGCTGGCCGCCAGATCCGCCACCTGCACGTGAACCATGGGCGAGCCGCCCGGCCGGCAGTCAGCGCTCTCCAGCAGCCCGACCGCCACGCCGGCGGCCGGCTGGTACAGCCGGTAATGGGTACTGTAGGTGGTAAAGCGCCAGCCGAACAAGCCCTCGAAGAAGGCCACGCTGCGCGCAAGATCGCTGACCCGCCACTCCACATGCGACACCCGCGGCGCCATCCCGGCGTCCGTCACTGGCGCAGCCGCCACAGCGGCCGGTCGCGGCCATCGATCAGGCCGTGCTGCAGCAGCCACTGGCGGGCATCCTCGGCGTCGCGGTCGAACCAGGCCGCGGCCGAACCCAGCCGGAAGCTGTAACCCCAGGCGTCCATGTCGGCCTGCAGCCGTTGCCGCCCGACACCCGCCAGCTCGCCGGCCAGCAGGATCTGCAGGTAACAGACCGCGTTCTCCTCGGCGTAGTCGCCGCCGGCGTCGGTATCCAGACCGCGGCGCCGGCGCCGGTCCATGCACACGTAGTGGCAGGCTTCGTGCAATGCCGAGTGCACCGGGGTGTCGGCCCGCAGATACAGCGTCGCGCCGATCAGGCCGGCCTCGGAATCGCCCCAGTAGCTGCCGGGTATCACGCTCTCATCCGGCACCGGCGCCAGCCGCAGCCGGTAGCGGCCGAGCAGGTCCGCCAGCATGCCGGGCGCCAGCGCGCCGCAGCATAGTACGTCCGCAGTAGGTGTCAGGGCGGGTGCCGCGGCACTCAGGGGCATGGTCAGTGCGGGCGCCGGCCCTTGCCGGCCGCGATCCGCATGCGCAGCGCGTTGAGCTTGATGAAACCCTCGGCGTCCTGCTGGTTGTAGGCGCCGGCGTCGTCCTCGAAGGTGGCGATCGTCGGCGTCGAACAGGCTGTCCGTCGGACTTGCCGCCCCGCCACTATCACGTTGCCCTTGTAGAGTTTCACCCGCACCGTGCCGTTGACCGGCGCCTGCGAGTGCGTCGATCATTTGCTGCAGCAGGCGCCGCTCCGGGCTCCACCAGTAGCCGTTGTAGATCAGGCAGGCGTAGCGCGGCATCAGCTCGTCCTTGAGATGCGCCACCTCGCGGTCCAGGGTGATGGACTCGATGGCCCGGTGGGCGCTTGCAGCATGATCGCTGCCCCCGGGGGTCTCGTAGCAGCCGCGCGACTTCATGCCGACGTAGCGGTTCTCGACGATGTCGAGCCGCCCGATGCCGTTGGCGCCGCCGAGCTCGTTGAGCCGGGCCAGCACCTCGGGCGGCTTCATGGGCTGGCCGTCGACGGCGACGATGTCGCCGCGGCGGTATTCCAGGTCGACGTAGGTCGGCTGGTCCGGCGCGTGTTCCGGCGACACGCTCCAGCGCCACATGTCCTCCGGCGGCTCGCACCAGGGATCTTCGAGGATGCCGCCCTCGTAGGAGATGTGCAGCAGGTTGGCGTCCATCGAATAGGGATCGGTCTCGCCGTGCTTGCGCTCGATCGGGATGCCATGGTGCTGGGCGTAGGCCAGCAGGCTCTCGCGCGAGTTCAGGTCCCAATCCCGCCAGGGTGCGATGATCCTGATTTCCGGGTTCGAGCGCATAGGCGCCGAGTTCGAACCGGACCTGGTCGTTGCCCTTGCCGGTGGCACCGTGGGAGATGGCGTCGGCGCCGGTCTCGCGGGCGATCTCGATCAGCCGGCGTGGCGATCAGCGGGCGGGCGATCGAGGTGCCGAGCAGATACTCGCCCTCGTACACCGTGTTGGCGCGGAACATCGGGAACACGTAATCGCGCACGAACTCCTCGCGCAGATCCTCGATGTAGATCTCTCTGACGCCCAGCTTCTGCGCCTTTTCGCGGGCCGGCTCCAGCTCCTCGCCCTGGCCGAGATCGGCGGTGAAGGTCACCACCTCGCAGCCATAGGTTTGCTGCAGCCATTTCAGGATCACCGAGGTATCGAGCCCCCCGGAGTAGGCCAACACGACTTTCTTGACTTCAGTCATCAATGTCCCCTTGGGATCTCCAGTATAGCGACGGCGCCATCAACCGGGCGGCCAGCCCAGCCGGCGCCCGGCCAGCAGGTGCAGGTGCAGGTGATAGACCTCCTGCCCGGCGTCGCGATTGCAGTTCATCACGGTACGGTAACCGCTCTCGGCCACACCCAGGTCAGCGGCGATCTGACGCGCTGCCAGGTACAGCTGACCGACCAGCTCGGCATCCTCCGGCGCCAGGTCGTTGATCGTGGGGATCGGCTTCTTGGGCACGATCAGCACGTGGATGGGCGCCTGTGGATTGATGTCGCGGAATGCCAGCACGGTATCGGTTTCGTAGACGATGTCGGCCGGGATCTCGCGGCGGATGATCTGGCCGAAAATGGTATCGGTGTCACTCATTGCCCTGCTCCTCGTCACAGCTCGCGGCGGCCGTTGAAGGCCTGCGCCAGGGTACCGCCGTCGACATAATCCAGCTCGCCGCCCACCGGCACGCCGTAGGCGATGCGGCTGGCCCGTATCCTCTGCGCCCGTGCCAGCTCGGCAACGTAATGCGCGGTGGCCTCGCCTTCGACCGTGGCACTGGTCGCCAGAATGACCTCGGCCACCCCGCCCCCGGCCAGGCGTTCGGCCAGCCGTTCCAGCCCCAGTTCATCCGGGCCGATCCCGTCCAGTGGCGACAGCTGACCCAGCAGGACGAAATAACGGCCGCGGAACCCGGTCGCCTGCTCGACCGCCAGCACATCGGCCGGCCCCTCCACCACGCACAACACGCTGTCATCGCGGCGTTGGTCGGCGCACAGGCTGCACAACGCGGTCTCGCTCAGGGTGCGGCACTGGCGGCAGTGTCCGACCCGGTCCAGCGCCTCGGCCAGGGTCGCCACCAGTTGCCGGGCACCGTCGCGGTCGCGCTCCAGCAGGTGCAGGGCCATCCGCTGGGCGGTCTTGGGACCCACTCCCGGCAGGCAGCGCAGGCTGTCCATCAGCTGGCGCAGCAGCGGGGTGTGGCTCACGGCTGACTACAGCGGCAGATTGAGCCCGGCAGGCAGACCGAGACCGCCGGCCAGGCCGGAGAATTTGTCCTTGGTGATCCGCTCAACCTTGTTGACCGCATCGTTGACCGCCGCAGCGACCAGGTCTTCCAGCATATCCTTGTCATCGCCCAGCAGGCTGTCATCGATCTGGATCCGGCGCACTTCGTGGCGGCCGGTCATGACCACGCTGACCAGGCCGCCACCTGATTCACCGGTGATTTCCATCGCGGCCATTTCTTCCTGGGCCTTCTGCAGGGTTTCCTGCATTTTCTGGGCCTGTTTCATCAGGTTGCCAATTCCACCTCGCATAGCGGCTTCCTCTCGTCGTCTGGCGTGGAGAAAAATTCAGTCCTGCGGGCGGACGCTGTCCGGTCGCACCCGGGCCTGGAAGGTATCCTGCAGGGCCTGTACATTCGGATCCTGCTCGATCAGGCGGGCCGCTTCCTGCTGGCGCTCGGTCGCGCGGGCGGCATCCTGCTGGGCCGGGGTTGCGCACTCCGGCTCGCCGACCACGAAACGGACCCGCAACGGCTCGCCCAAGCGTCGGGTCAAGGCCTCACGCAACTGGGTATCGACCCGTTCGGTGCGCAACCGGGCATGGCCTTCCGCCAGTCGCAGCGTCAACAATCGGTGTTGCCAGCCCGCCACCTCGCAGTGCCGCGCCAGCTGGGCGGTAATGCCCACCAGACCCATCGACTGCACCAGCGCGGGCCAGTCGGCCAGCAGCGCGTCGGCAGGCGACGCGGGTTGGCCGGCCTCCTGCAATGGCACAACGCTGGCTGCCGCAGCGGACACCGGCGCGGCGCTGGCGGCCGGCGCGGGGGCGCTGGCAACTGGCGCCGTGGCCGACGGTGGTTCCGGCCGGGCCGCGGGCGGTGCTGGCACCGGCTCGGGCGCGGAGCGCGCCGGCGCCACCACCCCTGCCGCCGGCGACCGGCGGCCGCTTTCCACCTGCGCCGGTGCTGCGGTCGCACTGTCGGGCGTAAAACACAGCATGCGCAGCAGAATCATCTCGAAGCCAGCGCGCGGTTCGGGCACCAGTGGCAGATCGCGCCGGCCCAGCAACCCGATCTGATAATACAGCTGCACGTCCTCCGGGCTCAGGTGCCGCGCCAGCTCACGCAGTTCGTCCGGGTCCGCAAACGCCATATCAGGTTCCGCATCCGGGACTGCCTGCAGCACGGCAATGCGCTGGAGTCCGCCCAGCAGGTCGCCCAGCAGGGTCTGGTAATCCGGTGCCTGTTCATCCAGCGTTTTGACGCAGGCCAGCAGGGCCGCCGCATCGCGCGCCGCCAGCACCTGCAACAGCTGCAGCACCTGGCGACTGTCGATACCGCCCAGCATCGCCGTCACGGTATCCGCGGTGACCCGGCCGGCGCCGCTGGCGATGGCCTGATCGAGCAGGGTGAGCGCGTCACGCATGCTGCCGTCGCCGGCCCGCGCCAGTTGCTGCAGCGCGACCGGTTCGGACTCGATGCCTTCCCGCTCCAGGATGGTGCGCAACTGCCCGGCGATCACGGCCACTGGCAGTCGCTTAAGGTTGAACTGCAGGCAGCGTGACAGCACCGTGACCGGTAACCGCTGCGGATCCGTGGTGGCGAGCAGAAACACCACGTGCGGCGGCGGCTCTTCCAGAGTCTTGAGCAAGGCGTTGAAGCTGTGCCGCGACAGCATGTGCACCTCGTCGATCAGGTACACCTTGTAGCGACCGCGGGTCGGCGCGTACTGGACATTGTCCAGCAGCTCACGGGTATCCTCGACCTTGGTCCGGGAGGCGGCGTCGATCTCGATCAGATCGACGAAGCGACCGGCGTCGATGGCGCTGCAGGCTGGGCATTCCCCGCAGGGCTCGGCGCTGACACCACGCTCGCAGTTCAGCGCCTTGGCGTACAACCGGGCCAGCGTGGTCTTGCCGACCCCGCGGGTACCGCTGAACAACAGGGCGTGGTGCAACCGGCCGGCGGCCAGCGCGTTGCGCAGCGGCTGCACCACGTGGTCCTGGCCGATCAGGGCCGGAAACGTGTGGGGCCGCCATTTGCGCGCCAGTACCTGATAGCTCATCGGTGGATATCCGGAGACGTCACCAGCTCCCGCCAGAAAGGGTGGCGTCCCCTGCCGGCCTTACCCCGGCGCCCGATGGGACTGCTGCCGCTGCTCCCTTCCGGGCCTGACGGGGTTCACAGTTCATCGTCGCGGGGAGACCAGCAAGGGCCGCCATAGCACTCGGCATGTTGTACGACCCGTCCATCGCTGTGGCCGGTATCGCGGGATATGGCGGAGAGGGAGGGATTCGAACCCTCGGTACGCTCATCACGTACACTCACTTTCCAGGCGAGCCCGTTCGACCGCTCCGGCACCTCTCCAAACTCGGTTCGAAGGCGCGGCAGGTTAAACCAAACCCACCGGCCACGCAACACTATCGTCAGTTGTCGATGCCGCGCATGGTCAGACGGACCCGGCCCTGCTTGTCGATCTCCATGACCTTGACCTTGACCACCTCACCCACCGAGACCACGTCGCCAACGCTCTGCACCCGTTCATCGGACAACTGCGAGATGTGCACCATGCCGTCGCGGCCGGGCATCAGGGTGACGAAGGCGCCGAAATCCATGATCCGGGCGACCTTGCCCTCGTAGATCCGGCCGACCTCGATGTCGGCGGTGATCTCCTCGATCCGCCGCAAGGCCTCATCGGCCGCCGTCTTGTCGACCGCCGCGATGCTGATGACACCGTCGTCGTCGATGTCGATGGTGGTGCCGGTTTCTTCGGTGATCGAGCGGATGGTCACCCCACCCTTGCCGATCACGTCGCGGATCTTGTCCGGATTGATCTTGATGGTGATGATGCGCGGCGCATAGGCGGAAATCTCGGCGCGCGAGGTGCTGATGGCGTCACTCATCTTGCCCAGGATATGCATCCGGCCCTCACGCGCCTGGGTCAGGGCGATGTTCATGATCTCGCGGGTGATGCCGTTGATCTTGATGTCCATCTGCAACGCGGTCACACCCTGCTTCGGTTCCGGCCACCTTGAAGTCCATGTCGCCCAGATGATCTTCATCCCCGAGGATATCGGTCAGCACCGCGAAGCGATTGCCTTCCTTGATCAGACCCATGGCGATACCCGCCACATGGGCCTTGAGCGGCACACCGGCATCCATCAGCGACAAGCAGCCTGCCGCACACCGACGCCATCGAACTGGAGCCGTTGGACTCGGTGATTTCCGACACCACGCGGATGGCATAGCCAAAGTCCTCTTCTGTCCGGCAACACCGCCTGCAGGCCACGCCTGGCCAGCCGGCCATGGCCGATCTCGCGCCGCTTGGGCGAACCCACCATACCGGTTTCACCGACGCAGTACGGCGGGAAATTGTAGTGCAGCATGAAGTTGTCGCGGTATTCGCCCTCGATGGCGTCGATCACCTGGGCATCGCGATTGGTACCCAGCGTGGCAACCACCAGCGCCTGGGTCTCACCGCGGGTAAACAGCGCCGAGCCGTGGGTACGCGGCAGCACGCCGGCACGCACCGCAATCGGCCGGATACTGCGGGTATCGCGACCGTCGATACGGCTCTCGCCCTGCAGGATACGCTCACGCACCAACTGCTTCTCGAGCTTCCCGAAGGCCGCCTTGACCTCGGTCTCCGGCCAGCACGGTGCGCCTTCGGCCGCCTGGCCCTCGGCCAGTTGCGCGACCACCGCCGCCCTGGCATCCGCCACCGCCTGCTGGCGGGCCTGCTTCTCAGCGATCTGGTAGACCGCGGTCAGCGCCGTCTCGGCCGCCGCGCGCACGGCCTCGGTCAGGCTCGGATCGGCCGCCGGCGGCTGCCAGTCCCAGCGGGCAACGCCAGCCGCCTCAGCCAGTTCGCGAATGGCCCGGATCGCGGCCTGCATCTGCTCGTGCCCGAACATCACTGCACCCAGCATGACATCTTCGGGCAGTTGTTTGGCCTCCGATTCCACCATCAGCACGGCGTTGGCCGTACCCGCCACCACCAGATCGAGCTGCGCCCCTTCCAACTCCGCGAACGTGGGGTTGAGCTGATAGGCGCCGTCTTTGAAACCCACCCGGGCGGCGCCGATGGGTCCACCCCACGGCAGACCGGCCAGCTCGATCGCCGCCGATGCGCCCAGCAGCGCCGGAATATCGGCATTCACCTCCGGGTTCAGGGACAGCACCGTGGCGATGACCTGGACCTCACAGTTAAATCCCTTGGGGAACAGCGGTCTGATCGGCCGGTCGATCAGGCGCGACGTCAGGGTCTCTTTTTCGGACGGCCGGCCTTCACGGCGGAAAAAGCCGCCCGGAATACGCCCCGCTGCGTAGTTGCGTTCCTGATAATTGACGGTCAGAGGGAAGAAACCCCGCCCCTCAACCGCATCCTTGACCGCCACGGCCGTCACCAGCACCACGGTATCGGCCATGTTGACCAGCACCGATCCGCTCGCCTGACGAGCGATTTCGCCGGTTTCCAGGGTGACCGTATGCTGCCCGTACTGAAAGGTTTTACTGTAAGGTTCCACGTAGACCTACCAGGCTGTTGCGGGTTAGCGGCGCAGACCGAGGCGCGAGATCAGTGTCTGGTAACGCTCGACATCCTGGCCCTTGAGATAATCCAGTAGCTTGCGCCGCTGGTTGACCATCTTGAGCAGGCCGCGCCGTGAATGATGATCGTGCTTATGGGTCGCGAAGTGCGACTGCAGGTCGTTGATCCGGTTCGTCAACAACGCCACCTGCACTTCCGGCGAGCCGGTATCGCCGGCCTCGCGCTGATAATCCTGGATGATTTGAGCTTTCTGCTCAATGTTTAACGACATCGTTTCCACTCCACATGCTGGGCTTTATATCTGAATAAACGGGGGATTTTACCCTTGCCTTGCTGCCGGCCACAACATTTTATCCCGTGCGGACCAGGCGTCGCAGCGCCACCCGGCCATCGTCCAGCACCTCGCCGACCCCCAGGAAGCCGGCCGCGGCCTGATACAGCCTGACCTGTTTCACATCAGGCAGCTCGTGCACGGCCACCGGTCGGCCGCAACTGAGGCTGTGCGCACCGGCGGCATCGACGTCAATCCGTGGCCAACCGGCGATCGCGGTATCGGCGGGTAACAGCAGGGCATCCAGCGCCGCCAGGTCGGCGGCCTGCTGCTCCAGTTGGGCCAATGGATACAGCGGCCGGCCGGCGAAGGCATCAATCGCCGTGCGGCGCAGCATCTCGACATGGGCGCCGCAACCCAGGGCGGCACCGATGTCCTCGGCCAGGCTGCGGACGTAAGTGCCCTTGGAGCAATGCACCTCGCAGTCCAGCGTGGCGGCCGACAAGGCCAGTAACCGCAGGGCATGGATGGTCACCGGACGCGGTGCGCGCGCCACGGTAATACCTTGCCGGGCCAGCTCGTAGAGCCGCCGGCCCTGTTGCTTGAGCGCCGAGTACATCGGCGGCTGCTGCTCGATCGCACCCACGAACCGCGCCAGTACCGGTTCGACCTGATCCCGCAGCAGCGGCTCAACCGGGTGCCGCGCAAGCACCTCACCGGCGCTGTCGCCCGTGGTCGTGGTCACACCCAGGCGACAGCGAAAACGGTACCGCTTATCGGCGTTCAGCAGGTAACCCGACAGCTTGGTGGCCTCGCCCAGGCAGACCGGCAACAGGCCTTCGGCCAACGGGTCCAGACTCCCGGTGTGGCCGGCTTTGGCCGCCCGGTAAAGCCGTTTGACCCGCTGCAGGGCCGCATTGGAACTCAGTCCGCGCGGCTTGTCCAGCAACAGCACCCCGGTAACCGCACGGCGCTCGCCCCGTGCCATGATCAGCCCTGGCCCTCGTCGTCGTCCGGCTCGTGGTGGCGCGCCTTGTCGGCGGCGACGGCACTGTCGATCAGGGCCGACAGTTGGGCGCCGCGCTCGACCACCTCGTCGTACACGAAGGTCAGCCGCGGCACCGTACGGATGTGCAGCCGGCGGCCCAGCAGCCGGCGGAACTCCGGTGCCAGCCGGTTGAGCCGGGTCACCACGTCGGCGCGCTCCGCGACGGCACCGACCAGGGTGATATAGACCTTGGCATAGGCCAGGTCGCGGCTCACCTCGACGCTGGTGATCGACGCCAGCGTCAGCCGCGGATCGTCGGCAGTGACCCGGATCAGTTCGGCGAGCTCGCGGCGGAGCTGTTCACCGACCCGGCGGGTGCGGGGATATTCCTTAGCCATGATTGACCTCCGCCGACGGCCTACACCGTCCGCTGCACCTCGATACGCTCGAACACTTCGATCTGGTCGCCGACTTTGACATCGTTGTAGTTCTTTACGCCGATGCCGCATTCAGTGCCGGACCTGACCTCACCGACATCGTCCTTGAACCGGCGCAGCGATTCCAGGGTGCCTTCGTAGACGACGACGTTGTCGCGCAGCACGCGAATCGGATTGTTCCGCTTGACGGTACCCTCCAACACCATACAACCGGCAATGGCGCCGAACTTGGGCGAGCGGAACACATCGCGGACCTCGGCCAGACCCACGATCTGCTCCTTGACCTCGGGGCCCAGCAGGCCGGCGATGGCCTTCTTGACGTCGTCGATGGCCTCGTAAATGACGCTGTAATAATGCAGGTCGAGGCCTTCTTCCTCGATGATGCGCTTGGCGGCACCGTCGGCGCGCACGTTGAAGCCCATGATGATGGCGTCGGACGCCGTGGCCAGGTTGGCGTCGGACTCGGTGATGCCGCCGACCCCGCTGGCCACGACCTTGACCCTGACCTCGTCGGTCGACAGCTTGGTCAGCGCCTCGTCGAGCGCTTCGGCCGAACCCTGCACGTCGGCCTTGAGGATGATGTTGAGCGCGTGCAGCTCGCCTTCCTTGCAGCTGGTCGAACATGTTCTCCAGCTTGGACTGCCTGCTGCTTGGCCAGCTTGACCTCGCGGAACTTGCCCTGGCGGAACAGGGCCACCTCGCGGGCCTTGCGATCGTCGGCCACAACGACCACGTCATCGCCCGCGTTGGGCGTGCCGCTGACAGGCCCAGCACCTCGACCGGGATCGACGGGACCCGCGCTGTCGACCTGCTGACCGGCCTCATTCGAGCATCGCCCGCACCCGGCCGTATTCCAGGCCAGCGAGAATGATATCGCCCTTGTGCAGGGTGCCGCTCTGGACCAGCACCGAGGCCACCGGCCCACGGCCCTTATCGAGCCGCGATTCGATCACCACCCCGCGGCCGGGTCCCTCGACCACTGCCTGGAGTTCCAGCACTTCGGCCTGGACCAGCACCTGTTCGAGCAGCTCGTCGACGCCTGCGCCGGTCTTGGCCGAAACGTAGGCGAACAGGTTCTCGCCGCCCCATGCCTCCGGGATGACGTCGTGCTTCGCCAGTTCGCTCTTGACCCGGTCCAGATCGGCATCGGCTTTATCGATCTTGTTCACCGCCACCACCAGCGGCACGCCGGCCGCCTTGGCATGCTGAATGGCCTCGACGGTCTGCGGCATGACCCCGTCGTCGGCGGCCACCACCAGAATCGACAATGTCGGTGGCCTGGGCGCCGCGCGCCCGCATGGCGGTGAAGGCGGCATGACCCGGCGTATCCAGGAAGGTGATGGTGCCCTGCGGATCTCCACATGATACGCGCCGATGTGCTGGGTGATCCCGCCGGCCTCGCCGGCCGCCACGCGGGTCCGGCGGATGTAGTCGAGCAGCGAGGTCTTGCCGTGGTCGACATGCCCCATGATGGTCACCACCGGTGGCCGGACGACTTGCTCACCCTGTTCGCCGGCCTCGACGGTGAGTTCATCCTCCAGCGCGTTCTCTTTCAGCAGGGTGTACTTATGTCCCATTTCCTCGACCACGATCGCCGCGGTGTCCTGATCCAGCACCTGATTGATGGTCACCATGGTACCCATCTTCATCAGCGCCTTGATGACCTCGGTGGCCTTGATCGACATCTTCTGGGCCAGCTCGGCCACGGTGATAGTTTCCGGCAACGCCACTTCGTGCACGATCGGCTGAGTCGGACGGGTGAACACATGCTGGTTCTGGGGCAGCTTGCCGCGTCCTTTCTTGCCCTTGCGCCCGCGGACCCCGGTGTGCTCGCTCAGCACCTGCTGCTTGTTGGCACGCTTGCCGGTATCGCCGGCCCGCTTGCCACGCACATCGGCGTCAGAGGATTTCTTCTTGCCCTTGGCCGGCTTGCCTTTGGCCGCCTCGGGCGCGGACTTAACCGGCGCCGGCTTGGCCGGCGCTGATTCGGGGGCCTTGCGCTGGCGCTCGGCCGCCGCGGGTTGGCGCGCTTCGGCCGGGCGCCGCGGCGCGGCGGCACGTTCCGCCGCGGCAGGTGCCCGCTCGGCGGCCGGCGGCGGTGCTGCCGGTGGCGCCTGACGGCGCGCTTGCGGCGCAGGCTGGGGTGTCGTCTCGGCGGCGGATTCGGCCGCGGCCGCGACCGTGGGTTCAGGTTCGGCGGGCGCCGGCTGCTCGGCGGCCTGCGGCGGCGCCTCCCCGGCGGCGTCACTTGCAACGGCTTCCGCAACCGGCTCCCCGGTCTGCTCGGCGGCGCTGCGTTGCTGCTCCTCGGCCTGCAAACGCGCGGCCAGCTCGGCTTCCTGCTGGGCCAGCTGTTCGGGTTGCCGGGGTGCCGCTGCGGCCTCCTGGCTCAGCGCTTCCGCCGCACTGGCGTCCTCTCCGGTCGCCTGAGCAACCTGTTCCGCCTCCTCCTCGCGGGCGACCGCCTGGGCGCGCTGGCGGGCCTGCTCTTCAACCACACTGCGCTTGACGTAAGTCCTTTTCTTGCGCACCTCGACACTGACGGTCTTCACCAGACCCATGCCACTAGGCATCTTGATTTCCTGATGGGATTTGCGTTTCAGCGTAATCTTGCGCGGCTCGGCGACCTTCAACGCTTCCCGGCGACCGTGGGTCTTGCGCAGGTACGACAGCAGGTCGATCTTCTGTTTGTCGGTAATCCGGGTGTCTGCACCGGTCACCTCGATGCCCGCTTCGCCCAATTGAACGAGCAGGCGATCGAGCGGAATACCAACGTCATCAGCAAACTGCTTAACTGTTACATCCGTCATCTGAGCCTACCTCTCGCCTCGCCTCAATCCTGATCCGCAAACCACGGAGCCCGTGCGGTCATGATCAGTTCTCCAGCACGCTGTTCGTCGATGCCGGTCAACGCAGTCAAATCATCCACAGACAACTCCGCCAGATCCTCCATGGTCGCGACACTCTGTCCCGCCAGCCGGTATGCCAGATCTTCGTCCATGCCCTCCATGCCAAGCAGATCCGCTGCCGGCTGCGCGCCGTTCATGCCCTCTTCCTGGGCAATCGCCCGGGTCAGCAATACGTCACGGGCCCGCTCGCGCAGCGCTTCGACGATCTCAGCGTCGAATTCCTCGACCTCCATCATTTCCTGCACCGGCACGTAGGCGATCTCTTCGAGGCTGGCAAAACCCTCACGCACCAGAATCGCGGCCACCTCCTCATCAACACCCAGCTCATCACAAAATACCTGCAGCAGCACCTCGGCCTCCTGGCCGCTTTTTTCGCGCGCCTGATCCTCGGTCATGACGTTCAGCTCCCAGCCGGTCAGTTCGCTGGCCAGACGCACATTTTGACCGCCACGGCCGATGGCCTGCGACAGTTTCTCCTCGGCCACCGCGATGTCCATGCTGTGAGAGTCCTCGTCAACCACGATCGACACCACCTCGGCCGGCGACATGGCGTTGATGACGTACTGGGCGGGATTCTCATCCCACAGCACGATGTCGATCCGCTCACCGGCCAGCTCGTTGGAGACGCTCTGGACCCGTGACCCGCGCATGCCAACGCAGGCGCCGATCGGATCGATCCGCATATCGTTGCTCTTGACCGCAATCTTGGCGCGGGCACCCGGATCACGGGCGGCGCCACGGATCTCGATCAGACCCTGACCAATCTCCGGCACTTCCACCTTGAACAGTTCGATCAGCAATTCCGGCGCCACCCGGCTGACGAACAGCTGCGGTCCGCGCGGCTCTGATCGCACGTCCTTGAGAAAACCGCGCACCCGTTCGCCCACCCGCATCGGTTCCCGCGGGATCTGGTCCTCGCGTGGAATGAACGCCTCGACGCTGCCGCCCAGATCGAGGATCACGTTGCCCCGCTCGATGCGCTTGACCACGCCGCTGATCAATTCGCCCTTGCGGCTGATATAGGCTTCGACCACCTGGGCCCGCTCGGCCTCGCGGACTTTCTGCACGATCACCTGTTTGGCAGTCTGAGCCGCGATGCGGCCGAATTCGGCATTTTCCAGCTGCTGCTCGATGATGTCATCGGGCTCGGCATCGGGTTTGCTTACCCGGGCCTGCTCGACGGTCAGCAACTGCGCCGGAGCCTGTTCGACTTCCTCGGGTGTGGCCACGCGCCAGTGCCGGTATGTCGTGTATTCGCCGCTGCGGCGGTCGATTGCGACCCGGATGTCGACGTCCTCGGCGAAACGCTTCTTCGCCGCCGAGGCCAGCGCGGCCTCCATGGCACCGAAAATCACGTCCCGGGCGACGCCTTTCTCGTTCGACACAGCGTCGATAACGTGCAGAATTTCTTTACTCATGACGGTTGTCCTTTGCCCACCCCAATGTGGTCAAAATCAGGTACCAGACGCGCCGTCTCGATCTGCGCCAGCGGCACCGTGACCTCGCCCTGCTCTGTTGCCAAAACCACTTCGCCCGCACGCATTCCGCGCAATTCGCCACGCCAGTTGCGACGCCCAGCAAGGGGCCCATAGAGCTTCAGCCGCACCTGCTCGCCCGCGAACCGCTCGAAGTGACTGGCATTGAACAGCGGCCGATCCAGCCCCGGTGACGATACTTCCAGGGTGTAAGCGCCCTTGACCGCGTCCTCGACATCGAGCACACCGCTAACCTGGTGGCTCACCCGTTCGCAATCATCGACGCTGACGCCGTCCGGCTGATCGATGTAGACGCGCAGCAGCGCACGGCGGCCGCCAAGAAGCTCGACCCCAACCAGTTCATAGCCCATGGCCGTGATTACCGGCTGCAGCAGTTCACTAATGTGGTGGGCAGTGTGTTGCATCGCCAAATACCGCTCAAACAAAAAGTGGGCCTCAAGGCCCACTCCTGCATGTCCAACAGCATGGTTCACGGCACGGGCCTCGCCGAGGATGCCGCGGACAAAAAAAGCCCACGAGGGGCTTTCTCAAAAGCTGGTAGCGGGGGCAGGATTTGAACCTGCGACCTTCGGGTTATGAGCCCGACGAGCTACCGGACTGCTCCACCCCGCAATCGAGGATGCGCATTCTAGCAACGCCCCATCCGGATGACAAGGGCCGTCCTTAAAATGATCCGGCCATGGCGATTTTGCGCCGAATTCCCAGCCGCAGTATGCTGCCCGGTGAGTCACCAATCACCGAGGAGCCTACCGCAAATGAATATCAGCCGCTCCGTACGCCGTCTCGCCGGTCTGATCGCCGGGGCCGCGCTCGCCTGCAGCATCACCGGTACCGCGCTGGCACAGGACCTCAGCATCCGCTTTGCCTGGTACATGCCGCCCCACACGGCCACTGCGGCTCAGGGCAACGCCATTGCCGCCAACATCGAGCAGATGAGCGGTGGCAAAATCAAAGTGGCAACCTACCCGTCGGGTTCGCTGCTAAAAGAATCCAACATGGCCCAGGGCATCAGCAACAACACCGTCAATATGGGCATCATGGCGATGCACTGGTGGTCGAATCAGGAACCGGCGCTGGAGTGGGACACCATTCCGTTTCTGGTCAATGACGCCGGCCATCTGCTCAAGGCCTTGCACGGCCCACTCGGCGCCGATATCAACAAAATCCTAAACAAGCATAACGTCGAGATTATTGGCTGGGGATTTTACGGCTATGCCAAGAGCTATGTTAACAGCAAGCATGCCGTCAAGCTGCCGGCTGACCTCAAGGGCCTGCGGATGCGCTCTGAAGGCAAGCTGTCGGCACAGTTCCTGAAATCGCAGGGTGCCACCCCGGTGGCGGTCGACTCCAGTGAAGTCTATACCGCCCTGCAACGCGGCTCGCTGGACGGCGCGGTATCCGGGCTGTCGTCCATCGTGTCCCGCAAGTGGTATGAAGTCGGTAACTACATCACCGCTATCCATTATGTGCCGCTGGTCTACCCGGTTCAGGCCAACCGCCATTGGTGGGAAGGACTCAGTGCCCAGCAGCGAGCGGTCATCAGCAAGGCCATTGCCGCCACCGAGCAGGCCAACGTCGACGCGATCGAGAAAGAGTTCAAGCGTGATATCGCAGTGGCCACCCAACACGGCGACACGGTCTATCAGCCGGATGCCGCCACGCTCAAGAAGTGGCAGGCTGCAGCCCAGCCGCTGGAGGAGAAACAGTATCTGAAGCAGGCCGGTGCGACCGGCAAAAAGCTGCTGAACGACGTCCGCCAGGCGCTCGCCAACTAAGCCCGGGCAACCGCGCCATGGCAGCACCCGTTGTGCGCGCCGGCTGGCGCCGCGGCTGCGCCCGCGGGGCCAGGATCTGCAGCCGGGTGGCCGACGCCGCAGGCCACCTGGCCGCCGTCATGCTGCTGGTGCTGACCCTGGCCATCGTGCTCGGCATCACGCTGCGCTGGGTCAGGATCGATAATTCATGGACCTACGACCTGGATCTGTTCGCGCTGGTCTGGGTTGCCTTCGCCGGCGCAGCGCTGACCGCATGGCGCGACTATCACGTGACCGCCGGCATCGCCCTGGAAAACATACTGGGCCGGCGCGGCGACCTGCTAAGCATAGTCCGCTTCATCATCGTCAGCGGCTTTCTGGTGCTGTTCACGATCTCCGGCTGGGAGCAGGCTCAGGTCAGCTGGGCCACTCATGAGACGACGCTGGACATTGCCCAGTGGCCCGTCTGGGTGGCACAAGCCGCGCTGCCATTGGGCAGTGCGCTGTGGGTGGTCGCCGAACTGGCCAAGCTGCTGCACCGGCTCGGCGCAACGGATAGCGATGCCTGACCGGCACCCACCCACCAGAGGATTGGCGGTCGCCGGGGTACTTTTATATTTTAACAATCTAATATAAAATCCGGCGCAATTTCCAGCCTCCGATTCCGCACGAGAACTGGCATGAACCCAAGCTTCAGTGATATCCCTAACGCCCGCCTGATCGGTAACCAGATCCTCACCGGCGGTCAGCCGGCCCATGCCACCCTGGACCAGCTGTGCCAGGCGGGCTGCTGCACGGTGGTCAATCTGCGGCCCACCGGCGAGTTCGGCGCGTTCGACGAAGCCAGCGCGGTAACCGCATGCGGCATGCGCTACGTACACATCCCGGTCGCCAGTCCGGGCGACCTCACCGTGGAAAACGCACGCCGACTGCACGCCGCGCTGGACGCCGACGACGAGGCTGTGGTGCTGGTGCACTGCGCCAGCGGCAACCGGGTCGGTGCGCTGATGGCACTGCGGGCTCATGCGGTGGAAGGCAAACCGGCCGCAGAAGCCGTGCAGATCGGGCTGGAAGCCGGCCTCGACCCCAGCGGCCCGCTCTATCAGCTCATCTGCCGCCAGCTTGGCTGAGTCACCCGAGCCTGCCAGGCAGCCACAATGCCAACTGCGGGAACAGCATCACCAGCGCCAGCCCGAGCAATCCCGACGCAGGCGTAGGGCAGCGAGCCCATGAGCACCTCGCGGATGGTGAAATCTTCGCGCAGTGCCTGCACCACGAACAGGTTCATGCCCACCGGCGGGGTGACGGCACCGATCTCCATGTTCATCACCAGGATGACGCCGAACCAGATCAGGTCGATGTGCAGCGCCTGCAGACCCGGCAGCAGGATCGGAATCGTGACCAGGATCGCCGCCGAGGCGTCCATGAACATCCCCAGGAACAGATAGAGGATGTTGACGGCGATCAGGAACTGCCAGGTGGCCAGGTGCATTCCCTCGAGCCACTGCGCCACGTCCTGCGGCACCCGCAGCAGCGACAGGGTATTGCCGAAGACCGAGGCGCCGGCGATCAGCATCAGGATCATGGCGCTGGTCACCACGCTGTCGCGGGCCGCCTGCCAGAAGCAGTCGTCCATCTCAGGGTTCGCTTGAGAACCGTCGTCAGCAGCAAGCGCATAGACGACGCCGACCCCGGCCGCTTCAGTGGGCGTGAACCAGCCCAGTGTAGATGCCACCGAGCACCAGCGGGATCATCAGCACACTGCCGAGCATCCCGCCAGGTGAGGGGGATTTCGTGCTCGTCCTCGTGGTGCACGATGTTGCTCTTGTCCACTGAAGCGCCAGGCCTTCAGCACCGTGTAGACGGGCGAACAGCAGCGCCAGCATGATCCCCGGCAGCACCCCGGCGAGAAACAGCTTGCCGACCGAGGTATCGGTCACCAGCGAATAGAGAATGAAGGAAATGCTCGGCGGGATCAGGATGCCGAGGTGCCGGCGACGGCCACCGAGCCCATGGCCATGCGCCGGTCGTAGCCGCGATCCAGCATCTCCGGGATGCTGATCGAGCCGATGGTCGCCGCGGTGGCGGTCGAGGAGCCCGAGATGGCGGCGAAGATGGCGCTGGCGGCAGATTGCGGCGATCGCCAGCCCTCCAGGGAGCTTGCCCCAGGATGTGCTGGGCGAAATCGAACAGGTCGTGCCCGGCCTCCCCCTTGAGCATGATCTGGCCCATCAGGATGTAGAGGGGGATGGCGATGATCACGAAGGAGTTCAGATCGGAGAAGGCCCCTTGGCCAAGGGCGGTCAGCCCGGGCTGAAAGCCGATGGTCAGCATGTAGCCCAAGGTGCCGCTGAACAGCAGCGAGATCGAGATCGGGATGCCCAGGATCAGCAGGACGAACAGGGCAATGACGGTGAGCGGGAAGGCCATGGCGCGGTCCGGTTGTGATTGTGCTGGTGGGCGGACGCGATCGCCCCGCCTCTTGCCTCGCGCTGACGGATTATATTAACTGTCAGTCTGATTCCGGCAACAGCAGCATCGTAACATGACCAGTGCACCCGCCGAGCAGGTTGACGCGGCCGATCCGGCCACCACGCCGGCGCAACAGGCCTTCGCCGCTCTGCGCCGCCAGTTGCAGAGCCAGATCATCGGCCAGCAGACGCTGCTGAACCGCCTGCTCATCGCACTGCTGGCCGACGGCCATCTGCTGGTCGAAGGGGCTGCCCGGACTGGCCAAGACCACGCGCCATCAAGGCGCTGGCCGCAGCCATCGAGGGCGACTTCCACCGCATCCAGTTCACCCCGGACCTGCTGCCGGCCGATCTCACCGGCACCGAGATCTACCGCCCGCAGGAGTGCCAGCTTCGAATTTCAGCCCGGCCCCCTCTTCCACAATCTGCTGCTGGCCGACGAGATCAACCGCGCGCCGGCCAAGGTGCAATCGGCCCTGCTGGAGGCCATGGCCGAGCGCCAGGTCACGGTCGGGCGCACCACCTACCCGCTGCCGCGAGCTGTTCCTGGTGATGGCCACCCAGAACCCGATCGAGCAGGAAGGCACCTATCCCGCTGCCGGAGGCCCAGCTCGACCGCTTTCTGCTGTACGTGCGGATCGGCTATCCCGGCCCCGAGAGCGAGCGCCGCATCCTCGCCCTGGCACGGCAGCAGGCGCTGGCCAGCGAGGCCGAGTCCAGCCGCCGCCGGGACGCTGCTGGATCAGGCCACCATCTTTCAGGCCCGGCGCGAGGTGCTGTCCCTGTACCTGGCGCGGAACTGGAAGAGTATATCGTCCAGGTGGTGCTGGCGACCCGCAATCCCGCCGCCTACGATCCGGAGCTGGCGCGCTGGTTCGCGTTTGGCGCCAGCCCGCGCGGCACCATCGCCCTGGAGCGCTGTGCCCGGGCCCATGCCTGGCTGGCGGGCCGCGATTACGTGACCCCGCAGGACGTACAGAGCCTGCTGTTCGACAGCTTGCGCCACCGGTTGCTGCCGAGTTTCGAAGCCGAGGCCGAGGGTATCGACAGCGACCGGCTGCTGCGCGACCTGCTAGAGCATGTCCCGCTGCCGTGACCGCCCCGCCCGCCAGCGACGGCATCCACCCTCAGTTGGCCGAACTGGTGCGGCTGCAGCTCGATGCCCGCCGGCTGCTGTTGAATAGCCCGCGGCCGAGCGCCGCGGCCCGCAGCGGCCAGCGGCCGTCACGCCAGCGTGGCCGCGGCATCGACTTCGCGGAGTCGCGCCGGTACCTGCCGGGCGACGAGATCCGCCACATCGACTGGCGGGTCACCGCGCGCACCGGCCAGACCCACACCAAGATCTTCAGCGAGGAGCGCGACCGCCCGGTTACCCTGTTGCTGGACGTCAACCCCAGTCTGTTCTTCGGCACCCGGATTGCCTTCAAGTCAGTGGTCGCAACCCGCCTGGCCGCGCTGTTTGGCTGGATCACGGTGTTGCGCGGCGATCGTATCGGGGCCCGGCTGTTCGACTGCGATCATCAGCAGAGTCTGCCGGCGGTAGCCGGTCGCCGCGGCATGCACCGGCTGCTGGCCGCCCTGCTGACGTGGTATCAGCCGCGTACCGACATCACCGGCCGCGCCGGGGGCCTGGGACCGGCCCTGCGGCAACTGCAGGCAAGCAGCCGGCCCGGCAGTCTGGCGATACTGATCAGCGACGGCTACGCCATCGAGCCGGCGCTGATCCCGACACTCGCCAGCCTGCGCCGCCGGCTCGATCTACTGGTCTGCCAGATTCTGGATCCGCTGGAACTGACACCGCCTCCCGCCGGCCGCTACCCGATCAGCGACGGCCACCGGACCTGCATGCTCGACACCGGAGACCGGACCCAGCGCGAGCACTATCGCCAGTGCGTCGGCGAACGCCAGCAGCGGCTGAGCGATCTGCTGCAGCGCCATGGAATTGCGCGGCTGCGGCTCACTGCCGCCGACAATCTCGCCGAGCTGCTGCGTACCCACCTGGGTCCCACGGGGTACCAGTGAACCCGCAACTGCTCGCACTGCATGACATCCACCCGGCGCCGCCGCCGGACTGGTGGCCGCCGGCACCCGGCTGGTGGCTGCTGGGACTGGTCCTGCTGGCCGCACTGGCTGCGGCGCTCCGGCAGCTGATCCGGCTGGCGCGGCGCCGGCGTCAGCGCCACCGGGCATTGCGCCTGTTGCAGCAGCTGCAGCGCCAGTCCGGCGGCGATCCGCGGACGCTGAGCGCCGGCGTGTCGACGCTGTTGCGGCGCGCCGCGCTGGCCCGGTTCCCGCGCCAGCAGGTAGCCGCGCTGAGCGGTGTCGACTGGCTCCGGTTTCTCGACCGTACCGGCGCCACCGATCGCTTCAGTAACGGCCCCGGCCGGGTTCTGGCCGAGGCGCCGTTCCGGCCGGGCGCCACGTTCGAAACCCAAGCCCTGGTCAGCCTGGCCCGGCGCTGGCTGCGCCGCAACCTGTAATCATGCTGCAGTTGGCCTGGCCCTACGCATTTGCGGCGCTGCCGCTGCCGCTGCTGCTGGCCTGGCTGCTGCCCCGCGCCAGCAGGCAGCCCAGCAGCGCCCTGCGGGTGCCGTTTTTTGCCGTTCTGAGCGAATTTCCGAGTCGCCGTCGTGCCCGGCCGCTGACGCTTGCCCTGGCCACCGTCGGCTGGCTGGGGCTGGTGCTGGCAGCCAGCCGGCCGCAACTGCTGGGGCCGCCGCTGGTCGTCCCGGTCAGCGGCCGCGACCTGTTGCTGGCGGTGGACATCTCCGGCAGCATGCAGACGGACGATATGCCATTGGGTGACGGCACCCGCTCGCGCCTGGCGGCGGTGCAGCAACTGGGCGACCGCTTCATTGCCGGCCGCCGCGGCGATCGCATCGGGCTGATCCTGTTCGGCGGCCAGCCCTATCTGCAGGTCCCGCTCACACTGGACCACGCCACCGTGCGCCGGCTGCTCGATGAAGCCGAGGTCGGCCTGGCCGGCCAGCGGACCTCGATCGGCGACGCCATCGGCCTGGCGGTCAAGCTGCTGCGGGGTGCTGATATGGCCAGCAAGGTCCTGATTCTGCTAACCGACGGAGCCAACAACGCCGGCGTGCTGGAGCCACTGCATGCGGCGCGGCTGGCGGCGCAGATCGGCTTGCGGATCTACACCATCGGGGTCGGCGCCGACAGCATGGTGGTGCGCGGGCTGTTCGGAAACACCCGGATCAATCCGTCAGCAGACCTGGATGAACCGACCCTGCGCAAAATCGCCCGCTTGACCGGCGGCCGCTACTTCCGCGCCCGCGACAGCGCCTCCCTGGCAGCGATCTACCGCCAGCTCGACCAGCTTGAACCGGTGCCGCACGCCGACCGCCGGCTGCGCCCGGTGCGGGAACTTTATCCCTGGCCGCTGGCGGCGGTACTGGCAGTCAGCGTAGCGCTGGTCTGGCTGCTGGCCCAGCCGCCGCGACGGCTGGCCTGACCATGGCGCCATTCTGGCACCAGTTTCATTTCGTCCGCCCGCTGTGGCTGCTGGCGTTGCTGCCCCTGAGCGTGCTGTGGTTGTGGCTGCGACGCCGCCGTGGCGGCGTCGACGGCTGGCGCCGGTGGTGCGACCCGGCCCTGCTCGAGCAACTCCTGGTCCACCAGCCGGGCGGCCAGCGGCGCTACTGGCTGGCCTTGCTGGCCCTGGGCTGGCTGTGCGCCGTCCTGGCACTGGCCGGCCCGACCTGGCAGCGGCGCCCGCTGCCGCTGTATCAGAACCAGGCCGGCCGGGTGGTGGTGCTGGACCTGTCGCAGTCGATGCTGGCGCGCGACCTGCAACCGTCACGGCTGGCGCGGGCCCGCTTCAAGATCCGCGATCTGCTGGCCCAGAGCGATACCCGAACCGGCCTGGTGGTATACGCCGGCGCTGCGTTCACGGTGGTCCCCTTGACCCGTGACGCCGTCACCATCGACCATCTGCTGCCGGCGCTCAAGCCGGACCTGATGCCGGCGCGGGGCAATCGGCCCGGACCGGCGCTGACCATGGCCGGACGACTGCTCAGTCAGGCCGGTGTGCGCCATGGCCAGATCATACTTATCGCGGCCCAGGCCGACACCGCCGCCGCCCGGGCCGCCGGCCGACTCCGGCGGGAAGGCCAGCGGGTCGCGGTGCTGGCGGTCGGCACCCCGGCCGGCGCACCGATTCCCAACGGTAACGGCGGTTTCGTCACCAATGGCAGCGGCCACACCGATCTGAGCCGGCTGGACCGGTCAGCGCTTCAGGCGGTCGCCCGCGCCGGCGGTGGCCGTTACACCGAACTGACGGCCGACGACAGCGATATCCGCGCACTCACCGCCGACCAACCCGCGCCGCGCGCCGGCCCGCGGGACAACGTCGGCGGTCAGGCCTGGCTGGAGCGCGGTTCCTGGCTGGTCCTGCTGCTGCTGCCGCTGGCCGCACTGGGGTTTCGCCGCGGCTGGCTGCTGCTGCTACTACTGTGGCTGCCGGTGCCACGCCCAGCGGCCGCCTGGAGCATGGCCTCGCTGTGGCAGCGCGCAGATCAGCAGGCCTACCAGGCGTTGCGCGAGCACCGCCCGGCCGCGGCCGAGGCCCTCGCCCAGTCAGCCTGGATCAAGGGTACCGCGGCGTATCGGGCTGGCCACTACGCCGCCGCGGCGGCGGCCTTCGCCCGGGTCGACAGCCCGGACGGGGCCTACAACCGGGGCAACGCACTGGTCCGGCTGGGCCGCTATCGGGAAGCGCTGGCAGCCTACGACAGGGCGCTGGCCAGTGCTCCCGGAATGGCGGATGCGCGCGCTAATCGAGCGCTGGTGGAGCAACTGCTGCGCGAACGGAAACAGCGCCAGCATCCGGCCGCGGGCACCGGCCGCGGCCGGACCCGGCGGCTGCCGCCCGATCCAACCCGGCCGACCACAAACCGGCGGCGGGATCAGCACCCCGCCGCGGCCCGTACCCGCTCCGCCAAGCCACGCCGCCATTCGCCGCAGCAGAACGGCGGCGGCGACGCTGCGGCCGCACGGGCCAACGGTTCCACAGCAATGGCCCCGGGGGAATCCGGTCATGCCGCCGGGGGTTCCGCGGACCGGCTCAGCCTGGAACAGGAGCAGACTCTCAAGCAGTGGTTGCGTCGCATCCCCGACGACCCCGGCGGTCTGCTGCGGCGCAAGTTCCGCCAGCAGTACGAGGAACGGCACGCCACCATGACGGACCCGGCACAATGACTCGCAGCAACGCCAGCGGGCGCAGAGACCCCAGACAACGCCCGGCGCCGGCAAGCCGCTGGCGGGTCTGGCTGGCGCTGTGGCTCGGCCTGCTGAGCGCCCCGGCGATGGCCCAGTCAGTGCGGGCCTTCCTCGATCGCAGTACCGTGTACGCGGGCGAGTCCATCCTGCTGACGATCGACGCCGACATCACCGGCGACACGGTTGACCTGGACGTGACGCCGCTGACCCGCGATTTCGAGATTCTCAGCAGTCATCGCAGCCAGCAGCCGGCCCCTGGCCACAGCACCGCGAGCGAACACTTTCGCTGGCTGGTGGAACTGGCGCCGCGCCACACCGGTCGTCTGCGGCTGCCGGCGTTACCCGTTGCAGCGCAGCTCGCGACCACACCGTTGACCGTCCACGTACTGGCATTGCCCGCCGGGGCCCACGAAGACCGCGATGTGTTGATCGAAACACTGGCGACACCGCGGACGCCGTATGTGCAGAGTCAGGTACGCTATCGCGAGCGGGTGTTGCTCGCCTCCGGGGTACGCCTGACCGACAGCGAATTCAGCCGTGGCACGCCCATACGCGACGCGATTCTCGAGCCGCTGGGGGACTTCCACGAATCGGTCACCCATCGTCACGGCCGTGAATACCGGGTGTACGAACGCCAGTTCGCGCTGATCCCACAGCGCAGCGGCACGCTGGTAATCCCCGCGCTGGAGCTGCGCGCCCGGGTGCTGGCCCGCACCGCTGGCGCGGCACGCGACCCGCTGAGTGGCCCTGGCCGGCGACTCACGGTCCGCAGTGCCCCGGTACGACTTAACGTACGGCCGCGGCCAGACCTGGCCATTGCCAGTGACTGGCTGCCCAGCCCGCAGCTGACGCTGAGCAGCGACTGGACCGGGCACACGCCGAAATTCCAGGTCGGCCAACCGGTCACCCGCAAGCTGTTGCTCGAGGCACGCGGACTGGAGGCGGCCCAGCTACCGACACTGCACCTGCCCGCCATGGTCTGGGCCCGCAGCTATCCGGAACAGACCGAGGCCAGCACCCATCATCGCGACGGCTGGCTGATCGGCCGCCGCGAGCAGCAACTGGTGCTGGTGCCGAGCCATGCCGGCAGCTTCACCCTGCCTGCCATCCGCGTCGCCTGGTGGGACACGGTCCATGACCGGGCCCGGGTCGCCGAATTGCCGGCCCGCACGATCACCGTGGCACCCGCGGCGGCAGGTTCGAACCCGCCGCCGGCACCGCCCGGGGCGCCCGCCGCGACAGCCACCCCCTGGCTGCATTACCGTCTCGACGCGGGGCTGGTGCTGCTGGCCAGCGTGGTACTGATCGCGGTAGGGCTGGAGCGTCGCCGCCACAACCCTCGGGTCCGCGCCCGCCACGCCTTCTTCGCCGCCTGCCGCCGGCACGACGCCCATGCGGCGGCGCGCAGCTTACTGGCCTGGGCCACGCTGGAGTGGCCGGATCGGGCACCCGGCAGCCTCGGCGAACTGGCCCTTCGCCGGCCGGATACGACCGCGCATCTAAGCGCCCTGGAGCGGGCGCTGTATACCCCCGAACCACCGGCCTGGCACGGCGCGGCGCTGGCGCTCAGCCTGCGCCGCGGGCTGCGGCCGCCGCGCCGGGCGCCACGCGCCAGCGGGAACTCACTACCGCCTCTTTATCCATCCATCAGCGACGACAGGTCGTGACGAGGACAGCTCAATGGGACAACTGATCGACGGCGTCTGGCACCCTGAAGGCGTGATCCCCGCCAGCGGGGACGGCCGCTTCCACCGCCCCGACAGCCGCTTCCGACACCCGCTCGGTGGCGATTTCCCGCCAGCCGCCGGGCGCTACTGCCTGTACGTGTCGCTGGCCTGCCCGTGGGCCCACCGCACGCTGATCGTGCGGGTCTTGAAGCGGCTGAGCGACGTCATCGATGTCATCGTGGTCGACCCGCACATGGGCGAATCCGGGTGGTCATTCAGTGCCGCCCACCCGGACCGGCTGTATGGGCTGCAGCACCTGCACCAGTTGTATACCCGGGCCGACCCGCACTATACCGGCAAGGTGACCGTACCGGTGCTGTGGGACCGCGAACACACCACCATCGTCAACAACGAATCCAGCGACATCATCCGCATCCTCAACCGCTCCTTCGATGGGTTCGGCGACGCCAGCGTCGACTGCTACCCCGGCGACCTGCGCGCTGAAATCGACGCGCTCAATGCCCGCATCTACGAGACCGTCAATAACGGTGTCTACCGGGCCGGCTTTGCCAGTTCGCAGGCGGCCTACGACGACGCCTTCGAATCCCTGTTCGCAACCCTGGACGAGCTCGAGCAGCGCCTCGCCCGACGCCGTTATCTGTGCGGCGACCGACTCACCGAGGCCGACTGGCGGCTGTTCACCACACTGGTGCGATTCGACAGCGTTTATCACTACCACTTCAAGTGCAACCGCCAGCGGCTGACCGACTACCGGCACTTGTGGGGCTACACGCGGGAACTGTTCCAGCACCCGGGTGTGGCCGGCACCGTCGATTTCGGCCACATCAAGACCCATTACTACACCAGCCATCCACAGTTGAATCCGAGTCGGATCATCCCGCGCGGCCCCCGGCTGGATTTCACCACTCCGCCCGGTCGCGGACACCTGATGAGGCAACAATGAGCAGCGTTTCCAAGATCAAGGCCAGTGTGGACCTGGGCCGCACCGGCAAGCAGCACGGGCAGCTGCAGGTGCCGAATTCGAGCAATAGCTCGGGCTGGGGCAGCCTGCTGGTGCCGATCACCGTTATAGCCAATGGCGACGGCCCCACGGTGCTGTTCACCGGAGCCAATCACGGCGACGAGTACGAGGGCCCGCTGGCATTGCTAAAGCTGGCCCGTGATCTGCAGGCCGACCAGATACAAGGACGGGTGATCATCCTGCCCGCACTGAACTATCCGGCGCTGATGGCCGGCAGCCGGCTGTCACCAATCGACGGCCGCAACATGAACCGGGTGTTTCCCGGCCGCCATGATGGTTCTGTCACCGAATTGATCGCCCATTACGTGTACTACGAGCTGGTTACCCAAGCCGACGCCGTGGTCGATCTGCACTCCGGCGGCAGCTCGATGATCTTCAGCCCCTGCGCGGTGATTCACCGGCTCGACGACCCCGACCAGCAAGCCGCCTGTCTGGCCGCGGGCCGCGCCTTTGGTGCACCGCTGCTGCTGGTGCTGCGGGAACTCGACCGCGCCGGCATGCTGGACAGCGTGGTGGAGGATCTGGGCAAGGTATTCGTCTCCACCGAACTGGGCGGCGGCGCCATGCTGACACCGCGCACCGTGGCCATCGCCGAGCGTGGAGTGCGCAACATCCTGCGTCATTTCGGGATACTGTCCGGCGCGCCGGACTTCGAGCCCCCGCGCCTGCTGGAGACCCCAGACGACGCCTACACCATGGCGCTGGCTGATGGGCTCTACGAACCCTGTGCGGAGGTCGGCGCCGCCTTGCGGGCCGGCGACATGCTTGGCCGGATCCACTTCCCCGACGCCCCGGAACGCGAGCCGCTGGCGCTGCGCGTCGCCCGCGACGGCCTGCTGATCACACGGGCCGGGCGCGGCTGGGTGCGCCGCGGCGACACCATCGCGGTACTGGCCAGCGATGTAACCGACTTATAGCGACCGCAACACCCACAGTCCCTGATGAGGTCCGTGCCGGCCATATCCGACGCGGACCTCATGACGACGGCGCAGACACAGACGCCTGCGCCCCCGCCACGGCCCCGACTGCTACTTCAAATCGCGCCATAACAGCCTGCCGCACGGCACTACGGTAGCCGGCGCAGTCCATGCGACCGGGCGTGCACCAAAGCTGGCATGGATCTGGCTTCAACTCCCATGCAAATCATTACAAAGAAGCTTCAGACGCTGATGATCGACCGTCCACCAGCCTGTCCGCGGTGCTCAGGCCCAATCGAGGCGAATACGAAAGTCCATAGCCATGGCCGCCAGCAGTACCGCGTCACGGCACTAATTGACAACCAGCGTCACGTCTCCCGGAGCCACCGGCGAACCAACAAAAAGCAGTCGAGTCTATCGAGGACGTCCTGATGAAAATCCGTAGCTGGCGAACAGCACAAGTCCTGACACTGTTATTGGTCTATCTGGGCCTGACCTGGATCACCCCGGCACTGGCCGAAGGCAGCCGCTCGCTGTATCCAAGTGGCTATTCCGGCTCCCGCGCCAATCTGGACCTGGAGGCGTCTCAAGGTCGATACGCCAATGTGGTCCGCCGTCGCACTTTCCTTTATGTCTATGCCAGGGCGGGCGAATATATCCTGCTGGGCTCCAGCAACCGCGGTGATGGCGGCGACATAAAGGTCTACGATCCGCAGTCGTTCGGCCCACCCGGCGACGAAACCATCCCGGGGTCAGCGGACTTCTCCTGTGCCAGCGAGCCGGGCACTTACTCGGGGGGAACGTACGGCGAAATCACCAGTCGCGACGAGGAACTGGCCGGGCCCAACAGTGCCGACGGCACCGGAACAGTCACCAACGGGTACACGCCCTGTGCCTACCAAGCCCCTGAAACCGGCATCTACGGCGTCCTGTTCACGGCCGCCAATTCCGGTGGAGGGCCCAAGGGCTCGATAACGAATGTGCGGACCGTCCAGTGACACGGTCGCGGCCTGGGACGTCACCGTACGTGCATCGGCCAGTTCGACCACCGATATCGACGGGCGCCTGTTCACGTATGCCTGGGTCGCCTACACTGCTGGCAACGACCGGCCGATCTATTCCAGCCTGTACTATGTCACCCAGGACGGCTATCGCTATCAGCAAACCATGCGCGGGCTGGACCCTAACGGCTTTGCCCTGTACGCCAACGAGTCCGGGTTCCTCGATAACGGCGAACCGTTGTACAAGGATCTGCGGGGCAACAATGCCCTGGTGAACCAGGACCTGCCAGCCGGCGTCACCTCACAGCCGGCGCAGTACCCGATCTTCTTCAGCGACATCGGTCCAAACGGGGGCAATACCACATCAGCGGATCTGGTACTGACCGCGCTGGGCATCCCGCTGACGCCGCCGACCCCCGAACTCAGCACGGTCAGCTTCACCGGCAATCAGGGCGGCAACACCTCGACGGTGGGTGCCGGGGGGACCTTCACCTTCACCACCTCGCACACCATCACGTTCCAGATCGTGATCAGTCTTGATGGCAACGATTTCGATCCCGCCAAGCCCAGCAACCGCGTCATAACCGGCCTGGCCGCATCCGGGACGCACCAGGTCTATTGGGATGGCAAGGACAATAGTGGTGCCAACTTTCCATCGGGCGGGCCGTATGATTTCAGGGTCACCGGGCAGAACGGCAACGTCCATTTCCCGATCATCGACGCCGAGGGCAATGGCGACGGCGGGCCCACCATCACCAAGCTCAACGGCTCTCCCGGGGATTCGACCGTATTCTACGACGACCGCGGCTACGTGACTCGTGAGGGAGAGGCTGTCGGGACCTTGAACAGCTATCTGTGCGGCAGTTCGTCACCGACTCCGCCGACGCCCGACCATTCCCTCACCGGGATCGACTCCGGCAATGACAGCTATAACAGCAACCACTACTACCGCCGGTGGCCGGGACACGGCAACAGCAATTCCGACTGCAGTTCCAGCGCCGGCTTCGGCGATGCCAAAGGCCTGGACCTGTGGGCCTATCAATCCACCAACGACGTCCAGCAGAATCTGTACATCGTGCGAGCCCCAGCGGGAGCCGACGTCGGCACCGCGGTTACGGTCCCGGACCATGCCTATCCGGGCGACACAGTGTCCGGCTCGTTCGTATTCCGCAACGACGGCCAGGCCGCAGCCACCGGCGTGACCTACACAGCGACGATTGGCACGCCCGGCAACTGCCCGGCCTCGGTGAACATCAGCCCGCTGGCCAACATATCAAGCTACAACTCATCGACCTGCGAGGTCACCTTCACCGGCCTGCCTGGCAGTCTTGTTTCTGGCCAGCAGTTGACCTTCAACTTCAACTATCAAGCACCCAGCACTGGCCCGGTGCCGGTGACTACGACGATCGACGCGGACAACGACGCCAGCGCACCCAACACCGCCAGCGGCAGTACCGCGATCATCGCCGCGGACGTCACCACGGCGGTCTAGGTAACCGTCCAGCACGGTCGCAGGCGGCACGGTCACCGGCACTCTGACCTTCGGCAATACCTCCGCGGCCAGCGCCACCGCGGCCAATGTCACCTACAGCGCCACGATAGGTGATTCCGGCCATTTTCCGGCGGCCGTCAGTTTCAGCACCCCGACCGGCGTAACCGCCAGCTACAATCCGGCCGATGGCCACGTGACCTTCTCGGGACTGCCTACCAGCCTCGATCCCGGCCAGCAGACCAGCCTCGGTTTCAGCTACACGGCGCCGGGCAGCGGTCCGATTCCGGTCACGACCGAGATCGGGACCGCCACCCCGGAAACCGACACCCGCAACAACAACGCCAACGGGTCAACCGATATTACAACCGGGTCGGTGGGCCAGCTCACCGGCACCGTCTATCGGGATCGCAACCACGATGGCCAATTCGACGCCGGCGACACCCCGCTAGCCGGGGTAACCGTGCGGGTAACCACCAGCACCGGTGGCATCGTCACGCTCATCACCGACGGCAACGGCAACTACGGTGCCAATGTCCCCACGGGGGCAACATCCGTCGACGTGGTCGACGACACTCTGCCCCAGGGATTGGTCCTTACGACCAACATTCACGACCAGGGGCATAATCCGGCCCAGGCCACGGTGACGAGCGGCAGCCCGGCCACGGCCGACTTCGGCTACATCCCGCAGCCACCCACACCGGTTCCCGGTCTCTCGGACGCAGGGCTTGCGGTTGCACTGCTGGCATTCATCGCCCTGATCGGCTGGGAGTCGCGGCGGCGCTAGTGGTCGTCACGAGGGCTTCAGCACTATCCAACGCGGCGCCCCTCGGGGCGCCGCAACCATCTGTGGGCGAACCATTTGCAGGACCGCGGCAAAGGACTAAACTGCCATTTTCAGGGCGGGCCCGCGGCCGCAGGTCCGGCGTTTCCTCTCACGGTCGTGAGGTTGTCATGCTGCCTTTTGACAGAGCCGAATACGAGCACCGTATTGCCAGGACCAAGCAGCGCATGGAGGCCCAGGGCATCGACGTTCTGCTGGCCACTGATCCGGCCAACATGAACTACCTGACCGGTTACGACAGCTGGTCGTTCTACGTGCATCAGCTGGTAGTGCTGGCACTGGACGCCGACCAGCCGATCTGGGTCGGGCGGGGAATGGACGCCAACGCGGCCAGGGTGACGACGTTTCTCGATAGCGACAACATCCGGGCCTACAGCGATGACTACGTGCAGGCAACCGACAAGCATCCCATGAGCTTCGTCGCCGAGCTGCTGCACGAGAAGGGCTGGCGGCAGCACCGCATCGGCGTCGAAATGGACACCTACTATTTCACCGCCGCCTGTTTCGAGACGCTGCGCCAGGCACTGCCCCAGGCCGAGTTCCAGGATGCCACCACCCTGGTGAACTGGGTCCGGGTCATCAAGTCGCCGGCCGAGATCGGCTACATGCACCAGGCGGCGCGCATCGTCGAGAAGGCCATGCGCACGGCCATCGAGGGCATCGAACCGGGGGTACGGCACTGCGACGTCGCGGCCAATATCTATCAGGCCCAGATCAGCGGCACACCGGAGTTCGGTGGCGATTACACCGCGATCTGCCCGATGCTGCCGACCGGGGTCGGCACCTCGACCCCACACCTGACCTGGACCGATCAACCGTTCACCACCGGCGAGGCCACCATACTCGAGCTGGCCGGGGCCCGGCGCCGGTATCACTGCCCGATGGCCCGTACCGTCCATCTGGGCCCGCCGCCGCGGCGCCTGGCCGACACCGCCGAGGTGGTGGTCGAAGGCCTGGAGAATGTCCTGGCCGCCGCCAAACCGGGCATTAGCTGCGGGGAACTGGAGGCCATCTGGCGTCAGACCATCGCCCACTACGGCATCATCAAGGATTCCCGCATCGGCTATTCGGCTGGTTTGAACTATCCGCCGGACTGGGGCGAGCATACCTTGAGCCTGCGCCCCGGCGACGGCACCGTGCTGCAGGAAAACATGACCATCCACTGTATTCCCGGCATCTGGTACAACGACTGGGGCGTCGAGATCAGCGAGTGCTTCCGGGTCACCGAACACGGCGGCGAGCCGTTCACCGATTTCCCGCGCCGGCTGTTCGTCAAGGACTACTGACGTGGACGAGCGGTATCCGCAGGAGCGCCAGCCGGTCATCCGGGTACTGGCGATGCCGGCCGACACCAATCCGGCCGGCCACATCTTCGGTGGCTGGATTATGGCGCAGATGGATATCGCCGGCGGCGTGGTGGCTGCCGAACACGCCGGCGGCCGGGTCGCCACCGTGGCCGTGACCTCGATGGAGTTTCACAAGCCGGTGTTCGTCGGTGACCTGGTCAGCTGCTTCGCCCAGGTCGAACGCATCGGCACCACCTCGCTCACTGTGCGCATCGAGGTGTTTGCCCAGCGCCGCCGACACCAGCGCGGCCAGGCCGTCAAGGTAACCGAAGCCGTGATGGTCTACGTGGCGCTGAACGATGACGGCCAGCCACGAACCGTCGTGGTCGCGCCCGAAGATCCCGCGATTGGGCTATAATCCGATACTCGGGACAATTTTACTGTCGTCACAGCAGCCGACGCCGGTTCGGGATAACATGAAATGCGAGAACACTACCGGTCAGTCAGCACTCTGCTGCTGGCCCTGCTGTTGGGCCTGACCGGCACCACCACCGCACAGGCCGCCGGCTTCCAGATCCAGGTCCAGAGCGTGAAGGATCTGGGCGATGCTTTTGCCGGTGGTGCCGCCGCGGCGGCGGATGCCGCCACCACCTTTTCCAATCCGGCGGGCCTGGTGTTGCAGTCGCGCCAACTCGAGCTGGGCGGCAACCTGGTGCTGCCCCATGATCGCTTCCACGATGTCGACTCGACCAACGGAATCGGTGCATTGCCTACCGGACCGGCCAATGTGGACGCCGGCAAAGCAGCGCTGGTGCCCAACGCCTTTCTGGCCGATCCGCTCAGCGACCGGGTCACGTTCGGGCTGGCACTGACCTCGCCCTACGGCCTGGTCACCAGTTATCCCGGTGACTGGATCGGCCGCTACCATGCCCTGAAATCGGAACTCAAGACGGTGACGATCAACCCGGCGCTGGGCGTGCGGATCACTGACCAGCTGTCCCTGGGCGCCGGCATCAGCGCCCAGTATGCCAGCACCACACTCAGCAATGCCCTGGATTTTGGCACCCTCGGCTTCCTGGCCGGTATACCGGGCGCCCGTCCCTCCGATCCGGCCCAGGACGGCTTTGCCAAGGTACACGGCCAGGACTGGGCGGTGGGCTACAACCTGGGGCTGTTGTATCAGGTCACGCCGGCCACCCGGGTCGGGCTGGCTTATCGCTCCCGGGTGCACTACCGCCTCACCGGCAACGCCCACTTCCGGATACCCGCTTTCGCCCAACCGCTGGCCGGCCCCTCCCGCACCGTCGATGCCGAAGCCAGCCTGACGACGCCGGATAGCGCGTCGCTAAGCGTCTATCATCGGCTTAACGCCCGCTGGGCCGTGATGGGCGATATCAGCTGGACCCACTGGAGCCTGTTCAATACCCTGCGGATTCATTACGCCGATGGCACCCCGGATACGGTACAGCCCGAAAACTGGCGCAATACGGTTCGCTACGCCGTCGGCGTCAGCTACGACTACAGTCCGGCCTGGACGTTCCGGGCAGGCGTGGCCTATGATCCATCAACGATCAGCGATGCCAGTTTGCGCACCCCACGGGTGCCGGATAACAGCCGGCGCTGGGTGGCGCTGGGGGCCACCTACCGGCCGACCCGCAACCTCAGTCTGGATGTCGGCTACGCGCACATGTTCGTCGGTAAATCACCCGTCCAGAATACCGAGACCGTAACCGGCAGCGCCGCCGGACTGCCGGTCGGCAGCACGCTGGATGGTTATTACCGTTCCAGCGTCGACCTCCTCAGCGCCCAGGTGCAATGGTTCTTCTGACGATGCCCACCAGCAGACAGTGGTTCCGGACAATTGCAGTGTGCGGCTGCCTGCTGCTCAGCGCCATCGCGCGGGCGCAGGGTGGTGCACCTTTTGTGGCCCGGTTCAACCCGGCGGCCGGGGTTCTGCCGTTCCCCGCCGATCAGCTGTTCAGCGGCTCAACCGACGGCACCCTTAACGTGCCGATCAGCGACCCCACCGATCCGGCCAGCGCGCCGTTGCGGGCGATCGATACCCTGGACGGCTTTTCCACGGTGGCGCCGATCACCGAGCAGTTCTCGGCACCGCTGGATCCGGCCAGCGTCCGGGCCGGTGATACCGTCAGACTGTTTAAGGTAGACATGGTCAACCCGTTCCTGCAGCCGGATGCGACCACACCGTTCCGGGTCAATGGCATCGAACAGGAACTGGTTGGAGGCAAGGATTTCAGTGCTGGCGTCGCCACCGCCGACCCGACCGGCCGCACCCTCGAAATCCAGCCGTTGCGACCGCTCGCGCCGGCCGCCGCCTACATGGTGGTGCTGACCGACGGCATTCGCGCGGCCGACGGCCAGTCTGCGATGCCCGCTCGCGACTACGTGCTGGCCCGTTACCGGGGCACGCTGCTCGATCCTGGCGGCCACAGCCGGTTCGCTCGCCTGAGCGACGACCAGGCCCGCCAGCTGGACCCGCTGCACCGGCAGGTCGTATCCCAGGAGGACGCCGCCGCGGCCTGGGGCCTGCGGCGCGGCCATATCGTGCTCAGCTGGACTTTCATGACCCAGTCTTCCGGCGCCGTGCTGCAGCAGGTCGCCGCCCACATCCAGCCACAGTCACTGACCCTGTCACCCAGCGGACTCAGCACCGCCGATTTCGGTCTGGCGGGACTGGCCAAGCTTTACACCGGAAGCCTGCAGATCAACTATTACCAGGAAGCGCCGACGCTCATTCCGACGGTGATCCTGACCACCCACTGGACCGGCGTCAACGACAGCCCGTTGACCCGTTACAATCCGCAGCCGGTCGTGCGCCAGCGCCTGACCATCCCGGTGCTGGCCAGCATTCCGGACATCGCCAGCGGTCAGGCGGAGCCGCTGGATGGCTGGCCGGTGGTGATTTTTCAGCATGGCTTCAGTCAGAACCGGACCAGTCTGATCGCAATCGCCGATGCCCTGGCCCGGGCCGGGCTGGCTGCGGTCGCGATCGATGCCCCGCTGCACGGCATCACCGATCCCAGCAACCCGTTCTACCGGGGGGCCCAGGAACGGACTTTCAACGTCGATCTGATCGACAACAGCACCGGCAAGCCGGGTGCCGACGGCAAGATCGACCCGTCCGGCAGCCATTTCATCGACCTGAATTCACTGCTGACGAGCCGCGACAACCTGCGCCAGGGGGTGGCTGACCTGCTGCAATTGGCGGGCGATCTGCACCAGGCCCATTTGGCCGGCAGCACAGCCGTGCTGTTTGACACCCGCCACGTTGGCTTTATCGGCTATTCCCTGGGCGGGATACTGGGCAGCGTGGTGATGGGTCTGGATCAGCACATCGGTCCTGCCACACTGGCCATGGCAGGCGGCGGACTGGCCCGGCTGCTGGAATCTTCCAGGGCGTTCGGCCCGGCCATTCAGGCGGGTCTGGCGACTGCCGGTATTGTCACGGGCACGCCGCCGTATCAGATGTTCTTCCGTCTGGCGCAGCAGGTGCTTGATCCGGCCGATCCGGTCAACTATGCCGTGGCGGCCGGACGGGACCATCCGATCGACCTGCAGGAGATCGTGGGGCCACCACCCGACGCCGTCGTGCCCAACAACGCACCCGACGCCCCCTTATCGGGTACCGATCCGCTGGGGCGACTGCTCCACCTGACGCCGGTCAGCAGCAGCCTCAGTGACAGTGCGGGACTCGGCATCTGGGTGCGCTTCAACAGCGGCAGTCACGCTTCATTCCTGGATCCGGCGGAGACCCCAGCGGTGACCCGGGAACTGCAGCGCGAGGCAGCCGGATTCAGTGCCAGCAATGGTACCGAGCTGACCATCTCCGACCCCAGCGTGGTGGCAAAATAGTGGTTTCCTCCTGCTAACTGCCGGAATACGTTACAATCGCGACCCGATCCGCAACCCTCGAATCGGGAACCCATGGCCCAATACATCTACACCATGAACCGCGTCGGCAAAGTGGTACCGCCGAAGCGGGAAATCCTCAAGGATATCTCACTGTCGTTCTTCCCGGGCGCCAAGATCGGCGTCCTGGGCCTTAACGGTGCCGGCAAGTCGACGCTGCTGCGGATCATGGCCGGCATCGATCAGGACATAATCGGCGAAGCCCGCCCTCAGCCAGGCATCAACATCGGCTATCTGCCGCAGGAACCGCAGCTGGATCCAACGCTCGACGTGCGTGGCAACGTTGAACAAGCCCTGGCACCCATTAAGGAGGCGCTGACCCGGCTCGATGAAGTGTACGCTGCTTACGCCGACCCCGACGCTGATTTCGATCAGCTGGCGTCGGAACAGGCCAAACTGGAAGCTGTGCTCGACGCCAACGACGGCCATAACCTGGAGCGCACCCTGGAGATCGCCGCGGAGGCCCTGCGGCTGCCGCCCTGGGAGGCTGACGTTACCCGGCTGTCCGGGGGCGAGCGCCGCCGGGTCGCTCTGTGCCGGCTGCTGCTGGCCAAACCCGATATGTTGTTGCTGGATGAGCCCACCAACCACCTCGATGCCGAATCGGTGGCCTGGCTCGAGCGCTTCCTGAAGGACTATCCGGGTACCGTGGTGGCAGTCACCCACGATCGTTACTTTCTCGACAATGTGGCCGGCTGGATCCTGGAGTTGGACCGGGGCCACGGCATCCCCTGGCAGGGCAACTACTCGTCCTGGCTGGAGCAGAAAGATCAACGGCTGGCGCAGGAGGCCCGTGAGGAGTCGGCCCACCGGCGGACGATCGAGCACGAGCTGGAGTGGGTAAGAAGCAATCCGAAAGCGCGCCAGGCCAAGAGCAAGGCCCGGTTGCGCCAGTTCGAGGAACTCCAGTCACGCGAGTTCCAGCAGCGCAACGAGACCAACGAGATATACATTCCGCCGGGGCCGCGCCTCGGTGATCTGGTCATCGAGGCCGATGCACTGCGCAAGGGCTTCGGCGAGCGGCTGCTGTTCGACAGCCTCAGTTTCCGCCTGCCGCCGGGCGGTATTGTCGGTGTAATCGGCCCCAACGGGGCCGGCAAGACGACGCTGTTCCGCATCATGAACGGACAGGAACAGCCCGACGCCGGTAGCCTGCGCATCGGCGACACGGTGGCGCTGGCCTGCGTCGACCAGAGCCGCGACACGCTCGATGGCAGCAGGACAGTGTGGCAGGAAATCTCCGACGGTCAGGACATCATCACCGTAGCCAGCTATCAGATCCCGTCACGGGCTTACGTGGGCCGGTTCAACTTCAAGGGCACCGACCAGCAGAAGTACATCAAGGACCTTTCAGGCGGTGAACGCAACCGCGTCCACCTGGCCAAACTGCTGCGGAGCGGGGGCAACGTTCTGCTGCTGGACGAACCGACCAATGATCTCGATGTCGAGACCTTGCGGGCACTCGAGGATGCACTGCTCGCCTTCGCCGGCTGCGCCGTGGTGATCTCCCACGATCGCTGGTTCCTGGACCGCATCGCCACTCACATGCTGGCCTTCGAGGGTGATTCCAGGGTGGTCTGGTTCGAGGGCAACTACGCCGACTACGAACAGGACCGTAAACGCCGGCTTGGAGTGGAAGCGGAGCAGCCTCACCGCCTAAAATACAGGAAACTCGCCTGAGTTTGCGCACTTGCGACGCTGGAGCCCCTGTTAATGAGCAGTCTTCTAGAGCAGCTACGTCAATCCTCCCCTCTGTTCGGCGGCAACGCCCCTTTCATCGAAGATCTCTACGAACGCTTCCTGCAGAATCCGAACACGGTGCCTGACAACTGGCGCGAATACTTCCGCGCCCTGCAGGCCCAGAGCGGCGATGGTCGCGGCCAGGACATCGCCCACGCTCCGATCCGGGAATCATTTGCCCGGCTGGCCCGGCAGGCCCCGACCACCGCCGGCGGGCGCTCCATCAGTGTCAATATGGACGAGGCCGCCGCCCAGAAACAGGCTGCTGTGCTGCGCCTGATCAACGCCTACCGCACCCGCGGCCACCAGGCAGCCATCCTGGATCCGCTGGCGTTGCGCGAACGGCCGCCCATTACCGATCTGGACCCGGCTTTCCACGGTCTCACCGAGGCCGACATGGACACCGTGTTCAACACCGGCTCGCTGCAGCTTGCACCCCAGATGACGCTGCGCGAGATCGTCACCGCGATTCGTGATATCTACACCGGCACCATCGGCTCCGAATACATGCATATCACCCGGACCGAGGAAAAGCGCTGGATCCAGAAGCATCTGGAAGCACCACGGGGCCACCTGGACCTGGGCGCCGACGGACGCAAGGCGCTGCTCAACCAACTGGTTGCCGCCGAAGGCCTGGAGAAGTATCTCCACACCAAGTATGTGGGCCAGAAACGTTTCTCCCTGGAAGGCGGTGACAGCCTGATTCCACTGATGGACCATATGATCCAGCGGGCCGGCAGCCAGGGTGCCAGTGAGATCGTCATCGGCATGGCGCACCGTGGCCGGCTCAACGTGCTGGTCAATATCATCGGCAAATCGCCAGCCGAACTGTTCGAGGAATTCGAAGGCAAGCACCGCAACATCGAATCCAGTTCCGGCGACGTCAAATACCACCAGGGCTTCTCATCCGATGTGCAGACGCCAGGCGGTCCGGTTCATCTGGCGTTGGCCTTCAATCCGTCCCATCTGGAGATCGTCGATCCAGTGGTTGAGGGCTCGGTGCGGGCACGCCTGGAGCGCCACCGCGAGGGTCGCGATGAGATCCCGTTCAAGGAAGTGCTGCCGGTCGTGGTGCACGGCGACGCCGCCTTCGCCGGCCAGGGTGTGGTCATGGAAACCCTGCAGCTAAGCCAGGTGCGCGGCTATCGCACCGGCGGTACCGTGCACGTGGTGGTCAACAACCAGATCGGCTTCACCACATCAAACCCGCTGGATGCACGCTCGACGCTGTACTGTACCGATGTCGCCAAGATGGTTCAGGCCCCGATTTTCCATGTCAATGGCGACGACCCGGAGGCGGTGCTGTTCGTGACCCAGCTGGCGCTGGATTACCGTATGGAATTCCACAAGGACGTCGTGATCGACCTGGTGTGTTACCGCCGGCTGGGCCACAACGAAGCCGATGAGCCCTCCGCCACGCAGCCGATGATGTACAAGAAGATCAAGGCCCGCAAATCGCCGGCTGCGCTGTACGCCGATCAGCTGATCCAGGAGGGTGTTCTGGGCCAGAACGGGCTGCGCGAGATGCAGGACCAGTACCGGGCTGAGCTCGATGCCGGCCACAACGTGTCGCGGCCGATGCTCACGCATGTCGAAAACCCGTTCGCGGTGGACTGGTCGGGCCTGAAGCGGATCGACTGGGCGGAGGCCGTCGATACCGCAGTGCCGCTGGAAACCATCCGCAGCCTGTCGGAGCAGATGCTGACCTTGCCCGAAGGCTTCGAGCTCAATCCGCGGGTCGCCAAGATCATGGACGACCGTCGCAAGATGGCCGCCGGCGCGCTGTATCTGGACTGGGGTTTCGCCGAGAACATGGCCTATGCCACGTTGCTGGCGCAAGGATACAAGGTGCGGATCTCGGGACAGGACAGCGGCCGTGGGACGTTCTTCCATCGCCACGCGGTGTTGCACAATCAGAAGGACGGCAGCAGTCACGTACCGCTCAGGAATCTGCAGGACGTCCCCAGCGAGTCGTTCACGGTGATCGATTCCATCCTGTCGGAAGAGGCCATCCTGGCTTTCGAATACGGCTTCAGCACCGCCGAACCCAATGGCCTGACCATCTGGGAAGGCCAGTTCGGCGACTTTGCCAACGGGGCCCAGGTGGTGATCGATCAGTTCATCAGTTCGGGGGAGTCAAAATGGGGACGTCTGTGCGGCCTGACGCTGCTGCTTCCACATGGCTACGAAGGCCAGGGGCCCGAGCACTCTTCCGCCCGGTTGGAGCGGTTTCTGCAACTGTGCGCCGAGCGTAACATCCAGGTCTGCGTACCGACCACACCCGCGCAGTGTTTCCATATGCTGCGGCGGCAGATGCTGCGCCACTTCCGCAAGCCGCTCATCGTAATGAGTCCGAAGAGCCTGCTGCGTCACAAGATGGCCGTCAACAGTCTGGAGGACCTCTGCCAGGGTGGCTTCCAGGCCGTAATCGGCGAGATCGACGAGATCGAGCCGAAGAAGGTCGATCGGGTCGTGTTCTGCAGTGGCAAGGTCTACTACGATCTGCTCGAGGCACGCCGCGAGCACGAACTCGGTAGCGTAGCCGTTAGTCCGCATCGAACAGCTGTACCCCTTCCCACGCAAGCAGTACGCCGAGACCCTGGAGCGCTACCCCCGTGCCAGGCAGCTGGTTTGGTGCCAGGAAGAGCCCCGTAATCAGGGTGCCTGGTACCAGATCCTGCACAAACTGAGGGAGCCGCTGAGCACCCGTCACGAGCTTAGCTATGCCGGCCGCGATGCCTCAGCCTCGCCAGCGGCCGGCAGCTACAGCCTACATATCGAGCAACAACGCGCCCTGGTCACCGCAGCGCTTGGTCTATAACGCAACCGCAGAAAAGGCAATTGCTGATGAGCATTGAAGTTCGAGTCCCCGCCCTGCCGGAATCTGTCGCCGATGCCACCCTGGTCAGCTGGCACAAAAAGCCGGGTGATCCGGTCCAGCGTGACGAAAATCTGGTCGATCTGGAAACCGACAAGGTCATGCTGGAGATCCCGGCACCGACCGATGGCGTTATGGGCGAGATTCTAAAGAGTGATGGCACGACTGTCAACGCCGGCGATGTCATTGCCAACATCGAAGAAGGCGGGTCGGCCGCCGACACACAGCCCACCGCGACCCAGGACAGCAGCCGCGAAACCGAAGCCAGTGGCGCCGACGAGGGCGGCCGGACACAGGACCTGGACAGCCTGAGTCCGGCAGTACGCCGTCTGGTCAGCGAGCACGATCTGGATGTCAGTCGCATCACAGGTGGCGGCCGCGATGGCCGCATCACCAAAGCCGATGTGTTGGCTTACCTGGATCAGCAGCAAAGCGCCCCGGCCAAACCCGAAAGCAGCCCGCAGGAGCCGGCCCCGGCCGCTGCAGCGGTCGAGGCCAGTCCGCCGCGCCCGGTCCAGAGCAAACCGGCGCCCGCCACGGTGCCGCCGGATACCTACGGCCGGGTCGAACAGCGGGTGCCCATGACCCGACTGCGCCAGCGCATCGCCGAGCGGCTGGTGCAGGCCCAGCAGACCGCGGCCATGTTGACCACCTTCAACGAAGTTAACATGCGCCCGGTCATGGATCTGCGCAGCCGTTACAAGGACAAGTTTGAAAAGGAAAACGGCGTCCGCCTGGGCTTCATGTCGTTCTTCGTCAAAGCCTGTGTCGAGGCTCTGAAACGCTATCCAGCGGTCAACGGCTCGCTGGATGGCACGGATATGGTCTATCACGGCTACTACGACATCGGTATCGCGGTGTCCTCACCACGCGGGCTGGTGGTGCCGATCCTGCGCAATGCCGATCAGCTCAGTTTCGCCGAAATCGAAAATACGATCGGCGATTTTGGCAAGCGAGCGCAGGACGGCACCCTCAGCATGGAGGATCTGACGGGTGGCACATTCACGATCACCAACGGCGGTGTCTTCGGGTCACTGATGTCCACGCCTATTCTCAATCCGCCGCAGAGCGGTATCCTCGGCATGCATAAGATCCAGGACCGCGCCATGGTCGAGAACGGCCAGGTCGTGGTGCGTCCGATGATGTATCTGGCGCATTCCTACGACCACCGCATCATCGATGGCCGCGAAGCGGTCACGTTCCTGGTGGCGATCAAGGATTATCTGGAAGATCCGGCCCGTCTGTTACTTCAGATCTGACCGGTTTAAACCGACTCGGCAGGCGCCGAGCAGCGCTCACGTGATCCGGCGACCGCGGCCAGCCGCCGTCGAGCCGATCCGTTCCAGCGCTGGCGCACCGCCGCACATCACAACATGCCGTGCCCGCCGGGCCGGTTTTCGCCGCTGGCGAAACGCCGCCCGGAAGGACACCTAACATCAGGGGTAGTCATGGCTCAAACCTATGATGTAGTCATCATCGGTGGCGGACCCGCCGGTTACGTCGCCGCCATTCGCTGTGCCCAGCTTGGCCTGGAAGTCGCTTGTGTCGAACAATGGGTCAATTTTAAGGGCGACCCAGCGCTCGGGGGCACCTGTCTCAATGTCGGCTGCATCCCCTCCAAGACGCTACTGGAGTCCTCCGAACGTTTTGTCGAAGCACGCGATAACCTGGACAAGCACGGTATCAAGGTTGGCTCGGTCAAACTGGATCTGGCCCAGATGATGGCGCGCAAACAGGAGATTGTGCTGCAGCTCACCAACGGCATCAGCCAGCTGTTTAAGGCCAATAACATAACCTGGCTGCGGGGTACCGGGAAGCTGCTGCCGGAGCGGCAGGTCGAAGTCGTTTCGGCCAAGGGCAAAAAAACCACGGTGGCAGCCGATCACATCATTCTGGCCACCGGCTCAAGACCGATCGAGATCAAGGCGGCACCGATCGACGGCGAGTTGGTGGTCGATTCCACCGGCGGGCAGGAATTCAGCGAAGTCCCCAAGCGACTCGGCGTGATTGGCGCTGGCGTGATCGGCCTGGAGCTGGGCAGTGTGTGGAAGCGCCTGGGCGCGGAAGTGGTACTGCTGGAGGCGGTCGACGACTTCCTCGCACCGGTCGATCAGCAGGTTTCACGGGAAGCGTTGCGCCAGTTCCGCAAGCAGGGTCTGGATATCCGCCTGGGCACCCGGGTAACCGGCACCGAAAACAGCAGGAAGCAGGTTACGGTACAGTTCCAGGACAAGGACGGCGACCACTCCACGACGGTAGATAAGTTGCTGGTCTGTGTCGGCCGGCGCCCCAACTCTGATGGCATCGCCTCGCCGGAAACCGGCCTGCTGCTCGACGAGCGCGGTCATGTTCATGTCGACGAGCTGTGTCAGACCAACCTGCCCGGCGTATACGCCATCGGCGACCTGGTGCGCGGACCCATGCTGGCCCACAAGGGCTCCGAAGAAGGCGTCATGGTGGCCGAACTGATCGCCGACAAACCCGGCCACGTCAACTACGACGCGATTCCCTGGATCATTTATACCCATCCGGAGATTGCCTGGGTCGGCAAAACCGAGCAGACCCTGAAGGCGACCGGCATCCCGTTCCGTGCGGGCAGCTTTCCGTTCGCCGCCAACGGCCGCGCCAAGGCCATGGAGCAGACCGCCGGCCTGGTAAAGATTCTGGCGCATGCCGAGACCGACCAGATCCTGGGCGTGCACATCGTCGGTCCGCTGGCCTCCGAACTGATTCAGGAAGCAGTGCTGGCGATGGAATTCGCGGCCAGCAGCGAAGACCTGGCACGCACCATCCACGGCCACCCGACCCTGTACGAGACCGTGCACGAAGCAGCCCTGTCGGTGCACGACAGGGCACTGCACAAGGTCAACAAGAAATAGTCGGTCACTGCAGGCGCACCGGACAAGCGCCGGGAACAGCGGAGTGGCGCGTTGCTCGCGCCGGCCCCGACTGTCCGGCGTTACCGGGAATGCAAAAACTGGAGCCCTTTGATCGCTCCGCCGCTAACGCTAGTGGCGGAGCGGCTGAAGCCCGGCGCTTGGACATTGACGGCGTTGCTGGCAGCGCCGGGTAACGGAATACGCACTGTGGGGATTTCCGGCTTGCGCAGTGGCAGCGATCTGGCGCCGGCGCAGTCGTGGCGACCGGTGATCAGGAACTGACTGCCGGGTGGCAACGGTAGCCGGCAGCTAGTGGCCGGCGCATCGTCGCCGGTACGCCGATAACGCAGACTGGCCCAGGCCGCGCCTTGCTGCAGCGTTGCCAGCTGGTCACCACGTTGCAGCTTCATGCCGGCCGAGGCCGGCATGAAGCGGGTACCCCGTATCACCATTAATGGCCCGTGTACGTCCAGCAGGGTGATGCGCTCGCCTGGATCGGGCGAGCGGCGGGGCGTGGCGCAACCGGCCATCAGGACGACGGCCAGTGTCACCAGCAACCGCTGACCGGTCACGCCCATCACCTCCGATTCAGGCGGCCGGATTCAAAAGTCGCCACACCCGTTGCGGTGTCGCCGGCATGTCCACGGGTTGCCCGCCGATAGCGTCGATAACGGCGTTTATAACCGCTGCACAGGCACCGACACTGCCCGCTTCGCCGCACCCCTTCATGCCCAGCGGATTGGTGCGCACGGGATCTCTTCGGTGGCGAAGCGGATCGCCGGACTGGTGTCGGCTCGCGGCATGGTGTAATCGGTGAATGCACCGGACAACAGCTGACCGGTTTCGTCGTACACCACGTGTTCCAGCAATGCCTGACCGATGCCCTGCACCACCCCACCGTGGACCTGGCCGGCCACCAACATCGGATTGATCAGGCGACCGAAGTCGTCGACCACCGAATAATCGACCACCTCGACCACGCCGGTGTCGGGATCGACCTCGACCTCGGCGATGTGGCAGCCGTTGGGAAACGTCCAGGCCTTGACTGCAATGGTTACGGCACTGTCCAGACCCGGACCGCCGCCCGCTTCCGGAGGTGCCATGGTACGGGCCTGCTGCGCCAGGCTGAGAATGTCAACGGACCGGTCGGTACCGACGATACGGAAATCGCCCTGGCGGAACTCGATGTCGGCGACGGCCGCCTCGAGAATCTGGGCGGCATAATCCTTGCCGCGTTCGATCACCGCCTGCGAGGCATCCACCAGGGCCCAGCCCTCGGCTGTCACCGAGCGCGAACCGCCGGTGCCGCCACCCATGGGGATGGCATCGGTATCACCCTGAATAACCCGGATACGGTCGAACGGCACCCCCAGTCGTTCGCTCAGAATCTGGGTATAAGCGGTTTCGTGCCCCTGCCCGTTGGACTGGGTGCCGACCAGCACCTCGACCTCACCGGTGTCGGTAAACCGCACCGCGGCGCTCTCCTCCGGGTCGCCCATGGTCGATTCGATGTAATAGCACAGTCCGATGCCACGCCGCTTACCACGCTGTCGGGACTGCTCACGGCGAGCCGGAAAACCACTCCAGTCAGCCTGTTCCAGGGCACGGTCCAACACCCGGCCGAATTCGCCGCTGTCGTAGGTTTCACCCACCGCAGTGGTAAACGGCATGGCAGAATCGGGAATGAAATTACGCCGCCGCAGTTCGATGCGGTCCACGCCCAGATCACGCGCGGCCTGATCCATCAACCGTTCGATCACATAGATCGACTCGGGCCGGCCTGCCCCACGGTAGGCATCCACCGGCACGGTATTGGTCATGACCCCCTTGACCCGATAATAAAGGCGTTTGACATCATAGACGCCGGGCAGCACCTTGAGCGCCGCCCCGGTGGGGATGAACGGCGCAAACAACGATAGATAAGCGCCCATGTTGGCAGTGGTGTCGACCCGCATGCCGATGATGCGATGGCGATCGTCAAACGCCAGCTCAGCCCGGGTGACGTGATCCCGGCCCATGGCATCGGACAGAAATCCCTCACTGCGATCGGCAACCCATTTCACCGGCCGCTCCAGTTGGCGTGCGGCCAGGGCCGCCATAGCGTATTCCGGATATAACACCCCCTTCATACCGAAACCGCCGCCCACGTCAGGCGTAATGACCCGGACCTGGTCGGACTCACCCTGTAGTACCGCCTGCGCCAGAAAATCCTTCAGCGCCCAGCCGCCCTGGGTTCCGGCATAAGCGGTCAACCTGCCAGTGGCGCTGTCATAGTGCGCGAGGACCCCGCGCGGCTCCATGGAATTGGCCACCACCCGGTTATTGATCAGTTCCAGTCGGGTGACATGGGCCGCGCCGCTCACCGCATCGGTCACGGCCTGCTCATCACCATAGTCCCAGTCGAACACCAGATTGTCCGGCACATTATCGTGCACCAGAGCCTGACCGGCGGCGGCAGCGCCGGCCGTGTCAACCACCGCATCCAGTTCTTCATACTCGACCTCGATCAGCTCCGCCGCGTCCTTGGCGGCTGCCAGGCTTTCTGCCACCACGAAGGCCACCGGATCACCCACGTGCCGGACCTTCTGCCAGGCCAGCATGGGTCGTTCCGGCTCACCGCGCTGGCTGCCGTCGCGGTTGTTCATGGGTATCTCGCAGGGCAGCCGCGGATTGACACCGGCGGCCTCCTGATCCGGACCAGTCAGTACCGCCAGCACGCCGGGCGCACGCCGGGCCTCGCTGGCATCGAGCCGGCCGATCCGCGCATGTGCAATCGGCGAGCGCACTACGAAGCCGTAGACCTGACCAGGCAGGTTGATGTCGTCGAGGTAGTGCCCCTTACCGGTTACGAAGCGCTGATCCTCGACCCTATGGACCGATTGGCTGGTACCGAATTTCGTCATTACCTGAAGTCCTCCGAATATCGTAAGCCGCCGTCAACGCGACAGCCGACTGTCAAACGCTAGCGGTATGGCTATCATCGCCGGTATGTGTTCTGCCAGGCGCCAAATACGCAGGCTGAACCGATCTTGAGCAACGACAACACGAGAAGTAAAAGAATTGTATAGAAATAAACGCGACAACTCGCCGTTTTGTTTCCAGTTTGTATAAGGTTTGCAGAACTAAACACCACGGCCGTAGTCTCATGGCTTAGTCCGACTTCACGGGCTGACCACGACTGAAACAGGAGAGTTTCTATGATACGCATGTTGCAAGCTGTTTTCGCCGGTGCGCTGCTGATGATTGCGGGTTCGGCATGGGCGGGTCAAAAAATGGACATCGTGGATACCGCCGCGGCGGCCGGCAATTTCGGCACACTGGTTAAGGCGGTGCAAGCGGCCGGGCTGGTGGATACCCTGAAGGGGGACGGACCATTCACCGTGTTCGCGCCCACCGATGAGGCATTCGCCAAGATTGCGGCCGCTCAGCTCACTGCGCTGCTGGCCGACAAGCAAGCGCTGGCCAAGGTACTGACATATCACGTGGTTTCCGGCAAGCTGCTGGCCAGCGAGGTCGCCGGCCAGAGTACGTTGCCGACAGCCCAGGGTGGCGAACTGATGGTTGATACGGATGGCGACCGGGTGATGATTAATGAGGCGCGCGTCATAACGACCGACATCGAGACCCGCAACGGCGTCATTCACGTCATCGACAGCGTGCTGATGCCGCCTGCCTGACGACACCCTGGAAACCACGCTGTTGCGGCCCGGCCCCGCACCTGCGGGGCCGGGCGTGTTTTTGCCGGCTCACCCGGCGCGGGCGATAATGGCAGTGCTCCAGAACCAGGACCGCTTCTTTATGAACGACTCCAACGTACTGCTGCTGGTCGACGGCTCGTCGTATCTGTTCCGCGCGTTCCATGCCCTGCCACCGCTGACCAACAGCTCGGGCGAGCCCACCGGTGCGCTGTATGGAGTGCTCAACATGCTGCGCAAATTGCTGAGCGAGCAGCAGCCACACCACACTGCGGTCGTTTTCGATGCCCGGGGACCGACCTTCCGCGACCAGTTGTTCGCCCAGTACAAGGCCCACCGGCCTTCCATGCCAGAGCAACTGGCAGCCCAGATAGAGCCGCTACACCGCTGCGTGCGGGCGCTTGGGCTGCCGTTGCTGTGCGTTCCCGGGGTGGAGGCCGACGACGTCATCGGCACGCTGGCCCGCCGGGGTGTGGAGGCCGGGATGGACGTCATCATCGTGACCGGCGACAAAGACATGGCGCAGTTGGTCAATGATCATGTCACGCTGCTCGATACCATGAAGAACGTGCGCCTCGATAATGGCGCCGTCATGGCGAAGTTTGGCGTACCACCAGAGCGTATTATCGACTACCTTGCGTTGATGGGCGACACCAGCGACAACATCCCCGGCATCCCTGGTGTCGGCCCTAAGACCGCCGCCCGCTGGTTGCAGGACTATGGCTCGCTCGATGCCATCGTAGCCCGGGCGGACAGCGTCAAGGGCAAGGCGGGCGAGCGGCTGCGGACCCATCTGGACCAGCTGGAACTCTCGCGCCGGCTGGCAACCATCCGCTGCGACGTCGAACTTAGCGAAGATCCGCAGAATCTGGCCCCGCAGCCGCCGGCGATAGATACCTTGCGCGAACTGTACCAGCGCTACGAGTTCAAATCCTGGCTGCGCCAGCTCGGGCAACAGCATCCCGCCCGTGGCGTTGACACACCAGCGGCGGCCCACAAGGACCCGGAATATGAAATCATCCTCGACCAGGAGCGGTTCGACGCCTGGCTGGAACGCCTCGACCGGACCGAACTGTTCGCTTTCGATACCGAAACCACCAGCCTGAACTATCTCACCGCCCGCATCGTGGGTATCTCGTTTGCAGCGGAACCCGGTCAGGCCGCCTACCTGCCGCTGGCACACGACTATGCCGATGCCCCAACCCAGCTCGACCGCGACCAGGTGCTGAACCAGATCCGCCCCTTGCTGGAAGACCCGCACCGCGGCAAGCTCGGGCAGAATCTGAAATACGACAGCCACGTACTGGCCAATCACGGCATCGCGCTGCGCGGCATCGCCCATGACACCATGCTGCAGTCCTACGTACTGGATTCCACCGCCAGCCGCCACGATATGGATTCGCTGGCCGAACACTACCTGGATCGGCGTACCATCCGCTACCAGGATGTCGCCGGCAAGGGCAGCCGTCAGCTCAGCTTTAATCAGGTGCCATTGGACGCCGCCGGTCCTTACGCCGCGGAGGACGCTGACATCACCCTGCAGCTGCACCAGTGCCTGTGGCCACGGCTGAACAAAACGCCGCAGTTGGCAACCCTTTACCGGACGCTGGAAATACCGCTGATCCCGGTGCTGGTGGCCATGGAGCGGCGTGGCGTTCGCATCGACACCGAACTGCTGGCCACGCACAGCCGCGAGCTCCGTGAACGGCTGGCGACGCTCGAACAGCAAGCGCTCGCGGAGGCCGGTCAGACGTTCAACCTGGGCTCACCCAAGCAACTGCAAAGCATCCTGTTCGATCAGCTGGGCCTGCCGGTGATCCGCAAGACGCCCACCGGGCAGCCATCGACGGCCGAAGAGGTGCTGGTGGAGCTGGCCGCCCGCGGCTACGAACTGCCGCGCCTGATCCTGGAACATCGCGGCCTGAGCAAGCTCAAATCGACCTATGCCGACAAGCTGCCCCAGCTGATCAACCCGGACAGCGGTCGCCTGCATACCTCCTACCATCAGGCCGTGACCAGCACCGGGCGCTTATCCTCGTCCGACCCCAACCTGCAGAACATCCCGATCCGCACCCCGGAAGGCCGCCGCATCCGGCAGGCGTTCGTGGCCGCGCCCGGCTACCGGCTACTGGCCGCCGACTATTCGCAGATCGAGCTCCGCATCATGGCCCATCTGTCGGGCGACCAACGGCTGCTGGCAGCATTTGCCGACGACCGCGACATCCATCGCGCCACCGCCGCCGAGGTTTTTGGCGGCGTGCCAGCGACCGTGACGGCCGATCAACGCCGCGCCGCCAAGGCCATCAATTTCGGTCTCATCTATGGCATGTCGGCGTTCGGCCTGGCCCGACAACTGGGGATCGACCGTGACGCCGCCCAAGCGTACATCGATCGCTATTTTGCACGGTACCCGCAAGTACGCGACTACATGGAACGCACCCGGCGCCAGGCGGCCGAACAGGGCTACGTCGAGACCGTTTACGGCCGCCGGCTGTATCTGCCTGAGATCCGTGCCGGCAACGCCCAGCGCCGGCAAGCGGCCGAGCGCACCGCCATCAATGCGCCCATGCAGGGAACAGCGGCCGATATCATCAAGCGTGCCATGCTGGCCGTGGCACAGTTCCTGTTCGATCGCAGCGACGCCCACATGATCATGCAAGTGCATGACGAACTGGTGTTTGAGGTCGCTGCAAGTGCCATTGCGGAAATACGGGATGCGGTACGTCACTGCATGGCTCATGCGGCGGAACTTCGTGTACCATTAGTCGTCGATATAGGTGAGGGCGCGAACTGGGATGAAGCGCATTGAAAACGGCGACATCCGTGAGCGAAGGATGAAACTTTTCGAGCTGAGGGTTATCAAAGGTTTTCGAGTGCAACGCGCTGTGCTCGCCCGCTTCTCTCCCTGAGCGGGCTCCTACCCCGGCTGTCCCAAGCTGGGCATGACGTTGGCCCCGGTTTATCCTCCCCCATTAACCGGGGCTTTTTTTATCTAGTACAATGCCGTCTCTCAGCAACCGATAAGCCATAACGATGGACCAATTTTCCGGCACCACGATTCTCGCCGTCCGCCGTAACAACCGGGTGGCCATCGGTGGCGATGGTCAGGTCACCATGGGCCACTCCGTACTCAAGGGTAATGCCCGCAAAGTGCGCCGCCTCTACCACGGCAATGTCATCGCCGGCTTTGCCGGCGGCACCGCCGATGCCTTCACCCTGTTCGAGCGGTTCGAGGGCAAGCTGGAACAACACGGGGGCAATTTGACCCGTGCCGCCGTGGAACTGGCCAAGGACTGGCGCACCGACCGTATGCTGCGCCGGCTGGAGGCGCTGCTGATCGTCGCCGACCAAAACACCTTGCTGACCCTGTCGGGCAATGGCGACGTGATCGAACCGGAACACGACCTGGCCGCCATCGGCTCCGGTGGCGCCTACGCAACCGCCGCGGCCCGGGCGTTACTCGAACATACTGAACTGGCGGCGCGGCCCATCGTCGAACAGGCACTCGGCATCGCCGCCGACATCTGCATCTACACCAACACCCAGCTGACCATCGAAGAACTGCCGGGCGCCTGAGGCCCCGGCATCGGACCGGACGATACCCAATGTCTGCCATGACCCCCCGCGAGATCGTCCAGGAACTGGACAAACACATCATCGGCCAGCACGCTGCCAAGCGTGCGGTCGCCATTGCCCTGCGCAACCGCTGGCGACGCCTCCAAGTGGACCCGGCCCTGGGCAACGAAATCACGCCCAAGAACATCCTGATGATCGGCCCCACCGGCGTCGGCAAAACCGAAATCGCGCGTCGGCTGGCGCGCCTTGCCAATGCACCGTTCATCAAGATCGAGGCGACCAAGTTCACCGAGGTCGGTTACGTCGGACGCGACGTCGAGTCCATCATTCGCGACCTGGTGGACATGGCGATAAAGCTACTGCGCGAATCCGAAATGGACAAGGTCCGGGTCCAGGCCGAGGAGGCCGCCCGGGAACGGGTTCTCGATGTGCTGTTGCCGCGCGTGCGCAGCAACGTCGGTTTCGCCAATGAGCCCGTCGAGCCCGACAATTCGGCGGCGCGCCGCAAACTCCGCGAGCGCCTGATCCGGGGCGAGCTGGACGAGCGCGAAATCGAAATCGAGGTCACCTCGCGGCCACTGGGTGTGGAAATCATGGCGCCACCCGGGATGGAGGAGATGACCCAGCAGTTGCAGGGCATGTTCCAGAACCTCAATAGCGGCCGCACCAAGACCCGCCGACTGCCCGTAGCCGACGCCATCAAGGTTCTGACCGAAGAGGAAGCGGCCAACCTGGTCAACGAGGACGAACTCAAGGTCAAAGCAGTGGAACACGTCGAACAGAACGGGATCGTGTTCCTCGACGAAATCGACAAAGTGACCCAGCGCAGCGAAACCGGTGGCCCGGATGTCTCGCGCGAGGGCGTGCAACGTGACCTGCTGCCGCTGGTCGAAGGTTGCACGGTGTCGACCAAGTACGGAATGGTGCGCACCGACCACATCCTGTTCATCGCCTCGGGCGCGTTCCACCTAGCCAAACCGTCCGATCTGATTCCCGAGTTGCAGGGCCGGCTGCCGATCCGCGTCGAGCTCGAAGCGCTTTCGGTCGGGGATTTTGTCCGCATCCTGACCGAGCCGGACGCCTCGCTGACCCAGCAGTACCGGGCCCTGCTGGCCACCGAGGAGGTGGCACTCACGCTCACCGACGACGGCGTCCGACGGATCGCTGAGGTGGCCTATCAAGTCAATGAACGCACTGAGAACATCGGTGCCCGCCGCCTACACACGGTGATGGAGCGGCTGCTGGAAGCCATCTCGTTCGAGGCCCCGGATCGATCCGGCCATTCCGTGACCATAGACCGTGATTACGTCAATGAACACCTGGGGGCCCTGGTCGAAGACCAGGACTTGAGCCGCTACATCCTGTGAGGTCATGATGAGTGCCACACCCACCGACATTCGCCTGCACCAGGTATCGCGGGTGCTGGAAGTCGCATTCCGCGATGGCCAAAGCTTCCGGCTGCCGTGCGAGTATCTGCGCGTGTTCTCGCCGTCTGCCGAGGTCCGCGGGCATGGCCCCGGCCAGGAGGTGCTGGTCTCCGGCAAGGCCGGCGTCAACATCAGCGCCATTGAGCCGATCGGTCACTATGCGGTCAAGCTGGTGTTCGACGACGGCCACGACAGCGGACTGTATTCCTGGGATTACCTGTACGAACTGGGTGCGGATTACTCGCGCAACTGGCGGGATTACCTGACGCGTCTGGCGCAGGCCGGTCAGTCGCGCGGCGACGAATCCGAGTCGGCGGGCGTGTTGCGCCCGGATCAGTTCTACCCGGCCTCGTGACCGCCATGGAAGAAGATACCCCGTTCGGTTATCAGCAGGTCGATCCCGAGGAGAAGACCCGGCGGGTGGGCGCGGTGTTCGACTCGGTGGCGGATCGCTACGACATCATGAACGACCTGATGTCGCTGGGTGTCCATCGGCTATGGAAACGCTTCGCGCTGGAGCTGGCGGCGGTGCATCCCGGTAACCGGGTGCTCGACCTGGCTGGAGGTACCGGTGATCTGGCCGCCCGGTTAGCCGATCAGGTCGGTGCCAGCGGCTACGTGGTGCTGAGTGACATCAATGCCCGCATGCTAAGTCGCGGCCGGGAGCGGCTGGTCGACCAGGGCCGGGTCGGCAACGTCGGCTACGCGCAGGCCAACGCCGAAGCCCTGCCGTTCGCCAGCAATAGCTTCGACTGCCTGACCATGGCTTTCGGACTGCGTAACGTGACCCACAAGGAACACGCACTGGCGGAGATGTTGCGGGTACTGAAACCCGGCGGACGGGTCCTGATCCTGGAGTTCTCACATCCTGTCGTCCCCGGCCTCAAGCCGGCATACGATGTATACTCGTTCACCGTCCTGCCGCTGCTGGGGCAGTTGATCGTGCGCGATGCGTCGAGCTACCGCTATCTGGCCGAGTCGATCCGGGTGCACCCGGATCAGGACAGCCTCAAGACGATGATGCAGCAAACGGGTTTCGAACGCTGTGAATACTTCAACCTGACCGGCGGCATCGTCGCCATTCATCGCGGCTATAAGTTCTGAATATGGCGGCACGGCTGCTGGCGACCGCGCTGGAAACCGCTGTCAACGGCGCACTACAGCTTGATCCGGTCACCCGCGAGCGGCTCGCTCAACTGCAGGATCGGGTCATCGCTGTCGAACCCGCAGGACTCGATGCGACGTTTTTCCTGCAGCCCGGACCAGGCGGTCTGCGGGTGCTGACCCAGTGTAACCGGACACCCGAGCTGACGGTACGGGGCAGCCCCCTGGCGCTGCTGGCGCTAGCTCGTGGCACACGTACCGGGAGCGGGAGCGAGATCGAGCTGGACGGCGACGCTGAGCTGGGCCGCCGGCTGCAGGCCCTGCTGGCGGGACTCGATGTCGACTGGGAGGAAGCCCTGGCGCGGGTGATCGGTGACCTGCCGGCTCATCAGGCCGGCAACCTGGTGCGCGCGGGGCATCGCTGGGGGCAACACAGCATCGACAGCCTGCTGCGGAACGTCAGCGAATACGTTCAGTATGAGCGCTGCCTGTTGCCGCCGGCACACGCGGTACAACGTTTCGTCGCAGACGTCGACCGGCTGCGTGATGATATGGAACGACTTGAGGCCCGGGTTCAGCGCCTGACCCGCCGTCTCCGGTCATGCTGAGGTTCTGACGGATCCATGGTGCTTCGTCCCGGTCGCCTGCTGCGCCTACTCTATATCAACTGGGTGCTGGTCCGGCACGGCCTGGACGACCTGTTGCTGGCCACTCCACCGTTTCGCCCGATCGCCTTTCTGCGCTATTTCACACCCGGTTTCTGGCTGGGCCGACGCAGCCACCGCACGCGGGGCGCCCGGGTCAGACTGGCACTGGAGGAACTCGGGCCGATTTTCGTCAAGTTCGGCCAGACGCTATCCACCCGCCGCGACCTGTTGCCCGATGACATTGCCCGTGAACTGGCCCGGCTGCAGGACAAGGTACCTCCTTTTCCGGGAACCCAGGCCCGGGTCATCATCGAGACCACCTACGGCAAGCCGCTTAGTGCGGTGTTCAGCAAATTCGATGAACAACCGTTGGCGTCAGCCTCGATCGCCCAGGTCCACGCGGCCCACCTGCTCGATGGCCAGGAAGTGATCGTCAAAGTGGTGCGGCCGGACATCGAACGTATCATTCGCCGCGACATCGACTTGCTGTTCATCTTCGCCGAGCTGGTCGAACGCTACTGGCGCGAGGGACGCCGGCTGCGGGCTCGGGCGGTCGTCTCGGAATACGAGAAGACCATTATCGACGAGCTGGATCTGGTGCGCGAGGCCGCCAATGCCAGCCAGCTGAAACGTAATTTCGCCGACTCGGCGATTCTCTACATCCCGGAGGTTTACTGGCCGCTGACCCGGCGCAACGTTATGGTCATGGAACGCATCAACGGCGTGCCGATCGGCGACATGGAGACCCTGAGGGGACTGGGTGTCGACCTCAAGCTATTGTCGGAACGCGGTGTCGAGATCTTCTTCACCCAGGTATTCCGTGACAGCTTTTTCCATGCCGACATGCACCCGGGCAACATCTTCGTCGATGTCACTGACCCGGGTAATCCGTGCTATATCGCAGTCGATTTTGGCATCATCGGTACGCTCAGCCCGACCGACCAGCATTACCTGGCGGAAAATTTTCTGGCGTTTTTTCACCGCGACTACCGCCGGGTAGCGGAACTGCACATCGAATCCGGCTGGGTACCGATGGATACCCGGGTGGACGAATTCGAGTCAGCCATCCGGACAGTCTCCGAACCGATTTTCGACCGTCCACTCAAGGACATATCGTTTGGCGGCTTCCTGCTGACGCTGTTCCAGACCGCACGGCGCTTCAACATGGAAGTACAGCCGCAGCTGGTGCTGCTGCAGAAAACCCTGCTCCACATTGAGGGCCTGGGACGCCAGCTGGATCCGGACCTCGATCTGTGGAAAACCGCGAAACCGTTTCTGGAACGCTGGATGAAGGATCGCATCGGGCCACGCGCCTTTGTCAACAAACTGCGAAACAATCTGCCCAAGCTGTTGGAGCAACTGCCCGAGCTGCCGAACCTGGTTCAGGACACGCTACGAAAAGCCAATCGCGGCGAACTGCAGCTGCGCCTGCAGGCGCAGGAACTCGAACGTCTGCGCCAGGACCTCATTCACGCCAACCGCCGCCAGTTCCACGCCATCGTTGGCGCCACCTTATTGCTCGCTGGCGCCGTGATACTGGGTCTGAGTGGTTATCGGCCGGTTTTGCTGGGCGACGTGCCATGGATCAGCCTGCTCGGCGCCGGTGCCGGGGTATTTCTGCTGATCGGGGTATGGCCGAGAGCAGACTGATCGTCAGTTATCCGCAAATTCAGTGGGTTACATTGAAAATTAACCGAATACTGATAACTGCAAACGAGTGCTTAGCCCGTCTCCGTCAGCCGCCGGTACTTCGCCAGCAGTTGCTCCTGGGTTTCCTCATGATCCGGATTCAGCGGAATGCAGTCGACCGGGCATACCTGGCGACACTGCGGCTCATCGAAATGACCCACGCATTCGGTACAGCGGGTCGGGTCGATGTGATAGATCTCTGCACCCGGATAAATGGCCTCGTTGGGACACTCCGGCTCGCACACGTCGCAGTTGATGCACTCGTCGGTGATCATCAACGCCATGATTAAAGCTCCTGATGGCTGGGGGACGTCAACGCGTTTTGACCGCAAGTGAGCCGGTTCATTTGCGGCCGGCGCACTTACCGTGCAGCGCAGCGGCTACCCGCGTATCGACGAACTGCGACACATCGCCACCCAGCATGGCAATTTCCCGCACCATGCTCGATGACAGAAAGGCGTACTGTTCCGCGGGCGCCAAAAAGACCGTTTCAATGTCCGGATCCAGTCTGCGGTTCATGCCGGCCAACTGGAACTCGTACTCGAAATCCGACACTGCCCGCAGTCCACGAACGATGACGCCGGCGCCGGCAGCGCGCGCAAAGTCGACCAGTAAGCCGGGGAAGCTACGGACTTCCACACTGGCCAGGCCGAGATCGGATACCATCGCCTGCACCAGCTCGACCCTTTCCTCAAGCGAGAACAGTGGCTGTTTAGCACGATTAGGCGCGACCGCAACCACCAGGCGATCGAACATACTGGCAGCACGCTGCACCAGATCGGCGTGGCCGTTGGTTACCGGATCAAAGGTACCCGGATAGATCGCCGTTATCTTCATGCGTTCTCCAGCGGTCCGTCAGCGATAAATGGGTGAACGATTATGCTGCGCAGCAACAAGACAAATCAAGCAACTGCCCAAGACCCTTACGCTATTGTGAAATATGGCAGTCAATAAACCTCCCAGCAGTGAGCGCCAGCATTTCGGCGAGTTGCGGTTTGACCTGCAACGGTCCAGTTGCTAGATTTGCATACTGATTCCTAGAATACGGATAAACCGGGACTGTCGGCCTGTCTTATGTATAAGCGTTCCAGGTATCAGGCGACGCGGCATCACAGTCGGCGTCTATCAGGGATAGAACGTGCCACGGCGGAACTCGCGCCCCCGCAGGCGACGCCGGTGCAGACCCAGCGGCTACCGTCATCGGTCCATGTGGTCAGCCTGGTGGTGGCCTGCGCCGTGGCGGCACTGGCCTTTGGCTTCCCGCTCAAAGGGCACGTTACCGCCCTGGACGGTAAAATTGATGGCCATGGCCAGATCATGGAATCGCTTAAACTGCCCCCTGCCGATGAAGGTGCGCTGTACAACCCGAGCTGGCAGCCGCAGTTGGGCAACTGGCAAACCGTCACCGTGCAACAGGGCGATACGCTGGCCAGCATTTTCGACAGCCTGGGTCTGCCCGCTGACGATGCACGGACGATATTGCACAGTGATAACCCTGCCGCCAAGACCTTGCGGAACCTGCCGGTCGGTCTGATATTGCGACTCCACCGGGCCGATGGTCAGCTCAAGGAGCTGGTTTTCGAAACACCGGCACTGGGTGCCATACGCATCGCGCGTGAGGATTCGGGCTACCAGGTCAGCAAATGCTCCAGCATGATCGAACAGCGGACCGCGTTCGCCACCGGCAGCGTACACGGCAGTTTTCTCGATTCTGCTGCCCGGGCCGGGTTGTCACCGGTACTGAGTCGCCGGCTGGAGCGAATATTCGCTCACCGCATCGATTTCGCCAAGGACGTCAAGGCCAACGACCGCTTCACCATCATTTATCGGGAACATTTCTTCAACGGCGAGAAGCTGGGTGATGGTGATATCCTCGCGGCTGACCTGGAATTAAGCGGCCATCGCTATGTGGCAGTTGGCTTTCCCGACCATCAGGGCCGCCTACACTACTACACACCCGACGGTAAAGGCATCGAACCGGCTCTGATGCGCTACCCGCTGCATTTCGAGCGCGTCAGCTCGCCCTTCGGCGCCGCCCGAATGCACCCGATTCTGGGCGTGGTGCGGCCCCATACCGGAATCGATCTGGCAGCACCGCGTGGCACGCCGATCAAGGCTGCGGGTGACGGTGTCATCGAGTATCGCGACTGGATGCACGGCTACGGCAAGACCATCATGATTGACCACGGTCGCGGCTACGAAACGCTGTACGCCCACATGGTCCGATTCAATCCCGGTCTGCACGATGGCGAACGCGTCACCAAGGGTCAGGTGATCGGGTATGTCGGCGCCACCGGCCTCGCCACCGGACCGCACCTGCACTACGAGGTTCGGATCGACGGCGTACCACGCAATCCGGCGACCGTAGCCCTGCCCGGTGATCCGCCGATAGCGCCCAGCCGGCTGGCAGCGTTCCGCAACCAGGCCGCCCCGTTGCTGGCCCAGATCGATTTACTGAACCGGACCCGGGTCGCGTTGCGTGGTGACTGACCCGCCATGAGCCGCCTTTTCATCGGCCTGATATCGGGCACCAGCGCCGATGCGGTTGATGCGGTGCTGGCCGACTTCCACAGCCATCCCCCGCAAATCCTGGAACGTCACGAATACCCCCTGCCAGAACCGCTGCGTCAGGGCCTGCTGGCGTTCCATCACAGCGGGCCTCGGGAGCTTGACAGACTGGCCCGGCTGGACAACGCAGTTGCCCGGCTATTCGCCGAAGCCGTCACGGTGTTACTGGAGCGGGCCCGTGTGGATCCGGCCACCATCACTGCTATCGGCAGTCATGGTCAGACCATCCGCCACGAACCCGACGGTCACGAGCCCTATTCAGTGCAGATCGGCAATCCGAGCCTGTTGGCTGAGCTTACCGGTATTGCTGTGGTTGCAGACTTCCGCCGGCGCGATATGGCAGCGGGTGGCCAGGGCGCGCCGCTGGCACCTGCGTTCCACAATGCCTTCTTCCGCAGCACGGCCGTTGAACGGGCCGTGGTCAACATCGGCGGCATCGCCAACATCACACTGCTGCCAGCCGACCCTTTAGCCGAAGTGATCGGCTTTGACACCGGTCCCGGCAATGCCTTGCTCGATGCCTGGGCGGAACGCCATCTGCACACGCCACTGGACCGCGACGGCGCCTGGGCCGCAAGCGGCCGGGTCATCCCCGAATTGCTCGCACAGCTCCTGGAGGAGGCCTATTTCCAGCGGCAGCCCCCCAAGAGCACCGGTCGCGAACTGTTTCAGCTCAACTGGCTGGAGGCGCGTCTCAACATGGTTGCGGCCACACCGCCCGCAGACGTGCAGGCCACCTTGACCGCGCTTACGGCTCACACCATCGCGGCTGCGCTCCGGCAGTACGCCCCGGCAACCCAGGAACTTCTGGTCTGTGGCGGTGGTGCCCGCAACCCGGTAGTGATGACGGCTCTGCGGACGCAACTCGAATCCATCGGGGTCCAACCCACAAGTTCACTGGGTATCGACCCGGACTACCTGGAAGCCCTTGGGTTCGCCTGGCTGGCCTGGCGCACATGGTGCGGCCAGCCCGGCAATCTACCCAGTGTTACCGGCGCTCGCGGAGCGCGCGTGCTGGGCGGTATCTACCCGGCCTAACGGCCCGCCGCCGGTCAGGCGACCCTGACCAGCTGCTTGCCGAAGTTCTCGCCATGGAACAGGCGCAGCAACGCTTGCGGCATATTCTCGAAGCCGCGCACCACATCCTCGCGGTACTTGAGTCGGCCGGCCCGCAGCCATACAGCCAGTTGCCCGACTCCCTCCGGAAACCGCTCGCTCCAGTCCGACACCAGAAGCCCTTGCATCCGGGCCCGGTGAACCAGCAGGTGGCGGGTCGGGCGCGGCACGCACTCAGGGGCCGGCAGATTGTATTCCGAAATCATACCGCATATCGCGATACGGGCATGCAGATTGATGTAATCCAGTACGGTGTCCAGGATACGGCCACCGACATTGTCAAAGTAGACGTCGATGCCGTCCGGGCAGACCTTCGCCAGTGCCAGGCCAAGATTGTCGGAATGATAATCCACGGCCGCATCGAAACCCAGTTCGTCCTGCAGATAGCGGCACTTGGCAGCAGAGCCGACAATACCGACTACCCGACAGCCCTTGATCCGGGCGATCTGCCCGACCACGGCACCGACGGCACCGGCTGCCGCCGAGACCACTACGGTCTCCCCTGCAACCGGCTGTCCCACCTCCAGCAGGCCGAAGTAGGCCGTTAAGCCCGGCATGCCCAGCACACCAAGCGCGGTCTGCACTGGTGCCAGGCCGGGGTCGACCCGGCGCAGGACAGCCGCTTCCACCAGCGGCTCAGTCTGCCAGCCGAAACGCCCTGCCACGATGGCGCCGACCTCCAGCCCGGGCGCTTGCGAGGCAACCACCTCGCCAACACCCTCGCCGACCATCACCTCACCCAGCTCCACGGCAGGTGCATAGGACGGGCCCGCCCGCATCCGCCCACGCATGTAGGGATCGACCGAAAGCCACTGGGTGCGCACCCGAACCTGACCCCGGGCAGGCTGCGCCAGCGAGACCTCACGCAGTTCGAAGTCAGCTTGACCCGGTTCTGCCAGCGGTCGGTTGATCAGGCGCCATTGCCGGTTCACGGCCACATCGTTCATAAATTCATGCTCCACTCCCAAAATAAACGAGTCATCTCTAAGTCGCCTGCAGGTCCACTTGACTACTAACGGCCTTGAAGGCTTCGGACTCGAAGACCGATCTTGCCAAGTCATAATCAGCAATCTCGTTGGGATGAAACCCCGGCTTGAAGTACAACAGCAACATGTACAGCGACTTGAAGGCAACTTTCTCCCGTAAGAACAGGAACGCGAACCAACCGGCCCACGATTTCATACTGAACAACTTACCCCACTGCCAGGAAAAATAGACAGTCCCCATCAAACTAAAAAAGTAGAACACCGGCGCCGTCAGCATCATACCGGCAACTCTGAGAAGATAATTCCCGCTAACCGTCTGGAAAACATCGTAAGCAACCGCTTTGTGCTCGATCTCCTCGGCAAAATGCCAACTGAACAACAAACGCTTGCGGGAGTCGGCATCCCGCAGCAGATCCCCCTGGATGAAAATATGCCCCATATAGGCGTTGATATGCTCTACCGCTGCGATGACGGCAAGCTGAACCGACAACGGGAACACCGATTCCAGAAACCGGTAACTCAGGGCGTCAGTGAGCCTTAGAAAACCCTGGTATTTCAGTCCCTGACTGGAAAGATTCTTCCAGAAACGCTTGTGTGCGATTCCATGCTGGCCCTCCTGCCGGATAAAGTCCCGAATAGTTTTCTTTAGCTTTTCATTGCGAATCCTGTCCGACGCAATACGTATATTACGCATATAATAATGCTCATTGTCGGGGACCAGCACCGTATAGGTATTCAGCATATTGGTTAAAATGGGATTACCCCGGAACCAAAAGCGCGGGACATCATCTGGAAACTCACCGGAGAATTTGCGCGGGGTCACTTTGACCCTGGCATCAGCCGGACTACTCATCGCATCGTTACTCCAACCGGTGAAAAGTCAACTGTCCGATTCATTGCCCCGCGACAAATCACGCCGGCGCGATTCCGCGCAACCCGGATCGGAATCAACTCATATCAGCAAGGTGTTTCAGGATAGCGCGCGCCGCTACGGCAGAAAACCACGTTGAACCAATTCCGGCGTCAAAATGGAGCCCGACACGCCAATCTGAACCAGGCAGCCCGGTGCCGACTGGTTCCCGGCAGTCTGTTGTCAAGACCCGGACAGGGAAGCGGGCCGTGCGGACAAAAGGAGCCTGCGTCAACATATCCCGCGCAGCACCGGAACGATAGCGGCACTGGCGCGGCGCACGCTTGTGCTAGTGGACTTTGCGCGGGCTTTCGGCCGAATCGCTGATACCGCTCAGTACCCGCAAGGCGGCTCGATTGAGGATGCGAACGTGACGCCGGTTGACCGCCAGCAGGCCCTGATTCTGGAAGCGCGCCAGGAGCCGGCTCACTGTCTCCAGGGCCAGTCCGAGGTAGTTACCGATATCGTGGCGCGACATGCTGAGATGGAATTCGTCCGCTGAATACCCGCGCGCGGCAAAGCGTGCCGACAGGTTGATCAGAAAATGCGCCAGACGCTGTTCCGCACTGTGCTTGCCAAGACACTGCAACTGGGCATGATCACGCGCGATCTCGCGGGCGTAGATACGATACAGCCGCTGTTGGATTTCCGGCACATCCGAGCTGAGCTGCTCCAGCCGCCCGAACGGCAGTTCACAGATACTGCTGGTTTCCAGCGCCACCGCACCGCAATCGTGGTAGCCCCGATCGATCGCCGCCAGCCCCAGAATCTCGCCGGGCAGATAGAATCCCAGGACCTGTTCCTCGCCTTCGTCGCTGAGGGTGTAAACTTTTACCGAACCCGAACGAACTGCATAGAGTGCGCGGAAGGGCTCGCCCAGATCGAACAGTCGCTGGCCGCGCTCCACCACCCGCCCCTGGCGAAGGCTCGGTTGCATAGCCCGCTGGGTCACTTGGCCGGCGCCGCCGCACAGGCACAGATGGGCACCGCTGCAGGCCGGCGTGGTCGCGTTTGTTTCGACGATGCTGACGGTTTTGTCCGACACGGCTACCCCCTTGGCACAGACTTCGTTGACTAGGCTCCATAGTGCCGGATGATGGCTGCAGCGGAAATTCGCAATAGCACGTAGCTGCATTGCGGAAACTACGTAGCGACGGCCGCCGACAATCACGCTAGCCTGAGCGAATCAGGCGTTGAATATTAGTTTTTTGTAATTTAGTATATTCTAATAATATTGCGATTCTATCTCTGGAGCTGAGCTGACATGCGGATCTCGGTACCTCAATTCGGTCGTCTGCGGTGGATGCCTGCGGGAATGGTGATGGTCGTCCTGACCCTGGCGGCCCAGGCCCAGCCTGCGCTCAAGACCGCTCCTGTACAAAAACTCGAACTGCCTCGCAATCTGGTACTTACCGGGACCGTGGAACCCGTTGATCAAAGTACCGTATCGGCCCAGACCAGCGGCCGGGTGCAGCAAATCCTGGCCGACGTCAACGATTACGTCAAACAGGGCAGTGTCATCGTCCGGCTACGCGACGCTGATCAGCAGGCCGCCCTGGAACAGGCCCAGGCCGGGCAGGAGGAGGCTCAGGCCCAGCTCAGCGAGGCCCAGGCTGCGTTCCAGCGCATCAACAACTTGTTCCGGCGCAAGATCAGTTCCCAGGCCGATTACGACGCCGCCCGCGCTAAGCTGCAGGCCGCCCAGGCGCAGTTGCAGGCCAGCCAGGCGCGGGTCAAGTCGGCCCAGGAAGAACTCGACAAGACCGTTATCCGGGCGCCTTATTCGGGCATTGTCCGTCAGCGTTTCATCTCTCTGGGCGAGTCGGTGCAGCCCGGCGCACCGCTGTTGAGCGGCTTTTCGCTCGACCACCTGCGGGTGGTGGCCGATGTTCCGCAACGCCAGATCGCGGCGGTCCGCGCCCAAGCCGACGCTCACGTGTTACTGCCCGACGGCAAGCGGATCGCGGCCACCGGACTGACTTTCTTCCCCTACGCTGACCCCCAGAGCAACGTCTTCAAGGTCCGGGTCAACCTGCCGCCCAAGCTGGCCGGCATCTATCCCGGCATGTTTCTCAAGGTAGCTTTCGTCGAGGGCAAGTCAGCCCGCCTTGTCATCCCCCAGCAAGCCCTGGTGCAGCGCAGCGAGCTCAGCGCGGTCTATGTGGTCGGCAAGCAAGGCCGGGTGGAGTTCCGTCAGGTCCGGGTCGGCGAGGCGCTGCCAGACGCGCGCCTCGAAATCCTGGCCGGCCTGGATCCCGGCGAACGGGTCGCCGTTGAACCGCTTGCCGCGGCCCGGGAACTGCACCGTCAGCAGACCGCGGAGGCGCCACAATGAGTCAGCGGCTAGGCCTCGCGGGTGCGCTCGCCAAGCGCTTCCAGAACAACGCCATTACGCCGCTGCTGGCACTGGTGGGCCTGCTGCTGGGGGTATTCGCCGTCCTGGTAACACCGCAGGAGGAAGAGCCGCAGATCGACGTCACCTTCGCCAACGTGTTCGTGCCCTTTCCGGGCGCCACGGCCAAGGAGGTCGAACAACAGATTAGCATTCCCGCCGAGCAAGTACTTTCGGAGATCGCCGGAGTCAAGCACGTCTATTCCGTGTCACAGCCCGGCATGGCGGTGTTGAGCGTCCAGTTCAAGGTCGGCGAGGCGCGTACCCAGGCCCTGGTGCGGTTGTACAACAAAGTCTATTCCAATCAGGATTTCCTGCCGGCCAACCTGGGCGCCGGCCAGCCTCTGGTCAAGCCCAAGGGCATCGATGACGTGCCTATCGTGTCGCTGACTCTGTGGACGCCGGACCCGCACCGCGGCGCCACCGAGCTGGGCCAGTCGCGCACACGCTGGAAGCCGAACTCAAGCGGATACCCGGCACCCGCGACATCTACACGCTCGGGGCCCCGCAGCAGGTGGTGGGGTGCAGCCCGACCCGGTACGCCTGGCCGGCTACGGTTTATCGCTGGGCGATCTGCGCCGCGCGCTGCTGGCCGCCAATGCCTCCACGCGACGCCGGCGACCTGGTGCGTGACAACACGGACTATTGCGGTTCAGGCCGGCAGTTTCCTGTGCACACCGTCCGAAATCGCGCAACTGGTGGTGGGCCTGCACCATGGCGCGCCGATGTACCTCAGTGACGTCGCCGAGGTGCGCCTCGGTCCCGAACAACCGCGCGACACGGTGCGGATCGGCAGTGGCCCGGCAGCATCCAGGGTAGGCATCGGACGCCGGTCAATACCCGGCGGTGACCCTGGCCATCGCGAAGAAGCCCGGATCAATGCCGTCAACATCGCCGACCAGGTCATCGCCCGGGTCCACCAGTTGCAAGGCACGCTGATTCCCGCCGGCGTCCATGTCACGGTCACCCGTGATTACGGCACTACCGCCGCCGCCAAGGCCCACAAGCTGATCGGCAAGCTGATCTTCGCCACTTCCGCCGTGGTGGTGCTGGTGCTGCTGGCACTGGGGTGGCGGGAGGCGATCATCGTCGGCCTTGCGGTGGTGCCTGACCCTGGCCATCACCTTGTTCGCATCCTGGGCCTGGGGCTTTACGCTTAACCGGGTTTCGCTGTTCGCGCTGATCTTCTCCATCGGCATTCTGGTCGACGACGCCATCGTGGTGGTGGAGAACATCCACCGCCACATGCAGCCTCGGCGGGCGCCACCTGCTGCGATGCCATTCCGCGCGCGGTCGACGAGGTCGGCGGCCCCACCATTCTGGCGACCTTGACGGTGATCGCCGCGCTGCTGCCCATGGCCTTCGTCACCGGCCTGATGGGGCCGTACATGAGCCCGATTCCGATCAATGCCAGCACCGGCATGCTGATCTCGCTCATCGTAGCGTTCGTGTTCACGCCCTGGCTGACCTACAAGGTGGTGCGCAACGCGCATCATCACCACGACACCGCGCTCGAGGACACGCCCCAGGCCGGCAGTGTCAGCTACCGCCTGTTCCGGGCCATGCTGCTGCCCTTTCTGCGCGGTAACAAGGGCCGGCCCTGGCGCTATCTGCTGACGCTGGTGATTGTGGTGCTGATCGGCGCCTCGGTGAGCCTGGCTTACTTCCAGCTGGTGGTGTTGAAAATGCTGCCCTACGACAACAAGTCCGAGTTTCAGGTCGTGGTGGACATGCCGGTAGGCACGCCGCTGGAGCAGACCGCACGGGTGCTGAATGCGCTCGGCCAGTATCTGAAGACAGTCCCTGAAGTGACGGACTACGAGACTTATGCCGGCACCCATGCGCCGATCAATTTCAACGGGTTGGTGCGCCAGTACTACCTGCGCAGCGAGCCCTACCAGGGTTCGACATCCAGGTCAATCTGATCGACAAACACCAGCGCAGCCGCCAGAGCCACGACATCGCCCGCGCCGTGCGCGGGCCGCTGCAGGCAATCGGCAAGCGCTTCGACGCCAACGTCAAGGTGGTCGAGGTGCCACCGGGTCCACCGGTGCAGGCGCCGCTGGTGGCGGAAGTCTACGGGCCCGACTACTCCGGCCAGATCGCGCTGGCCAAGGAGGTCCGCAAGGCCTTCGCCGGGACCGCGGATATCGTCGATATCGACGATTCGGTCACCGCCGCCGCGCCGCGCGATATCGTCCACGTCGACCGTCAGAAGGCTGCATTGCTGGGAGTCGACCAGCAACAGGTCGCGACGGATCTGCAGGCGGCACTGCACGGCCAGAATGTCACCTACCTGCACACCACCAACGCGAAATATCCGGTACCGATCCGGCTGCGCTTCGACAACGCCGACCGCGCCGACCTGCAGAACCTGCTGAGCCTGCGGGTACGCGGCAACAGCGGCAATCTGGTGCCGCTCTCAGAACTGGTCGACGTCCAGCGCAGTGTCCGCCAGCAGTGGATCTACCACAAGGACCTGCTGCCAGTGGTCTATGTGGTGGGTGACATGGCCGGCCCGCTGGACAGTCCGCTGTATGGCATGGCCGATATCTACCGCAAGCTGCGCCATCTGAATACGCCCAGCGGGCCGCTGCAGCAGAATTTCATCAGCCAGCCTCATGACACCACCAGCCACTACAGTCTGAAATGGGACGGCGAGTGGCAGATCACCTACGATACCTTCCGCGACATGGGCATCGCCTATTCGGTCGGCCTGATGCTGATCTACCTGCTGGTGGTGGCGCAATTCCGCTCCTACCGGGTGCCGCTGATCATCATGGCGCCGATCCCGCTGACCATCATCGGCGTCATGCCCGGCCACGCGCTGCTCGGGCGCCCAGTTCACCGCGACCTCGATGATCGGCATGATCGCGCTGGCCGGCATCATCGTGCGCAACTCGATCCTGCTGGTGGACTTCATCAACAGCGAGCTGGCGCACGGAGCCTCGTTGCAGGAGGCGGTGATACGCAGCGGCGCGGTACGTGCCCGGCCCATCATTCTGACCGCGCTGGCGGCGATGCTGGGTGCGCTGTTCATCCTCGACGACCCCATTTTTCAGCGGCCTGGCGATCTCGATGATCTTTGGCATGCTGATTTCGACCGTGCTGACCCTGGTGGTGATCCCGATCCTGTATTACGCCTTCATGCGGGGCAAGCTGGAGACGCCTTCGGCCTGAGATCATGCCACCATGGCAGAGTCACAACCGACCCTGCTATGGTTGGTTTTTTGACGCCGGAGAGGAACTGTGGATGGCTGACCGCACGCGCTGGCGCATGCCGGCCGAGTGGCAACCCCATGAGCGCTGCTGGATGGCCTGGCCGGCCAACCGGGCACTGTGGCCGGACGGGATCGAGCGCGCCGAGCGTGCTTACGCCGCGGTCGCCAATGCCATCGCTCAGTTTGAACCGGTCACCATGGTGGTGCATCCGCAGGCCCGCCGCCGTGCCCGTCAGTTGTTGGGCCACCCCGTCGAGTTGCTGGATTTCCCGCTCGATGATTCCTGGATGCGCGATGCCGGGCCGACCTTCGTGCGTGCCGGAGACGGCAGGCTGGCCGGTATCGACTGGGCGTTCAACGGCTGGGGCGGGCGTTTTCCGCACGGCAACGACCGTCACCTGGCGGGTTTCATCCTGGAACAGCTTGGGCTACCGCGCCTGGCACCGGATATGGTGCTGGAGGGCGGCTCGATTCACGTCGACGGCGCCGGCACCTTACTCACCACGCGCGAATGCCTGCTCAATCCAAACCGCAACCCGGGACTCGACCAGGCTGCCATCGAAGTCCGCCTGCGGGACTATCTCGGAGTCGACCGGCTACTGTGGCTGGAGCGCGGCCTGGTCGACGACCATACCGATGGTCATATCGACAATCTGGCCTGCTTCGTGGCGCCGGGCCGGGTGGTGGCGCTGGCCAGCCACGATCCGCACGATGCCAATCACCCGGCCCTGCAGGCCAATCTGGAACTGTTGCGCGCCAGCACCGACACCACCGGCCGCCGGCTCGAGGTTAGCGAGCTGGAGCAGCCGCCGGCCATGTCTGCCGACGGCCTGCGACTGGCCTGCTCTTATGTCAATTTCTACCTGGCTAACGACGCCGTGATCATGCCCGGCTTTGCGACCCGACAGGATATTCCCGCCCGTGAGACCCTGCAGGCGCTGTTCCCGCAACGGACCGTGGTGGTCGTCGACGGACGTGACATTGTCGTCGGAGGGGGTAATATTCACTGTATCACCCAACAACAGCCGGCGAACGAGACGCGCGTAAATGACTGAAGTTACCGTCGCCGCGGCCCAGATGGCCTGCAGCTGGAACATTACGGCCAATATCGAGCGGGCCGAACAGCTGGTGCGCCGGGCTGCGGCCCAGGGCGCGCAGATCGTGCTGCTGCAGGAATTGTTCGAGACGCCGTATTTCTGCGTCGATCAGAGCGCGAGTCATTTCCGGCTGGCCCGTCCGCTGGGCGATCATCCGGTGCTGGCGCGGTTTCAGGCGCTGGCCCGAGAACTGGCGGTGGTACTGCCGTTCAGCTTTTTCGAGCGGGCCAACAACGCGCACTACAACAGCGTGGCCATGATCGACGCCGACGGCCGGGTACTGGGATGTTATCGCAAGAGTCACATTCCCAATGGCCCGGGCTACCAGGAGAAACAGTTCTTCAATCCGGGCGATACGGGATTCCGGGTCTGGGACACGGGTTATGGCCGGATCGGCCTTGGTATCTGTTGGGATCAGTGGTTCCCGGAAACGGCCCGCTGCCTGGCGCTGCTGGGGGCCGAGCTATTGCTGTTCCCGACCGCCATCGGCTCCGAGCCGCAGGCCCCCGGGCTGGACTCCGCCGGCCACTGGCAGCGCACCATGCAGGGCCATGCTGCCGCCAACATGGTGCCGCTGGTCGCCGCCAACCGTATCGGCACCGAATACAGCCAGGACCGGCCCGATCTCAGTCTCACCTTCTATGGCTCGTCCTTCATCACCGATCATACCGGCGCCAAGGTCGCCGAGGCCGACCGCAGCGAAGAAACCGTCCTGGTACAGCGCTTCGATCTGGCCGCTATACAGTCGGCCCGCGCCAGCTGGGGGCTGTTCCGCGATCGCCGGCCGGACTGCTACCGACCACTGCTGACGCTGGACGGCCAAACCCCACCGACAGGTTACTGACATGGATGCTGAGACACATCAGGGCGGGATCATCGAGGCCATGCTGGCCGATATCAACGGCGTCCTGCGCGGCAAATGGCTGCCGCTGGAGGCGCGCGCCAAGCTGTTTCAGGATGGCCTGCGGCTGCCCCGTTCAGCCTGCGTGTTGGATATCTGGGGCCGCGACGTACCCGCCAGCGGGCTGGTGTTCGACACCGGCGACAATGATGGCGTCTGCCGCCCGGTCAGCCAGACGCTGCATCCGGTGCCGTGGCTGCAACGGCCCGCCCGGCAGGTGTTGCTCACCATGTATGAGAGCGACGGCCGACCGTTCTTCGGCGATCCGCGTCAGGTTCTGGCCCGGGTGCTGGCACGCTACCAGACGCGTGGCTGGACCCCGGTACTGGCCACCGAGCTGGAGTTCCATCTGCTCGACCGCGACGCCACTCCGGCGGGCGGCCCACAGCCGCCGCTGGCGCCACACCGCGGGGCGCGGCTGAGCGATCCCCAGCTTTACGGTATGGACGAGCTGCAGCAGTTCGAGCCGGTGCTGAGCGCCATCGCCGACGCCTGCCGTCAGCAGGACATTCCCAGCGACACGGTGATCGCCGAAAATGCTCCGGGCCAGTTCGAAGTCAATCTGCAGCATGTGCCCGATGCACTGCGCGCCGCCGAGCACGCCCTGCTGCTGAAACGTGCCATCAAAGGCGTCAGCCGGTCCCATGGCCTGGGAGCCACCTTCATGGCCAAACCCTACGGCGGCAGCGCCGGCAACGGCATGCACGTACACTTCAGCCTGCTGAACGACAGCGGCGTCAACCTGTTCGACAGTTACGTCCCCAGCGGCGATCGTATCCGGCAACAGGCCATTGCCGGGCTGCTGGCGACGCTGCCGGACTGCATGGCGCTGCTGGCCCCGCATGCCAATTCCTATCGCCGCTTTCAGGCTGGCAGCCATGCCCCGCTGAGCCTTAGCTGGGGCCACGACAACCGCACCACGGCCCTGCGCCTGCCCGAGAGCCATGGCCCGGCGGCCCGTATCGAACAGCGGGTCGCCGGTGCCGACGCCAATCCTTATCTGGTGCTGGCGGCACTGCTGGCCGGCGCCTGGCACGGCATCGTCAATGCCCTGGAACCACCGCCGGCGACGCGCGGCAATGCTTACCGGGATGACGCTAACGGTCTGGCGCATAGCTGGGAACAGGCGCTACAGGCTTTCGAGCGCTCCGAATTCGTCGCCGAGGCCTTTGGGAGCGACTATCAGCGCCTGTTCAGCGCCTGTAAACGCCAGGAACAGGCGACCTTGGCCAGCCGCATCAGCGATGTCGAATACCAGGCCTACCTGCACACGGTCTGAACCCAACCAACCTTGCCGGGAGCACAACCATGTCTGATGACCGGCTCCGCACGCTGATTCTACAGGCACTGGCCGAGGTCGCGCCGGAGGCTGATCTGGACAGGCTCGATCCGGACCACCTGTTCCGTGACCAGATTGAGCTCGATTCGATGGATTACATCAACTTCGTGGCCGCACTGGGACGCGCCAGTGGGGTCGCCATCCCCGAAGGCGACTATTACCGGCTGGCCACCGTCAACGGCGGCATCCGCTATCTGCAACAACGCCTCGCGCGCGCTGGCTGAACCACGACTGTGAGCGAGGCTGCGGTCGGAGCGCTGGCCCAGGCGATACGGCCGCGTGTCGTTTTCAAGTACTACGGCGAGCTGTGCCGCTCGCTCGCCCTACTGGTAGCCGTCCCGGCCGTGGTCGCCATTGCAGCGGGGGAACCGACCGCCGCCGGCCGCTATGCAGTGCTTGCCATGGTGACCGGCGCGCTCGGCTACTGGCTGGGGCGCCAGCCGAGCAACGCGGTGCCCCAGCTCAACGAGACCCTGCTGATCGGGGTCATGATCTTTACCAGTGCGGCACTGGCCATGACCTGGCCGTTCATGGCGGCCGGGTTGAGCCCGCTGGATGCCCTGTTCGAGGCTGTCTCCGGGGTCACTACTACCGGGTTGTCGACGCTGCAGCAGATCGGGGGGCGATCGTTCAGCTTCCTGTTCGCCCGGGCCTGGCTGCAATGGTACGGCGGGCTGGTGATCGTGGTCCTGGCACTGGCTCTGCTGCCGCCCGGCGCCCTCACCCGCCGTCTCGGGGTGCTCGGCGCGGGCAACGATCGCAGTCCGGGTGGCATGCGCGGCTGGGCCCGCTTTGTGCTCAGGGTCTACGTGCTGCTGACCGCGCTGGGGATTGCCCTGCTCTGGCTGCTGGGCGCCAGCCCGCGCGGCGCCCTGCTGCATGCGCTGGCGGCCGTGTCCACGGGTGGCTTCTCGGAACACGACGCCAGTCTGGCCGGCTTCGGCGGGTTGCCGCTGCAGTGCGCTACGCTGCTGCTGAGCCTGGCCGGCGCCGTGTCGTTTCAACTTTACCACCGGCTGCAGCAACGCGACTGGCGAGGGGTGTTGACCGACGCCGGTCTGCGGGGTTTGCTACTCTCCGCCCTGCTGACGGCCCTGATCGTTGCCGCGGCGCTGCTGACCGCCGGCTGGCGCTGGACCGATGCGCTGCGACAGGCACCGCTGCTGGCGCTGTCGGCGCAGACCACCGCCGGATTCGCCACCACGTCGATCCATCAGCTGCCGGCCGCCGCCAAGCTGGCCCTGAGCGTGGCCATGCTGATCGGCGGCGACGTCGGCTCGACCGCCGGCGGGTTCAAGATCACCCGGCTGTTGATCGTGCTGCGGCTGCTGCAACTGACCATCATCCGCCCCAGCCTGCCAGCGCGCGCCGTGGTCTACCCCAGTGCCGCAGGCCATCGCCTGGACGACGACGAGATTCGCGCCACGCTGGGCCTGGTGCTGCTGTATGGCGCCGTGGTGCTGGCCTCCTGGCTGGGGTTTCTGCTGCATGGCTACCCGGCGCTGGACGCGCTGTTCGAGGTCAGCTCGGCCACCGCCACGGCGGGCCTCTCCAGCGGCATCACCGGTCCCGGGCTGGCGCCCGACCTTAAGCTGCTGCTATGCGTGGACATGGTAATGGGCCGGCTGGAAATCGTCGCCGTGCTGATCCTGCTTTATCCTGGTACCTGGTTTAGCAAGCGGGAGGGTCGGCAATGAAAGCAGTGCTCTTGGGTGCCAGCCATCTGGCGCTGGCCACCGCACGGCTGCTGAGCCAGCACGGCCATCAGGTGGTGATTATCGAACGCGAACGCGATCGCATCGACGAACTCGCCGAGCAGCTGGACTGCGGCTTCCTGCACGGTGACGGTACCCGCCCTGCGGTGCTGGCCGAGGCCGGCCCCGGCGATACCGACCTGCTGTTTTGCCTGACCGGCAACGACCAGGCCAACATCATCGCCAGCCTGGTCGGCCGCTCCCTCGGGTTCAGCCGGGTGATTACCAAAATCGAGGACCAGGAGTTCGAACACATTTGCGCCGAGCTCAGCCTGCATGATGTGATCGTGCCGGACCGGGCCATGGCCCAGCATCTCGGCGACATCGCCGAGGGCCGCGATCAGCCGGAGCTGATCGGCCTGATCCGCGGCAACCTGCGGCTGCGCAGCCTGGTGGTGGACAAGACCCACAGCGGCAACCTGAACGAGGTGCTACCGTTGCCCAGGCAGAGCCGTGTGGTGTGCCTCTACCGTAGCGACCAGGTGCTGTTTCCGGCCCCCGACGGCGCCCTGGTGGCAGGCGACGAGCTGCTCATCGCCTGCCACAGCAGCCAGCTCGACAAGATCGACCGGCTGCTGCGTGACGAACCGAACGACTCATCCGACGACTAGGAACCGTCGTCGCCGCCGCCACCACGTTTGCGTCCGGTGACCATCGCCCGCGCCAGGTTTTCGTGGTGCACCATGCTGGCCAGCAATACGCCGCCGATATGGACGATGACCAGGAACAGGGTGAGGTTGGCGAAGAATTCGTGCAGTTCTTCCCACATGTCCTCCCCGGCCTCACCGCGCTCGCCAGCCTCGTCTTCGTCGGCCCGGGCCGGTGCCACCACGGCCGGCGCACCCGGTGCCGCCTGGGCCACCAGACCCGCCAGTGGGCCGGCGTTGTCCTCGACCGCATATAGCGACAGCCCGGACCAAACGGTCACCGCCAGGCTAACCAGCAGCAGCACCACCATGGCGCCGCCCGCCGGGCTATGGCCGATATAACGCCGGGCCCGGAACAGCACCAGATCACGCAGATAGGCCAGCACCGTCAGCGGATTGTAAATGAAGTCGCTGAAGCGCGCGCGCCGCGGCCCGACCAGCCCCCAGACGATGCGAATCAGCACTATGGCGGCAACACCGTAGCCGGCCCACACATGCAACGCCTTGCCGTCGTCGCCGCTGAAGTAAGCCACGGTGAAGCCAATCACCAGCAGCCAATGCGCTAGCCGTACCAGCGGATCCCATACCTTGACCTCAGTGCCTGGTACTCCAGCCCCGGCAACGCGTCCGCTCACCGCTGTATCGTTCATTCCTGATACTCCGAATCACCGTCCTGTGGAACACAGGCGTATCAGAGCACACGCCGCGCCAAAAGACCTTGACGTAAATCAAACCGCTTTTTGATTATCCCGGCTCAGCGGCAGCCGGGCCAGCACCAGGCCAGCACCGTCAGGGTGGCGCTCGAGCAGGAAACCGAGCTTGCGGCACAACCCCAGCATGGCCTCGTTCTCCCTCAGCACGGAGCCGTACAACTCACCGACCGACTGGCTGCGGGCATAGTCAATAATCCGCTGCATCAACAGCAGCCCCAGCCCCATGCCCGCCAGCTCGTGACCCACGATGATGGCGTACTCGGCACACCGGCGGTCAGGATCGGCACTGAACCGGACCACCGCATGGATGGCACCGGCCGGATCGGTCAGCGCCAGCGCCATTTCGCGATCATAATCGAGCTGGGTCAGGCGCGCTGCCAGCTTGTGATCCATCACCTTGAGTGGATGGTGAAACCGCAGCCGGATCTCCTCCGGGTTGAGCCGCTCGACGAACTGCTGCAATGCCGGCTCGTCTTCGGCCCGGATCGGCCGTAGCAACAGGGTACGCCCGTCCGGCAGGTCCAGAGACTCTTCCAGCGTGGTCGGATACGGCCGGATCGCCAGGCGGTCGGCACCACTTACCGGCTCGCGGCTGAGCCGCACCCGGGCATCCATCACCAGCACACCACGGGCCGAGACCAGCAGTGGATTGATGGTTATCGCCGCCAGCCGGTCCTGATCCGCAACCAGTTGCGACAGCTTTATCAGGCACAAGGCCACGGCCTCGACATCGGCCGGCGGCTGGCCGCGATAGCCCGCCAGCAAACGGGCCACCCGGGTACGTTCAATCAGTTCGTGGGCCAGTTTCAGGTTGAGCGGCGGCAGCGCCACCGCACGGTCACCCAAAGCCTCGGCGGCAGTCCCGCCATGCCCGAAGATCAGCAACGGGCCGAACAGCGCGTCAGCCATGACACCCAACTGCAACTCCAGTGCCCACGGCCAGCGCACCATCGGCTGCACCGTGAACCCCTCGATGCGGGCCTGCGGAAAGCGACGCCGCATGAGCTCGTGCATGCCCAATGCCACCACTTCCACCTGATCCGGACCCTGCAGGTCGAGAATCACCCCGCCGACAGCCGACTTATAGGCGATGTCGGGCGAGGCGATCTTGAGCGCCACCGGTTCTCGTAACCGGGCCGCGGCCGCCGCGGCCTGCTCAGCGTCAGCGGCGTGTTCGGTGGCCACCATCGGGATAGCGTAGGCCAGCATGAGCTGGCGCACCTCGCTGCCGAGCAGCCAGTCACGGCCATCGGCCAGGGCTCCGTCGATGATCCGGCCGGCTGCTGCGCTATCGCAGTTGAACCGGTCGGATACCGTGGGCGGCGTCTCGATCAGCAGTTCCTGGTTGCGACGGTAGCGCATCAGCTGCAGAAAGGCCTGGGTCGCTTCATCGGGACTCGCGTAGCAGGGAATATGGTGGTCGGCAAACAAGGTGCGGCTGCTGCCCTGGGTCGCGCTGCCCACCCAACTAACCAGCAACAGCTTGCGCTGCCCTGCTGCCGCATCGATGACACTTTCGGCCACTGTCTCACTGGCGATACCGGCCACCGGGCAGTGCACCGCCAGCACGGCATCGACGGCGCGCTCGTCCAGCAGCACACGCAGCGCCGCGGCGTAGTTTTGCGGCTCGACATCGGTGGCGACATCGATCAGATTGGTGCTGGATTCGCGTACCCCGGGGACCGCCTGCAACAAACGTTTGCTGTCAGCGCCGAGTTCAGCCAGCCGGCCGCCGCCGCCGACCAGGACATCCTCAGCCAGCGCACCCATCGCGCCGCTGTTGGTGAGAATCGCCAGCCGGGAGCCGCGCAACAGACGCGAATGCGCCAGCAACTCAGCCATGTCGAACAGCTCCGCCACCGAGTACACCCGCAGCAGACCCGCGCGTTCAAACGCGGCATTATAGATCTGGTCCGCCCCGAACAAGGCGCCCTCCGGGACCACGGCCCCACGCCCCGCTTTGAGTACGATGACAGGTTTGACCCGGGCGGCCGCCCGCGCCGCTGACATGAACTTGCGGGCATGCTGGATCGATTCGATGTACAGCAGCACGGCATCGGTGCCACGATCATCGGCCAGATAGTTGAGCACATCACCGAAGTCCACATCGGCCTTGGCGCCGAGCGAGACCAGTTTGGAGAACCCAATGTCCTTGTCCGCCGCCCAGTCGATCATGGCCGTCAGCACCGCTCCGGACTGGGCCACCAGAGCCAGCCGGCCCGGCTTTGGCGTCAAATGCGCACAACTCGCATTGAGCCCGATCGGCGGCACGATCAGGCCGAGACTTTCCGGCCCCAGTAAGCGGAATCTGCTGGGCCGGGCGACCTTTAACATAACCAGCCCGCGGCGTCGCCCGCGCCGCCCGGTGTCGCTACTGAGCCCGCCGCTGACCACGACGGCAGCGCGACAGCCACGTTCGGCCAGTTGCTTGACCAGGCGGGCTACGGTCGGTGCCGGTGTCACGATCACCGCCAGTTCGGGCGTCACCGGCAACGAGGCCACGTCCGGATAACAGCGCAGGCCATCCAGCTCGTCGTACTTGGGGTTGACGGCATACAGCGTGCCGCCATAGCCAGCCGCGCGCAGATTGGCCAGCAACCGGGTGCCGGGCGCATTGGGCCGCCGACTGGCCCCGATCAGGGCAACCGATGCGGGCTCGAACAGATAGCGCAGATTGCGAACCGTCATGTTGTCTCGCCTGGCGAAAGGAAGTCATGGTAGTAGAGGCGCACCGGATCGATCCGTTCGCCGCGGCAGGCGTTGAACCGCAACAGATCGCCCGCGGCGGTGACCTCTCCCGTAGCACCCAACACTGGCAGCTCCATGTGGCTTTCTCTGCGCGTCGGCCTTTATCTATACTCAACGATCCGAGCATACCGCGGCAGCAACCGAGGTCAACTGAATTTCGCATGAGCGCTAGCCAATCCGCCGGCGGCGGCGACGCTGATACACTGCCCAACGACCGGTTGCGGCTGCGCCGCCTGGCCATTGACACCTACCGCGAGAATGTCGCCTTCCTGCATCGTGACTGCCCGCTGTACCGCGCCGAGGGTTTCCAGGCTCTGGCCAAGATCGAGATTCGCCGGGACGGCCATCCGATTCTGGCGGTGCTCAATGTGGTCGACGACGCTACCCTGCTCAACCCCGATGAACTCGGCCTGTCGGAACAAGCCTTCGCCCAGCTGGGTGCCGAGGAGGGCTGCCGGGTCCGGGTCGCACAGGCCGAGCCGCCGGCGTCGATGGACGCCGTGCGCCGCAAGATCAACGGTGAGCGGCTGGAACCGCCGGACTACCGGGCCATCATCGACGACGTCGCCAACAGCCGCTATTCCAAGATGGAAATGGCTGCGTTTCTGGTCGCCACTCAGGAGACCGGCATGGACCGCGACGAGGTCTATGCCCTCACCCGCGCCATGCTGGACAGCGGTGAACGGCTGCGCTGGAATGAACCGGTGATGGCCGACAAGCACTGCATCGGCGGCATTCCGGGCAACCGCACCTCGATGCTGGTGGTGCCGATCGTGGCCGCCCACGGCATGCTGATTCCCAAGACCTCGAGTCGCGCCATCACCTCGCCGGCCGGCACCGCCGACACCATGGAAGTGCTGGCGCAGGTCGAACTGTCGCCGGAAGCGCTCGATCATATCGTACGACTGGAACGCGGCTGCCTGGCCTGGGGCGGTACCGCGCGGCTGGCACCGGCGGACGATATGCTGATCTCGGTCGAGCGGCCGCTTGGCATCGATTCCCGCGGCCAGATGGTGGCCTCCATCCTGTCCAAGAAGCTGGCCGCCGGATCGACCCATCTGCTGATCGACATTCCGGTCGGTCCCAGTGCCAAGGTACGCCAGATGCGCAGCGCCGTGAAGTTGCGCAAGCTGTTCGAATATGTCGGTGGCCGGCTGGGCCTGCATCTGGAAGTGGTCATCACCGACGGCCGCCAGCCGGTCGGGCGCGGCATCGGGCCGGTGCTGGAAGCGCGCGATGTCATGCAGGTGCTGGAAAACGCACCGCAGGCCCCCACCGACCTGCGGGAAAAGGCTTTACGACTGGCCGGGCGCATCATCGAATTCGATCCCGACGTGCGCGGTGGCGACGGTTACCGGATCGCCCGTGAGATCCTGGAATCGGGCCGGGCGCTCGCCAAGATGCAGCGCATCATCGAAGCCCAGGGCCGGCAAGCCCGACCCTTTGCCCCAGGAACGCTGCAAGCGGAGATCGGTGCCCCAAGCGACGGCACCGTGATCGCGATCGACAATCTGCGGCTCGCGCGAATCGCCCGGCTGGCCGGCGCGCCTATGGATAAAGGGGCAGGTGTCGATCTGCTGAAGAAGCTGGGCGAAACCGTCCGCACCGGCGAATCACTGTACCGGATTCATGCTGAACACAACACCGGATTCGGTTTCGCCCGGCAGGCCGCCGACACCGATAGCGGTTTCCGGATCGGCCCGGCCGAGCAGCTACCGCATGTGTTTGCGGAATTCTGACCGCTACGGAGACGCTTGGCCACCAAACCCGGAATCGGTGCGCCGCAGGCACGCGAACCAGGCGTCGACGACGGCCGGATCGTACAACACACCACGGCCACGCTCGAGTTCCGCGACCGCCGCCGCCGCTGGCAGTCCCGGCCGGTATGGCCGATGGGCGATCATCGCCTCATAGACATCGGCTACGGTGACGATACGGGTATCCTCGCTGATGTAATCGCCGCGCAAACCGCGTGGATAGCCGCTGCCGTCGAGACGTTCGTGATGCTCATGGATCATCCGATCGACCGGCCACGGAAACGCCATGTCACGCATCACCTCGTAACCGATGTCGGCATGGGCCCGGATGATTCCCAGCTCGGCCGCATTGAGGCGACCTGGCTTGGACAGGATTTCGGCCGGCACACCGATTTTGCCGACATCGTGCAGCAGCGCACCGATCCGCAGCCCTTCCAGCCGATCCAGCCCATAACCCCGCTCGACTCCGATCTGAACCGCGATTTGTGCGACTCGTTGCTGATGGCCGGCAGTGTACGGATCGCGCTTTTCCACGCAACGGGCCAGCGTAGTGACCGAGGCCAGCAAGGCCTCACGCAGACTAAGCAGGGCCTGGTCGCGCGAGGACTCGGACTCATGCAGGCGCTGGCGGGTACTGCAGGCTGCCAGGGCATCGCCGATGTCCTCGGCCAGCGCTTCAATGACCATCCGTTCGCGCTTACCAAACGCTGTCTCTTCGGACGAGTACAGTGTCAGCGCAGCCACCACATCGCCGGCGGCCCGGATCGGTACCGACAGCGCCGAGCGTACCGCCCAGTGGCGCAGCGGACCGTCCCACGCCGGCGGGTAAGCACTGGGATCAACCTGCGCCAGCGACTGTGTGGCGCCAAACCGCAGGGCACGCCCGGTCACCCCCTGCCCCTCTGGCGAGTCCGACCACCGCAACGCTATCTCGTCGAGAAATCCCCTCGCGGAACCCCGCGCTGCAGCGGTCTGAATGCCGCCCGCACGCCCGGGATCGGGAATACCGATCCAGGCCAGGGGATAGCCGCCGACGCCCGACAAGGTCTCGCAGACCGCCTCATAGATCGCCTGCGGTGAAGGTGACTGGGCGATCCGCTTGACAGCCTCGACCATCGCGGTGAGCGCTGCGTTGGTCCGGGTCAGCGAATGGGCACTGGCGACCCGCGGCGAAATATCGAGCAGCACGGCCTCGCAACAGTCTACAGAACGGTCTGACCGGCGCCGTAAAAGGGTGGCTACGGATACCCACAGCACCTGTCCCGAAGCGGTGCCGATTCGGTACTCCTGAGCAAGGGCGTCATCATCACTCTCAGCAATGTAACCCGCAAGCTCACGGCCAACGCGACCCCGATCGTCGGGATGGACGATCTGCTCGAACGATGCTTGCTCGGCCATCAGTGTCGCGGCGTCGTAGCCCCATTGCCGGATGTTCCCGGAAACGAAATGGATCGGCCAGCCTGGCGTCGCGCCCCAGGTGATTGCCACGGCCGGACTGTTGTTGATGACCCGCTCCAGCTCGGCATGACGCGCCGCCGCCTGCTGGAGCTGCTGTTCCTGCTTGTTGGCGGACGTGATGTCCAGCACCAGTGCGACCACCTGTCGCAATTGACCGTCAGCGGCACGTACCGCGCGGCTGGAGGAACGCAGCCACAGCCACTCGCCGTTGCGGTGCCGGATGCGGTAGTCGACCTGCAACCCGCTGCGCTGATTTGCGATCAACGCCTCGAAACCGACGCTCACACGCCCGACATCGTCAGCATGGATCCGCGCCCGCCAGGCACTGACTGAATCGGGAAACCCGGCGTCCTCGCCCAGTGACCGCTTAAGATTTTCAGAAATCAGTAACTCATCCGACTGCGCGTCCCATTCGAGATACAATCCCCCAGCGGCGTCGACGGCGGCCTGCCAGCGATGCGCATTGAGCTGCAGATCTCGTTCCGCCCGCCGGCGCGTCGACACATCGCGAATGCTCAAGAGCAGATAACGCTGCTGATCGATGGTCACCGCGCTGGAACAGACTTCGACCTCACGCACCTGGCCGGTTGCCGTGCGGTGCTGGCACTCGAACAAGTACTCGTTCGACGCACTGGCGGCCTGCATCCGCTCAGACAGCTCGGCCCGGGGCAGCGTATTGATGTGGTCAATTCGCATCGCAGCGAGTTGCGACCGGCTCCAGCCATAGAAGACCTCAGCCGCTGGATTGGCAGCGACAATCCTCCCTGTATCAGGATCGATGACCAACATCGCCGCCGGATGATTTTCGAACAGCAGGCCGAACGACGCCCCGTCAGCTCCGGTCATGGTGCGGAAATCCAATCCACTGTGCCAGACATTGACTTGATGTTTCGGCCCATTGTACGCCGACAGACAGCGCCGACCAGCCCGGCACGGGTGACAGAGCCACGCCACTGGGCTATGTTGGCGCCCATACAGCAGCGGCGAGTGCCTATGCACATTCTGGGATTCCCCGAGTACCAGGTCCAGACCAAGCGTCTGGCGGACGAACTGAAGTTACCCTACCGCGAAATCTCGGTCCATCGTTTTCCCGACGGTGAGCGCAAAATCACCGTGCCAACGGACGTCGCCCGTCATGTTGTCGTCTGTCTGAGCCTGGATCATCCCGACACCCGCTTAGTCGAACTGCTGCTCGCGGCCGGCGCGCTGCGCGACCAGGGGGTGACACGCATCACTCTGGTCGCGCCCTATCTCTGCTATATGCGCCAGGACATCGCGTTTCGACCGGGCGAGGCGATCAGTCAACGCCTTGTCGGGCAATTCCTGGCCGGGCTGGTCGATGACCTGGTCACCGTCGATCCGCACCTGCACCGCACCGCAAGTCTGCAGGCGGCGGTACCCGTTCGCAACGCGGTCTGCCTGAGCGCCGCCGCCCCGCTCGGAGATTACATCGTCGGCCGCTGGCACAATCCACTGCTTCTGGGTCCGGATGGGGAATCGGAGCAATGGGTGCGAACCATGGCCAAGCGTCACGGATTGGCTTACGCCGTCGCCCGCAAGCAGCGTCTGGGTGATCGCGAAGTCCGGGTTACGCTGCCGCAGACGGCGTTTGGCGACCGCCAGGTTGTTCTGGTCGATGATGTCGCCAGCAGTGGCCACACGCTCATTGAAACAGCCCGTCTTGTGGCGGCCCACCCCATTGCCGGTATCGCGGCGGTGGTCACCCATGCCTTGTTCGACAGCGCTACGGCACGGGCCCTGCAGGCCGCCGGCATCAGCGCCGTCGCAAGCAGCGACAGCATTACCCATCCCAGCAATGCGGTAGCGCTCAGTACGCTGCTGGCAGACGCCGTGGCCAGGCTGGCCGCAACCAGCGACTCCAGCCTATAGTTAACACAATCACCCAGCACCGGGAGCCATTTATGCAGCAACGCGAACTCCACAGCAAGATCATGCACGCCGTCGACCGCGGTTTCGACGAACAGGTGGAATTTACCCGGGAACTGGTCAAGTTCCCGTCGGTTCGCGGCGCCGAGCACACGATCCAAGACTTCCTGGCGCGCACCCTGCGCGAGCGCGGTTACAGCGTCGATCACTGGCAGATCGAACTCGACGACATCCGTCATCTGCCAGGTTTCTCGCCGGTCACGGTATCCTACGAAAACGCCTTCAACGTCGTCGGCAGCCACCGCCCGCAACGTCGTCGCGGCCACTCGCTGATCCTCAATGGCCACGTCGATGTGGTGCCCGTAGGACCGCTGGACATGTGGTCACGCCCACCGTTCGAACCGCATGTGGGCGACGGCTGGCTGTACGGCCGCGGCGCCGGCGACATGAAAGCGGGGGTGGCCGAGATGATCTATTCCCTGGACGCACTGCGCCGGCTCGGCTTCGAACCGGCCGCCAACGTGTTCGTCCAGACCGTGGTGGAAGAAGAATGCACCGGCAACGGGGCCCTGGCCTGTCTGCAACGCGGTTACTGGGCCGACGCCGCGCTGATCCCGGAGCCGATGTGTAACCAGTTGGTCATCGGCCAGATCGGTGTGCTGTGGTTTCAGGTTCGACTGCGCGGCCATCCGGTTCATGTGCTTGAGGCCGGCAGCGGCAGTAATGCCATCGAGGCCGCTTTTGCCCTGATCGACGCCCTGCACCAGTTGGAAGAGCACTGGAACGGGCCAACTCACCGCCACCCGCTCTATCAGCATCACGATCACCCGATCAATCTCAACGTAGGCAAGATCGCTGGCGGCGACTGGGCATCCAGTGTGCCGGCCTGGTGCACGTTCGATGTACGCATCGCGACCTATCCAGGTCAGGACCTGGCCGAGGCCCGGGCCGAGATCGAGGATTGTCTGCGGGCGGCGGCGGCCCGCCATCCGTTCCTGGGCAATTCGCCGCCGGAGGTCATCTACAACGGTTTCCAGGCCGAAGGCTATGCGCTCGGCGACAGCGGTGCCGAGGTTCAGGACTGTCTGGCACACGCCCACACCACAGCCTATGGCAAACCGCTCGAACGCTTCGCCACGACCGCCACCACTGACGCCCGCTTTTTTGGCCTGTACGCCGACACGCCGGCGTTGGTCTACGGTCCCAACGCCGACAGCATCCACGGCTTTGACGAGCGCGTCGAGCTGGAATCGGTCCGCCGCAACACCCAGGCTATGGCGTTGTTCATCGCCGACTGGTGCGGCCTCAATCCACTCAAGGGCTGATCAATCGGTGATCCGGAGCGGATTAAAGTTCACGTCGTAGTCGTAAGGATCCTGGCCCTCATGGCGCTTGAGCGCGTTGACCACCCAGTAGGTCAACGGTGTGACCGCGGCCTCGTAGGCGGACTTAACCAGCCATTGCAGCACCACCGCGCTGACCAGCACTGCCGGCGGCATGATGCCGTAAAATGCAATGGTTATGAAAATCAGCGAATCCAGACCCTCACCTATTAGTGTCGAGCCGATGGTGCGGGTCCAGAGCCAGCGCCCGCGGGTGGCGATTTTCATGCGTGCCATGACATAGGAATTGGCGAATTCGCCCACCAGGTAGGCCGCAAACGACGCCAGCAACAACCGCGGGGTGAAGCCCAGTACCTGTTCATAGGCACTCTGACCGTGCCAGAACGACGCTGGCGGCAAAGCGATGGCGATCACAATGACCAGCACCGCCAGCAGGTTAGCGGCAAAGCCGAGCCAGATCACCTGGCGGGCGCGCCGGTACCCATAAACCTCCGTCAGCACGTCGCCCAGAATGTAGCCCAGCGGGAAAATCACGGTGCCGGCCGGTAGCGTCCAACCCGCCACCGCGAACAGCTTAACGCTGACGATGTTGGATATGATCAAGGTCGTAACGAACCCGATCGTGACCAGCAAAAACGCCATCGAGACGGTTGTCGGAGTCGCTTTCCGGTTCACTGCCTTGCAAGCCTTGTTGTCAGCGGGGCGGGCAGTGTACCCGATCGGCCGGAACCACGTATCCTGTTCCATGGGCGTTGATAATACAGCCGAACCGACTGGAGATAACTTGTGACCATGCCTTATTCCACCGCTTTGATTGTCGGCACCGGCAGCGGCCTGAGCGCCGCCGTAGCCCGCCGGTTCTCGCAGGCCGGCATGACGATCGCACTGGCCGCCCGCCGGCCCGACAAGCTGACGGATCTGTGCCAGGACCTCGGAGCCCGGCGCTACGCCTGCGACGCCGCCGATCCGGCCCAGGTCGATGCCTTGTTCAGCGTCGTCGACAGCGACCTGGGGCCACCCGATGTGGTGCTTTACAATGCCAGCTACCGGGTCCGCGGCCCGCTGGTCGAGCTGGCACCGGGCGAGGTCCGCAAGACTCTGGAGGTCACCGCCTTCGGCGCCTTCCTGGTCGCCCAGGCCGCAGCCCGGCGCATGCTGGCAACGGGCCGTGGGGCAATCCTGTTTACCGGTGCGTCGGCTGGTGTCAAAGGCTACCCGCAGTCGGCGCCGTTCGCCATGGGCAAGTTCGCCCTGCGTGGGCTGGCCCAGAGCATGGCCCGGGAGCTGGCACCCGAGAACATCCACGTCGCGCATTTCGTGATCGACGGCGGCATTCGCGCGCCAGGTCGAGAACCGCCGGCCGACCGCCCCGACAGCCTGCTGGTACCGGACGCCATCGCCCAGTCCTATCTGGACGTTCTGCGCCAGCCACGCAGCGCCTGGAGCTGGGAGCTGGAACTACGACCGTGGCTGGAGCGCTTCTGAGCGGGGCCAGGCTACCAACGGGAATCCGGTCTCATTTTCGATTGCGAGCAGCCGATTGTATTTGGCCAACCGGTCCGACTGGGTGATGGAACCGACCTTGATCTGGTCGCCGGCCCAGCCTACCGCGAGATCGGCCAACCAGTCGTCTTCGGTTTCGCCACTGCGGGCGCTGACAGTGATCATCCAGCCGGCCGCACGGGCCAGCCGGCAGGCTTCGGCGGCCTCGGTCAAGGTGCCGATCTGGTTGACCTTGAGCAACAGCGCGTCAGCCGCAGTGCTAGCGAGCGCGCGCCGGATCCGCTTCGGGTTGGTGCACAACAGGTCATCGCCAAGAACCAGAGCCCGGCCGGCGACCTGGCGCCGCAGTGCGGGCCAGTGATCCCAGTCGTCTTCGGCGAGGCCGTCCTCCAGACTTACGATGGGATAGTGCTGCAGCCAGCGCAGCAGCCGATCGATCATGGCGACGCTGTCCAGCGCTTCGCCATCGAGGTGATACCCGCCGCCCGAAAGAACTGGCTAGGCGGCGACATCCAGCGCCAGCGCCACGTCCCGCCCCGGGCTCCAGGGCCGCCAGCCGGATGGCATCGATGGCATCATCCAGCATGGCCACGGTGTTCGGCGAACGGTGGCGCCAGGCCGCCTTCGTCGGCGGTCAAACGGCCGCATCCCGTAGCGCTCCCGGGTCAAACTCACCGGCCGACTGGTAGACCTCCCAGCCGTCAACGCCAGGCTTCGTTCGATGGTACCTGCCGCCGGCCGGCACCACCAGCACGTCCTGGATCGGAATCTGGCCGCCCGGCATGTTTGCCGCCGCGAAAAGAGATTGATGGTCGGGCGGGGCAATGTGTCCCGGGTACGACGCCGGCGCCTGAAGTCTGCGCCAAGTAGCGGTACAACGGTAATGCCGGTCTGATGGGCGCGGGCCCGGCGCAAACCGAGGGAGACGGCCAGTAACGCGTTGGCGCCGAGCCGCGATTTTTGTTCGGTGCCATCGAGTCGAGCATCTCCCTGATCAAAGGCGGCCTGGCTGACGTAAACCACGCCCGTGCAGTGCGGGCGCCAGCTCGCCACGGATCAGCGCAACCGCCTTGCGGCAACCCAGCCCACCGTAGCGCCGCGGATCGCCATCGCGCAGCTCGTGCGCTTCGGCCCGGCCGGTCGAGGCGCCCGACGGCACCGATGCCACGCCAACCATACCGTCGCCCAGTACACAGCGGGCCGCTACAGTAGGGCGGCCGCGACTGTCGAGGATTTCCAGTCCGTCCAGCAGAGCAATATCAGTCATGGGTCTCCAGTCGGGCAAGGAGATTAGTAATCAGTTCATCCACGCGACCCGGCACTGTCTCGAGCAGACCCAGCACGGCCCGTTGCAGGTGGCCCTGCTCGGCGGCATCGAGATACTCCAGCGGCGAACGACCGGCGACCCGGGCCAGCAAACAACCGAGCGTATGCCGTACCGCATGGGATTCCAGTGCCGTGCTCCAGGTCACCGTAGGTCCCAGCACCTGTTGGTAGACCAGCCAGAAACGCCGCGCCGCAGCAGCGAAGTCCGATCGCCGTGACATCAGGTGATGCGCCTTGCTCAGCAAATGGGTCAACAGGAAGCCCACGTCGAACGCCGGATCGCCCCAGTGCGCCACCTCGTGGTCCAGCAGAATCAGCCGATCGTGCTGGATCAGCATGTTCTTGGGACTGTAGTCGCCATGCACCAGGGTCAGGCAGCGGTCCCGGGTCGAATCAATCAGTGCGCTTAGAAACGCCGCCGCCGCCGGCAGCTGCGTAGCGGTATAGGCGTAATAGGGTTCCAGTCGAAGCGATTCAAAGAACCTGCGGTCAGCGAATAACGGCCGCAAAGCATCCCGTTGCCGCCAAGCGTGACGGTGGATCAGGCCCAGCAGCCGGGCGGCCTGATCGACATGCGCCAACTGCAACATGCCGCCCAGCAACAGTCTTTTCCAGTTCTCATGAGGCTCGGGTACTGCCTGCATCGCCAGCAGCCGCTGGTCACGATCCTCGAATACCAGTCGCGGCACGCTTCCGGCCGGCACTAACCGGGTCAGTGTGCGCAGAGCCAACGCCTCCCGCTCGATGCGCTGCGGATCACTGAACCAGTCAACGGCGACTCGCAACTGCGCCAAGGCCTGCTTCAGCACCCAATCATCACCGCCCGGCCGCTGCAGCAATACAGTGCGGTTGGATACCCCACCCCTCAGGATTCGTACCGCTGCCTGTTCGGTCGGGCCGATGCGGCCACTGGCCCGCAAATAGGCCAGCAGCGCGATGGGTTGTTCGATATCCAGCGACGCCGGCATGATGGTCGCGACGATAGCTTGGCCCGGTCCGTATCAGTCGGCCGGGTGCGGATAAACCAGCGGGAACGCCGGATGATCCAGCACGTCACCGTGTGTCAGGGTCCCGTCCGGAAACGGCGGCGAGGTGACGTCCGGGCGCACGGCAAAACGCAAGTCATCGCCCAGCCAGCGGCCAGCGAACGCCCGCCTGCGCAAGTCCACCGACCGGTTGGGCGATGCACCGTGCATGGTCATGAGACTGAGAGCGATAGCGTCGCCCGATAATGTTTGGCGTAAGGGCCCGGCTCGCCGCGATTGCGCGCCACACCCTCGCGTAACAGGGCAACCCAATCGCGGAACAGGCCACGCAGCAGTACCACGCCATCGTGCCGAAACGTGTCACGGCTCGCGACATCCAGCAGTCGGCCGGAGCCCGTATCAGTTGTCATAATCGATTCCTCCATGCCAGACCATAACCCATCGCTCGGAGCGACACCAGCGCCAGATGGATATCATGGATAGTGGCAACTACCGGCCTGGCACCGCGGCACGGAATAGTCCTCTCCATTGACAGGATAGCTGAACTCACCGAATATCATGAACCATCCACTTTAGCTTGTGGGTCGCGTTCGCCAGCCGCTCGCCGAACCGTCTACCCAGGAGTAATCCACCATGCCAGCCGTTCTTCTGGCACCTAAGTTTCTGGTTCTTTATTTCTTCATCCTGCCCGCCCTGTACGTGCATTTCCGCGGTCGCGATCGCCTGAAACTGCTGCGCCAGCTGGCTGACCATTCGACCATCATGGCGCCCTACAATGTGCTCATGTATCTGTTCTCGGCAGTGCCCGCCCAGCCAATTCTCAATGCGCAAGAGTTTGCTGAACTGGCGACACTGCGCGCGCACTGGAAGACGATCCGGGAGGAAGGGCTGCAACTGCTGGACGGCGGCCACGTGAGGGCAGCGACGGGGCACAATGATCTGGGATTCAATTCTTTCTTCAAACGGGGCTGGAAGCGATTCTATCTCAAGTGGTACGGTGATGCCTTGCCCTCGGCCCAGTCTTTATGCCCGCAGACAGTCGCTCTGGTGAATGCACTGCCGTCGGTCAATGCCGCCATGTTCGCACTGTTACCGGCGGGCGGCACCCTGGGCCGCCACCGCGATCCTTTTGCCGGTTCGCTGCGCTACCACCTCGGTCTGGTGACGCCAAACTCGGATGCCTGCCGCATCTACATCGATGGCCAGGCCTATTCCTGGCGCGACGGCGAGGATCTGCTGTTCGACGAAACCTATGTGCATTACGCCGCCAACGAAACCGACCAGTCCCGCCTGATCCTGTTTTGTGATGTCGAGCGGCCGCTGAAGACCCGCTTCATGACCCGGTTCAACCGGTTAACCAGCCGGTCGTTAGTGCGCGCCGCTTCGACGCAGAATGTACCAACCGAGCAAGTGGGACTGCTCAATCGAGTCTATGCCGGCACGGGTTATCTGAGTGACGTTCTGCGCCGGCTCAAGCGTGCCAACCGCACCTTGTACCGCAGCGTCAAGTACGCACTCATCGCGCTGCTGGCCTATCTGCTGTTCTTCGCCTGAACCCGTTCGGGCACCGTACTTCAACCGGACCCGGCTCAGCCATCGCCGAACACGTATAATCCGCCGGCCGGGGCCAATCCAGCGACAGCGGACCCGGTCGCATCTAACACGCTTGCGCCTCGCCATAACCAGGAGAGCCCCTAGTGCCCGCAGTCCACGCCGACACCTTTCAATTAATGGCCCTGGCGATCATGCAAGGCGTCACCGAGCTGTTTCCGGTCAGCAGCCTGGGCCATAGTGTGCTGGTGCCGGCCGTACTGCACTGGGACATCAACCGTGACGCAGCCTGGTTTCTGCCGTTCATCGTTGTCCTGCACCTGGGCACCGCAACCGCTCTGCTGCTTTATTTCTGGCGTGACTGGGCAAGCCTGTTGGGTAGCTTCTGGCGCACCCGGGGGCGACCGGTCGAACCGCAGACGCGACTGTTCTGGCTGCTGGTTATTGGCACCATACCGGCCGGCCTGCTGGGCCTCGTGCTCGAACATCACATCCGCACATTGTTCGCCGGCTTTGCGGTCGCAGCGGGCTTTCTCGCCATTAATGGCATTATCCTGATCATCGGCGACCGCTTCAAAAACCGCCGACCAGTTCACGATCTGGATACCCTGCGCTGGCACCAGGCCTTCCTTATTGGCTGTGCCCAGGCACTGGCGTTGATCCCCGGCATCTCGCGTTCAGGCGTCACCCTGGTAGCGGGACTGGCGGGTGGCCTGGATTATGCGGCCTCAGCCCGGTTCTCGTTTCTGCTGGCGACGCCGATCATTGCGGCGGCGGGAGTTCTGGAAGTTCCAAAGTTGCTCGAATTGCGCCACGGCATCACGCCGGCATTGCTGCACGATATCCTGATCAGCGGACTGCTGGCCGGCCTGTTCGCCTACCTCAGCACCTGGTTTCTGATGCGCTACTTCCGTCAGCACGAAGTCACCGCCTTGCGACCCTTCGGCATCTACTGTCTGGTAGCAGGGCTAAGCGCTTTGGGTCTATATCTGCTGTGAAGCCACTGCTCAAGCACGTCCGAAAGTTTCGTCGAACTCCTCGACACCCTGTAAATGACGGCGTCCCGGTCCCGGCGCACGCACCGTTTGACCCGATCAAACGTTCCCGGTCACCTCTTGCGCCGGCCGATCCTGCGCCGTGGCTTCGTTGCCGTTGCACCCGCGTCGGGACGTCTCACGCAACGTCTCTGTCACCGATGAATACGCCACTGCGTCGTAGGCTGCGAACACGCCAACGACCAGCGTCGGAAGAAAAAAAGCCGTGGCACCCATGCGGAACAGCCACGGCACCAGAAATGGCAACAGCACACCACTCACGACGGTCACAACGAGTGCGGTAAAGAAATAGGCCAAGGCGCGGCACAGCCTCATCTGTACGAGTTGTCCCAAACCGGGGACAAATAAACTGATGAGACTCGCGACGACATTGGTCGCTGATTTGTTGTCTGGCATCACTCCTGCCTCCTCTGGCATGCGAAACAAGCTTAGCCTGTCTTGCGGAGAGTTTCACCTTGACGTCAACCCGCGAGGCGGAATGTGTGTAAGCGTCCGGAGCGGACTCGGTTGACGGGATCGTGCACCGGGAGCAGTGGGTAGAGAATGGGCGTCAGAGTTTGTCTTTGACGTTCCAGGGCAGCAGCTCATCGAGGCGGTTGATGGGCTGATCGGCGATGTGGGTGAGCACGTAACGCAGATACGCTTCCGGGTTGAGCCCGTTGAGCTGGGCGGTACCGATGAGCGTGTAGAGGTTGACCGCGCGCATGCCGCCGCTATCGGCACCGGCAAACAGGAAGTTCTTGCGACCCAGGGCGACACAGCGCAGCGACCGCTCGGCGATGTTGTTGTCGATCTCGAGCGCGCCGTCGTCGCAGTAGCGCGTCAGTGCCGGCCAGCGCGAGAGCGCATAGTTCAGCGCACCGGCCAGGGCGGACTTGGCCGAGATCTTTTGCCGGGCATCGAGCATGGCGGGTTTCAGATCGGCAAAGAGCGCTCCGGCACGATTCTGTCGCGCCTCGCGTCGCTGCTCGGCGGACTGGCCCCGAATGTCGGCTTCCACGGCGTAGAGCGCACCGATGCGCTCGAGCAGATCGGCACAAAGGGGTGAGCCGGTGGCCTGATGCAGGTCGTAGAATTTGCGCCGCACGTGCGCCCAGCACCCGGCTTCTCGAATCCGGCCGCCGGCGTAGAGGTGGTGGAAGTCG
>CAVQMB010000041.1:0-53339 GCA_963713445.1 uncultured Gammaproteobacteria bacterium | reverse complement strand
CACCCGGCACATATTGAATACGGGCCTGGTTGGCCTCGCACAGCTCGCGGGTGATGTACAGACCGAGGCCGGTGCCCTGCGAACTGGTGGTGTGAAACGGTTCGAACAGTTTGTCCCGCTGGGTCTTGGCGATGCCCGGGCCGGCACGCTCACTGCCAGGACGATCTGGCCGCGGGCCTGATCGGGCCAGGCCTGTAACCGGATGCGGGCATGGGTTTCGCCCTCCGCCACCCCGTAGCGGCACGCATTGGTCGCCAGATTGTCCAGGATCTGGCGGAGATGGTTGGGATCGAAGCGCACCGTCAGCCCTTCGGGCTCGACGCCAACATCGATTTGCGGTGCCTGCTCGCTGCAGGCCACCAGGAATTCGCCGCGCCAGTCATTCAGCCACGCCAGCAGCGGGACGGATTCCGGCCGGGCCGGTTCGCGCCTGGCCAGATCCAGGACGTCGCTGATGATGCGATTGGCGCGGCGGGTGTTGGCGTGGATGATCTCGGCCAGGCGCCGGGAGGTGCTGTCATCGGCGCCGCTTTCCTGCAGCAGTTGTACGGCATGGCCGATGGCGGTGAGCGGATTGCGCAGCTCGTGGGCGATACTGGCGGACATCCGCCCCAATGCCGCCAGCTTGAGACGCTGTAGATGCTCCTCGACGGTGCGGTAATCCTCCAGCATGATCAAGGTATCGCTGCGGCTGCGGTCGCCGCCCAGCGCCGTGAACCGGACGCTGATCTCCGGCAGATGCGGTGCCGGCCGGAACGGTTCGGCGTCGGCAGTGCCACGGTCGCGCCATTGCTGCAAGCGTTTGCCCAGCACCGGGGCCAGCGTCGGCAGCGAACTGCCCGGCGGCGCGGGGCGATCCAGCAGCGACTGGGCCGCCTCATTGGTCAGCCGTACGCTGTTGTCGGGCGCCACGGCCAGTATCCCGGACTGCAGTTGCTGGATCACGGCCTGATTGAGTTGATCGAGCTCACGCAGCGCATGTCCCTGCTGGGCGGCGAGCCGTTCGCTGCGTCGGGTGCGTTCGGCGAGGGCATAGGTGACCAGGCCGGCGAACACGATACTGGTGACGACCAGACTGACTCGCGATACCTGCTGAAACGGCAGGGTCAGGCCCTGGCTGACCCTGTCCGCCAGCCCGTCGCCGCGGAGCTGGCTGGTGAGCGCCGCCCAGTGGGTCCAGAGACCGACGATCAGCACCGCGAGAATGGCTGCGACGATCAGCGTCAGCAGTGAGCGTAGCGGCAACAGAATGGCTCCGGCGGCTACGGTGATGGCGATCAGCAGCAGCAATTCGCTGCCGATACCGCCGGACGCGCCGGCCAGCAGGCTGAGGACGATAATGTCGGTCAGCGTGGCAACCTCGACCTGCAGCTGCAGCCGCGGCCACTGGGTAATGCTGACCGGTACCGCCACGATCAGCAGGCCCAGGTAGCTCAGCAACGTGGCTGTGAACAGTCCCGGCTGATAGATGCCCAGCTGTAGGGTGCCATTGTCGAGGGCGAACGCCAGCAGCAGCACGGTCGCCAGGATCAGGCGGTAGTAATGAAATGTCCGGAACGCCAGCCATAGATCGAGGTTGGCAGCCCGGTCGTCCGGCATCATATAGGACGCCATGCGCGCTTCATTGGCTGGCGGAGCCGGGGAAGCCATCCGGGCTGCCACGTTGCGGTCAACCGGTCGGAGCCGGTGTGGCTGTGGCGTTGCGCCTGGCAGGCCGGGTCCGGACACAGGTAGCCGTGTTCGGCATCGCCGCGGGCCTCGCCGCGCGGCAGATAGACGCCGCACTGGCGGCAGCGTACGGTGTCCTGATAGACCCGCGACGAGCCCCGTTTTTTACCAGCCGCCACCCGGTGATTGCGGCGCGCCCGCCGCTTGTAGAACCACACTGCGGCAGCGACCAGTATGACGATGAGAATCTGACGAAAGCCGATGGCCAAGGCTATGCCCTCTCCCTAGCAGGGTAACAAGCTACGACAATTGCATTACTATAACGCAGTCGTGTTGCCAAGTGCGGCTTGGCCCGGTGTGATCTGCTAACATGCGTCCGCGCTTAACCTAATGCTGTGGGGATGCTACGTAATGAACTTGCATGAACATCAGGCCAAGGGCTTGTTCCGGGAGTATGGAGTAGCGGTGCCGCGGGGCCAGACGGCGGGCAGTGCGGCTGAGGCGGTAGCGGCGGCCGAGGCGCTCGGTGGTGCGGTATGGGTGGTGAAAGCCCAGGTCCACGCTGGCGGGCGGGGCAAGGCCGGCGGGGTAAAGGTGGCCCGCAGCCTCGAGGAAGTGGGCACAGTGGCCGGCGAGCTGCTAGGCTCGCGGCTGGTGACCCCACAGACCGGCGCCGAGGGGCTGCCGATCAACACCGTGCTGGTTGAAGAAGGCCTCGACATCGCCGATGAACTGTACCTGAGCGCCCTGGTCGATCGCAGCGCCAGGCGGATCGCCTTCATGGCCTCCAGCGAAGGCGGCATGGACATCGAAGAAGTCGCCGCGAGCACGCCCGAGAAAATCCTCACCGTCAAGGTCGACCCGGCCGCCGGACTGCAGCCCTACCAGTGCCGCCAGCTCGGCTTCGGGCTGGGCTTGGCGATGCCCCAGATCAAACACCTCACCCAGGTCATGAGCGGGCTCTACGCGCTGTTTCTCGCCAACGACGTGAGCCTGGTTGAAATCAACCCGCTCATCGTCACCGGCAGCGGCGAACTGCTGGCACTGGACGCCAAGCTCAACCTCGACGACAACGCCTTATACCGCCACGGCCCACTCGCCGCCCTGCGCGACCCCAGCCAGGAAGACGAACGCGAGACCCAAGCCAACGAACACGGCCTCAACTACGTCCCGCTCGAGGGTAGCATCGGCTGCATGGTCAACGGCGCCGGGCTGGCCATGGCCACCATGGACATCATCAAACTCGCCGGCGGCGAGCCGGCCAACTTCCTCGACGTCGGCGGCGGAGCCACCGCCGAGCGGGTCGCCGAAGCGTTCAAACTCATCGTCAGCGGCGCCGGCGTCAAAGCCATCCTGGTCAACATCTTCGGCGGCATCGTGCGCTGCGACCTGATAGCCGAAGGCATCATCGCCGCGGTCAAAGACGTCGGCCTGGCACTGCCGGTGGTGGTGCGCCTGCAAGGCACCAACGTCGACGCCGGGCGCCAGCTACTGGCCGACTCCGGCCTCAACATCATCAGTGCCGATGATCTGAGCGACGCCGCCCGCCAGGCCGTTGCCGCCGCCCGCTGAGCCCGACCCCCGGAGAACCTTAAGCCCCATGAGCATCCTCATCGACCGACACACCACCGTCCTCTGCCAGGGCTTCACCGGCAAGCAGGGCAGCTTCCACGCCGAACAGGCCATCGCCTACGGCACCCAACTCGTCGGCGGCGTGAGCCCCGGCAAAGGCGGCACCACCCACCTCGAGCGGCCCGTATTCAACACCTGCCACGACGCCGTGCGCGCCACCGGCGCCAGCGCCTCAATGATCTACGTCCCGGCCCCGTTTGCCGCCGACGCCATCCTGGAAGCCGCCGACGCCGGCATCAACGTCATCGCCTGCATCACCGAAGGCATCCCCGTGCTCGACATGCTCAAAGTCAAAGCCGCGCTGGCCGGCAGCGACAGCCGCCTGATCGGACCCAACTGCCCCGGCCTGATCACCCCCGGGGAATGCAAAATGGGCATCATGCCCGGACACATCCACCAACCCGGGGTGATCGGCATCGTCTCGCGCTCCGGGACGCTGACCTACGAAGCGGTCCACCAGACCACCCAGAGCGGGCTCGGGCAGAGCACCTGTGTGGGCATTGGCGGCGACCCCCTCCAGGGCACCAGCTTCATCGACGTACTGGCCTTATTCGAAGCCGACCGCCAGACCAAAGGCATCGTCATGGTCGGCGAGATCGGCGGCAGTGCCGAAGAGGAAGCCGCCGACTACATCAAACACCACGTCAAGAAGCCGGTGGTGGCCTACATCGCCGGAGTCACCGCCCCGCCGGGCAAGCGCATGGGCCATGCCGGGGCGATCATCGCCGGGGGCAAGGGCACGGCGGCCGACAAGTACGCCGCCCTGGAGGCCGCCGGGGTGGCTACCGTCAGGTCACCGGCCGACATCGGCAAGCGGATGCAGGAGTTCTTCACCGGTTGAAGATGCCGTTTGTACCGTTAGCGCTGCTGCCATAGTGGTGGCAGCGCTGTCTGCCTAGCGGATCCCCGCGCGCATGAACGACTGCACGAACTGGCGCTGAAACAGCAGGAAGGCCATCAGCAGCGGTGCCACCGCCATCAGGGTGCCGGCGCTGATGACCGACCAGTCGACGCCGGATTCGGGCGCCGCGAACAGCGCCAGGCCCACCGTCAGCGGGCGTGACTTGGCCGAGTTGGTGATGATCAGCGGCCACAGGAAATTGTTCCAGTGATAGCTGATCGAGACCAGGCCATAGGCCAGGTAGGTGGGCCGGGCCAGCGGCACGTAAACCCGCCACAGTACGCCCAGCGGGCCGCAGCCCTCGACCCGGGCGGCTTCCTCCAGTTCCTTGGGAATGGTCTTGAAGGTCTGGCGCAGCAGGAAAATCCCGAAGGCGCTGGCCACATAGGGCAGGCCGATGCCGGTGATGGTGTCGACCAGACCGAGCTGGCTCATGGTGGTGTAGTTCTGCACGATCAGAATTTCCGGCATCACCATGAGCTGGATCAGCACCAGCACGAAGGCGACTTCGCGGCCGAAGAACTGATAGCGGGCGAAGGCGTAGGCCGCCAGGGTGCACAGCACGAACTGGCCGGCCAGCACGCCGCTGACCAGCAGGAAGGTGTTGAGGAAGTAGCGCGCGAACGGCGCGAAGCTCCAGGCCTTGACGAAGTTGGCCAGGGTCAGCGGCGCCAGCGAGGTCGAAATGGGTGGTGTAGGCGGAGGAATGAAACGCCGCCCAGAACGCATACAGCAGCGGCGCGACCCACAGCAGCGCCAGCAGCCAGGCGGCGGCGGTTTCGATGCGCTCGAACAGCGCGCGTCATGGGCGAGTGAGTCATCGGTAATGAATGCGCCGGTCGAGGAAATAAAACTGGGTTACCGCCAGGACCGCCAGGAATCCGATCAGCACCACGGTCAGGGTGGCGGCGTAGGCGGTATCGAGGAAACTGAAGGCGACCTCGTAAATATAGTAGAGCAGCAGGTTGCTGGCGTTGTCCGGACCGCCCTTGGTCAGGATGAATAGCTGGTCGACCAGCTTGAACGAGTTGATCACGGCGTTGATCAGCACGAACAGGGTCGTCGGCATCAGCAGCGGGAAGGTCACCCGGCGGAAGAAGTACCAGCGGCTGGAGCCCTCCAGGCGTGCCGCTTCCTCGCAGATCCGGCGGGATCGACTGCAGCGCGGCCAGATAGAAGATCATGAAGAAGCCGGCCTCCTTCCAGACCGTCATTACGATGATGCAGGGCAGTGCCGGTGTCCGGGTTGCCGAGCCAGTTGTGTTGCCGGCACCGAAGATCGCGCCGATCTGATCCAGCAGACCGATGCCCGGCGTGTAGAAGAACAGCCAGATATTGGCGACGGCGATCATCGGCAGTACGGTGGGCGTGAAATACGCCATGCGGGTCAGCGCCCGGCCCGGCATGCGCCGAGTTCACCCAGACCGCCATCAGGATGGCCAGGGCGATGGTCACCGGGATGGTGCCGGCGGCGTACCACAGGTTGTTCCACAGCACCTGCCAGAACACCGGGTCGTGGATCATGTTCGTCGTAGTTGGCCAGGCCCACGAAGCGCGACGGGTCGCATGGCAGTTGCCGGTGGAGAACAGGCTGTCGGACGATGGTCGCGACCATCGGATAATGGGTGAAGGTGACCAGCAGCACCGCGGCCGGCAGCAGCAGCAGCCAGCCGTTGACGTGCGGCAGCATCGAGGGAACGGTGCATCGGCAATGAGTGCGGAACCGGCCCGGCCGCCTGCCGGCCGCCGGGCCGGTTCAGGCTGTCAGCTGGTAGCGCTGGAGCAGGCGGTCGGCTTGCGCCTGCGCACCCTGCAGCGCCGCCTGCGGTGTCTTGCCTTGCCGGTCAGCGCCGCCTGGATGGCGTCGTCGAGCAGCTTGCGCACGCGGCCGGTCTCGTAGGTCGCCAGCTCCGCCAGCGGCATATTTGAGCTGGTCGCGGGCTACCGCCGCCGGCGGGAAATTCGCGACACGTATTTCTTCAGCGCCTTGCGTCTCGTAGGCGGCCGGGCTGCGTGCCGATATAGCCGGTGGCGATGCTCCAGTCGGCGGACGCTCGGGCGAGGTCATCCACTTGATGAACGTGAAGGCGGCCGCCTTGCGTTCGGCCGGCTGACGCGTTCTTGAAGATGTAGAAATTGCCGCCGCCGGTCGGGCTGCCGCGGCGCTTGTTGGCCGGCAGCATGGCGACGCCGAAGTCGAACTTGGCGTTCTTCTTGACCGCGGTCAGGTTGCCGGTCGAGTGCCACATGATGGCGGTCTTGCCGTCGAGGAAGTCCTGCCGCAGCGTGCCCCATTCGATCGTGCCCTTCGGCATCACGCCGTCCTTGGCCGAGAGGTCGTGCCAGTACTGCAGCGCCGCGACCACGGCCGGGCTGTCGAAGTAGGTCTTGGTGCCGTCGGCGCTCATCAGCTCCTGGCCGTTCTCCATGGCCAGGCGCCTGGAACATCCAGTAGGGATAGCCGGTGGAGGGGATCATCACGCCCCAGCGCGTCACGTCGCCGATGGCGTTCTTCTTGACCAGCTTCTTGGCCATGGCGCGCATTTCCTCCCAGGTCGCCGGCGGCTTGTTGGGATCGAGGCCGGCCTGCGCGGAAGGCGTCCTTGTTGTAATACATCACGATGGTCGAGCGCTGGAACGGGATGCTCCAGGTCTTGCCGTTAAGCGTGCCGTTTGCCATCAGCGCCGGATAGAAGCTCTTCAGCCAGGCCTTGTCGGCCGGCGTGGTGGCCAGGCTGTTGAACGGCACGATCGCGCCCTGCTCCATCAGCTGGTAGATGTCGATGGAGAACATCACCGACAGTTGCGACCGGCTGGCCGCTCTTGAGCGCCGCCAGCGCCTTGATGCGGGCGTCGTTGTAATTGCCGGCGTAGATGGCGTTGCATCTTGATGTCGGGATGGCTCTTTTCGAAGTCGGCGACCATGCCGTCGACGATTTGGTCAGCGGTCCGCCGACGGCGACCGGGTAATACATGGTCAGATTGACCGGGCCGCGGCCGGTGTGGCCAGTGCCAGGCTCAGGCCGATGGCGGCACAGGCCGCGGACAGCCAGCGGATCAGTCGAAGTTTCATCGTGTCGTCCTCCTCATCTGTATGAAATCACTTTGTCGGGCCACCAACCGGATCGCCCGTTTGGTCCGGGCACTGCGTTCAACCGGCGAGCGCCAGCGGGGCATGCTCGCTGCACCGCTGGCCGCTGGCGAGGTCGAATAAATGCACGCTGCTCCCGTCCCAGCGCAGGTATACGGTCCGACCGCACGCCGTCCGGATACCGGCCGGGTACCCGCATCAGCACACTGGCCTCGCCGGTGCGCGCCGTGATCACCGTGTCGGCGCCATGATAATCGGTGTTTGTGACAGTTGCGGGAACGCCTTCGCGAGAATCCAGCCGGATGTCCTCCGGGCGCACGCCCAGTGCCAGTCCGGCACCGGTGCCCTGCAGTACTGGCGGGCCGTCGCTGCCGGTTACCACCGCGCCGTCGGGACTGTCGGCCAGCGGCAGCAGGTTCATCGGCGGGGTGCCGATGAAGCGGGCGGCGAACAACGTCGCCGGCTGGGCATAAAGCCGTTCCGGCGTGCCCGACTGCTCGATCTGCCCTTCCCGCATCAGGATCACCTGATCGGCCATGCTCATGGCCTCGATCTGGTCGTGGGTGACATATACCACGGTGATGCCGAGCCGTCGCTGCAGGGCGCGGATCTCGACCCGCATGTCATGGCGCAGCTGGGCGTCGAGGTTGGACAACGGTTCGTCCATCAGCAGTATCGGGTTTTCGGCCACGATGGCGCGGGCCAGCGCCATGCGCTGGCGCTGGCCGCCCGAGAGCTGGGCCGGCTTGCGGTCCAGCAGTTGTCCGAGGCCGACCAGTTCCGCCACCCGGGTCAGCCGGCGGCGCGCGCTCGCCGGCATCGACCCGGCGCACCTTGAGGCCGAACACGATGTTCTCGGCCACGTCGAGATGGGGGAACAGCGCATACGACTGGAACACCATCGAGATACGCCGCTCGGCCGGTGGTGCCTGGGTGACGTCGCGCCCGGCGATGGTGATGCTGCCCGCGGTGGGCTCCTCCAGTCCGGCGATCAGGCGCAGCGTGGTCGATTTGCCGCAGCCGGAAGGGCCCAGCAGAACCAGGAACCGGCCACCTTCAGCACTGAACGAGACATCATCGACGGCGCGTGTCTCGCCCCACAGTTTGGCCACGTGATTGACTGCGATTTCGGCCATGATCCGTTGTTATAGCAGGTTTTATCTGGGTCGCCGGCGCGCCGGCATTGTCCCAGCCGGCCGCGCGCCGTATTGGTTATACCGGATAGCGGCGTGATTCGCCTAGAGCAGGTCGTAGACTTCGGCGACCAGCGACTTGGATTTCTCGAACGAGGGCACCGACTTGCCGGCGAACATGGCATCGAGCTGGGCCACATACTTGGATTTCGGAAAGTTCAGCTTGAGCACCCGGAAACTGTCCTTGGACAGCTTGTCCATCCCCAGCCGCCAGTAGCCGACGGCCATGATCGCCAGGGCCGGTTCTGTCGACGGGGTGCGTTCGTAATGCTGCAGCACGTATTTGCCGCGATTGATGGCCGCAACGTAGGCGTTGCGCGCGAGATAGAATTTAGCCACGTGGATTTCGTGCTTGGCCAGGTTGTCGCGCAGAAAGATCATGCGCTCGCGTGCGTCCTTGGCGTACGGGCTGTTGGGGAATTTCTGCACCAGCTCGGCGAAATCGTTGAACGCCTGCTTGGCCGACGTGGTGTCGGTCCGGGTCGGGTCGCTGGGAAACAGCCGGTCGAGAATGGTCGAGCCGTTGGAGTAGTTGGCCAAACCTTTGACGTAATAGGCGTAATCGACGAACGGATTGCGCGGATAGGTATGGATGAAGCTGTCGGCCGCGGCGACGGCCTGATCGGTTTCGCCAGCCTTGTAGTGGGCGTAGGCGATGTCGAGCTGGGCTTGCTGGGCAAAACGCCCGAAGGGATAGCGCGCTTCCAGCTTTTCGAGATAGGTTATTGCCTTGTCATAATTGCCGCCGTTGAGCTCCTGCTTGGCGGACGAATAAAGCCGGCTCACCGACCAGTTGGCGGTGGGGTCGGTCTTTTCGTGCGACAGCCAGGCGCAGCCCGACAGGGCGACGATCAACAGCAGTGTGAGAACGCGGTAAACTACGGCCACCATGGAAATAATCACTCGTTTCAACCTTCGGTGCAGTATAGCCTGCCGGCGGCGGCCATGACCACGCTGGCACAGCAACCGCTGCACTGCCGGATACCGGAGGCATTCGCCGGCCAGCGTCTCGACCAGGCGCTCGCGGGTCTGCTGCCGGAGTATTCGCGGGCCAGGCTGCAGGACTGGATCAAGGCCGGCCACATTACCCTGGACGGACGCGTTGTGAAACCGCGCGAGCGGGTCGAAGGCGGCGAACTGGCAAGCGGTCTGTGTCCGCTGGCGGTGGCCAGTCCCGACCGGCCGCAGCCGTTGCCGCTGGCCGTAGTGTATGAGGATGACGAACTGCTGGTGATTGACAAGCCGGCTGGTCTGGTGGTGCATCCTGCCGCTGGCAATCCGGACGGGACGCTGGTCAATGCCTTGCTGCATCATGCGCCCGAACTGGCAACGCTGCCGCGGGCCGGCATCGTTCATCGGCTCGACAAGGACACCTCGGGGCTGCTGGTCGTGGCTCGCACCCTCAGGGCCCATAGCGCACTGGTGCGCCAGCTCCAGGCCCGCACTGTGACGCGCGAGTACCGCGCGGTGGTGGTTGGGGCACTGGTGGCCGGCGGTACCGTCGAGGCGCCGGTCGGGCGGCATCCGGTTGATCGCAAGCGGATGGCGGTGGTGGCCGGCGGCCGGCCTGCGGTTACCCATTATCGGGTGCAGGAGCGGTTTCGCGGCCACACCGATCTGCGGGTGAAGCTGGACACCGGACGCACGCATCAGATTCGGGTGCACCTGGCCCATAGCCACTGTCCGCTGGTGGGTGATCCGGTTTACGGTGGCCGTCCGCGTCTACCGCCGGGCATGGCGGCGGAACATAAGGCGGTCGTCCAGGGCTTCCGCCGTCAGGCGCTGCATGCCGAGCGGCTCGGTCTGGTGCACCCGGCAACGGGCGCATCGGTTGCCTGGTCCAGCCCGATGCCGGCGGACCTGGCGGGGCTGCTGGCCGCGCTGCGGGCCGATGCCGAGCGGGGCGATGGCTGATCGCTCCCCGGCTGCCATCTGGCCGCCGTTCGACCCGGCCAAGCTCCGACGTACCCTGATTCGGCCGGACTGGCCGGCGCCGGCTACGGTTGGTGCGGTTTCGACAACCCGTCTGGGTGGCGTCAGCGACGGCCGTTATGCCACTCTGAATCTTGGTTTCGGTGGGGGTGACGAGCCGGACCGGGTACGCGAGAACCGGCGCCGTTTGTGCCGTGTGCTGGATCTGCACGAACCGCCGGCCTGGCTGAGTCAGGTCCACGGTGACCGGGTGGTCGATGCCGCCTCCGTTGCTGGCTCAGTCGAGGCTGACGCCTCGCTCTGCCGTAGCAGCGGCAAGGCCTGCGTCGTGCAGACGGCGGATTGCCTGCCGGTATTGCTGTGCGATCAGGCCGGGACGGTAGTCGCGGCGGCCCATGCCGGCTGGCGCGGACTGGCCCGCGGGGTACTGGCTGCCACCATCAAGGCTATGACTAAGTCCCCGCACCGACTGATGGCCTGGCTGGGACCGGCCATTGGTCCGCAGGCGTTTGAGGTCGGGCCAGAAGTGCGCCAGGCATTCCTGCAGCGGGATCGCACCAGCGCGGCTTGTTTCCAGCCCGGGCGCGATGACCGCTGGTGGGCCGATATCTATGCGCTGGCCCGGTTGCAGCTCGCACGGCTGGGCGTAACCGCAGTCTATGGCGGCGGCCGTTGCACCGTCACTGAACCGCAAACGTTTCATTCCTACCGCCGCGATGGTAAGGCCAGCGGCCGGCTGGCGAGCCTGATCTGGTTAGGCCATTGAGCTGGCGCGGTCTGCCAGTGCTGTTCGATCGCGGTCGGCCCGCCAACTTTCGCGAATATACCGTGGTCGCTGTTATCGGCGGCTTGTCGTTGCTGTTCGTATATGGCTCAGTGCTCACAGCCTGCTACGGCTTGCGTGATGACTACGCATACCTCTGGGTTGTCACCTTCGGGCCGCAGAACCTGTTCAATCTGATTGCGGCTATGGGCCGGCCGTTATACCAATGGTTGAGCGAGTTCGTGTTTGCACGTGCCGATACGGTCTGCCGCCTGGCGCCGGTCCGTGCCGTGACGCTGGCAACGACGGTGGTATTGCTGATTCAGGTGTATGCGTTGCTGCGGCGCCGGGGATGGGCGCTGGGCGAAGCGGGCTGCGTCAGTTGGTTGGTCTGCACGACGCCCGCTATCGGCTTGTTCGTGGGTTGGGCGATTACCTTCCCGTTTGTTGCCGCGCTGAGTCTGGGGTTGGCTGCGGGAGAACTGGCTTGGTTGGGCACGGGGCAGAGCGGTCGCCGGTGTCTGGTCTATCTGTCATGTTCGGCCGTGCTGCTGTATGCCGCCTTGAATGTCTATCAGCATTCCGCCATGGCCTACTGGCTGGCCGCGGCGCTGGTGATGCTAAAGCCTGACGGCATACGTTTCCTGCCCTGGCGGCGGCTGCTTGTGTTTATGGGTCTGTTTGGTCTTATAAACCTGATTTACTTCGCTATCTTCAAATGGCAACTGGCGCATTTCATGGCGATCGATCCTCAAGTCATGCAGATTGCGGCCGTACGGACTCATCTGGTGGGTGATCCGGTCGCCAAACTCATGTTCCTTAAGCGTTCGCTGCTGTTGGCCGCCAGTATCGGGCAATTCGTGACGATCCCATGGTTGGCGGCGGCGGTGATCGCGCTGGTCGTATTCGGCTGGTTGGTCGCATGGTGGCGTCAGCGACATTGGCAGAGTGCTTTGCTCATCCTGAGTTTGCCGATTCTTGCTTATCTGCCCAGCGTAGTGGCCAGCGAGGATGAGCTGAAGATCCGGCTGTTCTGCGTGCTGAGTGCGCTGGTGCTGATCTATCTGGTGTGGGCGCTGATTCAGCTTGCGGGCACCCCACGACGGAGCGCCCCGCTTTTGCTTGCGCTGATGGTCTGGAGCGGACTGTCCGCGCATGCCAAGGTGACGCAGGACATTGTCAACCTACATGTGGCTGAACGACACATGGTGACGCGTGCCCTACGGCGTGACTACTCAGCTCATAGCCGGCAGATCGCGATCGTGCGCCCAGAGCCCATTAATCCCTTGACTGGCGGCTCGCCACTGATTGAATACGGTACCCCGACCGCAGCGCCGTACGCGGATTTTGCCCGCGTGCTGGTGCAGCAATTGTTCAGCGAAACATTTCATACCCATGTGTTGCCGCGAGTGCTGCAATGTAAGGCCCCCGCTACCAGGGACTGCTCAATACTCAGGGCTCATCCCACGCTGCCGGTGATAGACCTGAGCAAACTGGCGGTGCCGAGTCGCTGAGGCCAGAGCGGGTCAGCAGCGTTCGGCGATGATGAAACGTGGTCGTGCCTTGACTTCCACATACACTTTACGCAGGTATTCGCCGATGATGCCGATGCCCAGCAGTTGTACGCTGCCGAGAAAGTACATGGGCACGACGGTGGAAGCCCAGCCTGGGACAGCGCGTTCGGTTGCGAGAGCCACCCAAAGTGCCCACGCTCCGAGCAGTCCACTCACCAGAAAAGCCACCATGCCGAGCACGGTGATCAGCCGCAAAGGCACTCCGGAAAACGAGGTAATGCCGTCGAGGGCCAGACTCAGCATGCGCCGCAACGGATATTTAGATTCGCCGGCGAGTCTGTCTTGACGCCGGTAATAGACCTTGGCCGAGGGAAATCCGAGCAGCGGAATCAGTCCGCGCAGGAACAGGCTGCTTTCCGTGAAACTACGCAGGGTTTCGATCGCGCGACGACTGAGGAGCCGGTAATCGGCGTGATTGAACACGGTGTTGACGCCCAGCGCCGCCAGCATCCGATAGTAGACCTCCGCGCTGAGGCGCTTGAACACGGTGTCGCTGCTCCGATCGTCCCGGACCCCATAGACGACGTCGTTACCGTCGTGCCATGCCGCGACCATGGCCGTGATGGTTTCCACGTCGTCCTGCAAATCCGCGTCGATTGTTATTAGTGCATCGCCTTCCGCAGTCAGCAAGCCTGCCAGCAGCGCGTACTGGTGCCCGAAATTGCGCGATAGCCGGATCCCCTGGATGCGCGGGTGCTCCGCTGCAGCGCATTTGATGAGGTGCCAGGTCGTGTCTGTGCTGCCATCATCGATCAGGTAAAGGTTACTTTTGGCCTCGATGCGGCCTTCTTGAAGTAACCTGTCAAGTTTCTTCAGTAGCCTTTGGATGCTTTCTGCGAGCACTGCTTGCTCGTTGAAGCATGGCACTATGATGCCAAGTTGATACATTCGGCATTCTCTCACCTTGAGGAGCACAGCCAGTGTAGCAAGCCTCGGTTGATATGCCTTGTTGCTGTCCCCATAACAAAACCATTAAAGATTCTTTTCTGTGGGGTAGCCTTTCATGCGAATGGACAAATTGACCAGCAAGTTCCAGCTGGCCTTGAGCGATGCCCAGAGCCTGGCGGTGGGCCGTGACCATCAGTTCATTGAGCCTGCGCATCTGATGCTGGCGCTGCTTGATCAGCAGGGCGGCACGGTACGTCCGCTGGTCACTCGTGCCGGTGTCAATGTCAATCTGCTGCGCTCTCAGCTCGGTGAGGCGCTGGACCGCATGCCGCAGGTTCAGGGCGCGGCCGGCGAAGTGCATGTTTCCAACGATCTCGGGCGCCTGCTGAACGTCACTGACAAGCTGGCGCAGGACCGCAAGGATGCCTATATCTCCTCGGAGTTGTTCCTGCTGGCGGCGCTGGATGACAAGGGCCCACTGGGGCAGCTGCTGCGCAAGGCGGGCGCCGAGAAACAGGCCATCGAGCAGGCTATCGAGGCGGTCCGCGGTGGCCAGAAAGTGGACGATCCCAATGCCGAGGAGCAGCGTCAGGCGCTGGAGAAATACACTATCGATCTGACCGAGCGGGCCGAGCAGGGCAAGCTGGACCCGGTCATCGGCCGCGATGATGAGATCCGCCGGGTGACCCAGGTGCTGGCCCGCCGGACCAAGAACAACCCAGTGCTGATCGGTGAGCCGGGGGTCGGCAAGACCGCCATCGTCGAGGGGCTGGCCCAGCGTATTATCAACGGCGAGGTGCCGGAAGGTTTGAAGAACAAGCGGCTGCTGGCGCTCGATATGGCGGCATTGATCGCGGGTACCAAATTCCGCGGCGATTTCGAGGAACGGCTCAAGGCGGTGCTGAACGATATCGCCAAGCAGGAAGGCAATATCATCCTGTTCATCGACGAATTGCATACCATGGTCGGTGCCGGCAAGGCCGAGGGCGCGATGGACGCTGGCAACATGTTGAAGCCGGCGCTGGCCCGCGGTGAGCTGCACTGTATTGGCGCCACCACGCTTGATGAGTACCGCAAGTACATCGAGAAGGATGCGGCCCTGGAGCGGCGCTTTCAAAAGGTGCTGGTCGACGAGCCCAGCGTCGAGGACACCATTGCCATCCTGCGTGGTCTCAAAGAGCGCTACGAGGTACATCACGGGGTCGAGATCACCGACCCGGCGATCGTCGCGGCGGCCACGTTGTCGCACCGCTATATCACCGACCGGCAGTTGCCGGACAAGGCCATCGACCTGATCGACGAGGCGGGCAGCCGCATCCGTATGGAGATCGACTCCAAGCCCGAGGAGATGGACCGGCTGGAGCGACGCCTGATCCAGCTCAAGATTGAACGCGAGGCGGTGCGCAAGGAAACCGACGAGGCGTCGAAGAAGCGCCTGGGGGCGCTTGAGCAGGAAATCGCGAAACTGGAAAAGGAATACAGCGACCTGGAAGAAGTCTGGAAGGCGGAAAAGGCGGCCTTGCAGGGCACGGCGCATATCAAGGAAGAACTGGAACGGGCCCGGCTGGAGCTGGAGACGGCCCGTCGCGCCGGGGATCTGAACCGTATGTCGGAGCTGCAGTACGGCCGCATCCCGGAGCTCGAGAAGCAGTTGGGCCAGGCGGCCGCGGCCGAACAGCACGAGGCCAAGCTGCTGCGCAACAAGGTCGCCGACGAGGAAATTGCCGAGGTGGTGTCGAAATGGACCGGCATCCCGGTGTCGAAAATGCTGGAAGGCGAGCGCGACAAGCTGCTGCGCATGGAGCAGTCCCTGCACCACCGCGTGGTTGGCCAGGACGAGGCCATCGGCGCCGTGGCCAACGCCATCCGCCGCTCGCGTGCGGGGCTTGCCGATCCCAACCGGCCCAACGGCTCGTTCCTGTTTCTCGGCCCCACCGGAGTCGGTAAGACCGAGCTATGCAAGTCCCTGGCCGAGTTCCTGTTCGATACCGAGGAGGCCATGGTGCGGATCGATATGTCGGAGTTCATGGAGAAACACTCCGTGGCCCGTCTGATCGGTGCCCCGCCGGGCTATGTCGGTTACGAGGAAGGCGGCTATCTGACCGAGGCGGTGCGTCGCAAGCCGTATTCCGTGATCTTGCTGGACGAGGTGGAGAAAGCCCACCCGGATGTGTTCAACGTGCTGTTGCAGGTACTCGATGACGGTCGCCTGACAGACGGCCAGGGACGCACGGTGGACTTCCGCAACAGCGTGGTGGTGATGACGTCCAATCTGGGATCGGACGTGATCCAGCGGCTTTCCGGCGAGGAAAACTACGACCGCATGAGATCGGCGGTGATGGACATCGTCGGTAGCCATTTCCGGCCGGAGTTCATCAACCGGGTGGATGAGGTGGTGGTGTTTCATCCGCTGGGCCGGGAGCAGATCCGGGCGATCACCGAGATTCAGATCGGTTATCTGCGGCAGCGTCTGGCCGATCGCGAGATCGCGCTCGAGGTCAGCACCGACGCACTCGACCGTCTCGGGGCCGCGGGCTTCGATCCGGTCTATGGTGCCCGGCCGCTCAAGCGCGCTATTCAGCAGCAGCTGGAGAATCCGCTGGCGCAGAAGATTCTGTCCGGCGAATTCGGCCAGGGTGACACCGTAGTGGTTGATACCGCTGAGGAGAAATTGGTCTTCCATCGAAGCGAGCGCGCCGCGGCCTGATCCGGCCGCTCGTGCAGCCCCCGCCCCGGCGAGCCTGGGGCGGGGGCTTTTTGTGTCGGCGCCGGGCGATCCGCCCGGCGGCCGGCGTGTGCGATAATCGTGTGCCATTGATCCTGAATCTGCGCAGGCGTGAAAGGAGGGCTTTTTGAAACGCAAGATCTCCAAAGCGGTGTTCCCGGTGGCAGGTCTCGGCACGCGGTTCCTGCCGGCGACCAAGGCAAGCCCCAAGGAGATGCTGCCGATCGTCGACAAGCCGCTGATCCAGTATGCGGTCGAGGAAGCCGTCGCCGCCGGCGTCGACACGCTGGTTTTCGTTATCGGCCGGGCCAAGAACGCCATCGCGGATCACTTCGACAAGGCCTACGAGCTGGAAGAGGAACTGCGCAAGCGCGGCAAGCACGAATTGCTGGAGGTGGTGCAGGGCATCGTGCCCAAGCACATCGACTGCGTGTATATCCGCCAGGCCGAAGCCCTGGGCCTGGGGCATGCCGTGCTGTGCGCCAAATCGGTGGTGGGCGAGCAGCCGTTTGCCGTATTGTTGGCCGACGATTTAATTGATGCGCCGGAAGGCGGTGCCATGGCGCAGATGGTGCGGCATTTCAATAAGTACCAGTGTTCGATGCTGGGCGTGGAACGGGTACCAAGAGATGAGACTCACAAATACGGCATCGTCAAGACCCTGCCGTTTGCGGATCATCTCAGCAATCTGGAAGCCATCGTCGAAAAGCCGAAACCCGAGGATGCGCCGTCCGATCTCGGGGTGGTCGGACGCTATATTCTGACGCCGCGGATCTTCGAGCTGCTCAAGAATACCCCGCGCGGTGCCGGCAACGAGATTCAGCTGACCGATGCCATCGCCGAATTGCTCAAGGAGGAGCAGGTGCTGGCCTACGAGTTTCAGGGCCGGCGCTATGATTGTGGCGACAAACTGGATTATCTGATCGCGACCGTGGAGTACGGCCTTAAGCATGGCGGCCTCGGCAATCAGTTCTATGCTTATCTGCAACGCCTGGCGCAGGATATAACAGCCCGGGATGCGGCCGACTGACGCGGAGGTTAGGTCATGTGCGGTATCGTGGGTGCGGTAGCGGAGCGCAACGTCGTTCCGATTCTGATGGAGGGGCTGCGGCGGCTGGAGTACCGGGGCTACGATTCGGCGGGTCTGGCACTCGTCGACGGCCAGAGGCGGTTGCAGCGCTTGCGCGCGCCAGGCAAGGTCAACAAGCTTGCGGAGTTGCTGGAGCAGACCCCCTCGAGCGGTGCGCTGGGAATTGCCCATACCCGCTGGGCTACGCACGGGGCGCCGACCGAGCACAATGCCCACCCCCATCTCAGTGACGACCGGGTGGCGCTGGTCCACAACGGGATCATCGAAAATTACCGCCCGCTGCGGGAGCGTCTGCAGGCCCGGGGTTATGTCTTCGGTTCGGATACCGACACCGAAGTTGTCGCGCATCTGATCAACGATCACCTCAGTCGCGAGGGTGATCTCATCACGGCCGTGCGGCTGGCGGTGGGTGAACTGGTCGGGGCCTACAGCCTGGGTGTGATCTGCGCTGATGAACCGGAAACGTTGGTAGCGGCGCGCCAGGGCAGTCCGCTGGTAGTCGGTATCGGCATCGGCGAGCACTTCATCGCGTCTGATGTCTATGCGCTGGCACCGGTGACGCAGCGTTTCATCTTCCTCGAAGACGGTGACGTGGTCGCCCTGGGCCGTGACAGCTGTACCGTGTACGACCGTGCCGGCCAGCTTGTCGAGCGGGCATTGTCACACTCGCGTCAGGTGGCCGAAGTCGCTGACAAGGCGGGTTACCGCCACTACATGCTGAAGGAGATTTTTGAACAGCCGGCGGCCGTAGCCGACACGCTGGAGGGGCGTATCCACGACGGCCGGTTGCTGGACGGTTGTTTCGGGCCGGCCGCGGCCGATCTGTTTGCCCAGGTGCGCGGCGTGCACATCATTGCCTGCGGTACCAGTTATCATGCCGGCCTGGTGGCGCGTTACTGGCTGGAGTCGATGGGCGTGCCGTGTCAGGTCGAGATCGCCAGCGAGTACCGCTACCGGCCGGTGGTGACACCGGCTGGCACACTGGCCGTGTGTCTGTCGCAGTCCGGTGAAACCGCCGATACCCTGGCGGCACAGGTAGTGGCGCGCCAGCGCGGCTGCCTGGCGGTGCTGGCAATCTGTAATGTGGCTGAAAGCTCGCTGGTGCGGGCGGCCGATCTGGTGCTACTGACCCGGGCCGGGCGCGAAATCGGGGTGGCCTCGACCAAGGCCTTTACCACCCAGTTGGTGGCTCTGCGGCTACTCAGCATCGCTCTCGGTCGGCGCTTTGGGTTGGCGGCAGCCGATGAAGCCACACTGGTTGCCGACCTGCAGCAACTGCCTGGCAAGCTGGAGGATGCGCTGGCGCTCAACGGTGCGGTCGAGCTCCAGGCGGAGGCCTTTATCGACAAGGCGCATGCGCTGTTCCTGGGGCGTGGGGCGATGTATCCGGTCGCCATGGAGGGTGCGCTCAAGCTCAAGGAGATCTCCTATATTCATGCCGAGGCTTATGCGGCCGGCGAGCTCAAGCACGGCCCACTGGCGCTGGTCGACGAGGCTATGCCGGTGGTTGCGGTCATGCCGCAGAACGGGTTGCTGGGGAAACTGCTGGCCAACCTCGCCGAAGTGCGCGCCCGCGGCGGCCAGTTGCTGCTGGTTGCCGATCAGGATGCGGCGGTGCATGTCGGGCAGGACCTGCAGTTGCTGGCAGTCGGGGATGTGGCCGACTCGGTGGCTCCGGTCGTGTTCACGGTGCCGTTGCAGCTGCTTGCTTATCACGTCGCCGTGCTCAAGGGCACCGACGTCGACCAGCCTCGCAATCTCGCCAAATCTGTGACCGTGGAGTAGGCTCGTGGCGTACAAGGGCATTATCCTGGCCGGCGGCTCGGGTACCCGGCTGCACCCGCTGACCCTGTCGGTCAGTAAGCAACTGATGCCGGTTTATGACAAGCCGATGATCTTCTACCCGCTGAGCACGCTGTTGCTGGCCGGTATCCGCGACATCCTGATCATTACCACGCCCCGCGACCAGCAGTCGTATCAGGATCTGCTGGGCGATGGCAGCCAGTGGGGCGTCAGTCTGTCCTACGCTGTGCAGCCCAACCCCGATGGTCTGGCGCAGGCCTTCGTTATCGGTGCCAGCTTCATCGGTGCTGACCCGGTGGCGCTGGTTCTCGGTGACAACATCTTCTACGGTCACGGTCTGCCGGAGAGGCTGCACCGGGCCATGGCACGGGAGCAGGGCGCGACGATCTTCGGCTATTACGTGCAGGATCCGCAACGCTATGGCGTGGTCAGTTTCGACGACCAGGGCCGGGTGGAGGCAATCGAGGAAAAACCCCAGCGGCCGCAGTCGCAGTATGCGGTCACCGGGCTGTACTTCTACGACAGTGATGTGGTGGCCATCGCCCGCGATGTGCGGCCTTCCGCCCGGGGTGAGCTGGAGATCACCGATGTCAATAACGCCTATCTGGCGCGCGGGGTGCTCCAGGTCGAACTGCTGGGCCGTGGTTTTGCATGGCTCGACACCGGCACCCACGCTTCGCTGCTGGCGGCGGCCAACTTCATTCAAGTGGTCGAACAGCGCCAGGGCCTGAAGATCGCGTGCCCCGAGGAGATTGCCTGGCGGCTCGGCTATATCGATACGGCGCAGCTTGAGCGGCGCGCCCGACAACTTGCCAAGAGCAGTTATGGCGCATACCTGCTCGGCCTGGTGCAGGGGGAAAGACCGTTGTGAGAGTACATAAGACTGACCTGCCCGGTGTGCTGTTGCTGGAACCCCGGGTGTTTGGCGACGCCCGTGGTTTTTTTGTCGAGAGTTATCGCGCCAATGTGTATCAGGCGTCGGCTATCCCGCCGCTGGTGCAGGACAACCACTCGCGTTCCGTAAAAGGTGTGCTGCGGGGGTTGCATTATCAACTGGAGCAGCCACAGGGCAAGCTGGTGCGCGTGGTGCGCGGGCGCATTTTCGACGTGGCAGTGGACATTCGCCGCGGCTCCCCGAACTTCGGTCACTGGACCGGCGTCGAACTGGATGACGAAAGACTTCGCCAGCTCTATATTCCACCGGGTTTCGCTCATGGTTTCTGTGTGCTGTCAGACGTGGTCGATGTGATTTACAAGTGCACCGATTACTATCATCCGGCCTCGGAATACGGTATCGCCTGGAACGACCCTGCGATCGGTATCACCTGGCCGGCGTTGGATTTCGTGCTCTCGGGCAAGGATCAGGCGCATCCGGTATTAGCCGAACAGACCCGGTTGCCGGTTTACGAGGCCGGCGCGTGAGGCTGCTCATTGCCGGTGCCGGGGGACAGGTTGGCCGCGAGCTGGCCGTGCGGGCGCCGGCCGCGGGATTCGTTACGTCGGCACTGGGTTCCGATGAACTCGATATCACGGATGCCGATGCAGTGGCAGCGGCGGTTGCAGGTGCTGATCTGGTGATCAATGCGGCCGCTTATACTGCTGTCGACCGGGCCGAGAGTGAGTGCGCGCGGGCCTTTGCCGTCAACCGCGACGGGCCGGCCAATCTGGCCCGGGCCTGCGCCATGCGGGGCATCCCTTTGTTTCATCTGTCGACCGATTACGTATTCGATGGGCGCCAGCGGCGGCCCTATGATGAGTCTGCTCCGGCCCGTCCCCTCGGGGTCTACGGGCGTAGCAAATGGGCCGGCGAGCAGGCGGTTCGGGCGATTCTGTCGCAGCATCTTATCGTCCGGGTGAGTTGGGTGTTTGGTGTTCACGGCCGCAACTTCGTCAAAACGATGCTGCGGCTGGCTACGAGCCGGCCTGCATTGCGGGTGGTGGCGGATCAGCGGGGCTGTCCCACATTCGCTGGCGACATCGCCGACACGCTGTTGTGGATCGCCCGTCAGCTGCCATTCAGCGCCGGTTCAGTTTGGGGCACCTATCATTTCAGCGGTGCTCCGGCCGTCAGTTGGTACGGTTTCAGCCGCGCCATCTTGAGGCGAGCCGGAAGTCTGACCGCTGTGAGTGCATTACAGGTGATACCCATCTCGACCGCCGAATTTCCAACGCCCGCGACCCGGCCGGAGAATTCCGTGCTGGCTGGCGACCGCATGCGCGTGACTTTCGGCATCCCGCCGGCACCCTGGTTACCGGGGCTGGAGCAGGTTCTGCAACGTGGTATCTAGCGTCGATCTGTCCCCAATGAGTCAGCCTGTCGAAGCGCCTGCCCCGACCGCTTCACTGGGTGAGCTGCTGGTCGAGCGCGGTCGCCTCAGCCAGGAGAATCTCAACCGGGCGAGCAACCTGTGCGAGCGCAGCGGCGAGCGGCTGGAAGCGATCCTGGTCAAGCTGGGCATGGTTTCCGAGCGCGATCTGGCCGAGGCCCTGGCGGCCTACTATGAATTGCCGCTGGTGAAGCCCGATGATTACCCGTCGATACCCCCGCTGGATGTCGAGCAGGTGTCGCTGCGCTTTCTCAAGGAACACCAACTGCTGCCTCTGAGTGAGGATGGTGGGCGGCTGGAACTCGCCGTGGCCAATCCGGCTGATACGTATGCGCTGGCGGCGATGCGGATGGCGACTGGTAAGGAACTCATGGTACGGGTCGCGGTGCCTTCCGAAATCGAGAACGCCTTCGAACGACTTTATGGCACCAACCGCAGTGCTATGAGCCAGATCGTGGAATCGATCGGATCCGGTGACGAGCTCAGCGATGAGCAGGATATCGAACATCTGCGGGATCTGGCCTCCGAAGCGCCGGTGATCCGGCTGGTCAGTCTGATGATCAGTCGGGCGGTCGAGGAACGGGCGTCGGATATCCATATCGAGCCGTTTGAGAACCGCCTCAAGGTACGCTACCGCATCGACGGCGTCATGATTGAAGTGGAGTCACCGCCATCGCGGCTGTCGGCGGCAGTGATTTCCCGCGTCAAGATCATGGCCAAACTCAATATCGCCGAACGCCGCCTGCCACAGGACGGGCGCATTCAACTGCTGGTTCAGGGCAAGGAGATCGATCTGCGTGTCTCAACCGTGCCGACCATGCACGGTGAGAGCGTGGTGATGCGTATCCTCGACAAGAGCGAGGTGGTGTTCGATTTCGACCGGCTGGGTTTCAGCACGGATATGCGCCAGCGTTTCCTGAAGGTGCTGGATCTGCCGCACGGCATCATTCTGGTGACGGGGCCTACCGGTTCCGGTAAGTCAACCACGCTGTATACCGCACTGACGCGGCTTAATACACCCCAGCGCAAGATTCTGACGGTCGAGGACCCGGTCGAATATCACCTCGAGGGCGTCAATCAGATTCAGGTCAAACCCCAGATCGATCTGACCTTTGCCAATGCCTTAAGGGCTATCGTCCGCCAGGACCCGGATGTCATCATGATCGGCGAGATCCGTGACCTTGAAACCGCCCGTATTGCGGTGCAGTCGGCACTGACGGGGCACATGGTCCTTTCTTCGCTACACACCAACGATGCTGCCGGGGGTATCACCCGATTGCTCGACATGGGGGTCGAAGACTATCTGCTGACCTCGACGGTGAACGGCATTCTCGGCCAGCGGTTGGTAAGGGTGCTGTGTCCGCATTGCCGGGAACCCTACGAGGCTTTGCCAGAATTGGTTGCAGAGTTGCAATTGGAGCGCTTTACCCAGCAGCGGCCAATCAAGCTCTATAAACCGGTGGGTTGTGAGCACTGCACTCAGACCGGCTATCGCGGCCGAATGGCAATTATAGAGTTCCTGATTCTGAATGACCGGATTCGGACACTGATTTTGAAGCACACCGATGCCGGCGATATTGAGAAGGCGGCCCGGGCTGATGGGATGCTCACCATGTATGAGGACGGCCTGCGTAAGGTGGTTGACGGCCAGACCACGGTCGAGGAAGTGCTGCGCGTGACCCAGGAAGGTTAGCGTCTATGCCGCTGTATCGTTACGAGGCGGTGGATGCCGCCGGCGAGGTGGTCAAGTCCGAGCTGAACGCCGCGAACCAGGATGATCTGCTTGGCAAGCTGCGTGAGCAGGGCTTGCTGCCGCTCAGTGTCCAGGAGGAAGGAGGGGGCTGGCTGGCGCGTGAGCTCAGATTACCCTTGCTGCGCCGGAGTCGGCGGGTGCCGGCGGCGGTTCTGGCTGCCTTCACCCAGCAGTTAGCCCAGTTGCTGCAGGCCGGGTTGCCGCTGGACCGGGCCCTGACGATTCTGATCAACGTCAACGAAGAGGGGCCGATGCGCAAGCTGCTGGGCCGGATCCAGGAGGACGTCCGCGGCGGTGCCAATCTGGCGGATGCCATGGAAGCGCAGAGTGGTGTTTTTTCGCGCCTCTATCTCAATATGGTGCGGGCCGGCGAAGCCAGCGGCTCGCTGGAGATGGTGCTGGCACGGCTGTCCGAGTTCATGGAGCGAGCCAAGGCGCTCAAAGACACGGTCACATCGGCGCTGATTTATCCTGCCATCCTGCTGGCAACCGCCGGCATATCGGTGATTGTGCTGTTGACCTATGTGGTGCCGCAGTTTCAGCAGCTGTTTGCCGATGCCGGCCAATCCTTGCCGCTTTCTACCCGCATAGTGATCACTGCGGGTAACGTGCTGAAGCATTACTGGTGGGTCGGAGTGGCGGGTGTGGTGATACTGATCGGTTATTTCCGGCAGCAGTTCAGCAGCCCGGTAAAACGCTACCGGTGGGACAAGTTGTTGCTGCGTGTGCCGCTGGTCGGCGACTTGGTTGCCAAGGTTGAAACCGCACGTTTGTCGCGGACTCTGGGTACGCTGTTGCGCAACGGCGTGCCGTTGCTGACGGCGCTGGGTATTGTCAGGGAGACCATTAACAATCAGGTACTGGCCGAGGCTATCGGGCAGGTGGCGGATAATCTCAAGGCCGGCCAGAGCCTGGCCGAGCCGTTGCTGGAACAGGGCGCGTTTCCGGCCCTGGCGGTCCACATGATCCGGGTGGGCGAAGAGACCGGTCAACTGGATGACATGCTGGTGCAGGTTGCTGATACCTATGACGGCGAGGTCCAGACTACGGTCAAACGGCTGTTGGCGCTACTGGAACCGATCATGATCCTTGGCCTGGGGGTTCTAATAGCCGGGATCATCATGTCAATCCTGGTGGCCATCATCAACGTCAACAATCTGGCGATGTAATGCCGCCGCCACGTCCCGCCTGATCAAATTTTTGTTACGGAGTGTAGCTGAATCATGACGAGCCCTGTTGTAGCACGGCGTCGCCGACGCAGTCCGGCAGCTGCCGGTTTCACCCTGATTGAACTGCTGGTTGTGCTGGTTATCCTCGGACTTCTGGCCGGCATCATTGCGCCTAATCTGATCGGCAAGGTGCGGACCGCTGACGTCAAGACCACAAAGCAGCAGATCGAACAGCTGGGCACGGCCCTGGATATGTTCCGGCTGGACGTTGGCCGCTATCCGACCACATCGGAGGGGCTGCAGGCACTGATCCAGAATCCGGCGGATGCCAACGGCTGGAATGGACCCTATCTTAAGAAAAACGTGATTCCCAAGGATGCCTGGGGACACGCGTTTCACTACAAGTCACCGGGTGACCACGGGCCGTATGACCTGTATTCGTATGGCGCCGATAATGCGCCAGGCGGTGAAGGCGACAACGCCGACATTGTCAGTTGGAATTAAGCGCACATGAGCAACGGTGGCACGGCGCAGGGTTTCACCCTGCTCGAACTGATGGTGGTATTGGTGATTGCCGCCCTCATGATTGCCGTCGTCCCGCCGTTGCTCAGTGCGGTTGGTTTGAGCAGCCAGGTCCGGGGGGCTGCCCGCGAACTCGCCGCCGGTTTGCGTATGGCGCGCAGCGAGGCCGTCACGACGGCGCAGCCAGCCGTGGTGACAATCGATCTCGATAAGCGCGACTTTTCGGTTACGGGTCATTCAGGGCGCCGCTCGCTGCCGGCCAGCAAGAAAGTGAAAATCCGTCTGTACACCGCCCGCTCGCAACTGATCGACGGGCGCCGGGGACGGATTCGTTTCTTTCCCGATGGCAGTTCGACCGGTGGCCATGTCGCGCTGATCGAGGGTCACACTGAGTACCGGGTCAACGTCAACTGGTTGACCGGCCGGGTCAGCATCGATACCCAACATGCCGAATAATGTCCGGCAAAACGGCTTTACCCTGTTGGAATTACTGGTGGCTTTCGTCATCCTGAGTCTGGCGGTGGCGGTGCTGATGCGCAGCTTCGGTCAGGATCTGCGCAGTGCCACGGTTACGGGAGACTATACAACCGCCACTTTGCATGCCGAATCGATTCTGGCGGGTGTGGGCGTGGATCAGCCTTTTGGTGACGGTGATCGGAGCGGCGAATTCAAGGATGGTTATCGCTGGCACGTGGGTATCCAGCCTTACCAGGACCCGAATGGACCGCCATCGCGCGAAAATGCTGGTATCACCGCTGACCGGGTGGTGGTTACGGTGAGCTGGGGCAGCCGGTCTTCACCTCACACAATTCGTTTGCAAACACTGCGGCTGGCGGTTAATCAGAAATGACGGTGAGGCGCCACGGTGGTGGCTTTACATTGCTCGAGATGCTGATTGCCATGAGCCTGCTGGCGATTCTGATCGTTGTGCTCTATAGCGGTCTGCATATCGGTATCCGGAGTTGGCAGACTGGGTTGGCGCATGCGGGGCGAGTTGGTGATATGCGTCTGGTGGAGTCGTTCCTGCGTGATCACCTGCGCCAGTCGGTCAGCGTGTTCCGTAGCGACCCCGACAAGGGGCGGGTGATCGACTTTGAGGGTGAACCCCGGCAAGTCGCGTGGGTGGCGCCGTTGATGACGTATCTGGGCCGCGGCGGACTGTATTTCATTCAGCTGCGCCAGGTCGATCAGGCGGGTGGCGCCGCCTTGCAGTTGCGCTGGCGGATGTACCGTCCGGACAACCAAGGTGGTGATGCCTTTGCATCAGATGATCCCAATGCCCAGACGACGCTAATCGGTGATGTAACGGATTTCGCCGTGAGCTATTTTGGCAGTGAGCAGCGCGGGCAGCCACCGGTATGGACCGATAGCTGGCACAATACCCAGCAACGTCCCGAACTTGTGCGTATCACCCTGGCGGTTGGAGGGCGGTCGTGGCCCAGGCTGACCGTTGGACTGTTGGATTGACCATGAGTGCCAGACGGCAGCAGGGTATTGCTCTGGTTATTGTGCTATGGGTCGTAATGCTGCTGTCGGTAATGGCTGCCAGCTTCGCATATACCATGCACACGGAGAATAGCCTGACCATTCATGCGCTTGATCGGGCCCGGGGACGGGCGCTGGCCGAAGCAGCTATTGCCTATGCGGCTTATCGGCTCTTTGTCCAACGTGATCCGACTCACCGCTGGCCCGCTGACGGTACGCCACGACGTTGGCGCTTCGGCTCGGGTACGGCGGAGATAAGCGTGCGCGATGTCAGTGGCCTGATCGATATCAATAAGGCTAACCCAAAACTGCTGCAGCGTCTGTTGATGACCGCCGGTGGGTTGAATCAGGATCAGGCGCAGGCGATGGTGGACCGGATTGAAGATTTTCGTGACCCAGACGATTTGAAACGTGCTAACGGGGCCGAGCGGGCCGATTACTTGCAAGCCGGACTTGGCTACGGGCCCAAGAATGCACCATTCGACAGCATTACGGAGTTGCAGCAGGTCATGGGTATGACGGTGTCGCTATACGCCAGTATCGAGGATGCGATTACGGTATTGTCCCGCCAGTCGGGCATAAACCCAGCCTATGCGCCGGTCGCAGTCCTGCGTGCCATTCCGGGCGTAGATAAGGGTACCATCGCGAATTTTGTCCGCCAGCGCGTTGAGCATGACAGGAATGATCAGGCACCACCTCCGTTGACGGTCAACAGTGCCTATGTATCCACGGTGAGCGGGCTCGCGTATGACGTCAATGTTGTGGCGCGTCCGGCTAATGCGTTGCCGACTCATGTTACAGCCGTGATTAGCGGACGACGGCGGGCGAACGAGGCCTTCCATGTCAATGCCTGGCGTGAGGGAGGACAGTCTGATCATAGTTCGCGGGCAACACTAAAGTAGCATCATGGCAGCCACTCGACAGTATTTTTCGGCGATCAGATCACTGAGCCCCTATCTGAATCCCGCGGAATTTTTGCGCTGGTGGCGCAATGGTCTTCTGCTCTGGCTGCCGTTGCCGCTGCGCCAGCGCCTCGATGCGCCACCGCCACGCCTGCTGCTTGAAGTGGTGTCAAGTGAAGTGGTCATCTGCACACAGGATGCAGGGGACCGGCAGGAACTGGCGCGCTACCCACGAGCCTTGTTGGGTGCCAGCTTGCCCGACCTGCCCAAGGTCCAGGACCGGGAAGTCGTTCTGCAGCTGGGAGCAGATGAGGCCTTAGCCCAGGTGATTACGTTGCCACAGGCAGCGGTAAAGAACCTGCGCCAAGTAATCGGATTTGAACTGGACCGGTTGACGCCGTTCCCGCCTCAACAGATCTACTACGATGCCGGATTGCTTGCGCAGCAGCCAGCCACTCGCAGCATTAGTGTCCAATTTGTCATGGTGTTGCGATCGGTGCTTGACCCCATGCTTGACGAGTTGCGCAGTAGTGGCCTGATACCTGACCGCGTGACAGTGCGGGGCGACCGCGCTGACTGTAATTTGCTACCGCCGGATCTGCGCCCGCGTCGTATAAGCTTATCGCGGCGCCTCCGCTGGTTACTGACGATCCTCGTACTGGTGAGTGCAGCAACGTTGGCAGCCTTGCCGTTGTGGCAGCAACGCAGCCTGGTGCTGGCGTTGATCCCCCAGGTCAACATGGCGCAACAACGTGCCCAGAAGGTAGCCAGGTTGCGACGCGAACTTGCTACCGCTGTTGAACTGGCGCACTTCCTGCCTGATAAGCGGCGTGAGGAACCCAAGCTGATAAACGTGATTGAGGAATTGACACAGGTAATACCTGACAACACATGGGTTGAGCAGTTTGCAGTACGGGGTAACCGAATAGAATTGCATGGCCGGTCGAAAGAGGCCAGTGCACTGTTGCCGCTGATCGAAAAGTCTCCCCTGTTTGAGGGTGCGACCTTTCAGTCTCCGATCACCCGTGACCCTAGAAGCGGGGAGGATCGTTTCTATCTGACGGCACAGATCGTCGGCCCAGCGACCAAAAAAGCGATGGATAACTGATGTCAGAGAGTGCGCATCGCCTTGTCGCCTTGCTGTTGGTGCTGCTTATTGGAGCCGCCGGTTATCAGGTGTTCAAAACAGTTTGGTTGGGTCGCTATCGACTTTACAGCAACACGCTAGCGCAGTTGGAGTCCCGGTTGGCTCACTATCAGACGCTATTGGCGAAACAGTCCGCTATCGCCAAAGAATTGGCCAAAGCGCGCAAAGACAATCTTGCTAGCGAGTACTATCTACCCCAGAATGCTCCTCCGCTGGCAGCAACAGCGTTGCAGCAGCGTGTCAGTCAGATCGTCCAGGCGAGTGGTGGCAGCTTGAACAGCAGCCAGATTTTACCGGCCACTAAAGATCACGGATTTACCCGGGTGGCGGTGCGGATACAACTAACAGGAGATATCGAAACGCTCCAGAAAACCTTCTATGACCTGGAAAGTAAGCCGCCGATGCTGTTCATCAATAATGTGTCGGTGCGTTCGCGGGTAATCCGCCGTCGGAATCCAGTACGCCGAGGTGCAGGCGGTCGAATCATTCGCCCCAAGAAGCCTTATCATACCGACATCCAGTTGCTGACGGGGTTCGAAGTGCACGGTTACATGCGTAAAAAAGGCTCCTGATGCAGATTCGATCGCATGTCCGGACCAATCTGATACTTCTGCTGATCTTGCTGGGCTTAGTGGCGAGCATTGTCATTCAGTATCTTGAGTCGCCGAAGATAAGCTATTTGGCGGACGATGTGGCAGTAGCACAAAAGATGGCTGATCACAGTATAGACGTTAATAAACCTGCGCAGATAACGGTTAATGCTTTGGGCCATTACCACGCTATTATCGACCAACCGCTGTTTTATCCGGACCGCCGACCCTTGCCTGCGGCACCGAAAGCCAAGCCACCCGCTCCCGCTCCAGCACCCGACGTCAAGTTGACGTTGATGGGTGTTTTCTTAACAAGTGACGCCAAGGTGGCATTGATCCGGAACGATAAGACCCATAAGGTGAGCCGAGTAAATATCGGCGAAGAGGTTGCGGACTGGCAACTGGAACAGGTGGCAGCCGAAAGTGTTACCCTGCGGCGGGGGGAAATCCAGGACGCTGCAGTTGCTGCGTAATCAGACCAAATCACACCTACCGGCCCATACTAGACGTGCCGGAGATTCGACACGGGCTATCCAAGAGCGGCGCCGACAGCGTCTCCGCCAGCGCAAGGCGGGCTGACGTTGAGAACACGGGGGTCGGCCAAGGCTGAATTCAATGGGGGCTATTTTGTATAAGCGGCTAGTGTTTCAAATTATAAGTCTCGTGCTCGTGGTTATTCTCGGTGGATGTGCAACCATGGGCAGCGAGAGGAACCACGCGCCAGCCGCCACCTCCTTGGCTGCTAAGGTGCAGCAGCAAGTGCGCGCATCGGCCTATCACAGCGCCCCCGATCTGACCGGTCAGTCGCTCCCTCAGAATTCATCGAAAGCGCTCAAGAAGCCGATCATTATTCGTGGCGACGGCAAGTTCATCAATTCGAAAGCGGCTTCCCAGTCCCTGACCCAGCAGACTTCGAAGGGCGACGTGACGCTGAATTTCGAGCAAGCCGATATTCGGGACGTCGTCAAGGTCGTTTTCGATACCCTGGGCGAAGACTACATTCTTGATCCGGCCGTACACGGCCAGGTGACGGTGCAGACCAGCCGGCCTTTACCCAAGAATATGTTGCTGCCGGCCCTCGAGACGCTACTGCGTCAGGTGGGCGCGACGCTAATCCACGACAACGGTGTCTATCATGTCGTTCCGCTGTCCAAGGCGGTTGCCGGGAACATGGCACCGCAGGCGAGCGGAGCGGCACACGGGCCCGGATACAGTGTCCGCATCTTTCCGCTGCGCTACATCAGTGCGACCGAGATGGCTCAGATCCTCAAGCCGTTCGCACCCAAGGGCGGCATATTGCTGGTCGATCCGGTACGCAACCTGCTTATTCTCGGAGGCACGCAACAGGAACTGAAGTATCTGCAGGAGACTATCGCGACGTTCGACGTCAACTGGATCAAGGGGATGTCGATCGGCATGTACCCGCTGCAGAACATTGATGCGCAGGATATGGCAGATCAGTTGGACAAACTGTTTGGCCCCAAATCGAAACTCCCGTTTGCTGGGATGTTCCGGTTTGTGCCAATAAGCCGGCTGAATTCGCTGCTGGTCATCACGCCGCAGCCAGAATACCTCAAGGAGGTCACCACCTGGATCGAACGTCTCGACAACAACGGTGGTGAGCGGTTGTTTGTCTATCACGTACAAAACGGCGACGCAGACTACCTGGCATCGGTCCTAAGTCAGGTTTTCGGTACCAAGAGCAGCACGGTCGGGTCATCGAAGTCCAACTCCGGCAGGGTGGCGCCGGGGCTGCAGCCGACTCAGATCTCATCTTCCAGTAATGCGATGAGCGGCACAAACTCGGGCTCACTGGGTGCCACCAGCAGCATCAACCTGGCTGCCATGCAGGCCACTAAGAAGGACCAAAAGGCTCCGGCTAAGGGCGGCAATGGTACCGTTCAGCTGGGGGGGGGCAGCGGGTCGTCCGTGGTGAATGTGGGTGGTGCGAAAGGTGGAAAATCGTCCAATGGCGATGTACTTGGAAAAGATGTCAAGATTATTGCCGATACCACCAACAATGCCATCCTGGTGTGGAGCAGCAGTCAGCAGTACAACAAGATTCTTGACGCCCTACGGCAAATTGATGTTCCCAAACGTCAGGTATTGATCGAGGCCACGATAGCTGAGGTGACCCTGTCAGGCGATTTGAGATACGGCCTGGAATGGTGGTTCAAGAACAACAACATTGGCGGTAGTTACCAAGGCACAGGTTCGCTAAACCTTCCGATCAATACCCAGTTGGCCAACGCAGTTGGCAACAATTTCAGTTATGCGATCAGCGATTCGGCCGGAGTGGTGAGGGCATTGCTCAATGTGCTGGCGCAGGAATCAAAGATCAAGGTTCTGTCTTCGCCACAACTGATGGTGCTGGATAATCAGGAAGCCAAGATCCAGGTGGGTACTCAACAACCGATTCTTAGTCAGACCACTTACGTAAACAACAATTCTACCAATCCGGTGCAATCGTACGAGTACAAAAACACCGGGGTCATCCTGGACGTAACACCAAAAGTCAACGCTAGCGGTCAGGTTACTCTCAACATCAGTCAGGATGTAACTGACGTTGGGCCAGTCGACCCGGCCACCAAGCAGACGACGTTCCTTGCCCGAAAGATCAGCAGCAAGGTGGCTGTCCAGAGCGGTCAGACCATCGTCCTGGGGGGATTGATCAAGCAGAATCAGACCAATTCCAGTGGCGGAATCCCAGGACTTTATAAGCTGCCGGTAATCGGCGCGTTGTTTGGCAACAAGAACAAGCACTTCGATCGTACCGAACTGGTGGTATTGTTGACGCCGATTGTTATGCAGAACAATGAGGAGGCTGCGCAGGTTGCCAACGAGATAAAGCAACGCATGAAAGGCATCGTACCTGTGGAGGATCCCTGGAAAGCGCCCCTCAAGAAGCCGGGTTTTGCGGCTCCAAAGTGACCTCTACGCGGAAGGATATTGGCCCTAATGGTTCAGCCTAGAGCCTCGGTAATTATTCCCGTCAAGAACGGCGGCGCCCTGCTGGGACAGGTGCTGGATGCCGTGCTGGCTCAGCAAACCAGCTGGCCGTTCGAAGTGCTGGTCATTGATTCTGGCTCCCAGGACGGATCGCAGGCTAAGGTAAGACAGCGCGGTGTGCGATTACACGAAATTAAGCCGACAGACTTCGGGCATGGTCGCACCCGGAACCTGGGCGCACAGCTTACCGACGGAGAATTCATTGTTTTTTTAACCCAGGATGCGTTGCCAACCGATAAGCACTGGTTGCAGTGCTTGGTGGCCGCCGCACAAACTGATATAGATACGGCCGGTGCTTTCGGTCGTCACATTGCTTATCCGAGCAGTGGACCAGTGGCGGAGCGCGAACTTAGGGAATTTTTCAATGGTTTTGGTGATGTGGCCAATGTGGTACGGATTGAAGATTCTGAGCATTATCATCAAAATCCTGGATATCGTCAGTTTCTTCATTTTTTTTCGAGCAATAACGCTTGTCTGCGACGTTCTATCTGGGAACGAATACCGCTGCCGGAAGTATCCTTTGCCGAAGACCAACTGTGGGCCAAAATGGTGATAGAGGCTGGATACGGTAAAGCGTATGCTCCTGATGCATGCGTATTCCACTCACACTGTTTTGGCGGGTGGGAAAGTTATCGGCGTGCATTCGATGAGGCTAGCGCGTTGCATGATTTATTCGGATACCAGCAAGTACCTACGCTTACACATTTGGCAAAACACGCAGCGTTGCTGACGAAACGTGATTGGCATTGGATACATGATGCCATTGATTGTCCACCGGCGCGTCGTCGCCACCACCTATTGCGTGCACCCATCGTCAATTTAGCGCGGTTAAGTGGTCTTTACATGGGTGGGCGCAAGCGGCATCTGCCACGTTGGCTAGTTGGGCACTTGTCACGAGATCGCGCTCTGCAGAGATCTTGACAGGTCTGCTAATGGAAACATCCGGTGTTGGTACACTCGGAATTGCTTGGTTTAGGCTTCGTGTGTACGGTCGCAAGCTACCGCTCCTATTCAGGCATCTTGGTGCCTGGGGCGCGCTACGCTATCTCGCCCGCCGGGTAGCTCGCATGCTGGGCGGTTCTCCCGCCACTTCGACCGGCAACGATGTAATCGGTTTTTATGGGTTTGTTACAGCGCCACCCATCGATGTCCCGGTGCCGAAGCGCTACGCTGCACGTTCGATGAACTGGGTCATACCGCATTTCGAGGTCGGTAGTGGCGGGCACATGACAATATTCCGAATGATCTGGCATCTGGAGCGTCTCGGATACCACTGCCAGTTGGTCCTGACGGGGCCCACGCAATATCGGGATCCGCGGCAGGTAAGGCGTCTGATACGGCGGCATTTTCAACCGCTCCGGGCGCCCGTGGCGCTCGGTGACGAATCTCTGCAACCCGCTGAGTTTACCGTTGCGACGTCCTGGGAGACGGCGTATGTCGTGAGGCGTTTTCCAGCCACTCGATACAAACTCTACTTTATTCAGGACTTCGAACCTGATTTCTTTCCTCAAAGTAGTCACTGGATATTCGCTGAGGCCACCTATCGTTTCGGGTTCACAGCTCTAACTGCTGGGGAATGGCTGGCGGAGCTAATGCGCAATCGATACGGCTTGCAAGCCTATTCGTTCGGGTTTTCATATGACAAGGCACACCACCAACCACGACCTCGCAGATCAGGGCCAATGCGCGTCTTTTTTTACGCCCGCAATGTAACGCCGCGGCGAGGTTTCGAACTTGGGCTCTTGACGCTTGGTTTAGTTCATGCGGTGCGCTCGGATGTGGAGTTCGTGTTGGCTGGGTGGGACACAACAGGCTACTATTTGCCGTTTCCACACGTCAGCGCGGGCGTTGTGCCGCCACACCAATTGCCTGAGCTTTATAGCAGATGTGATTGCGCATTGGTCTTGTCGCTAACTAATCTCTCTCTTTTGCCACTTGAACTTATGGCTTGCGGATGTCCGGTCGTTTCGAATCGTGGTAAGAATGTCGAATGGCAGTTAATCCATGAGGAGAATGCCCTGCTGGCGGATGCCACGCCTGATGGTCTGGCCAATGCATTGCTTCGGTTGCTAGGCGATCCAGCGCTTCGGGGACGGCTTCGCAGCAACGGTTTGTCATTCGCAAGGTCCACTGATTGGGCGAGTGAAGCGCGCCGGGTTCACGGTTATCTCGAACAAATCCGGATGTGCTGAGATGCACGATACGCGTTTGTTGCGGGGCTGGTATCAGCATGGTTTCCTGTTTTGGTTGTGGCTGAAGCGGGATATCAAGATCCGTTACGCTGGGTCTGCAGGCGGCTTCCTATGGGCACTTTTGCTGCCACTAAGCACGGTCTTGCTGTTTTACGTTGTGTTCGCGCTGGTGTTACAAGTACGTGTGCCTGAACTGGCCAGCAGGCAGGGGTACTTTCTATATCTTTTGGCTGGCATGATGCCGTGGCTGAGTATCGCGGATGGGTTGACGCGCTCAACGGGTGCGCTGGCGGGTCAGGAGCAGTTTCTTCAGAAAATCGTCTTCCCAATTGATGTGCTACCGGCTACCGCTATTGTCAGTAGCCTTTTGACCCAGGCAGTGGGTACCGTGGTGCTGTTGATCCTGATGGTTTACAACCATCTCCTAAGTTGGCGTTTACTTGCTTTTCCGTTGGTATTGCTCTGTCAACTTATAATGACTTTCGGCCTGGGCTGCGCACTCGCCATTGTGAGTGTTCATGTCAGGGATATTCTACAGGTGGTGCCGGTACTACTTCAGTTCGTATTTTACTCGGCGCCGATTCTTTACGCGCGCAGTCTGATCCCACCGCGGTATCATCCCCTTTTTCTTATGAATCCCTTCACGGGGCTGGTAGAAGCTTATCATTGGTTGTTTCTGGGCATGCCGATCGGCATCGGAACTTCGCTGTCGCTGGTGTTCTGGACAGTGCTCCTTGGTGGCGGTGGCTGGCTGACTTTTCGCGCGCTCAAGCCTACGCTAGGTGACTATCTGTGACACCTGTTGTCCAGTTACAGAATTTGACTAAAGGTTACCGCCTTTACAAGAGACCGGCTGATAGGCTGGTCGAGCTGCTTACGCGGCAGCCGCGGTACCAAGTGCACTGGGCATTGACTGACATCAATCTGGCCGTTGAACCAGGCGAGACCTTCGGTCTCATTGGAGAAAACGGTGCAGGAAAAAGTACATTGCTGAAGCTGGTCGCCGGGACCAGTCGGCCGAGTCGCGGACAGGTCAGCGTGCACGGAAGGGTTACCGCCCTGCTGGAGTTAGGCGCAGGCTTTCATCCTGAAGAGAGTGGTCGTGAGAATATTTTCCTGATGGGCGCTCTGAACGGTATAAAGGCACGCCAAATGCGTCGCTATTATGACGAGATAGCGGAATTCTCCGAGCTTTCGGAAGAAGTTCTTAGCAGACCGGTGAAGACTTACTCATCGGGCATGTTCATGCGGTTGGCATTCGCGACCGTCACTGCGGTGGATCCCGATATCCTAATAGTTGACGAAGCGCTATCGGTCGGGGATATGTATTTTCAGAAGAAAAGTCTGGACCGCATAATGGGGTTCCGCGAACGTGGTAAAACAGTTTTGTTCTGCTCCCATAATCTTTATCAAATTCGTTCGCTGTGTAATCGAGCAGCATGGTTGGCTGATGGGCGTATAAAAATACAAGGTAGTACGGAATCGGTTGCCACTGCTTATGAGAGTTACGAACGTGACAAGCAGGCAGAATTCGGTCGGCGTGCGGTAAATCCTTTTAGCTACCGCCCCTCCACTGGGGGCTCTTCTCCAGTGCGCATTCGTGAGGTTTTAATAACCGGTATGCGGGATGATGATAATATTTATTTAGAAACGTTCCACGATATGTCGGTAAACGTAAAAATAGAAAGCTTGCGTCCGCGCGTGCCATTCCATCTCGGCATCGCAATTGTACGCAATGACCGGGAAAATGTGTTCGGCACTAGTACGCATTTCGAACATGGTGCATCTCCTCTGACGGCTGATGGCTGCCGGTTACTCAGCTTAGAGCTTCCGAAACTGCCACTGTTGTCGGGTGAATACTGGCTGAGTATCTACGTTTTGGACGATTCGGGTTTGCAGGTATACGATTTGGCCGAGCGGATCTGTCCCTTTACGGTTCACAATCCAGGCAAGTCCTTCGGTATCGTACAACTGCCTTATCGTTGGCGTTTGGATACATGACTCTGCAACTCCGCCAGTGGCTGCGCTATCATTGTTTGTTCAGGCCGCTGGCGCAATTGCCGCTAGCTCCGGCCTATTATGGTGCTGGCTTGGTTGGTGGATGGGACTGCCGGTATCGTGCGACTGCTCGCTCGGTTGTTGCCTGCGGCCTGCGCCGGATTTTTCCGGACATCGATGAGGCCGTTTTGCAGCACTGGCTCAGGCAGTATTTCGGCATGCTCGCCCGGGAAACCCTGGACGTGTTTACGATGCCGGCCCGTACATCGGCCAATAGTCACCCACTGCTAGAACTAAAGCCCGGCAGCCAGCACGTGCTGCAGGCGGCGCGCTCGGGCGGGCGCGGCGTAATTATCGCGATGGCGCACTATGGCAGATTGAATATGCTGTTGCTGGCATTGGCGTTGGCGGGTGAGCGGCTTGGCATGCTTACCATGGTGACGGACCGACGTAACGCCGATCTCGGGCTGGTGGAGCGACGTTATCTTAGCCGCAAGATTGGCACACTGCTCGATCACATCGGGGGGCCATGGATAACGCTGGGGGACAATTTGCGACGATTGTATTCTTCGCTGGAGCGTGGTGAAACCATGGTGCTGCTGTTCGATGCATTTACAGCTGACCGGCAGCAAAAGAAGATGGCCGTTCCTTTTATGGATGGTGAGCTTGTGGTTTCCCGTGGCATTGCGCGGTTGGCGGAGCGAACCGGTGCGCGAATTGTTTACGGCGTGGCCCACGAGCAAGGCTGGCGCGTGCAGGCAGAACTGCGGCCGTTGCCGGAACAGCCGCATACCGCATTGCGCGCCGCAGTCGCCGAACTTGAGCGAGACGTCCGTCACAATCCGTGGCTATGGTGGCAGTGGAATATTCTTGAGATGATCTGGCGACCTATGGCTCCGCAGAGGCAGGTATAGCGATCTGAGTTGGTGCCGTGCCCGCGCGGTACGCCGACCACATGCGAAGGTAGGCTTGCTCCAGGTGGTGCACGAACGCTGGTGTATCGAACAAAGCGCATGTCTCTCTGTTGGTTGTTAGTCGCGCTTTGATGTTTGCGAGCTGATCGGGATTCAGGGCTAACCGGAGGGCTGTAGACTCATATTCCTCGGGGCTGGCTACAGCCAATTCGGGCAGCCCTGCTGCAGTAACCAGGCTTTTCCCGACACGGCCTGCGAAACGGTCACCCGCAAGGGTAAGTACTGGGACGCCCGCCCACAGGGCGTCGCTGGCAGTAGTGTGAGCATTATAAAAACGTGTATCCAGGAATAGGTCTGCTTGTCCCAAGCGGCTAATATGTTTTTCCACCGGTTGATGGCGGGCAAATATAAGTCGGTTGGCTGCTATCCCATGGTGGGCTGCTTCTTTTCGTAAATTGGCCATCATCTCTTCCGGGCCGTCCAGCAGCCACAGGATACTGCCAGGAATTTTGTTCAGTAGACGCATCCAAAGTGCAAAGAAACTGGGCTCAAGCTTGTAATGTGTGTTGAAGCAGCAGAACACAAAACCTTGTTCTGGCAGGCCGCAAGCAGCCCGCGATGGACTATCCGGAGGGGCTGGGCGCCGACTGTTTATTTGATAGCAGTGGGGTAAAAATACGAATTTTTCGTCATACCACGGCTGGGTCTCAGCCGGGGTTACGACATGATCGGTCAGGATATAGTCTATGAACGGTGCCCCAGATGTCCCTGGGTAACCCAGGTAGCCGACCTGAATCGGCGCCGGCCGTAGTGCCAGCGTCTCTATTCTGTTGCGACCGCTGTGGCTGTTCAAATCAATCAATACGTCGATATGGTCACCGTTGATGATACGAGCCAGCTCGATGGCGTCGGCGGTATGGGCATCCCGGAAATAATCGCAGTCTGCCTGGATACGGCGACGGTAAGCGCTGCCGTCATCAGGGCCGATTGCATAGGCGAAGATGGTGAACCGCGAGCGGTCATGTAGCGCGAACAGGTCTTGGATCAGGTGAGACGTTGCGTGGTTACAGAAATCCGTGGAGAGATAGCCGATCCGCAACTTACCGTTATCATGATCGTGTCCATAGGTAAAATCGACCCGTCCGCGCAGGCGCTTGTTTAACAGGGTCGAGCGGACTCTGACCATGGCCCTCGCCACTGCCTGTTGTTCCGCTTCGGTGACGGCGATGGGCAAGCGGGTTACCAGCATTGGACGAGCAGGTGCCTCAGTGTTAGCTGCGTTCGCCACGGCCGGTTCGAGGTAGCGCTCGCGCAGCCTCGGTATGCCGGCCCATTCGCATACCTTGAGCTGGGTATCGACCAAATTGTCCAGGGCCGGACGGTGGTCGGGCCGAAACTCAAGGGCGTGCCGGTAACATGTCATGGCATCGCCGTGTCTATTTTGAACAATGCGGAGATTGCCGAGGTCGACATGACACGCTGGATTGTTGGGCTCAATCTGCAAAGCCTTTTGTAGGGCATCTGCAGCCTTGTCAACTCGGCCCTGCGCGATCAGTGCTTGGCTTAACCCTACATAGCCCCGGATGTCATCACGTTGGCTGGCAATGGCGCGCCGCAATGCCCGAACGGCCTCTGGGTACCGCTGCGTCTGGGCCAGTATCAGGCCTAATCGGAGCTGTGATTCCGCTAGATTCGGCCTGAGCTGAACCGCTGTTGTGAGGCTCTCGATTGCGGCCTCGATCTGGCCCAGAGCCTGATGAGCAAGGCCAAGATTGAGCCTGCAAACGGCGTCGCGAGGCGCCACTTGAACGGACCGTTGCAGCAGAGGCAATGCGGCTTCTGGTCGACCGGCCTGCAGCGCGAGCGTACCAAGGCCGCACAATCCTCCTGGATGGTTGGGATATTGCCTAAGCAGCTGATGATACGCCGCTTCGGCCTGCCGTAGGCGGCCATTGTGCTGCAAGAGGTGGGCGTTGTGTAGAACCCGGTCGACGTTGCTAGGGTGTTGGCCGCGCATTTCCAGATTGCCTGTGGAACATCAGTATCCAGGCCGTGGAGGAACCAGTGGACGCTGATACTAAGTCGATCATCATGACTGTAGCAAATTTCTCGGTCACGGTCGTCAGGGTGACTCGCCTTCTAATCAGCTATGGTATGATCTCAAAAAGTGCTGGGTGGTATCTGATCCACGTCGGTCAGGCCGGGTTGTACGACGATTAGGCTGGAGAATTCATAGAGAATGCGATCGTTGGGTAAGTCCGTTTGGTTTCCTGCTATGGCGATCTTGATGACTCTGATCGTAGCGGCCGGCGGTGCTCGTGCCGATGCTGCGGTTGGAGGTGCGCGCCAGCCTGCCTCCGGGCTTTATGCAAGAGTGAAGGCGTTCTGGGCAGCGCGCGTGGCTGGCGATCTCCTGACTCAGTATCAGTATGAAAAGGCCAAACTTGGCGGCAAGATTTCCTTGCAGCAGTACGTTGGTCATGGCGGGGCGATTTTTTATCAGCAGGCATCTGTCCTTGATATCCAGTTGAAAAATAAACATACAGCAAACGCAATCGTTGCCATCCAGGGGCGGGTAACCGGGTTGCCTATGGTCTATAAATCTGTCATCGAGGATCGTTGGGTCCAAGTCCATGGCGTCTGGTACCATGCACCTCCACCAGCAAAGCTGTAATTACGGGTTTGCGGTGCTAGCCGAGTGTGCTATAAGCTTTCTGGCGTCTGGTGTTGTTGCGGCCATGATAATGGCGCTGTGTTGTTGTGGTGTTTTTGAGAAAAAGCGTTGCGTATCGGCTTGCCAATGTTGTAGATTAGCGGCTACGTCAGGCCTTTTATGAAGTTTGGGGTTCGGGGACGCTGCATTTTTGCTAGCGCGAATTCATGTAAGGTTGGTGAGTTCGTAAGTCCATTGAGTCGGATCATTTGAGTGTATCCATGAGAAACAGGAGCCTATCCATGAAAAAACTCGCTCTTGCTGTTGCTATGACCAGTGCCTTGGGGGCCTATGGTGTGGCTAACGCCACGACGGTCTCTGAGTTTTCCAATGGTTTTCTGGTGCCGTATGTCACCTTCAACGCAAATTCGGACACCGCCATCGGCGTCACGTCATGTGCGGCGGGTAACGTTTACTGGACGTTCTTCGACCAGGATTCGCAGCACGTGCAGGATGACAGCTTTCCGGTCACTAAAAATGATCAGGAAGGCATAATCTGGAGCGACGTTGCCGGCGCTGGCCTGCAGGGTGAGCTGGGCTATATGGTCTTTGTTCTGGACGACAGGGGCCTGTCAGATCCTCCTCCTGGTAGCCATCAGATCCCTGATGGTGGGCTCAGCCAGTCCGACACGCCTTGCCTGGCGGGTTCGGCATTTCAGTTGTACCACGGGTCCAATCAGGCTGCGTATATACCGACACCGCCGTTATCGCTGGCCGATTTCAATAATGGCGGCGGAGTGCCGGCCCTCAATCAGTTGAGCGGGACCACTGTGACCGGTCTGGAGGCTGGTGCCCAGATTGGCGATACGATTTACAATCGTTATTGGATCGACAACACGCCGGGCGCGCCCAATACGTCTATCGTTTTGTGGAGTGCGCAGGATCTGAGCGGCCAACATACAGTTTTCATGTATGACAGTGCGCAGGATGAAACGTCGGTAACCATTGATCTCGGCAATAAAGAGCTCAACATTCTTGATCCGGAAACGATCAAAGGGCGCAATCCGAACTTTACGGATGGGTTCATCACCTTCACGGTTCCCCAGAATCCGTCGGATACCAAGGATCCTGGCAATGGTGTGTTGAGCTTTAGCCTGTTGGACGCTGGCCCGTACGGGATGCAGACTATTGTTAATCCGTTCACCAGCCCGGACAGCGGTCATCAGGGCCACGAGGGTGGTTGCACTGATTCCACCCATGGCGGTAGCTGCGGAAGCTAATACAAGCAGGCCGTGCAAATGCAGGCTTGATTGAAAGCAGTTCGTGACGGGCCAGTGTTAAGCTGGCCCTTTTTTTTGGAGCTGGTGAATGGTGCGAGTGCTCTGGTCAGTGCTATTGGGTGCCGTGTTGTTTTGGTCGCTTCCAGTGCGGTACGCGGCTGCCAAAGATAATACAATTGATGCGAAAACCGCTACAGAGGTTGCTGTTGGGCCGGTGCGTCTGGCATTGCCAATCAAGTTGCCTTGGTCGGTGTCCGTTCTGGATCACGCCCGCGGGCGCACTGGAAGTCTCGTCGCTGCCGTGGGCCACGGTGACCGGAAGATCCGGATCTGGTCAGTAAGCGCGCAGCGTCATAAGAAACTCCTCGCCACCGCGAAAGCCGGGTTCCATCTCGACAGCGTACGCTGGCTGGATTGGGATGGTGACGGTCGGCGCTATGAGCTTTTGGTCAGTGCCGAAGGGAAATCACAGGCCCAGATCTGGCGCTATCATGACGGCACTCTGAGGGAGTTGGGAGCCGCGCGAGAACCGGATCCGGCGCGGATTGCTCGGGCCGCCGATGTCGATGGGAACGGCTTCTGGGATTTTGTGTTGGGCCCTTACGAGGGCGATCGCATCACCGTTTTGTGGGGTAGCAAGGGGTTCAAGTTCACGCCATCATTTCTTGATGCCGGTGCGAATTCGTACCCGACTTATCCCGCGTTCGTGGATTGGAATCGTGATGGCCGCCCGGACATCGTCTGGAGTGGCTGGCGCAGCGGGGATGTACGTTTGGCATTGAATCTCGGTGATCGGAAGTTCCGGGTGGAGTCGCTGCAGCCTAACGGGCCGGGCTCGCCACGCCAAGTAGCGGTCGCTGACATCAATGGTGATGGCTGGCCTGATTTGGTGGTTGCTCAGGAGGTCGCTGGTGCAGTGAAGATTCTGTATAACGACCAGGAAGGCGGTGTGGGCGGAAGTGAGTCGATTCCGTTACCCGTGCCGGGCGTTAGTGCGGTGGCGGTTCTCGGTTGTGGTCCACATAGTCTCCTTGCTCTTAGCGCTGCTGGTAAAGAGATTCTTGCCAAGCGCGGAACCGACGGTAAACATTGGTTGTTGCACCAGTTTCCCGTGTCTGGTGTGGCACTGGATCCCCAGTTCTCTGACGTTGACGGCGATGGCCATGCGGATCTTGTCTACGTAAATGCGGGTGGCAAGTCAGTGGATGTCGTGTTTGGCCCGCTTTGGGCACAAACCAAGCCGGTAGCGGAGGCCGCCAATCCATGAGGCGGTTGTTTGCGTTGTTGCTTATGGGTGGCTGCTTTCTTAACGCGGCCTTGGCCATGCCGACTAATCCGGTACTGGCAAGAGTTGGTGATAAGGCTATCACCCGGCAGGACATGCTCAAATACGCGTTGAAATCCCCCGAGATGTCGGTTTTTCTGCATATTCCCGGGGGGGCCGATCGCATACTTCATAATATGATCATGGAACAGCTATTGGTGCGGGAAGGCGAAAGGCGTGGTATCGACCGACCATCTGGCAAAATGGGTGCGAATGACAATGCCTATGCCATGAAGGTGCGCGATAAACTGATCAAGCCGTGCAAATCGCAGGACGACCAGGTATTGAGATCGTTTTATGGCGCCCACCATTCGCTGTTTTCGACGCCATTGTTCGTCAGGACACAGCGCATCGGCGTGCCTTATTCCGCAGACGATGAGCCTAGTATCGAGCGCGAGTTGCAGCATCTACGCCGGGGGTTACTTAATGGCCGGCTGAGCTTTGAAGACGCTGTGGGTAAATATTCTAAGGATTCGCTTACAAAGGATAGGGGTGGCGACCTGGGCTACAGAGCCATCAATACGTTTCCTACTGAGCTTGGCGGGAAATTGCGAAAAGTAAAGCCGGGCACCTTGATCGGGCCGGTGGCGCAGGGCGGAATGTTGTTTCTCTACCGACTCACCAGCCGCCGTAAGCCCGTTCTTGAACCATATAACGAATCATTAGTGCAGCAAGCTTATCTCCGGGCGTGTCGCGAGCACGCGTTGCGATCGCTGATGGCCCGGCTCGAGGACAGCTGGCCCGTTACGATATTGATTTCGGGTAATAAGCTGCAGTCAGTTTTGCGGGGCCATTGATTTGTGCTAGGCGTTCCGCCGCCTTGCAGGTATTTCCCTGGGGTTGATCGTCTGGGAAGGGAGTGTCGTATTGCTTCAACTGTGACGATACTTCGCACATCTGTAACGCCTGTACATTCTCGTGGTATTGAGATGGGTGACCGCGTGAGCCTATACGACGGCGTGCGTCTCGTGATCGGTGATCCGACACAATATCCTGACACAGGTCTTGTCTTCGGTAGTGATGTCATCGTCAACTGCTATAGCTATCTTTCAGGCGAGGGCGGGCTGCGTATAGGTGACGAAGTCCTGATTGGTTCCCATGTCAAGTTGCTTTCAGCGGGCCACGCCATTGATGATGGTGAGCACCACATCTGGCGTAACCCTTTGACCTATAATCGCACCGCTATCGATAGTGGTGCATGGATAGGTGCCGGGGCAACGGTGTTGCCGGGGGTGCATATAGGTGCCGGAGCGGTAGTTGGTGCTGGCAGTGTGGTCACAAGTGATGTGCCTGCGGGCGCTATTGTAGCAGGCAATCCAGCCCGTTTTATTCGTTACCGTCGAGGCCTTGCGCCACCGCGTCGTTGGTGGCGGTTTTGGTAAGCAGCAGTCGTGGTATCTTCGAGCCTAAGCGTGTCCATTGTTGTGTACCAATCCGACAATGGATTACTGACAGGGACACTGGTAAGCCTATGGAAAGCCATAACATATGCTCAGGCCCATAACAGCCTACTGTCCACCATTTATATCGTCGATAATGGCTGCGACACGTCCGCTCGTGAGCGCATACTGTCACTGATCGACGAAGTATTTCCCAGTAAAGATCGCGCCAACGTGCTAATGTTTTATGGGCACGGTAATATTGGCTATGGCGAAGGACATAACTTGGCATGGAGTAAAAGCCTGGCGGACTATCATCTGATTCTTAATCCGGACGTCGAACTTGAACAAGATAGCCTTTTGAAGGCCATCAATTTCCTGGAACAAGACCCGACTGTAGGGTTGCTGGCGCCTGCAGTGCGCGATCCAAAGGGATACACCCAGTATCTTTGCAGGCGTTATCCGACGGTCATGGACTTACTGTTGCGTGGTTTCGCACCGAAGCCGGTCCGCTATTTGTTTCATAACCGTTTGTCTCGCTACGAACTTCAGGACGTAATCGGTCGAGAAACGATATGGGATGTACCATTGAGTAGTGGTTGTTTCATGATGTTGAGACGCTCGGTGCTCGGGGCTGTCAACGGATTTGATCCTGCCTATTTCCTTTATTTTGAAGACTACGACTTAAGTCTGCGTGTGGCACGGGTGTCTCGATCCGCTTACGTCCCTACTGTTCGGATCGTTCATCACGGAGGGCAGGCCGCCCGTAAGGGTATACGCCACGTCTGGTTGTTTACGCGTTCAGCCATCCGTTTCTTCAACCGGCACGGCTGGGCCTTTTTGTAAGAGCTGGGGGATTGTGATTACCACTCTTGGGGCGATTTGGCTTATTGTTGTCCCGCTCAGCACTATTGGGACCGGATGGCTTGTGGGCTTTGCTCATCGGTATGGAATGATGGATATGCCCGGTGGCCGTCGGTCGCATTGCCAGCCGACTCCACGAGGTGGTGGATTGGCGATTGTGGCCACGACGCTCGGTGGAATTGCTTTGAGCTGGTGGTTCGGCACAATGCCGGCGTCGTTGGCTGCTACTTTTTTGGCAGGGGGGCTGGCCATCGCAGCTATTGGCATATGGGAAGACTATTCCGGGATTTCTCGTCGTCTGCGGCTTCTCGTCCAAACGGTAGTTGCTATTTGGGTCACTTGCCATTTGCCCGGGACAGTGTTCGCGCTCTCGGATACCTCATTTCTGGCCCAGAACTTGGGCCATGTGACTGAGGTAATCAGTCTCGTCTGGTTGATTAATTTATATAATTTTATGGATGGTATTGATGGTCTAGCGGCCTCAGAATCGATTTTTGTGGCTATTGCAGCAACATTATTGCTGATCGATCAAGCGTCACTGGCTATCCCGCTGAACCTCTTGGCCGCAGGTGCGACGGGTTTCCTGATTTGGAACTGGCCGCCGGCCCGCATTTTTATGGGTGATTCAGGAAGTTGTTTTATCGGGTTCGTACTTGGTGTCACGGCTTTGGCTTGTTTCCGACAGCAGCCCCAGCAAATCGGGGTATGGCTGATCCTTTTGGGCGTGTTCCTGATCGACGCTACGATTACGCTTATGCGGCGAGTCTTGCTTGGTCAGAAATGGTATGAACCGCATCGCAGCCATGCTTACCAACGACTGAGTCAACGTTGGCACAGTCATGCTAAGGTCACATCTGCAATTATTGCCCTCAATATATTTTGGTTGCTGCCTTGTGCTGCCATCGTAAATGTCTTCCGAGAGCATGCAGGGTGGGTGATCGTGCTTTCTCTGGCACCGCTCGCTTGCGTGGTGCTTGCGTTGGATGCCGGCCGGGCCGAACCAAGTGCTGATTAGTTTAACTGCTATTCATGGTGAAGCCGTTATCATGTGTTTTCGGATGGCAGGTAGGGCCGCAAGGTGCTCTCGAGATCCGGTTAACAACTGTGGTAATTTTGCAAATTGGGATACGTCAACGGTGATTTGACAACTTTCATGTTCGAGTTCTTTCTGGGCCTGCCGCGTGCGGCGCGACGATTGATCCTGCTGGCACTGGACGGCGTGGCGGTGCTGCTCTCCGTGTGGGCGGCATTTGGTCTGCGCCTGGCCGAATGGTGGCCGTCCATGCTGGTGCAAGCGTGGCTGGTGTTGCCGCTGTCGTTGATGGTTGCCCTGCCGTTGTTCTGGGGGCTCGGCTTTTATCGTTCGGTGATCCGCTATGCCGGGCGAGACCTTTTCTATACCCTTCTCAAGGGCGTCAGCCTGGGTGTTCTGCTGATGATGGCGTGCTGGCTGTTGATTCGCGGCGCCGTCGTTCCCCGCTCGATCTGGCCGCTGGTCGGGATCGTGCAGATTATCCTGATCGGCGGGGGTCGTCTTTTGCTGCGTGACCTGCTACTGGCACGCTTCGCCGCCAACGTTAACCGCAAGCAGGTCATGATCTACGGTGCCGGGGTGGCGGGCGTGCAACTGGCCAGCGCGCTCAAACACGATCCGGAACATATGCCCGTGGCTTTTGTCGACGACAGCGACGAGTTGCAGAACAGTGTCATTGCCGGGTTGCGGGTGCACAATCCCGAGCATCTTGGCCGGCTGGTCCAGCACGAACACATTGATGCGATCCTACTGGCGATTCCGTCGGCTTCCCGCGTCCAGCGGCGTGCTATTCTCGATCGGCTCGCTCCTTTACCGACGCGTCTGCTGGTCATGCCTAGCCTGACGGAACTGGCAAGTGGTACCAAGCGTATTGATGAACTGCGACAGGTCGACGTTGAAGATATCCTCGGGCGCGATCCGATCAAGCCGCAGCGTGATCTGCTGGGTGCCTGTATCCGGGACAAGGTTGTGCTAGTGACCGGAGCAGGAGGGTCGATCGGTTCCGAACTGTGCCGGCAAATTCTGCAACTGGGTGTCAGGCGGCTGTTGTTGCTGGACCTGTCCGAATATGCTCTTTACAGCACTGAGCGGGATTTAAGAGATCTAATGGAGAGCATGGATCGGCCGCCGGAGCTGGTGACTCTGCTCGGTTCCGTGATCCAGGTGGAATGGCTGGGCCGGGTTATGCGTGAGCATTCGGTACAGACGGTATACCATGCCGCGGCCTACAAGCATGTTCCTCTGGTCGAGCAAAACGTGTTTGAGGGGGTGCGCAACAATATCGAGGGTACCGTGGCCGTCGCGGAGGCCGCCATCGATGCGGCCGCTGACACCTTTGTGTTCATCTCGACTGATAAGGCGGTTCGGCCCAGCAATGTCATGGGCGCCACCAAGCGCTTTGCCGAGCTGGCGCTGCAGGGTTTGGCCCAGTCGAATGTTCCGGTGCATTTCTGCATCGTGCGTTTTGGCAATGTCCTGGGGTCCTCCGGTTCAGTCGTTCCACTGTTTCGCGAGCAGATCCGTCGCGGTGGCCCCGTAACCGTAACCGACCCGGATGTCACCCGGTATTTCATGACCATTCCGGAGGCCGCCCAGCTGGTGATTCAGGCCGGCTCCATGGCGGAAGGGGGGGACGTGTTTGTGCTCGACATGGGTGAACCCGTCCGTATACTGCATCTGGCGCGGCGCATGATTGAACTGTCCGGCTTTCAGGTGCGCGATGATGACAACGAAAATGGCGACATCGAGATCCATTTCACCGGGCTGCGGCCCGGGGAGAAGCTGCATGAGGAACTGCTGATCGGCGACGACAACTCGCCGACAGTCCACCCGATGATCAAGCGCGCCCGTGAGGAATGCTTGCCCTGGCCTCTGATGCGCCGCTATCTCGACCGACTGTCTCAGGCCGGACAGGTTTTTGACAGCGATGCACTGTTATCGGTGTTGTGGGATGCTGTGAGCCTCCCTCAGCGGACGCAGAGCGCCGTACCGTTGCGGGCTGCGCGCGCCGAAGAAAAGGCGGCCGGCCGCATGCGGTTACCGGATGACGCGGGAGCCCGCCACCGCCTGTCTGCCCGGTGACCGGCGCGCTGAAATTGTAACGCAGACCATCCGGCGCGCTTCAAGTGTTCCACCCAGCGGCTTGAGTATAAAAAAGCGCTCCGTTTCACACGTAAGCGCTTGAAATTCTTGGTGAGCCCTGCTGGACTCGAACCAGCGACCAACGGATTATGAGATTATCAGATATACTTAAGCGATAGGCAAGTATAGAAAAGTAATAATAATCAGTAGCTTACGCTAAACCCGTTGCCGTCAGTTATCCTCACTTTTCCCAGCATTATTTGCTGTCAGGAGGTCGGATCGGCCTACCCGCCAAGCGCTCCTATAGTGCCAAACTTCCACTCGCCTATCGGCGAATCAAGTACTTAGCGCTACGGGTGTGGAGCCTGGGGGAACTCGATTCACTCTTCACCGTGTCAGCTGTCGAAATCGTTGCTGGACGTTCCAAGGAGCAGCGTTGCCAGCACCATTATCTGGATTTGCCTGATGATCCCGACAAATTGCTCGGCGCGACTTGCGTAAAGGTGTTTACAAATAATGAAATCCAGCTAAAGTTATTTAGTATTTTGAAATTCACGAATGAGATCGATAGCCCCGATGCTTAGTGGCAATCCGGCGCACCGCTTTTAATGCAGCGATCAAGTGCGGAAGTGTGCTGATGGTGTCGGGTGGGGCACCTTCGGGTACTCCCGCATGTAGAAACTGGAGGAATTTTAGAGTGACCATCAACCCTGGTGCCGGGATCAGATCGGCGTCGACATCGGCGGGACCTTCACTGACGTGGTTTGCCGGCGGGCCGGCGCGAGCTCCTTCCATCATGAAAACTGCCGACGACTCGTAGCGACCCGAGCCTGGCGGTGCTTGAGGCGCTCGCCCGGATGGTAGAGGACACGGCGTCGCATCGCGCGACACTTGCCCGTTTTTTGTCCACGGCACTACCTGCGGTAGCACGAACGCGGCGATTGAGCGTAAAGGTGCGCCGATAGGGTTGTTGACCACAGAGGGCTTTGGTGATGTGCTAGAAATCGGTTGTCAACTGCGCACCAGGATGTATCACGTTATTCTGGAGCGGAGACGCCGGTATTCATTGCACCGGGGTATCGGCGTAGGAGATTCCAGAGCGGATCGGGTCGGCCGGCGAGATCCTTAAGCCGCTCGACGAGCAGGTGGTACTTGAGGCTGTGGCGACGTTGAAGTCGGAGGGGTATTGAGGCGGTCGCCATCTGTTTCCTGTTCTCCTTTATCAATCCGGCCCATGAGCAACGTGCACGAGAATTAATCCGCGAGGTCTATCCGGACCTTATGGTCTCGATCTCCTCAGAGGTGGATCCAGCGTTCCGTGAGTATGAGCGCACGCTAGTGACGGCGTTCGATGCCTATGTGAAGCCGGTCATCGACCGCTACCTGGAGAACCTTGAAACCGGTATCGCCGACGCCGGCGTGGTCGCGCCGCTTCAGATCATGCAGTCGCGCGGGAGGGGTTATGGCGGCCAGCGCGGCGCGCCAGCGGCCGGTGCGCCTGTTCCTGTCCGGCCCGGCGGCCGGTGTGATCGGTGGGCTGCCGGTCGGCGCCGGTAGCGGCTTCGCCGACATCATCACCGTTGACATCGGCGGCACCAGCTCCGACATCGCGCTGATCAGTGATGGCAAGCCGCCTGTCCGCTCCGAGGGCGCGATTTGCGGGTACACTGCCCGTGTGCCGATGGTCGATGTCAATGCCATCGGCGCGCGGCGGCGGCAGCATCGCCTGGATCGACGGTGCCGGTAGTCTCAAGGTCGGGCCGCACTCGGCCGGGTCCGAGCCTGGCCCTGCCTGCTACGGCCGCGGTGGTAGCGAGGCGACCGTTACCGACGCATCGGTCGTGCTCGGCTACTTCGATCCTGATTACTTCGCTGGTGGTACCCTGAAGCTCCATACCGAGCGTGCTAGCGCGGTGGTTGAAGAGCGAATTGCGACACCTCTCGGGATTTCACCTGAGGAAGCGGCGCTCGGCATCCACCGGGTGGTCAACGCGCAGATGGCTGAAGGTATCCGCCTGGTCTCCATCCGTCGCGGCATCGACCCGCGAAGGTTCTGCTTAGTACCGCTTGGCGGCGCCGGCCCGATCCATGCCACGGAGCTCGCCACGGAACTCGGCATGACGCGGACATTGTGCCGCGTCATCCGGGGTACTGTCGGCGATCGGCCTGCTCGCCGCACCGGTCGAGCATGAGGCATCGGCGGCCTTTCCCCGGCCACTCGAGGGTCTGGTGCGGCGGATCGCGCGAAGTGCTGGAAGGGCTCGACGCAAGCTGCGCGGCGCTAATGGCGCGTGAAGGCATCGACATGGCGCTGAACCCTGCAGTCCGTTATTTCGCCGACGTTTGCTATATGGGCCAGTCCTATCACCTGGAGATCCCGCTCGAGATGGACGCGCCCGACCCGATAGCCCGACTGTTCGAAGTTTCCTGGCAGCTCACGACCGGATCTACGGGCACGCGCGGAGGTCCCGCGTGGATGGTGAATCTGCGCGCGGCGCATCGGTTGCCTCCGCCGGATGATGCGCCGGCGGCCTACCGGCCGGCTGGCGGGCCCGCAAGGGACGCGACGAGTGCTTTTTGCACAGCCCCGTAGCTGCTTGTCAGGCAGCGGTCTACGAGCGTCACGCGCTCGCCCCGGGCGCGGTATCACCGGGCCGGCCATCGTCGAGCAGCCCGACACCACCGTGATGGTGGATCCGGACGTGGCGCGGGTGGAGGAGAGCGCCGTGCTGCTCATCCTGCCCCGCATGATCGAGGGAGAACGATGATGCCATGGTATGCAGAGGAGGAACTCGATCCCATCACCGTCGAGGTTGTCCGCCACAAGCTGGACGGCATCGCCAACGAGATGCAGTCGACGCTGCTGCGCAGCTCCTTCTCGCCGATTGTTAAGGAGGGGCTGGACGCCTCTGCGAGCCTGTTCTCCCGCGCGGGGGTACCCTCGCGCAGGCGCTGCGATCCCCATCCACCTCGCCACCCTGATTCCGGCGGTGGCCGAGGTGCTGCGCACCTTCCCGGTCGACGCATGCGCGAGGGCGACACCTTCATCGTCAACGACCCCTACGCTCGGCGGCACGCACCTGCCGGACATCGCGGTGGTGATGCCCGTATTCCGCCGCGGCCCCCGATCGCGATGAGCGGCGCCATGACCCACCACCAGGACGTTGGCGGCATGACGCCGGCTCGATCCCACCAACGCCACCGAGATCTACCAGGAGGGGCTGCGCATACCGCCGCTCAAGCTGCGCGATGCCGGCGTCTACAACGACACGCTGGTCAGCATGATCCGGCGCAACGTGCGCATACCCGGACACGGTGATGGGGATCTCAACGCCCAGGTGGCCGCCTGCACCATCGGCGCGCGTCGTGTCGCGCAGCTCTCCGAGCGCTACGGGGACAACCAGCTCGATGCCTTCTTCGACGAGTTGCTGCGCCGCTCCGAGGTGCTCACGCGCCAGGCGCTGGCGCGCATCCCCGCGGGTACCTACCGCTACGTGGATTTCCTGGACAACGATGGCATCGAGCTCGACATGCCGGTGCGCATCGAGGTCGCCGCCACCGTGAGCGACGGTGCCGTCTGAGTTCGACTTCGAGGGCACCAGCCCACAGGTGCGCGGGCCCTTCAACTGTGTCCCATCCGGTTCGCTGGCCGCGGCCTGCTTCGCGTGCGCGCCTCGACGGACTCCAGAGATCCCGACCAACGGTGGCTGCTTCCGGCCCATCGACCTGCGCCTGCCGCCGGGACGATCGTTAATCCGCAAGAACCCGCGCCGGTCTACTCGCGGACCGCAACCATCAAGCGCATCACCGGCTGCATCCTCGGTGCCCTCAAGGACGTGCTGCCCGAGAAGATGCCGGCCGACAATTCTGGTGAGCTGCTGGTGCTCGCCTTTGGTGGGCGACGCCCGGTGGCTCGCGCTTGTCGTTGGCGAGCTGATCGCTGGCGGCAGCGGCGCGAGCCCGGCATCGGGATGGCGTTGACGTGATCGAGACCGACGCTACCAACTGCATGAACCTGCCGGTGGAGGCGATGGAGATGGAGGCGCCCATCCGCGTGCACCGCATCGCGCTGAGGCGGGATTCGGGTGGGCGCCGGCGAGCTCGCGGGGGCCTGGGCATCTGCGCGAATACGAGGTGCTGGCCGGCGAGGTCGCCTTCTCCACCGTGGCGAGCGCCACTTCCGAGGCCGCCGGCACCGGGCGGTGGCCCCGGCGCCCGGCCGTGTCGGTGATCACCATCCGCGGCGAGCAGTTGAAGAGGTGATCCCCTCGAAGCTAGTGACCACGCCTGCGCGAGGGTGATCGCCTGGTCGTGGGACCGCCGGCGGCGGCGGCTACGGTGTGGCGGCGGCGCGGCCGGCGGCTGCGGTCGAATGCGATGTCACCGACGGCAAGGTTGGACGTGCGGCGGTGACCACGCAGTACGGCCGTGAGGGCTGATGGTGCCAGTGTGTCCACGTCGCGATTACAGAAGAATTTCGATGCGATTGAAATCCCGTTTAGAAACTGGAAAGATGTAGACGCAACCACGTACACGGTTGATTCCAACAGAGGGAGTGAGGATAAAAATGATACACAAATGGCTTTTCGGCACAGTGCTCGTCGCGGCGATGTCGTTCGTCGGCATCGCGTCCGCTGCGACCGAGTTCAACGCCAGCATATGGTTTCCGAACACACATCCTTTAACGAAGTACGGCTACATTGAGTGGGCGAAGCATGTAGAAACGCAGTCTCACGGCGACCTCAAGCCGAATGTCTTCGTCGGCGACGCATTGTTGCCGCCGAAAGCACATCTTTCCAGGGCTGAGCTCAGGCATTGCCCAAGTGACTTATCATGCTGGCACCTACACGCCTGCCGACCTACCAGGAGGATAATGTCCTCTTCGATGCTGGCAATGGGCGAATCAGACACCATCGCCGTTGCCATGGCCGTCAGCGATTTCTACATGAACGATCCGCAGATGCCAGCCAGCTACAAGAAGCTCGGGATCGTCTTCGGTGGTGGCTATGCAACGCCGCCTTATCGACTGTTTTGCACCTCCAAGGTAGCGTCGCTCAATGATCTGAAGGGCAAAAAATTCGCACGCCCGGCCTGGTCCAGGCAGCTTGGGCAAGTCGGTGGGAGCGGTGCCGGTCAGCGTCCCTTCGAGCGAAATGTTTACCGGCCTGGAAAAGGCCAGCTCGACTGTGCCGCCAACGCTGCCAATGACATGAAGAGCCGCTCGCTCTGGGATGTAGCCAAGTACACTTCGATGATCTCACTCGGCATGTATTGGGCTGGCTGGGAATGGGCCTACAATGCCGATTTCTGGCAGAGCCCCAGCCACACTACGCCGTGTCCTGCTCGACACCATGTCCGATTCTCTGGTCGAATCGATGATCGGTTACATCAAAGCTTCAAAGGAGGCGGTGAAGGAGGCGCCCTCGCATGGTGTGACCATCTACGAGCCGACGCCG
>CAVQMB010000040.1:0-19992 GCA_963713445.1 uncultured Gammaproteobacteria bacterium | reverse complement strand
CAGGCGGAAATACAGCGGCCGGCGCAGATAATCGGCCAGGGTGGAGCGGCTGCTATGGCTGAAATCGGCCGCCAGCATGGCGGCGAGCTCGGCGGTGAAGGCGGCATCGGCGACGACCGCGGTAATCTCGAAATTGATCCGGAACGAGCGGTTGTCGAAGTTGGCGGTGCCGACCATGCATAGATCGTCGTCGACCAGCATGACTTTCTGATGCAGGAAGCCGTGGTCGTAGCGGTATATTTTGATGCCCAACGGGTCGGTTTCGCTGAGATAACTGTAGCCCGCCAGCCAGACCAGCTTGTGGTCGGGACGTGACGGCAGCAGCACCCGGACGTCGACGCCGCGCAGAACCGCCAGTTGCAGGGCGGCTACCACCTCGTTGTCGGGTACAAAGTAGGGACTGACGATCCATAGCCGATGATGGGCGCGGTTGATGGCCTGGACGAACAGCAGCGCACAGGTCTCGACTTCATCGGCCGGGCCCGACGGCACGATCAGCATACGCCGGTCAGCACCGGAGGCGTACGGCACCCACTCCAGTTCCGGCTGGCGCCCGGTTGCCCAGTGCCAGTCTTCGATGAACCCGACCTGGCAGCCCAGTACCGCGGGCCCCGTGAACTCGATATGGGTATCACGCCAGGGCCGCAGACGGGGATGCAGGCCGAGGTATTCGTTGCCGACATTGTGGCCGCCGAGCCAGGCCCGGCGGCCGTCGGTGACCACAACTTTGCGGTGGTTGCGGAAGTTGAGCCGGAAACGGTCGAACAGGGCCGCGGGCCGGGCCCGGCGGCGACCGAAGGCACTCACATGGCCGCCGACTGCAATCAGTGTTGCGAAGAATGTCGGCGGTAGATCCTTGCAGCCGACATCGTCATACAGCAGGTAGACCTGCACGCCGACACGGGCCTTGGCGGCCAGCCGGTCGCGCAGCCGCCGTCCCAGGTCGTCATCGCGAAAAATGAAGAACTGCACCAGGATGTAGCGCTCTGCGCGGTCGATGCCGGCCAGGATGGCATCGAATGTGGCACGGCCGTCGATCAACAGGCGGCAGTCGTTGGCGGCGGTGAATGGCATGTGTGCCAGGCGTTCCAGCGCCAGCAACTCAGTGGGGATGGCGGCGGGATCGAATGCCCGTAGCCCGGGCGCGGCGGTGCCGGGGGGTGGCCCCGCCCGGCGTCGCAGATCAGGCCCGCCCGCGCGCCGGGCAGCCAGATAATCGTTGAATTTGTGGCTTCCGAAGATCAGGAATAACGGCACTGTTACGTAGGGCAGAAAGATCAGTGACAACAGCCAGGCGATCGTGCCCTGTGCGGTCCGGCCATACATCAGAATGTGAAAGCCGGCCACAATGCCGATCAGATGCAGCAATGTGATCGCGACAAGAATTAGGTGATGGGTGATCAGGCTGGCCACGTCCGGCGTCGCTCGCTAACGTTCCGTGTTCAGTGGTGCGCCCACCCGGCTGGGCCGGCAGGTGACGTCACCGCCCGTTGCTTGCTAAGCTGACGATAACATCTTACGTACCGAATTAGAGCAGAAATGAAAACCATCCTGTTACCCTTTCATGACGATGATCTCGACCGCGCGGCCCTGGAAACCGCACTGCTGGTTGCGGGGCGCTTCGGCAGTTATCTGGAAGGCCTGTTTGTGTGGCAGCCGCCTCAGATCATTGCCGGCGCCGGCGAGGGTATCACCCTGTATGGCGATTATGTCACCCAGATCGCGGCCGAGGGGCGGGAGTTGGCACAACAGGCGCGGCGGCGTTTCACTAGCCTGATGGAATCGCGCGGAATCCCCCTGCACAACAGCGGACCAGCAGATGAAAGGCCTTGTGCCGGGTGGTATGAAGGTGAGGGCCTGGAAGATCGGGTGGTAGGCGATTACGGCCGGGTGTTTGATCTACTGGTGATCGGCCGGACCAGCAAGCCGGCGTCAGGCGACTGGACTACCACCTGCGAAGCCGCACTGTTCGAAAGCGGCCGCCCGGTGCTGATAGCCCCGCCTGAACCCCTGGCTCAGCTCGGCGGACAGATCCTGATCGCCTGGAACGGCAGCACCGAAACAGCCCGTACGATCGCGCTGGGACTGCCGTTTCTGCGCACTGCGGACAAGGTTACCGTGCTGGCCGTGGAAGGGGAGACCGTGCCCGGACCGAGTGCCGAACAGGTCACGACGTATCTGCAGCGCAACGGCATCGGGGCGACCACCCGCAATGAGCAGCAGAAGGGCCGGCCCATGGGCCAGACAGCGCTCGATGTGGCGGCTGAACTGAACGCCAACCTGTTGTTCAAGGGGGCCTATACCCAGAGCCGGCTGCGCCAGATGATTTTTGGGGGGGCCACCCGCCATATTCTGGCCCGGGCGGAGCTGCCGGTGCTGATGGCGCATTGATTTGCGCGGCTATCGGCTACACTTAGTTCAAGAGCAATGTGTGACTGATCGACTGACAGCGGATAGCCCAAACACAGCGACACAGGAGTAGCCTCATGACACATCACGTCTACAAGAGCGTCGAAATCACAGGGTCGTCGCCGCAAGGTACGGATGATGCGGTGCGGATCGCTATTGCCAAAGCGTCGGAAACAATCCACAACATCCACTGGTTCCAGGTGATCGACACCCGCGGCTATGTCGAGGATGGTCAGGTAGCGTTCTGGCAGGTGACGCTGAAAGTAGGGTTCCGGCTCGAGGATTGAGGCGGGTTTGCTGCCACCTACGGCCGGTCGATAGCCAGTGACGCGGTCGTCGCTGCGGATCGCCGCGTGCCCGTCGGGGAGCACCTGGTAGGGCCGTTTTACCTCTGAGGAGTCAAGAAAAGATTATGACCGCTGCTTTGTACGCCGAGGATGCCTATCTTCAGCAGTGCGATGCCACAGTTACCAGCGCAGACAGCGACGGTATCCGGCTTGACCGGACCGTGTTCTATGCCATGGGCGGAGGGCAGCCCGGTGACAATGGGGTATTGCGCGTCGCCGGCGGCAACGAGATCGTCATCGTCGACACCCGGCGTGACGCGTCCGGCGACATTGTTCACGTTCCGGCCGAGGGCGCCGTGTTACCCGATCCTGGCACACCGGTGGAGGCCGTCATCGACTGGGACCGGCGCTACCGCCACATGCGTATCCACACCTGCCTGCATCTGCTGTCGGCGGTGATCGACGCGCCGGTCACCGGCGGTTCCATCTCTGCCGACAAGGGGCGGCTGGATTTCGATGTCGAGGCGCTGGATAAGGAGCAGGTGAGCACCGCGCTGAACCGCCTGATAGAGGAGAATCACGCAGTGAGTACCCGCTGGATTAGCGATGCCGAACTTGATGCCCAGCCGGATCTGGTCAAGACCTTGTCAGTGAAACCGCCGCGCGGTCAGGGGCGGGTGCGGTTGCTGGCCATTGGCGATGGGGTTGACCTGCAGCCTTGTGGCGGCACCCATGTCCGGGCGACCGGCGAGATCGGCCGGGTGCGGGTCAGGAAAATCGAAAAGAAGAGCCGACTCAATCGCCGGGTGATTGTGGTATTTGACACGTAATATGCGGGCATGGTGGCATAAATTTGTGCCATGCCCGAGTTATCCCAATTTCGGGGCGTGTTGGGTGGCTATTCAGTCGGCTCACCAGCGGCCCACAACGGGTTGATTGCCACCCGGAACAGCGAAAGTGTAGCAGGCGTCCACGCCGCAGCCACTCCAGCTTCGGCTACCGTCACGGTCGAGTCGCCACCCGACGCCGGGCCGATAAACGCCCACTTCGTCGCGGCCGTCACCATTCCAATCGCCCACAACCGGTATATCGCCGTCTGCCGGATTGCCAAATGGAAAAGACACGTCGCCACTATCCCATCGATGGTCGCCATTGAGGTCCAAGGCAAACCAGCCCGTTTGGGGATCGTAGGTTCCGATTTGGTCGCGACCATCGCCATTCCAGTCGCCCACTATCGGAATATCTCTGCGAATACCGAATGTATGGACGTAACAAGCATCCACGCCGCAGCCGCTCCAGCTCCGGTCGCCATTCAAATCAAGAATCCAGCCCAGACTCGGACGGAATACACCGATCTGATCGTGACCGTCGCCGTTCCAGTCGCCGACGATGGGGATGTCGCTCTTCGCTGGATTACCGAAGCTGAAAGACACATCACCGCTGTCCCATTGGCGGTTCCCATTTATATCCAACGCAAACCACCCGGTGCGGGGGTCATAGGTGCCGATCTGATCGTGACCGTCGCCGTTCCAATCTCCAGCAATCGGGATGTCACCAGCGATGCCAAAGGGGCCGCCGCAGGTGTCGGTAGCGCAACCATTCCAGACCCCCTCGCCGGTTCCATCCAAATACCATTGTCCGTTTGAAGAGCTGAAGAGCCCAACACTGTCTCCAGCAGGGGTGGGTGCGACTCGGGTCAGATAAGTTTTTATGAATGGGAAGGTAAGATCGAATCGACCAAAGAAATCCAGCGCGTCCGGATTAGTGCAGCTCGAAGCGCCCCCGGTCAATTGGCCAATCAGATACCAGCTCCCGCCCTCGTCTTTCCAAAGCCCTGATCCACTGCTGCCTGGTTCAGTGACCCCGGCAAACCAGTGCACGGCAATATGAGTGTTGTTACTACCGTTCAACACCGCGATGTTGCCGTTCAGGGTCGCAAATCCGACCACATCGCCCTCGCTGATTTTCTTCAGGTCACCGCGCGGATGGTGAATCACAACGACGTGGTCGCCCTGCGTTGCTTGACGGGCATCCCAACCCGAGAGACCAACCCCTGCGGGTGGTGGTTCGTTTAACTTTACCAACGAATAATCGGTACTGGAACCAGTACTGAGTAGTGTTGCCCCACCTGTGGTTCGCGCGACTGTTGTCGGGTCCGGCGCACCGCAATAAGGACGCTGGAACAACCAGTAGAACTCCATGGTGGCAGCTTCGCTCGCTTGACCAATGCAGTGGTGGGCGGTGAGAAAGTAAAAGCTGGCACTGCTCGCTGAGGCGCTGTTTAGCAGTGTTCCGGTGCAGAGATAGGTGCCGCCGTTGGATGACGTGAAGATATATTGGGCGACACTGTTGATCGTGCTCTGCGACACACCGGCTGTGGAACAGGCTGCGTCTATTTCGCATGAACCTGACAAACCGATCTCGGACAATCGTTTTAGAAAGTCATTTTGCTGCGGGTCGAACTTCAAGTGTGAGACTTGTGGCAACGCCAGTCAGCAGACTGGCGGGATTGGTTCCGACCGGCAAATCAATCTCTAGCGCGATCGTGTCACCCGAGACCGTCGGTGACCAGTAGGGTCTGCCAGGTCGGTATTGTTTTGCCAAGAACGATTGTCTCGGATTGAGGCGGGGTGACCGGGGCATAGAAGCGCAGCTCGGCATCGTCGGGCAAGCCTGACGCCACCACTTCGATCCGCAGTGCCTGAGCGTTGGGTGACGTGATCTCGATGGTTGTCGCCTCTCCACCGTTGGTGAGTGGTGTCCACGCCAACTGGCTGCCGAGGAAGGATTTTTGGAAGTAGGTTGGCAGGCTTTGCCCAGTGCCGATTGACAGCGGTATACTCGTTTTGCCGACCGTCTGCAGTTTGTAATCCGGTAAAAAAGGTAGCTGTATTGTCAGGGCATTTGCCACCGGCTGCGGCAGCAAGGGTCCTAGAGGTCGCGTCGCCTTGGTAGACACCCGGCTGGGGGGGGTGAAGACCGCGCTGGGTGCTTTGAGTGGCGTTTGCGCATGGGTAATAGACACCCAGACGGAGACAACAACGAGCAGCACGGAGAAACCAAGCACCCGGTTGATCGAGTGGGCTTTCATTATAGTGGGCTACCTCGGTAGTTATGGGTCGTTATCGTCAGTAGACGCCTCCAGCGCCGATGGGCGGCCGCAGGCCTTTAGTTTACTGATAAGCTCTAAGCATGATTATCGCTTGATGTTACCGGCGAGAATTCTCAAAAGTCCAGCAACAGCCGATTTAAGTGTTGAATTGTTTCATGTTTCCGCTTGGAGCCAGTCCTCAATCAGCGCCCGGGCGATGCTTATCTGCCCGGGAGTCCCGGAAGCTGGTCGCGCCGGTACCAGCCGGCATCTTCGATCTCCGGATCCTCCAGCACGATATCACCAGCGCGGTAATCGGCGCTGAAGGCGATCATCAGCGAATGCGGAAATGGCCACGACTGGCTGGTGAAATACTGCAGGTTGGCGATGGTCAGACCGACCTCCTCAAGTACCTCACGGTGAGCTGCCTGCTCGATGCTTTCGCCGGCCTCGACGAAACCGGCCAAGACACTGTACATGCCGGGGGCGAACCGCGGTGACCGCGCCAGCAGAATTCGATCACCGCGCGTGATCCGCACCATCACCGCGGGGGCGTGACGCGGATAGTGGCTGAGGTGGCAATTCGGACAATAGCGAGCCCGTTCGTTGGTGCGCGGCGCGGTCGCACCACCGCAGCGACCACAGAAACGGTGGTCACGGTCCCAACCGAGCAATTGGCTGGCCTGACTGGCGAGACCCAGCTCGGCGTCTTCCAGCACGCCCCATAGTGACCGCAGGCCATGCCATTGCTGCCGGGGCGAATCGTCGGCAGCTTCGGCGATTGCCGCCGCGATGCAGGGGGCGCCAGCGTAGTCGCCCATGTAGATCTGGCGCAGCGGCATTGTGTCGGCCAGCGGCCAGCAGCCGGCGACCGGCACAACCGCATGGTCAGCTTCTAGCTGTGCCAGCAACCGGTGACCGGCGAAGATGAACCAGCGGGTGGTTTCAGGTAACGGATCAGGGCGTTGGAATCCGGGGACGAAGGCGTCGGGCAGTCGTAACATGAGGCGCGTCAGTTCATGTACCAACCATGACTGGCGACCATGGACTGACCCGTCAACGCGTTGGACGGGAACGCGGCGAAGAACAGGGCCAGTTCGGCGACATCATCGATCTGGGTGAATTCCTGGTCGACCGTACGACCGAGCATGACGCGATTGCGTACCTCGTCTTCGGAAATGCCCAGAGTGCGCGCTTGCTCGGGAATCTGGCGGGTGACCAGCAGGCGTTTCCACAAAGCCCGGACAGATTACATTGCTGCGCACGCCGTGTGCGGCGCCTTCGATCGCCATGACCCGGGCCAGCCCGAGTATGCCGTGTTTGGCGGCGACATAGGCCGCCTTCAGCGGTGAGGCCTCCTTGGCATGGACCGAGCCCATGTAGATCAGGGCGCCCGACTTTTGGGGGTACATATGGCGCACGCAGGCCTTGGTGGTGAGGAATGCGCCGTCGAGGTGGATGGCCAGCAGTCGTTTCCATTCGGCATAGGGGAAATCCTCGATTCGATGCACGATCTGCACCCCGGCGTTCGACACCAGCGCATCGATCCGTCCCCACTGCCGGGCCACGGCATCAACACCGTCATTGACCGCGGCTTCCTCAGTGACGTCCATGGTCACGGCTAACGCCTGATCGCCGAGCTCGCGGGCACTCGCTTCGCGCCCTGTCACGGTCGATATCGCAGATCGCGACCCGCCCTCCGGCCTCGACAAAGCGCCGGGCAATGCCTTGACCCAGGCCGCTGGCGGCGCCGGTGATGACGCTGACTTTGCCATCCAGTTTCATCGGGTTGATTCCTCAAAACGTGTGACAGTGCGGCTAGGGTAGCACCTGTTGGCGTATCAGGCGCTGTCTGCACCGGACGCAGGGAAGCGCAGCGTGACGCGCAGGCCGGGCCCGTTGTCACTTAAATCGAGGGTGGCGATATGGAGTTTGGCGACCGCCCGGACCAGGCTCAGACCCAGACCGCTGCCCGGCTGGCTGCGGGCGCTGTCGAGGCGCACGAAACGTTCCAGTACCCGCAGCCGGTCGGCCTCCGGGATGCCCGGCCCGGTGTCGCTGACCACCAGCGTCACTGCGCGCTCGTCGCCCGCGACGTTAAGCGTGATATGGCCGCCGGCGGGCGTGTATTTGACCGCATTGTCGAGCAGGTTGCCGAGCGCCTGGGCGAGCAGGCGGCGGTTGCCCTGAATGTAAACGTCAGGAAGCGTCGTGCTGTCGAAGGCGATGCCCTTTTCCTCGGCCACGGCGCCATACAGGTCTGCCATATCCTCGACCAGGCTGGCCAGCTCCACCCGGCCCCAGTCGTTGCGCTTCACCCCGGCTTCGGCCTGGGCGATGCTGAGCAACGCGTTGAAGGTTTTCAGCATCTCGTCGGCGTCGACAATACTCTGCTCCATCACCGCCCGGTATTCGTCCTCGTTGCGGGCCTCGAGCAGGGTGACCTCAAGCCGGTTCCGCAACCGGTTGAGCGGTTTGCGCAGGTCGTGCGCCACGTTGTCGGTGACCTGACGCATGCCGCCCATGAGTTGTTCGATGCGGGTCAGCATGGCGTTGAGTTTGCGGCCCAATTCGTCAAATTCATTGTCGCGGCCGCTGAGCGGGATGCGTTGACTCAGGTCGCCCGCCATGATTTCGCCGGCGGTCCGGCTGACGGCGTCGATGCGGCGCAGGGTGAAATGTCCGAGAATCAGACTGCCGAGCAGGGCCAGGGAGAAGATGACGCCGATCACCCCGAGGCTGACGCTGAAGGTATGGTCGAGCAGCATCTGCTCGTCGTGCAGATCGCGGCCCACCATGAGCCGGTAGCCGTTCGGCAGGTTGGTCACCATAACCCGCACCAGATCATCGGTGTTGGGTCCCTGAACCTGGAAAACATCGCCCAGATGCAGCGTGGCGTAGGTCCGCTGCGTGCCTAGCCCGTCCGGCCACTCCGACGGATGGCCGGCCACGCGCTGGCGGTTCGGACCCCACAACACGTAGAAGAAGATGCCTCTGCCGTCCTCGCGGGTCCGGCGCCGGATGGTTTCCAGCAGCGCCGGCAGTGACTGGTTCTGATAGAGGTTGAGCAGCACGCTGCTTTCCAGCCGCAGCCGGGCATCGGTCTGGGATTCGATGTGACGGGCGGTCGACCAGTACAGGAACGCCAGCCCGGAAGCCGCCACCAGGCTGAACACACAGGCATAAATCAGCGCGGTGCGGAGAGCGGTGGTGCGGAGCAGCCGGCGGGTGTAGTTAAGGCTCATAGAGCGAATAGCCGGCCCCGCGCACGGTATGCAGCAACGGCGGCTCGAAATCCTTATCGATCTTGGCGCGCAGACGGCTGATGTGGACGTCGATCACGTTGGTCTGGGGGTCGAAATGATAGTCCCAGACATTCTCCAGCAGCATGGTCCGGGTGACCACCTGGCCCTCATGGCGCATCAGATACTCCAGCAGCCGGAACTCGCGTGGCTGCAGCAGTATCTTTTCGCTGCCGCGGGTGACCTTGCGCTTGAGACAGTCGAGCTCGAGATCGGCAACCCGCAGATAAGTCCGTTGCTGTTCCGGCTGCACCCGCCGCACCAGCGCCTGCAGGCGGGCCAGCAGCTCGCTGAACGCGTACGGTTTGACCAGATAGTCGTCGCCGCCGGCGATCAGGCCCTGGACCCGGTCGTCGACCTCGCCCAGTGCGCTCAGGATCAGCACCGGTGTATCGATATCCTGGGCGCGCAGAGCGCTGATGATGCTCAGGCCGTCCTGGCCGGGTAGCATGCGGTCCACGATCAACGTGTCATACTGGCCCGCCAGCGCCATCTCCAGACCACTTTCGCCGTCGCCCGCATGATCCACCACGTGGCCGCTTTCGCTGAGCCCTTTCACGAGGTAGGCGGCGGTATCCTGATCGTCTTCGATTACCAGTAATTTCATGCGCTTAATAATAGAACCGGTGTCGGTCAGGCAACATGACGATTTGTTAACTACGCCGCAAGCTTGCGTTAAGGTCGTCGTGGCCAGACTGGGCGCCAAGCTGCACCCTGGTGATAGCTTGCCAAAGCCAACAGGAGATTATCGATGTTCAAGCAAGCCCGAATGACACGACGCCTGACGGTCGGGCGGCGGTCAGGAATGACCTTCGGCTCTTTCTGCCTCGCCGCCTTACTGGCCGTCGTCATGGTGAGCCCCGGTTTCAGCGAAACCAACGCTGACCAGTATAAGTTGCCTAATTTTGCCCAGTTGATCAAACAGAACGATGCGGCGGTCGTCAGCATCACCATTACCCGTACAGTACCGGCCAAACAGCATCAGATACCCCAGGATCTGCCAGCACCTTTCAAGCGCTTCTTCCAGGATCAGCCCGGAGGCAAGAATTTCTTCCGTTCACCGCCCGAGCGCATGGAGGGGGAAGGCTCCGGCTTTATCATCTCGCCGGATGGTTACATCCTGACCAACGCCCACGTGGTCGACAAGGCCAATAAGGTCATGGTCCATCTCAATGACCGGAGTGAGTACAAGGGCAAGGTGATCGGCATGGACAAGCGCTCCGACGTGGCGTTGGTCAAGATCGACGCGCATGACCTGCCGACGATCAAGATCGGCGATTCCGACCACATCAAGGTGGGCCAATGGGTGCTGGCCATCGGTTCGCCGTTCGGTTTTGCCTACACCGCGACCCAGGGCATCGTTAGCGCTGTAGGCCGCAGTCTGCCGGACGGGACTTACGTGCCGTTCATTCAGACCGACGCGGCGGTCAATCCGGGTAACTCGGGCGGCCCGCTGTTCAATCTTAAAGGTCAGGTGATCGGCATCAACTCGCAGATCTATACCCGCAGCGGCGGCTTCCAGGGCCTGTCGTTCGCGATACCCATCAATCTGGCAATGAATGTGGTTAAGCAGCTCAAGGCGCATGGCCGCGTCACCCGCGGCTGGCTGGGCGTGATGATCCAGGATCTCAATGAGCCGCTGGCCAAGTCGTTTGGTTTGAGCAAGCCGGAAGGCGCCCTGGTATCCGAAGTGAGTCCCCACAGCCCGGCGGCAAAAGCCGGTCTGCAGCCCGGTGATGTCATTCTCAGCTACAACGGTCACAAGCTGGAGCGTTCCAGTGACCTGCCGCCGCTGGTTGGCGAGACGCCGATTGGTGAGAACGCCAACCTGGTGGTGCAGCGTAATGGCAAGAAAAAAGACATTACGGTCAAGATTGGTGAGCTCAAGGACCACAATAAGCCTACCGAACTGGCCCGGGCCAATGGGCACGGTCACAAACTGGGGGTGTCGGTGACCTCACTGAGCCCGGATCAGCGCAAGCAGCTGGGTATCAGTGAGGGCGGTGTGCTGGTGCAGGATGTGCGCGCCGACAGCCCGGCGGCTGATGCCGGTTTGCAGAAGGGCGATGTGATTCTGGCCTTCGACGGTCACAACATCACCGATGTCGACCAACTGGTGAAGCTGGTGAAAACGGCGCCCACCGACAAACCGTCGGTGGTGCTGATCGCCCGCAACAAGAGCCGCCTGTTCCTGCCGATCAATTTCGGCTGATCGTCGGCGGTATTAAAAAAGGCCCGGCCCATTTTTATGGGCCGGGCCTTTTTATTTTAGTTGTCGAATCAGGACGCTTTTTTGTCGGCTTGCTTGTTATCGTTACTGTCAGCCGGCTTCGACGCTTCAGCCTTCAGCAGTTTGGGCAGATTGTCCAGCCCGGCCCGGTAAATACCGACCACTGCTTTGCGGGCGTCCGCGTCGGTTTTGCCCTTGGGCGGATTGGGCAGGAAGCTGCCGGACCAGATCACCAGCGACAGTTTGTCGCTTATCGGCACCACGTTGAGCGTCGAGGCGTAGTCCTTGACCGGCACGATGTTGGTGGCGTTGATGACATACGACATTTTCATGTCGGCATCGCTGTAGTCGGTCAGGGTTTCTTCGATGGAACCCTGGTTGTCGCCCACCGTTACCTTGCGGATGGCACCACGCAGGGGCGGTTGACCGGCGATGATATCGGTCTTGGTGACAGCCGGGTGCCAGCGGTTGATCGCACCAAAATCCTTGATCAGGTTCCAGGCCTGGGCAGCCGGCGCATTCAGCAGCACACTCTCAACGACGTGGTCGCGTTGCGCTGACCAGGCCGGAAAGGCCAGCAGCAACATGCTCAGTGCGGCAAGCGTTTTTTTCATCAAAGCTCTCCTGTAGTTTCGGGTGGTATACGACTGGCTTTGCGTGCGCGGCTGTCGTCGCCGACGGCAGCCGTGGCGCATGATAGCATCGCCCGCCGGTGAGCGTTGTGACGCGGGGCCGGATCCGCGGGGCCGTTGTCAGCAGGCGGTGCCGTCCGCCGGCCCCTTGAGTTCAATAGTGTTGCCCGCCGGGTCCTCCAGATAGATCGACGGGCCCGACCCCTCGGCACCGTAGCGGCGTTCGGTCGGACCGGCCGTTACGCCATGGCCGAGCAAATGGCTGCGGATGGCGGTTTCATCGAACGGCTCCAGCCGCAGGCACAGGTGATCCATGTTGTGCCCGTCGCGACCCGGCGCGGGTCCGCCCTGACGGCCCAGCGGGGTGGTTGCATCGACCAGGTCGATCAGCTGGCTGCCGGCGCGCAACTGGACCAGCCCCAGTTCGTCCAGGCGGCACTCCTCGGTGCAGCCCAGCACCCGACAGTAGAAGTCCAGCATGGCTGGCAGATCGGCAACCCTAAGGACCACATGATCGAGGTTACGTATCGGCAGTCCCATGCCACTCACTCCGTGCCGTTGGCGCGCGCCAGCACGGCGTGCAGGAGCACATTGCAGCCGGCTGCAAGATCGCTCGCCGCGGCATTTTCGATTTCGTTGTGGCTGATGCCATTCTCACAGGGTACGAAGATCATCGCACTCGGTGCTACCTGAGCCAGGTACACGGCGTCGTGGCCGGCGCCGCTGACGATGGCCTGGTGACTGTAGCCATTCTGCTCGGCCGCCCGTTGCACGGCGCCGATGCAGTCGCTGTCGAATGCAGTCGCCTGGAACTGCCAGATCGGGTCGATCGCCAGTTCCAGGCCGCCGGTTGCGGCGATCTCGGCGCAAGCGGCGCGCAGATCCTGGTCCATGGCAGCGAGCGCGTCGTCGTCAGGGTGGCGCAGGTCCACGGTGAACCATACCCGGCCCGGAATGACATTGCGCGAGTTCGGGCTCACCGCCAGCATGCCTACGGTTGCACAGGCATCGGGCTGGTGGCCCAGGCCGATCCGGTTGACCGCATCGACCATGCGGGCGGCGGCTACCAGCGCATCCCGCCGGCGGCGCATTGGCGTCGGCCCGGCGTGAGCTTCCTGGCCGGTCACGCTGATTTCATACCAGCGCTGGCCCTGGGCACCCTGGACGACGCCAATAGTGCGCCCTTCGGCTTCCAGGACCGGGCCTTGCTCGATATGGGCTTCAAAATAGGCCGCGATTGGACGCTGGCCGATCGCGGCCGGGCCGGCATAGCCGATGCGGTCCAGTTCCGCGCCCACGGTGCGGCCGTCCTGATCCTCCCGCGACAGCGCGTAGTCGAGGTCGAACACCCGGGCAAAGGCGCCCGATCCAAGCATCGCAGGGGGGAACCGGCTGCCTTCCTCGTTGGTCCAGGCGACGACCTCAAGCGGGGCCTCGGTCTGGTAGCCGAGGTCGTTCAGCGTGCGGATGACCTCGAGACCCGCCAGCACGCCATAAGCGCCGTCAAATTTACCCCCGGTGGGCTGGCTGTCGAGGTGACTGCCCATGAGCACGGGCGGCAGTGCCGGGTTGCGACCTGGTCGGCGGGCAAAGATATTGCCGATCGCATCCACCGTTACCTCGCAACCGGCCGCTTCGCACCAGCTGACAAACCGGTCGCGCCCGGCCCGGTCGGTATCCGTCAGTGCCAGCCGGCACACGCCGCCGCGGGGAGTGGCACCGATCCGTGCTAACTCTATCAGACTCTGCCATAACCGGTCCTGATCGATATGCAGGTTGTTCACGACGTGCCTCTTGTATAGGGGAAGACACGCCTGATGATACCGGATATGCGTGCGGAGCTCAGTCGGGTCCGACTGGGCGGGTCGCTTCCAGGCGGTAGCCGTGCTGATACAATGCTTTCAGCCGCCAGCCGTTCTCTGGACGCAGTTTGAGCTTTTTGCGGATGCGGCTCATGTGAGTGTCAACCGTGCGGGTACTGAGGCTCGGCTCGGTGCCCCAGACACCGGTCAGGATGGCATCCCGCGACAGCAGGCGGCCCGCGGCCCGGAACATGAACAGTGCCAGGTCGAATTCCTTCTGCGTCAGGGCGATCTCCTGATCTTGGAGGGCGATGGTGCGAGCCAGTGTGTCGATGCGATAAGGCGGGTATTCCAGCACGGTGCGGGAGGCGTCGGGTGGGCGCCCGCGGCGGCTGACGGCCTTGATCCGGGCCAGCAGTTCGCCCCGCTGGACCGGTTTGATCATGTAGTCGTCGGCACCGGCGTTGAGGGCTTGCACGATGTCGGTTTCGCTGCTCTTGCCGGTGACGAAGATCACCGGCAGGGTCCAGCTGATTTGTTCCCGTATCCAGTGCAGCAAGTCCAGCCCGTCCATGTCGGGCAGTACCCAGTCCAGCAGGATGAGGTCGACATCCTGATGGCGCAGCATCTGGGTGAGTGCGCTACCCGTCGTGACGACCCGGCATTCGTGTCCATCCTGCTGCAGCCACAGTTCCAGCGTGATCGCGGTCGCGCTATCGTCCTCAACGAGGGCAATGATCAATGTTTTGTCCTTTCATAATTCATACAACATCTTTTGCAATTCTGCTACAGCGCTGTATCATAAATACAGAGAACGCATTTTTTTGATACATAGTTGCGTAGTTAGATTATACTTGCACCCTGTCGAAAGAATCTTGATGTGGGTGCGGTTTTTAGGATACAGATCAAACGGTACCCCTTTTTTAACGAAATAGTCGCGATCCTGTCATTTCCTGGAGGTCTTCGATGAAACTCAAAATTAGTAAGCTTGGCCTGAGTCTGGCAGCGTCAGCATTTCTGCTGGCGGCTACGCCGAGTGCCTTCGCGGCGGACCTCGGCTATCTGGGTTCGGCGTCCGGTGGTGCCGTGAAAGATCCCTACGGTCAGTGCTTGCGCTCGGCCGACGGTGATCAGATACCGGACTGCCTGCCGAAAGTGGCCCAGGCCCAGCCCAAAGAACAAGTGATGATGGTCAGCCTGTCGGCCGATGCCAACTTCGACTTCGACAAGTACAACCTCAAGCCGGCCGGTAAGGCGGATCTGAGTAAACTCGCCCAGCAGTTGCATGGTGTCAAGGTCAAGTCGGTCGATATCGTCGGTCATACCGACAGTATTGGCACCGAGGCCTACAACCAGGTGTTGTCGGAAAAGCGGGCCCAGAGCGCGGCCAACTACCTGGTTTCGGAAGGCGTCAGCCCGAGTGTGATTACCACCCGTGGTATGGGTGAGCGGCAGCCGATTGCCACCAACAAAACCGCCGCTGGCCGGGCCCAGAACCGTCGGGTCGATATCACGGTGGATGCTGATAAGATGTAACGCCGCACTGTTCTCTCGTGTGGTGTAAAACCCCGGCTGCGGCCGGGGTTTTTTTTCACCCCGATCATGCGGGTGGTTGCAGCCGCTGCGCCGGTACTTCGGCCACCCGGGTGAACGGGCCCAGCAGCCGGTTGAACAGCCGTTGATGGCCCTGGTAACTGACCTGGTAGAGATCGGCATCCTGGCTGGCGGCCAGCAGATAGTCGTCACTGGTGCGCAACTCGTCGATCAGTACCAAGTCCAGTGCGCGGGTGCCGTACCAGTATTCGCCGGTGGCTACCTTGGCGACGTCGAGTTTGGGACGGTGCTCGGAGACGAAGTCCTTGAACAATTGATGTGTGTCGTCCAGATCCTGCTGAAACTTGGCTCTTGCCTGGTCGGTATTGTCACCGAAGAGGGTCAGCGTGCGCTTGTATTCGCCCGCGGTAAGCAGTTCGAAGTCGACTGCGTTTTTCTTCAACAGCCGGTTGAAGTTCGGCAGCTGCGCGACCACGCCAATCGAGCCGACAATGGCGAATGGCGCGGCCGCAATCCGGTCGGCAACGCAGGCCATCAGGTAGCCGCCGCTGGCGGCGACCTTGTCGATCGTGGCCGTGAGCTGCAAGCCGCGTGCGCGTAGCCGCAGCAGTTGCGAGGCGGCCAGGCCATAGCCGTGCACCTGCCCTCCGGCGCTCTCCAACCGCAGAACCACCTCGTCGCCGGCTTCGGCCACCGTCAGTACGGCGGTGATTTCCTCCCGCAGTGCGGCGACGGCCGAGGCCTTGATGTCGCCATGAAAGTCCAGCACAAAGATCCGCCGCCGGGTGTGCCGTGCTTGCCGTTTGGCCGCCTTGCGCTGGGCCTTCAACGCCTTGCGCTGGGCCTTCTTCGGCAGAATGGCGCTGCGCAGCGTGTCGGCCATGTTGTCGTAGCGCTCGTTGAGATGCTTGACAGTCACCTGGTCCTTGCCGGTGCGGCCCTTGGCACGGGCTGTCAGCCCGACGACCCCGGCCAGCGTCAGCAATATCGCCAGCACGATAGTGACGGCCTCGGCCAGGAACAGGCCGTATTGACTCAGAAATGCCACGGTTTTGGTTGCTCCTCAAGTGGATCCGGCGGCGAGTCTAGCATGCCGGCCTGCGTCCGGGACCAGGCTGTGGTGCAGGCCTGACAGCAGGGTCACGATATCGAATACCGGAATCTTCAAGCGGCGACGCAGGGCAGGGGCATACGGTGGCAGGTTGGTGCATTCCAGCACCACTGCCGCCAGTTCCGGCACCCGGTGCTGCAGACGCAGACCCGCATCCAGCACGTCGTCACGGGCCACTCGCTGATCAAGCGTCGACAGATCACCGGCAATCACGCGGTACAGCTCCCGGCCTTGTTCGATACCCACGATGGCGACACCGTCGGCACCGGCGGCGGCCAGATGGTCTGCGCCCAGGAGGCGGCTGTCGAAGGTGATGACGCCAATTTTCCGACCTGGCGGGAGTGCTGCCTGGACCAGAGGTAGCTGCAGCAGACTGGAGGTGATCACCGGTACCGGCAGTGCAGCGCTCAGCGTTTGCTGCCACAGCACCAGGAAACCGCACGACGTCGTGATCAGGTCGGCGCCGGCGGCAATGAGGCCCTCAGCAGCATGGATAAACGGCGCCAGTAGGCTAGGATCGGGCCGGTTACCGACGATGCGGGCGACTGTGGCCGCAGACACCGTGGCATAGCGTACCGGAAACGGCCAGGTGGCGGGATTGCCGATGTCGCCCGCGGGCCGCGGGAAATGCGTAGCCAGCATCAGCACGCCGAGACAGGATGCAACGGGGTGGGCGGGTCTGTTACTGTCGGCGGATCGTTCGGCTGTCGACATCACGGTCCATGAACTATTGCAGTAACTGCGGCGCGCCGGTAACGCGGCGTGTCCCCGAAGGGGATACCCATGAGCGTCATGTCTGCCAGGCTTGCGCCACGGTCCATTACCAGAATCCCAAGGTTATCGCGGGTTGTGTACTGTACTGGGATAACCGGGTGCTGTTGTGTCGCCGGGCCATCGAGCCACGCTATGGTTACTGGACTCTGCCGGCCGGATTCATGGAACTGGGCGAGACGATCCAGGAGGCCGCCGCCCGCGAAGCGCTGGAAGAGGCCAATGCGGTTGCTGAGAACCTCACGCTGTACGGGATCTACAGCCTCCGGCATATCAGTCAGGTCTATACCCTGTTTCGCGGCCGGCTGCAGGCGGGCCGCGCCAGCGCCGGCGACGAAAGTCTCGAGATCGGACTGTTCCGTCGCGATCAGATACCGTGGCAGACACTGGCCTTTCCGGTGGTACGCGAAACTCTCGAGCGCTACTTCGAAGAGTGCGACCACGGGCAATTCGGCACCCATTACGGCGAGTTCTTCCGCAGCGAGCATGGCCGGATCCGCCTGCAGCGCTATTAAATGCCATTAGAATGGCCACCACCAGTGGCTGTCGGCGGCCCGATCCAGGGCAGCACGACAACGCGGTAGCTGGCGGCGGTAACGGGCCGCCAGCGCCGCCACGCGCCGTGCGGTGGCCAGGAGCCAGCGTTTGCCGCGCCAGCTACCGCGGGCATAGCCGCCTTGGCCTTCATGGTAGGCCAGATACTGGTGATAAGCATCACTTTTGCTGATGCCATTATCGCGATGGCTGAGATCGTTATACCAGCCGACGAAATCGACCGCGTCACCGAAATCGTCGCGATCCGCGCCGCTGTGACCGGTAGCGCTGCGATAGTGATCCCAGGTCGAATCGAGTGCCTGGGCATAGCCGTAGGCATCGGATGGTCGTGGCCCGGGGATGATCCAGAGGATTCGGGTACGAGGTGGTTGGGCATCAGAGCGGAAACCGGATTCGCTGCGGATGAAAGCGAGCAGAGTGGGTATCGGGGTCCCCCAGCGGCGGGCCGCCGCGCGCGCCTGCGGGTACCAGTCCGGGCGCTCGGCGAAGATTGCGCAAATATTGCCGGTGTCGTTCGGCGGCGGGGTGGCGCAGCCGGTCACCAGGGTCATCACGCCGCCGGTAACGGCGAGCAGACGGATAACGCTCCGCATGGTTATCGCTTCAGGCTACAATCGTGTCGACCATAGTAACGGTAGTGCCGCCGATGGCAAACCGCTTGGTCGCCGCAGCAGGGTGCCACCTGTCGATGGATTACTGCGAATGTATCTGGCGCGTCGTGATCAGCATTCCTGCCGGGCAGGTGGCCACGTATGGCGGCGTCGCCGAGCGCGCCGGCCTGCCGCGCCGCGCCCGTCTGGTGGGGCACGCGCTGCGTCAGCTGCCGGCTGATACCGGCGTGCCCTGGCATCGGGTGGTGGCTGCCGGCGGCCGGATCGCGTTGCCGCCGGGCAGTGCCGGTTATCGTGAGCAGTGTCACCGGCTCGCGACCGAGGGGATCCCGGTGCACAATGGCCGGGTGGACATGAACCGATACGACTGGCGGCCGTCGCTGGACGAGCTGCTATGGAAACCCCACGACTGAACCATGGCGAATTTCAAGCTGGCGGGCCGCGAGTTCGATATTGATCTGGTGGTGTTTGATAAGGACGGCACGCTGATCGATCTGCACCGGCTGTGGGGGCGGCGTACCGAGCGCTGTGCCGCATGGCTGGTCGCGGAGCTGGCTGCCGGGCCGGAGCTGGTTGACGCATTGTACCGGGCCATGGGCTATGATCCGGCAACCGGCCGGCTGCTCGCCACCGGCCCACTGGCGGCGATCCCCCGTGCCCAGTTAGCCATCGTCACCGCGACCGTATTGTATCAGTACGGTTTGTCCTGGCACCGGGCCCATGACCTGGCAGCCACGGTTTTCAGTGAGATCATGGTGGTACCGCCCGCGGCGGGTGACCTGGAACCGTGCGGGGACGTGGTTGAGCTGTTCCGGCGGTTGCGCGCCGCCGGCGTGCAACTGGCGGTAGCGACCAGCGACGATCGGGGGCCGACGGAGGTGACCTTGGAGCTCCTGGGCGTAAGTTCGCTGGTGAGCGCGCTGGTTTGCGGCGACGATCCCCTGCCGGCCAAACCGGCCGCTGCGGTGCTCGGCCATCTGGCGCAGAACCTTGCGGTGCCTGGCGGTCGGATCATGATGGTGGGCGATACCCACTGTGATATGCAGACCGGCCGCAATGGCGGCGCCGGCTGCTGCCTGGGCGTGCTCACCGGGGCTGCCGACAGCGCCTCGCTCGCGCCTTATGCTGACGCTGTTGCGGACTCCATCCAGGTGTTGCAGCACAGCGTCTGATAAATCCCGTACGCGCTCCGCGACCGTTTCGATAGTGCTGGCGGTGTAGTGGGATCCGCCGGCCACCAGCCGTTCTTCTGGCTGGCCCCAGCGCTTGTCTCAACAGGCCGTTACCATGCCCGGTGGATCGCCGTATGATGAGTGCCAATTGTTGCTGTGATGGAGACGTCCAAATGAACAGACTGACCCTGGAACGCGCCAGTGTTATCGTCGATAAGGCGCTGGAACAAGGCCATACCCTGGGGCTGCAGCCACTTACGGTGGCGGTCCTCGATGCGGGTGGTCACCTGGTGGCTCTGAAGCGCGAGGATGGTTCCGGTATCCTGCGGGTCGAGATTGCGGTCGGCAAGGCCTGGGGAGCGCTCGGTCTCGGTCTGCCCAGTCGTACGATCGGCGAGCGCAACCAGGACCGGACCGCTTTCCTCGACGCCGTCGCGGCGGCGTCTCAGGGGCGGTTCGTGGCTG
>CAVQMB010000039.1:0-13495 GCA_963713445.1 uncultured Gammaproteobacteria bacterium | reverse complement strand
ACACTAACCAGTAAAGAATCCACCTCACCCAAAAACAATCGCACATTTCGCGCCGTACCGGCTCGCCATCTACGAGAATTTGAAGCCTATTTCGTGTCCGTGAATCTACACCAGAAAACAAGTGCCATGGATAGGTTGTGCTGATTATAAGTCGGCTACTAGTACTGCGCTCATAATAAGAACACGTCACAAACCATGATATCGCTGCTCCCATGAGCATAAATATAAGGCCAAGAAACAGGCTTTGAGTGTCGAATATTATTTATCAACCTTCTCAATGCGGATAGAGATTTCCGACCTGGTGATAAATAGTTTCGATAATGTTTCCCTGATTAATTCGGGCGCGTTTGATGAGGGATCAGGATTTTTACTAAAAACTAACTAAATTCGATGAATCGTAATTATATTTAATTTATTGTTTTTAATGGCGTCCCCAAGGGGATTTAAATGTTATAAAAACGGGCTCCTAGTGCCTATTGAAGGATGGTTTTCTGCTTAATATAACAATAAGTTAAGAGCAGTTCGCTCATGTTATCAAAGGGTGCCGCCCCTCCCCTCTCCGCGTGTCCGGCGCGCACTCTCGACTCTTTCGGTCGCGCCCGATGATGTGCCAGTGCCCGGGTTCGAAATGCGACATTACTGCCCCCCTACAAACACCCAAAAGTCAGCAACGAATGTGCAATTTTTCAAAAGTTTTATCATTGGAAATCCTAGGGGATTCGAACCCCTGTCGCCGCCGTGTCAGAAGTCGCACCGGTCATCGATTCGGTGGCCACATTTTTGATTTCGTGGGCGGCTGGATTCATATCATTCGCGCCCTTCATCCCGTGCAGGGCGCGTGTCCTATACGGCGCCTACAACTATCGTGACCGCATCATGTGCGGCCACGCTCGGACGAGTGTCGCTGAAAAGATTGGGATGACCGAGGTCCCGGCCATCTGCCTGGATCATTTAAGTCCGGCGCAGTTGAAGAACTTCATGCTGGCGGACAACCGCCTGACGGAACTGGCTACCTGGGATGACCGCCTGCTGGGCGAGGCCCCGCAGGAGCTTCGGTACTTAACCTCGATTTCGACATCAAAGCCAGCGGGTTCACACCACCGTGGAGATCAATCTGCGCATCGAAGTCATTCTCGTTCAACGTTGCCGGGCTGAGGGAAGGCGGCGGCTCCCTAGGGCCGAGAGGTATGGCCACATCGATTATCGCCGTCCATGCGCAGCGCGCTGTGCAATTGCATACATAAGCGGAACGCCATCGACGCCAGGTTTTCAGGAGCAGACCGGCAGTAATTTTGCTTTATCGAGGCGGGTCATAAAAAGTGCTTCGGATCCGCATCTGCATCCGTTTATCTGTGCGCTGGCGTACAGATAAATCCGGGGAACAGGGATATCTTCATTTAGTCTCTCTGAGCACCAGGGAAAGGGTCATGAATATCACCTTGAGTGTGGCACCCTTGGTATCGCTGCTCGCCGGCATACTCATTCTGGTCTTGCCCCGTCTGCTGAACTATATCGTCGCAGCCTATTTGATCGTCGTCGGATTGCTGGGGCTGTTCGGCGGTATTCACCTGAGATAAGCAGAATTCCGACAAGTGAAACCTGCATCCGGTAGTAAAGAGTGTATTTCCTTGGCATCTGAAGCTGAATCCGCACCCCGATTCTTGATGCCAGATTCGACAGGAAAAAAACATGACTCCTAAACTGACAGCTATTGCCGCAACGATAGCGTTGGTTTTTGCCTCAGGCCAACTCCGGGCGAATGGCACAGACCCAACTGTAATTACGGGTCAGGCCAGCTTCTCCACTCAGGGTAGTATACTAAACATCACCAACAACCCCGGAACAGTTATCGACTGGCAGGGGTTTTCGATCGGTGCGAGCGAAACAACTCGCTTCATCCAGCAGAGCGCCGCCTCGAACGTTCTCAATCGCGTCGTCGGCCCCGATCCATCAGTCATCTTCGGGACGCTCACCTCGAACGGCCGGGTTTTCCTGATCAATCCGAGCGGTATCCTGTTCGGGCAGGGCGCGCGCGTCGACGTGGCCGGGCTGGTGGCTTCGACGCTCAACCTAAGCAATCAAGACTTTCTTGCCGGCCGTCTCAATTTTGCGCCCAATCCGCTTGCCGGTAAGGTGGTGAATCAGGGCACCATCATCACGCCTTCGGGTGGCAGCGTCTATCTGGTTGCACCCAATGTCGCCAACAGCGGCATCATCAACAGCCCGCAAGGTGACGTGATTCTGGCCGCTGGCCAGTCGGTAAAGATCTTCGACACCAGCACGCCAGGGGTGAGGGTCGAAATCACGGCAGGCGACAACACCGCCGTTAACGTGGGCAAGATCCTTGCGCAAAGCGGGCAAGTCGGTATTTACGGCGCGGCGCTGCGCAACGCGGGCATTATCAATGCCGACCAGGTGGTGAGGGATGCCAGCGGCAAACTCGTCCTGCGTGCGAAGCGGGATGTAACCCTCGAAGCCGGCAGCCGCCTCAGCGCCAGCGGCGAGCAGGGCGGCCAGATCACGGTTCAGTCCGAAACCGGCACCACACAGGTGTCCGGCACAATCGAAGCCAGGAACACGGGACCGTCCGGCAAAGGCGGCACCGTCCAGCTGCTGGGTAACCGCGTCGACCTCACTGCGGCGGGCGTTGACGCATCCGGCATGGCGGGTGGCGGGACAGTGCTGGTGGGCGGTAACTTCCACGGTGCCGGGCCGGAGCAGAACGCCTTAGCTACCACGATAGGCGCCAACTCCAGCATCAACGCCGATGCAATCAATACCGGCAACGGCGGCAGGATCGCTGTCTGGTCGGACGGCGACACCTCTGTGGCCGGCATCTTGACTGCGCGCGGCGGATCGAATTCCGGCGATGGGGGGTTCATCGAAACCTCCGGTCACAATCTGTCGATTGCCGAAAGCGCTCGGCTTAACACGCTGGCTACACAAGGGAAGACAGGCACCTGGCTGATCGATCCGCAGGACTTCACGATTGCCGCGAGCGGCGGGGACATCACGGGAACTGCGCTCTCGTCCGATCTGGGGACGACTGATGTTGAAGTGCAAAGCAGCGGCGGGGGGTCGTCGGGAAGCGGTAACGTGAACGTCAATGACACAGTGAGCTGGAGCGCGAATAATGTCCTGACGCTCACCGCTTCCAACGACGTCAACATCAACGCCAACGTTACGGCAACCGGCAACACAGCCGGCCTCGTCATCAATCCAAACACCGCGAATGGTGTCGATCCAGCGAGCGGAATGGGTGTGTTCAATCTTAACGGCGCATCCGTCACCTTATCCGGAACCAATCCGAGTCTGGCTATCGCAGGCGCAACCTATACCGTGATCAACGACCTGGGTGCGCCGGGTAGTACCACGTCCGCCGATCTGCAGGGGATGAACGGCGGCTTGGCCACGAACTACGCTCTCGGCAGCGACATCGATGCGACAGCAACCTCCGCATGGAACGCTGGCACGGGTTTCACGCCGATTGGGAGTTTGGCCACCCCATTCACCGGCACTTTCGACGGGCTGGGCCACACTGTTTCTTCACTCACCATTAATCTGACAACGCCCGACGTCGGACTGTTTGGGGTTACCGGGAGCGGCGCCGTCATTCGGAATGTGGGACTGGTCGGCGGCAGCGTGACGGGCCTTGCCGGGACCGGTGCACTGGTGGGAAACAACGGACCAGGCACCTCCATCAGCAACAGCTATGCCACGGCAAGCGTGAGCGGTGCTGCCGGGACCGGTGGGCTGGTGGGCAGCAACACGACAGGGGCAATCAGTAACAGCTATGCCACTGGTAACGTGGTTGGCGCTGCCGGGACCGGCGGGCTGGTGGGCAGCAGCACGACGGGGGCGATCAGCACCAGCTACGCCACGGGAGATGTGAGCGGCGCTGCCGGCACCGGCGGACTGGTGGGCAGCAACACGTCGGGGTCAATCGGCACCAGTTTCGCGACAGGCAGTGTGAGTGGTGCTGCTGGTACCGGCGGACTGATCGGCGGCAACACGTCGGGCGCGATCAGCAGCAGCTACGCCACGGGCAACGTCGACGGAGGGACGGGCGCTGGTGTCGGTGGCCTGATCGGGAGTAATACATCAGGCACCGTTATGAACAGCTATGCCGCGGGCGGTGTGAGCGGAACCGGTGCCAGCCGCGGCGCACTCATCGGAAGCAGCAATGCAAACGTCGTCTCCAATAGCTTCTGGGACAAAACGACATCGATCGTGCAGATTTCAGCAGGCGGTGGCCTTGGCATGACCACCGCCGATATGCAGACACAAGCCAACTTTACTTCGGCGAGCCTCGCCAACGGCGGCGGCGATCCGGGATGGGACTTCACCAACACCTGGTTGATGTATGACGGACAGACCTACCCGCTTCTGCAGTCATTCATGACGCCGCTGTCGGTGACGGCGAACAGTGACACCAAAACTTATAACGGGATCGCGTATTCCGGTGGAAACGGCGTGACCTATTCCGGGCTGGTCAATAGCATTGCTCCCGCCGGCGCCTTGAGCTACAGCGGTACCTCGCAGGGCGCAATAAATGCCAACAGTTATGTCATTACGCCGGCTGGGCTGCAATCTGACCAACACTACCTCATCACCTTTATCGACGGCACGTTGACCGTCACGCCCAAGGCCGTGACCATTAGCGGCACCGTGGCCGACGACAAGGTTTATGACGGTGACACGCGGGCGACGCTCTCCAACATCGGCACGGTAGCGACGGGCGTGGGCTCCGAGACGCTGACCCTCAACGGTCCGCTTGCTGCCAACATCAACTTCAACTCTAAAGACGTGCTGGTGGCCGACACGGTGACGGGCACGGGCTACAGCATTGCGGACGGGACCGGCCTGGCGAGCAACTACGCGCTGACCTCGACCACCGCGACGGCGGCGGCGAGCATCACGGCGCGGGGGATCACCGGCAGCATCACGGCGGCGAACAAGGACTACGACGCGAACAACTCGGCCACGATCCTGACTCTCACACTGAGCGGCGTGATTATCGGTGACACGGTAAGCTATAGCGGCGGCACGGCACTCTTCAGCGACAAAAACGTAGCCACCGGCAAGACGGTGACGGGCTCGGGCCTGAGACTCATTGGCGTTGATGCCGGCAACTATACGGTGAACAGCAGCGCCACCACCACCGCTGACATCACGGCGCTGGGCATCACCGGCAGCATCACGGCGGCGAACAAGGTCTACGACGCGACCCACGTGGCGACCATCACCGAACGCACGCTGAGCGGTGTGCTGGGTACTGACGTGGTGAGCTACAGCGGCGGCGCGGCGAGTTTCGACACCAAGAACGTGGGCACCGGTAAGACGGTGACCGGTACCGGGCTCACCCTCTCTGGGGCGGACGCCGGCAACTATACGGTCAACAGCACCGCAACGACCACGGCTGACATCACCCCGGCAGCACTCGCGATCAACGCGGTGACTGACAGCCGTGTGTATAACGGCACCACCAGCTCCGCAGGTGTGGTGACATACAGCGGCCTGCGAACGGGCGACACACTCACCGGCCTGAGCCAGGCGTATGCCAGCAAGAATGTCATGGGTGCGCTCGGCAGCACCCTGAACGTAAATGGCGGCTACACGCTCACCGACGGCAACGCGGGCGGCAACTACAGTATCACCACGAACAGCGCAGTGGGCACCATCACCGCGCTGAGCATCACCGGCAGCATCACGGCTGCGAACAAAGTCTACGATGCGACCGACGTGGCGACTATCACCGGACGCACGCTGAGCGGTGTGCTGAGTACTGACGTAGTGAGCTATAGCGGCGGCACTGCCACCTTCTCCGACAAGAACGCAGCCGCCGGTAAGACGGTGACGGGCTCTGGCCTGAGTCTCATTGGTGCCGATGCCGGCAACTATACGGTCAGCACCACCACAACGACCACGGCTGACATTACCCCGGCGCCACTCGCGATCAAAGCGGTGACTGACAGCCGTGTGTATAACGGCACCACCGGCTCGATGGGCGTAGTGACCTACAGCGGCCTGCAAACGGGCGACACACTCACTGACCTGAGCCAGGCGTATGCCAGCAAGAATGTCATGGGTGCGCTCGGCAGCACCCTGAACGTCAATGGCGGCTATATGCTCAACGACGGCAACGCAGGCGGTAACTACACCGTCACCACGAACAGCGCAGCGGGAACCATCACGGCGCTGGGCATCACCGGCGGCATCACGGCGGCGAACAAGGTCTACGACGCGACCGACGTGGCGACGATCACCGGACGCACGCTGAGCGGCGTGCTGGGTACTGACGCGGTGAGCTACAGCGGCGGCGCGGCGAGTTTCGACACCAAGAACGCGGGCACCGGCAAGACGGTGACCGGCACCGGGCTCACCCTCACTGGTGCGGACGCCGGCAACTACACGGTCAACAGCAGCGCCACCACCACCGCCGACATCACGGCCAAGGCGATCACCGGCCGTATCACTGCCGACAACAAGATCTACGATGGGATCGACGCGGCGACGATCCTCACCCGCACGCTCACCGGCGTGCTGGCCACGGACGTGGTGAGCTACAGCGGCGGCGCGGCGAGCTTCGACAACAAGAACGCGGGCACCGGCAAGACGGTGACCGGCACCGGGCTCACCCTCACTGGAGCGGACGCCGGCAACTACACGGTCAACAGCAGCGCCACGACCACCGCTGACATCACGGCCAAGGCGATCACCGGCGGCATCACGGCGGCGAACAAGGTCTACGACGCGACCGACGTGGCGACGATCACCGGACGCACGCTGAGCGGCGTGCTGGGTACTGACGCGGTGAGCTACAGCGGCGGCGCGGCGAGTTTCGACACCAAGAACGCGGGCACCGGCAAGACGGTGACCGGTACCGGGCTCACCCTCACTGGGGCGGACGCCGGCAACTATACGGTCAACAGCAGCGCCACCACCACCGCCGACATCACGGCGCTGGGCGATCACCGGACGCATCACTGCCGACAACAAGATTTACGACGCGACCGACGTGGCGACGATCACCGGACGCACGCTGAGCGGTGTGCTGGGTACTGACGTGGTCAGCTACAGCGGCGGCACCGCCAGCTTCGCCGACAAGAACGTAGGCACCGGCAAGACGGTGACCGGTACCGGGCTTACCCTCACTGGGGCGGACGCCGGCAACTATACGGTCAACAGCAGCGCCACCACCACCGCCGACATCACGGCGCTGGGCATCACCGGCAGCATCACGGCGGCGAACAAGGTCTACGACGCGACCGACGTGGCGGCGATCCTCACCCGCACGCTCACCGGCGTGCTGGCCACGGACGTGGTGAACTACAGCGGCGGCACCGCCACCTTCTCCGACAAGGATGTAGGCGCCGGCAAGACGGTGACCGGCGCCGGACTCTCCCTCACTGGGGCGGACGCCGGCAACTATACGGTCAACAGCACCGCAACGACCACGGCTGACATCACCCCGGCAGCACTCGCGATCAACGCGGTGACTGACAGCCGTGTGTATAACGGCACCACCAGCTCCGCAGGTGTGGTGACATACAGCGGCCTGCGAACGGGCGACACACTCACCGGCCTGAGCCAGGCGTATGCCAGCAAGAATGTCATGGGTGCGCTCGGCAGCACCCTGAACGTAAATGGCGGCTACACGCTCACCGACGGCAACGCGGGCGGCAACTACAGTATCACCACGAACAGCGCAGTGGGCACCATCACCGCGCTGAGCATCACCGGCAGCATCACGGCTGCGAACAAAGTCTACGATGCGACCGACGTGGCGACTATCACCGGACGCACGCTGAGCGGTGTGCTGAGTACTGACGTAGTGAGCTATAGCGGCGGCACTGCCACCTTCTCCGACAAGAACGCAGCCGCCGGTAAGACGGTGACGGGCTCTGGCCTGAGTCTCATTGGTGCTGATGCCGGCAACTATACGGTCAGCACCACCACAACGACCACGGCTGACATTACCCCGGCGCCACTCGCGATCAAAGCGGTGACTGACAGCCGTGTGTATAACGGCACCACCGGCTCGATGGGCGTAGTGACCTACAGCGGCCTGCAAACGGGCGACACACTCACTGACCTGAGCCAGGCGTATGCCAGCAAGAATGTCATGGGTGCGCTCGGCAGCACCCTGAACGTCAATGGCGGCTATATGCTCAACGACGGCAACGCAGGCGGTAACTACACCGTCACCACGAACAGCGCAGCGGGAACCATCACGCCGGCGACGCTGACGGTTGTCGCGAATCCCCAGAGCAAAGTGTACGGTACGATAGATCCGGCCCTGATCTACACCACCGACGCTCTCCAATTCGGAGACACGGCTGGCAGCATACTAACCGGTACGTTATCACGGGCTGCCGGAGAAGACGTCAACTCTTACGTAATCGGCCAGAACACGCTCGCCTCGAACGCCAATTACACCATTGCCTACACCGGCAACAACCTCACTATCACCCCGGCAACGCTTAACGTTACCGCCAATCCCCAGAGCAAGCTCTTCGGTCAGAGCGATCCACCGTTGACATTTGTCACCACGGGGCTGGTGAACAACCCGTCACTGGGCATCACCGACACCGCAGATTCCGTGCTCTCGGGCACGCTTACGCGCGCCCCCGGCGAGAGTGCGCTGGGCGGTCCATACGCCATCACCCAGGGCAGCCTTGCGCCCAACAGCAACTACACCTTGGGCTTTACGCCCAATAATCTCTTCATTGTCGGTGCTGCAGCAGAACCGGTTTTGGGGTTCAACGCGGGGCAGGTCATTTTCTTTGGTGTCATCAACAACGAGTTCTACTACCGGCCGGGTAATTTCTGGCATATCTCCCTGAATCCAAACAACGCTGACCCGGGATTCGACGTGATGCGGGGGACAAACGATTTGAAATCACGCCTGGGCGACCGTTTGAATCGTTGCGATTCTGTTACCGGGGGCGGGTTCTGTGAAACCTGGTCATTCCCGGAGCAACGCGGAAGAATCGATAATTGATGAGTATTTGCGCAGGCGTTGCTGGGTTTCAGGAGATGGAGGTGACATGTCTTCAATGATGCGCCGCATGGGACTTGTGGCAGTTCTGATGCTGATACCGGCGCTTTCCTTTGCACAGACACAGACCGAGCGTTTCGATATCGATCGTTTCAACATTGAGGGTAATACGCTGCTCAAGCCCGATGAGATCGAAGCGATGCTCCGTCCCTATACCGGCAAACAGCGCGAATATGGCGACGTGAAGCGCGCGATAGAAACACTCAGGCAGCTCTATCGCAGCGCAGGTTTCGGCGTGGTGTGGGTGGTGGCGCCCGAGCAGGATCTCGACCGGGGTGTGGTCACGCTGCGGGTCATCGAAGGTCGGATCGGCATGATCGCCATCGAAGGCAACCGCTTTTTTGATGATGCGAACATCCGTTCCAGCCTTCCGGCACTCAGGGTGGACGTTCCGCCCAGAGCAAGCGCAATCTCAGCGAACGTGCAGCTTGCCAACGAGAATCCGGCCAAGCAGGTGGACGTCGTGCTGCGCCCCGGCGAGAAAGAGGGCGTTGTGGATGCCGGCGTCGATGTCATCGATGTGCGGCCTCTGAAGGCCTTTCTGACGTTTGACAATACCGGTAATCCCCAGACCGGCGATTTTCGTCTTGGCGTCGGTGTGCAGCATGCCAACCTGTTCAATCGCGACCACGTTGGCACGTTCAACTATGTCACCTCGCCCGGAAAGGTGAACCAGGTCAGCCTCTACAGCGGGAGCTATCGCCTGCCGCTGTATTCGCTGGGCGATTCCATGGATTTCATCGTCGCCTACTCGGATGTCAGCGCCGGTACCACGCAAACCGTCGCAGGGCCGCTCTCTTTCTCCGGCAAGGGTGATGTTTACGGCTTGCGCTATAACCAGTTGCTGGCGCGGCGCGGCGAGTATTCACACCGGCTCGTTTACGGCCTCGATTATCGTGCCTACAAGAATGCCTGCGCGCTCGGCGATTTCGGTGCGGCCGGCTGCGGACCGGCCGCGGTAGATGTCACCATAATGCCCATCAGCGTCGCGTACAGCGGCAACTGGGCGCAGCCCGGGCGGATCTCAGATTTTTATATTGCCTTGTCGCACAATGTTCCAGGCGCCGCCAATGGGCAGGCGAGTGATTTCAATGCGGCGCGTCCGAGTCCGAGTGGCGGGGAAGGGGCGTCTTCCCGTTACACGATCCTTCGCTTTGGCGCCAGCATGGTGAACGCCTTTAAGAGCAACTGGCAAGTCCGCGCCGCAGTAAACGCCCAATACACTTCGGATGCCCTGGTGACCGGGGAGCAATTCGGGATCACCGGCGCGACCGCCGTCCGTGGTTTTCTGGAGCGCGAAATAGCTCGCGATACCGGCTATATCGTCAACCTCGAACTCTATTCGCCCAATCTGATGGGCGAGCTGGTCCCCGGCGAAGGCAACCTGCGCGGCTTGCTGTTCTATGACATTGCCAGCGCCGCCAACAATCCGCTGGCCGGGGAAGCCAGACTACAGACCTCGATTGCCAGCGTAGGCGCGGGTGTTCGCTGGAACATTCAGAGGAACTTCAATATACGCTTCGACCTGGCACGGGTAATAGACGAAGGTGGAAGCCAGAAAGTCGGCGACTTCCGCGGGGACATATCAGTCTATTTCGGCATTTAGTTTCCGCTTGCATCGGCCGGGGCTGTACAACCAGGCTTGGGGGTGTGTCTCCGGAGGGTACTGCCAAGTTGACGAGAGTTTACGGCCCGGGGGGCATAATGCCTCTATGAAACCATCCAAGCATCCGTATATTGGCCATCGCTATCCTGCAGAGATCATAAGCCACGCCTTGTGGCTGTATTTTCGGTTTAGCTTGTTTTCGTGACATCAACGAATTGCTCGATGCAAGGGGTATCACAGTAACGTACGAAGCAGTTCGCCTGTGGTGTTTTAAGTTCGGTCAGAACTACGCCAGCACGATTCGGCGTCGCCAAGGGCGGGCTGGCGATACCTGGTATCTTGATGAAATTTATATTGCGATGGGTGCGGTGCAGCATTATCTTTGGCGCGCCCGGAGAGATTCGAACTCCCGGATGAATCTGGGCACTGGAGTGAGCTACTGTCCATAGCGTAACAAGCCATATGAGCAGGGGCCGACCCATTACAGAGCACGCCAACCTAGAAGGGGCAAAATCTAAGGGGATATTGCTCGTTTTCAATTATGTTTTTGCACTCGCGATTCCTTTTTGGATGCGGCCCGGCAGAACGAACAAGAATTGCGCCAATGCTTGAACGAAGTCTATAGCACGTTGTGCATCCTCTGTGGACGGTAGGGCCGACCCTGCATCCGCGTGACGCTGATCATTTGCATCAAGCCGTACTTCATGAGCCCATTGACCCATTTCCGGTGTGATCAGGTGATCATCTATAGCCTTCTGAATCCGAGCAAATAGGGTCCCATCTTTGTAGCCCTTGATCTGCAACATTGCATCGACCGAGCTAGCAGATAGCATTACAGATCCTGCCGGCGCATGTAGGGAATCGATCGCCTGCTGTAGATATTGCCGCGGCCTCTCAGGCAATGCTTCATCGACGCCTCGAGACATCGGAAAATACTGCTCAACATTTTGATCCCAGTTATACGACCAAGCGGTAACTATCCCACCGCAGCTAGCGCAAACATAACATCGCCATCGCCTAGTATATGTCCGTGCGTGATCGGTTGTCTCGAAATGTGAAACATCACTAAGATGCGGCTGGTTAACGCTGCAATGAGGGCACCTGGTCAGTTCTAATTTCGGTGTTAGGTTCGCCATGTCAATTTCCGTGATTTGCGGCCTAAACCGCAATATCCAGTGATGGTTGAATTAGAGAAGGGTCCACTCTTCAGGTCTATCGCAAATGCGCTATAGGTCACTTCGAAGGATGATTCCATCGGGCAAATAAAAGCCGTTAAACGTATTACCTGAAAATTGAAATGCTCCCGAGCCCAGGCGCCTTGATAAAAACTCTTAGGCCCCGCACAGCGGGGTGGGAATCGAGGACCATCTCAATATCACTCGTATCGATACCACCGAGATCGGCACGATGCATAGTAACGACCTGGGCCACCTGCCGATAGAAATCCTTTTTATCCTTCAAGCCAACGGGCGGGACTATCCAAAGCTTCCAGATGTCCGTATCGGTGTTGTGAACCCACATGGCTAATCTGGGGTTTAGCCCGGCCGCATCCAACGCTTTCACCAGAGCATGGCCATTGATTACCAATAAGTTTTGATCCATTGTAAACTCAGAATCGGGGTCAGCTATCGCCCTAACGAGTAATTGAGCAGACATAGGATCAATTGATTCGTATCGAACATCAGGTGACCATTCCGAGGCCAAGGCCCAATTGGCCGCGAATTCGCCGTCGTCATCCTGTCTCTGCTTCAGAGGGCCTGCCAGCCCAGCAATCCCAACCAATCCTTTGAATTCATGGTTCAGTATACCCTTAATAAATGCTTTATCAGGAATCGTTTCAGCGGATATCTGCGCGGCGATACACGCTTTTAGCCCGATCTCCACGGCATACCCCGCAAGATAGTACGCATTTGAGTATCGTCCCAGTGAAGAAGGCTGATTGCATCATCGAGCTTCGCTTGGGCGGTCGACCTCAGATCGGCACGTGTATGACCAAGCCCCATATTAGACTCCAATGGCTAAACTAATTTACTGATGTAATAGATTGTGCCGCACACCCCGTCTAGGTAACACGGGGGGCTACGGATACATGGGGAAGAATACCCAAGGAACCCAGGGTTTGCCAGGATCAAGGTGAAAGACGGGGCGGGAGCCGCCGCAGGCCGCCCCGCCCCGTCTGGAACCCGGCATACTAAGGGTTGATTGATACCCTTTCTCCATGACATGTTCCTGTCTCTACCCTGCTCAGGGAACACACCATGAAGAATCCCCACAAGAGAGCAATCCGCTTAAAATGCCTTCTCGGACGGTCGACCGTGAAGCCGAGCTGGTCCGTATTGAACGCGAGGCGATTGCCAACTTTTCCGGCCAATTGGATAACCTGGCGGGTGCCCTTGGTATGCTGCGCATGGGTGACCATTTCGGCTGGCGGGTGCTGGTTTTGATCTACAATAAACGCACCATTCGCAAATACGAAGAAATCCTCGATATCAATATTCGGCAGTTTTTCGATCAAGAAGGTTCGGGTCAAACCGTTCCATGGGTTACAACGTCGCTAAGGGTCTAGGTAACTTCTGGAAGGCGGTCAGTGGTGACCTTAAGGTTGAGAACCGGCGGGAGATTTCGCAGAAACCACAGCCTGGGGATTGACAGGCTCTTTCTTTGAGGTCTAGCATGGGAAGGGTATGATAGACCCTTCTCTCACAATTATCGATTTACGCCCCGTGCTCTTTGGCCACGATACGGTGGAGTGCGCCTATTTCCTGCATGCTCCCCCGGGCGGCTGCCAGCTCAACTTCCAACAGTTGGCCGTCGAGAAGGAAGCCCTG
>CAVQMB010000038.1:0-15559 GCA_963713445.1 uncultured Gammaproteobacteria bacterium | reverse complement strand
CCTGCAAGGCATCGGATGTGCCAGATTGGAGGTTGGTAGAAACCCGTCGTGAGAGATGAGGGAAGCCCAGATGAACATAAAGCGAATCGGCCTGGATGTGGCAAAGCATGTTTTCGAAATCTGTGGTGTCGACGAGAACGAGCACGTGGTGCTGCGTAAGACAGTTCGGCGCAACAAGTTACGGTCAACCTTTGCTCAGCTACCGCCCTGCAGGGTGGGACTGGAAGCGTGCGGCAGCGCGCACTATTGGGCGCGAAAGTTCAGAAAGCTCGGCCATGAACCACGTCTTATGGCGCCGCAGTTTGTGACGCCTTACCGCAAGAATGAGAAAACGGACCGTAATGACGCGGAGGCGATCTGTGAGGCAGTGGGGCGAGCGAACATGCGTTTTGTGCCGGTGAAGGACGCCGCACAACAAGCGGTATGACGGTGCACCGTGCACGGGCGCTGCTGGTTAGCGAGCGTACCGCGCTGGTAAACCACATCCGGGGCCTGCTCAGTGAGTACGGCGTGGTCGTGGCGCAAGGGGTTGCGACACTGCGCAAGATTGTGCCCGAGATTCTGCAAGATGCTGAGAACGGCGTGCCTGCGCTGGCGCGTGAGGTCTTCGCCGAGCTCTATGAGCGCTTGCAGGGACTGGATGAACGTCTTCGTGCTTACGACCATCGCATCGCGCAGTTGGCACGCTCGAGCGAAGCGGCGCAACGGTTGATGCAGACTCGAAGGTGTCGGCCCGTTGACCGCAACCGCGATCGTGGCCACCGTGGACACCGGAAAGCACTTTCGCAATGGGCGCCAGTTTGCCGCCTGGCTAGGCTTAGTGGCCCGGCAGCGCTCCTCGGGCGGTAAGACACGTTATGGGCGCATCACCAAACGCGGTGATGTCTATCTTCGCACGCTGTTGGTACACGGCGCGCGGGCGCTGATGCGCCATCTCGCGGGGCGAGCCAATCGCGACGACCCGCTGGGTGCTGGCGCTCAAGGAGCGACGCGGATTCAACAAGGCGGTCGTCGCCTTGGCGGCCAAGCATGCCCGTATTCTGTGGGCGTTGCTGGCGCATGGCAGCACCTATCGGCCGATGATGGACTGAGTTTCCGCCGGGCATGGCGCTCAGATAACTGACCGTTCCCGGCAACGATTGCGACGCAGACGATTATGATGGCACGACAGGTTGGACCGGTACCGGGAAACCCTGAGTTCAGCGTAGGCCCGCTAAAGGCCGGTAAGGAAATGAGGACCCGGTGCGCGGATACCCATCAGGGCCAAGAGTCGGGAAAGCGACTCATCAACAGGCCGGATACAAGCACGCAGTCAAACCTCTCTGCCACCGATCGTCTGGTTGCAAAACGGGGGAAGTCCATACAAGGCACTGAAGTAAGCGGTTTCCGCCCGAGGCCAGTGACATGAGTACGCAAAAGGACCCGTGGAGGTTAGACAATGACAACGATGCGCCCCCTTGCCGGGGTGCCAAACGGTGTTTTCAGGCCTTTTGGTACGCTTGAGATGGCCCGTTTCGGGCGAATGTCGCGGTTTTTGGACGGAATCCAGGCGTGACAGGGCAACAAGTGGCGCTTGGCCAGCACCCGGTTGCCCAGGCCAAACAACGCGAGCAGCTGCGCTTCGTTCTTGGCCAGTCCGCGGTAGCGGGTCTTGCGATGGCCGAACAGGTTCTTGATGACGTGGAAGAGGTCTTCCGCTTTGGCCCGGTGCTGGCCTTGAGCCGTTCGAAGTCCGCTTGCGCGTGCCCCAGTGCGGTCTCGGGCAGCGTCTTGCGCTGGTGGCGCTTCATCGGTAAGCGCCCCAGAATCGACAGTCTTGACTCAGGGGGATGTTGTGGTGTTGTCGGAGGCCGGTGTCAGGTCCACGTTCCACGGCAGCAGCCGTTCGAGCTTGTCCGGCTTGTCGGCCTCGGCGATGCGCTCCAGCACATGCCGGATGTAGGCCGAAGGTTCCAGTCCGTTGGTTTTGGCCGTCTCGATCAGCGAATAACAGCAGGCGCTGGCACGCGCCCCCTGGGCGGTGTCGGCGAATAGCCAGGCTTTGCGCCCGACGGCGAAGGGGCGGATGGCGTTCTCGGCAAGCGCGTTGCTGATGCGCAGATCCCCGCGCGCGCAGTAGCCGAGCAGATACGGCCACTGGCTGAGCGTGTAGTCGATCGCCTTGCGGGTCAGTGAGCCTTTCATCACCCGAGTGGCGTTGGCCTGCAGCCAGGCCTTGAACTGATCCAGTAGCGGGCGGCTGCGTTGCTGGCGGACACGGTAGCGTTCGCCGTCGCTCAGGTCTTTGACCTGACGCTCGATGGCGTAGAGTGTGCCGATATAGCCCAGGGCCGCATCGGCCTTGCTGGCTTTGCCTTTCGCCTTGCCGCCGGCCGGTGCGGCGCGCACGGCTTCGACGAACTTACGTCGGGCATGGTCCCAACTTGCGACAGGCTAAGCCCTGGAAAGGAGGAGTCATGTAGACACAAACCTTTCACTGTGACCCAGAGGGTTCGACACCCTCCTGGTAAAGACCGAGCCAGTCAGCCAGGAAGCGAGTCTTGCACGGCCAACGGCAACGCGGGTCGTGAAGCGTAGACAGCGGGCGTCAAAGCCGTGTGGTAGCCACGAAATCATGTAATCGCTGAAGCCTTCGTCGTGTTGGGTGCGGGGGCAGCATCGGGAATTCCGCCAGGGCCAGGATGACCGATTCGGCCGGGGTCTTGGAGCACGGCAAAGGCGCGGGATGGGTCACCAGGGAACCTGTGAGATCCCACGGGTGTGCGCATGAGGTAGCCGGTACTCGGGGAGCCGGCGGAACAATTCTCCAGGCTCGGCGGCGGACTTGGCTGTTGTCGGGAGCGCCACGGCGAACACGAACCACCAAGCCCATGCGCGACCTTGCGGCGAAGCCATAAGCCAAGGGGCATGCACCGTGGGAAGTCGTAGCGACTTCATAGTACCGATGACGGTGGGGAACCGGGCTCGCCGGGACCCACTCGAGGAAAGGGGGTCGCCACGCGTGAGGAACCATTGACGGGAAACACGGGAGAGAACTCTGAGTCTCACAAACCTGTTCACGAAACAGCAATGGATAGCCAGTCTGGCGAGCAAGCACCCGGAGCGGGTGTTTAACTCGCTGCATCACCTGATCGATCTGGACTGGATGTTCGACGCCTATCGCCTGACGCGCAAGGACGGCGCGCCCGGGATTGACGGCGTCGTGGCGGCCGATTACGACGCGCAGCTGGAGGCCAACCTGACTGCCCTGCTGGGGCGCATCAAGTCGGGCCGTTACGTGGCGCCACCGGTGCGACGGCACTACATCCCGAAAGCGGATGGATCGAGGCGGGGGCTCGGCATCCCGACCCTGGAGGACAAGGTGGCGCAGCGGGCGATTCTGCTCCTGCTGGAACCGATCTACGAGTCGGACTTTCTGCCGTGCTCGTACGGGTTCCGCCCGGGGCGCTCAGCCCATGAAGCGCTGCATGCGCTGCGCAACGGCTTCATGGACCAGGGGCTACGCTGGGTAGTGGACGTCGATATCTCGACGTATTTCGACCGTATCGACCACACGCACCTGCGCAGCTTTCTCGACCAGCGAGTCACGGACGGCGTTGTGCGTCGAATGATCGACAAATGGCTCAAGGCAGGAGTGCTCGAACAGGGTGTCCTGCGCCGAACAAGAGAGGGCACACCCCAAGGCGGGGTGATCACGCCATGGACGCAAAAGGGAACTTTGTTCGGATGAGGCCCTCAATGGGGTTGCAGCCGACCCTAGTGGCGGGTTGTCGCCGCCATGCCGGTCGCCACCGTGCATCGGGATCGAATGACGAATCGTGATGCTGTCGGTGGCCACGATCACCTCCTTGACCAGCAAACGCGTAATACGTTGACACTGTTCGACGTCAAGACTCTGGGCATTGGCACGCAGGCGTTGCAGAAACGCCGATAGCGTTTGCGCCAGTTGCAAGTACGCTGTCCGGTCAGCCAGCTGCGCCTTCAGGCTTTCCAGTTCTTCGGTGACTTGCTTCTCGCGCTGACGCAGCGCCGGCATACGCCGACGCAACTCCGCCAACGACAGCAGCTCTTCCTGGTAGGCGGTGAGCAAGCGGTCCGTACTGTTGCGAATCTTCGCTAACTCACGGGTCAGGCTGTCCTGCTGGCGTTTCGCTGGATAAGCGTCGCGCGCAGCCTGCAGCCGACGATCAATCTCGCTCTCGATCAGCCCCGGATCCTCCAGCAAATGTAGTACTTGCGTCCAGACCGTGTGCTCAAGCAGATCGAGGCGGATCGGGCGTTGGCTGCACCTCGCCTGCCCGCCGTAACGCCAGGCATCAGAGCCGAGACAACGATAATAGTAGATCGTGCGTGCAGTGGTGCGTGTGGAGCTACGGTAGAACGCATAGCCGCACTGGTGGCAGTGCACCAGCCCCTGGAGCAGACTGGGCGTGTGCGTACGCCGCGGCGAGTGCTTTTTATTGCTCTGCAGCCGCTCCTGCGCCAAGGCGAAGGTCTCGTCACTGACCAGCGCCGGCACGGCGATCTCGATCCATTGCTCACGCGGCAGTTCCTGATTGGCGCCGCAGCGCGCCGACAGCGTCCCACGCAGGCGCCGGGCGCGGTTGTTCAGGCGCTGGCGCGGGGCGAGTCGGGTTTTGCCGAAGCAGGCGCGACCGCAGTAGGCGGGGTTTCGCAGCATCGCCCAGACCGTGGAGCGATCCCAGCGTGATCCGCCTTTGCGGGTGGGTACACCCTCATCGTTGAGCCGCCGTGTAATGGCACCGATGCTCAGCGGCGCCTGTGTATACCACTGGAACACCTGGCGTACGACCCGTGCCTCGGCGGCCATGATCTCGTAGCCGGCCGGCTGATCGTCGTGCTTGCGCACATAGCGATAGCCATAGGGGGCGCCGCTCAGCACACTGACTTCGCCCTGGCGGGCGCGGTGGCGTTTGCCCCGGCGTGAGCGCTCCAGTATCTGCGCCCGTTCATATTCGGCGATCATCCCCTGGAACTGCAGCAGCAACTGGTCCTCCGCACGGTCCGAGGCGGCAGGCGCATGGACAAAGATCACCTCCACGCCACAACGTCCCAGTTCCTCGATCAGAAGCACTTGGTAGGCGTACTTGCGGCTGAGCCGGTCCGGCGAGAGCACGAGCACGGCCTGGATCTGGCCCTCAGCGGCCAGATCGCGCACCCGCTCCAGCCCTGGACGGGCGAGATTGGCCCCACTATAGCCTTCGTCCTGAAACACCCACTCATCGGCGACGGTGTAACCCTCGCGCCGAGCGAAGTCCACCAGCGCTGCCGTCTGGCTGGCAATCGTGTTCTCCTCCTTCTGCTGATCCGAGGAGACCCGAGCGTAGATCGCGGCTGTCTTCATCAGGCTCTGCCCTCAGTAGGGCGCCAACGCTGAGCGGGCGCTGGCGCTGTGGCACCAGAATCTCGTAGACCTGCGCCAGCTTCGCCGACAACAATCGGTCGAAGACGTATTCCAGATACAACCGCTCGCGCTCGTCGCGGCACTCAGCCACGCCGGTGTACCCGCTCCAGATACTCGGTAACGGCGCGAGCCACCGTCTCGCCGATCGTCACGCCGCTGGAGCGTGCATGGGCGCGCAGCTGCGCCGCGGTCTGCTGTGGCACCTTGATCGTGATGGGAATCGAGGGCGAGCTCGCCTCGAGTGGTCTGGACAGACGTTGGGCTTCGTGCCAATAACGATAGGCGTGGCGTCGGGACAGACCAAAGCGTTCGACCAACACCTCGACGACGTCGTTGAACGGTTTGCCCTGGCCAATCAGATCGAACGCCATATTCAAGCGCTGCACCTTTTCGGTACGAGTAGATCGAGCCATACGCCATAAACATATTACTCCTTAAGGCGCAAATCAAGCAGCGACACCGATCGACTCAGCGCAATCTCGCGATCGAACTCAAAGTTGGCTTTTGTGTTTATGGCGTGATTTCGCCCATCATCTCAAACATGGTGCTCGACGGACTCGAACAGGTAATCGATGATTATCTGCCGAAGACGAGTCTGCGGTACCGTCGTGCCAAGGTGCACATCGTCCGCTATGCGGACGATTTTATTGTCACCCGCAGCACAAAAGAGATACTGGAACAAGAAATACGTCCGCTGATCGAAGCCTGCCTGTCAGAATGAGGTCTGATGCTCTCAAAAGTGAAGACGAAGATCACGTATATTGACCACGGCTTTGATTTTCTTGGACAGAACATCAGGAAGTATGATGGCAAGTTGCTGATCAAACCGTCACGGTAAAAATGACTGACGTTGAAGAGGAGGTCGGGGTGGGGAAGAGTGAAATGGAGCCGCCGCGGCAGGAGAGAGGGAGATGAAGGCGATTTTTTATTATTGGGTGTGGTGCGATAGTCTTGTGGTATGGTCAGCTCTGTTTTGTGTTTTGAAAGACAGGCTGGGTATGTGGTGTGGTATAGGGCTGTTAGCTGTGACACCACACCACGAAAGTCCTGTATCTGGGAGAGATAGGCGTTCTTCGTGGGGGAAGGGATAGGGGTTTGGTTCTTTTTTGTTTAAGGGATGACGGTGAAAGGGGAAAAGGGTTTGGGGGGGGAAAATCACTCAACCGCAAGCACCACGGTTGCTGTTTATGTCGTCAATCTGGACTCGTCGATATTTAATAGAGATGGGAGGGGCAGCCCCCGCGACGCATAAGGAGATGTATTTTGCGTGGGGCGTCGCGAGGATGATAGGGTGGAGCATGGATGAAGACAACGCGCCACCTCGGGGGGAGAAAGCGGCGCCGCTGTCGTCTGTGTTGAGAGGAGGACACTGGAGTATGGGGGGGGTAGACATCCATCCCGGCGCTGCGTTGGAGGGGGGCGATGCCGCCGCGAAAAATTTGTTGTGATACATCGTGAGTGTCACGAGGGTAGGCTCTCCCGCGATCAGCGGCGGGTATGGTGTTATGGGGCTTTCCTAGTTTGGAGCGGGGGGGGGGAAATAGGCTTGCATGTTTCTTGAGGGTGGGGAGGGGGTATGTTTCCCGGCTCTCCGACTATGCCCGGGTGTGCCGTGACAACGCCATCACCCGCATCGGCTGCTGGGACCATGCCCGGCGCAAGTTCGTCGAAGCCGTGCGCGCCGCACCGGCCACCGGCAAGGCGAAAGGCAAGCCCAGCACGGCCGATGCGGCCTTGGGTTATATCGGCACGCTCTACGCCATCGAGCGTCAGGTCAAAGACCTGAGCGACGGCGAACGCCACCGTCTTCGCCAGCAACGCAGCCGCCCGCTACTGGATCAGTTCAAGGCCTGGCTGCAGGCCAACGCCACTCGGGTGATGAAAGGCTCACTGACCCGCAAGGCCATCGACTACACGCTCGGCCAGTGGCCGTATCTGCTCGGCTACTGCGAGCGCGGGGATCTGCGCATCAGCAACGCCCTCGCCGAGAACGCCATCCGCCCCTTCGCCGTCGGGCGCAAAGCGTGGTTATTCGCCGACACCGCCCAGGGGGCGCGTGCCAGCGCCTGCTGTTATTCGCTGATCGAGACGGCCAAGGCCAACGGACTGGAGCCCTCGGCCTACATCCGCCATGTCATCGAGCACATCGCCGAGGCCGACACGGCCGACAAGCTCGAACGGCTGCTGCCATGGAACGTGGACCTGACACCGGCCTCCGACAACACCACAACATCCCCCTGAGTCAAGACTGTCGATTCTGGGGCGCTTACCGATGAAGCGCCACCAGCGCAAGACGCTGCCCGAGACCGCACTGGGGCACGCGCAAGCGGACTTCGAACGGCTCAAGGCCAGCATCCGGGCCAAAGTGGAGCACCCCTTCCACGTCATCAAGAACCTGTTCGGCCATCGCAAGACCCGCTACCGCGGACTGGCCAAGAACGAAGCGCAGCTGTTCGCGTTGTTTGGCCTGGGCAACCGGGTGCTGGCCAAGCGCCACTTGTTGCCCTGTCACGCCTGGATTCCGTCCAAAAACCGCGACATTCGCCCGAAACGGGCCATCTCAAGCGTACCAAAGCCTGAAAACACCGTTTGGCACCCCGGCAGGGGCGATCGTTCTGTCATCGTCTAACCTCCACGGGTCCTTTTGCGTACTCATGTCACCGTCCTAGGGCAGAAACCGCTTACTTCAGTGCTTGTATGGACTTCCCCCGTTTTGCAACCAGACGATCGGTGGCAGAGAGGTTTGACTGCGTGCTTGTATCTGGCCTGTTGATGAGTCGCTTTCCCGACTCTGGCCCTGATGGGTATCCGCGCACCGGGTCCTCATTTCCTTACCGGCCTTTAGCGGGCCTACGCTGAACTCAGGGTTTCCCGGTACCGGTCCAACCTGTCGTGCCATCATAATCGTCTGCGTCGCAATCGTTGCCGGGAACGGTCAGTTATCTGAGCGCCATGCCCGGCGGAAACTCAGTCCATCATCGGCCGATAGGTGCTGCCATGCGCCAGCAACGCCCACAGAATACGGGCATGCTTGGCCGCCAAGGCGACGACCGCCTTGTTGAATCCGCGTCGCTCCTTGAACGCCAGCACCCAGCGGCTCTTGCGATCGGCTCGCCCCGCGAGATGGCGCATCAGCGCCCGCGCGCCGTGGACCAACAGCGTGCGAAGATAGCATCACCGCGTTTGGTGATGCGCCCATAACGTGTCTTACCGCCCGAGGAGCGCTGCCGGGCCACTGGCCTAGCCAGGCGGCAAACTGGCGCCCATTGCGAAAGTGCTTTCCGGTGTCCACGGTGGCCACGATCGCGGTTGCGGTCAACGGGCCGACACCTTCGAGCTGCATCAACCGTTGCGCCGCTTCGCTCGAGCGTGCCAACTGCGCGATGCGATGGTCGTAAGCACGAAGACGTTCATCCAGTCCCTGCAAGCGCTCATAGAGCTCGGCGAAGACCTCACGCGCCAGCGCAGGCACGCCGTTCTCAGCATCTTGCAGAATCTCGGGCAAGGCCTTGCGCAGTGTCGCAACCCCTTGCGCCACGACCACGCCGTACTCACTGAGCAGGCCACGGATGTGGTTTACCAGCGCGGTACGCTCGCTAACCAGCAGCGCCCGTGCACGGTGCACCGTCAGCACCGCTTGTTGTGCGGCGTCCTTCACCGGCACAAAACGCATGTTCGCTCGCCCCACTGCCTCACAGATCGCCTCCGCGTCATTACGGTCCGTTTTCTCATTCTTGCGGTAAGGCGTCACAAACTGCGGCGCCATCAGACGTGGTTCATGGCCGAGCTTTCTCAACTCTCGCGCCCAATAGTGCGCGCTGCCGCACGCTTCCAGTCCCACCCAGCAGGGTGGTAGCTGAGCAAAGGTTGACCGTAACTTGTTGCGCCGAACTGTCTTACGCAGCACCACGTGCTCGTTCTCGTCGACACCACAGATTTCGAAAACATGCTTTGCCACATCCAGGCCGATTCGCTTTATGTTCATCTGGGCTTCCCTCATCTCTCACGACGGGTTTCTACCAACCTCCAATCTGGCACATCCGATGCCTTGCAGGGAGGGGGAAGTCCATCCCATTTCCTTAGAGAGCAAACACCCTGGCTCCATTAAGGTGAAATCGGAATGGCTCCATATGGGTGAAAACTGACAGGCTGGAACCTTCGGCCACCTCCGCCATGTGCTGGAGCGCATCGCCGAGGCCGACACGGCCGACAAGCTCGAACGGCTGCTGCCGTGGAATGTGGAACTGGCCAGCGATTCAAACAGCACCCCTCAGCCCCGCTGAGTCAAGACTGTCGATTCTGGGGCGCTTACGACTCGTCCGGCAGAATTCGGCAGTAGAGTTAGTTGAAAACCAGCGTCAGTACCGCCAAAGCCGCGGTGCCCGTCAGCTTCGCGATAAAATTTGGTGCAACTCGACTGAATTTCCACAATTCGCGCCGAATCTAGTGGTGGATGAAGACATTGAAACGGAACTGGCTCTGCGCGTAGTTCCGGATGAATTGCGGAGCCGTGCGCGCGCTCCAGCCGGGCACCCGGCAGGCCTGATCGATGAACCAGTCGGGATCGAAATAGGTGTGATCAAGGCCATTATACTTTTCCTCGTAGCTATCCCCGAGGAGTCTTGCCCGCTCCTGCTCGGACTTCGCCCTGGTCCGTGCGTTGGGCACCTCAAGCACCGCGACCCCGCGCCTGGCACCGGCCAGCATCCTGCCCAGCACCCGTTCGGCATAATCCAGTGGGAAATAGTGAAAGACGCCGTTCGCGATGACATAGTCGTAGGTGTCGCCCGTGGGCATAGCATCGGCGGGCAAAACCGAAAGCGCGGTACCAGGCAGAGCACGCCGTGCCACCTCGATAAGAGCCTCAGAGTAGTCGAGGCCGGGCATGGATGTTCCTGATGCGGGTGAGAGCAACCAGGAAAGCGCCTGCGCCGCAGCCGACTTCGAACATGCTTTCGCCGTCGGCTATGCTCAATTCGCTGGCTATACCATCCACGTAGTCGAGCCAGTCCTCCACACAGACTTTGCTGGCCTGGCTGTCCCAACCATCTAGGCGCAGAAGATCCTCGAGCGATGAAGCATCCGCTTCATGGACCGGCCGGCTGGACCATATCGAATGCCAGTCTCTATTCATCATCTGAATCTCCAGCTATCTGTCTGAAGGCTCGCTGGACCCTGGTGCGAATGAGGGAACTGCTTATGCCTTCGATGCGTGGGACGATCACAAGGCGGTGCGAGGGAATGGGGTGGGGATTGTCGTCCCCGTGCAGCAAAATATCCACCTTGTGCCGGTCCAAAAACGCCTCGTCGATCAGCCAGTTGCAGGGAACGACTTCGTCGACATAGCGCAGACCGCTGAGAACTTCCGCGCGCGCCGCGTAGTCCAGTTCCGGGTCGTAGCCCTTGTGCAAGCGAATGCCTTCGTCGCTGGTTAGTGCGACAATGACGTAATCGCCCAATTCCCTGGCTTTCCTGAGCAACCGGATATGGCCGTAGTGGAGAAGAGTGGCCGACATATCCACCATTACGCGCGGAACCTTGTGTTCGTCGGTCATGACGGTAGGCGCTCCAGGAGTTCGAGGATGTCCCCCTTCGCTTCGTGCCCCAGGTGCGCTTCCCCCAAATGGCAGACGATGCTCCCGCGCGGCAGATCGCGCGGTTCATAGAGCACAACGCCCGGGGCCGTCGTGCCGATCCGGCACCCGACCCACGTACAAAGGAGCGGTCGGCTGTCCATTTCGACCACCAAGCTGTCCGCGAAGGCCTGCACGAAGCGCTTCTCGTTTTCGGCCACCGCACCCGCAAATCGCGAATCCCGGTTCAACTGCTTCCATACCTTGTCGGCTCCATAGACCGCTACGTTGGCCTGCCAGCCTCGCTCAATCTCTGGCATGGGTCCACATGCGAACGACCAACCCCATTGAGCCCACATTCGCCAGTATTCGCCACCGTACCGAGCCGGCCAGGGGGGGTGTGACCCGCGACAGCATGCTCGCGTGATCTACAAGCTGGGCATGTGTGCCGAGAAACGCCGGCACAGGATCCGCGGCTTCCAACATCTGGCCAAGGTGATCACCGGCGTGAAACTCAGCCATGGCATCGAGGTAACCGACTCACGCGAGGACGCCGCCTGATTCAGGTCCTGTACACCAAATTTGACGATAGTCGCTGGGCGATCTGGCGATGGCGGGTACGCCCCTCGGCGTCGCGGTAACCTCGACGAGGCGCAGAGGTGTGGCCATTAGAGCGAGAGGCGAGAATGAACATTACTCAGTATTTTAAGCCATCCATACCCTACCAAACAATAATTCTAGCGATATCTCTTGGCAGAACAGACCGTCGCCGAGTTCGTTCACTAAGAAGCTGTTTCAAACCCCTGGTGAAGCGTTGCAATGAGCGGTTCAGGACAACCGGCGAATCAGAATGGCAATCATAGCGAGCTGACTCATAGCCTCGCTGTTTCGCGTTAGCACCTCAACATCCTTGCTATGGCGTCGGTAGGCGAGCAACCAGGCAAAGGCACGTTCCGCGACCCAGTGCTTGGGAACGACTTGAAAGCCTTGGCCGTGAGGGTCGGTGACCTCCAGATCGATCGTGTGGGTGTGCTCCAGCGCCCGGACCCAGGCCCGCATGGCCGCGCTGAGATAACCGGCATCAACCCACAGCTTACGCAATCGGCACACGCCTTTGATGAACCAGCGCTCCAGTAACCATCGCAGGCCCGCGCGATCGTCAGTGTTGGCCGGTGTCACCATCACACACAGGATCAATCCCAGGGTATCGGTGAGCACGTGACGCGTCGACCCTTGATGCGTTTGTTGCCGTCAAAGCCCACCTGAGCAGCCGGCTGCCTGGCCGCCTTCACGCTCTGGCTGTCGATGCACCCGGCACGGGGTTGCGGATGCCGTCCGCGGCGGGCGCGCTCGTGGGCGTTCAACGCCTCCAAGACCCCTTGCCAGATGGTCCACCGGCGCCAGGCGTTGAAGTACCGGTACACCGTCTGCCAGGGACCGAACTCGCGCGGCAGCATCCGCCACTGACAGCCGGTTTTGACGAGGTACAACAGCGCATTGAGCAGCCGGCGCCGATCCCGCGCCGGGCGGCCCGGTTTGCCGCGCCCGCTCAAGGGTTCCGGCAGCAGCGGCGCGACCACCGCCTATTGACCGTCGCTGAGATCCGTCCGATAGTGCCCCTGAGTCTTCGGGCTCATCGTGCTGACCTCGTCTCATCGTGGGTGGCCTCTCGATGATGACCGGTCAGCACCATTCCTTAAAGCTCCTTCCTGCAGGGTTTTGAAACAGCTTCTTAGTATTGTCTCAAAACACGAGGATGGCCGCTTAGCTTTGCGGCTAATCAGGCAGATTTACACCCTCATACTGTGGAATATAGCTAATCATGAACACAGATCAACTATCGCTTGCGACTTTTCGTCACATTGTAGCGCGATTGCCAAGGACTCGCTTTTTCGACCTGATTGTTGCTCTTGGCTTATTCCTCAGAGCCCACCATAGGTTTCCGCGCAATTCGGGAGGAACGCTCAACGATGCGCTCTTCTATATTAAAACATCGGAGAAATAATGAATCCATTGAGAGTCTTTGTAACAGATAAGGAGTTTGTTAAAAATTATATCAGATCCATACTTGGCGAAGAACACAATGTACCTACAACCGCAATTCTCCATTCCATGTCGGAAGTCGAGCTCTTTCAATTTCCGGATGATTGCGTAATTAAACCAACACATATGTCAGGTGAAATAATATTTCGCCGTCAAGGGTCTGTGATTGATTTTGAACAGATGCGACGATGGTTTAAATCAAATTATTATTTGGTTACTCGTGAGAGCAATTATCGTTATTTGCAACCAAAAATAATTGTCGAGCCCTACATATTTGAGCAAACGACAGTTAGTGACTACAAGATCTTCTGCCTACATGGCCGCCCGCTTGTCGTGCAGGTTGATTTTAACCGCGCCATCAATCATTCCCAAAACTACTACACTACCGACTGGGCTCTAATCCCATTTAGCATGAGTTGCTCAATCGGACCTGGTGCGACCCAACCCCCTAATCTTGGAGAACTCCTTGCTGTTGCCGCCAAACTTAGCGCCGGCTTCGGCTTGGTTCGCATCGACCTTTATACCGAAGGCGGGGCGATAGTCGTTGGGGAGATTACCAATTGTCATCAGTCTGCAAACGGGTATTATGTTCCTCCGGAAGGTGAGCAAATGTTGTCGAGTGTACTTTTCGGTGAATCCGGGTTTTCGCGAACGCAGTTGTTAGGTTTTCCTGATTAGTTGTGCAAGAAGCGTCAGCAGGAGGTCTTATGTTAAATCTTGGAATGCAGGACAATCGTACTTTAAATATTTTAATTATACGTAAAGTTAGTCGCCGCGGTCTAATAGGAACTATAAAGTATATTTCAAAACAAGGAGCTGCAGAAATTTGGAGCAAAACTAATTTATATTTAAAGTTGGGGCGTGTTCACCGGATTAACCGTCGTTATGACAAATGTCATAACGTCGATACTTGGCGTGGTATTTCAGCATCGCAAATGGAAACTGACAGTGTCAACAGGGACCGATCGGAAATTTACGTACCCATGCCAGAAAAAACTTTTCATTTTATACTAAACCGTCTGGATCTTGAATTTTCCAGTACACTTTTGCCGATTTTGGTGCGGGTAAGGGGAAGGTGTTGCTGATGGCAGCGAATGTCCCTTTAAAAAAATCATAGGAGTCCAATTTGCCAGCAATTTGCACCAGATCGCCGAAAGCAACATCGTGCTTTATAGAAACGAACAAAAAAGGTGCTTTAACATTGAGGTTATATTGGAAGACGCCTGTAACGTGATCTTGCCTGAAGGTAAATGTTTGTTCTTTCTATATGCACCGTTTAAAGAGCCCGTGCTGAGGAACGTGCTCGAGAACATCAGGCAATCTCTAACGGAGAATCCAAGGCAAGCGGCTCTATGCTACGTGGATGATGATGAGCCCGGTTCGTTGATTAAAGAGGTAGATGCTACTGTCGGAGCATGGGGTTTTTTTGTCTCCCGGATATTGGGAGAACTACCAATCGATTCAGGCGCACTGTTGCCGATGGCATACATTTTTGGTTGAGCAATTAGGTGAACTTTACGTACGCGTTTCTTTGGCCCTTGAGAGGGTGTTTACAAAATCAAGTGGTTGTCAATCGGCTGGCGAGCATGCGCGCGCCGGTGGGCCGGGTCCATGCCTCGGAGACATCATTGCCCGATCATGATTCATGACCAACGTTAGCGCAACAAAATCAGCATCTATCTTCAGCGGCCAGAATTACGAGAATGGCCCTGAGTCCTTTTGGATACGTCGACATGGCCGAGAAGCGGTTCAAGTTGCCCAGTGCTCCCGAGGAGCTGATGGCGCTGAGTGGCGAGCAGATCAATTGACTGCTCACGCTCGTGGGTTTTGCGGCCGCAGCTTGTCAGTGCGCCAATTTGGTCGTGGGCGGTTCTGGCTGCCGAGGAATTGGCAAAGCGGTCAAGATCGGCGAGGGGCTAATAGCAAACTAAGGAGCGGTGGCCCGCGAGTGAGCGAGCCCAGACAAGAAATCCTGCAAATGCCATCAAACCCTTCTCCCGCACAGGACCCCGCAGGTCATGGTCCCGCGGGTCGGATTATGGATCCTGATGTAGCGCTTGAAAACTTGGTGCTAGCCAGGGAAGTGTTTGTTTCGGTCGGCGTCCGATATTTTCTGATGCACGGTACCCTCCTCGGCCTCACACGAAATGGTGGCTTTATCGAGTGGGACCCCGACATGGATATCGGTGTATTCGCAGAGGATTTTACCAGAGCAACCTTTGTTCGCTATATCTTCGTTATGAGAAATATGGGTTTTTCTCCCAGTTTCTCGGTGGTCAATGGGGGAAATATTTTCAAGCCTGCTGGTCCCGCAACGGCGTTCAGTTCGATATTCCTTTTTACTATCGTCGTGATGATAAGAGAGTCACGTTTTCGTTCGATCCACATGAAGTCATTGAATTCTCCTTTCCGGCGCCTTTGCTTGAGGAGCTCGTGCCAGTTGCTTTCGGAGGCGAATCCTTTATGGCTCCCAAGGATAAAGAGGCCGTGCTCGCATACGAATACGGTGACTGGCAGG
>CAVQMB010000037.1:0-88079 GCA_963713445.1 uncultured Gammaproteobacteria bacterium | reverse complement strand
GTTATCTCTACTGTCACTCGTTGGGCCCAACGTATTGCCTTTGGCGCATAACACGCCCTGGTTGACCGGATGGCGCGGATTGCCGCGAATGAAACGGACCCGGTTGTCCTCCAGCGTGACCTCTATGCCGCAGCGGCAGGCACACATGTAGCACGTGGTGAATTTCTTCTGCTGGCGACTGTGGTCTTCGAACTGGGGCAAAGCAGTTGGCATAGGGGGATGACCTGCAGTGGGTTACAAACCTGCGCTTTATAACACTTTATTATTTGTATATGTTCAACATGAAAGAGAATTAACAGGTTACACGAACCGCCGTGCCCGATTGTAGGGCCAACCTCCGGCGGTTGTTAGGACCACGGGGCAGTGGCGGCGGCGGTCAGCTCTGCGCCAGCGGGGCCAGCCGGCCGCTGTAGAGCGCCGGACCGTTGGGTGCTGCCGGCATGCCGTGGCGCACGTTCTCGATGGTGACCAGCAGTTCGCCGTGCAGCAGCATGTGGCGCAGCCGCGCGGCGACCCGCAGATGCATGGCATTGCCGTGGTCCGGCAGCTTCCCGATCATGTAGGCGTGGCCGGAGCCCTTGACCTGCAGCCACAGGATACAGGCCATGCCCGGGGCGACCTTCATCGGCTGGGTGCTGCGCACGGTCAGGGTATCCATGGCGGCGCTGGTGGCCACGGCCCACATGGGATGCTGGGCCGGGTCGGTGATGACGGTGACGTAGCCCGGCATGGGTGTGCGCGGCGGCAGCCACACCAGCAGGCCGGCCAGCACCGCGGCTACCAGTCCCGAACCCAGCGCCAGGCTGCGCCACAAGCTCAGGCGCTGGTACCAGCGCGGCGCCCGCGGCGGCGTGAACAGGCGCCGCTTCAGCGTCCGCCAGGTGGCGGCCGGCGGCGCCACCGGCTGGCTCAGGGCGGCGAGCCGGTTGAGCTTCGCTTCCCAGCCGGCCACGTGCCGGCGCACCTCGGAGCGCTCCGCCAGCAGTCGCTGAAACCGCTGCCGGGCACGGCCGTGCAGGGTGCCCAGCACGTATTCCGCGGCCAGGGCGTCGAGCAACTGTGGATCGTGATACCTCATAGCGTTTCCAGACAGTGTCTGAGGCGCTGCAGTCCGCGCCGGATCCACGATTTGACCGTCCCCAGCGGTTTGTCCAGCCGCCCCGCCAGCTCGTCATGGGTCAGTCCGCTGAAGTAGGCCAGCAGGACCGCATCGCGCTGGCTGCCCTCAAGACGGTCCAGACATTCCCGCAGTGCCTGGTTCTGACGCGCCTGCGCGGCCTCATCCTCAGGCCCCGGGGCAGCGTCTGCCAGCCAGTGCAGTTCGTCCACCGGCTGCTCGTGCAGCACCGGCTGCTGGCGACCGCGGCGGATCGTATCGATGGCCTGATTGCGGGCGATGGTACCCATCCAGGTCATCGCGCTGGCCCGCTCGGGACTGAAGTCGCCAGCCCGGTTCCAGATCTTCACGAAGCTCTCTTGCAATACCTCGTCGGCGGTTTCGTGATTCTTGACTATACGCAGCACCAGCCCGAAAAGTTGCGCCGCAGTGTGCCGGTAGAGTCGCTCGAAGCTGCGCCGTTCGCCCAGCGCGCTGCGGGCCAGCAGGTTGGCAAGCTCCTCCGGCGTGGCAGTCATCAGCGCAGCTCAGTGGCTCCGCAGCCGTTGCCGCAACCGCTGCAGGTAGCGCTGCTGGTCGGGCGCAGTACCGTCGCGCTGCGCTTCCCACAGGGTCTCGCCGAGCACCTCCATCATCTGATGTTCGGCCTCGTGGGCGTCGCCGTAGCGCTGGCCGAGTTGTTGGTGGATCAGCGCCAGACCGGCTGGCTGGCCGGCGCCGAGCTGCTCCCGGATTGCGATGTGCATGCCCATGTGCAGGAATGGATTGGTCCGGCCGTGTTCGGGCGGGTAGTCGGTTCCCTGGGCACGATCCGGATTGTCCAGCAGTGGCTGGTACTCCGGGTGCAGTGCGATGACTTCGGCAATCAGCGCTTCCAGCGGATCCAGTGGCAGCCGCGCACGCTGCTTGCGATGGACCGCGCAGAAAAAGCGGCGGATCTGGTCACGGTCCTGGCTGAACAGCATCGGCGGGCTCCGCTTTGTCCGGGTATTCACACAAGTCACGGATTATACAGCTCTGGCAGCGTGGTTTACGGGCGCTACAGGTGTAGCGCCCGTGCAGGATCAGCCAGTGATGCGCGTCGCGTTTGAACGCGTCCGGCACGACCACGAGCAGACGCCGTTCCACGGCGAGCGGCGTTTTGCCGGGAGCCAAACCGGTGCGGTTGGCGACCCGGAATATATGGGTGTCGACAGCGATGGTCGGTTCGCCGAAGGCGGTGTTGAGAATGACGTTCGCAGTCTTGCGGCCGACGCCGGGCAGCGCTTCCAGGGCGGCGCGCCCGCGCGGCACCTCGCCTCCGTGGCGTGCCAGCAGCAGCCGGCAGGTTTGCATGATATTGGCCGCCTTGCTGTTGAACAGGCCGATCGTCTTGATGTGGCGCTTGAGGCCGTCTTCACCCAACGCCAGCATCGACTGCGGCGTGTCTGCGACCCGGAACAGGTCGGCCGTGGCCTTGTTGACACTGACGTCGGTGGCCTGGGCCGACAACATCACCGCGATCAGCAACTCGAAAGGCGAGCGGTAGCGCAGCTCGGTGGTTGGCGTCGGCATAGCAGCCCGCAAGCGCTGGAACAGTTCGGCTGCCACGGCGGGGCTCATTGGCCGTTGTCGTCCCTGAGGCTGCTGTGCGCCCGCCTGGCCCGGACTTTTGCCAGTGCCGCCGCGATTGCCGCCTTGCGCGGGTCGTTCTGCGTTGCTTGCACGGGTCGTGGGGTCGGTCGCCGCTGCTGTGCCCGCTCCTGCTGGCGCTGGACCAGGCGCTGCTGGCGGGCACGAAAGCGGGTGCGGGCGTGATGCGCCTCGGCCCGGCCCCAGTGGCGGGCCGCGCCGGGCACCTGGTCGGCGGGCCGCAGTTCGATACAGTCGACCGGGCATGGCGGCAGGCACACACCACAGCCGGTGCATTCGGCGACGATGACCGTATGCATGAGCTTGCCGGCGCCGACAATGGCATCGACCGGACAGGCCTGGATGCAGCGGGTGCAGCCGATGCACTCGGCTTCGTCGATCAGCGCCACCGGGCGCGGTTGCTCGCGGCCGCAGCTCGGATCCAGCGGTTGCCGGGGCCGCTCGAGGAGTCGCGCCAGGGTGGCGATGGTGGCCTGGCCGCCGGGCGGGCACCGATTGATGTCGGCAGTGCCCGCGGCCATGGCCTCGGCGTAGGGGCGGCAGCCGCCATAGCCGCACTGCCCGCACTGGGTCTGGGGCAGCAGATCGTCGATCAGGTCGCAGAGGGTCGCACTAGCCATGGGATCGGGGTCAGGCGGCGCCCACTTCCAGCAGGAACTCGAGTAGCGCCTTCTGCGCGTGCATGCGGTTTTCCGCCTGTTCCCAGACCCGGCTCTGGGGGCCGTCGATGACCTCGCCGGTGACCTCCTGACCGCGGTAGGCGGGCAGGCAGTGCAGGAAGATCGCCTCCGGTTTGGCCGCGGCCATGACCTCGCTGGTAACCTGGAACGGATCGAACAGCCGCTCGCGCTCCTGTTTTTCGTCTTCCTGGCCCATGCTCGCCCAGGTATCGGTGGTCACCAGATCCGCCCCGCGGGCGGCGGCGAACGGGTCGCGCAGCAGTTCGATACGGTTGCCATGCTGCTGCAGGAGCCCGGCATCGGGCTCGAATCCTTCCGGCACGGCGAGCCGTAGCTGGAAATCGAACTGTGCCGCCGCCTCGATGTAGCTGTTGCACATGTTGTTGCCATCACCGATCCAGGCCGCGGTGCGACCGCGGATATCCCCACGCTGCTCGTGATAGGTCTGCATGTCGGCCAGTAACTGGCAGGGGTGATTGTAGTCCGTCAGGCCGTTGATCACCGGCACCGCCGAATAGCGTGCGAAGTGCTCCAGACTGGCGTGCTCGAAAGTACGTATCATGATGATGTCGACCATGCTGGAAACCACACGCGCGGTATCGCTGATCGGTTCGCCGCGGCCCAGTTGGGTGTCGCGTGGCGCCAGGAAGATGGCATTGCCGCCGAGCTGCGTCATGCCCGCTTCGAACGAGACCCGGGTGCGGGTCGATGATTTCTCGAAAATCATGCCCAGCACGCGCCGTTCCAGCGACGCCTGCAGGTCGCCACGCCGGCGCATGGTTTTGAGTACCATGGCGCGCTCCAGCAGGTGCCGGGCCTCTTCGGCCGCGAGGTCGAAAAGCGAAAGGAAGTGGCGTGGTTGCATGATAGTGCTTCTTCAGAGAGTGAAAACGGATAATGTTAGCATCGTCTTTGCCGGGCACAAAAAACAAGGGCTCCCCTCAGGGAGCCCTCGGGCCTGGATTGGTGCCGGTTCACCCAGCGAACTGCCGGGCGGCATGATCCCAGTTGACCAGTTTCCAGAACGCTTCCAGGTATTTCGGCCGCGCGTTGCGGTAGTCGATGTAGTAGGCGTGTTCCCACACGTCGCAGGTCAGCAGCGGCTTCTTGCCATCGGTCAGCGGCGTTCCGGCGTTGCTGGTGTTGACGATGTCGAGCGCACCATCGGCGTTCTGCACCAGCCAGGTCCAGCCGGAACCGAAGTTGCCGGCGGCCGATTTACTGAAGGTTTCCTTGAAGCTGTCCGCCGAACCCCACTTGGCGTTGATCGCATCGCCCAGCGCACCGCTCGGGTTGCCGCCGCCGTTGGGACTCAGCGACTGCCAGTAGAAGGTGTGGTTCCAGACCTGGGCGGCATTGTTGAACAGACCCCCGGAGGCTGTCTTGATGATGTCCTCGAGCGACTTGCCCTCGTTTTCGGTAGCGGCCACCAGGTTGTTTAGGTTGTTGACGTAAGTCTGGTGATGCTTGCCGTAGTGGTATTCAAGGGTTTCCGCGGAAATGTGCGGTTCCAGGGCATTCTTCTCATAGGGCAGGGGCGGTAGTTCGAAAGCCATACCGTTCTCCTTCTGGCTGTGGTGAATGAGGAAGCATCTTAAACTCTCTGACAGCATTTCATCGTGGCGTTCACCGCCGATGGGCGATGGCCGTTGTTGCGATGGGCTGTTGGTTTTAGAATAGGTCTAAATCACTGTGATGACAAGGTGAGGCGAGCTGGAAACCGTTTTGTGAGTACCGGTCTAAGCGCTAGACTGACTGGGTTTTTGTGACATTGAGACGCAAGAGGTTTTGTAATGGATATCATGGAACGCATCAAACAACAGGTCGAAGGGCATCAGGTCCTGTTGTATATGAAAGGCACGCCGCAGTTCCCGCAGTGCGGTTTCTCCAGCCAGACCGTGCAGGCCCTGGCGGCCACGGGCGCCCGATTTGCCTATGTGAATGTGCTGGAGGAACCGGAGATACGCCAGCATCTGCCCGTTTATGCCAACTGGCCGACCTTCCCGCAACTGTGGATCAACGGCGAACTGGTCGGCGGCTGCGATATCGTGGTCGAGCTGTATCAGAATGGCGAACTGCAGAAACTGGTCGATGCAACGGCGGCTCAGACCGCGACCGACTAATTCCGGCTATCAGGCCGTGCGATGCCCGCCGTACGGCGCGCATCGCACGGCGCATAGCTACGCCGTCAGGCGATCGCCGGGGGTTGCCAGGCACCCATGTCCTGCCACAGATTGACGATAGTACAGAACAGGTCTGCCGTGCGCTCGGCATCATAGATTGCCGAGTGCGCCTCGTTGCTGTCCCACTTGAGTCCCGCGGCCTGGACGGCCCGTGACAGCACCGTCTGCCCATAAGCCAGGGCGGCCAGACTGACAGTGTCCAGGTTGCTGAACGGGTGAAACGGATTGCGCTTGATGTCATTGCGTGCAACCGCCGTATTGACGAAGGCTAGATCGAAGAATGCGTTGTGTCCCACCAGTATCGCCCGGGTGCAGCCGCTGGCCTTGACGGTCTTGCGGACGTCGCGGAATACGGCGTTCAGCGCCTCGGCCTCGGGCACAGCCAGCCGGAACGGATGATACGGGTCGATGCCGTTGACGGCCAGCGACTCCGGGTTGAGTTGGGTGCCGGGGAAGGGCTGCACGTGAAAGGCTACGGTCCGGTCCCGGTACAGATGACCATGATCGTCCATGGTCAGGAGTACGGCGGCGATTTCCAACAGGGCGTCGGTGGCGGCATTGACGCCACCGGTTTCAACGTCGACAACGACCGGGAGAAAGCTGCGGAAGCGGTTGGCGATGGGGGAATTGGGACTATTCATGGGCCGCCAGCATACCGGAATAGCGAGACCCTGTCAGGGCCGCTGCCTAGGCGGGCGGCGCCGCAACCCCGGGCCGTGCGGGTGGCACTGGTTTCCAGCGAAATTGCGGGATCGATGCTGCCGCCTGAGCGGCGCCCGCCCGGGCGCCGCTCAGGCGGCAACGGGATTCAGTCGTCGTCGGACTTCCGGAACACTTTGCAGCTACTGATCGGCAGCAGCGGGACGTGATAATCGTGCAGGATCTGCTTGATCTGATCGGTATTCTGGGCGATCAGCTTTTCCACCTGATTTTTCCAGGCCTTGTCACCCCAGCGTACGCCCATCGAAATCGCGTATTCGAACCGGATGCCCTTTTCTGAATGCAGCGGTACCATGGCGAGGTTGTGCTGGATATCCCGGTTGACGAAATAGCCCGCGATCGGCCCCCAGATGATGACGGCATCGATCTTGCCGTGCTCCAGATCATTCTGCATGATCTGGCCAGGCGTCTGGTCCGGATCGGCGCTCAGGATCGGGTATCCTTCCATCTGCAGCCGCATGCCGTGATTGCCCAGCCATTCGGCCGCTGGTGTGGCGTCGAATACGCCGATACGCAATTTCTTGCGGGTGGCGGTGGGCAGGTTAAGAAACTGCTGTTCGGTCTTGATGCCGTCGAGGCCGGCGCCTTGCCGGTAGACCAGGGCATAGGTGGAGCAATAATAGGGCTTGGTAGCGGTGCCCATGTCGAATTCGGTCGGCACGCCCATGATCAAGTCGCACTTGTAGCGCCCGGTCTGGGGATCCTTGTCACGCAGGGTGTGCTGTACAAAATTGAAACGTTGCGGGAACCAGGTGAATTTGACTGGTATGCCGAGCGACTTGCCAAACAGTTCGGCAATTTTGTTCTCGAAACCCTGTCGCTGTTTGTTGGAAAACGGCATGCTGTGGGGATCGGCGCAGACCCGCAGCGCCGTACGCTGCGGCGCTGCCATCGCCTGCTCAGTCAGCACCAGGGCGGCGAGTGTGGCCAGCGCGGCCACCCATTTCACGGCAACCAGACGGCGTCGGGTCGGCCTCATGGTCATTGAATCACCTTCTCGTCATAACGGGGCAGGATGCCTGCCGGTATTGCGCCGTCCGAGCGGGCCTTCAGATAGGCGTAAAGCTGGGTGATATAGTCCATGATGTTGGGGTTTTTCCCCCACGCCGGCATGACCCCAGTGTAGCCCGGTATCGAACCGCCTTTCAGGCCATTGGTTACCACGTCGATGAACTTGGCCTTGTCGATAATCCTCAAGCGCTCCAGCAGGCTCGGTGCGAACGAGCTGCCGTTGGCATCCAGACCATGGCAGACCTGGCATGAGCCGAAGGCCCGCAGTCCCCGGGTCAGCCAGAGATCGATCTTGCAGTTCTTATGTCCGTTGCTGTCGGTCGTACAGCGGATATGCCCGCTGTAGGGCTTGTCGGTGCTGTTCTGGCCGGCGGCGTAAGCAGTGCCGGCGGCGGTCAGGGTTAGCAGGATAGCAGCCACCGCGCTCAGGACAGCAGCAGGCAATTGCAGTCTCATGGAGTGTCCTCGTCAGATCTTCAGTGGATCATTATCGTAAGGTGGTTACGAACCAGTCGCGGGTTCCCGGACAACGGCCGGGAACCCGCGGGCGATCAGTCCGTGATCAGGACTTGTTGGGGAGTGTGAACACGGTCAGGACACCACCCAGCTGGGTGTAGTCGGACAGACCACGATAGGCGCCAACCGCGCCCAGGCCGGCGGTATCGGCCTTCAGGCCAGCGGCCATGCCGATGCCAGCCCAGCCGCCGATACCCGACAATACGCCGACATACTGCTTGCCGTTGTATTCCCAGGTGTTGACGTTGCCAATGATGCCGGACGGCGTCTTGAACTTGAACAGCTCCTTGCCGGTCTTGGCATCGACGCCTTTCAGGTAACCTTCCAGGGTGCCGTAGAACACCACGCCACCGGCGGTCGACAGGGCCCCGCTCCAGACCGAGAAGCGTTCCGGATCGGACCATACGATCTTGCCTTTGGCCGCATCCCAGGCAATGAAGTTGCCCATGTTGGTGGTGCCGTCCTTCAGCACTTTGCCGGCCGGGAACATGGTCAGCGTGGCGCCGACATAGGGCTGGCCGGCGACGTAGGAGACCTTGAACGGTTCATAGTTCATGCAGACGTGGTTGGTCGGCACGTAGAACAGCCCGGTTTGCGGGTCGTACGATGCCGGCTGCTGGTCCTTGGAACCCAGCGCGGCCGGGCAGATGTCGGTGGTGTTGACGTCTTCGCCGTTGGCGCCGGGCGCGTAGCGATCGTTGACCACCGGGCGGCCGGTCTTCATGTCGACGTGGCTGGCCCAGTTCACCGCCGGATCGTACTTCTTGGCGACCAGCAGTTCACCGGTCACACGGTCCAACGTGTAGGCGAAACCGTTGCGGTCGAAGTGCACCAGCACCTTGCGCTCCTGACCGTCGATCTTCATGTTGGCCAGGATCATTTCATTGACGCCGTCATAGTCCCACTGGTCATGCGGGGTCATCTGGTAGACCCACTTGGCCATGCCGGTGTCGACGTCGCGGGCGAAGATCGTCATCGACCAGCGGTTGTCGCCGGGCCGTGCCACCGGGTTCCAGGTGCCGGGGTTGCCGGAGCCGTAGTACAGCAGGTTCAGTTTCGGGTCATAGGTCTACCAGCCCCAGGTGGTGCCGCCGCCGATCTTCCACTGATCGCCTTTCCAGGTTTTCAGGCTGGAATCCTTGCCGACCGGCTTCAGCATATCGGTGGTCTTCTCTGGATCGATCAGCATGGACTTGTCCGGGCCCGTGCTGTAGGCGCGCCAGATCCTGTGGCCGTCTTTCAGGCTGTAGGCGGACAGGTAACCGCGCACGCCATACTCACCGCCGCTGATGCCGGTGATGACCTTGTCGTGCACGACGATGGGCGCGTTGGTATTGGTCTCGCCTTTTTTCGGGTCACCGTTCTTGATCGACCAGTCGACCTTGCCGGTCTTGGCGTCCAGCGCGACCAGCGTGGTGTCGGCCTGCTGCAGCAGGATCTTGCCGTCGGCATAGGCCAGACCGCGGTTGACGGTATCGCAGCACATCACCGGAATCACGTTGGGATTCTGCTCCGGTGCGTACATCCACTTGATGGTTTGGTCCGCCAGATTGATCGCAAAGACCTTGTTGGGGAAAGGTGTATGGACATACAAGGTATTGCCGATTACCAGCGGGCCGCCTTCATGACCGCGCAGCACGCCGGTCGAGAAGGTCCAGGCAACCTGCAGGTTGCCGACATTCTTGGTGTTGATCTGATCCAGCTTACTGTAGCGCTGGCCGGCGTAGTTGCCGCCCCAGATCGCCCAGTTCGCGGAATTGTTGATCATTTTCTGTACATCGGAATTGGCGGATGCCAGAGCCGGTAGCACCGACAAAGAACATACGGCCAGTAGAGCTATCATCCTCTTCATCGAGAAACGCTCCTCGCTTAGGGTTGCGGAGGGGTTGTTATGTCGCCATTATCTCCAAGTGTCGGGGGCATGCCTCCCACCGACGCTGCGGATAACCGCGACCCCTATGATAGTAAAAAAATCGCGGAATGCCAGCGCTAAGCTTTACCTGTAAACTTACGCGTCAGTAAAACGATGGTTAAATTAAGGTTTGATACGGCCTGAGGAGGGACGGATGGTGGTAGGCAACGCGCGGCACCAGGGTATCGCGCTGATGTTGGCGCTGGTCGTGACGCTGCCCGCGCTGGCGCGTGCGTCCTGCGAACCGGCGGCGACCGTGCGCCAGATCGCGCCGGGCGTGTTTGTCCGGCCAGGTCACTACCGGCCCGTCTTCGAAGGCCACAATATCGCCAATATCGGCTTCATTATAGGCCAGCGCTGCGTGGCGGTGATTGATACCGGGGGCAGTCCGGCGGAGGGCCGGGCGTTGCAGTGTGCGATTCAGAACCGTACCACGCTGCCGGTGTGTGATGTCATCCTGACCCATGTCCACCCCGATCATATCCTGGGCAGCGCGGCATTCCGGCGCCCGGGTGTCACGTTCATCGGCCACCAGCATCTGGCCCGGTCCATGACGCTGGTTGGCGGCTTTTATTTGCAGCGCCTGGCGCAGCAACTGCATCACAAGATTCCGGCCAGCGCGCTGGTGGTACCCGACAGGACAGTGGCGGTGGGTCACCCGATCCGGATTGACCTGGGGCAGCGGATACTGCGCATTCAGGCATTCCCGGCGGCGCATACCGACAGCGATCTGGTGGTCTATGATAAGGCGACCTCGACGCTGTGGCTGTCGGATCTGTTGTTTGTCGAACATATACCGGTCATCGATGGCAGCAGCAAAGGCTGGCTGGCGGCGCTGGCGACCCTCGTCAAGCAGAAGGCGGCCCGGGCGGTGCCGGGGCACGGCCCGGTCAGCGTCCCCTGGCCACAGGCGGCGCGCGCCACGCGGCGCTATCTGGAAGTGCTGCGGCGCGATGTGCGGCGCTGGCAGGATCACGGTGGCGATCTGAGCGGTGCCGAAAAGGTGGTGGGGCAGTCCGAGCGCGGTCGCTGGAAGCTGTTTGACGCCTATCACAAACGCAATGTCATCAAGGTTTTCACGGAAATGGAGTGGGAATGAGCATGTTTCGGAGCAGTGACCGATGAATCGTATGGCACTACTGCTGTTAACGCTGGCGCTCGCGGTGCCGGGCAGCCGGGTGCTGGCGGCCCAGGCTGATTCCGCCGACTACGTGTGGAAGCATCAGTTGCGGGCCAGTCTGTTTGGTGACCGGGTCATTCACGACGGGACTGGCGTGATCAGCCTGGATGCCCCTTACCGGGCCGAAAACGCGGCTATCGTACCGCTCCGGATCAAGGCCGGGTTTGCTCAGAGCAAGGCGCGCTACATCAAGTCGGTCACGGTGCTGATCGACAACAACCCGGAACCGCTGGCTGGGGTATTTCACTTCTTCCCGCAGAATGGCCGGGCTGACCTGGCGCTGCGCGTGCGCATCAACGCGTATACCACCGTGCGGGCCATCGCTGCCACCAACGATGGCCAGCTCTATATGGCCAAAAAGTTCGTCAAAGCCAGCGGCGGTTGCTCGGCACCCATCGGCACCGATCTGGAAGATGCCATGAAGCGCATCGGCAGGATGAAGTTCCGTTATCCGAAGGTCGTGCTGCACCAGCCGCTGGCAGTCCAGCTCAACATCAGCCACCCGAATATTTCGGGTCTGCAGATGAACCAGCTGACCCACCTGTACATCCCGCCACATTTCGTCAAACAGGTCAGGGTGACCTACAATGATCGGCCCGTGCTGGTGGCCAGGACCGGCATATCGATCAGCGCCGACCCCAGCTTCCGGTTCGACTTCGTACCGGACCGGCCGGGGGTGCTCAAGGCCGAGGTAACCGACAACAAGAACCTGCACTTCACTGCCGAGCACCGCATTCAACCGGCCTCCTGAGCCAGACCCTGGCGGAGTCACGGCTGCAACCGGTACCGCGGTCGCAGCCGTGCCGGGTCACTGGCTGGGCGACGCTGCCGTAGTCTTGCGCTGCGTGTGGCTCAGGAAACAGCGTGCATTGGCTTCGCGGTTGGCTTGCGCGAGCCGCTTGCGCAGCACCTTGCCACGCGGCGGATCACGCAGTTCGTTGCCGTATTCACCATGCATATGGAACAGATCGCGGAACGTCACTGCTTCCTCGAAGTCGTCGTAGCTGAACTTGCCGCGCAGGTAATCCAGTTTGCAGGAACAGGCGTACAGCGTGTCGTAGGTCTGGCCGCCATGGGTCTTCATGCAGTCGAGCACGAACTTTACCCGCGCAACGGTTGGAAAGTCCTTGGCGTGGGCTTCGTTGGCGTGCACCACCGGGGTCACGGCGAGCACGCCGAGCAGGGCCAGGATCGAGCGATAAGGCATGGTTCTTCTCCACACGATTGAGTTCACCTCAGAGTCAAGGCATCAGTTGCCGCTGGTGAACCAGTCACCGGCAGCGTAGTCCACGATGGCCCGGAGTATCGTATTGACCTCGCGGGCGGGCTGGAGTGCCGCGGGCTGCGTTTGCGGCAGCAGCCAACTGTCGATCACGACCTGCCGGTCGGCCGCGCGCAGGGTGATTTTGCAGGGCATGTAGCGCAGCAGGTCGGGATCCGCGCGCAACAGCCGTCGGGCGTATTCCAGGTTGCAGAACAGCAGTACTTCGGCTGGCGGGAACGGCTCATGGTGACGCTCGGCGATGGCCAGACCAATGCGATCACGGCCGGTAATGCGGAAGTTGTGGTTGGTGATGGCGAACTCCGCATCCTGCACCGAAGCGTCGAATTGACGTTTAACCCGGCGTTGGTAATGCCGGCACCCGCTGTCCGATGGTTTGCCGGCGACGGCCTGTGGCAACGTCGACCAGGCCAGTAGCGGACTCAGGCTGAGCAGACGGCGGCGATGCATGGACAGTGTGGCAGCTCCGGAAGAACGTTTCACGTAACACCCGCCGGTCGTGCCTTGTGGCCGAGCGGCGCCGAGCGAGCGGACATGATGCCGTGTCTGCCGGGTAAGTGCCAGTCGTTGCCGGCACTCGAAGCTAATCGGCTTGCACCGCGATCATGGTTTGCCATTGCCCGCCGTGTCAGAATAGTCGTGCCGCTGCGACGCGTTCTGGCTGCGCGCCGGTCAGGCGGCGGGGCTGCGGGCAGGTTGCGGCAGCCTTTGGTAACCACGGGATGAATCGATGACTACCGGTACCCAATCGCAATCGCTTGCAGACGCCAGCCGCGGGCGTCCACGGTCCGCTGCGGGTATTGCCGGGGATGCGCGCCGGTGACGGTCGATACGGTCGATTGCGTCGTCATCGGCGCGGGTGTGGTGGGGTTGGCGGTCGCGCGTGCTCTGTCCATGGCCGGGCGCGAGGTGATTATTCTCGAGGCCCAGAATGCCATCGGCAGCGAAACCTCGTCGCGCAACAGCGAAGTGATCCACGCCGGGATCTACTACCCCCCTGGCAGTCTCAAAGCCGAGTTGTGTCTGGCCGGCAAGCGGGCGCTCTATGATTATTGTGTCAGTCACGGTATCCCGCATCGCCGTTGTGGCAAACTCATCGTCGCCAGTCACACCGGCCAGTTGCAGCAGCTTGCCGGCATCCGCCGCCGCGCCGAGGCCAACGGGGTCGATGACCTGCAATGGCTGGCCGGCCCCGAGGCACGGGCGCGCGAGCCGGCGTTGCGTTGCGTCGCGGCGCTGCACTCGCCGTCGACCGGTATCATCGACAGCCACCGGCTGATGCTGGCGCTGCTGGGTGATGCCGAGGATGCTGGTGCCTGGCTGGCGCTGGCCAGTCCGGTGACGGCGGGACGCAGCGCCGGCAACGGTATTGAACTCACTGTCGGCGGTGCCGCACCCGCGACGCTGCGGGCGCGTAGCGTGGTCAACAGCGCCGGCCTGCATGCGGTAGCGGTGGCCCGGCGGCTGTCGGGTGTGGCGGCGGACTCCATTCCGGCTTATCACTTCGCCAAGGGCAACTATTACACCCTGAGCGGGCGGTCGCCGTTCCGCCAGCTCATTTATCCGGTACCCGAAGCGGCCGGGTTGGGCGTCCACCTGACCCTGGACCTGGCCGGTCGGGCCCGGTTCGGACCCGATGTCGAATGGGTCGAGCGGCTCGACTACGACGTCGATGCCGACCGGGCCAATGCATTTTACGACGCAGTCCGCCAGTATTGGCCGGATCTGCCGGACGGCGCACTGGTGCCGGCCTACGCCGGTATTCGCCCCAAATTGCAGGCGCCGGGCGCGACACCGGTCGATTTTCTGATCCAGTGCCGCGCGGCGCACGGCGTGCCCGGCCTGATCAACCTGTACGGTATTGAATCACCCGGATTGACCGCCAGCCTGGCGCTGGCCGGGCGCGTCTGCCGGCTGGCGGCAACTTGACAGTAACGCCGCCGGCAGGCGTAATTCACTCACCCGAGCGGAAAATAACATTCTCATAACGCAGGTGGAAGCATGAAGATCAATGTCGTAATGGCCGGCTTTATGGCCGGTAGCCTGGCACTCGTAGCGACGGTCGCTCAGGCCGGAGCGACCCTGGATCGGGTGATGAAGACCCACACCCTGGTGGAGGTCACCGACCAGAGTTATCCGCCATTTTCATTCCTGAACCAAAACAACGAAATGGACGGTTTCGACATCGCTGTGGCCAAGCAGATTGCCAAGCGGCTCGGGGTCAAGATGAAAGTGGAAACGCCGTCCTGGGAAGTGATCACCGCCGGTCACTGGCATGGCCGTTATGACGTCTGCGTATGCTCGATGACGCCGACCAGGCAGCGCGCTCAGGTGCTCGATTTCCCGGTTTTTTACTATGGATCACCGTCGACCATCGTCGTGAACAAGGACGACAACCGGATCAAGAGTGCCGCCGACCTCAGCGGCAAGAAGGTGGGCGTCGAGGCCGGTACCACCTATGAGCGTTATCTCGACAAGAAGCTGGTCATCGATATCCCCGGGTCCAAGCCGATGACCTTCAAGTATCCATTTCATAACGTTGATGTCGTGCCGTATCAGAGCGAGACGCAGGCCTTCCAGGATCTGGCGCTGGGTGCCGGCCGCCGACTCGACGCGATGGTCACGAACTACCTGACCGCCCGGGCCCGGATCAAAAAGGAGGGTAAGTTCAAGACGGTTGGTGGCGAGTTGTTCCAGGAGCCAATTTATATTGCGACCGACAAGGGCGATAAGGAATGGAATGCCAAGATCGCCAGTGTTATTCATGGCATGCAGCGCGATGGGACGCTGAAGAAGATCTCCATGAAGTGGATCGGCATCGACATCACCAAGAGGCCCTGATCCGGTGACTGGCCGCGGTCCGATGCCGGCGTGCGCCGGGCCGCAACGTCAAGCACCACCTCCTGAATCCTGACCGGCGGGTCCGATTTCGTGCCCAAACCCCATCTGTTTGCCCGCATCCCATTCAGACTCCGACTGTTCGCGGTATGGGCGCTGCTGCTCGCGCTGTTCGTGGCGTTCTTCCTGAGCTTCAACCTCAAGTTCTCGATCATCGTCGACAAGTTTCCCTACCTGGCGGGTTTCAAACTGACCCGGGATGGTTACATCCAGGGGGCGGCGATGACCTTGTTCCTGTGCGTGATCTCGATGGCTGCCTCCAGTACGCTCGGTTTTCTGGCAGCCTTGGGGCGCTTGTCCAACAGTGCTCTGGCATTCGGCGTCAGCACCTTCTACGTCTCGTTTTTCCGGGGTACGCCGCTGCTGGTACAGATTTTTCTGATCTACGTCGGTTTACCCCAGCTCGGGCCGGTTCCGGGGGCGGTTCCGGCCGGTATCGTGGCGCTGTCGTTAAATTACGGCGCCTATCTGGCGGAGATCTTCCGGGCAGGTATCATCTCGATCCCGCATGGCCAGGATGAGGCAGCCACGGCGTTGGGGCTGAAGCGCGGTCAGATTATGCGCAAGATCATTCTGCCGCAGGCCATGCGGGTCATCATTCCGCCGACCGGCACGCAGTTCATCGCTATGCTCAAGGATTCCTCGCTGGTATCGGTGATTGGCGTCTGGGAGATCATGTTTCTGGCCCAGTCCTACGGCCGCTCCAATTACCGTTATGTCGAGATGCTGACCACCGCCGCGGCCATCTACTGGATGTTGTCGATTGTGCTGGAACTGGGCCAGGCTCGTCTCGAGCGCCATTTCGGCAAGGGCTTTCAGGCACTGCGCTAAACGGCATGCCGACAAGCCGCCAACGCAGGATGGCTTTGCGCCAGACTAATGCGGTCTGGGTGCCGGGCTACTGGCGGCGTAATGGCAATGCGTGGCGCCGGACGCCGGGGCACTGGCGGCGGTGGGACTGAACCGCGGCAGCCGGATATGACAAGGCCGCTGTCATCCGCTGCCGCGGCCTTGTCGGAGAACCCGGGTTTCTTCAGTCGGAGTGCTCCTCGTCCTCGACTACATCGGTTGTCACCTGCCCGGTGAGACGGCGCCAGATGCCGGACCATGACATGCCTAAGGCCAGTATGGTAGCCAGTATGAGTATGGCGATCCAGGCGTATTCGCTGGAACTGCTCGGCCGCAGCCAACCTACCGCGTAAAACACCCATAGCAGCACCGCGAAAAAGACCACCAGTACGGTCAGTCCTTCGGGGCCCATCGATTTCCAGGTTGCGGTCAGATAAATGCCATAGCCGATTGCCAGTACCAGACCGGCCAGCACCTTGATGGCCAGCATGTCGTGCACGCTGGACTGGGCCAGCCAGTGGACGTAGGACCACTTAAGCGGATTGTAGGTCAGGAATACCAGGATCAGCGCCGGAATCCAGCGCCAGACAAAGCCTGCAAATCCAAACCGGGTTCTTGCCATCATGAACTCCCTGGGTCAACGATCGCTGCGCGGCGGGTTATCGGGATTGTGCGCAATGCCCTGGCCGAATTCAAGCGCGCAGCGCGCTGATCACGGGCCTGGTATCGGGTCGCACGCCGCGCCACAGCAGGAACGATTCGGCGGCCTGTTCGACCAGCATGCCGAGCCCGTCAACGGCCCGCGCCGCGCCGTGATCCTTGCCCCAGCGGACAAAAGCGGTGGGCCGGTCACCGTACATCATGTCATAACACCAGCCGCCGGCGGCCAGACAGTCAGCCGGCAGGGCCGGCACCTCGTCGTGCAGGCCGGCGGCGGTGGCGTTGATGACGAGCTCGTATGACTGACCGCCAAGCTGCCCCAGGCCGCAGCCGCGGACCGGTCCCAGATCGGCGAATTGCGCGGCCAGTCCGGTGGCCCGGGTCGCTGTCCGATTGGCGATCGTCAGCTCGCTTGGATGACCTGCCAGCAACGCGGCCAGCACCCCACGGGCCGCCCCGCCGGCACCCACCAGCAGCAGTCGCTTGCCTGCCAGCCTGAAGCCGTGGTTGGCCGTCAGGTCCTGCACCAGACCCGGTCCGTCGGTGTTGTCGCCATAGACTTGGGTGTCCAGCACCAGCGTGTTGACCGCCCCCGCGCGTTCGGCCCGGGCACTGCGGCGGTCGGCGTAGGCCCAGGCCTGCCGTTTGAAGGGGACGGTGACGTTGAGGCCGCGGCCATGCCTTGCCCGAAACGCATCGACCGCCGCGGCAAAACCATCCCTGGCCACCAGGATGGCGTCATAGCTCAGCCATTCGCCGGTCTGCTCGGCAAACAGGCGGTGGATAAGAGGCGATTGGCTGTGACCGATAGGATTGCCCATGACCGCATAGCGGTCGATCGTCACCATGGGCTTAGCGTTCGTCGCGCAGCCAGTCGGCCACGCGCTTGGCGAAATAGGTCAGTACGCCGTCGGCTCCGGCACGCTTGATGGCGGTTAGCGATTCCATGATCACTGCCCGCTCGTTGAGCCAGCCGTTGGCGGCAGCCGCCATCAGCATGGCGTATTCACCGCTGACCTGGTAGACCAGGGTCGGCACGGCATACTGGTCCTTGACCCGGCGTACGATGTCGAGATACGGGAGGGCTGGTTTAATCATCACCATATCGGCACCTTCGGCCAGGTCCAGCGCAACCTCGCGCAGGGCTTCGTCGCTGTTGGCCGGGTCCATCTGGTAGCTGTGCTTGTCGGCGCCGGCCAGGTTGGCCGCTGAACCCACGGCATCGCGGAACGGGCCATAGAAGCTGGAGGCATATTTGGCCGAATACGCCAGAATCCGGGTATGGATGTGACCACCGGCTTCCAGTGCGACCCGGATGGCCGCCACGCGGCCATCCATCATGTCCGAAGGGGCGACGATGTCGGCGCCGGCTTCGGCATGGGACAGGGCCTGTTTGACCAGTACCTCGACCGTGGCCTCGTTCACCACATAGCCGGTGTCGTCGAGGACACCGTCCTGGCCATGGCTGGTGTAGGGATCGAGCGCAACGTCGGTGATCACCCCGAGTTCCGGGAAATGCCGTTTCAGCGCACGTACGGCGCGCTGGACCAGACCATCGGCATCATAGGCCGCACGGGCGTCCAGTGATTTCACTTCGGCGGGTGTGACCGGAAACAGCGCGATCGCCGGGATGCCCAGGGTGGACAGTTGGTCGGCCTCACGCAGCAGCTCGTCAATGCTGACGCGCTCGACGCCGGGCATTGAAGCCACCGGTTCGCGCTGGCGATCGCCTTCGGTCACGAACAACGGCAGGATAAGATCGTTCGTGGTTAAGGTAGTCTCGCGCATCAGCCGGCGCGAGAAGACATCGCGGCGCATGCGTCGGGGACGCAGCGCCGGATAAGGGCTGACGGTGATTTGCGGTCTGGACACGGCACGCTCCGGGCTGACAATGCAATAATTATCGCACAGCCGGAAATCCGGCTCATCCAGGTGCTGTGTGACCGGGCCTCAACGAGGGGAGATATCGCAAGTGCAACCGTATCGTTATCTACCCGGTAAGACTCCGCTGCTGGTGACCATCCCGCATGCCGGCTGCCATGTGCCGGACACATTGCTGGGCCGTTTTACACCAGCGGCGCGGGCGTTGCCGGATACCGACTGGCATGTGGACCGGCTGTACGACTTTGTGCCCGTACTGGGCGTGCACTGCCTGATCGCCACCCATTCGCGCTATGTCGTCGATCTCAACCGCCCGCCCGACGATGCGGCGCTCTACGCGGGGCCCACCACCGGGCTGGTGCCGGATACCTTGTTCGACGGCAGCCCGATCTACCAGCCTGGTGCCGGCCCGGACCACGCTGAAAGGAGCGAGCGGCTGGCCCGGTACCACCGGCCCTACCATCAGCGGCTGCAGCAGGTGCTGGCTGACATACGCGCCGAGCACGGCTACGCGCTGTTGTTCGATGCCCATTCGATCTGTTCGCGGGTACCACGGCTGTTCGCCGGCCGGCTGCCGGACTTCAACCTGGGCAGTTATGGTGGCGTCAGTGCCGACCCGGCGCTGCAGCGCCGGGCACTCGCGGTATGTGAGGCAGCGGTGGCTTACAGCAGTGTGCTGAACGGCCGTTTCAAGGGTGGCTACATCACCCGCCACTATGGTGATCCGGCCAGCGGCATTCATGCCCTGCAGCTGGAGCTGGCGCAGTGCAACTACATGGACGAAGCACCCCCGTACCGTTATCTGAACGCTCGCGCCGAGCGCCTGCGGGGGGTGTTGCGGACCCTGCTCACGACGCTGCTGGCATGGCGACCGCCAGCGTCGGCCTGAATCCGGCCGCGCCGCGGGCGGTGCCGTAGCGCAGTGTCCGGGGGTGGTAACCGTTTTTGAACGATCGCGGCCGGCGTGTGGTCCTTCCGGGTAGTGTTAACATATTGCTGTGAGGTCGTTTCTTGATCGTCACCGTCACTCGACACCGAGGTGTACATGCCGCATCAAGCCGCCGCAAAACGACAACGCGACCGGGACACGCTTCCGGCGTTGTTTTCCCCGGATGACGGGTTCCTGTTTCGCGAGGGTACCCATGGCCGACTTTATGAAAAGCTGGGGGCTCATCCGCAGTCCGACGGGGTCCGGTTCGCCGTGTGGGCGCCGAATGCCGTCCGGGTGTCGGTGATCGGCGATTTCAACGACTGGGATTCGACCGCTGATCCGCTGGCGCCCAGCTCCGACGGAACCGGCATCTGGCACGGCGTCAGCGCCGCCGCGCGCCAGGGTTCGACCTACAAGTACCATATCGTCTCACGCTACCATGGCTATCAGGTGGACAAGGGCGATCCGTTCGCCGTTTACTGGCAACAACCACCGCTGACCGCGTCCCGGGTCTGGTCACTGGACTACGACTGGCAGGACGGCGCCTGGATGAGCCAGCGTGGCCGCTGCAACGCGCTGGACGCGCCGATGAGCGTCTACGAGGTTCATCTGGGCTCCTGGCGGCGCAAGCCGGAAGACGGCAATCGCTCGCTGACCTATCGCGAACTGGCGCCCGTGCTGGCGGACTACGTTGCCGATCTGGGCTACACCCACGTCGAGTTCCTGCCCATCATGGAGCATCCGTTCTACGGTTCGTGGGGCTATCAGACCACCGGCTACTTTGCGCCCACGGCCCGCTACGGCACACCGCAGGATTTCATGTATCTGGTCGACTACCTGCACCAGCGCGGTATCGGGGTGATCCTGGACTGGGTGCCCTCGCACTTCCCCAGCGATGAGCACGGCCTCAGCTATTTCGACGGCACCCATCTGTTCGAACATCAGGATCCGCGTCAGGGCTATCACCCGGAGTGGAACAGTTACATTTTCAATTACAGCCGCCATGAAGTGCGCGCATTCCTGTTGAGCAGTGCGCTGTTCTGGCTGGACAAGTACCATATCGACGGGTTGCGGGTCGATGCAGTCGCTTCGATGCTGTACCTGGATTACGCCCGCAGGGAAGGCGAATGGATTCCAAATGCCCACGGCGGTCGCGAAAACCTGGATGCCATCCGCTTTCTGCGCACCCTCAACGAGGCGGCCTACCGGGATCATCCGGGTGTCCAGACCATCGCCGAGGAATCGACCTCCTGGCCCATGGTGTCACGGCCGCTTTATATCGGCGGACTGGGGTTCGGCATGAAATGGAATATGGGCTGGATGCATGACACCCTGGCGTATTGCGGGCTGGATCCGATCTACCGCAGGTATCACCACGACCAGCTTACCTTCAGCATCTGGTATGCGTTCTTCGAGAATTTCGTGCTGCCGTTCTCGCATGACGAGGTGGTTTACGGGAAGGGATCGCTGATCCGCCGCATGCCGGGCGACGACTGGCAGAAATTCGCCGGGCTGCGTACCTTGTTCGGCTACATGTACGGTCATCCCGGCAAGAAACTGATGTTCATGGGCGGGGAGTTCGCCCAGTGGAATGAATGGAACCATGAGTCCAGCCTCGACTGGCACCTGCTGGAACAGACCCCACACCAGGGGATGCGCAACTGGGTGCGTGACCTGAACCGCTGCTACCGGGCCGAGCCTGCGCTTTACCAGTGCGATTTCCAGCAGAACGGCTTCGAATGGGTCGATTGTCACGATGCTGAGCACAGTACGCTGAGCTTTCTGCGTAAGTCCGCCGACGGCGGACGGACTGTGCTGGTGGTGTGCAATTTCACGCCGGTACCCCGACACAACTTCCGGGTGGGCGTGCCGCATGGCGGCTGGTGGCGCGAAGCATTGAACAGTGACGCCGATTACTATGGCGGTAGCGGCCAGGGTAATCTGGGTGGCCTGGAGGCCAGTCCGGTGCCGATGCACGGCCGCTCGCACTCGCTGACGCTGACCCTGCCGCCGTTTGCGGTCCTGTTCCTTACCAGCCACTGAGGAGCCGGCGATGACGGTTAGTTTGCCTACAGAGGGCTGGCGGCGTGTTGTGATCGAGAACGTCAGGCCCCAGGTCGATGGCGGGCGCTTCGCCATCAAACGCACCCTGGGCGAAGCGGTCGCGGTCACGGCAGATATTTTCACCGATGGCCACGATGCCATTGCTGCAGTGCTGCAGTACCGCCACGAGAGTGCGGCCGAATGGACCGAAGTGCCGTTGCAGTCGCTGGTCAACGATCGTTGGCGCGGTACATTCCAGGTGGTCGAACTCGGCCGTTACCACTACACCGTCTGTGCCTGGACCGACCATTTCCAATCCTGGCGCCATGATCTTGCCAATCGGGTCGAACAACAGGATATCGAACTCGCCCTGCAGGTCGGGGCCGCAATAGTGCGCCAGGCGGCCGCGCGGGCCGAGCCGGGCGTGGCCGTCTGGCTACAGCGCCGGGCCGAACTGCTGGCCGCGTCCTCGGTGGCACTGGACCAGCGCCGTGCCCTGGCGCTGGACGGGGAGCTGGAACAGCACCTGGCGGGCTGTCCCGACCGGAGCCTGGCTACTCACCATCCGGGCGAGCTGAATGTTGTGGTGGATGATGAGCGGGCCCGTTTCAGTAGCTGGTACGAGTTGTTCCCGCGTTCCTGGGGCGAGGCCGGCCGGCATGGTACTTTGCATGATGTGGCCGGGCGGTTGCCCTATATCGCGGCGATGGGCTTCGACGTGTTGTATCTGCCGCCGATCCATCCGATCGGCAGGATAAACCGCAAGGGCCGGAACAACACGCTGGTGGCGCAGCCCGACGACGTCGGCAGCCCCTGGGCGATCGGCGCCGTCGAAGGTGGTCACAAATCGGTGCATCCGGCGCTGGGTACGCTGGCGGATTTTCGTGACCTGGTGACCCGGGCGCGCGAGCATGGTCTCGAGATCGCGTTGGATATCGCGTTCCAGTGTGCACCGGATCATCCTTACGTGGACCAGCACCCGGCCTGGTTTCGCTGGCGCCCGGACGGTACCGTGCAATACGCCGAGAATCCGCCCAAGAAATATCAGGATATCTATCCGTTCCACTTCGAGAGTGACGACTGGCAGGCACTGTACGATGAGCTGAAGAGCATCTTCGAATTCTGGATTGGCCAGGGGGTGCGCATTTTCCGCGTCGACAATCCGCACACCAAGCCGTTCCCGCTGTGGGAGTGGCTGATCGGCGAAATCAAGCGCCAGCACCCCTCTACGCTGTTTCTGGCCGAGGCCTTCACCCGCCCCAAGGTCATGAAGCGGCTGGCCAAGCTGGGTTTCAGTCAGTCCTACACCTATTTCGCGTGGCGCAACACCAAGCAGGAACTGACCGAGTATCTGACCGAACTCACCACCACCGACAGCCGTGAATATTTCCGGCCGAATTTCTGGCCCAACACTCCTGATATTCTGACCGAGTATCTGCAGTTCGGTGGACGGCCGGCGTTCACCAGCCGGCTGGTGCTGGCCGCGACACTGACAGCCAGCTACGGTATCTATGGACCGGCTTTTGAACTGTGCGAGAACCGCCCGCGCGAACCCGGCAGCGAGGAATACCTGCACTCGGAAAAATACGAGATCCGCGAGTGGGCGCTCGACCGTGATGACAGCCTGCGTCACCTCATTGCCCGTATCAACCAAATTCGCCACGACAACCCGGCGCTGCAGTCGGACTGGAACCTGCGTTTCCATTCGGTCGACAATGACGAGCTGATCTGCTTTAGCAAGTCCACCGCGAGTGGCGACAACCGCATCCTGGTGGTGGTAAACCTGGATCCCTACCACGTCCAGTCGGGCTGGCTGGAACTGCCGCTGTCGGAGCTGGGCCTGGCGCCGGACCGGCCGTTCCAGATGCACGATTTACTGAGTGACGCCCGTTACCTGTGGCACGGCAGCCACAACTACGTGGAGCTCGATCCCCAGGTCCTGCCGGCCCACGTGTTCCGGTTGCGCCGGCGGGTGCGCAGCGAACGCGACTTTGACTATTTCATGTGAGAGGTGCCGATGCCCGACGCAACTCCGAGCTGGGACAACGACCCGTTATGGTACAAGGACGCCATCGTCTACCAGTTGCATGTGAAGGCGTTCCGCGACAATAACGGCGATGGCATCGGCGATTTCCGCGGCCTGACCGAGAGACTGGAGTATATCCAGACCCTGGGGATCAACACGGTCTGGCTGCTGCCGTTTTACCCGTCGCCGCTGCGTGACGATGGCTACGATATTGCCGGTTACCGGGCCATTCATCCGGACTACGGTAACCGCCAGGATTTTCGCCGTTTCATCCGCGAGGCCCACCGGCGCGGTCTCAAGGTGATTACCGAGCTGGTCATCAACCACACCTCTGATCAGCATCCCTGGTTTCAGGCCGCCCGGCGGGCGCCGAAGGGTTCGGCCAAGCGCGACTACTACGTCTGGAGCGACAGCGACCAGCGTTACAGTGGCACCCGCATCATTTTCACCGACACGGAAACCTCCAACTGGGCCTGGGATCCGGTCGCCCAGCAATACTACTGGCACCGGTTCTTCTCCCATCAGCCGGACCTCAATTTCGACAATCCGCAGGTCCGCAAGGCCGTGATCCGGACCATGCGGTTCTGGCTCGATCAGGGCGTCGACGGATTACGGCTGGATGCCATCCCTTACCTGTGCGAGCGGGAAGGTACCAACAACGAGAACCTGTCGGAGACGCACGAGGTTCTCAAGCAGATGCGCGCCGAGGTGGACGCGCATTACCACGGCCGTATGTTCCTGGCCGAGGCCAACCAGTGGCCGGAAGACGTGCGCGAGTATTTCGGGGATGGCGACGAATGCCATGTCGCCTATCATTTCCCCCTGATGCCGCGCATGTATATGGCGCTCGCCCAGGAGGACCGCCACCCCATGGTGGAGATCATGGAGCAGACCCCGGAGATTCCGGACAACTGCCAGTGGGCCATCTTCCTGCGTAATCATGACGAGCTGACCCTGGAGATGGTCACCGACAAGGAACGGGACTACATGTACCGGACCTACGCCGCTGACCCGCGCATGCGTATCAATGTCGGCATCCGCCGGCGGCTGGCACCGCTGCTGGACAACGACGGCGACAAGATCAGGCTGATGCACGGCCTGCTGATGTCGATGCCGGGTACGCCCATCGTCTACTACGGTGACGAGATCGGCATGGGCGACAATATCTATCTGGGCGATCGCAACGGCGTGCGCACCCCGATGCAATGGAGCCCGGACCGCAATGCCGGGTTCTCCCGGGCCGATCCGCAGAAGCTTTTCCTGCCGCCGGTGATGGACCCGGTCTACGGCTACGAGTCGGTCAATGTCGAGGCCCAGAGCCGCAGCCCGGCGTCGCTGCTGAACTGGATGAAGCGGCTGATCGCGGTACGCAAGAGCTATCAGGCCTTCGGTCGAGGCCGTCTCGAGTTCATCCGGCCGGGCAACCGCAAGATCCTGGCCTATATCCGGGCTTACCAGGATGAGGTCATTCTCTGCGTGGTCAACCTGGCCCGCACCGCGCAGCCGGTCGAGCTCGAGCTGGGTGCCTACACCGGCCGGGTGCCGGTGGAGCTGATGGGACGTACCGCGTTTCCGCCCATCGGTGAGCTGCCGTATCTGTTAACGTTGCCGAGCTACGGCTTTTATTGGTTTTGCCTGACTACCGAAGCGGAACAGCCGGAATGGCACGAGGAGCGGCTGCCGCCGGCGGAACTGCCGATGCTGGTGATGTCCGATGGCTGGAACAGCTTTTTCCCGGACCGCCAGGCGGGCAGCCGGCAGGTCCAGTCGCGGCGTTTGCGGCGGCGGCTGGAACAGGAAGCGCTGCCGGACTTCCTCGGGCATCAGCGCTGGTTCGCGGGCAAGGGTGAGCGGTTGCGCGAGGTCCGCCTGGTGGAGGATGCCAGGTGGGTGGTGGATCATGGGCGCTGGCTGCTGCTGCAACTCGATGTCGAACTTGACGCGGTGCCGGCCCAGCGCTATTTCCTGCCGCTGGCACTGGCCTGGGAGCGCGATGGCGAGGAGCGGATTCGCGGCCTGGGGCCCGCGGCGCTGGCCAAAGTACGCCAGCAGGCCCAGGTCGGCGTGCTGTACGATGCGTTTGCCGAGGAGGATTTCTGTCGTCGGCTGGTGACTGCGATGCAGACCAATGAGACCGTGCCGCTGGCGGGCGGTGAGCTGCGCTGCTCGGCGACCATGGCATTCGCTGACCTGGCAGGCGACGACCCCGTCGGCATGCGGGTACGCCGGCCCCAGGTCGGGGGTAGCAACAGTGCCCTGATTCTGGGTGACCGGTTGTTCCTGAAGGGGTACCGGCGGCTTCAGCGGGGCACCAATCCCGAACTCGAGATCGGCCGTTTCCTGACCGAGGTCTCGCCGTTTCCCAACATCGCGCCCGTGGCGGGGGCCGTCGAGTTGGTTGGGGATGACGGTGACCGGACTACCCTGGCATTGCTGCAGGGCTATCAGGCCAATCAGGGCGATGCCTGGAGCTACAGCCTGCATTATCTGCGCCGGTTCCTGGAGGACAGCTTGATGCAGACTCCCGACGTGGAGCCGGCGATGGCCGCGCCGCATGCCGGGTTCGAACTGATGATTCATACGCTGGGCGAGCGTACGGGCGAACTCCATCGGGCACTGGCAGTAACCTGTGGCGATCCGGCATTTGATCCGGAGCCGCTGACGCCAGCCGATCTCGATGACTGGTTCGGTAGCGTCGCCGCCGAGGCCCGGCAGACCTTCGCCTTGCTGGAGCGCAGCCGCCAGCACCTGCCGCCGGCTCAGCAGACCCTGGCCAATCGTCTGCTGGCACGGCGCGACGAGGTCACGGTGCGGCTTGCGGCGTTGCGTCCGGCTGGCGCTTTGGCGATGGTCAAAACGCGTCACCATGGCGATTACCACCTCGGGCAGGTACTCATCGCCGAGGCCGATTTCATCATCATCGACTTCGAAGGCGAGCCCGCCCGGCCACTGTCTGAGCGGCGCCGCAAGCACTCGGCACTGCGCGATGTCGCCGGCATGCTGCGTTCATTCGATTACGCCGCCTACGCGGCACTGCTGCAGATTCTGGACGGCTCGCCAGAGACCGTTCGTGGGCAGCTTCAGGAGCGTGCGCTGGCGTGGCGCGATCAGATCGCGCAGGCGTTTCTGGCAGGGTACCAGGAAGCGCTGGCGGACTGTCCGGTGTATCCGTCTGATCCCGACCACGGTCGCCAGTTGATCGATCTTTTTACGCTGGAGAAGGCGCTCTACGAACTGCGTTACGAGATTGACAATCGACCCGACTGGGCTGGTGTGCCGCTACGCGGTTTGCTGGCGATACTGGGGCAAGGCGGCTAGGTTTTTTGTCATGTCGGTCAAAGGTAGGGCGAGCAACTCCATGCCAGGGCGTCGCGCAGCTTGATTGGCAGTGACCGGCCGCGCAGTTCGGCAACGGTCAGCGGCCGGCAGCGGCTGCGCACTGACTCGAAATGGACCCACAAGGCCTCGCTTAGAGCCCGGTCGTAGACTTCGACGCCGAACTCGAAGTTCAGGCGCAGGCTGCGCGGGTCGAGGTTGGCCGAGCCCAAGAGCGTGTAGGCGTCGTCGACCAGCAGCAGTTTGCTGTGGGCGAACGGCGCAGGCCGGTAGCCGATCCGCACACCGGCTTCAAGCAGCAGGTCGAGAATGTGCTGGGCACCCCAGTTGATGGACGGATGATCGATAGCGCCCGGTAATAACAGGCTGACCTGGACCCCGCGCTGAGCGGCGGCCCGCAGCGCGCCCAGCAGTTCGCCCGGCGGCAGGAAATACGGTGTCATCACGCCGATCCGCCGGCGCGCCGCACTGATCACTGCAGTCAGCACCTGCAGCAGCTTTTCCATGTCCTCGTTGGGGCCGTCGGTGATCGCGCGGCAGAACGCTAGGCCGGCTTGCTGGTGGTCCAGTACCGGCACCGGTTCGCGCTCACCGGTTACGAAGCCCCAGTCCTCCAGGAATGTCTGCATCATCGGGCCGATCACCGGCCCCTGCAGCCGGAAGTGCAGGTCGGTGATCCGGTTCCGGTTGGCGATATTGCCAGCCAGGTGGTCATTGCTGATATTCATCCCGCCGGTGAACGCCAGCCTCCCGTCCACGACCAGGATCTTGCGGTGGTTGCGCAGATTGATCGATAACTGTGGCGGTAGCAGGCGGGGCGGAATAAAGCGCTCGACTCGCACGCCGGCCTGGCGCAGTCGCTGGCTGGCACGCGGCAGACTGCTCAGTTCACCCACGCCATCGACCAGTACCCGCACATCGATGCCGCGGTGGGCTGCGTCCGCGAGGGCCCCGATAAAGGTCTCCCCGGTGCCCTGGGTGTCGAAGATGTAGGTGGCCAGATAAACCTGGCGCTGCGACGCGCCGATCGCGTCCAGCATTGCGGGATAGGCTTGCTCGCCATCATGCAGGCAGTCGACCTGGTTACCGGCAAGCAGCGGGTGTTCGGTAATGCTGCCGGCGATCCCTGCCAGCACCCGCAGTTCCGGGTCCAGCAGGGTCGGCTGGTTACGGTGTTTGAGATCGTCGCCAGCGGCGAAAGGTGAGCGCGCGGCCAGGCGCCTGGCGCGGGTCTGAACCCGGTTGATGCCGAACAGATAATACATTGCGGCGCCGACAAACGGCGTCAGCAAACAGATCGCCAGCCAGCCGATGATGGCGCGCGGATCGCGTTTGTTCAGCAGAACGTGGAATCCGGCGGCCAGGGCCGCCGCCAGATCGGCTGCCAGCAGCAGGCCGCTCAGCAGCGACATCGGCAGAGCCGCCGGCACCGCCGAACGGCGGGCCCGCGGCAGGGCGCTGGCGGGCGGTTATTGCTGACCGGTCTTGACCGGTTCGAGCCTGGCGTGTTTGAGCTGCGACACCCAGCGCGCCCGAGTGGTGGATTTGAGCGGGTCGGCCTGGCTGGCGTAGGACAGTTGGTAAACATCGTGGCTTCCGCTGGCCATCCGTACGATCTGATGCTGATGCGGTTCGTCGCTGCCCGTGAGCCACCACTCGAATAACACATCCTGCGGGCTATCGTGCAGCACGCGCCAGCCGAGATCAGGGAAACGCTGTTTCAATTCCTGCTTCATGTTGGTCATGAGCTGGTGCGGGTCGTTTTTGGCTTTCATGTCAACCAGCCGCGTCAATGTGACCTGCGCACGCGGCCCCTTAGCCGCTTTCGGTTGGTAGACGAGAGTACTCTGGTCAGAGCCCAGACGACGCTGGGTCAGCCGCCAATGGCCCGGCCCCAGATTGAAGCGGAACACTTCAGTGGCGGGGCTTGGCCTGCCACTACCGCGCAAGTCGATCAACCCATAGATTTTGTGATGCAAGAATTCGATCGCGCGGTAGCCATAGACCCAGACCGATCCCTTTCGCGATGTCTGGTCGGGTTTGCCAAGTTCGGCTTTGACCCGCTTCTCCGGGATGCCCACGTCGAGCGAGCCCTTTTCCACCGCAACCCGCCACATCTGTTCAAAGCCATGAACCGCTCCCTTCAGCTGGGGGTTCAGTCGGACCGCCTGCCGCAGTGCATACCAGCGCATTGGATAATTGCCGATCTTGCCATAGGCCTGCGCCAGCAGATAATGGAATTGCGCTTCATTTGGCTTGTTTTGGATGGCTTGCTTGAGGTGCTGGATGGCAGCCTTGGGATGCCCTGAGCGGAGCGCGGCATAGCCCTCCGTGTAAGCGATCATCGCCGCTTTGTCCTGGCGGGTGAGCGGCGGCATTTTGTTGCGCTTGCCGGCACGCTGCTCCAAGGCTGCCCCGGTTCCACCCAATGCGGGCACCGTGCTGGGGCCGGATGGCGCTGACTGCGGGATCGGCGGCTGGGTTGGCGTTGCCGCAGGTGACCCGTTCGTGGCGGCGGCGGCCGGGTTCGGATTGGTGCTGAGCGGCGGGACAGTCGGCTGAGCCGCCAAACCTGTCCTGGCCAGGACCAGACAGAACACAGCCAGCGCACTGGCAAGCGCGCGTACTGCAGGTGATGGCATCATGGGTTTCGCAAGATTTGGACGGTGATGTGTCGAATAGTGCAAAGCGTCAAGTCCGGATACTAGCGCCGGCGGGAATCCTGCCGTTGCCGATGCGGGTCCTGCCCGGCGTCATCGACGACCTCGTATTCGCCCTGGATCACTTTGCGGTGAGTCTGGGTGCGGGTCTGACCGGCGTGCCGGCGCATCCGGCGCCTCAGCCGCCACTGCTGCCACCAGACCCACAGGCCCATGACGGCTGCCAGCACCAGGAAAAAGCCGAAGAAAAATGCCGACAAGGCGACACCCGCGACAATTGCTGCGACGAGGACCAGGCCGGCAACCAGCTTCGAAAGCCATCCACCCCGCAGTGGCGAGAAACTGCCCATCATATGCTCCAGTTTGACACTCATCCTATACTACCTCGCTTGGAAACGGGCACCGCGCGACCGGCCATACAAAAGCCACGGTTCCGCAGTGTACAATCGAGCCCGAAGCAGCGCATCTGCAATTACTTAATGGTAATTCTCGCACAATTGAGGCTTGTGGTGCCGGCTGGCGGACACTACGGGTTTCGGAAGGAGGCAAGATGAAGCGTGATCGTGCACAACCTCTGTCACTGCCGGCAGGGGTTAGCGAGACGTCGTCGGACAGCCAGCTGCAGACCGGCGGCCACCGTGAAGCGGGCGGCATCGCGGGCTGGCTGTTACGACGTCTACTGGCCGCGGCGGGCAATCCTCCCGTCAGCATAATGCTGTGGGACCGGCGCGAGATTCGCGGCAATAACCGCAAACCGGAGGTGCGGATTCACATCGGCGACCGTGGCGCCCTGATCAAGATGTTGCTCAATCCGGATCTCGAATTCGGGGAGCTGTACACCGAAGGTCGTCTGCGGGTTGATGGCGATCTGGTCCTGTTGATGGAAACCATCAACAACCACCTGCCGGACTACCGTGACCGCGGCTGGCTGCCGTGGTTGCTGTCGCAGTTGTATCTGATCAAGCGTAACAGCCTGGAGCGGGCCCGCGACAATATCCATCACCATTACGATCTCGGTAATGATTTCTACAAGCTCTGGCTGGATGAGCGCATGGTCTACACCTGTGCCTATTTCCCGCGGCCGGATCTGAGCATAGAGCAGGCCCAGCTCGCGAAACTCGATCATGTCAGCCGCAAGCTGCGGCTGCAGCCGGGTGAGATGGTGGCCGAAGCCGGTTGTGGCTGGGGTGCGCTGGCGCTGCACATGGCCAAGTTCTACGGGGTCAGAGTCAAGGCGTTCAATATCTCCAAGGAGCAGCTGGCCTATGCCCGCGAGCGGGCCCGCAACGAAGGGCTGAGCGACCGGGTCGAGTTCATCGAGGGGGACTACCGCGAGATGGAGGGCCAGGTCGACGCGTTTGTTTCGGTCGGCATGCTGGAACACGTCGGTAAGCGTCACTATCGTGAGATGGGCGAGGTGGTGAACCGGGTGCTGGCACCGCACGGTCGCGGCCTGATTCACACCATCGGTCGCAATCGGCCGGCGCCGATGAACGCCTGGATCGAACGGCGCATCTTCCCCGGCGCTTATCCGCCTAGTCCGTCTGAACTGATGACGCTATTCGAACCCTGGAGCCTGTCGGTTCTGGATATGGAGAATCTGCGGTTGCACTACGCCGAGACGCTACGGCATTGGTTGGAGCGCTTCAGTGCGCACGTCGATCAGGTGCGGCAGATGTTTGATGAACGCTTCGTGCGTGCCTGGGAGCTGTATCTGGCGGGTTCCATGAGCGCTTTCAGTACCGGTGAATTGCAGCTTTTTCAGGTGGTATTCACGCGCCATCACCATAACGATATCCCGTGGACGCGTGATTTTCTCTACCCAGGCGACTAGTGGATAGCGCCGGTGCCGCAGCCCTGCGGGCGGTGCTGGCCGAACTGCTGAGCGAGGGCGGTCGGCCCGCGACAGCGGACGAGATCGATCTCGACAGCCGCCTGGAACGCGATCTGGGGCTCGACAGTCTGGGTCGGGCGGAACTCCTGACGCGGCTGGAACGGCGGTTGCGAGTGCGGTTGCCGGAACAGCTGTTGACGGCGGCGACGCCGCGCGAACTGCTCGGGGGTCTGGCTGATGCGCTGCCCCAAACCAGCGCCGCGAGTCTTGTCCGGGCGCCCGGGGAGCGACCGACCAGCGTGGCGCCGCCGGTCCAGGCTCGGACCCTGGTCGAGGTGTTGAACTATCAGGCCCGCCACCAGCCCGATCGCCAGGCCATTCTGCTGTATGAGGACAACGCTGCTGAGCCGCAGCCGCTGAGCTACGGTGAACTGCGCCAACAGGCCCGCACCGTCGCGGCGGGCCTGTTGGCGCGTGGTCTGCGGCCGGGGCAACGGGTGGCGATTATGCTGCCCACTGGACGCGAATACTTCGCCAGTTTCTTCGGGACTCTGCTGGGTGGCGGCGTCCCGGTGCCGATCTATCCGCCGTTGCGTCCCTCGCAACTGGAGGCGCATCTGCGCCGCCATGCCCGGCTGTTGGCCAATGCCGAGGTGGTGCTGTTGATCACTGTGCCCCAGGCCCGTCTGGTGGGCCGGTTGCTGGCGGCTCAGGTGCCGAGCTTGCAGGCGGTGCTGTGTGCGGCTGACCTCAATGGCGATGCCTCGGTTCTGCCGGCGTTGCAGCCGACCGCGAGCGATCTGGCCTTCGTCCAGTATTCTTCCGGCAGCACCGGTGACCCCAAGGGCGTGATGTTGAGCCACGCCAATCTGCTGGCCAATATCCGGGCCATGATCGAACGCATCGCGGTGCGTTCGGACGATGTGTTCGTGAGCTGGCTGCCGCTGTATCACGATATGGGATTGATCGGCGCCTGCCTGGGCAGCCTGTATCAGGGCATCCCGCTGGTGCTGATGTCGCCGTTGGCCTTCCTGCACCGGCCGCTCGATTGGTTATGGGCGATTCACCGTCATGGTGGCACGCTGTCAGCGGCACCCAACTTCGGTTTCGAACTGTGCCTGCGACACGCCCAGGAAGGGGAACTCACAGGGCTGGATCTGGCCGGCTTGCGGTATCTGGCCAACGGTGCCGAACCGGTCAACGCCGGCACCTTGCGGCGCTTTGCCGAGTGCTTTGCGCGCTACGGGCTGGATCCGGGAGCGCTGGCTCCGGTGTACGGGCTCGCAGAGTGTTCCGTGGGTCTGGCGCTACCGCCGTCCGGGCGCGGGGTTACCGTCGACCGGGTCCAGCGTGACCCGCTGCTGCGGCGCGGCACCGCCGCAGCAGCCTCTCCGGCGCAGACCGATGTCCTGGAGATCGTCGCCTGTGGGCATGCCCTGGCGGGTCACCAGATCCGTATCGTCGACGTTGCCGGTCGGGAACTGCCGGAGCGTCGGGTCGGGCGCCTGCAGTTCCGTGGCCCTTCGGCCACCCGTGGCTATCTGGCCAATCCGGAGGCCAACGCTGGTCTGCTTGACGGCGACTGGCTGAACTCGGGCGATCAGGCTTACCTGGCGGCCGGTGACGTCTACATTGCCGGCCGCGACAAGGATCTCATCATTCGCGCCGGGCGTAATCTGTATCCCTACGACCTGGAACAGGCAATCGGGGCGATCGACGGGGTCCGCAAGGGTTGCGTTGCAGTATTCGGCAGCGGGGCGACTGGCGCCGACGAACGATTGGTGGTAGCTGCCGAGACCCGGCAACATGATAACGCCAACTTCTGCGAAGCGTTGCGCCGGCGTATCCGGGAAGTTGCTATCGATCTGCTTGATGTGGCCCCCGACGCGATCCTGTTGCTGCCGCCGCAGAGCGTATTGAAGACCTCCAGCGGCAAGATCCGCCGGGCGGCCATGCGCACCCTGTTTGAACAGGGGCAGCTGAGCCGCGAGCGGCGGCCGCCGGTCTGGTGGCAGATGGTCCGGCTCAGCGCGCTAACTGCGTTGCCGCTGTTGCGCTCCGGCCTGTGGCGTTTTCGCGAGCTGGTCTACGGCAGTTATGTGTGGCTGATCGGCGGCGTGCTGGCGGTACCGCTGTGGCTTGCGGCCGCTGCCGTCCCCGGGCGCCGGTTGCGCGCGACGGCGGTCCGTTTGTTGCTCCGGCTGGCGTTGCGGCTGACCGGGCTGCCGCTGGTCACGGAGGGCCTCAAGCGGCTCCCGGCGGAGCCCTGCGTGCTGGTGGCCAACCATTCGAGCTACCTCGATGCCCTGCTGCTGACGGCGGTGTTGCCGCGTCCATTCAGCTTTGTGGCCAAACGCGAGCTGGCCGGGCGGGTGCTGCTGCGCTGGCCGCTGGCACGGCTGGGGACATTGTTTGTCGAGCGCTTCGAGAGGCAGCGCAGCACCGAGGATGCCGCCCGGCTCAGCCGTCTGGTCCAGTCGGGTACGTCGCTGGTGTTCTTTCCGGAGGGGACTTTCACCCGCATGCCCGGCCTGTTGCCGTTCCGGATGGGTGCATTCGTGGCCGCCGCCGAGTCCGGGGTGTCACTGGTGCCGGTTACCCTGAGCGGTACCCGGACAGTGCTGCGCGACGGATCCTGGCTGCCGCGCCGGGGTATACTGAAAGTCACGTTTGAGCGCCCGCTGCAGCCGACGGGCAATGGTTGGGCGGCTGCCGCTGATCTGCGCCAGCGGGCGTTTGCCGCGATCCTGGCGCGCAGCGGTGAACCGGAGTTGGCCGCGGCCGATTCCCTGTTTGGCCGGGTCGAGGGCGGGTAGCGGCAGGTATGCCGCGTTGCCGTGAGCACACCAGGGGCGCCGGCTTCGCACTAGCCCGCTCTGGACCAGCGCCCAACCCTTGACTGGCTGCGGCAATGGCCAGCTCGCCGTAGCTCAGTGCCCGGCTGGAACTGGCATTTCCGTGCAGACCGCGATAGTGCACCCCTTGCACGATGGCCGCGTACCGGAATAGGGAAAAGGCCAGGTAGAACGTCCAGTCGGGGATGCCGTCGCGGCCGCTGGCACGGCAGTAATCGGCGACCAGCTCGGCCTCACTGGGAATGCCGCCGTGACCTGCGGCATCGCCCAGATAGCCGCCCGGCATCCGCAGGTGAAAGTTCATGCAGGTATAGGCCAGGTCGGCCAGCGGATGGCCCAGGGTCGACAGCTCCCAGTCCAGTACCGCCAACACCTGCGGCCGGTCGGGGTGCAGCAGCAGGTTGTCGAGCCGGAAGTCGCCATGGACCAGGGTGCAGCTGGTATCGGCCGGGATATGCCCGGGCAGCCATTCGATCAATTCATCCATGGCGGTGATGGCGGCGGTCTGGGTAGCCCGGTACTGCTGGCTCCAGCGCTTTACCTGGCGCGCGATGTAGTCCTTGCGCTTGCCGAAGTCGCCGAGTCCCGCGGCATCGACATCAACCGCATGAAGTGTCGCCAGCGTGGTCGCCATGGCACGGTACCCGGCGCGCCGCTCGTCCGCTGCCCAGCCGGGCAGGGTCGGGTCACGCTGCAGCCGGCCGGCCACATAGTCCATGACAAAGAACGCCGTGCCGATCACACCCGGGTCTTCGCACAGCAGATGAACCTTCGGCACCGGTACCGGGGTCGCGGCCAGGGCTGCCATCACGCGGTATTCGCGCTCGACCAGATGGGCCGAGGGCAGCAACTCGCCGGGCGGCTTCTTGCGTAGCACATAGCGGGCCTGTGGGGTGGTCAGCAGAAACGTCGGGTTGGACTGGCCGCCCTCGAACTGGCGCACCGCGAGCGGTCCCGCGAAACCCGGCAGATGGGCCGCCAGATACGTTTCCAGGGCACCCTCGTCGAACCGGTGGCTGCCCCGGACGTCGGTCAGTTCCTCACCAGTCATGCCTGGTACTGGCGCAGTTCCAGCTTGGCGATGCTTTCCATGTGCACCTCGTCGGGGCCGTCCGCCAGCCGCAGAGTTCGCTGCAGTGCCCAGGAGGCCGCCAGTTCAGTGTCCTGGCTGACTCCCATGCCGCCGTGTATCTGAATCGCCCGGTCGATCACCCGCAGTGCCACGTTGGGCGCCACCACTTTGATCATGGCGATCTCGCGGCGCGCGGCCTTGGCACCGGCCGTGTCGATGGCGTGGGCAGCGTGCAAGGTCAGCAGCCGGGCCTGGTCGATGTCGATGCGGGCGCGGGCGATATCCTGGCGCACCGCACCCATGTCGGCCAGCCGGCTGCCAAAGGCGACGCGGTCCAGCGCCCGCCGGCAGAGCATCTCCAGAGCCCGCTCGGCGGCGCCGATGGCGCGCATGCAGTGGTGGATACGGCCGGGGCCGAGCCGGGCCTGGGCGATTTCGAAGCCGCGGCCCTCGCCGGCGAGCAGATTGCCAACCGGAACCCGGACGTCGCGGAATTCGATCTCGGCATGGCCGTGTGGGGCCTCATCGTAACCGAACACGGTCAGGGTCCGTTTCACATCAACCCCGGGCGTGTCGCGCGGCACCAGCACCATCGACTGCTGCTTATGGGTGGCGGCGCCGGGGTCGGTCTTGCCCATCACGATGAAGATGGCGCAGTGGGGATTGCCGGCACCGGTCGACCACCATTTGCGGCCGTTGATGACATAATCGTCACCGTCGCGCTCGATCCGGGTGCGGATGTTGGTGGCATCACTGGAGGCGACGTCGGGCTCGGTCATGCAGAACGCCGAACGCATCTCGCCGGCCAGCAGCGGCGTGAGCCACTGATTGCGCTGAGCCGCATTGGCGAAGCGCAGCAACGTCTCCATATTGCCGGTATCGGGCGCGTTGCAGTTGAATACCTCGGGGGCGATCAGCGAGCGCCCCATCTGCTCGCAAAAGAACGCGTATTCGTAATTGCTGAGCCCGGCACCCAGTTCGGCATCCGGCAGAAACAGATTCCACAGCCCGACGCTGCGCGCCCGCGCCTTGAGCTGTTCGATGACCGGTACCGGCTGCCAGCGCTCGGAAGCATCCGCCAGTTGCTCGGCAAAGACCGGTTCGTTGGGATAAACATGCTCGGCCATGAAGGCCTGCAATCGCTGGTATAGCTGCTGTGCTTTGGGTGACAGTTCCGGAAACATGACGCGTCATCGGCTTCATTTATGGTGTGGCCTGACAGTATAACAACTCCTTGGGAGCTACCTCGTGTTTGGCTGAGAGATGCGTCAGGTGACAGGTTTCGGATCCGGTTGCCGGTGCGCCGGCAGAAGGCGCAGGGCAGTGCTCTGCGCCGGCACTGATGGCATACTTGAATTTTCGAACAGCGCACATACAGCCGGTTTGTATAGGCCCGGGCTGGTGATCTGAACAGGAGCGGCAGGAGTCTGCCAAGAGGCAGCGAGCAGACCATGTGGAGTGTCAAGAACTGGCGCCGGCAGCGGATTCTGCGGCGCAACCAGCTGGATGACGAGTTGTGGCAGCGCACCGTGGCCGAGCTGCCGCTGCTACACAGCCTGTCCGGGGAGGCGCGGGAGCGCCTGCGCGACTTGGTGGTGCTGTTTCTTCACGACAAGATTTTCTACCCCAAGCTCGGGCTGGAACTGGATGACAGCATGCGGTTGATCATCGCCGCCCAGGCCTGCCTGCCGATCCTCAATCTCGGGCCTGATTATTACCATGGCTGGCGTAGCATCATCGTCTATCCGGAGGGGTTCGTGGCGCCGCACGATGTGCGGGACGCGGCCGGTGTCGTCCATCACATCAAGTTCGCCCGTGCCGGCGAGGCCTGGGAGGGCGGCCCGATTGTGCTTTCGTGGCACGATATTCTGGAAGCCGGCGACGGCTACAACGTCGTCATCCATGAATTCGCCCACAAGCTCGATCTGTTGTCTGGTCACTTCAACGGCTTGCCACCGCTGCACGACGACATGAATCAGCGGGTATGGGCACAGGTGTTCGGTCGAGCCTACGAGGATTTCTGCCAGCGCAGCGAGGCGGGTATGGATACGGTGTTCGATGGCTATGCCGCCACCAGCCCGGGTGAATTCTTCGCGGTTATGAGTGAAGCGTTTTTCGATATCCCGCAGCAGCTGCGGGTGCGCTACCCGCTGGTTTACGATCAGTTGCGCGCGTTCTACCGTCAGGATCCGGCGGCGCGACTGGCGTTACGGCCGGTGTTGAGTCTGACCGTCCCGTCCTGATCGATCACCCGGACCCGGGTGAAGGCAATGGCGGGCAGCCGCAGCAACAGGCAGGGGTGAGTGACCACCTGCGCCTGCTCGCTGCCGGGCTCGGGACTCTGCCAGGTCAGTTTGACCCGCACCGTCGAACCGCTTCGCCGGACCCAGTCGGATCGCAGGAAATTGAGCCGGTAGCCGGCGCTTGGCCGACGCCCCATTGTGACCAGCAATACGCCCTGGTTTTTGAAATCAATGGGTGGCGTGGTTGCCGCCGCATCACCGCTAGCGCGGATGGTGCTGTAGCGGCGTGCCAGCGTGGCCGGGTCATTGATCCACTGCACCGTCGGGGCGGCCCTATCGGCCCCGCATTGCAGGCCGTTGTAGATCACCTGGGAAGCGAGCGGAGGGGTGTTGCCGAACCATAGCGCGCAGCCGGCCAGTAACGACAGCAAAACGATGGATAACAGGTGGATACTGCGGCTCATATTGGCATGACGAGTCGATCGTTCGGGTTGTTCGGTAAAAGTCGACTGATAACATAGAATACACTCTTGCCGCCGCCAAAGGGCCTTGCCCGCAGATCCCATGAGCGTCTCCACGATCCCAACCCGGCCGTTCGACGACCAGAAACCCGGCACCTCCGGTCTGCGCAAGAAGGTCCGCGTATTCCAGAAGCCGCATTATCTGGAAAACTTCGTCCAGGCGATATTTGATGCTGTACCGGCTTGCCAGGGGGCGACTCTGGTAGTGGGCGGTGATGGCCGCTATTACAACCGCCCGGCGTTGCAGACCATTCTGCAGATGGCGGCGGCCAACGGGGTGGGCCGGGTGTTGGTGGGTCAGAACGGATTGCTTTCGACCCCGGCAGTCTCATGCCTCATTCGCAAATTCCGCGCCGCCGGCGGCATTGTGCTTTCGGCCAGCCACAATCCGGGTGGCGCCGACGGTGATTTCGGGATCAAATTCAATACCGCCAACGGTGGGCCCGCGCCGGAGTTCGTGACCGAGGCGATCTATCGTCGCAGCCGGGAACTCGCTGGCTACCGTATCGTGGCCGATGCCGCGCCGATCGCACTGGATCGTTGCGGCCGCAGCGGGCTCGACGACATGGTCATCGAGGTGATCGATCCGGTCGCCGACTACGCGGAGCTGATGGAACAGCTGTTCGATTTCGAGCGGCTGCGGGCGTTGCTGGCCCAGCCCCGGTTCCGGCTGTGTTTCGATGCCATGCATGCTGTGACCGGCCCGTACGCGCACGAGATTCTGGAGCGGCGGCTGGGCGCACCACCGGGCAGCGTGATCAACGCGGTGCCGCTGGAGGACTTTGGCGGCGGCCATCCCGATCCCAATCCGGTCTATGCCCACGAGCTGTTCGCGCTGACCCGCGGGGCCCGGGCGGTCGATTTTGCGGCGGCCTCGGATGGCGACGGCGATCGCAACATGATTCTGGGGCGTGACTGCTATGTGACGCCCAGTGACAGTGTGGCCATCATGGCGGCAAACGCCGAGCTGGTGCCGGGCTACAGTGACGGGCTGGCGGGGGTGGCGCGGTCGATGCCGACCAGCCGGGCGCTCGACCGGGTGGCCGACACACTGGGTATCCCATGCTTCGAGACGCCGACCGGCTGGAAGTTTTTCGGTAACCTGCTCGATGCCGGCCGCATCACGTTGTGTGGCGAGGAGAGTTTCGGCACCAGTTCCGCTCACCTGCGCGAGAAAGACGGCCTGTGGGCAGTGCTGTTCTGGCTCAACATACTGGCGCTGAGGAATCAGCCGGTGGCCGAGATCGTGGCCGGGCACTGGCGCCGGTTCGGCCGTCATTACTACACTCGGCATGATTACGAAGCAGTCGCAGCCGAACGGGCCGGGGCGTTGATCGACGAACTGCGCAGCCGGCTGACCAAGCTGCCCGGCCAGCAAGTGGCCGGCCACACGGTGACCTGGGCCGATGACTTCAGTTACCGCGATCCGGTCGATGGCAGCCGCAGCGATCATCAAGGTATCCGCATCGGTCTCGACCGCGACGCACGTATCGTTTACCGGCTCTCCGGTACCGGCACCGCAGGCGCCACCTTGCGGGTATACCTCGAGCGCCCCGAAGCTGATCCCGAGCGCCAGGATGAGGACGCCCAGCAGGCGCTGGCGGACCTGATCCGGGTCGCCGACACCGTTGCCGGAATCCACCACTGGACCGGCCGCACGGCTCCTGACGTGGTTACTTGAGCATGACCACGCCGACCCATCTGCTGACCGTGCACACCCTCGACAAGCGCGGCATCATCGCCGGCCTCAGCGCCGTACTCGACCACGCGGGCGCCGACCTGCTGCAACTCAGCCAGACCGTGGTGCGCGACTATTTCACCATCATCGTTATCGCCGTTCTGCCGGGCGGCTGCGATGGTGCCGCCCTGATCGAACGGGTGCGTGGAGTGGTCAGCCCGGGCGCGGCGGTGGAACTGCTGCCCTACCAACCGGCCAAGTCGCCGTCGGCGCCCGGCGAGCGCTACATCCTGACCGCCAGCGGCCAGGCCGGGCATGGTGTGGTGCATACCATCAGCAGCCTGATCGCGGAACGCGGCGGCAACTTTACCGACCTCGACTGCCGTGTCGATGAGGCTGGCGATATGCGAATTCTGGCCGAGATAGCTCTGCAGCGCGAGGTGGCGCTGGATCAGTTGCAGATCGATCTCGAGCACGCGGGTGCTGAAGTGGGCCTGCAAGTGCGGTTGCAGCATGAGGCGTTGTTTATCGCCACCAATGAAGTCGCTTACCGGAGACTGCGCCCATGATTCGCAGCGAGGCCGTGTTCGATACCATCCGTATGTTCCAGGAAGAGAATCTGGACGTGCGCACGGTCACCCTGGGGCTCAATCTGGATGATTGCAGCAGCCCGGTGTTGCAACATCTGTGTGCCAAGATCCAGGCCAAGATCGCTAACCGCGCCGCCGGGCTGGTGCGTGCCACCCGCGAACTGGAGCGCCGTTTCGGTATTCCGGTGGTCAACCGGCGGCTGGCGATATCGCCGATCGCCACCGTCGCCGCCGGTCACGATCGCGACGCCCTGGTCCAGATCGCCGGCTGCCTGGACCGGGCGGCGGCCGACGTTGGGGTCGATCTGATCGGTGGTTTCGGGGCACTGGTGCACAAGGGCATGACCCCGACCGCGCGGGCGCTGATCGACAGTCTGCCCGAGGCCCTGGCGACCACCGGAAGGGTCTGTTCCGGTATCAGCGTGGCCTCGACCCGGGCCGGCATCAACATGGATGCCGTGCTGCGGCTGGGCCACGCGTTGCGGGCCATGGCTGAAGCCGACAGCGGCCACCAGGGCTTTGCCTGCGCCAAACTGGTGGTGTTCGCCAACATGCCGGAGGACAATCCGTTCATGGCCGGGGCCACTCATGGCCCTGGTGAAGCCGAGGCGGTCATCAATATCGGGGTTTCAGGTCCCGGCGTGGTCAAGCGGGCACTGCAGCGGTTGGTCGAACGGAGTGCGCCGGAGCGGCTTAATCTGGCTGATCTCGCCGAAGAGATCAAGCTGACGGCATTCCGCATCACCCGGGTCGGCGAGTTGATCGGACGCGAGCTGGCCGACCGGCTGGGCGTACAGTTCGGCATCGTCGACCTGTCGCTGGCGCCCACACCCAAGGTCGGCGACTCGATTGGCGAAATCCTGCAGGTCATGGGCATCAGCGAGATCGGTGCGCCCGGTTCCACTGCGGCGCTGGCACTGCTCAACGACGCGGTGAAGAAGGGCGGGGCGTTCGCCAGCTCTAGCGTCGGCGGGCTCAGCGGCGCCTTCATCCCGGTGATGGAGGACGCCACGCTGGCGGCTGCGGCGGCCGCTGGCAGCCTGACACTGGAAAAGCTCGAGGCCATGACCAGTGTCTGTAGTGTCGGTCTGGATATGGTGGCTATACCGGGCGACACGCCGGGCGATACCATCGCTGCCATCATTGCCGACGAAATGGCGATCGGGGTGGCCAATAACAAGACCACCGCGGCGCGGCTGATTCCGGTGCCCGGCCGCGCGGCGGGCGAACTGGTCAGCTTCGGCGGACTGTTCGGTGAAAGCGTGGTGTTGCCGGTGCGCAATCCGGGCGGCGGCGATCCATTCGTGCGCTTCGCAGGCCATATCCCGGCGCCGTTGCAGAGCCTGCGCAATTGAAGCGAGAAAAGCTGATGAATGATCTGGTGCTGTACATGACCACCGGCTGCCATTTGTGCGACGAGGCCCAGCGGCTGGTGGTCGCGACCCTGGGTAAGCCGGTGCCGGAGGTCGATATCGTCGATGATGACCGGTTGATGACACGTTACGGTGTGCGTATTCCGGTACTGTGCCGGGCCGACGGTGCCGAACTCGGGTGGCCGTTCGACGCTGCCGCGGTCCGCACGCTGGCGTTGTCCGCCTGACCGGCCGGAGAATCCGCATGTTCAGCGAACTGTTCCGCAGCGATCCGTCGCTTGCCCTGCTGACCGATCAGTATCAGCTCACCATGGCCTACGGCTACTGGAAGAGCGGACTCGCCGATCGCCGGGCCGAATTCCATATGTTCTACCGCCGCAATCCTTTCGAGGGCGGCTTCGTGGTCAGCGCCGGACTGGGCACGCTGATGGAATACCTCGACCAGTGGGGCTTCAGCGACGGCGACCTGGCTTATCTGGCAACCCTCACCGATCGCACTGGTAAGCCTTTGTTCGAGCCGGCGTTTTTGGATTACCTCGGCGGGCTGCGGCTGAACTGCGACATCACGGCTGTCGCCGAAGGGACCGTGGTGTTTCCCAATGAGCCGCTGGTGCGTGTGCAGGGGCCGATCCTGCTGGCTCAGATTCTGGAGACGCCGCTGCTCAATACGCTCAACTTCCAGAGTCTGATCGCCACCAAGGCAGCGCGGGTAGGGCTGGCTGCGGATGGTGGCTCGGTGGTTGACTTCGGCCTGCGGCGGGCTCAGGGCCTGGGGGCGCTGGCGGCCTCACGGGCGAGCTATGTCGGTGGCGCCAGCGGCACCTCCAACGTGTTGGCGGGCAAGCTGCTGGGTATCCCGGTGGTCGGGACCCACGCCCATAGCTGGGTGATGGCGTTCGATGACGAGCGCGAGGCGTTTGCTGCCTACGCCCGGGCGTTGCCGGAGAACTGTGTGTTCCTGGTCGATACCTACGGTTCGATCAGCGGCATTCACAATGCGATCAGCGTGGCCCGGGAGTTGCGCGAACGGGGCACCGAGATCATTGGCGTGCGCCTGGACAGCGGTGACCTGGCCTATTTCAGCAAGCGTGCCAGGGCCATGCTGGACGAGGCTGGTTTCACGGAAGCCAAGGTGATGGCCAGCAACGAGCTGGACGAGTACGTCATCACCAGCCTCAAACAGCAGGGTGCGCGTATCGATGCCTGGGGTGTCGGTACCAAGCTGGTGACGGCTTATGACGATCCGGCGTTGTCCGGCGTCTATAAACTGACGGCGATTGAGGGCGCGGATGGCCAGTGGCAGTACAAGCTGAAACTGTCGGACCAGAAGTCGAAGATGAGCATCCCCGGGCTGCTGCAGGTGTACCGCTATTTCGACGATCAGGATCTGATGATCGCTGACGCTATCGCCATCGAGGACGAGCCAGTTACCGCCATCGACCGGATCATCGATCCCAACGATAACCTGCGGCGCAAGCGGCTGCATCAGGCACGGCGCTGCGAACCGCTACTGGCACCGTTGTACCGGGCTGGCCGGCGGCTTGCGGAACCACCCTCCCTGCAGGCGGTACGCGACCGGGTGCAGGCGCAGCTGGCCCATCTCGACGCCAGTCACAAGCGCTTCGATTTGCCGCATATCTATCCGGTCGGTCTGAGTCCCCACCTTAACGATATCCGTGACGGGATGATTCAGCGCGAGCGTGGCCGACTCAACGACAATGGCGTGTAATGCGATGGGGTGGCGAGCGCTAGCCCCGCAGCGGGTGCCGGTCCACGATCGGCACCGGGGTATCACCCCAACCTGAGCCGGGCCAGTCGCCGGCGCTGTGCAACACCAACAACATTAGCAGCGAGGTGAACTGTGGCATCGGGTTCTCAAATAGCCAGAAAGGAACGGGCCCTGAGACGGATTGCCGGACGTAGCCTGGCAGGCCTGCGAACGGCCCCCTACCTACACAAATGGCTGGTGCTGGGCAGCATGATCGGCGTGGTCGCCGGTCTGGGCGCGATCGTGTTTTACGGCGCGCTGGAACTCGGTACCCATTATCTGCTGGGTGTGCTGGGCGGCTTCTACCCGGCGGGTACCGCCGGGGAGGGCGGCTTTCACCTGGCCAGTGGCTTCAGCCGGCCCTGGGCGATTCCACTGGTGGTGGCACTGGGCGGACTGCTGTCCGGGATTCTGGTGTTCGGGTTTGCGCCCGAGGCCGAAGGTCATGGCACCGACGCGGCCATTGAAGCGGTTCACCACAAACCCAAGGGGATGCGTGCGCGGGTCACCGTTATCAAGATTGTGGCCTCGGCGTTGACTATTGGTTCCGGTGGTTCCGGCGGCCGCGAAGGGCCGACTGCCCAGATCAGCGCAACCTTCGGTTCCATGATGGCGCGGGTGCTCAACCTGTCGCTGGCCGATTCCCGCATTGCGGTCTCGGCCGGTATCGCTTCGGGTATCGGCGCCATTTTCCGGGCACCGTTGGGCGGCGCGCTGCTGGGCGCCGAGCTGATTTACCGGGACGACATCGAAGCCTCGGCGCTGGTGCCGTCACTAGTGGCATCGATCGTGGCCTTCGCCATATTCGGTTCGGTTTCGGGGTTCACTCCGATGTTCGGTTACCAGACCTGGTATACCTTCAGCCCGGTGGAACTGGTCTGGTATGCCGTGCTGGGTCTGCTGGCAGGTGCTCTGGGTCGGCTGTATGCAGTCACCTTCTACGGTTTTACTGATGCCTTCAAACGGTTCCGGCTGCACCCCATGCTCAAGCCGGGCTTGGCCGGACTGCTGGTGGGCCTGATCGGGCTGGCGATTCCCGGGGCGCTCAACACCGGCTACGGCTCGGTGCAGGAGGTCCTGGACCGCAACATTCTGCTGGGGATGCCGCTGTGGCTGGTATTGTTGCTGCCATTCGCCAAAATAGTGGCGACCTCGCTGTCGATCGGTTCGGGCGGCTCCGGCGGCATTTTCGGGCCGGGCATGGTTATCGGCGGAGCCGTCGGCGCGGCGTTATGGCGCCTGCTGGTGCCGTTCGCGCCGGCCATACCGCACTCACCGGTGCCGTTCGTTATCATTGGCATGATTTCCTGCTTCGGGTCGGTGGCGCACGCGCCGCTGGCGGTCATGCTGATGGTGGCCGAAATGACCGGCAACCTGGCCTTGCTGGCCCCGGCCATGATCGCCATCGCGGCGGCCGTGCTGGTGGTCGGTGATACCACCATCTATCGCAGTCAGCTGCGTGACCGCAACGAATCCCCGGCCTATCGGTTGCAGTTCGGTATGAACATCACGTCGGTGCCGGTGCGCGAAGTGATGGCACTGCCACAGCTGGTGCTTAACGCGGCCACCTCCGTGGCCAGCGCACTCGAGCAGCTGGCGGTCCGCAATCTGCCGGGGGCGCCGGTGGTCGATCCCGATGGCGTGTTCATTGGCACGGTGCGGCGCACGACCCTGGAGGAGACGGTCACGCAAGGCAAAGAGCCGGAACCCGTCGGCCGGCAGGTCGATGGCAGTGCGTTCACCATTGCCGCTGACGGGTCTCTGGAAGATGCCGTCGAGGCGCTGGCTGGTAACCCCGACAGTTGGTTGGCGGTGCTCGATTCCGACATGCACGTGGTCGGGATCATGTCGGTGCCAGACGTGGTGCGTGGCTACCGCACCGCGCTCGAGGATGCCATGCATCGGCTTGGTGGCATGGCCCAGGGGTCGACCCTGCTGAACCTTCGGATCGCCGGGGAGTCGCTGTTGGCCGGCCAGGCCGTGGCCGCACTGAACCTGCCCCGCGGTACCGTGCTGGTGACCCTGCATCGTCAGAATGCGCTGCTGTTCGTGGGTGGCGACACGGTGCTGCAGGCCGATGATCAGGTCAGCGTGCTGGCCCGGCCTGAAAACGAGGCCCGCTTGCGTGCGCTGTTCGCGCCAGATCAGCCCGCTGAGGCTTGACCGGGGTTACGGTGGGCCGGCTGCGGTCGCCGTTACCGTCAGACCGGTTCCAGGTGCTCCACGATGAGCTGGGCGCTGCGCTGGCCGCGCCATTCATTCACGTCCAGTCGGTAGGCGGCATGCACCAGCTGGCCGGGGGTGGGTTGGCCAAAGTCAGGCGCCTTGTTGAACGCGATGGCGTCGACGATATGGGAACTGCCGGGCGGGGTAAGCACCAGTTTGAGATGGCGCTCGTTCAATACCCTGCCGGAGACGATCTCGAACCGGCCGTCGAACAACGGCTCCGGGAAACCCTGTCCCCAGGGACCGGCCTGGCGCAGTTCCTCAGCCACTGCCAAGGACAGCTCGGCGGGGGCCAGTTCTCCGTCCGAGTACAACACGCCGCGCAAGTCGTCGGCGTTTAGCTGGCGCTGTACCTCGGCGTCGAACGCGGCCTGGAAGTCGGCCAGGCGCGACTGGGCCAGGCTGAGGCCGGCGGCCATGGCGTGGCCCCCAAACTTGCTGATCAGGCCCGGGTGGCGACTGGCTACCGCATCCAGTGCATCACGGATGTGCAGACCGCTTACCGAGCGGGCCGAACCCTTGATATTGTCGGCCCCGTCCGGGGCGAAGGCGATTACCGGCCGGTGGGTGCGTTCGCGTACCCGCGAGGCCAGAATGCCTATCACCCCCTGATGCCAGCTGCGATCGAACAGGCATAGCCCGAACGGCAGGTTACCCTGGCTGAGCCGGGCGTCCAGCGCTGCCAGCGCGCCGGTCAACATTTCGGCCTCGATGCCGCGGCGCTCCATGTTGAGGCGATCCAGTTGCAAGGCCATGGTTTCGGCCGCTGCCGGATCGTCGCTGAGCAGACAGCGGATCCCCAGCGACATGTCTTCCAGCCGGCCGGCGGCGTTGAGCCGCGGACCCAGGGCGAAGCCGATGTCGCCGGTGTTGAGAGTGTTCTGCTGGCGCCGGGTTACCGTACACAAGGCGCTGATGCCAGCAGTGCAGCGGCCGGCACGGATGCGTTTCAGTCCTTGCGCCACCAGCACGCGGTTGATCTGATCCAGTGCCACCACATCGGCCACGGTGCCGAACGCCACCAGGTCGAGGAACTGGGCCATGGCGGGTTCGGCCAGACCCTGGCGGTGGAACCAGCCGGTGTCGCGGAGCTGCGCGCGCAATGCCGACAGCACGTAAAAAATGACACCGACGCCCGCCAGGTTCTTGCTCGGGAACCGATCCTCCGGCTGGTTCGGATTGACGATGGCAGCGGCATCCGGCAGGCGGGCAGCCGGCAGATGGTGGTCGGTGACCAGTACCGGTATGCCGCGGGCGCGGGCGGCGGCCACCCCGTCGACGCTGGAGATGCCGTTGTCCACGGTAACCAGCAGATCCGGCTGTTGTTCCGCCGCGACCGCGACAATTTCCGGGGTCAGGCCGTAGCCGTATTTGAACCGGTCGGGGACCACAAAGCGCACGTCGCGGGCACCCATGGCAGTGAGCGCGCGTACCGCCAGCGCACAGCTGGTGGCACCGTCGGCGTCGAAGTCGGCCACGATGAGGATCCGTTGCCCGCCGCGCACGGCTGCGGCCAGCAGCTCGACCGCGGCCTCCATGCCCTTGAGTTGCTGCGGTGGCGGCAGTCGCTGTAGGCGCTGGTCAAGTTCGACCGGATCAGTAATTCGGCGGGCGCCATAGATTCGCGCCAGCAACGGCGAAACCTGCAGCTCTGGCAAAGTCGGCACCGTGCGGCGGACGATGGTGACCGTCATGGCTGCTGCAGGAACCCGGCCAGTGGCCGCGGCCGGCGCCATATTCGCGCGAGGCCACGGCGGTTGACCCGGAACACCCGCTGGTCGCAGGGGTACAGCGTAAGGCTGCTCAAACGGCCATGTCGCAGCAAATTTTCCAGTGGTGCCAGCCAGTCATGCGCCAGGGTTTCCAGCCAATGGCTCCAGTTGCCGAAATCGCCGTCAGCGGCCAGCGCCCGGCCACCTTCCAGAACAACGAACTGGTCGCCGGCCGGGTTGCCGGCCTGCCAGTCGGCGGCATCGGCCGGTGGCGCCTGTTGGGCCAAGCCGGCCTGTCGGATCAGACCGCGGGCCACTGCGCCGGCTGCGTAACACTCGGCGGCCGGCGCCGCCAGGCCGGTGGGTAGGTCGCCACCGCCCCACAGCCACAGGCAGTTGATAGTGGTTCGGCCGGCGGCCTCGCGGGCAGCGTTGACTGGGTTGCCGTGCAGCAGCATCTGGATCTCGGTAAGCAAAGTGTGCCAGCGCCCGGCGTCCGCACCCCGCGGCAGTAACGGATTGATATTCCGGCCGCGGGCTTCGGCCAGCGGAGTGGTGATGATCCGGGCCGGCTGGTCCAAGCGCAGGTACCAACGGTGCGGATCCGGGGTGTCGAGGTGCAAACCGTCGTCAGCGAACGTGGCGTTGAACGCTGCTGCCAGCTGTGCCGCCTCGCCCCGCTCGATGGCGAGCTCGTCGGCCGTTGCGGCCAGCACCACTTGATTCAGGTCGGCACGTAGATGGACCGGGTCGGCGCACAGCCAGTAGCCGTCAGCATCGCCGGCATCGCTTAACCGCCGCAAAGCCGCCAGTGGCAGATCCCGGCCGGATTCTGCCAGCAGGCCAAATAGCTGGCACAGCGTGGCCTCGAACCCGCTCGCTCCAAGCGGCGCCGATTGGGCCCGACTGAGCAGTCGACACAGTGCCGCCACGGCGCTGCCCGGTAGTGCGTTGGCCGCTGCAGCCGGCCACGGGCCGAGTAGGCCCGGAACCACCAGGCTGAGAGCAGGGGCCGTCACTAGCCGGCGTTCATGGCTGTTGGCAGGACGGCGACAATAAAGCGGTCAGCGTCAGGAAGATGCATTGTTAAACGTTCCGCGGGAAGTTGGGTGATCGGAATCCCGAATCGAGCGCACGCAGGTTGCATCTTCGGTTCAGGACAGCCCCGGCCACGACCAGCACGCCAGTAGTTGGTGTGCTCCGTGCAGTATAACGGCCCAGATCCGTGCTCCGCACGTCTGTCAATGCCGACCACGGTTCAGAATTCGCTGATGTGCCGGGAATACAGGAATCTATCCCAGTGCTTCGACCAGCCCTTGATCACCTTTTCTGCCCTGACGAAGCAGCAAAACCGCCATAATGATGCCTACGAGGCTCACGCCTAACGCCATCACGACCACCGCCGCGACATCCCCGCGCAATCCCGTCTTGAACGAGGAGAGGATGCGTATGGGTAGCGGCGTCGACCCTGGAACCTGCACGAACAACGAGATAATCACGTCATCGAATGAATAGGTGAACGACAACAGCGCACCCGCTATGACAGCCGGCAACATGATCGGCAGCGTGATCTGCAAGAAAGCGCGCCAGGGTGGTGCACCGAGATCAGCCGCGGCCTCCTCCAGGGCCTCGCCGACGCCCTCAGCCCGGCCGCGGATGATCAGAGCGACTAACGCCACGTTGAACAGGGAGTGTCCAATAGCCAGCCGCAGCAAGCCATTGCTTAATCCAATACGGTTCATCCAAATGAGCTGTCCGATGGCCGATACCAGCTCGGGAGTTACCAGGACCAGGAAAAGCAAGCCGAGGAACGGCTTCACCCAGGCACCTTTCTTGCGGGCCAGCGCGAGTCCGGACAGCGTACCCAGCGTGACCGCAAATACCACGTTGATGAGAGCGGCCTGGGCTGACACGTAGAGGGCATTGAGGACACCGGGCTCGTTGATCGCTGTGGCGTACCAGGTGGTAGAGAAATAGGACCAGATGTAGAGGTTTCGGCCACCGTTAAAGGAATAAATAATGACAACAATTATGGGCAGGAACAGAAATATGAAGATTGCAATCATCCAGACCGTCAGTGCGGTCGTCACGGGATCCCGTCTAGCCATTTAACTCTCCCGAACCAGCGGATTTTTTGATGTGGTCGTCATAACGCAGGACCACGGGCCAGTCTGAGGAAGTACCGAACCAGCAGTACCAGGGTAATGACAATGAGTCCTACCAATGCCAGCAACCCGATGAGTATCACCGCCATCGCCGCACCCAGCGGGAGATTTTGCGCTCCCAGAATCTCTATCGCGATGATCTTGCCTATCATCAGGCCGTGAGCACCGCCCAGGATGGCTGGAACCACATAATCGCCAGCCGCGAGGACGAAGGTAAGCACGGCGGCGCCGATTATTCCCGGCACTGCGAGAGGGAGTGTGATCTTGAGAAAGGTGCTGATCCGGCCACCTCCCAGATCCATGCTGGCCTCCATCAGCGCAGGGTCTATTCGATCCAGTGCCACGAAGATCGGAAAAATAGCCACCGGGAGATAGTTATATATGATGCCTAGCTGGACTGCGGTCTGCGTATCCAGAATCGAAAGCGAACCACTAATAATGCCAATGTGCTGGAGAACTGCAGACAAAATTCCTTCGGGCGCCAGTACGATACGCCAGGCGATCGTCCGTAGGAGAAAGCTGATCCAGTAGGGCAGGATCAAGAGCAGTAACAGCCATGGACGCCATCGCCCTGGAACCCGCGTGGCCAGTGCATAAGCGACCGGAAGACCGACCAGTAGACAGACCACGGTGCCGATTCCCGCTGTCCGCAGCGTAATAACAAACACCTGGAAGAAGACGTGTGAAAGCGATTGCGCGTAGTTGGCGAGTGACAAGTGATCGAATACAACCGAATGTTGGGATGTGAATGGGGCTTTTTGTCCCAGGCTGTAATAAATGATCGCAACGAACGGTGCAATAAAAAAGATCAGCCACCAGATCAATGCCGGACCGGCCATAATCCAGTGTGCTTTTCGGCGGATCGGCATGCTCAGTTCCCCCGCGCCTCGAATGAAACATGAGGCGACTTAGTAGTAGTCGACGACATCATATTGGCTCCAGCATGACGGTCAGCCCATTGCCGCCAGTGAGTGCAACGAGCGGGTCTCTCGCAACCGTCGCGTTACCGGGCAGTATCCTGTGTGCGGATCCGACGCTTGGGGACCAGGTTTTCGCCGCCCTCGTCGGGGTATATGGCGGCATCCTCGGCCTGCCAATGCAGCCATACGTGCTGACCCTTCCCGAAACCGTGCACCGTCTTGCGGGACAACCGGCTTAGTACCTCGCGACCGCTTGGCAGCAGGACAATGAACTCGAGCACGTCACCCAGATGGACAATCTCGGCAATGGTGCCTTGTCCTTTGTTGACATCACCGTTGGGCTCGGTCAGTGACAGCATGACCCGGTCAGGGCGAACCGCACCGAGAGCGGTTCTGTTGCTGCTGGCCGACGGGGCTATTAAGCCGGCTTCGACGACAATCCCATCCTCGGTGGTGAGGCGATGCTCGTTCCCATTGATGGTGCCGGGAAGAAAATTCTGGAGGCCGATAAACCCTGCCACGAAAGCACTGGCTGGCGAATCATAAAGCTCGCTGGGCGTACCGAGCTGCTCAACCTGCCCGTCCCGCATCACGGCGATTCTGTCGGACATGGCGAGCGCTTCCTCCTGGTCGTGGGTGACATATACGAAGGTTATTCCAACCTCGCGCTGGAGCAGTTTCAGCTCGATTTGCATCTGCTGACGCAACTTCCGGTCAAGTGCACCCAGCGGTTCGTCAAGCAGTAACACGGTGGGATTCTTTACCAGTGCCCGAGCCAGGGCAACGCGTTGTTGCTGCCCGCCGGAGAGATCGGGCGCATTGCGCTCGGCAAATTGCAGCATTTCAACCATCTCGAGTGCGCTTCGCACCCGGGCCCGGCGTTCAGTACGAGGCACCTTATCCTGGCGTAAGCCATAGGCTACGTTTTCAGCAACTGTCATATGCGGGAATAATGCATAGTGTTGAAATACGGTATTGACGGGGCGCTTGTACGGGGGGGTATGAGTGACCTCCAGATCCCCCAGATAGACATGCCCCTGGTCCGGCTCAACGAAGCCGCCGATGATGCGCAGCACGGTTGATTTTCCGGCGCCTGACGAACCCAGCAAAGACAAGAATTCCCCGCCATGAATATCGAGGCTGACATCGTTTACAGCCACAAAACTGCCGTAGCGTTTCGTGACGCTCTCCAATCGGATCTCTTTGGCCATCCGAGTTTATTTCCTCCGGAAATTCAACAGGCTTCTGCAGGAAGGAAATCATTCGTTCGCTACTGAATGTTCCATCCAGCGAGCAAGCGCGACCACCAGTCGTTAGCGCAACGGTCGCCACGGTTGCCGAAGCATCTACAGTGATTGACTAGTCCGGCGGTGCTGGTCTAAGGGTAAGATTCGCCGGATGTTTCCTGATTTACGTGCTGACGGCGAAGGGTCCGTCCCCGGGAGATGCGCGCCTCTCCCGGGGTGTGATTCGCTGTAGCACAGCGCTCACCGCTAGCAAAGGCGGACCCGTTGGCCATCAGGTTTCCAACACAGGCTGCGGGCGCCGGGTTTCAGGAAATAGCCGCAGCAGCCTTGAACTGGGTGAAGATGCTGATGCGCTGAGCGTAGGTCTCGTTTCTAACGGTTCGCTCGCCTCGCTTGACGACCGCTTCCGTTGGGAATATTAGCGGATCATTGGCGATCTCTGGAGGAAGGAATTTCTTCGCGCCAAGAACAGGTGAAACGTAACCGGTGTACTCGATTTCTTTGGCAGCGCGTTCGGGATCGAGAATAAATTCCAGCCACGAGTATGCCGCATTCGGGTGTTTGCCACCTGTCGGCATGTGGTAACTGTCGAGCCAGAGCTCGGATTTTGGCTCTGGAAAGACGAATTCGAGGTTGGGATTTTTCGCCGACTGCATGGTCAACCGGGCGTAGCCGTTCCAGTTCTGGGCCAGTATGACAGCACCGCTGGCAATGTCCTGGGACGGATAAGTGTTGAAGGTCCGGATATGGGGAGCAAGGTCATTGACCTCCTTGGCGACGCGGTTAATCTCCGCGGTGTCCTTGGTATTCCATGACACATCGTCCTTCCAGAACAGCGGGGCGATCGACAGCGGGTCATCGAGTAGTGCCACCTTGCCGCTCGCTTCATTCTTGGCAGCCTCGATAAAGTCACCCCAACTTACCATCTTGCGCTTTATCTTCGATTTATCGTAGATAAAGCCCTCAGAACCCCATGTTTTAGGCACGGTATACTCATTGTGCGGGTCGAAAGGACGGCCTAAGAAATTGGGATCAACATTCGACAGATTGGGAATTCGTGACTTGTCGATCTTTTGAATCAGTTTTTTGTTAATCAGAAGGCGGATCATGAAATCGGTGTTCATGCCGAGGTCGTAACCGCTGTGCCCCCCGGCCAGTTCGAGCTTTGATAGCATTTCATCATTGCTTGAATAGGCATCAAAGACGAAACGCGCTCCCGTCATTTTTTCCCATTCTTTGATGTTCTTAGGGCTTATGTACTCAGACCAGCCCATGATATTAAGTTGTTGTTCGATTTTATCGGCAGCGAAACTGCGTTCGGGAAACAGCGAAAGCCCCGCAGTAAGCGAGGCCGCGCCCGCTCCCAGCTTCAGTATGCTGCGGCGGGAAATTGGCCGTGAAAATAGCGGCGTCAAGTTTGGTCGCTGGTCGGTCATTCTTTATCCTCTCGTTGGTGCAAAATCAAAGGCCGCCTCGCTGACAGGGGAGGCGGCATCCATCGTTGGAATCGAACTTTCTATTCCATTGCTTTATACAGTAAACACTTTACATAATAAATGGACGGGTCCTACATCAAGGGCCACTGTCAGACCTGCGACAGTGATATACCATGAGCCGTGGTCTGTAACAAGTCTTCGCGCCTAAGACTCTGGGTTATGCCAAAATTTAAAGCAATACTTATGCCATAATGCACACACCCGACGTCAGGCGTGGCTGTTTACAGGATTCTGTAGGGCCACTGGGTCGGGCAGAAAGCCCCGACAAACAGCCCGCACCGCCGGTTTGGCTAGATCACTATGGCCGATCAGTCCGCGCCAGGTGGTGATTATCTGCTGTGGCGGTAATGCGTTGCGTCGCGGCAGACGGCAACGTGGGGCGCGGTATCGTCTGGGTGCGCGTTGCCCCTTTTTGGTGCCGCCGGTCTGGACATCAGAATGCGATGCCATCCCGGCCGGTAATTCGATAACCAGGGCGTTACTCTGACGCGTGAAGGGTAAACTGATCGTGATTTTGCCCGGGGCCGTGCGTGTCGCGTGGAGTTGACCGCTACAGTCATCCGTCGGATAGTGGCGGCGGTTGCCGGGTCGACGGCACACAGCCACTGCGTTCTCTTACCAGTTCGCTTTCAATGGTGCTGAATTTACCGAGTTTTATCGTGAGATAAACGGTCCCTTTGTTCTGATTTATTCAAGCGGAGAAGACAATAAATGAGACTATTAAAAAAAGCCAGAGGGGGTGACGATAATGGTATTGCGAAGCTTAGCAGCATTGTTTCCGAGATACTTTTGAATGTAAAACAAAACGGCGATAATGCGCTTATACAATATGCAAAACGCTTTGATGACATCGAATTGGATACGATAGAGGTATCCCATAAGGAAATTAAGGCTGCAGAGGAGCAGTGTGATCGTGATCTCATGTCCGATATGGCGTTTGGGATCGATCAAATAACACGCTTTGCGGACGCTCAAAAAAATACGCTAAAGTCACTCGAAATTGAGACGTTGCCGGGGTTGCACTTGGGGCATAAGGTCATCCCGTTAGATAGCGTCGGTTGTTACGTTCCCGGTGGACGTTACCCGCTGTTATCCTCTGCTCAAATGACCATCATCCCGGCAAAAGTTGCTGGCGTGAAGAACATCTGCGTTTGTACGCCGCCCAGGGTGCATCCGGCTGTACTGGTCGCGGCGCACCGTTCAGGTGCCACCCGCATTTTCCGGAGTGGCGGTGCACAGGCGATTGGCGCGCTGGCCTATGGCACTGAAAGTGTGCCATCGGTCGACAAAATTGTGGGTCCGGGGAATGCCTTTGTGAATGAGGCCAAGCGCCAGGTGTTCGGCCCGGTCGGAATCGACCAGCTGGCGGGTCCGAGCGAGATCTATATTGTTGCCGATGAAACGGCTGACCCCAAGATTATCGCCGCTGATCTGCTGGGTCAGGCTGAACATGACGTTCGGGCACGGGCCGGTCTGATTACGACGTCGCTGGACGTGGGGGAACGCACGATTGCAGAGATCGAACGGCAGTTGCGATTATTGTCGACGGCCGAAACAGCCGGGAAAGCCTGGGAGGCGTTCGGGGAAGTCGTGGTCTGCGATGATGAGGACGAGGCTGTGGCGTATGTCAATGACGTCGCTCCCGAGCACCTGGAGCTTCATACCACAGCGCCGCATGAGCTGGCGGGTAGGCTCACCCACTATGGATCGCTCTTTATCGGGACCGAGGCATCCGTTGTCTTTTCCGACAAGGTGAGCGGTACCAACCATACGTTGCCGACAGGCCGTGCCGCGCGCTACTCGGGGGGACTGTGGGTTGGCAGCTTCGTGAAGGTGTGTACTCACCAGTGGCTTGATCAGAGAGGTATTGCGGCGGTGGCTCCCGTCAGCATCCGTCAAAGCCAACGGGAGGGTTTGGAGGGGCATCTGAAATCGGCCCGGATCCGGTTGGACTACGATTCACTATGATGCTGTTCTGGGTTGAACACGTGTTGCAGCCCACGTTTTGGTCTATTGAATGCCGTAATCCGGGAGTAGGGGATGGATATTGAACTTGCTTACATGCCAGCCAAACGCCTGGCACAGGCGATCCGCAACAGAGAGCTCAGTCCGGTCGAAGTGGTGCAGAACAGCCTCGAGCGCATCGCTGCACTGAACCCGACGCTGAACTGCTTTTGTTTTGTTTATCCGGACGAGGCGCTGGCTCTGGCGCGGAGTGCAGAGGCGGCGGTACTGCGCGGCGATGAGGTGGGGCCGCTGCATGGCGTGCCCATTGCCATCAAGGACTTCACGCCGACGCGCGGCAAGCGGACGACGCGGGGGTCGTATGCACTGGAGCACTGGATTCCGGAGGAGGATGCCCGGATTGTCCAGAAGCTGCGCGCCGCGGGAGCGATCATGGTGGGTAAGACCACGACGTCGGAGTTCGCCCTGGCCGGCTTTACGGAGACACCACTGTGGGGGATTACGCGCAACCCGTGGGATACCGATCGTGCCTGCGGCGGTTCCTCCGGTGGCTCCGGGGTCGCGGTGTCGTCCGGCTGTGTGCCGCTCGCCGAGGGCTGTGATATGGGCGGGTCGGTGCGTATTCCGTCGGCGTTCTGTGGCATCACCGGATTTAAGCCGAGCTTTGGCCGGATCCCCTTCGATATTCTCCCGAGCCAATTTGATACGTTTTGTCATTTTGGTCCTCTCGCCCGCAATGTGGACGACGCGGCATTATTTCTGGCGGCGGCGCAAGGGCCGGACCAAGCCGATGTGCTGTCGAATCCGGCACCCCTCGACGAGCCGACACTCAAGTCACTGCCTGAAGCAGACCCCGGTAAGCTGCGTGTGGCCTTAAGCGTCGATCTGGGCTACTACGCCGTGGACGCCGAAGTCGCGGCCAACACGCGCCGGGCGGCCGACGCCCTGAAGGACGAGGGCGCGACGGTTGACGAAGTCGATGTGGGCTGGAGCCGGGAGATCAATGATGCCGGCTGGCTGCACTGGAGTGTCTACACAGCCTTGCTTGCAGGGCAGTATCTGGAACAATACCGCGATCGCATGGAACCGTTCGTGGTGACCGCCGTCGAGCAAGGCCTGCGTACATCGGCTGTCGACCTCAAGGCGGTCGAAGTGGTCAGAACCAGAGCGTGGCAGAAAATCCGCCCGCTGCTGGAGCAATACGATGTATTACTGTGTCCAACCCTGGCCGTTCCCGCACCGCCGGTCGGGACTACCGATGCCGATTGGGGCGGTGACGACGAAAGCGGGCGCTACCTACAGTTCGAGATGACGTTCCCTTTCAATATGCTCAGCCCCTTGCCGGCCCTTACCACCCCGTCCGGGTTCACGCGCGCTGGGTTGCCCACCGGACTGCAGATTGTCGGTCGCCGGTTCGATGACCTCACCGTCCTGCGGGTCGGTAAACTCGCCGAACGCGTCCTCGGGGTTACGCCGGCACGCCCTCCCGTTGGCCTGGGATGATGGATCCTCAAGTGACCGGAAGGCCTCGCCGGCGCATCGCCAAACGGCGGTCACGACGGGGCGCCGTCGGCGTTGAGGTGTTCCACCCGGATCCGGGTCACCGCGCCGTGGATGGTGGGCAGTGCCTCGATGCGTTCAAGGGCGGCGTTGAGCTGGCGTTCGCGCATCCGGTGGGTGAGCATGATGACCGGGACCTCGGATTCACCCGGTGCGGGTTCCTTCTGAATAATGGCTTCGATGCTGGTGCCCTGTTCGGCCAGAATGCGGGTGACATCGGCGAGCACCCCGGGCCGGTCGGCGGCCAGCATGCGCAGGTAGTACGCGCTCACGATTTCCGGCATGGCCAGCAGCGGCAGGTTGGCCAGTGCGTCGGCCTGGAAGGCCAGGTGCGGCACCCGGTTGCCGGGATCGGCGGTCAGCGTGCGCACCACGTCGACCAGATCGGCGACCACCGCCGAGGCGGTCGGTTCGGCGCCGGCACCGGCGCCGTAATATAGAGTGGGACCGACGGCGTCGCCCTTGACCAGCACCGCGTTCATCACCCCATTGACGTTGGCCAGCAGCCGCCGCTGCGGCACCAGGGTCGGGTGAACTCGCAACTCGACCCCTTCGGCGCTGTTCCGGGCGATGCCGAGATGCTTGATCCGGTAACCCAGTTCGTCGGCATAGCGGACGTCGGCGCGGGTGACGTCGCTGATACCCTCGGTATAGACGTGCTCGAAACTGAGCGGGATACCAAAGGCGATGGAGGCCAGTATGGTCAGCTTGTGGGCGGCGTCCACGCCTTCGATGTCGACGGTGGGGTTGGCCTCGGCATAACCCAGCGCCTGGGCTTCACCGAGCGCCTCGGCGAAGTCACGGCCCTGATCGCGCATCGCGCTGAGGATGTAGTTGCTGGTGCCGTTGATGATGCCGGCCAGCCATTCGATACGATTGCCGGCCAGTCCTTCCCGGATCGCCTTGATGATGGGTATGCCGCCGGCCACAGCCGCTTCGAACGCTACCATGACCCCCTGCTCACGGGCAGCGGCGAAGATTTCGTTGCCGTGCCGCGCGATCAGGGCCTTGTTGGCGGTGACCACGTGTTTGCCCTGGGCAATGGCTGCCAGCACCAGTTCCTTGGCCGGTTCATAGCCACCGATCAGTTCCACCACCACGTCAATGGCGGGATCACGCACCACGGCAAAGGCATCGTCGGTCAGTTCGAGACCGGCTTCAGCATGGCGCGCCAGATCGCGCACGGCGGCGCGACTGATGATGATATCGCGACCGGCCCGGCGGCTGATCTCCCCGGCATTGCGGAGCAGCACCCGGTGGGTGCCGCCGCCGACCGTGCCCAGACCCAACAGACCGACCTTGACCGGATTCATGGTGCGACTCCCTCAGTCGATGGCGCCACCGCGCCGCTGGCGCGCGGCAGCGCGCGAATACTCCGCAGCGCCTGGACGTAGGGGGGCAGACGGCTGATGCGTTGAAATTCCGAGTCCAAGACGGTAGCTTCCCGAGCAGTGGCCGGCGGCGATGAACTTTTGCGCCGGTAAGACGGCAAACATTATGGGAGGTCAACGCGCACTGTCAACGCGTGCTGGCGCCCGGCAAGTCCGCAGACAAGGTTTCGAATCATGCGTGTGAGTCTCGATTTCAACGACACCCAGCATCTGATCCGCTCGTACGACGAAGGCCGGGTCGTGGTCGACGAGTATCACGTCGATCGCAGTGTGTTGATCAGCGCCGAGCGCGTCGATGCCTGGGAACCGGCCAGCTTTGCCGAGTTAACCCGGGAGCACTTCGCCGCCATCGCCGAACTGGCGCCGGAAATCGTCGTCGTCGGCACTGGGGGCCGCCAGCAGTTTCCGCATCCGCGCCTGACCCAGCCGTTGCTGGATCAAGGTATAGGGGTCGAAGTAATGGATACCGGAGCCGCCTGCCGCACGTACAATATTATCCGTGCCGAGGGCCGGCGGGTGGTCGCCGCGCTGCTGATGATCTGAATCTGGCGCGGCGGCGTCCCTGGGGGCGATCGCGGTTGCTCGGATGTCCCGTAATATTTGGAGAGTGCTGGTGGCAGAGCCGTATCCCAGTTATCACATGTCGGCGGAGGATTTTCGTCAGCACGGCCATGCACTGGTCGACTGGATTGCCGACTATTACCAGCGGGTCGCCAACCTGCCGGTGCTGGCGCGCAGCGAGCCGGGGGCCATACGTGCAGCCCTGCCGCCGGCGCCGCCTGAGCAGGGCGAGAGTTTTGCCGCCATGCTGGCGGATGTGGAGGACATTCTGCTTCCCGGCATAACCCACTGGCAGTCGCCCAATTTCTTTGCTTTCTTCCCGGCTAACAGTTCCGGCCCGTCGGTGCTGGGGGAACTGCTGGCGGCAGGATTGGGCGTACAAGGCATGCTCTGGGCCACCAGCCCGGCCTGCACGGAACTGGAAACACACGTGCTGGACTGGGTCGCGGATTTGCTCGAACTGCCGCGCCAGTTCAAATCCAGCGGTGCCGGCGGCGGGGTGATCCAGGATTCGGCATCCAGCGCTGCGCTGTGTGCGCTGCTGGCAGCGCGCGAGCGCGCCACCGGGGGTGCCGTCAATCAGCATGGCGGCAGCGGGCGGCTGGTCGCCTATGCGTCCACTCAGGCCCATTCCTCGATCGAGAAAGCCGTGCGGATTGCCGGTATCGGCAGCGATCATTTGCGGTTGATCGGGACCGGTGCCGACTACGCCATGGAGCCGACCGCACTGGCCCGCCAGATCGAGGCCGACCGGGCGGCCGGTTTGATCCCGTTGTTTGTGGTGGCCAGCGTGGGCACGACGTCGTCGACCGCGATCGATCCACTGCCGGCGATCGGTAGGATATGCCGGGCTGAGGGCCTGTGGCTGCATGTGGATGCGGCCATGGCCGGAAGCGCGGCGGTCTGCCCCGAGTTCCGCCATCTGCAGGCAGGCCTGGATCAGGCCGACAGTTACTGCTTCAATCCCCACAAATGGTTGTTTACCAACTTCGATTGCGACTGCTTTTACGTGGCCGACCGTGAGGCCTTGACCGGCGCGCTCAGCGTGCTGCCGGAATATCTGCGCAATCAGGCCTCAGAATCCGGCACGGTGATCGATTACCGCGACTGGCAGGTACCGCTGGGACGGCGCTTCAGGGCGCTCAAACTGTGGTTCGTGATCCGCCATTACGGCGCTGAAGGCCTGCGCCACCACATTCGCCGTCACGTCGAACTGGCCCGGCGCTTCGCCGACTGGGTCGAGGCTCACCCGGATTTCGAACTGCTGGCGCCGGTGCCACTCAATCTGGTGTGTTTCCGGCACCGCAACGGCGATGCCTTCAACCAGCGGCTGCTGGGTGCGCTCAATGCCAGCGGTAAGGTGTATCTGACCCATACCCGGCTCGGTGACCATTACAGTTTACGTATGTCGATCGGCCAGACCCAGACCGAGGCGCACCATGTGGCGGCCGCGTGGGCGCTGATTCAGTACACCGCCGCCGCTTTGGCGGCGGTGGACTGATGCCGCGATGAGCGGTGCACGCGGGTTGTTGCTGGTTACGCTGCTGCTGGTGGCGGGCAAGGCGCTTGCGCTCCAGAGCCGGCCGTTGCTGTGGCGGGTTGATGGTTTCGGCCGTCACGGCTGGCTGTTCGGTTCGCTGCATTTCGGCAAGGCGGATTTTTATCCGTTGCCGGTGGCGGTGCGGCATGCGTTCGCCGCCGCGGATACGCTGGCAGTGGAGATCAATCTGCTGGCCCACGACCCGGCGGTGGCCGGTGAGCGTCTGCGCCAGCTTGGATTCTATGCCCGGCCGGGTGAGGATTTGCGGCACGCACTGAGTGCGGCCGGCTGGCGGCGCCTGGCGCACGCCGCCCGTCAGCTCGGCCTGCCGCTCGACTACCTGCAGCGCCAGCGGCCCTGGCTGGCGGCGCTGACGCTGAGCGATCAGCTGTTCCAGCAGGCCGGTCTTAGCGGCCAGCTGGGGAGCGACATGCATTTCCTGCAGCAGGCGCGCGAACGCGGGATGCCGGTCGTTGAGCTGGAGAGCCTGCAACAGCAGCTGGATCTGCTGGCGACCCTGCCCCGCGGCGAGCAGCTGGCTCTACTGGGGCAGACGCTGAGTGATACCCATCAGGGCGAGGACTATGTCGACCAGGTGGTCAATGCCTGGCGTCAGGGTGACATCGCGGCGCTGGACCGTCTGGTCAATCCGTCGCCGGATCCGGCCAGTCAGCGCCTCTACAAAGCCCTGTTGAAGCAACGCAACGGCCACATGGCGGCGGCTATCGAGCAGCTGCTGGTGGCCGGCAAAGCGCCGTTCGTGGTGGTTGGCGCCGGCCATCTGGTCGCGGGTGACAGCGTGGTTCAGCAGCTGCGCCGGCGCGGCTACCGGGTCGTGCGGCAATGATCCCCCAGGCGTTCCAGGAAGCGCTGATGCAGCGCCAACCGTTGTTGCGACTGCTGGCCGGGTACGCCGCCCGGTATCCCGCCGAGCAGGCCTGTGTAAGCCGTTTCCGGGCCTTCGTCGAACGGCATCCGGATTGTTTCGAGCGCAGCCTCCCGAGCGGCCACGTCACCGGATCGGCGTGGCTGGTGGATGTCACCGGCACCCGGGTACTGCTGACCCACCACCGCAAACTCGGTATCTGGGTGCAGCTGGGCGGCCACGCCGATGGCAATCCGGACGTGCGGGCGGTGGCATTGGCCGAGACGCGCGAGGAATCCGGGCTGGCCGATGTGGCGCTGCTGGAGGCGGGCGCATTTGATATCGATATCCATCGGATTCCGGCGCGCGGTGTCGAACCCGAGCACGAGCATTACGATGTACGCTTCGCGCTGCAGGCGATCGGTTCGCAACAGTATCGGGTCAGTGCCGAGTCGCACGATCTGGCCTGGGTGGCGATCGACCGGCTGAACGAGTATACCGACGAGGTGTCGATGCTGCGCATGGCCGATAAATGGCTGGCGCGGGCGGCGGAAAAAACGGGGGCGAGGTGACGTCGACCGGTGGCAATTGTCGCCATGACGGGTTCCCGGGTCGCGTCCCTCGCCGCCCAACTGTCGCCCCTAGAAGGCTTCGCTGAAGCAACTGGTGGTAGGCCAGTGCAGGATCAAGCTTAATGCCGTCAGCTTAACCGCAGATGAACGGCGCCACGGGAGATCGGTGAACATGTTTCGGGTACGTCTAAAGCCGGGTCGCGAGCGTTCGCTGCTGCGCCGCCACCCGTGGGTTTTCAGTGGTGCCGTCGGCCGCGTGGAAGGCAAACCTGCGGCCGGGGAGACGGTCGAGGTCGAGGCCGCCGACGGTCATTGGTTGGGGCGTGGCGCCTGGTCACCGCAGTCGCAGATCAGTGCCCGGCTGTGGACGTTCAGTGCCGATGAAACCGTCGACCGGCAGTTTTTCCGGCAGCGGCTGGAGCGTGCCCTGGCGCTGCGCCAGCGCGATCCCGCGGCACGCGAGGGCAACGCCGGGCGGCTGGTCAATGCCGAGTCGGACGGGTTGCCGGGTGTGGTGGTCGATCGGTACGGGGACTGGCTGGTGTGCCAGCTGGCCAGTGCCGGGGCCGAATTCTGGCGCGATACCCTGGTCGCGGAACTGGCCGCTCTGGTGCCTTGCCGCGGGATTTACGAACGCTCGGACCTGGACGTGCGCGGCAAGGAGGCTCTGGCGCCACGCAGTGGCGTGCTGCAGGGCGAGGAACCGCCCGAGCTGGTTGAGATCCACCAGCACGGTTGCCGCTATCTGGTCGACCTGCGCCAGGGCCACAAGACCGGTTTCTACCTCGATCAGCGCGACAATCGCCAGCTGCTGGCCGATTACGGCAGCGACGCTGAGGTCCTGAACGGATTTGCCTACACCGGCGCGCTGACCGTGGCCTTGCTGCGTGGTGGTGCCCGCGCCGTGACCAATCTGGACAGTTCCGGCGCGGCATTGGCACTGGGCCGGCGCCAGCTCGCGCTCAACCAGTTGGCCAGTGCTATGGTCACCGATCTCGAGGCCAACGCCTTCCAGGAGCTGCGGCGTCTGCGCGCCAGTGGCCAGCAGTTTGATATGGTGGTGCTGGATCCGCCCAAGTTCGTCGAGTCACGGGCCCAGCTGGAGCGGGCCAGCCGCGGTTACAAGGACATCAATCTCTTGGGTTGTCAGTTGCTGCGCCCCGGTGGGGTGCTGGCGACATTCTCCTGTTCCGGTCTGCTGGAGCCGGCGTTGTTCCAGAAGATCGTCGCTGATGCGGCGCTGGATGCCGGGCGCGATGCCCAGTTGCTGCGCCGGCTGGGGCAGGCGGCCGATCATCCGACGCTGCTGAGCTTTCCCGAGGGCAGCTATCTCAAGGGGCTGGTCTGCCGGGTCTGGTAGCGTGGCTGCCGGCACTGCGGATGAGCCGCGGCGCCCTGCCTTTGGGGCAGCGGCATCGTCGTTTTGCAGCATAATTTATCAGGAGGCCGATGTGTCCTGGACCACCCTGGTGGGTTTCGGTGCCGGTTTGTGCACCACGGTGGCATTTCTGCCGCAGGTCATCAAGACCTGGAAGACCCGTGCCACCCGCGATATTTCCCTGGCGACGTATCTGGTGTTTACGCTCGGGGTAGCCCTGTGGCTGTGCTACGGCCTGCTGCTGCGGGATCCGACGCTGGTATTGGCCAACTTCGTTACTCTGGTGCTGGCCGCTACCGTAGTGGTGTTGAAACTGCGTCACGGCTGATGGCCGGACGACGGTCGCCGTCCGGCCATTGCGAACAGATCAGGCGGCGCTGCCAGCCGTTTGCCGGGCAACCCGGCTGTTCCCCGGGCGATTCCAGCGCATCAGGCTGAAAATGGTGCTCAGCGTGACCAGGTAGATCAGCACCTGGACCCCCATCGGACGGTCGTTGTAGCCGACCAGGATGTGCAGCAGCGTACCCAGCCAACTGCCCTGATTTAGCATGCCGGAGTGTCCCACAACGTGCGCTCCCAGGGCCGGCAGTAGCCCGGCCTGGTTAGGAAGCCGCGCCGCATTGGCCGCCAGGCCGGCCGCCAGCAGCAGCACCAGCCACCCGGTCACGGTAAAGAAATGCCGCACCGGAATCGCGCAGCAATCCCCGGTAGACCAGCCAGCCGACAGCCGCCCCGGCGGCAAGACCCAGTGCGCCGCCGACCAGCATGGACGCGCCCTGCCGCGCCGCCGGCCGCCAGGCTGTACAGAAACAGTACCGTTTCCGAACCCTCGCGCAGCACCGCGAAAGAGTCACCGACCAGCAGCATCGACAGCGGCTTGCTCGCCGACGCTGACGTCGTGACCGACACTTGCGCATATCGCTGGCCAGTTGCGGCCATGCGAGCTCATCCAGATGTTGTGCCAGCGCCAGCATGGCACCGGCGGCCAGCAGCACGCCGGCGTTCAAAATCTCCTGCCCGCGCCCCTCGCACGGCGTTGGATATGGCGCCGGCGAACGCCGCCACCAGGACCGCGCCGCCGATCCCTGCCGCCACCCCCAGCCCGCACCCAGCGGCCGCGCCCGGCGGACACCACGACTCGCGCCCATGACGATGGCAATGATCAAGGCCGCTTCCAGCACCTCACGGAATACGATTATGGCGGACCCGAGCATTGCGCTCTCCGTTACTTGGGCGATCATGCGGCCCTTGGCCGTGCTTCGTGGAATTCGCCGTAGAACCCGTAGTGACCGGGCTTGAGCGGGCCGATCCAGAGCATACCTTTGCTGTGCCCGGGAACGACTCTTCTCGCGGTCGAGCTCGTGGCTTTCGAATTCCTCGGGCGTGGCGTCCTGATTGTCCATGGTCAGCTTGATGCGCTGGCCGGCCGGCACGGTGAGCTGTTCCGGCTGGAACCGATGATTCTTGATCACCAGATTGAACTGATTGTTAGCCGCCAGCGCCGGCAGGGTGGTCAGCAAACCGGCTGACAACGCGATGGCAATGAGACTGGTTTGCAATTTCATGACACTACTCCGCGAAACCGTGTGCGTTCGTTGAAGGATCATCAGCCGGACGCAACGCGGTGTATTCCGGCTATTTGGTGATCATGGTCGTGATATTAGCAAGACAATTCAGCGTTGTAAATGCGAATAACTATTGTTTAAGAATAATAACCCTTGCTTGACCTCGATCAACACGCGGCGCCTGCGGATTCCTATACTGGGGCCATGGCAGGTACCACAGTGGACACAACCGAGCGGGAAGTCGTCTTCCGGGCCGAGTCGCTGACGAAGACCTACGTCATGGGCGAGGTGGAGGTTGCGGCGTTGCGAGGCGTCGACCTGGAACTCTACAGCGGTGAACTGGTGGTGATGCTGGGTCCCTCGGGCAGTGGCAAGTCAACCCTGCTGAATATTCTCGGCGGCCTCGATACCGCCACCAGCGGCGAGGTGTCCTATCGGGGCCAGTCGCTGACGCGTGCCAACCAGCGCCAGCTTACCGCTTACCGGCGTTACCATGTCGGCTTCGTGTTCCAGTTCTACAATCTGATACCCAGTCTGACGGCGCGCGAGAACGTCGCCATCGTGACCGAAATCGCGCGTGATCCGATGACGCCTGCCGAGGCACTGGCACTGGTCGGTTTGCGCGACCGGCTGAACCATTTCCCGGCCCAGCTATCCGGTGGCGAACAGCAGCGGGTCGCCATCGCCCGGGCGATCGCCAAGCGCCCGGCGGTGCTGCTGTGCGACGAACCGACCGGGGCGCTGGATTCGCACACCGGCATCGTCGTGCTGGAAGCGCTGGTGCGCAGAACTGTGAGCTCGGCACCACCACTGCGATAATCACCCACAATGCCGGCATTGCCGCCATGGCCGACCGGGTCATCCGCTTGAGCGATGGCCGTATCACCGATGTCACCCGCAATGAACAGCGGCTGGACCCACGCGAGCTAAGCTGGTGATGAAAACCCTGGATCGTAAGCTGTGGCGCGAACTGTGGAGTCTGCGCAGCCAGGTACTGGCCATCGCCATGGTGATAGCCAGCGGGGTGGCGACCTATGTAATGACGCGGACCACGGTAGCCGCGCTGCAGCGCACCCAGGCCCAGTTTTACCGTGATTACCGCTTTGGCGACGTGTTCGCGAGTCTCAAGCGCGCGCCCGACGAATTGGCCCGGAGGCTGGCCGCCATTCCCGGCGTGGCCCGGGTCGAGACCCGGGTGCAGGCGCCGGTGCGACTTGAGGTGGCTGGCTTCAACCAGCCCATCAGCGGCCTGCTGGTGTCGATTCCCGATCACGGCCAGCCGGCGCTGAACCGGCTGTATCTGCGCCGTGGCCGGTTGCCGGACCCGACGCATGCCAACGAAGCGGCGGTCAGCGAGGCTTTTGCAGAGGCCCAGGGGTTGCAGCCTGGATCGCATCTGACGGCGGTGATCAACGGACGCCGTCAGCGCCTGCTCATTGTGGGTATCGCCCTGTCACCCGAATTCATCTACCAGATTCAGCCGGGCGCGATGTTTCCTGATTACAAGCGCTACGGCATCCTCTGGCTGAACCGCACTCCGCTGGCCACCGCGTACGATCTCGATGGCGCTTTCAATGACGTCGTGTTGAGCCTGTTCCCCGGCGCCCGCGAATCGACCGTGCTGGACCGCGTCGATGCGCTGCTGGCCCGTTATGGGGGGCTGGGGGCTTATGGCCGGGTCGATCAGCTATCGCACCGCTATCTGGACTCGGAACTCCGCACTCTGGTGCAGATGGCAGTGATCCTGCCGCTGATCTTTCTGGGCGTGGCGGCATTTCTGCTGAACGTGGTGATCCGGCGGCTGGTGAGCCTGCAACGCGAACAGATCGCCATCCTCAAGGCTTTCGGCTACAGCAACCGTGAGACTGCGCTGCATTATCTGGAACTGGTGCTGCTGATCGTGGCGCTGGGGGCGCTGCTGGGCGTGATTGCAGGCGGCTGGCTGGGGAGCGGCCTGGCGCATCTGTATCAGCAGTTCTTCCGGTTTCCGTTCCTGGATTACGTGCTGCAACCGCGGGTGGTTGCCGAGGCGGTGCTGATCAGCGTTCTGGCCGGCGTATTGGGTGCGCTGCAGGCGCTGCGTCGGGTGGCCCGGCTACCGCCGGCCGAGGCTATGCGTCCGGAAGCGCCAGCGCGTTACCACCGCAGTGTGATCGAGTGGTTTGGCGTGGGCCGTCTGCTGGCGGCACCGAGCCGGATGATTCTGCGCAACCTGCAACGCCAGCCGCTCAAGGCGTTGTTGTCCATCACCGGGATCGCCTTGTCCTGCGCCATTCTGGTGCTGGGCATGTTTCAGGAGGACGCGGTCAGTCACATGATCACCGTCGAGTTTGGGCTGTCCCAGCGCGCCGATGTCAGCGTGGCACTGACCAACCCGGTCTCAGACCGGGCCTGGTACGAGCTCAAGCGGTTGCCGGGCGTGCGCTATGTTGAACCGTTTCGCACCGTGCCGGTACGTCTGCGCCATGCCCAGCACAGTTACCGGACAGCGCTGCAGGGTCTGCCACCGGCCAGCCGTCTGCGGCGTTTGCTCGACACCGAGCTGAAGGTGATTCGGCTGCCGCCTTCGGGCGTGGTCCTGACCGATTATCTGGCGCGGCTGCTGGACGTCCACCCGGGTGAGCGTATCACCGTGGAAGTGCTGGAAGGGCGCCGCGAGATACGGCAGGTCACGGTCGCGGCCGTGGTTTCCCAGTATGTCGGCGTGGCCGCCTATATGGATCGTGCGGGGCTCAACCGTCTGCTGGGCAGCGGCCCGGCGCTGAACGGTGCTTATCTGCAGCTCGACCCGGGCGCGCTGCAGCAGGTCTACAGTGAGCTGCAGGCACGGCCGCGGGTGGCCGGCGTGACCATCCGGGCCAATGCCATCCGCAGTTTCGAGGACACCATGGGCCAGAATCTGCTGGTGTTCGCTTTCATTAATACGTTGCTGGCCGGCAGCATTGCCTTCGGGGTGATCTATAACAATGCCCGCATCAACCTGTCAGAGCGCAGCCGTGAACTGGCCAGCCTGCGCGTGTTGGGGTTCAGCCGGGGAGAGGTCGGGTACATTCTGCTGGGGGAGCTTACCGTGCTGACCGTATTGGCGATACCGCCGGGTTTCGTGCTGGGCCGGGCACTCTGTGCCTACCTGGCGCATAGTATGGAATTCGATCTGTACCGCGTTCCGGTGATCACCGAACCCAGCACCTTCGCCTTCGCCGCGAGCGTCGTGCTGGCGGCGACGCTGTTGTCGGGGCTGGTGGTCTGGTGGCGACTGGGGCGGCTGGATCTGGTCGCCGTACTGAAAACCCGGGAATAGGGGCAACCGATGAAGTGGTATCGCTGGCTGGTCATCATCGGTTTTCTCGTGCTGCTGGCCGGCGCGCTGATCTATGGCTTCATGCCGCGGCCAGTGCTGGTCGACAGCGCCGCGGTCAGCCGTGGCCCGCTGACGGTAACCATTGATGCCGAGGGCAAGACCCGGGTCAAGCAGCCGTACGTGATCTCGGCGCCGGTCGCGGGAACGGTTCGGCGCATTGATCTCGACGTCGGCGATGCGGTGCACAAGGGGCAGATCGTGGCCTGGGTGGAGCCGCGCCGTTCGGCGGTGCTGGACCCGCGTAGCCGGGCCCAGGCCCAGGCCCAGCTGGAGGCCGCCCAGGCCTCGCTGCAGATGGCCCAGGACAACGCCAGGGCTGCGGCCGCTGCGGCTGACTACGCCCGTTCTGATCTGATCCGGCTGCGGCGCCTGCGGGCCCAGGGCGTAGTGTCGCAGGGTACCCTGGAACAGGCCGATGCCGAGGCCCGCCGCACCGCAGCCAGTCAGCGCGCCGGCGAATCGGCGGTGCAGGTGGCCCGCTATCAGGTGAAGGCTGCCCGCAGCGCGCTGCAATATTCCGCGGCCCAGCCGCCGGATGACGGTGAGCCGCCTGAGCGGGTCACCCTGACGGCGCCGATCAACGGCCGCGTGCTCAAGGTTCACCAGCGCAGCGCATTTCCGGTCGAACCGGGTACGTCGTTGTTGGAAATCGGCGACCCGGACCGGCTGGAGGTCGCCGTCGATGTGCTGTCGGCCGATGCCGTGCGGATCAAGCCCGGCGACAAGGTGCTGCTGCACCGCTGGGGCGGCACCGACCTGGAGGGGCGGGTGCGGGTGATCGAGCCGGTCGGCTTTACCAAGGTGTCGGCGCTGGGTGTGGAGGAGCAGCGGGTGCTGGTGATCGTCGATTTCGTGTCACCGCACAGTGAATGGCGCCGGCTTGGTGACGGCTATCGGGTCGAGGCGAGTTTCATCCTGTGGCACCGCGACAAGGTATTGCAGGTGCCCACCGCGGCGCTGCTGCGCAACGATGACCAGTGGGCGGTGTATCGGATCGAGGACGGCCGCGCCCGGTTACGCCGCGTGAAGCTGGGCGAGCGCAGCGACCTGGCTGCTCAGGTGCTGGGGGGGCTGGAGCCGGGCGACCGGGTGATTGAGCACCCGGCCGACAGCATCCGCGACGGGACGCTGGTAGCGCCTCGCAGTAGCGCCGGGGTCAACCGTTGACCTGATACGGCAGCCGTTCGCCAGCCAGGCCGGCCCGCAAATTTTCCATCATCATCTTGCCCATCCAGCGCCGGGTCTTCAGGGTGGCACTGCCCAGGTGCGGGGTAATCACCAGGTTGTCCAGGCGCAGCAGCGGATGGTCGCGCGGCAGCGGTTCGGGCTCAGTGACATCGAGCGCGGCACCGGCGATCCAGTGCTCGCTGAGGGCCTGATACAGCGCAGCGGTATCGACCACGCCGCCGCGGGCAATGTTGATCAGCACGGCGTCGCGCTTCATGCGGCGCAGTTCCTCGGTGCTGATAAGACCGCGCGTCGCCGGGGTCAGGGGAACGTTCAGGGCGACGAAGTCGGCACTGGCCAGCAGGTCGTCCAGGCTTGCGTAGCGGACCCCCAGTTCCATTTCCGCGGCCGGATTGCGGCTGCGGTTGTGGTACAGCACGGTCATGTCGAAGCCGGCCGCGCGGCGCGCGACCTGCTGGCCGATCCGGCCCAGTCCGACGATGCCCAGGGTGCTGCCGTAGACCTCCTTGCCGATCAGTTGACTGGGATCGAAGCGGCTGAACCCGGGGCTGCGGGCGAAATGGTCGCCGACCACCACATTGCGGGCGAAGCCCAGCAGCAGCGCCCAGGTCATGTCGGCGGTGGCGCCGTCGACCGCTCCGGGGGTGTTGCCGACAGCGACCCGGTGGCGGCTGCAGGCCGGCACATCGATGTGGTCGTAGCCGACGCCGAAGCTGCTGATCACCCGGACGTTGGGCAACGGCGCCAGCACGGTATCGTCGATCCGGGCATGGCCGTAGGTGACGATACCCTGAATTGCGGCCCGCGCGGCATCGTCGCCCTCGGTCAGCAGCGACCAGGGCCGGAAGGTGCAATACGGGGCCAGCTGTTCCTCGATATAATCGGGTAATGCGCGATTCAGCAGAACATCGGGTTGGCTCATCGTCAGCTCGTCCTGTCAGTGGTTAGTTAGACTGTCGGCATTATAAACGCCCGCTCATAGGTGACACCCCCAATGGATACGTCCAAGGCGCAACGTTTCATCGACACACTGTGGCAGGATTCGATTCAGCCCCAGTTGATCGATTACATCCGAATCCCCAACAAGTCGCCCCATTTCGACGCCGACTGGGCCGAGCACGGCTACATGGACAATGCCGTACAGCAGATCAGTAGCTGGTGCGAATCCCAGCATATTCCCGGCCTCAGCCTCGAGGTGGTGCGCCTGCCCGGCCGGACCCCGCTGATCTTCATGGAACTGCCCGCCAGTGCTGGTGCACCGGCCGACGACTGCATTCTGCTGTACGGGCATCTCGACAAGCAGCCGGAATTCACGGGCTGGGACGAGGGCCTGGGGCCGTGGACCCCGGTGCTGCGCGGGGAGCGTTTGTACGGCCGTGGCGGCGCCGATGACGGTTATGCGGTATTCGCTACCCTGGCGGCGCTGCAGGCGCTGCGCGAGCAGCAGTTGCCGCACGCCCGCTGCGTGATCCTGATCGAAGCCTGCGAGGAGTCCGGCAGCTACGACTTGCCGTTCTACCTGGATCACCTGCGTGAGCGTATCGGTACGCCGGACCTGGTGATATGCCTGGATTCCGGGGCCGGCAACTACGACCAGCTATGGCTGACCACGTCATTGCGTGGCCTGGCCGCCGGTACGCTGCGGGTGGATATCCTGCGCGAGGGCGTGCACTCCGGCGCTGCCAGCGGGATCGCGCCGTCCAGCTTCCGGATCGCCCGCCATCTGCTGGATCGGCTGGAGGACAGCGTCAGCGGCCGGATCAAGCCGGACTGGCTGTACTGCGAGATCCCGGTGCAGCGCCACGAGCAGGCCGACCGGATGGCACGGCAACTGGGCGATGACGTGTGGCAGGCGCTGCCGTTCGTGGACGGTGCCGGACCGATGACCCGGGATCCATTCGAGCTGCTGCTCAACCGTACCTGGCGGCCGACGCTGTCGGTGACCGGGGTCGATGGCATGCCGCCGCTGGAGTCCGCCGGCAACGTGCTGCGCCCGTATACCGCGCTCAAGCTGTCGCTGCGATTGCCGCCGCTGGTCGACGGTGCCACCGCCAGCGCACAGCTCAAGGCCCTGCTGGAAACCGATGCACCCTACGGCGCCCGGGTCAGCTTCAGTCCTGCCCAGGCGGCCACCGGCTGGAATGCACCAGCGGTGGCGCCGTGGCTGGAACAGTCGCTGGATCAGGCGTCCCGGGCGGTGTTTGACGCGCCCACGATGTACACGGGCGAAGGCGGTACCATCCCGTTCATGGGTATGCTGGGCGCCGAGTTCCCTGAGGCCCAGTTCGTGATCACCGGGGTGCTGGGCCCGCGCTCCAACGCCCACGGCCCCAATGAGTTCCTGCACCTGGGCTATGTCCGCCGGCTGACCACCTGCGTCGCCCGGGTGATTGCCGACCACGCGCAGCGCAGCCGCTGAACCGCGGTGCTCTACCGCCATTACAGCAACCGCCTGGAGACCCTGGCCGAAGGGCTGGCCGAGCTGCTGGCCGAGCCGCTGCCAGATCCGCTGGCGCCCGAAACCGTTATCGTCCAGAGCAACGGGATGGCCCGCTGGCTGTCGCTACGGCTGGCCGAGCGGCTGGGCGTCTGCAGCAATGTGCGGTTTCCGTTTCCGGCGAGTTTTCTGTGGCAGCAGTTGCGCCAGACCCTGGCGGCTGTGCCGGAGACCGCCAGCTTCGACAAACCGGTGCTGACCTGGCGGGTGCTGGGGCTGCTGCAGGGTCTGGACGACGATCCGGTGCTCGATCCGCTGCGGGCTTATCTGGGTGCCGGCGACGATGAGTTCCGGGCTTACGATCTGGCCCGGCGCATTGCCGACATCTACGACCAGTACCTGGTCTACCGGCCGGGCTGGATCGAGGCCTGGGAACGCGGGGATGACCTGCCCTGGCTGCAGCCGGGCGAGCTTTGGCAGCCCGCGCTGTGGCGCCGGCTGAGTCAGGCAGCCGGCGATCACCGCGGCCGCCTGCTGACGCGCTTCGCCGGGCGCCTGGCCGATGGCGTCGCGCCACCAGGACTGCCGCCGCGAATCGCCTTGATCGGCTTGTCGGCGCTGCCGCCGCAGCAACTGGAACTGCTGGCGCTGCTGGCCGGCCATTGCGATGTGCATCTGTTGTTGCTCAATCCTTGCGCGGTCTATTGGGGTGACATTCAGGCAGCCCGCGACATCGCCCGCCGCGACCCGCTTACCGATCCGGCCAGCGACTATCTCGAGGTGGGCAACGCACTGCTGGCCTCGCTGGGCAAGCAGGGCCGCGATTTCTTCGATCTGCTGGAAAACGAGCAATATCCCAGCATCAGCAACGAACTGTTCGTCGAGCCGGATGAGGCGCACCTGCTGGGCTGGCTGCAGGCCGACATCCTGCACCTGCGCGAGCGTGGCGTCAGCGTCACCGGCAATACCCCGGAGCCGGTGCTGCCGCTGCCAGCCGGCGACCGCTCGGTGCAGGTGCACGCCTGCCACAGCGCCACCCGTGAGCTGGAGGTGCTGCACGACCGGCTGCTGGAGCAGTTCCAGCAGGATCCCGAGCTGCGGCCCAGCGACGTGGTGGTGATGACGCCGGACATCGAAGCCTACGGTCCGCTGATCGACGCCGTCTTCGGCAGTGTCGAGCGCCACCGCTACATCCCCTACAGCATCGCCGACCGTGGCCCCGGGGCCGAGCGGCCGCTGCTGGAAGCGGTCCAGCAACTGTTCGAACTGGCCCGCGGCCGTTATCCCGTGGATCAGGTGCTGGGGTTCCTGGAGCGTCCTGCGGTGCGCCGCCGGTTCGGGCTGGAAGCGGCCGATTTGAGCCTGATCCAGCGCTGGCTGGATACGGCCAATGTCCGCTGGGCGGTCGATGCCGCCGACCGCGTTGCGCTCGATCTGCCGGGCACCAGCGAGCATACCTGGCGGGCTGGCCTGGAGCGGTTGCTGCTGGGTTACGCGCTACCGGGCGACGGAGTCCAGCTATGGGACGATGACATTCTGCCGCTGGGGCTGGCCGAGGGTGGCAATGGTCAGATACTGGGTCACCTGCAGTGCTATGCCGAAGCCTTGTTTCAGCTCCGCGAGGACATCACGGAGCCGCGCCCGCTGGCCCAGTGGGTGGCATTGATCGATGGCTGGCTGGATCGCTTCTTCGCCCCGGCTGAGCTGGAGGCCGACGAACTGCAGGCGCTGCGTGCGGCGCTGTTGCAACTGGCCAATAATGCTGCTCAGGCCGATTATCAGGCGCCACTGCCGCTGACGGTCGTGCGGGCCGCGCTGAACCGCGCGCTGGCTGACCAGACTGGAGCCACCGGCTTCTTCGCTGGCGGTGTCACCTTTGCCACCATGGTACCGATGCGCAGCATTCCGTTTCAGGTGGTGGCTCTGATCGGCATGAACCAGGACAGCTATCCGCGGCCGCACCGCCCGGTCGACTTCGACCTGATGGCCCAGCGCTACCGCAAGGGCGACCGCTCGCGCCGGCAGGACGACCGCTATTTATTCCTGGAAGCGTTGCTGTCGGCACGGCGCTGCTTCTACCTCAGCTACCTGGGCCGCGACATCCGCGACAACACTGAGCTGCCGCCGTCGGTGCTGGTGAGCGAACTGCTGGAGGTCATCGAGCAGGGCTTCCGCATGGCCGCGGGCGGGAACCCGCGCAGTCAGATCGTCACCGGGCATCCGCTGCAATCGTTCAGCCGGCGCTATTTCGACGGCAGCGATCCGGGCCTGTTCAGCTATTCCACCGAGGGCCTGGCGCTGGGCCGGCGTGCCACTGGCGAGCGCCGCACCGGCATCCCGTTCGTGACCGCCGCACTGCCGCCGCCCGGCGCCGAATGGCAGTTGCTGACGCCGCGGCAACTGGTTCGCTTCTTCGAGCATCCCGCCCGCTTCCTGGTCAGCGAACGGCTGGGCCTGCAGCTCGAGGTGGAAACCCTGGAGCTGGAGAGCAGGGAACCGTTCGTGCTGGACGGCCTGGGTCGCTACGGTCTGTACCAGCGGCTGCTGGAATTGATCCTGGACGGCATCGATCGCGATCATGCCTACACCCTGGTACGGACCGGGGGCTTGCTACCCCACGGCCAGGTCGGCGCGAATATCTTTGCCCACGAGTGGACCCGGATCATCCGGTTCGCGGCCCGGGTGCGGCGGGCGCTGCAGCCACTGCCGCACGATCCGGTGGAGCTCGACTACCCGCACGACGGCCTGCGGCTGCGTGGCTGGCTGGACCGGCTGACCGCGAGCGGGCTGATCGATTACCGGCCGGCGAAAATCAAGCCCAAAGACCGGTTGCGGCTGTGGCTGCGACATCTGTTGCTCAATCTGGGGCGGCCGGCGGGCGTCGAGCCCAGCAGCCGGTTCCTGGGGCTGGACGGGGAGTTGGCGCTGGCACCCGTGGCGGACCCGGCAGCCCAGATCGCGCCCCTGCTGGCGCTTTACCAGCGCGGCCTGAGCGAACCGCTGCCGTTGCTGCCGGCGACCAGTTGGGCCTATGCCGCGGCCTTACAAGAGGGCAAGGACACCGGCGACGCGTTAAATGACGCCCGGAAGTGCTGGCTGGGAGACGGCCATCATGAAGGCGAATACCAGCGCGATCCGTATCTTTCGCTGATCTGGCGTGGCCGTGACGACATATTTGATGAGACCTTTCAGGATCTGGCCTGCCAGGTCTGGCAGCCGCAGTTCGCGCACGCGGCCGGCGAGACGCCATGACCGCTGCCCTGGAGACCTTCGACCCGTTTGTGGTGACGCTCGCCGGGCAGCAGCTCATCGAGGCCAGCGCCGGCACCGGCAAGACTTACACCATCGCCGGTTTGTACCTGCGGCTGGTGCTGGAAGGCGAACGGCGGGTCGACCAGATCCTGGTGGTGACCTTCACCAATGCCGCCACCGCCGAACTGGCCGACCGGATCCGCAAACGGCTGCTGGCGGCGCGCCGGGTCTTTGCCGGTGACCCGACCGACGACACCTTTCTCGAAGCCCTACGCGAGCGGCTCGGCGACCATGCCCGGGCGCGGCGGCGGCTGGACAACGCCCTGCGCGGCTTCGACGAGGCGGCCGTCTACACCATCCACGGCTTCTGCCAGCGGGTGCTGGCCGACCGCGCCTTCGCCAGCGGCATGGCCTTCGAAACCGAACTGGAGACCGACGACAGCGAGCGTCTGGCCGAAATCGTGGATGACTTCTGGCGCCGCCACTTCTATCAGGCACCGCCGCTGCTGGTCGACTGGTTGCTGAAGCAACGCTACACGCCGGAAAAACTGCTGGCCGAGATCCGCCCGCACCTGGCACGGCCTTACCTGGCACTGCGCCGCGCCAGCGCGTCCCAGGACCTGGACCGACTGGAAGCTGAATTCGCCGCCGCCTACCGGGCCGTCCGGACCGCCTGGGAGGCGGGTCGTGACGAGGTACACGATTGTCTGGCGGCTGCGATGGCCGCCGGCGACCTCAAGCGAACCAGCTACAAGGCGGAAGACCTGGCCGGCTGGATGGTCGAAATGGACGATTTCCTGGCGCCCGAACAGCCCAACCTGGAGCCTTGCAAGCGCTTGGAGAACTTCACCACGGCCAAGCTGGCGCGAATGGCCAAGCAGGGCCGCACGCCGCCGGAACACCGGTTTTTCGCGCTCTGCCAGTCGCTGAGTGAGGCGCGCGATGCGCTGGCCGAGGCATTCGCGGCCAAGCTGTGCGATCTGCGGGCCGACTTGCTGGACTACGCCAACCGCGAGCTGTCGGCCCGCAAGCAGCGGGATCGGGTGCAGTCCTATGACGATCTGCTGCTCAATCTGGATCAGGCCCTGGACGGGCCACTGGCGGACGCGCTCGCCAACGCCGTGCGCAAGCGCTATTCAGCGGCGCTGATCGACGAATTCCAGGATACCGATCCGCTGCAATACGCCATCTTCCGGCGCATCTACGGCGGCTCGGACTGCCCGGTGTTCCTGGTGGGTGATCCCAAGCAGGCTATCTACAGTTTCCGCGGCGCCGACATCTACGCCTATCTCGACGCCCATGCCGACGCCCGCAAGCGGTTGACACTGGGCCGCAACTGGCGCTCGGTGCCACGTCTGATCGAGGCGGTCAACACGCTGTTTGAGGCCAATCCGCAGCCGTTCCTGCTGGCCGACATCGATTTCCATCCGGTCCGGCCGGCTGCCAAGAGCGACCGCCGCGAACTGCTCATCGACGCCGACGACGCTGATCCGGCGCCGCTCAAACTGTGGTTTCTGCACGATCCCGACGCCAAACAGGGCAAACTTGGCAAAGGTGACGCCCAAAGTCAGGCCGCGACCGCTTGTGCCGGCGAGGTCGCGCGGCTGCTGAATCTGGCCGCCACCGGTCGCGCGAGGCTCGGCAAGGAGCCGCTGCGCGGCGGAGACATCGCAGTGCTGGTGTTCAGCCATGCCGAGGGCGAGACCATCCGCCAGGCGTTGCTGCGCCTCGGCGTGCCCAGCGTCCAGCGCAGTCGCGACAACGTGTTCGACAGCATCGAGGCGGCTGAGCTGGAGCAACTGCTGCGGGCGGTGCTGGAACCAAGCCGCGATGCCCTGGTGCGGGCCGCGCTGGCAACCGAGCTGGTGGGCTACGATGCTTCCGCGATACTCGCCTGTGAGGGCGACGAGGCGCGCTGGGGCAGCGTGTTGGATGAGCTGCAGGAGGCTGCCGAACGCTGGCAACGCCACGGTTTCGCGGCCATGTTCCGTGAATTACTGCGGCGGTGGGAGGTTCCCCAGCGGCTGCTCGGTTTGGTCGCGGGCGAGCGCCGGCTGACCGACCTGCTGCATCTGGGCGAACTGCTGCAGACCGCCGCGCTCACCGAGCGGCTGGCACCGGAGCCGCTGGTGGCCTGGCTGGCGGAGCGCCGGCGCCTGCACGGCGGCGACGTGGAGGAACAGCAACTACGGCTGGAGAGCGACGAACAACTGGTCCAGATCGTGACCGTGCACAAGAGCAAGGGTCTGGAATATCCGGTGGTGTTCTTCCCGTTCGCCTGGAGCAGCGGCCGCAGCGGCAATCAGGATGCCATTGTCCGGTTCCACGATCCGGAAAACGAAAACCAGGCAGTGCTCGATTTCGGCTCCGGGCAACTCGACCAGGCCCGCACCCAGGCCGCCCATGAGCGGCTGGCGGAGAGTCTGCGGCTGCTCTACGTGGCCCTAACCCGGGCCGAGCAGCGCTGCTATCTGGCCTGGGGCAAGCTCAATCAGGCCGAATCGTGCGCCCTGGCCTGGCTGCTGCATCAGCCGTCGGTGCGCAGTCCCGACAAGGACGCGGTCGAAGCGGCCCAGGATTACTATAAGAGTCTCGACGCCGACGCCGTGCGCACGCGTTTACAGCGTCTGGTGGAAACCAGTGGCGGCAGCATCGCGCTGACCGAGCCACCGGCCGGACCGGTTGCGCCGTACCGCCCGGTTCAGCCCGACCCGGCCGAGCTTAGCGCGCGCCGGTTCGCCGGCCCGGTGCGCGGGCACTGGCAGGTCAGCAGCTTCACCGGGCTGGCGGCGCACAATGCGGCGCTGGAAACCACGCTGCTGCAGATCGAGCAGCCCGATCACGATGCCCTGACCGGTGGCGAGGCCGAGCCGGTTGCGCGCCAGCGGACGATAGCTGACTTTCCGCGCGGAGCCGGCGCCGGTTCCTGCCTGCACCAGATCTTCGAGCTGCTGGACTTCACCCGTTCCGATGCCGCCGGGCGCACGGCGCTGGTGGAGCACACCCTGGCCCGGCACGGCTTCGACACCGGATGGACCGCGCTGGTCGACGCCATGGTCGAACGGGTGCTGGCCGCACCACTGGACGGTGCCGGGCTGCGGCTGGACCAGGTGGCGTCGCAGGAGTGCCTGAAGGAGCTGGAATTCTATTATCCACTGGCGCCGCTGGCCGGCGGGACAATGAGTGCGCTGCTGCGCCGCTACGGGAACTGGCCGGAAGCGCTCAACAGACACATCGAAACGCTGCATGTCAACGTCAAAGCGGGCTATATGAAGGGCTTTATTGACCTGGTATTCAAGGCCGGCGGGTGTTATTACCTGGTCGATTACAAATCGAACTGGCTGGGTACCAGCCCGGACGACTACCATCCCGATCGCCTGCCCGAAGCCATGGCCCGCGAATCGTATTATCTGCAGTACCTGATCTACGCGGTCGCGCTGCACCGCTACCTCCGTCTGCGGCTGCCCGATTACGACTACGGCCGCCATTTCGGCGGGGTGTACTACCTGTTCCTGCGCGGTATCGACCCGACCAGCCCGGGCTGCGGCATCTATGCCGACCGGCCACCGCCGGAGCTCATCGAGGCGCTGGACCAGGCACTGGCCGGCACTCCGTCGCCCGCGGCGTCACCCTGACCCGGACGTTGCCCTCCGGCTGGCACCGCAACGGCGTCCGGATTTCACTCCCGGCCGGCGTCGGCCTCGAACAGGCCGCGTAGCTCCTGGGCCGCGTCCTGCTGCGATTGGATTAGCGCTTTGCGGTCGTCGCGGATGGTGTACTGGCTGGCGAGGGTCTTTTCATCGTGGGCACGGAACAGGGCCATTGCCTCTTCGGCCGCCTGAGGATTGAGGCCGAGTCCTTGCAGTACTTCACCGCCCAGCCACAGGCTGGAGAGAAAACTCTCGCGGATCATCGCGGTGCAGCCCAGATCCATCAGGCGGTGGGCGTGGTGGCGGTTGCGGGCACGGGCATAGAGCTTGAGATGGGGAAAGTGGCGGCGCACCAGGCCGGCGATTTTCAGCGATGCCTCGATGTCGTCCACGGCCAGCACGAACACCCGCGCCCGCTCGATATGCGCCGAGCGCAGCAGTTCCAGACGCGAGGCGTCGCCATAGTAGATCTTGTTGCCGTACTGGCGCACGAAGTCGACCTGGGTCGGGCTCGCTTCCAGTGCCGTGAACGGGATGCGGCGTGATGCCAGCAGCCGCGCGACCACCTGGCCGAAACGGCCGAAGCCGGCGATGATGACCTCGTGGTCGCGGTCCTCGATCGCATCAAAGCGCCGTTGCGTCCCGGCTTTCGGCAACAGCCGTTCGAGCAGGCTGGTCAACAAAGGCGTCGCCGCCATCGACACGGTCACCACCAGCGTCAGCAGATCCACCAGCGGCTGCGGCAGCACGGCATGGCCGGCCGCGGCGCCCAGCAGCACGAAGGCGAATTCGCCACCCTGGGACAGGCTGACACCGAGGCGTGGGGCCTCGCCCCTGCGCAGGCCCTGCAGGCGCCCGATGGCGGTTATGACCACGGCCTTGATCAGCAGCAGCGCGGCGGCGAGCAGCAGGATCTGGAACGGATGCTGGTACAGCAATCCCAGATTGGCCCGCATGCCCACGGCCATGAAGAACAGCCCGAGCAGCAGACCCTTGAAAGGCTCGATATCGGCCTCGAGCTGATGCCGGTATTCAGAGTCGGCCACCAGCAATCCGGCGATGAAGGCGCCCAGCCCCATGGAAACGCCAACCGTCTGCATCAGCATCGCCGCACCGAGTACCAGCAGCAGGGCCGCGGCGGTAAAGACCTCACTCTGGCGGGCCTGGGCGACGGCGCGGAACACGGGCCGCAGCAGCAAGCGGCCGCCGACAATGAACGCCACCACCGCCACCACGACCTTGCCAGCCCCCGCTACCAGCTCGGCCGGCGAACCGCCGGCCGAGCCCGGGGCCAGGAACGGCAGCAGGGCAATCATGGGGATCACGGCGATATCCTGGAACAGCAATATGCCGAAGGCGGCCCGGCCGTGGGCGCTCTTCAACACCCGGCGCTCGGCCAGCATTTGCAACACGAATGCTGTCGATGAGAGCGAAAGCGCCAGCCCCACCACGATGGCTGCGGTCCAGCCCAGGCCAAGGCCCCGGCCGGCCAGCGCCAGAATGGCGGTTGTCACCACCAGTTGCAGCGTGCCGGGCAGGAAGATGGTGCGACGCATGGCGCGCAGTCGGGCCGGCTGCAGCTCCAGTCCGATGATGAATAACAGGAACACAACGCCGATCTCGCCGAAGTGCAGCACACCCTCGACGTCGCCGGAGAATCCCATCGCCCAGGGTCCGATGGCGACCCCCGCGGCCAGATAACCCAGGATCGCGCCGAGGCCGAGGCGCCGGAACAGCGGCACGGCGATGACGGCGGCGGCAAGGAATACCGCGATCTCGGTAAGCAGTGACATGGCCGGTGAATGTCCGTTGGGTTAGATGCCGGATACCGCAGCTCAGTGTCGCGCCAGCCCCTGGAGCGCCTGGCCACGGGCTGGCGCAAGCTGCTAGCATTATAGGCGTACCCGGCCGAGCGCTGTCTGCAGGCAGCACCATCAAACCGATCCAGCCCGCTTAAGAGCGCGTGTAGCCGACCCGGGGCTTCGCGAAGCGGGGCCGGTCGCGCACCAAGTCTGACTCCAGAATGGAGCGCAACCGACCGGGCAGCCTGACGTCAACAAGGGCTGGCTGTTATCAGCGCGATTCGCGACGCATTCACCCGGGGACGGGCGACCGATACGGCAGACGGCTCAAGGCCGGCGCAGTGGGGATTTTGCTGCGCTATTTCAAGCAACCGACATTGATGAGTGGAGAACGACGATGATTGTCCGCACCTTGGCAGAATGCGAGAAGACCGACCGCCGTGTGGTAACGAAAACCTGGGAAAGCACCCGCCTGAGCCTCAAAGACGACAACATGGGGTTCTCATTCCACATCACCACGATCTATCCCAATTCCGAGACCCATATCCACTACAAGAACCATCTGGAGACGGTCTATTGCATCGAAGGGGAGGGTGAAGTTGAGACCGTGGCCGACGGCAAGAAGCACAGGATCGTGCCGGGTACGGTGTACATACTCGACCAGCATGACGAGCACTACCTGCGCGGCGGCCCCAACGGCATGCGGGTGGTCTGCGGCTTCAACCCGCCGGTGAGCGGGCGCGAAGTGCACGACGAAAATGGCGTCTATCCGGCCGACACGGACTGACCGACCGGTCTGAAAACGCCTGAGCGTGACCCGCTTGCTGCGTTCGGGCCGGATCCTTTCGGCTTAGTAAAGACGTTCCGCCGATAGTCAGTCCGTCAGAACGAAATGTGCCGGGCGCAGCGCGGCTTCACCCTGCCAGCGATAGGCGCACAATGGCCCATCGTTGCCGGCGCTGTAGTCGACGCAGGCGACCCGCGGCGCTTGCAACCGTGGGGTGCCGGTCATCCAGTAGTGGCCGAAGAACACCGGCTGCGGGTCGTCATAGCCGAGCAGCCGGTCGCTTGGCAGCGGGTCGTCGGGCAGCGTGGCCTTGATGTCGGCACCGAGAAGGGCGGCGCTGGCATAGGTGTCGGCACTGTTGTCCCACCAGCGGGTGCGGATTTGGTGGCGCACGTGGCCGTCCTTGTCGGTAAAGCTGTGGGGTGGCGGCAGTGTTACCTCCATGCCCTTGAGCAATGTTTCCACCGCCTGATATTCAGGCGATCCACGCCGGCTGGCCCGGATCAGGAGGTCCTCGGTCAGGGTATCGCCGATACTGAGTTGGTCCTGTAGGTAATCCTGATGCCACGGATGCCAGCAGGCGTGGATCACCCGCACGCCGTCCAGGTCCAGCCACAGCGGCAGCGTGTAAAACCATTCGATCAGACTGGCATGTGCATCAGGTTGATCCTCGACCTCGCGCAGAAACGCGGCGTGCTGGCGCCGGTTCTTGTCGCTGTGCGGTCGCAGGAATTCACCGTCCGCATCGGGATCGGGCGTAGACCAGGCGATGGCGTTGAATTCGTGGTTACCCATCACCGCCTGGGCGCTGCCGGCATCGACCATGCGCCGGACGATATCGACGGTCCCCAGTTGGCGTGGGCCGCGGTCGACAAAGTCGCCGACAAAGATGGCGTGACGGCTGGGATGACGATAAGCCCAGCCGTCGTCCCGGTAGCCGAGTCTGTCCAGCAACGCGTGCAACTTGCCGGCCTGGCCATGGATATCGCCGATCAGATCATAACCCTCTGGCATTTTTACACCTCATAAGGTTTAGTATGTTGCCATTGTGGCAGCGGGCCGCACTGGATGCCAGTAATGCATGCCATGCAATGGGATTAACGTGCCTGTAATGCCGCTTTAAACGGCTGGCGATGGTGTTAGTCTGCCGGGCATCATGCGGCGCGCGCATTCCGTGATGCGCCGCCACGCTCCCCAGGCCTGAACCAACAGGCCGTCAAGGTTGAATAACGAGATCAAACGCCAGATGCCACAACTGGAACTGTAGGTTGATCTGGACAGGTCAGGGAGCCTCGATCCGATGGAACGTCAGACGGCCAGGGAGGCCGATACAGGTAAGGTCGAAAGGCAGTATGAGCGACGCCGCCCCGAGCGGACGCTGCGCTACCAGCTTGTCGAGACGCCACTACCCCCGCTTTCTCGATCTGTTGGCCAGCCAGGGCCGGTCGTTGCCGGACTACGTACGGCGCGAGTTTGAACACCTCCTCAGGTGCGGTATCTTGGAACACGGCTTTCTGCGGGTTCGGTGCGGCGATTGCCGCGCTGAGCGGTTGGTGGCCTTCAGCTGTTGTAAACGGCGCGGATTCTGTTCGAGTTATGGTGACCGCACCGCATCCTAAGGCTATCCTCGGGCACCAACCCGTCCCGGGCTCCAGGATCCCGACCGACTAGGGCAAAAACGGGGCCGTAACCCTGGCGGGCGCCATTCACCACCTAGCCACATCGCAAAATCTCTCCCAAGACTCCGCCCACAGACGTCTGTCATCCGCCGGGTATGTGGCTTATTCTTTCTACCCTCCCGACTGGAAATGGCGGCGGGTACAGCCGCACATTGCATCATTGAAAGACCGCACCGTGCTGGCTATCGGTTGCGGCAGCGGTTACCACTTGTGGCGGATGCTGGGGGAGGGCGCAAAGCTGAGGCCGGGCTTCAGCGATTGCTCAGCCCCGGATGTTCCTCGTCGCTACGGATTTTTTCCAGTAGCCGCAATAACTTGCCGTGTTCCACATCGTTTTGGCCGGAGTGCAGGTAACGCCCCGTCGACTCATACAACTGCTCGTACTGTTTGAGCCGATAGTTGTGATTTAACAGGCACTTGGCGATGTGGTGAGGGTCTTCCCCCTGTTCCCGCATGCGGCCGGCTTCAGCCAGCGCCGCGTTCAGTTCCTCTTTTGTGGGTCTGCTCATGGTGGACCTCTGAAAATCTAAACCATTTAAACAGTGTAGCAATCGTGGCCGGATTTGCCGGTAGCAATGCACGAGGCGGCTCGAAATGGTTCAACAGCCGTTAGACCCCGAACGAATCAATATGCACCCGCTCGCGGGTGACCTCACAGCGATCCGGCTGATGGCCGAGCGTGCGAGCATCGCCGGCGGCTCTTTACACCTATTGCTAAGATCGCCGCCGTTGATCTTGGTCAATGTGGCGTCCGCCGCCTGTGGGATCATTATGCGGGTCGCAGAGGTCGAAGTGCCATGACATTGAAACGCATTATCCTCGATTGCCATTGCAGTGGTGCTGGTCGCCGGGATCGGGTTCGCGGCCTGGGCAGCGCTGCTGCGTCCAGTCAAGGTGCAGGTCGCGAGCGCGGCGCAGAACGTCGCCGTGCAGGTGTTCGGCCTCGGCACCGTTGAGGCGCGGGTGACGTCGCAGGTTGGCTTTAACGTTGCTGGCGTGCTCACCGAGCTACGTGCCGACGTGGGTGATCGGGTCGCCAAAGGCGCGGTGCTGGCGCGGCTCGACGACCGCGAGCAGCGCGCCCAGGTCGCGCGTGCCGCTGCCGCGGTGCAACAGGCCGAGGCCAGCCTGCAGCGCGCCAGCGCGAGCGTCGACAAGGCCAAGGTCAATTATGCCAACGCCAAGACCTTCAACGAGCGCCGGCAGAAGCTGGCGGCGACCAACATCACCTCGGTGGAGTCGGCGCAATCGGCCAAGGCCGCGCAGGACGCGGCAGCCGCCGATGTGAGCCTCGCCAACAGCGATATTGCGGTGGCTAAGGCCGCGATCAGCGACGCCAGGGCGCAACAGCAACTGCAAGCCGCCAAGTTGGATTTTCATACGCTGGCGGCGCCTTACGATGCCATGGTGACGGCGCGGTTGAAGGAGCTTGGCAGCGCCTTGCCCGCGGGACAGCCGGTGTTCACGCTGATCGATCCGAAAACCATCTGGGTGCTGGCCTTATCGACGAGAGCAAGTCCGGCGAGATCAAGGTGGGTGAGCCGGCCGAGATCGTGCTGCGCGCACATCCGGGCCAGCGCCTGAAAGGCAAGGTGGCGCGCATCGAGCCGGAAAGCGACCGTGTCAACGAGGAGCGGCGCATCGAGGTGGCCTTCGACAAGATTCCCGGCCTTTGCCGGTCTCGGCGAGCAGGCCGAGGTCTACATCACCACGGTGACGCTGCCGAAGGCGCTGCTGGTGCCGGAAGCGGCAATTGTCGGGCTGACCAAGAACAAGGGCACGGTATGGACGGTCGAGAACGGCACGCTGCGTCAGCACGTGGTGACGCTCGGCCACCGGCTGCTCGACGGACGCTATGAGATTACCGGCGGCGTGCCGGCGGGCGCCAAGGTGGTCACGAAATTCGGGCGCGGCTTACGGGTCGGACGCGGGGCCAAAATCGTCGACACCAAGGCGAGCGGCGGGTAACAGCGATGAACCTCGCTTACCGCGACATCAAGCACAACCTGCTGCGATTCCTGCTGACCAATTTCGGGCTCAGCCTGCTGCTCGGCATCGTGATCATGATCACCGCGGTCTATGGCGGGCTGATCGACGACGCGCTGCGCCAGGTGCGCGCGGCCCATGCCGATCTCTGGGTGGTGGAGGCGAGCACGCTCGGGCCGTTCGCCGAATCCTCGCGCATCCCCGGCGATACCCGCGAACTGGTCAGCCGGGTCTATGGCGTCGAGCGCGCCGGCGCGCGTCACCTACCAGTCGATCCAGGCCACTGTGAACGGCCAGCCGAGCCGCGCTGTTCCTGGTCGGCTATGAGTTGGGGCGGCCGGGCGGCCCACCCAGGATCGAGGCCGGGCGCGGCATCCTGCGCAGCCATTATGAGATGGTGGTCGACCGCCGCGCCGGGCTGAAGCTCGGCCAGGAGGTGACGCTCGGCACGCGCGGGCACAAATTCACCGTGGTCGGCCTGATGCGCAACCAGGTGACGTCGTCGGGCGATCCGGTCGCCTATATCACGCTGCGTGACGCGCAGGCCTTGCAGTTCGAGCTGGCGCCGCCGGCCGTGCGTCGCGAGGCGGCGCGCGGCGGCGCCGGGCAGAGCAACGACCAGATCAACGCGGTGATCGCGCGGGTCTCGCCCTATGTGCCGGTCAATGAGGTCGCCAGCGCACTGTCGCGCTGGAAGCATCTCGCCGCGCTGACCGAGGCGCAGCAGGAGCATCTGTTGACCCGGGTGGTGATCGAAAAGGCGCGCAAGCAGCAGCTCATGATCATGGTGCTGCTGGTGATCGTGTCGGCGGTGATCATCGCGCTCATCATCTATACGCTGACCATGGACAAAGTGCGCTCGATCGCCACGCTGAAATTCATCGGCGCGCCCGATCGCACCATTATCGGCATGATCGTGCAGCAGTCGCTGTCGCTCGGCATCGTCAGCTATTTCATCGGGCTTGGGCTGGTGGTGGTGTTCCAGCCTTATTTTCCGCGCCGGCTGGTGATCGACCCGACCAGCGTCGGCGTGGTGTTCATCATTACGGTTCTGGTGTGTCTCGCCGCCAGCACGCTCGGCATCCGGCTGGCGCTGAAAGTGGACCCGGCGGAAGCGCTGGCGGCGGCGGGTTAGTGTCATGGCCGAAACACGCAAACAAGCGGTGGTGCAGGTCGAGCACGTATCGAAGTGCTTCGGCAGCGGCAGCGCGCGGGTCAACGCGCTGCTTGACATCAACCTCGATGTGTTTCCCGGTGAGGTGGTCGGGCTGATGGGGCCGAGCGGCTCCGGCAAGACCACGCTGCTCAACTGCATCGCCTGCATCATGACGCCGACCGGCGGACGCCTGACGCTCGACAGCGAAACGGTCTATGACGACCACTGGCTGCGCGCCGACCTGCGCAAGCTGCGGCTGGAGAAGGTCGGCTTCATCTTCCAGCAGGCCAATTTGCTGCCGTTCCTCAACGCCACCGACAATGTCGCGATGGTGCTGCAACTCGCCGGTTACAGCGCCAAGGCATCGCACGCGCGGGCGGTGGAACTGCTCGACTATCTCGACGTCGGTCACCGCAAGCACGCCATGCCGTCGCAACTGTCGGGCGGCGAGGCGCAGCGGGTCTCGATCGCGCGGGCGCTGGCCAATCGTCCGCGCATCATTCTCGCCGACGAGCCGACCGCGCCGCTCGACTCCCAGCGCGGGCGCATCGTCATGGATATGTTGCGCAAAGTGGCGGTCGATCAGGACGCGGCGATCATCGTCGTGACCCATGACGAGATGATCCTCGACCGCTTCGACCACATCTACCACCTGCGCGACGGCAGGCTGGAACAGGACGAAGTGCCGGCAGCGGCGGCGGGGTAGAACACCCTTTGGCTTGAACTGGATCGAGGCGCGGACCCCAGACGCGCTTCACGTCTCCCCCAAGGGGAGGAAGAGTCCGGCTCATGTGTCGCGGGCGCTCTGGCTCAAATTAACAGGGCTCCAGCGGCGCCGCGTACCTCGTTCAATCGCGGATGAACGGGTCGGCGCGCAGCTCGCTGACCGCCTGCTGCAACCTGGCCTGCGTGTTCATCACGATCGGGCCGTGCCAGGCGAGCGGCTCGCGGAACAGGATCTCCTCGTCGTCGATCGCACCAACCCGTCCCAGGATTTTATAGAAAGTAAATTCATCTCTCCCTAGAGGGTATCCATTGAGACTTTACCAAGTAGCAAGACGAAAACATCACAGCAACAGGCATTGCATTTTCCCTGACTTCCTTACAAGCTGGCATTAACAATCAACACCCGCATAGGATATGCGTAATGGGGAGACGATTTATGCATCACATGAATTGTTACCAGCAAGATAAAGGCCATGCAACCAGAACTGTAGACAGCAGGCCTTCCTATATAGCCCTCTTGGTTATGGCGGCCTTGTTAGCGGTTTCATCACCTGTTATCGCCATGCCTGATCTAACCATCGAATCAATCTCTGGTGTTCAATCAACCTATAACGTTGGCGAAGCCATGCCGATATTTAAGGTACGGGTCAAAAATATTGGAGACGCCCCAATTCCCAAGCTCAAGGTAATAAGTGTCGAGCTGAAGAGTTGTACGTTCGTCTGGAAGGGGCATGCATCGAACTGCAAATCTGAGTTTATGGCAGGTGCCGAGTCATCTACATCCTATATCTATGGGTTGACTGCCGGTAGCGTTGTAGATATTAGGTGGCCGGTGTTATGGCCGGGAACGCCAACACACACCTTCAAGGAGGGAGACTATGAACTGGTTTTCAAGGTCTACGGGTTGAGTGAGGCATCATATGGCAACAATGAATATACCCTGAATATTTCTGCTGCCTATCCAGGCGTTGATAGCTTCGTATTGACGATGCAGGGGATCGACTATGTCGGACCATGCCCAAAGGGCAATATTGACATTGCCAAGGGCAGCATCTTCGTAACGCATGGAAGCGGATACATTGACTATAAATACGTTACCAGCATGTCAGGGGAGAGTCCTCACACCTACTCCAAAGCGGTGAATAACAAAGAGACCATAACAACCGGCATTAAATCAGTCGCCCAATACGATATGGATGGCTGGATTGCCGTCAAGGTTACATCGCCGTATGAACAGACGTCAGAGAAAGGCTATTTTAAAATTAGATGCACCGACTCTAACTCGAAGAAAAATATCAAAGTGATCCCAAAGCAAAACCTTAAAGTGCTGCCCAAAAAGAAGATAATGCTTAAGTGAGGAATTGATCCAACGGAGCTTGGATAGGATGGAAATGGGAAATATCCGGGTCGTCTTATTGGCACGCTCTTTGGTCCGTTATCT
>CAVQMB010000036.1:0-15853 GCA_963713445.1 uncultured Gammaproteobacteria bacterium | reverse complement strand
CACCGCCACCTACCCCGATAACCTTGATGATTGCGTTTTCTTTGCCATCCACCAGCTCGAACATGATGCGCTCCTCAGCGTTCTAGCGTGACTTTCAACCATGCATTCGCGATTTTTTGTGAGGCCGCTTCCCTCGACACTTAGGGCCACTTGGAGACTTCCGCCCCATTCAGAAATTGCCCTTGAACCAACTCTTCATCCGTTCAAACAGTCGCCGACTGTCATCCGGTATCGCTAGATTCTCCTTCAGTGCCTGATGGCGGTGACCGAACAGCAGCAGCCCCACAGCCGTGGCATAGGCCGGACTGCTGATCACCGCCGCGGGCCCAATGACCCCGTGCGCCGCGCCCAGTCGGACCGGCATCTGGAAAACTTCCTCGGCCAGATCCACGGCACCCTGGATCTGGGCGCTGCCGCCCGTCAGCACAATGCCGGAACTGACCAGGTTCTCGAGACCACTGCGCTGCAACCGGTCATGCACCAGCTCGAACAGCTCTTCATAGCGATTCTGCACGACTTCCGCCAGGTTCTGACGCGCCAGTTGCTGCGGTGCCCGCTCCCCCATACTGGGCACCTCGATCATGTCATCAGTGGTCACCAGCTGACTCAGACAGCAGGCGTGTTCGAGCTTGATTCCCTCGGCCAGCTGGGTCGGCGTGCGCAACGCCACCGCGATATCGTTGGTGACCTGATCGCCGCCGATGGGAATCACGGCACTGTGACTGATGCTGCCGTTGGTGAACACCGCGATATCGGTTGTGCCACCGCCAATGTCGACCAGGCACACCCCCAGTTCCCGTTCATCGTCGGTGAGTACCGCCTCGCTCGAAGCGAGCTGCTGCAGGATCACGTCATCGACATGAAGCGAACAACGTTGCACGCACTTGACGATATTCTGGGCCGCGTTGACCGCGCCGGTGACCAGGTGCACCTTGGCTTCCAGCCGTACCCCGGACATGCCAACCGGTTCGCGCACGCCTTCCTGCTGATCGATGATGTATTCCTGCGGCAATACATGGAGGATTTTCTGATCGGCCGGAATAGCCACCGCACGAGCGGACTCCAGCACCCGGCCCACATCTGCGGCGGTCACCTCACCGGTTCGGATCGGCGTCATCCCGTGCGAATTGATGCTGCGAATGTGACTGCCGGAGATCCCGGTAAAAACCGAGTGAATCCGGCAACCGGCCATCTGCTCAGCCTCGTCCGAGGCACGCTGGATCGACTGCACGGTCGATTCGATATTAACCACCACACCCTTTTTCAGGCCGCGCGCGGGGTGGGTGCCGACCCCGATCACCTCCAGCATGCCGTCCGCGTCGATCTCGCCGACAATGGCCACCACCTTGGAGGTGCCGATGTCCAGCCCCACGATCATTTCTTTGTCGTCTCTGCGTGCCATAAAGTAGTCGATCCGTTGTGCTAATCTGCCGCCGCCAGCATTGCGCCGTGCGGATGTTGCCGCTGCGCCAAGGCAGTCGCGCCGGCTGGTAGCTGACTCCAGCGCAACGCAGCGCCATTGGGATAACGCAAGTCCACTCCGGCAAGCTGGGCCAGTTGTGGCTGCAGTATCCGCGGATAAAGCAGTATGAAGCGCCGCAGCCGCTGCCCCACCTGATAGCGGCCGAGCTTGATCTCCAAGCCGTTGTCAAGCTGGCCGCTCCAGGCACCATAACGCCCTTCACGCAGCTTGGCCAGATGCAGGCTGAGGGGCCCCAGCAACTTGCTGAACGCGCGGTACCGCGCCAGCACAGCAGCCGCCTGGCCCTCTGGTCCCTGCAGGTGCGGCCAGCTCGGGTCAGCCGGCAGCGGCTGCGGCTGAAACAACCGCCCCTGAGCGTCGAGCAGCTGCTTCTGATTCCAGTAGGCAACCGCCTCGCGCTCGCGCAGCTTGACCTCAAGACTGTCTGGCCACAACCGGCGCACGGTAGCCGCGGCAACCCAGGGTTCACGCATGAAACGGTTCTGCAGGGCAGCCAGATCGAGGCGGAAGAAATTGCGTCCCAGCTGGTCGGCCACCAGCGTACGCAGCTGCGGCTGTTTTAGATGGCCCAGCTTGCCACGGAAATACACATAGCGCAGCGGGAAACGACCTGGCTGGAGGACCTGGCGCACGCCCCAGCCTGCCAGCAGTAGCAACCCGGCCAACGTCAGCAGTGCCGTCCAGCGACGCCAGTCGATTCCGTGGCGCTCGCGGATCTGGCGCCGGCTGGCGCCGTTGCGTCTTTTCAGCATCGTCCACCCTCCGGATTGACGAGAAGGCTCTCGCTTACACCGACGATACGCACTTCCGGCTCCAGCCGGATCCCGTGAACCTCGGCAACCCGCCGCTGGACATGGTGGATCAAGGCCTCCAGATCCGCTGCGCTCGCATTGCCGGTGTTGACTATGAAATTGGCATGCTTGGAAGACACCTGCGCACCGCCGATGCAATAGCCCTTGAGTCCGGCTGCGTCGATCAGCCGGGCGGCGTGATCGCCGGGCGGATTTCGAAACACCGAACCGCAGCTCGCGACCCGGGTCGGCTGGCTCAGATTGCGCTGCTCCAGGAACTCGCGAATCAAATCCAGCGACTGCTCAGCGCTGGCCGGCTCCAGCGCCAGGCGCGCGGCCACGAACCACTCACCGTCGCGACCCCGGCACTGGCGGTAGCCAATATCGAACTCCGCCGGACGCCGCAGACGGCGCCGGCCGCTATGGTCGACCGTCTCCACTGCCAGCACGCGCTCCCAGGTCTCGCCACCCCAAGCCCCGGCATTCATGGCCAGGGCGCCACCCATGGTACCCGGTATACCCGCCAGGAATTCCGCACCGCCGAGCCCCAGACGAGCGCTGAAGCGGGCTGCTTTGGCGCAGGGCACACCGGCTTCGACGCGCACGGTCCGCGAGCCCAGCCGGGTCAGCTTCCGCAACGCGCCCAGGGTCGCGATCACGCTGCCCGGAATACCGCCGTCACGCACCAGCAGGTTGCTCCCCAACCCCAGCCAGAACAGTGGCTCTGTTGCCGGCAGCGTCTGCAGGTAGACGCTGAGATCATCCAGGTCGGCCGGCTTGTAGAAACGCTGCGCCGGCCCGCCGACACGCCATGAGGTAAACCGCGCCAGCGGCTCATACAGACGCAGCTCGCCCCGCAACGGACTGGTGGCGCCATTAGCGCGCATCTGGGACGTCATGGCCGCGCCTCCGCAAGTCCTGACCGACCCAGCCGGACCGCCGCTGCTCCGATATCGCCCGCCCCCATCAACAACAGGATATCGCCATCCTGCAACACGCCTGGCAGCACCGCCGCCAGATCGGACGCGGCCGGCACAAACACCGGATCGAGCCGGCCGCGGGCGCGCACCGCGCGGCTCAGACTGCGACCGTCGGCGCCGACCACGGGCAGTTCACCGGCCGCATAGACCTCGGTCAGCACGAGCGCATCTGGTTGCGACAAGACGCTGGCGAAGTCCTCGAACAGGTCCCGGGTGCGGCTATAGCGATGGGGTTGAAACGCCAGCACCAGCCGGCGCTCGGGCCAGCCACCCCGGATGGCCCCCAGCACGGCGGCAAGCTCACGAGGATGGTGGCCGTAGTCGTCCATCAGCGTCACCGAGCCGCCACCTGGCAGCGCCAGTTCGCCATGCTGGTGAAAGCGCCGGCCAATGCCCTGGAACCGGGCCAGTCCCCGCTGCAAGGTGGCCACGGCTATGCCCAACTCATGGCCGATGGCAAGCGCCGCCAGGGCATTCAACACGCTGTGGCGGCCCGGCAGGTTGAGGGTGAAATCATCGCTCTCGGCGGCCTCGGGCAAGCGCACCCGAAACTGCATGCGCATGCCGTCCTGGCGGATATCGGTCGCCTGCAGATCGCAATCGGGCCCGGTACCGTAAGTCAGCAACGGCCGCCCGACCCGTGGCAAAATCTCGCGCACCTGCGGATCATCGCCACAAACCACGGCCAGCCCATAGAACGGCAGATGATGCAGGAATTCGACAAAGGTATCGCGCAATCGCCCGAAATCGCCGCTATAGGTCGAAAGATGATCGGCGTCGATATTGGTGACTACCGCCAGCATCGGTTTGAGATAAAGGAAGGAGGCATCACTCTCGTCGGCTTCGGCAACCAGATAACGCCCGGCACCCAGGCGTGCGTTGCTGCCGGCGCTGTTGAGGCGGCCACCGATGACGAAGGTGGGATCGAGCCCGGCCTCGGCCAGCAGGCTGGCGATCAGGCTGGTGGTCGTGGTCTTGCCATGAGTGCCGGCGACCGCAATGCCGTAGCGGAAACGCATCAATTCGGCCAGCATCTCGGCCCGAGGCACCACCGGGACGCGGGCTGCCCGGGCAGCAGTCACCTCGGGATTGTCCGGCGTCACGGCACTCGAGATCACCACCGCATCGGCGCCCGCGATATGGGCCGGCGCATGGCCCTGATAAACCCGCGCCCCCCGCTCGGCCAGCCGTTGCGTGATCGCCGAAGGCTTCAGATCAGAGCCCGACACTTGGTAACCCAGGTTCAGCAGCACTTCGGCAATGCCGCACATGCCGGAACCGCCAATGCCGACAAAATGCAGATTGTGGATACGGCGCATGTCCTGGCTATCGACCTGGACCGGTATCATGGCCGCGCCACCTCCAGGCAGATCCGGGCCAGCGCCGCCGCGGCATCCGGACGTGCTTCATTGCGCGCCGCCGTCGCCATAGCAAGCAGCCGCGGCCGGTCGCCGAACAACTGTGTGAGCTGCTCCGCCAGCCGGCCCGACGACAACTCAGCCTGGGGCAGCAAGCAGGCCGCGCCGGCCTGCACCAGAAACCGGGCGTTGACGGTTTGATGGTCGTCGACAGCAAACGGGAACGGAATCAGCAACGCGGCCACACCCGCCGCCGCCAGCTCGGCCACGGTCAGTGCGCCGGCCCGGCACAGTACCAGGTCAGCCCAGCCATAGGCCCGGGCCATGTCATCAATGAAAGGCTCCACCCGGGCTGTCACGCTAACGGCCCGATAACCTGACACGGTCTGCTCGTGCCAGCGGCTGCCGGTCTGGTGCCACACCTCGGGCCGTTCAGCGGGATCAATCCGCGCCAGGGCCGCCGGCAGCATCTCGTTCAGGGCTCGGGCGCCTTGACTGCCACCCAATACCAGCAGACGACCACGGCCACGACGGTCACTCAGTCGGGCCGCGGGCGGCGTCAGGGCGGCAATATCCGGGCGCACTGGATTGCCCACCACCTCGGCCCGGCGCGCGGCGGGAAACGTCCCGGGGACGGCCTCCAGCACGCGCGTCGCCAGCCGTGCCAGCCAGCGGTTGGTCATGCCGGCAATGGCGTTCTGCTCGTGCACGACCAGTGGGATGCCCAGGCAACGTGCCGCCACACCGCCCGGGCCACTAACAAACCCGCCCATACCCAGTACTAGCCGCGGCCGCAGCCGGCGCACGATAACCACAGCCTGCAGCACCGCGCGCAGCAGCATCAGCGGCGCATTCAGCAGGCGCTTCAAGCCGCTGCCACGCAATCCGCTCACTTCCAGCCACTCGATGGGAATGTCGGCCGCCGGCACCAGCTGCGCTTCCAGACCGCGGCGGGTCCCCAGCCAGACCACGGGCACGCCCAGCGCCCGCAGCTGTTCCGCGACCGCCAGGGCCGGGAACACATGGCCTCCGGTGCCGCCCGCGGTGATCAACACCGGTGCCATCACGGCGTGGCCTCCGTGGCGTCTGGCGCAGCCGCTTGCGTGCTGCGCCGGGTTTCCAGATCGATCCGCAGCAACAGCCCCAGGGCCAGACACATCACCACCAGACTGCTGCCGCCGTAGCTCAGAAATGGCAGCGTCAAGCCCTTGGTCGGCAGAACCCCCATGTTGACCCCGATATTTATCAGGCTCTGGAGCGAGAACAGCATGCCGATACCGTAGCCCAGATAAGCGGCGAAGCGCTGGCCCTGCTGTAGCGCGGCATGGGCAATGACGAATGCCCGCCAGACCAGCACCGCGTACAACGCAATGACGACCAGCACGCCGACCAGCCCCAGTTCCTCCGCCAGAATAGCGAACAGAAAATCGGTATGCGCCTCGGGCAGGTAATAGTGTTTCTGAATGCTGTCTCCAAGACCAACACCCAGCGGACCGCCGCGTCCGATCGCGATCAAGGCTTGGGTCAGCTGAAAACTGTCGCCGTAGGGATCCCGCCATGGATTGACAAAACTGGTCATGCGTTTCCAGCGGTAGACCGACGAATACACCAGCGCCAGCATGCCAACGAAGATCACGCTCTGCAGCAGCAGAAAACGGCCGATCTTGATCCCGGCCAGGAACACCATGCCCAATGCCACTGCCACCAGCACGGCAGCAGCGCCGAAATCCGGCTCCAGCAAAAGCAAAATCGCGACCACACCAAGGACGAACATAAGCCGCAACATGGCCATCATCGAGGTGCAAAGCTCGGCACCGTGACGCTGCAGATAGCTGGCAACGTAGATCAAGGTGAACAGTTTGGCCAGTTCCGAAACCTGCACGTGAGCCGGTCCGAGACTGAGCCAACGCGAGCTGCCGTTGACCTCATGCCCGAGCCCCGGAGCCAGCACCAGCAGCAGCAAACCGAGCGCGCCCAACAACAACCAGGGGCCATACTGGAACCAGCGCTGCAACGGCGTGCGCAACGCAAGGGCCGCCATGGCCAGCCCGACGCATAGCGCCACCGACTGGCGAATCAGGAACCGCAGCGGATCACCGCCATGAGCACCGGCCAGTGGCAGCGACGCCGACGTCACCATCAGCAGTCCCAGCCCGACCAGCAACAACGCCGAACCCAGTAGCCAGCCATCCACGGGCAGAGCGGAACGACGCACCGCAGCGGCAGGGAGAGATGGCGTCAGCATGGCGGCAGGGCCCGTACCGCAGCCACGAAAGCCTGGCCGCGTGCTTCATAGTTGGCAAACATGTCCAGGCTGGCGCAAGCGGGTGACAACACAACGTTGTCACCGGGTACCGCATGTTGCTCAGCCCGGGCGATCGCCTCGGTCAGATCGTCGGCAAGTTCAAACGGGACCGTACCGGCCAGGGCGGCAGCAATGCGCGCGGCATCGCGCCCGAACAGCACCGCCGCTTTGACCTTGTGACGCGCCGCCTCCGCCAGCGGCCTGAAATCCTGCCCTTTGCCGTCACCGCCGGCGAGCAGCACCAGCGACCCCGGCAAGCCTTCGATGGCCGCCACGGTGGCGCCCACATTGGTTCCCTTTGAATCGTTGAACCAGCGCACACCCGCGCGCTCGGCGACCAATTCACAACGATGCGGCAGGCCGCGGAATTCGCGCAGCGCGGCCAGCATCGCCGGCAGCGGCAGGTCCAATGCCCGACCCATCGCCAGGGCCGCCAGCGCATTGGCGTGATTATGTACCCCATTAAGGCCGAGTTCCCGCATCGGTAACCCGAGCTCGCTGCCACAGGCCAGCCACTGCTCGCCGGCGTGCCAGCGGCGACCGAACTCGCCGTCGCTGGGCTCGCCCAGCGTGAATCGGTACTGGGTCCGGCCGGGTTCTGCCATGGCCATGACAGCGGCATCGTCGGCGTTGAGAATCATGGCACCGTGGCCCCTGAAAATCCGCTGCTTGGCGGCAGCGTAATCACTGAAAGCAGCATAACGGTCCAGGTGATCCGGGCTCAGGTTGAGCACGCAAGCGGCCCGCGCGTGGAGACTGGTGGTCGTCTCCAGCTGAAAGCTGGACAATTCCAGCACGTACAGCTCGGCGGACTCATCGAGCAGATCCAGCGCCGGCGGTCCCAGATTGCCGCCAACGGCAACCCGAGTGCCCGCAGCAGCGGCCATTCTGCCGAGCAAAGTGGTCACGGTGCTCTTGCCATTAGAACCGGTTATAGCGGCTACCGGTGCTGTGGCCAGTCGGGCGAACAGTTCGACGTCCCCTATTACGGGTAGGCCGCGAGCCGCAGCGGCGGCGATCAACGGATCGGACGAGGACACACCGGGGCTCAGGATCAGCCGGGCGGCCCGGGCACAGGCCTCCTCGCAGAAACCGTTCAGGCGATACGGCACATTGGGCCAGTCACGCCGTAGTGCGGCCAGTGCGGGCGGATTCGGCCGGCTGTCGGTGACCATGACATCGCGCCCCCGGGATGCCAGTAAACGCACCGCCGACAACCCGCTCTGACCCAGCCCCACGACCAGACTCATGCCTTCCAGATCGATCGCCGCCGGTAGTCCGTCCATGATCACCGAATCTTCAGCGTTGCCAGACCAATAAGCACCAATATCACCGTGATGATCCAGAACCGCACGATCACGCGCGGCTCCGGCCAGCCCTTGAGCTCGTAGTGATGATGCAGCGGCGCCATCCGGAAGATGCGCCGTCCCGTCAGCTTGAACGAACTCACCTGCAGAATCACCGACACCGTCTCCATGACAAACACGCCGCCCATGATAAACAGCACCAGTTCCTGGCGCACAATCACGGCCACAACACCCAGTGCCGCACCCAACGCCAGCGCACCGACGTCCCCCATGAACACCTGCGCGGGATAGGCATTGAACCAGAGAAAGCCCAGCCCGGCCCCGACCAGGGCAGCGCAGAATACAGCAATCTCGCCCACGCCGGCGACATAGGGAATACCGAGATAGGCGGCGAACTTGAAATTTCCGGAGGCGTAGGCAAACACGGCCAGGGCACCAGCGACCATCACGGTCGGCATGATCGCCAGGCCATCCAGGCCATCGGTCAGATTGACGGCGTTGCTGGAGCCGACAATAACCAGATAAGTCAGCGGCACGAACAACCAGCCCAGCGGCACCGCCACGTTCTTGAATACCGGAACGATGAGCGTGGTCTCGACCGATGTCGGCGCGGTCAGGTACAACACCACGGCCGCACCCAGGCCGGCCAGCGACTGCCACAGGTACTTGTGGCGTGGCGCCAGCCCGTTGGAGTTCTTCAACACCAGCTTGCGGTAATCGTCGACCCAGCCGATCGCGCCAAACGCCAGCGTGGTCAGCAGCACGATCCAAATATAGCGATTGGTCAGATCGGCCCATAACAGCGTCGAGACGGCGACCGCGACCAGGATCAGCGCGCCACCCATGGTGGGTGTGCCGGCTTTGACCAGATGGCTCTGGGGACCGTCATTGCGCACCTGCTGGCCGATCTGCAGCAGGTTGAGGCGACGGATCATGGTAGGGCCGACCACCAGCGCAATCCCCAGGGCCGTCAATACCCCGAGAATGGCCCGGAATGTCAGATACTGGAAGACATTGAAGCCACTGTAGACGTGGATCGTCAACCAGTTGGTCAGAGCCACTAGCACGACGCGTGCTCCTGCGGCGAGTTGACAAGAGCTGTCACCACCCGTTCCATGCGCATGCTGCGCGAGCCCTTGACGAGTATTTGTGGCGGCGTGGGTGCCGCCTTCAACGACACAGTCAGGCCCTCGATCAGCGCGCTCTGATCGTCAAAATGAGCGGCGCCTGTGCCAAAGGCCTCACAGGCTGCGGCGCTGAGCGGCCCGACCGCGAACAGCCGGCTGATCCCCAGCGTCCGCGCCTGGGTGCCGGCAGCCGCATGCAGCGCCACCGCATCCGCACCCAACTCTGCCATATCGCCCAGCACCAGCCAGCCTGCTCCACCCGCAGCGGCCAGTGCTTCCATTCCAGCCGCCAGCGAAGCCGGATTGGCATTGTAGCTGTCATCCAGCACCGTGCTGCCATAGCAACCCGCCACAGCCCGCAGCCGCCCGCCAACCGGCTGTACCGCCGCCAGGCCAGCGACAATGGCGCCAGCAGGCACCCCAACGGCATGAGCCGCCGCCGCTGCTGCCAATGCATTGCGGATATTGTGGCGTCCCGGCAGCGGCACGCAGACCTCGCCCACAGCCTCATCCTGCAGCCGCAGCGCGAACCGCTTGCCACCGGCCGCAGGCTGCTGCGCGCGCACCAGTGCCTGCTGTTCGAGACCGAAATCAATGACCCGGTGCCCTGTCGTCAGACTGCGCCAGTAATCAGCGTAGTGATCATCGGCGTTGATCACGGCGATGCCTTCGGCACCCAGTCCCTGGTAAATCTCACCCTTGCCCCGCGCCACACCGTCGAGGCTGCCAAAACCTTCGAGATGGGCCGGTCCGGCGTTGGTCACCAGAGCCACATCGGGTTGCGCCAGCGCCGTCAAATAACCGATCTCGCCAACATGATTGGCACCCATTTCGATGACGGCATAAGCATATTCCGATCCCAGCCGGGCCAGCGTCAGCGGTACGCCGATATGATTATTGAGATTACCCTCCGTCGCCAGCACCGGCCCGCACTGGCGCAGAATCGAGGCCAGCATCTCCTTGACCGTCGTCTTGCCGTTGCTGCCAGTCAGTGCGATCAGCGGATAGCGGAACCGGCGCCGCCAGGTCGCGGCCAATCGGCCGAGTGCGCGAATGCTGTCGGCGACCCGCAACTGGGGCAGTGCCAACGGTTGAAACTGCTCAACCAGCGCTGCTGCCGCGCCGCGCTCAAGAGCCCCGGCCAGATAGTCGTGACCGTCGTGGCTGGGACCCCTGAGCGCGACGAACAGCTCCCCCGGCTTTATGCGACGGCTATCGGTGCTGAGGCCACGGAACCGCCCCCCCGCAGCACTTCCTGCGCGCACCTCACCACCGACCACACTGGCCGCCTGCGCCAGATCGTAGGCAATCATATGCTCTGCTCCCTCAGCCAAGCACGCACTACGGCCTGATCACTGAACGGCAACCGCCGCGTCCCCAAAATCTGATAGTCCTCATGCCCCTTTCCGGCGACCAGCACGACGTCTCCGGCCGCGGCTGCAGTCAGGGCAGTGCGGATGGCCGTGGCCCGGTCGCGCTGGACCCAGCCGGCTGCGGGCGTGGTCAGCCCGGCCTGGATCTGCGCGACAATCGCGTCCGGATTTTCGGTCCGCGGATTGTCGTCGGTGATGATCACGCTATCGGCCAACGTTTCAGCAATACGCCCCATCAACGGACGCTTGCCGGGATCGCGATCGCCGCCACAGCCGAACACGCACCACAGGCGGCCGCGGGTGTGGCCACGCAGCGCTGTCAGCGCCTGCTCCAGAGACTGGGGGGTATGACAATAGTCGACCACCGCCAGCGGCTGGCCGTCGCCGCCAAGACGTTCCATGCGACCGGGCGCATTATGTACCCTTGCCAGTCGCAGCAACGCATCGGGCAACGGCAGCCCTAACACTAGCAGCGTCGCCAACGCCGCCAGAAGATTGCTGCCATTGAAACGCCCGAGCAACCCGCTGACCAGTTCTCCACTACCCCAGGACGAGGCAATCCGCAGCCGCAGACCATCCGGCCCCAGTTCCAAGTCATCGCCGCTGACCAGTCCCGCCAGCCCCGGATCACGGGCACCGGCCAAGCTATACCCCACCGCCCGCGGCCCAAGCTCGGCAGCGAGCCGACGGCCGAACGGATCATCCAGATTGAGCACCGCATAGCGCGGCAGCAAGTCGCTAAACAAGCGCCGTTTGGCGGCGGCATAAGCCGCCTCGTCACCGTGATAATCGAGGTGATCGCGGCTCAGGTTGGTCAGCACCGCAACCTGGAAAGCGAGCCCGTCGGCACGCCCCTGGGCAAGCGCGTGCGACGAAACCTCCATCGCCGCATAGCGGATTTTGCGGGAATGCAGGGCCGCCAGCCAGCGCCAGATGGTCAGCGCATCCGGCGTCGTCAGCCCGGCCTTGCACAGGTCACCCCAGACACCGTAACCCAGGGTTCCCAGCAAACCGCATGGGCTGTCGGGCTGATGCAGCGCCTGCGCCAGATAGGCCGTCGTCGAGGTCTTGCCATCGGTGCCGGTGACCCCTATTAGATCGAGACCTGTACCCGCCTGATCGTAAAAACGACCGGCAATCTGCCCGAGACAACGGCTCAGCTGCTCGACCGCAAACAACGGCAGATCGGTAGTGGGCAACGGTTTGGCATAAGGCGGCTCCCAGGCCACCGCGGCAGCGCCCGAGCGCACCGCGGTATCGAGAAAATCGAGCCCGTGGTGCTGGCTGCCGCGCAGCGCCAGGAACAGCGCCCCCGGCTCGATCCGGCGACTATCGCTGGCCAGCGCCGCAATCGGGCGTTCCCACTCAGTTGGCACCACCGCCAACCCCGTCAGCAAGTGGCTCAAGGCGACTGGGGCGGAGGTGTCGTTCATAGCGTCAGCGCGAAGCGGTCTGCAGCAGGCCACCCATACTATCGGGCGGTATACCGCGCAACCGCAGTGCGTTACCCATCACTTTGCTGAATATCGGTGCGGCCACCTCGCCGCCGTAGTAGTCCCACCCCTTGGGGTCGTTGACCATCACCGAGATCACGAATTCGGGGTGGCTGACCGGTGCCAGTCCGACGAATACCGCGTAGTAGTCATTCGGCAGGTAGTGACCATCGGCGACCTTGTGCACGGTGCCGGTCTTACCCGCGACCCGGTAACCGGGCACCTTGGCACGCACGGCGGTTCCTTCCCGACTGACAACTTTCTCCAGCATCTTCATCACCTGGCCGACCGCCTTGGCCGACAAGACTCTGACCTGATGCACGGGCGCATCGCCGTGTTTGAGGAGGGTCAGGGGGCGCCTTACGCCACCTGAAGCCAGCACGGTGTAGGCCTCCGCTAGCTGCAGTGTGGTCACCGACACGCCGTAACCGAAGGCGTGGGTGGCATATTCGAAATCACCCCAACCCCGGTAGTTGGTCAACACACCGGCCTGCTCGCCCGGTAGATTGAGCCCGCTGGGCGCACCAAACCCGATCGCCTTGTAAATGTGCCAGAGATACTTCGGTGGCATCATCAAGGCGATCTTGCTGATACCGACGTTACTCGATTTGATGATGACCCGGGCCACGTCGATCAGGCCGTAGTCGTGCACATCGTGCACCACATTGCGGCCGATACGGAAATAGCCCGGCCGTGCATCGATCGGTGTAGTCGGTTTAACGTAATGGTGCTCGAGCGCCAGTGCTACCGTGAAGGGCTTAAGCGTGGACCCCGGCTCGAACACGTCGGTGACCGCGCGGTTGCGCAGCCACTCGCTACGCCGCTGACTGCGATCGTTTGGGTTGGCCGAGGGCTGGTCAACCATCGCCAGCACCTCACCGGTATTGGGATCCAGCACCACCACCGACCCCCCTTCGGCATGATGCTTAAGCACCGCACTTTTTAGGGTGCGATAGGCATAGTACTGAATTCGCCGATCAATGCTGAGCATGAGGTTGTGACCCGAGCGCGGATCACGAATGGTCTTCAGTTCTTCGACCGTGTGGCCGAAGGGATCGCGGACTACCCGCATCAGGCCCGGTCGCCCGCGCAACACATGATCGTAGGCCAGTTCCAGGCCGGCTTGCCCGTGATCGTTGATGTCGGTGAAGCCGAGCAGATTGGCACTGACCTCGGCATCGGGATAATAACGCCGGTATTCGCGCTGTTCATGGACGCCGGCAATACCCAACGCCACAATCGAATGGGCTGCGCTGGGCGCCATCTGGCGACGCAGATACTCGAACCGGCGCCCGGCCTGCGCCAGCTTTTCCAATCGCTCGGTCAACGCCTTGGGATCGAGCTGCAATGCGGTGGCCAGGCGCGGCAGCTGAGCGCGGTGTTCGAGCGTGACCGGCGGATCGACCCAGATCGACTCGACCGGCGAACTGACCGCCAATGGCTCGCCATCGCGGTCCAGGATCATACCCCGATGCGCCGGAATCCGCACCACGCGGGCATAGCGAGCGTCACCCTGCTGACGCAGGAATTTCTCCTGGAACAGCTGCAGATAAACGGCCCGTACGACAATGCCGACGGCTGCCAAACCCAGCAGGAGCAGGATGACCCGGCGGCGCTTGCGGTGCTGGCCTTCCTGTAGATAGCGCTCGGGCGTCATGGCTTACCGCCGTACGTAGGTGATATCAGCAAGGTCGGGCACCGTCATACCAAAGCGGTCGCGGGCGACCTGGTCGACCACGGATTCCGCATCGAGCGTGCTCTTTTCCAATCGCAGCTGTTGCCACTGAACCTGCAACTCGTTGGCGCTGCGACGTAGTGTCTGTAGTTCACTGAGCAAGCTGCGGCTACGGTACTCGCCGTAGGCCACGGCAATACCGTTGGCGAGCACGGCAACGCCCAACAGCGTCAACGCCATCAGATGTTTCATGCGACCCGCTCCGCTGCGCGCAGGATAGCGCTGCGGGCACGTGGATTGCGGCGGCATTCGTCGGCGCTGGCCCGTTGACGGCGACCCAGCAGGCGCAGCCGCGCCCGCGGCTGGGCACTGACAGGCACCGGAAGTCCTGGCGGAAGTTCCGGGGGTTTTGATTCACGCCTCAGGAAACGCTTGACCTGACGGTCTTCCAGTGAATGGAAGCTGATCACGACCAGGCGACCGCCTGGCGCCAGTGCTGCCACGGCCTGCGGCAACACTGCATTGATCTCATCGAGTTCATGATTAACTACGATACGCAGCGCCTGAAAGCTGCGGGTGGCAGGGTGTTGGCCGGGTTCACGGGTCGGGACTGCCGCCGCCACGATAGCAGCCAATCGGCCGGTGGTGACAATCGGCGCCTCGGCGCGGGCCTTCACGATAGCCCGCGCAACCCGGCGGGCAAACCGTTCCTCACCGTAATCACGCAACACCCGAGCAAGATCCTCGGTTCCGATGCGGGCCAGCCAAGCGGCGGCACTCGTGCCTGTAGTTGGATCCATACGCATATCCAGAGGCCCATCGTAACGAAAACTGAAACCGCGCGCCGGATCGTCCAGCTGGGGCGACGACACCCCCAGATCCAGCAGTACTCCCTGTACTGCGCCTTGCCAACCGTTGACTGTCAACGCGTTTCCGAGCTCGCTGAACGGGCAGCGCCTGAAGGCAAACCGCGCATCGCTGCCGAAGCGCCGTTGCGCCACCTGCTCCGCGGCTGGATCGCGATCCAGCGCCAACACCTGGGCACCGGCACCGAGCGCCTGCAAAAGAGCTCCGGTATGACCACCACGGCCGAAGGTCGCATCCACATAAATTCCATCCCTGTTTGTCACCAGCGCTTCCAGCGCCTCCGCCAGAAGCACCGGCTGATGACTCAGTTCCACGCTAATCGCCGCTCAGAACGACAACGACTCAATGTCGCTGTGAGTACTGTTTCCGCTCTGAACGTCGATCCATTCGTCCCGCTCCCGATACCAGGTCGCCTGATCCCAGATTTCAAACTTGTTGCCCTGACCTACCAGTACTACCTGTTTCGCAATATTGGCGAATTCGCGCAACGCCGCTGGCAACAGCAGGCGCCCATTCCCATCGAGCGCGCAGTCTTCCGCATGCCCCAACAGCAAACGTTTCAGTGCCCGCGCCTTCCGATCGGTGCTCGACAGCAAAAGCAAGCGTTCTTCGACCTCCTCCCACACCGATAACGGGTACAGCAACAGACACCGGTCTGCATCGATGGTGATGATCATCTTCCCGGAGCAAAGCTCCTGTAATCGCGGTCGGTAACGGGTCGGCATCGACATCCGACCCTTAGCGTCCAGCGATATTGGATTTATGCCCCTGAACAATGATGTCTCTCTGAACGCCCAGAAAAATCCCTTATTCCCACTTTATCCCACTTTGTGACACACTATAGGTATGGCTTCACCATGCTGTCAAGCAACGCAAGTACTGGTATAGATTATAAAAATCCATAAAAATCAATAGTTTTACGAGAATCGATAGATTAGTTGATTTTTTTGGCAAACAGCATAGCCACAGGAATCCATGGGGCACGGAACCCCTACCGGAATACGGTTCGCGAGGACGTTGCAATGCGGTCTAACAGGAAGGGTAAAAGGAGTTGGCCGATAAGCCGGGTTCTGTCCTGGACAGCCATTCATCTG
>CAVQMB010000035.1:0-35737 GCA_963713445.1 uncultured Gammaproteobacteria bacterium | reverse complement strand
CGAGCCGGCGCAGGTTATCCGCGATCACCGGCGCCGCGGTTTCCGGCCATGGTGAGGCCCGCAATATGAGGCGTCAGCCGAACCTTCGGGTGAGTCCAGAACGGGTGATCAGGCGGCGCCGGTTCCTCAGCACAGACATCCAGCATGGCCGCGGACAATTGTCCGCTGTCCAGTGCCGCCAGCAAATCAGGCTCCACCACATGGCCGCCGCGGGCAACGTTGACGAAACAACCGCCTTGCGGGAGCTTTGCCAGGTTCGCCGCATCGATGATCCCGGCAGTCTCCGTTGTTAATGGCAACACGCACACCAGAATATGACTGGCGGACAGACAGGCGTCGAGCCCCTCACCCCCATGGTGACAGACAATGCCATCGAGCTGCTTGGGTTGCCGACTCCAGCCATGCACGGTGAACCCCAGTCACGGCCAGACGGCTGGGCGCAGTCGCGCTCCGATGGCGCCCAGGCCGAGGATACCCACCCGACACGCGGCGGTAGCTGCTCAGCCGTGGCTGCAGTTGTTCCCAGCGAGCGAGCCCGCTGCAATGTGCGGTAAACTGGTCGAACCGGCGGTGCCACCAGAGGGCGGCGGCGCACACATACTCACTCATCTGAGCCGGACCAGCTCAGGATCGACCAAGCGCACGATCGGCACCTGCCGCGGGGTAATTCCGGATCGTCGAACAAATAATCCACGCCATGGCCGAGTCCGTGGATCAGCCGCAGATTCGGAAAGCGCGCCAGCGCGCCGGGCGGCGGCTTCCACACCAGCGCGGCGGTGACCGTTTCGGGATCGGGTACATCCATGCCAATCGCCAGCTTGAGCTCCGGCATGGCCCGGGTGAAGGCGTCCCGCCATGCCGCCGGATCGTCACCAGCACTGAGCAGCACCGCCCGCATCGTCACAATACCCCGGCAATCGCACGGCCCAGTTCCTCGGTACTGGCATTACCGCCCATGTCCCGCGTCCGCGGCCCCTCAGCAAGCACCGTCTCGATCGCTTTCACGATCGCGGCTGCGGCCTCGTCATGGCCCAGGTGGTCCAGCAGCATGGCACCTGACCAGATCTGACCGATCGGATTGGCGATGCCCTGGCCCGCGATATCCGGTGCCGAACCGTGGACCGGTTCGAACATTGAAGGAAACTCACGCTCTGGATTCAGGTTGGCCGAGGGTGCGATGCCGATGGTGCCGGTCGTAGCCGGCCCCAGATCGGACAGAATGTCGCCGAACAGGTTCGAACCCACCACGACGTCGAACCAGTCGGGGTGCAGCACAAAATGCGCCGACAGAATGTCGATATGGTATTGGTCGGTACGCACCTCAGGATAGTAGTCGGCCATGGCCTTGAAACGCTCGTCCCAAAACGGCATGGTGTGGAAAATGCCATTGGATTTGGTCGCCGAGGTCAGATGCCGTTTGGGGCGCTTTTCTGCAAGTTCAAAGGCATAGCGCAGAATGCGATCGACGCCGCGGCGGGTGAACATATTCTGCTGCACGGCGATCTCGTCCTCGCTACCGTGATAGAGGCGGCCACCGATCTCCGAGTATTCGCCTTCATTGTTCTCGCGCACCACCAGATAGTCGATATCGCCGAGCTCGCGTCCCGCCAAGGGCGATTGAACGCCAGGCATTAACCGTACCGGGCGCAGATTGACGTATTGATGGAACTCACGCCGGATCGGGATCAGCAGGTTCCACAGCGACACGTGATCCGGCACTCCAGGGTAACCGACCGCACCCAGAAAAATGCCATCGTGATGGCGGATCCGCTGCAGTCCGTCAGCCGGCATCATGCGCCCGTGTTGCGCGTAGTACTCGCAGCTCCAGGGCAGCTCGTCCCATTCAAAGCTAATCGCGAAGCGACGCCCCACTGCCTCCAGCACACGGAGGCCTTCGGGCACTACTTCACGGCCGATCCCGTCGCCGGGTATCACGGCGATGCGATATTGAGTCATGCTTAATCTCCTGGCGGTAGGGCTTCGCCACGCAGCAATGCCTGCAGCGCGGCTTCATCTATGATGGGCACGTCAAGTTCGCGGGCTTTAGCCAATTTACCGCCCGGATTGACCCCGGCAACCACATAATCCGTGTTGCCGGAAACACTACCCGTCACCTTGGCACCCAGCGCTTCCAGACGGGCCTTAGCTTCGTCCCGGGTGAATGCCTCCAGCGTGCCGGTCAGCACGACACTGCGCCCACTCAGTGGTGCCGCTTCGCGGCGGCGGGCCACGTCCGGCCAGTGGATGCCGGCCTGCAACAGCCGGTTGATAACGTCGCGGTTGTGCTTCTCCCGAAAAAAGGCATGGACATGGGCCGCCACCACCGGGCCGATGTCCGGCACCGCCTGAAGGGCCTCTTCATCGGCTTGCTGCAGCGCTTCCAGAGTGCCGAAATGGGCCGCCAGTGCCTGCGCGGTGGCTTCGCCGACGTCGCGGATGCCCAGGGCGTAGAGAAACCGGGCCAATGTGGTTGCCTTGCTGCGCTCCAGGGCCGCAATCAGATTGGCCGCCGACTTCGCGGCCATGCGGTCCAGGCCAGCGAACGCCGCGGCATCCAGCCGGTACAGATCGGCCGGACTGCTGACCCGTTCGCGGTCGACCAGTTGCTCAATACGCTTGTCGCCCAGGCCGTCGATATCCATGGCCCGGCGGCTGGCAAAATGCCTCAATGACTCACGCCGCTGGGCCGGGCAGGAAAGCCCCCGACACAGCGGTGCACGGCTTCGCCATCGACCCGCTCGACCGCCGAGCCACACACGGGACAGGCGTCCGGCATGTCAAATCAGCGGCGCTGGCCGGGCGCTGCTCAGTCACCACCCGGACCACTTCCGGTATCACGTCACCGGCCCGGCGCACAGTCACCGTGTCGCCGACCCGCACATCCTTGCGGCGGATCTCGTCCAGGTTGTGCAGCGTCGCGTTGGTTACCGTCACACCCCCCACGGTAACCGGTGCCAGCCGCGCCACCGGCGTCAGGGCACCGGTACGTCCGACCTGGACCTCAATCGCGAGCACTCTGGTAACTGCCTCGCGCGCCGGGAACTTGTGGGCTATGGCCCAGCGTGGCGCCCGCGCGACGGTGCCCAGTGTCCGTCTCTGCCAGAAATGATCGACTTTGTAGACCACACCATCGATCTCGTAGTCCAGGTCGTCACGCCGCCACTGCAGATTCCGGTAGTACTGCAGACAACCGGTCACGGCCTCGACACGGCGCCATTCCGGGCTGGTGCGCAGGCCCAGATCGCGTAGCCAGGCCAACAGCGTGTTCTGGCATTCAGGCGTCTCACCGCCATCGACCTCGCCGAGGGCATAGCAGAAAATATCCAACGGGCGCTTGGCCGTCACTTTCGGATCCAGCTGGCGCAGACTGCCAGCCGCGGCGTTGCGCGGGTTGGCGAAAGTCCGCTCGCCGTGTGCCACAGCCTGCCGATTGAAGGCCTCGAATCCGGCCTTGGGCATGAACACCTCGCCGCGCACCTCCAGCACTGCGGGCCAGTTCTGGCCGCGCAACCGCAGCGGGACCGCGTCGATGGTGCGTATATTATGGGTCACATCCTCGCCGCGGGTACCATCACCCCGGGTTGAACCACGCACCAGACGCCCGTCCTCATAACGCAGGCTTACCGCCAATCCATCCAGCTTGGGTTCAGCAACATAGCCCACCGTGTCGATTTCAAGCCGCTCCCGCAGGCGTCGGTCGAAAGCGACAACCTCTTCGTCGCTAAAGGCATTGTCCAGCGACAGCATCGGCACCCGGTGCTCGACTTCGGTAAAACCGCTGGCGGGTGCCGCACCGACCCGCTGGGTCGGCGAATCGGGAGTGATCAGCTCGGTATATTGTTGTTCCAGTTGCTGCAGTTCGCGCAACAGCCGATCATAGTCGGCGTCCGGGATCTCAGGATCATCAAGTACGTAATAAAATAGTTGTGATGTTCAATGGCGCGCCGCAGGTCGTTGCCACGCTCCCGAACCCGACCGGGGACGGTCATGAATCGACCGGCGCTGCCTGCCGCTCGACTCGCCGCCTCCGACCGCAACCTGATCATACCCTGGTATTCATCCGGCTCCGCCGATCATCGCACATGGTGCCGCCGAGCCGGCGCGCGATCTGGCCGGCCACGGCAATCATCCGGTCGACGGCCGGCACCGCCCTGAGCGGTCCCGGCAGCTTCATAAACAACAGCAACCCGGGGGTGCGCAAGGCCGCCAACTGCTCACGGTCGAATGTTCCCGGTTCGCGCAGATGGGCAATGCCGAAAATCGCTCGCTGATCGCCTGAACCGTCACCAAGACATTCCCACACCCCGCCGGCGGACAATTGCAGGTGTAAGTCATCGCGCACTGCCGCGACGGCGGTACCGGCGAACGTCTGCCCAGCCGGTGCCATTACTGTCAGCAGCACCGTCATCTGTCCTTGGTCCTGCGGCCGGCGACCTCGCCAGCCGGGCTGCGCGACGGCCGGCCCGGCACCGTATGGGCCGGTGCCGGCCGGGTGGTAACGCCGCCCGACGCCCTGCCGGGCTTGGACGATCGGGCGGTGGTCTCATCAGCAGTACCCGATCGTGCCGTGGAATCCGCCTCAACCGGCGCGCCGGCGCGGGTTTCGGGTCTGAGACTCGCGATCCCGGCGAGCCTGGAACTTCCGACCGTGGCTTCAGGGATTCCAACTCAGCCGCTGGCCGGAGTCCGCTGCCCGGCCTGTGGCGCTCACAGTCGCCTGTTCCGCCGCTGTACTCGCGATAGCCTCCACTGCAGCCGTCTGGTCGGCCGAAATGCCGCCGGGCGGGGTGGGCGCCGGTTCGTCTTCAGGCAACGGACTCACCCGCTCCTGGCCATCCAGCAGTGATTCGTTTTCCGGGACCAGCGCCTGCCGTCGACGCCGGCGCTCGGCGATACGAGCGCGAATACGTGCCCGTATCCCCCACAGATAGATCGCCGTGATGACGGCTAACCCGATGCCGAGCAAGATCAACCGCAGTTCAACCACCACTCACTCCTCCGCTTGCGTCGCTCATTATACTGCCGCCAAGCGCACCGCCTCGTCCACATCCACTGCTACCAGTCGCGACACACCAGGCTCGTACATGGTCACCCCGACCAACTGCTGGGCCAGTTCCATGGTGACCTTGTTATGGGTCACGATAATGAATTGAACCTGCTCGGACAGCTCCTGCACCAACCGTCCAAAGCGCCCGACGTTGGCATCGTCTAGCGGTGCATCGACTTCGTCCAGCATGCAAAATGGCGCCGGGTTAAGCTGGAAGATGGCGAACACCAGTGCCAGTGCACACAAGGCCTTTTCGCCACCGGACAGCAAATGGATATGCCCGACACGCTTACCGGGCGGTCGCGCCATCAATGCCACACCGGCGTCAAGGGAATCCTCGCCCGTCAGCTCCAGATAAGCCTGGCCGCCTCCGAACAGCCGCGGAAATAGCGCCTTCAGATTACCATTGAGGTGGTCGAAGGTGTCCTTGAAACGGGTCCGGGTTTCCCTGTCAATTCGCGCCATCGCGGTTTCCAGGGTGCTGAGCGCCTCGCGCAGATCGGCGTCCTGGCAGTCCAGGTACGTCTTGCGTTCGGCACTCTGCTGGTACTCCTCGATCGCGGCCAGATTGATTGCACCGAGCCGCTGGACACGTTCGCCAAGGCGCTGCAACTCGTCGGTGAGATTCTGTTCGTCAGCCGCCTGCGGCAGTTCGGCCAATACGCTCTGCGGCGTGGTTTCCAGTTCCGCCAGCTGGTCCAGCAGATGCTGACGCTTGACGCCAGCCTCACTGGCGTCAACCGGCGCCGTTCCAGTCGCTCCCGTAGCGAATAGGCCTGCTTTTCGGCCTGGCCACGCTGCTGTTCAAGTGCTTTGGCCGCCGCATCCTGCTCGGCGACCGCCTGGCGCGCTTCGGCTACGGTGCTGTCACTCGCCAGTCGCTGCTCCAGCAACCGGTCGAGTGCGGCCCGAAGCGGCGGTTCCGGATCTTCGGCCAGACTCGCGGCCAGTGCCTGGTGGCGTTCTCGCAATTCCCGGGATTGCTCCTGCAACCGCGCCAGGCCGAGCTGCAAAGCCTGTTCGCGACTGCGCAACTGCTGCAGTTCCAACGCATGGCGCTGTTGTTCAGAACGGGCCTGATCCGCCTGATGCCGGACCGCCTGCAACGCTGACTGCAGGCGTTCGCGTTGCTCGGTCAGCTGCCGGCGCTCACCCGCAAAGCGTTCATTCTCAGCCAATGCCGTCTCCAGTCGCTGACGCGCTGAGCCCAGTTCTGCAACGACCTCGCCTATCTGGAGTTCAAGTTCCTGCAACTCATCCTGGAGATGCTGCCGGCGCTCCTCGTGCAGGTGCTGCTGGCGAACCAGCGCGGTCAACCGCTCCTGCAGCCGGGCATGTTCACGGTAGTTCTGGTTGACTTGTTCCTGATACCGCTGTGCTGCAGCATCGGCCTCACTTAAAGCACTATCGAGTTCCTGCAACCGCCGGTCGCAGGCCTGCACACCGTGCACATCGGCTGTCAACCGGTGCTCCAGGGAGCGGATCTCCCGCTCACGCAACAGCACGCCGTCATCCCCGTCACCACTACCCCGGACCCGCAGCCAGTGTCGACCCAACCAGATAGCGTCACGAGTCACCACGGACTGCTCCGGCTCCAGGGTCTGGCATCGCTCGAGGGCCTCAACCAGACCGTCAGCCACGATGATGGACGCCAGCAGCGGTTGCAGTGCCGTAGCCCCGCTGACCCGGGCTGCCAAAGTATCCCCAGGAACGCCAGCAGCAGGCGCGGCAGACTCCTGCAGCAGCCGTAGCGGACCGGGCGGTCGCTCGCTCAGGGTGGTCGCATCGAACCGTTCGAAGCCGATGCAGCGGGCATCCAGCCAGTCCTCCAGCACCGTCTCCAGGGCCGACTCCCAGCCCGGCTCGACGTCGACGTGTTCGGCCAGCTGGGTCGCCTGTTGCAGCCCGCGCGCCGCCAACCAACGCGTCAACTCACCGCCACTGGTGCCCAAGGCCGCCTCCTGCAGCGTCTGCAACGACGTCAGACGTCCCTGATCGCTCTGCTGGTGATGCTGAGCCGCGCGCTGAGTTTCCAGCGCCACCGTCCGCTCACGGTCGAGTTCGGCCCGGCGCCCGCGAACCCGGGCCAGCTCTGCCTCGGCATCGCCCAACCGGCGCGCGGCTTCCGCCACAGCAGCCTGCAGCGTCGCTATTTCAGCCTCGGAACCCGCCGCCAGCGATTCCTGCTCGGCCAGCAGCCGCTCGCGACGCTGACCGGACTGGCGTTGCTGGCGTTCCAGGTGCTCGATACGGGCCCGTTCGACGTCAGCCTGGCGCTGTGGACCCGCCGCCTGCTGGTTGAACTGCTCCCAGTACTGCTGGGCCTGATGCAGTTCCTGCTCGGCCCGCGCCAACTGCACACTAACGGAGTCACTCGCCTCGGCCCGGTCCTGTTCGGTGATCACCGCGGCGGCCAACGCCCGCTCCACATTCTCCAGTTCATCGCGGTCCGTGCCACGCTGTCGTTCGCGCTCGGCCAGCTGGGCTCCGACACGGTCATGCTCGCTCTGTTGCTGCTGGCGCAACTGGCGCTGATGCTCGAGCGTCTGTTCAGCACGACTGATCTCGCCGGCCAGCTGATAATGGCGCTGCTGCATCTGGTCGAGGTGCTCCCCGGCCAGCGTCCGCCGTTCGCGAACCTCGACCAAACGGGCCTCACAGTGGCGTTGCTCAGCGAGCACCGCTTCCAGGGCGGTCTGGTCCTCGCTGATGCGAACCGTCTGCTGCTGCAGATCCTGATCCAGCGTCTGCCACTGCAGTGCCAGCAGCCTGGCCTTGCAAAGACGCTCGGTGGCCCGGTATTCGCGGTATTTCTCAGCGTTGCGCGCCTGGCGCTGGAGATGGCGCAACTGCCGCTCCAGCTCGTCGCGCAGGTCGCTCAGCCGGGCCAGATTGTCCCGGGTATGGCGGATGCGGGTTTCGGTTTCGCGGCGTCGTTCCTTGTAGCGGGAAATCCCGGCAGCCTCCTCCAGGAACAGCCGCAGATCCTCCGGCCGCGACTCGATGATGCGGGATATCAGACCCTGCTCGATGATGGCATAGCTACGGGGACCCAGACCCGTACCCAGAAAGATATCGGTAATATCGCGCCGTCGGCAGCGACTGCCATTGAGGAAATATGTCGACTGCCCACCGCGGCTCACCACCCGTTTGACGGCAATCTCGCTGTATCTGGCCCACGGCCCGCCCAGCCGCCCGGCGCTGTTGTCGAACACCAGCTCGATAGTGGCCTGGCCGACTGGCTGGCGGTTCGCGGAACCGTTGAAGATAACGTCTTCCATCGATTCGCCACGCAACTGACGGGCCGCACTCTCGCCCATCACCCAGCGCACCGCATCGATCAGGTTTGACTTGCCGCAGCCATTTGGACCCACCACAGCTACCGCCCGGTCAGGCACATCGAACGTAGCCGGCTCGACAAACGACTTAAAACCGGACAGCCTCAGTTTACGCAACCGCATCGGGTAGCAGGCTAGCCGTCGTGCTGCTGGATGGTGGCCGCGAAGCCGTTGCCCTTCTGTTCGCTGCTCAGGCGGATCTGAAGCGCCACATTGTTGCCGGAATCAGCGAACCGTATGGCGTGCTCACGACTGATGCGTCCGGCCCGGTAGAGCTCCAGCACCGCCTGATCAAAGGTCCTCATCCCGCTCTCCTTACCCCGCGTCATGGCATCCTTGATCGCATCCAGCTTGCCCTTCTGTATCAGTTCCGCCATGAACGGGCTGTTAAGCATCACCTCCACCGCCGCCACCAGCTTGCCGTCGATGTCTGGAATCAACCGCTGCGAGATGATCGCGCGCAGGTTCAGCGCCAGATCCTGCAGAAATTGCTCCCGCGCCCCTTCCGGGAAAAAGTTCACCGACCGTTCCAGCGCCGCGCGCGCGTTGCTCGAGTGCAGCGTACTCAGACACAGGTGTCCCGTCTCCGCGTAGTGCATCGCAAACCTCATGGTTTCCTGATCCCGGATCTCGCCAATCAGTATCACGTCCGGCGCCTCCCGCATGGCACTCTTCAGGGCATTTTCATAACTGTGCGTGTCGACCCCGATCTCGCGCTGACCCACCACCGAGCGCTTGTGCTTGTGCAGGTATTCAATCGGATCCTCCACCGTCAGAATGTGCCCCGGCAGACTCGCGTTACGGTGGTCAATCATCGCCGCCAGGCTGGTCGACTTACCGGAACCGGTCGCGCCAACCACCAGAATCAGCCCGTTCTTGTGCAGTACCAGTTCCTTGAGCTGCGACGGCAGGTTGAGACTTTCGATCGATGGGATGACATGCTGAATATAACGGATGATCATCGCCACCTCGCCCCGCTGGACAAATGCGTTCGCGCGGAACCGGCCCAGGCCGGGGCGCTGAATGACGAAATCCAGCTCCAGTTCCCGCTGGAACTGCTGCACCTGCTGTTCGGTCATCTGTGCATGGACCAGATCACGCACGTCGCCTGGCTCCAGCGGTTCGGTGCCGACCGGACGCACAATACCGTCGATCTTGATATGGGCTGGCGCACCGGTATAGAAAAACAAGTCAGAGGCCTTTTTCTCGACCACCAGGCGCAAATACGGTGTGATGTCCATCGCAACACGTCCCCCCAACAAACAGGACCACTATAGCGTCTGCCCCATGCGGGACCAAAAAATTCTATAAAAGCCAAACAGTGGACATGCTAGCATGCCAGCCATGAATTCACGTCGTCCGATCCGCTGGCCGCTAGTGGCGGCCATCCTGCTGCTCAGCACTGTCGCTCACGCCGATGCCCTGCACCAGGCGGCCCGCTCGGGCGCGACCCGCAGCGTCCGAATGCTGCTCAGACAAGGTGCTGATGTCAACGCCGTCGACCGGTACGGCTTCACCCCACTCTTGCTGGCCCGGATCAACGGCCATGGCGCCACCGCCCACGTGTTGACGCGGCACGGTGGTAAAACGAACCTGAGCGCACTGGTCCACAGCCTGCAGGCCCGGCTGAACTACCTCGGGTATGCAGCCGGCCCGCTTGACGGTCACCTGGGCCCGCAGACACGCCAAGCCATTCGCAAGTTTCAGCACAAACTCGGGGTAGCGCCCAGCGGGCATATTGGCGAGCACTGGGTTGCGGCCCTGCAAAAGCAGGTCGTCGAACGCGTACAGCAACAGCTTAAACAGCAACGAGTGTACCGTGGCGGGACCAACGGGCGCCTGGGCTCCGCCACGGTTGCCGCCATCCGCCGGTATCAGAAAGCCAACCGGCTGGCCCAGACCGGCGCATTGTCGGCCCAACTACTGCAGTCGCTGGCGGCTGGGCCTTCGGTGTCCCGGGCCTTGCGCGGCAATCCCAATACGCTGTCAAATCATGATCTGATCAAGGCCACGCAGTACGAACTCAACCGCATGGGCTATGCCGCCGGCCCGGTGGACGGTCACTTGGGACCGCAGACGGTAGCCGCCATCCGGACCTTCCAGCACCAGCAGGGTTTACCCCCCACCGGCAAGCCCAGCCCCAGACTTCTCAAACGGTTGCGCGCCACCGGCCCCAACCAGGCCTCCAGTCCGCCTGATCGCGGGCGTGATCTGACCCGGCGCAACACCGAGGTGCGCGGCATACTGCGCCTGGAACGCGGCGCCGGTCACCAGCTGCTGGGTTGCACAATCGAGCACATCCAGCTCGATCAGAGCTGGTGTCAGCCGTTCATCAACAGCCCGCCGGCGCGTCTGCGTGACTGCCGTGCCATTATCCGCAACGATGGTCAGGTACTCATGGTCAAGTGCCAGGGTTGAGCTGACGGGCGAAGTCGCGTAACGCGTCCAGCGTCGCGCCAGGCTGTTCGATCATCATCATGTGACCACAGCCAGGGATAATTACGCTGTCCACTGCAGGCAGGGCGTCGAGCAAGGCCTGGGCCCCGCGGCGGGGCGTCATCCGGTCACCCTGCCCCGCAATCACCCGGACGGGGCAACGCACGGTAACAGCCCTGGACAAACCGTCCGTGTAATCGTTGCATGCCTTGAGATCTGCGTAGATCACTCCCGGTGCCGCCCGTTGCAGCAGGCAACGGCTCTCATTGAGCAGCCACAGTCCGGGTAGCGGATTGCCGCCCAACGCCGAGCGCGCGCTGTGGCCCCAGCCGACAATCATGTCGGCGGCTGCCGGATCATTATTGCGGGCCGCATCCAGCAGCGGACCGGCAACCGCCATAGGGGATGCTACGCCCAGCAACGCCAATGCGTCACAGCGCTCAGGAAAGCGTGCCGCCAGCTCCAGTGCAACCAGTGATCCCATGCTGTGGCCAACGATGCGTGCCGCCGGAACCTCGACCCGGTCCAGCACGCGGACCAGCCACTCGGCCGCAGCACCAACGGTCGTCGCCGGATTCCCGCCAGAACGCCCATGGCCCGGCAGATCGACGGCCAACACGTTGCAGCCATGAAAGGCGAAATAGCGACTCTGCAGCACCCACACTGAATGATCCATGCCGGCGCCATGCACGAACAGCCAGGTCGGACGTCCTGCCACCAGCGGCCGGGTCCCGGTGTACACATAGCTGTGGTGTCGGTCGACAGTCAGTTCCATCGCTAGCCTCTCAGGCCTTCTGGCTGGCACGCAGCGCGCGCTCGAGATCGTCGATCAGATCGCCGACGTCCTCGAGTCCGACCGACAGCCGAATCAGTCCCTCGGCGATACCCGCCGCCGCCAGGTCAGTGGCACTCATGCGGTGATGCGTAGTGCTGGCCGGATGGATCACCAGCGATTTCGCGTCGCCGACATTGGCGAGATGCGAGAATAGATCCAGGTGTTCGATGAACCGCCGGCCCGCTGCCCGCCCGCCCTTGATGACAAAGCTGAAGACGGCGCCGGCACCGCGCGGAAGCAAGCGCCGAGCCAATTCGTGGTCCGGATGCGCCGGCAGTTCCGGATAATGGACCATTTCCACGGCAGCGTGAGCAGCCAGAAACTCGACCAGTCGCCGGGTGTTGCTGACATGCTTTTCCATGCGCAGCGGCAACGTCTCGACACCCTGCAGAATATGAAACGCCGTGGTCGGACTCATGCAGGCGCCGAAGTCACGCAACCCTTCCTTGCGAGCGCGCAGCAAAAACGCCGCCGGGCCATACTCCTCGGTGAAGTCCATACCATGGAAGCCGGCATAGGGCTCGGTCAGTTCAGTGAACCGGCCGGAGCGATCCCAGTCGAACCGTCCGCTGTCCACCACCAGACCGCCTATGGCGACACCGTGCCCGCCCAGAAACTTGGTCGCGGAATGCACGATCAGATCGGCACCGTGCTCGAACGGCTGGCACAGATATGGCGTGGTGAAGGTCGCGTCGATCAGCAGCGGTAGTCCCTGGTCATGGGCCACCGCGGCGACCGCCGGAATGTCCAGCACCTCCAGCCCCGGGTTACCCAGCACCTCGCCGAACAGCAGCCTTGTTTCGGGCCGGATGGCGCGGCGGAACGCGTCCGGATCACGCGGATCAACAAAACTGGTGGTGATGCCAAATCGTGGCAAGGTATAACTCAACAGGTTGTGCGATCCGCCGTAAAGCGAATGTGACGCCACGATATGCGCTCCGGCCCCCATCAATGTCGCCACCGCCAGATGCAGCGCCGCCTGGCCGCTGGCGGTCGCGATCGCGCCGATGCCGCCCTCCAGCGCGGCGATACGCTCCTCCAGAACGGCGTTGGTCGGATTGGATATGCGCGAATAGACATGCCCGGCCCGCTCGCCGTTGAACAGAGCTGCGGCGTGGTCGGTATCCTGAAATACGAAGGACGTGGTCTGATAGATCGGGGTGGCGCGGGCACCGCTGACCCCATCCGGGCGCTGCCCCGCGTGCAGACTCAGCGTATCGAAACGAAACCGATCGGAACCCGCCATACCGCCTCCAGAGTGCTGCCACGTCGCGGCACTATACACAGCGCAAAGTGCTTTGCGAAAGCGCCCGCCGGCATCGCTGCAATCGACATTAGCGTTGGACCGTTCCGACCCGCGGCGGCTTGGCCGGGTGCGGCGGCACCACGCGCGTCATGAGACCGGCCAGACCCTCCACCGCAGCCTCATAGCCCGGTATCGGACGCCCCTGTAACCCATACCAACCCAGCCACCCCACAAACACCAGCAAGGCAACAAACAAAAGCGTACCCAGCCCACCACCGCGCCGGCGCCTACGCCGGGGCGATCCGGTCACGCCGCTGCGGCGGCGTGAGTCCTGATCATCATCGAGTTCATCCAACTCATCAGGCTCGAGCGCCGACAACGGCGTTTCCAGATCAGAACCCACACCTGACGGCCAGCGCCCGGAGGAACCGCCCGCGCTTCCGGCAACAGTCCGCAGCCAAACCAGCATCTCCGGTTGCAGTTCGAATTGCAGCAACGGCTCGGGCGATCTGCCCGGATCGCCCGAGCGGCGCCTCAACTGGCCGTGGCCCTTGGCATCAACACTCAGCTCTAGCGTTACGTTTGAACGAGACGCCGAGGGGTCAATGACAGAGGGATCCAAGGCAACGTGTGCCCGCAGCCAGGGCGTCGCCGACTCCGATGCTCTTTCGCTATCAGTCATTGGTCGGCTACCCTCAACCGTCAGCGCCAGCTGGCCACCAGCCCATTGAGAACTCCGTCGAACCAGCCATGGTGTGGCCATAGCCGCCCGCTCAACAACCGGTAGCTGGCTGGATCGGTCACCGCATGCCAGAAACCGGTTACCGGGGGACACCAGAGATACAGCACCACCACCGCGAAGTACAGCGTCGCAGTGCCAAGCGGGTCTGACCCGCTACCCAGGCTTAACGCGGTACCGAATGAGTGCTTGAGCCGCCCGCCCATCAGGTCGACGCTATAGAGTTCATCCAATGCCAGGTGGACCAGAAACCCCAGCGCCACGAAACTGCCGGCCGTCCACGCTGCCATCGGCGTGAGCGCGAACACCCGTCGGCCGAGCAGTACGCTCAACAGGCCGCCGACGGCTGCCGCCGGAATGGAATGGATCAACCCCCGGTGCACGGTAAGTCGGGTGAACACGTCGAAAACACCGAACCGCACCAGAGCGAAAGCCCCACCGCCCAACAACACCAACTCGACCAGCGACAGGCTGGCGAAATGAAACACCACCACGAAGCCGGTGACTACCGACAACACATTGAACGCGACCCGGATCGGGATCGAGCCATCCGAATCGATATCTGGCAGCATGCCGCCAACCACACCCAAAACGAAATAGCCCAGCACCTGACCATCGCTGCCGGCGTGGATCATGGCCACGGCGGTAGCAGCCAACCCACTGACAACCGCCGCCCCCATCACGTGGGTGCGAAAATCAGCCATCGCGCGCGTCGCTACAACGTTCGATGTGGGCACCATGACCGGGGTGGTGCATGCTGCAGCAACCCATCCACATCACAAACGGCTGATACGCTGCTGCTGAATCCGCAGCTGTTCCAGCGAACCGCGGACACCCGTAACCCGTTCGCGCTCCTTGGCCACCACCGCGGCCGGTGCCCGGTCGACGAAGTTGGGATTAGCAAGTTTAGCCTCGCCGCGCTCCAGATCGCGTACCAACCGGTCGATTTCCTTGCCCAGGCGGGTTAGCTCGGCCTGCTTGTCGATCAAGCCGGCCATCGGTATCAGGATACGCAGGTCCCCGACCAGCGCGATTGCCGCATCGGGCTCCTCGGCTGTCTCCGGTAGCCACTCGATGGTGGTCAGCCGGCCAAGCCGTGTCAGGTAACCCCTATTGTGCGCCACGCGTTCGCGATCGCTGCCGTCGCCCCGGCTGAGCAGTACCGGCAGCGGCTTGCCCGGCGCGATGTTCATCTCCGCCCGGATCCGGCGTATGCCCAGCAAGGACGCCTTGAGCCAATCGATCTCGGCTTCGGCAGCACTGTCGATTAGGCTACCATTCACCTGCGGGTAAGGTTGGGTGCAAATGGTCTCACCCCCGACGCCCGCCAGCGGTGCCACTCGCTGCCAGATCTCCTCGCTGATGAACGGCATGAACGGGTGAATCAGCCGCAGCAGCGTTTCCAGCACCTGCACCAGGGTTCTTCTTGTGGCCCGTCTGGCGGCCGCTTCGGAAGCTCCTGTGAGCACCGGTTTGGCCAGCTCCAGATACCAGTCGCAGTATTCATCCCAGACGAAGGCATACACCGCCTGGGCAGCCTGATCGAAGCGATAGTCGTCAATGGCATCTGCAACCACCCGCGTCGTCCGGGTGAGCCGTGACAGGATCCAGCGATCGGCGGCGCTGAGGACAATGTCACCACCGGACAGCCCGGTATCCTCACCCTCGGTGTTCAGCAGCACATAACGCGCCGCGTTCCACAGCTTGTTGCAGAAGTTGCGGTAACCCTCGATGCGCCCCATGTCGAGCACCACGTCACGACCCTGGGTCGCCAGCGAGCAGAACGTGAAGCGCAATGCGTCGGTTCCGTGGGACTTGATTCCTTCGGGAAACTGCCGCCGGGTATCACGCTCGATGCCCACTACCATCTGGGGTTGCATCAGGCCCGTGGTTCGCTTGGTGACCAGTTCCTCCAGACCGATACCGTCGATGATGTCGAGCGGATCGATCACATTACCCTTGGACTTCGACATCTTCTTGCCGTCCTGGTCACGCACCAGGCCGTGGATATAAACTTCGTGAAACGGCACCTGGTCCATGAACCGGATACCGAACATGATCATGCGCGCGACCCAGAAGAAGATAATGTCGAAACCGGTGACCAAAACGCTGGTGGGATAAAACGTGTCCAGACGCTCACCATGGTCGGGCCAGCCCAGCGTGGAAAACGGCCACAGTGCGGATGAAAACCAGGTGTCGAGAACGTCATCGTCCTGCCGCAGCGGCCGTTCACCCAGGCCATGCTGCTGGCGCACCTCCGCTTCCGAGCGGCCCACATAGACATTACCCTCAGCGTCATACCAGGCCGGAATACGGTGTCCCCACCAAAGTTGGCGGCTGATGCACCAGTCCTGGAGGTTGGTCATCCAATCGTAATAGGTCTTGTCCCAGTTGCCCGGCACGAAGCGAATCCGGCCCGAACGCACGGCATCGATCGAGGGCTCGGTAATCTGCCGGCGACCACCGGGGCGACCGTCCGGTAGTTGGTCACGCGTCAGATCAACGAACCACTGATCGGTCAGGAACGGCTCGAGTACGACGCCGGTACGGTCACCACGGGGCACCTGTAACCGGTGATCATCCACCCGTTCCAGCAGCCCCGCCGCCTTGAGATCGGCCACCACCTGCTTGCGTGCGTCCAGACGATCCAGCCCGCGATAGGCTGGCGGTGCGGCGTCATTGATCTTAGCCTGGGGCGTAAAGATGTTGATCAGCGGCAGACTATGGCGTTCGCCGATCGCGTAGTCGTTGAAATCGTGCGCCGGCGTAATCTTGACGCAGCCGGAGCCAAAGTCCGGATCGACATAGTCATCCGCGATGATCGGGATCTCACGCTCGGTCAGCGGCAGCCGGATACGCTTGCCGATCAGATGACGATAGCGCTCGTCGTCGGGATGCACCGCCACCGCGGTGTCACCCAGCATGGTCTCCGGGCGGGTGGTCGCCACCACCAGCGCGCCGCTGCCGTCGGCCAGCGGATAACGCAGGTGCCACAAGGAACCATGCTCCTCCTCGCTCACGACTTCCAGATCGGACACCGCCGTGAGCAGCACCGGGTCCCAGTTGACCAACCGCTTACCGCGATAGATAAGGCCGTCCTGATACAGCCGCACGAACACTTCCTGCACCGCCCGCGACAGGCCCTCGTCCATGGTAAAGCGCTCGTTGGCCCAGTCCACCGACGCGCCCATGCGACGCAGCTGACGAGTGATGGTGCCACCGGATTCCTCCTTCCAGCGCCATACCCGCTCGACGAAGGCTTCGCGGCCGAGATCATGCCGGGTTTGGCCGCGCGCGTTGAGCCGGCGCTCGACCACCATCTGGGTGGCGATGCCGGCATGATCCGTACCCGGCTGCCACAAGGTATTGTCACCGCACATGCGATGATAGCGGATCAACGCGTCCATCAGCGTATCCTGGAAAGCGTGGCCCATGTGCAGCGTGCCCGTGACGTTGGGCGGCGGGATCATGATGCAGTACGGCTGGCCCCGACCGGAAGGAGTGAACCAACCCTGCTGTTCCCAGCGCTGGTACCAGCGCTGCTCGATGGCTTGGGGATCGTAAGTCTTATCCATGGGTCTCGCTTGCTTGAACGAACGACAAACGGCAGAGTATAGACCAGCTCCGGTGGTGTCATGAATCGCTGCCGGCCGATTCCGCACTCCCCACGATACGCGATATGCACCAGTACCGACCCGAGAACGTCCTGATCACTGGCGGCGCCGGCTTCATAGGCTGCAATTTCGTCCGCTTCTGGCTGGCTGACGACCCGGGCGTGCGTATCGTCACTCTCGATCTGCTGACATATGCCGGTTCGCTGACCAACCTTGCGGAGTTGCCGGACCCGGACCGCCACACTTTCATCTATGGCGATATCGGTGATCGCCCGCTGGTCGATCGGCTGCTGCGCGAACACCGTATCGACACGGTGGTGCACTTCGCCGCAGAGAGCCACGTCGACCGTTCGATCAGCGGTCCGGCGCCGTTTGTGGAAACCAATCTGGTGGGCACTTTCATGCTGCTGGAGGCGGTCCGCGACTATTGGCGTGAATTGATGCTGGAACGCCCGGTACGGTTTCACCATGTATCCACCGACGAAGTGTACGGGACGCTGGGTCCCAACGACCCGGCCTTCACCGAAACCACCGCTTATGCACCGAATTCGCCGTACTCAGCGTCCAAGGCCGGCTCCGATCATCTGGTGCGTGCCTACCACCACACTTACGGACTGCCGGTAACCACCTCCAACTGCTCGAACAACTACGGCCCCTACCAGCATGCAGAGAAGTTCATCCCCACGGTCATCCGCAGCGCACTGGGCGGCCAGCCGATTCCAGTCTACGGTGACGGCAGCAACATCCGTGACTGGTTATACGTGGAGGATCACTGCCGCGGCATCGACAGCGTGATCCGCCATGGCCGGCCGGGTGAAACGTACAACATCGGCGGCCACAACGAATGCTCCAATGTCACCATTGCACGCCAGATCTGCCGGCTGCTGGACCAGCGCCGACCGGGGGCCGCGCCGCATGAACAGCTGATCCGTTTCGTCACCGACCGCCCCGGCCACGACTGGCGCTACGCGATCGATGCCAGCAAAATCGACCGTGAACTCGGCTGGCGGCCCCGGGAGACCTTCACCAGCGGCATCGCCCGGACAGTGGACTGGTTGTTGGCACGCTGGCAGGATCAGTCCTGAACCAACAGGATTCTGTCACTTGCTGGTAGCGGTATAATCGGAATCATTCAAATGCTGGCGGCAGCCGGCTCCACTTGCCGAAACCCTCGGAATCAATCTATGGCCGATACCGTCTTCGAACTGCTCCGTCGCCACGCGATACCATCGCTGCGAGTCGAACTGCAGGACTACCGTCACCGTGCGACCGGGGCTCATCATATTCATCTGGCAAGCGATGATCCCCATAACGTCTTCCTGGTCGCATTTCGAACCGTCCCGCAGGATTCCACCGGGGTAGCCCATATTCTCGAGCACACCGCCTTGTGTGGGAGCCGCCGTTACCCGGTGCGCGATCCGTTCTTCATGATGATCCGGCGTTCTCTGCACACCTTCATGAACGCTTTCACCTCAGCCGACTGGACCGCGTACCCATTTGCCAGCCAGAACAAGAAAGACTTCAACAATCTGCTGGACGTTTATCTGGATGCCGCTTTCTTTCCGCTACTGGATGAGCTGGATTTTGCACAGGAGGGCTGGCGCCTGGAATTCAGCAACCCGGAAGATCCACAATCCCCGCTGGCCTTCAAGGGCGTCGTGTACAACGAGATGAAGGGCGTGCTGAGCTCACCGGTCAGCCGGTTGCACCAGGCACTGCAAAGCGCGCTTTTTCCCACCACCACTTACCATTACAACAGCGGTGGTGACCCGGCCCGGATCCCCGATCTGGCATACGCCGATCTCAAGGCCTTCCACAGCCGCCATTATCATCCATCGAACGCGGTATTCATGACTTATGGGGATATTCCCGCTGGCGACCACCAACAGCGCTTCCATGACCGGGCCTTGCAGCATTTTCAGCGCCAGGCACGGGACTTCAGCATCCCCGATGAGCACCGATTCAAGGAACCTCAATACGCCAGCAGCTACTATCCACTGGAAGGCGAGGACACCACCCAGCGCAAAACCCATATCGTGCTGGGCTGGCTGCTGGGGCGCAACAGCAACCCACAAGCGGTGCTGGAAAGCCAGTTGCTCAGCGACATTTTGCTGGACAATTCCAGCTCGCCGCTGCGTCATGCTCTGGAAACATCGACGCTGGGCACCGCACCGTCGCCATTGTGCGGCTTCGATGACGATTACCGCGAAACCGCTTTTGTGTGCGGCCTTGAAGGATCCGACCCGGAACATGCGGCGGCGGTCGAACAACTGATTCTGCAAACCTTGCAGCGCGTTGCGGAACAAGGGGTTCCGCCGGAAACGGTCGCAGCCATGCTACACCAGCTCGAGCTGGGCCAGCGTGAAATCACTGGCGACGGCTTTCCCTATGGTCTGCAACTGGTGCTGGATGCGCTTACGCCGGCAATCCATGAGGGCGATCCGGTGGCCACGCTGGATCTGGATCCACATCTGGAAAAGTTGCGCTCCGACTGCCGCGACCCTGAATTCATCAAAGGTCTGGTGAAGCGTCTGCTACTTGACAATCCACACCGGGTACGCCTGGTCATGCAACCTGATCCCGACCTCGGGCAACGCGAGACCAACGCGGAACAGGCTCGGCTGAACGAGCACCGGGCGCAACTGGATGACGCGGCCAGACGGTTCCTGGTCGAGCGTGCACGGGCGCTGGAGCAACGCCAGAATCAGGAGGACGATGCGGAACTGCTGCCACGGGTGACGCTGGCGGATATTGCCCCGGAACTCACCATTCCGCACGGCGAACACCGGCCCCTGGGACCACTGCCGGCCACTTGGTATACCCGCGGCACCAATGGCATGGTCTATGCGCAAGTGATAACCGAGCTGCCCCAGCTCGACAATTCACTGCTTGACTTGCTGCCCCTCTATACGCTGTGTTTGCCGGAAGTGGGCTGCAACAGCCACGACTACCTCACCCAGCAGGCTCGCCAGGCGGCTTCGGTGGGTGGCCTGAGTGCAGGCTGCATGGTGCGCAGTCCGATCTCCGAGCCAACCACCGTTAAGGGTATAGCGACGCTGGCCAGCAAAGCGCTGGCCCGCAAACACAGCGAACTGGCCGAGCTGATGCATGAAACGTTCAGTCAGGCACGGTTCGATGAGCTGCCGCGACTGCGCGAGCTGGTGGCTCAGGTGCGCGTGCAGCGCGAGGCCGCCGTCACTCGGGCCGGCCACGCCTTGGCCATGACTGCAGCTTGCAGCGGTCTCAGTCCGGTCGCGGCACTGGCTCACCGCTGGGACGGTCTGGTGGGCCTGGAGGCCGTGCGCATCCTTGACAGACAGCTCAGCGACGACGCCGAACTGGCTGCTTTTGGCGCGCGGCTGGCCGCCATTCATGAGCAGTTCCAACAAGCGCCACGGCGATTGCTGGTGGTCAGCGAGGCCGAAACCCAGCCCAGCCTGGCTGCCAGCCTGGGCGAGCGGCTCAATGCACTGCGCGCGGTGCAGCCAAGTGAACCGTTCGCCGTAAGCCTGGCCGAGCAACCGGCCAATCAGGGCTGGAGCACCAGCACCCAGGTCAATTTCTGCGCGGCCGCCTGGCCCACCGTCCCAGCCGACCACGCTGATTCGCCCGCCCTTATGGTGCTGGGCGAATTCCTGCGCAATGGCTATCTGCATCGGGCGATCCGCGAACAAGGCGGCGCCTACGGCGCCGGCGCCGGCTATCACGCCGACAGCGCCGCTTTCCGCATGTTTTCATACCGCGATCCACGGCTGGCCGAGACCCTGGCCGATTTCCAGCGTTCTCTGGACTGGCTGAGCCAGGCCAATCACGAACCTCGCGCGCTGGAAGAAGCTATCCTCGGTATTATTGCCGCGATCGACAAACCGGGCTCGCCTGCCGGTGAGGCCATTACGGCCTTCTTCGCCGAATTGTTCGGTCGCACTGTAGAATGGCGCCAGAATTTCCGCCGCCGGGTGCTGGACGTCAGTCTAGGCGATTTGCAGCGTGTCGCCGACAGCTATCTGCGCCCGGAACGGATGCGGCAAGCCGCTATCGGGTCGAACGCGGCATTGAAAACGCTCAATGACTGGACTCTGCACAGCCTATGACAGCGACTGCCGGCGGGCGCCCGCCGGCTCGCGGAACCGCCTCGGCGGCGCACCTGACAGCAGCGCTTCGCCGCTGGTGGGGTGATTCCCGGGGAAAATACCCACTCCGGATGGCCACGGCACATCACAGCGTAGCGGCGGAACAGATCGAGTGCTTTGCCGGCCATCAGCGATGGCGCTATATTTTCGGCTGGCGTCGATTTCGACCGACCCGGGAAAATATTCTGAATTTGATCATGCTGGAGCCAACACAATGAAAAGACTTTTCGCAGTACTGATGCTGGGCTGTTTCCTGGGCGCTTCGCTAAGCGCATGCAACACCGTCCAGGGCGCGGGCAAGGATATCAAAGCCGCCGGCAGCAAAATCGATAAAGAAGCAGCCAAGAACAAAACCTACTAATCTGTTATCGGCCAGTCGTAGCCTGAAAAGCGACTGGCCGCGACCGGATCAGCCGGCCGATTGGCGACGCCAGCCCAGCTGATGGGCGATGTGTTCGAGAGTAGGCCATAACACCAGCAATTGGGTGAACTGAATGGCGGATACCCGTTCGTGCTGGGGGCCGCCGTCGCCCACGGTGGGAGGGATACCGGTAAATTCGACGATCTGGCGCTCCAGCGCAGCGACACTGCGACGGGTCATGACCCCATCCAGATGCACGGCGTTGGCACGGCGCCCCCAGTAGTTCCGGGGCACCACGCAAAACATGAACGGGTTCGGTTCCGCGCCCAGCATACGGGCCAGATTCAGCGGCAACCGCAACGCGGGCAGTGGCATGCGAATCGGCCTGAAAATCAGCTCCATGTGGTAGCAGACAGACGGTAGCTCACCGAGCAGTTGTTGTTCGGCGAGTTCCGGCAAACGGCTGCGATGAATCTTGATGACCACATCGGCGTCAGTCTTCTGAAACTCGATCCAGCGCTTGTAACCGGATTCCCGACGGCGAATCTCTTCGGTGAGATAATCGACCGCGTGACCGCGGTAGGCCATATCACGGGCAATCTTCCAGCGCTGCTTGATAGCCCGGTCGGGTTCGACGAATACCGTGAAATCAAGCAGTGGAAGAAACTGCGGATACAGTGCATGCAGCCCCTCCACCACAACAATGGGCGGCGGCGTAAACCGCCGCGCGCTGTCGAAGTCACCTGTGTAGTGGTCGTACACCGGCACATTCACGGCGTGTCCTTGCCGGAGTTCCTCCAGATGCTGCTGCAGCAGATTCAGGTGGTTGGCCTCGGGATCCAGCGGAATACAACCGCTGCGCCGGCGCTGCTCACGGTTCTCCTTGTGATAACCGTCGGTGGCCAGCGTACCGACAATGTCGGCGCCCAGCATGCGCCGCAGTCCGTTGGTGTAGGTGGTCTTCCCGCTGCCACTGTCACCGGCAACGCCGATCAGGATCGGCCGGCCATGGTGGCGCAGGAGCACGCGCAGATTCGGCGTCAGTCGGTCGATGGAGGCTGAATCAGTAGCCATGGGCAACATCCTCTCGCTGCCAGCGGACACTGACACGGCCGGGGAACCACACCCCCGGCCACCAGGAATTCAGCCTGCCGGCACCGGTAGCGAAACCGGACGCCGGCACGGATAGGCGATTCAGGCCGAGCGCGCGGCCTCGAGCCCGGCGACACCGTGGCCCCGCTGCGAGCGGTTGACCGCACTGATCACCGCATGCAGGGACGCAGCCACGATGTTCTTGTGCAAACCGACACCGAAAAATGTCTCGCCGTGGGCATCCTGCAACTGCAGATAGGCGACGGCAGTGGCGTCACCATGCTGCGCCGACCGGCCCACTGCATGCTCCCGGTAATCGACCACGCGCAGATCGACCCCGCAGTGCTGCGACAAGGCATCCAGGAAGGCATCGATAGGTCCGTTGCCACGGCCCGTAATAATGCGTTCCTGACCCCGGTCGAGCACCTTGGCGGTGATCTGGCGCACCTCGGCGGCATGGGTATCCGGCTTGGTGCGGTATTCGATGAAGCCGAACGGTTCATCAATGGTCAGGTATTCGCCCCGGAAGGCTTCCCAGATCTGGGCCGAGCTCATCTCCTTGCCGGTCTCGTCGGCGATGTACTGCACCACGTTGGAGAACTCGACCTGCAGCAAGCGTGGCAACTGCAGTCCGTAATCCTGCTCCAGCAGGTAGCTGATGCCACCTTTGCCGGATTGGCTGTTGACCCGGATCACCGCTTCATAACTGCGACCCAGGTCCTGCGGATCGACCGGCAGGTAAGGCATCTCCCAGACACCGCTGTTGGACTTCTGGCGCGCCGTGAAGCCCTTCTTGATGGCATCCTGGTGCGACCCCGAAAACGCGGTGAAAACCAATTCGCCTCCATAGGGATGGCGCGGATGCACCGGCAACTGGTTGCAATACTCGACGCAACGGACAACATCGTTGATATCCGACAAATCAAGTTTCGGGTCCACACCCTGGGTATAGAGATTCAGTGCCAGAGTCACGATATCAACGTTCCCGGTACGCTCCCCGTTGCCGAATAAGGTACCCTCGACACGGTCGGCGCCCGCCATTACGCCCAGTTCGGCCGCCGCCACTGCGGTGCCCCGATCGTTGTGTGGGTGCAGACTCACGATCACGCTGTCGCGCTGCTTAATGTTGCGGCAAAACCATTCGATCTGATCGGCGTAAACGTTGGCCGATGCCGCCTCGACAGTCGCCGGCAGGTTGAAAATCAGCGGCTTGTCCGGGGTTGGCTGGTAGACATCCATGACCGCCTCACAGGCTGCCTTGGACACCTCCAACTCGGTGTTGGTAAAAAGCTCCGGGGAATACTGAAAATGCCACTCGGTCTCTGGACGGGACGCCGCCAGCGTCTTGATATGACCCGCGGCGCGCGCGGCGATGTCGATGGCCCCATCGACATCGGTATTGAATACCACCCGTCGGAACAGCGGTGCGGTGGCGTTGTAAACGTGGACGATGGCACGCGGGGCACCGGCCAGTGACTCGAAAGTACGCTCGATCAGGTTTTCACGCGCCTGAGTCAGCACCTGAATCGTCACATCGGACGGGATCAGCTCCTCCTCGATCAGCTGCCGCACGAAGTCGAAATCGGTCTGCGAAGCAGATGGGAAACCTACCTCGATCTGCTTGAAACCAAGCTGCACCAACAACTCGAACATGCGCCGCTTGCGCTCGGGCCCCATGGGCTCGATCAAGGCCTGATTGCCGTCCCGCAAATCAACACTGCACCAGATCGGCGGCTGGTCGATTACGCGCGAAGGCCAATGCCGGTCAGGAAGATTAACGGGTTCGAACGGACGGTATTTCTGATCGGGTTGCTTCAGCATGGCAGTTTCCTCACGACAGCGGCAAAACTAATTGACTCAACAAGCGGCCCCACTACGGCCGCCGGGCGGCCACTAGACCCGACGGCCGCCGGTAAGTCGCACTAGCGCGAGGACCATGCAGCCGGCGTTACGCGCCCGGGCGCTGGCGTGAACAGCTGGAATGGTGGCATCAGTGGCTGGCATTCGAACCATCCTGAGACGCGGTAACCATGACACTGCCCGCCGGCACTTACGGGGTAATGCCACACGACCAAGCCGTCTTCTGGTTGCCGTTGAATGCGTCATAGCAGGGAAGACTATGTCAATGGCGCAGAGGCGGTCAAGTGCCGGCCCGCTAGACCACACCCTGGGCCTGTCGATCAGCATGATAGGAGGACCGCACCATGGGACCAGAGGCAACATGGGCAAACCCCATAGCCTCTCCCGCACGGCGCAGATCATCGAATTCCGCCGGGGTGACGTAGCGCTCGACCGGAAGATGATAGCTGCTCGGCTGCAAATACTGCCCCAGCGTCAGCATGTCGACAGCGTGCGCCCGCAGGTCCTGCATGACCTCCCGCACCTCGTCCAGGGTTTCACCCAGACCCAGCATCAACCCAGACTTGGTGGCCACTTGCGGCTGGTGTGCCTTGAACTGCTTGAGCAGATTAAGCGAGTACTGGTAATCAGAGCCCGGTCGCGAACGCTTATACAGACGTGGCACAGTTTCCAGATTATGGTTGAACACGTCCGGCGGCACCTGTTCCATGAGAGCCAGAGCCACCTCCATACGACCGCGAAAATCAGGCGTTAGAATCTCGATTGTCAGTTCCGGACAGCGCGCCCGCAACGCCTGAATGCAGGCGACGAAATGGCCGGCACCGCCGTCACGCAGATCATCGCGATCCACCGAAGTAATGACCACATAACGTAAACCCATCGCCTGCACGGTCCGGGCCAGATTGAGCGGTTCGTCCTGATCCAGGGCATTCGGTCGACCGTGGGCAACGTCGCAGAAAGGACAACGCCGGGTGCAGATATCGCCCATGATCATGAAGGTGGCGGTACCGTGGCCGAAGCATTCACCCAGATTCGGACAGCTCGCTTCTTCACAGACCGTGTGCAGACGATTGTCACGCAGCACCTGCTTGAGCCGTTGGACCTCCGGTGTACCGGGAAACTTGGCACGAATCCAGTCTGGCTTGCGTAGCCGACGCTCAGGCGGTGTCGGTTCAATTTTGACCGGAATTCGGGCCATTTTGTCAGCGCCGCGCAGCTTTGCGCCGCGTTGGATGGAAGCGGACTTTGGACGGCTGGCGTTGGCTTCAGACATGGTGGGTTTCCTGCTCAGGCTCGGGTAACGACCCCAGACGATCCCTGAGATCATAGCCCAAATGATACATCATAATACGCAACAAATCGTCTCCGATTTTTTGCATACTGAAATCAACATCAAGTTCACTAAACTGGGTCATAATCAACCCAGCATGGCCACAGGGGTTGATACGACTGAACGGCTCCAGGTCCATGGCAACGTTCACACTAAGACCATGATAACACCGCCCACGTCGCACTCTCAGTCCCAATGACGCCAGCTTGCGACCCGCCACATAAACACCCGGAGCCGCCCGCTGACCGTATCCGGTAATGCCGTAACCGGCGGCCAGATCGATCACACATCGTTCCAGTGTTGTGACCAACTCGCGCACACCCAGTTCGCGCCGGCGCATATCAAGCAGGCAATACAGCACGAGCTGGCCCGGTCCGTGGTAAGTCACCTGGCCACCGCGGTCAATCTGCACGACCGGAATATCGCCGGGTGCCAGCACATGTTCCGGCTTGCCGTTCAAGCCCTGTGTGAATACCGGATAGTGCTGCAGCAGCCACAGTTCATCCGTGGTGGATTCGTCGCGACTTTCGGTAAACGACCGCATGGCGGCGAGCACCGGCGCGTACCGGCGAATACCAAGCTCGCGTACGATCAGCTCGGCCACCGCACCTACCGCGTCGCCAGCACCGGTTGCGACCGTCAGTTCGCAGCGCTACGTTTGTAGCTCTGCAACCGCTGCCACATCTGTTGCCACACCGGCCCCGGCCGCCCGTCGCCCACCGCGCGACCGTCAATTCGGGTTATCGCCATCACTTCCTTGGTGCTGCTGCTAGTCCAGACTTCGTCGGCCCGCGCCAGCAGCGCAGCCGGGATATCCTGTTCGCGATATGGCATGCCGTGTGCGGCGGCAAGCTCCAGCAGTAGATCCCGGGTGATACCGGGCAGGATGCGATGATCCTTGGGTGCCGTGTGGATGACGCCGTCAACAATGACGAACAGGTTACCTGCCGACGTTTCCAATACCACGCCGTCACGAATCAGAATGGCGTCGTCGGCGCCCAGCTCGACAGCCTGCTGGCGAGCCAGCACATTGGCCAGCAAGGCAACACTCTTGATGTGGCAGGCATGCCAGCGCCCATCCGGAACCGTGATAGTGCTGATGCCGTCGCTCAGCGAGCGTTCATCGGGCCCCTTGAGCGGCCCGGCCATAGCGAAAACCGTCGGCTCAGTAGCTGTCGGAAAGGCATGATCACGAGCCGGTGGAGCCCCCCGGGTCACTTGCAGATAGACCGCCAGATCACCACCACCATTGCGCACCACCAGTTCTTCCAATAATGCGGCCCAGTCTCGCTCGACGGCCAGCCTGATACCACCCAAACTGCTGCGCAGACGTTCCAGATGCTGCGGCAAACGGAACAGTCGTCCCCGATAGACCGGCACGACCTCGTAGACCCCATCGGCAAACAGGAAACCACGATCGAGCGGTGAGATGCGAACGTCACCAAGCGGCTGAAACGAGCCGTTGCAGTACGCGATCGATTGATTGGTCGGCATGGTGTGACAACAGTCCTTAATTAGTTGAATATGTTTAGTTGAACATGGCGGAGAACATCAGCAGAACCTGATCCGCCAGCTGGCCCAGAACACCGGCGGTTGGAACATCCTTGAGCGCGACCAGCGGGATGGCGGTCAGCCGCCGGTGATCCAGATCGATCGCCACCGAACCCAACGTCTGGCCATGCCGGACAGGGGCCTTGATCAATGCATCCACCCGCAGCACCGCTTGCATGTCATGATAGCGCCCTTTGGGTACGGTGACATAAACGTTGTCGAGGAAGCCCACTGGAACGTGATCAACCGCCCCCTTCCATAGCCGCGCCTGGGTCAGACCTTGACCGGAACGGTAAAGTTGGTAGGTTTCAAACGCACTGAAACCGTAGTTCAGTAGCCGTTCGCTGGCATTGACACTGGCGTTCTCGGCAGCGGTTCCCAGCACCACACTGATCAACCGCATATCGCCACGCTTCGCGGAGGCCACAAGGCCGTAGTTGGCGCTTGACTGGGCTGTCGTCAGCCCGTCAACCGACCGATCTCGCCATAACAACTTATTGCGATTATGCTGGGTAATATTATTGTATGTGTAGCTATGGGCCGCATAGGCACCGTAATACTCGGGAAAATTGCGGATCAAAGCCCGGCTCAGCATAGCCGCATCAGCCGCCGTCGTATAGCTGTCGGCATCAGCAAGGCCCGTGGGGTTGGCGAAATGGCTATGAGTCATCCCCATGCGAGCCGCCTGGGCATTCATCAGTTGCACGAACGCGCTTTCACTGCCGGCAACATACTGCGCCAGCGCCAGTGTGGCGTCATTGGCTGATTGCACAACCATGCCACTTAGCAAAGCCGATAGCGGCACTTTAGTACCAGCCTCGATGAACATCCTTGAGCCCGGCATGCGCTGGGCCTTGACGCTGACCGGAACCAGATCATCCCGACTCATCCGGCCGTCTGCAAGTCGCTGGTAGACGATGTAGGCCGCCATGAGCTTCGCGACGCCACCCGGCGCCTGGCGTTCGTTCGGATGCTTGCGGGCAAGAACCTGACCGCTGTGGAAATCCTTCAGCACGTAGCTTCGTGCTGCCAGTGCGGGTGGCACCGGCACGCTCTTGAGACCTTGCGCAGTGGCTACCGACAACCACAGCGCCAGCACTGGTAACAGGCGCGACAGGTTCCTGACCGACACAGCAATGACCAAATCAGTTACGCACGATATAGACCTTCTGAATGCCCAGCCCGGCCAGTACCTGGCGCACTTTTTCAATCGCGAGCTGGCCATGCAGGGGACCAATCCTGACACGCTTCAGTGCATCGGCACCGCGCTGCACCTTGACCGGTTGCGCCAGGTTACGGCGCAGCAGCTGACGCAACTGGTCGGCCCGGCGCAGTTCACTGAACGCCCCGACCTGCAGGAACGCATCAGCCGGCGAGGTATCACCGGAGGCCACCGCAAGATCTGCATGAGCGCTGGCATCGCCGCGGGCGGACGCCAGCCGGAGCGACGCCGCCGCCGGCTTTGCGGTTGGAGTCACTGCCGGCGAACCGCCCTGCGGTGACTGCACGGTGTTGGGTTGTTGGGCGATCCGGGTATCCCTGGCTTTGTGGGCGTTGCCCGCCAGATACTGGTAGGGTGCCAGCGCCCTTACCTCCACCGGTACCGTTCCCTTGCCGACCATGCCCAACTTGACCGCTGCTGCATATGACAGATCAATAAGCCGGTCGTTGACGAACGGTCCCCGATCATTGACCTTGACAATGATGCTACGGCCATCGTCGAGCCGGGTAACCTGGACGTATGTGGGTATCGGCAGCGTTTTATGCGCCGCGGTCAGTGTGTACATATTGAATCGCTTGCCCGTGGAGGTCTTTTTGCCCTGAAATTTGGGACCGTACCAGGATGCCAAACCACGCTTGTCGTAACCTTCGCTGGTTCCCAACACGTGGTAGGAACGCCCGAGCACACTATAGAAAACCGGATTCCCCGTAATGCTGGGGGGGGTGGCAACCGGCTTGGGATCTGGCAGATTGCGCAGTTCCGCCAAAGTTGGCGGCCAGTGCGAGACCGGCCGGCGCGGTGGCGTGGTGGCGCAAGCGGCCAGAACGCCCAGTGCCCCCATAACGATAACCGTTCTTATCCATCGCGTGCGCTCAACCGGCATGCTACCCCCTTTAGTTACATTTACAGCACGTACCGGAAGGCCTGTCAGGCCTTATAGTCGTTGCGAATCGCCCGCGCCAGCTCGACGACTGCCATGGCATAAAGCGGACTGTGATTATATCGGGTTATAACGTAGAAGTTATTGAATCCCAACCAGTATTGCGGTCCGGAACGCGCCTGCAATTGGAGCACAATGGCTTTGAGGGAACCAGCCACCGGCTGCCGCGGGACAATTCCATGCCGACGCAAAGCGTGGACCGTGAACTGCGGTTCCAGCGTCTGCTCCAGCACACTACGGTAGGCCGTACCGGTCACCCTGGCCGCCCGGACCACAGGCTGACCGCGCTGCCAGCCGTGGGCACTCAGATAGTGGGCCACACTGCCAATGGCATCAACCGGGTCATGCCACAAATCACGGCGACCATCGCCATCGAAGTCGACCGCATAGTCCTGGTAGCTGCTGGGCATAAACTGGGGCAGCCCCATAGCGCCGGCATACGAACCCTGCAAGCCCAACGGATCAATATGTTCGGCCCGTGTCAGCAGCAGATATTGTTCCAGTTCGCTGCGGAAGAAATCGGCGCGCGGTGGGTAAGCGAACGCCAAGGTTGTCAGTGCATCAAGCACCCCATCCTTGCCTGTGAACGCCCCGTAACGCGTTTCCACACCGATGATGGCCACAACAATCTGCGGTGGCACACCGTAAACCTTTTCCGCCCGGCTCAGGGCCGCCGCATGCTGCCGCCAGAAGTTGACGCCGCCCTGGATGCGCGGCTGATCAAGAAAGATCGCCCGGTATTGATACCAGGCCTTGCTCTTCTCGGCTGGGCGCGTGATCCGCGCGATAACGTCAGGTTGCAGGCGAACCCTGCTGAACAGTCGTTGTAGCCGGTCGGAATCAAAATCATGCTTGAGCGCCATCTGCGCAATGAATGCCTGCACGGCCGGCAGTTCCGACGCCGGTTCACCCTGATTAGCCGATGGCCCGACAATAGCCGACGTCGGACCGTCATTCGTCGCAGCAACGGAAGGCTTGCGACTAACGGTCGCGCAGGCCGACAACAGGATCGTTCCCGCCAGCGACAGCAACAGAATCAATATTTCTTGGCGCATGCGGGGTTCAGCGACGGCGATTATTCATTGGTACTCGGCCGGATTCTATGGCTAATGGCCGTGAGCATACCGAATCGCGCGGCTATCGTCATCACGGCACCAACCGCATACAAGTCGGGCGATCGAAAATACGTTGTCAACCGTACCCCGCCACGATATTTTCGGGACTCGAATTGGGACTGCGCCGGGGGCTGTGCTAATTTAGCGTTTTTGAGCACCAACACCTTGTTGTCGGAGAGTCGTATGGAGACCGCCGAGGTCCGTCGAATTGCCTTCCTCGCCCGCCTGGGCATCGCTACGGACGACGCTGAGGGCTATGCTCACGACCTGAGCGCAATCCTTGATCTCGTTGCGCAACTCAATCAAATCGACACCAGCGGCGTCGAGCCCCTGGCTCACCCGCTCGAGATGCACCAGCGGCTGCGAGCCGACGAGATCACCGAAGCTGATCAGCAGGAGCGTTTCCAGGCCGGCGCGCCACTTACCGACGCCGGACTCTATCTGGTTCCCCGGGTCATCGAGTAACCCTCAATGCACGAACTGAGCATCCGCCAGCTCGGCGCAGCGCTGCGCCGCCGCGAGTTCTCGGCGCGGGAACTGACCGAGGACTGCCTGGGCCGTATCGAGCGTCACAACACCGCACTCAATGCATTCATCAGCGTCACGGAGAAACCGGCGCTTGCTGCGGCAGACGCCGCCGACCGGCTTCTGCAGCATGGCGGAGGCGGACCACTGACCGGTATCCCGCTAGCGCACAAGGACCTGTTCTGCAGCGACGGGGTGCTGACCAGTTGCGGTTCGCGTATGCTGGCAAATTTCGTGGCCCCTTATGACGCAACGGTTGTGGAACGCTGCCGCGCGGCCGGTCTGGTTCTGGTAGGCAAGACCAACATGGATGAATTTGCCATGGGGTCAAGCAACGAAAACAGTTATTTCGGCCCGGTTCACAACCCGTGGGATTCCGCCCGTGTGCCGGGCGGATCATCGGGTGGTTCGGCCGCTGCCGTCGCCGCCCGGTTGCTGCCCGCCGCCAGCGGCACCGACACCGGGGGCTCGATCCGCCAGCCGGCCGCATTCTGCGGCATCACCGGACTCAAGCCAACGTACGGTCGGGTATCCCGCTGGGGTATGGTGGCTTTTGCCTCCAGTCTCGATCAGGGCGGCCCCATGGCAGTAAGTGCCGAGGACTGTTCGCTGCTGCTGCAGGTCATGGCGGGCTTCGATCCTCGTGACTCGACCTCCGCAGACGCGCCGGTGCCGGATTACTGTGCGAACCTGGACAACGATCTTGCCGGACTTAAAATCGGCCTGCCGGCAGAATACTTCGACGCCGGACTGGATTCACGCATCGCCCAGCGGATCGATCAGGCGGTGGCTGAGTATCAGCGCCTGGGCGCCGTGGTGCATCGCATCAGCCTGCCCAACACACACCTGGCCATCCCGGCATACTACGTGATCGCGCCAGCCGAGGCCTCCAGCAACCTGGCACGCTATGACGGCGTGCGTTACGGCTACCGCTGCCGGGAACCGCGCGATCTGCTCGATCTGTACACGCGCTCGCGTGGCGAAGGCTTTGGCGCCGAAGTCAAGCGCCGCATCATGATCGGCACTTACGCGCTATCGGCCGGCTACTACGATGCCTATTACCTCAAGGCCCAGCAGGTCAGGCGGCTGATTCGCGACGACTTCCGCCGGGCGCTGGCCGACGTGGATGTCATTCTCGGGCCGACCACACCGACACCAGCCTTCAAGCTCGGCGTGAACCGCACCGATCCGGTCACCATGTACCTGAATGACATTTATACAGTGGCCGTAAACTTGGCCGGTCTGCCGGCACTGTCGTTGCCCGCCGGGTTTGTCGATGGATTGCCGGTGGGCCTGCAACTGATCGGGGACTATTTCAGCGAGGCCCGGCTACTCAATGCCGGCCACCGCTACCAGCAAGCTACCGACTGGCACCGGCAGACGCCTCCTGGCTTCCGCCGCCATTCCTGAAGAGGTCGCCCTACCATGCAGTGGGAAACGGTTATCGGGCTGGAGATTCACGTCCAACTCGCCACCCGCAGCAAAATTTTCTCCGGGGCGTCGACCGCTTACGGCGCCCCGCCCAATTCGCAGGCCTGCACGGTCGACCTGGGGCTGCCTGGCGTGCTGCCGGTACTCAACCGCGAAGCGGTAAGGATGGCGGCGTTATTCGGCCTGGCAATTGGTGCCACAGTGGCACCGCGGTCGGTGTTCGCCCGCAAAAACTACTTCTATCCGGATCTGCCCAAAGGCTACCAGATCAGCCAGTACGAACTGCCAATCGTGCATCATGGCGAGTTGCAGATCGAACGGGCTGACGGCTCGCACCGACAAATTGGTATCACCCGGGCCCACCTCGAAGAGGATGCCGGCAAGTCGCTGCACGAGGACTTCCACGGTTGCACCGGTATCGACCTCAACCGGGCGGGTACGCCATTGCTGGAGATCGTGTCGGAACCGGAGCTGCGCTCGGCTGCTGAAGCCGTCGCCTATATGCGGAAACTGCATCAGTTGGTCCGCTACCTGGGTATTTCCGACGGCAACATGCAGGAGGGTTCGTTCCGCTGCGATGCCAACGTATCGGTGCGCCCGGCCGGCCAGCAGGCATTGGGCACCCGCGCGGAAGTCAAGAACCTGAATTCGTTCCGGTTTGTCGAACAGGCCATCGAGTTCGAGGTCGAGCGCCAGATCGAACTGATCAATGGAGGTGGTCAGGTAGTGCAGGAAACCCGTCTATACGACCCGGACCGGGGCGAGACGCGCTCGATGCGCTCCAAGGAGGAGGCCAACGATTACCGCTATTTCCCGGATCCCGATCTGCTACCGGTGGTGATCGACGCCGCCTTTCTCGAAACCCTTAGCGGCCAGCTGCCGGAGCTGCCCGATGCCCGGTGCCAGCGGTTCGAGCACGACCACGGACTGAATCCGGTGGATGCCGCCCAACTCAGTGCCAGCAGACCCTTGGCCGATTACTACGAAAAGGTGGTCACGCTGCTCGGAGACGACCAGGCACGGCTGGCTGCCAACTGGGTAAGCGGCGAACTGACCGCCGCCCTGCACCGCCATGAGCGCACCATTGCGGACAGTCCGGTGACCCCCGCGCAGCTGGCCACGCTGCTCCGTCGCATCAGTGACGGGACTGTCTCTGGCAAAATCGCCAAGACCGTCTTCGACGTGCTGTGGCGCGATGGGGGCGAGGCCGACGCGATTATCGAACGGCATGGCTTACAACAGATTACCGACAGCGACGCGATTGAACAGGCCATCGACGAAATTCTCGCGGCCCATCCCCAACAGGTGGAGCAGTATCGGGCGGGAAAAGAAAAGGTTAAGGGTTTCTTTGTCGGTCAGATCATGAAAACGTTCAAGGGCAAAGCCAATCCGCAGCAGGTCAATGAATTGCTCATGCGCAAACTGCGGGACTGAACGGCACCATGAGCACTACGGCCATACGCGAGCCGGACGCGCTGCATCGCTTCATTTTCGAGCACATCGCCGTGCGGGGGGAACTCGTCCAGCTCGATCAGGCCTGGCGCACTGTGCTGGCGCGGCGCCCGTATCCTACCCCGGTACGCCAGCTGCTGGGCGAGGCCGTAGCCGCCACCGCTCTGCTGTATGCCACAATCAAGTTTCGCGGTCGCCTGACATTGCAGTTGCAGAGCGAGGGACCAGTGCATCTGCTGGTGGTGCAGTGTAACGACCACGGCGACCTACGGGCGCTGGCACGCTGGCACGATCTGCCGGCTGCGGCTGAGCCGGCGCAGCTATGCGCTGGGGGGACGCTGACCGTAACCGTCGAATCCAATCAGGGCCAGGATCGCTACCAGGGCATTGTTCAACTCGACAGTGGCGACATCAGTGTTGCCCTGGAACGTTACTTCGCCCAATCTGAACAGCTACCGACCCGTTTCAAACTGGCCTGCAGCGAGCGTGGAGCGGCCGGCCTGCTGCTGCAGCGACTTCCGGGCGAACTGGATAACCCGGATGACTGGGAGCGTATCCAGCAACTGGGCGCCACCATCACAGCCCGTGAGCTGCTGACGCTGGATCCCGCCAGCATCCTTCGTCGCCTGTTTAATGAGGATAGTATCCGCCTGTTCGAACCGCAGCCGTTGAGGTTTCGCTGCAGCTGTTCCCGCGAACGCACAGGCGTCATGCTGAAGGCGCTGGGTCGAGCGGAAGTTGAGGATATACTCGCCGAGCAGGGCGCGGTAACGGTCGGATGTGAGTTCTGTGGGCTGGAACAGGTCTTCGATGCTGTCGATGTGGCTCAGCTGTTCGAAGGAGGCGTTCAATACCCCAATCCGCACACCCGGCACTGACGACCATGCTGGCGCTGCTGAATCTGTTCTGGGAGATCTGCCTGCTGCGCAAAGGACCGCAGGATACACCCGCTTCCAGCGAACTACTCAAGCTGACTATGGCCGGCTATGGCAGCTCCGGTCTGTTAGCCCTACTGCTCGACCTGCCCCGGATCAGCTTTGCTCTGGCCTTACTCCTGACACTGGAGGATGTCGCACTACTCAGCGTGCTGGCTTACTTGGGACTCTACCTGACCCGGCATCTGCCCCGCCTCATGCAAACACTGACCGCTCTGGCCGGCGTCGGCACACTGCTACAGTTGATTGCTTTACCGCTCGGGCTCTGGTACCAGCACGCGCTGGCAGGCAACGGCGCCGCCGAGCTGCCCGCCATGCTGTGGCTCCTGCTGCTGGGCTGGAGCGTCGGCGTGACCGGGCATATTCTTCGGAACGCATTTTCGACCACCTGGCCCCTGGGCATTCTCTACTCGATCGGCTATCTGGTAGTGTCCTGGACCACCACCGACTGGCTGCTGCGGCTGGCAGGCTGAATCATGCGCATTCATATCCTGGGTATCTGTGGCACCTTCATGGGTGGACTGGCGCTGCTGGCCCG
>CAVQMB010000034.1:0-48827 GCA_963713445.1 uncultured Gammaproteobacteria bacterium | reverse complement strand
TGCTGCCGGGCATACGGTCAGCGGCTCTGACGCCAATATCTATCCGCCGATGAGCACCCAGCTTGCGGCAGCTGGTATCGACGTACAGGAGCACTACGCCGCCGGGCACCTCGACCCGGCGCCCGATCTGGTGGTTGTGGGCAACGCACTGAGCCGCGGGAATCCGGCCGTGGAGTACATGTTAGACCGCGGTCTGCGCTATACCTCCGGGCCGCAATGGCTAGCCGATCATATCCTGAGCGACCGCTGGGTCCTGGCGGTCGCCGGCACCCACGGCAAGACCACCACCAGCGCCATGCTGGCGTGGATTCTCGATCAGGCCGGCCTCGCGCCCGGTTTCCTGATCGGCGGCGTGCCGGTCGACTTCGGGGTATCCGCACGGCTCGGTTCGGCGCCGTTTTTCGTGGTCGAGGCCGACGAGTACGATAGTGCCTTTTTCGACAAGCGCGCTAAGTTTGTGCATTACCGGCCACGTACCCTGGTACTAAACAACCTGGAATACGATCACGCCGACATCTACCCCGACCTGGCTTCCATCCAGCGGCAGTTTCACCACCTGGTGCGAACCGTGCCCGGTCAGGGCCGGCTGTTGGTCAACGGCGCCGATGTCCATCTCGAAGAAACCCTGGCCCAGGGCTGCTGGACCCCGGTCGAGCGGTTGCTCCAGGACGACTGGACGGCACTGCCGCTCGCAACCGACGGCAGCCAATTCGAGGTCCGCTATCGCGGCGCCCTCCAGGGTCGCATCGAATGGCCGTTACTTGGCCAGCACAATGTCGCCAATGCCCTGGCGGCCGTCGCAGCGGCCCGTCATGCAGGTGTGCCTCCGGCACTCGCCTGCGATGCATTGGCTGCATTCCACAGTGTCAAACGGCGGCTTGAGCTGCGCGGCACGGTAGCCGGAATCAGTGTATACGACGATTTCGCCCATCACCCCAGCGCCATCGCCACCACCCTGGCCGGAGTCCGGGCCAGAGTCGGAACGGCACGGATCATCGCGGTACTGGAGCCACGTTCCAACACCATGCGCATGGGCGTATTCCGCGACCGCCTGGCGACGGCGCTGAGCGCTGCGGACGTCGTGCTGCTGTATCAGCCCGCCGGCCTGGACTGGTCGCTGGAACCCATCGCTGCGGCCTGCGGTGGCGCGGTGTACGACACGCTGGACCGGCTGATCGATGCGCTGGTCTGCACCACGGCACCCGGTGATCATATAGTGATCATGAGCAATGGCGGCTTTGGCGGCATACATCAGCGGCTATTGTCGGCGCTGACATCCCAACCCGGGCGAACCTGATGCCGCTGGCAGTGGTCAGATCCTGGTAATGAGGTAGGGAACATCCACCTGATGAGCACTACCGAACTGCCGCTGTTTCCACTTAACACCGTGTTGTTCCCCGGTGGTGTACTGCCGTTGCGGATCTTCGAGCCACGCTATCTGGCCATGGTCAGTCAGTGCCTGAAGACTGATTCCGGCTTTGCAGTAGTGACGATCCAGGGGGGCAATGAAGCCGGACAGCCGGCAACATTCAATCCCCTTGGTACACTGGCACACATCGTGGACTTCGATCGCCTGGAGGACGACACTCTGGGAATCACCTGCCGCGGCGGCGAGCGGCTTGTGGTCACCGGACACCGGGTGCGCGACGATCAGCTGATGCTCGGTCAGGCCGAATTCCAGCAGCCGGAAACAACCTCCGCGACCAGCAGCTGCCCTCATGTACTGCGCCATTTTCTGCGCGAGCTGCTTGAGCGTGATGACATTCAGGTATACCGCCAATGGCTGAATGAGAGCTGGGCCAGCAGCAGCTGGATCGGATTCCGGCTGGCCGAACTGCTTCCGCTGCCAGTGGCGGTGAAATACCATCTGCTGGAGATCGTCGACGCCGAACAACGTCTCGCGCTGCTGGAGAAAATTCTGCGCGACAACCGCTTGCTCTGAACCGGATCTGCGGTTAACTTTTGCTACGGCGTGACCACAAGCGCCTCACAAAGGAGTGTAACGTGGGTATCAGACTGTCCGGCGTTGTTGCGGGTGTCCTGCTTGTGGCCAGTCTGGCGGCTTGGGCAGCCCGTCCGGAGAACCTGATCAAGTATCGCCAAGACGTCATGAAAAGTCTGGGCGGACAGGTTGCGGCAAGCTTCCTGTTAATCAGTGGCAAGGTCGAACACCCCGACGAGCTGAAAATTCACGCCGATGCCATCGGCGCCACCGCGCCACTGTTGCGTCACCTGTTCCCCAGGGATTCGGCCAGCGGCAAGACGCAGGCGTTACCGGCGACCTGGGAACAGCCCGACAAATTCGCTGCGGCGGTCAGGCGCCTGGAAACAGCCGCAGCCAATTTCCAGCGGACGGTAGACAACCACGGCGACAGTGTGGGAGCCCTTAAGGAACTGGGAACCGCCTGTAAGAACTGCCCCAAGAGCTTCCGCGAAAAAACCCAATAGGTACTGGCAGCCATGTGGCAGGCTGCGACGCTACGAATGAGGCACGGGCGGCAGGCTGGTCAGCGCTGAACCCGCTGCAGCGCCCGCTGGCGCATCCAATCAGCCTGCCTGCCGTTCCCACACCGCCAGCACCACCAGTAATTCGCTCAAGGTACGAACTTCGGCATCGGCCGCTGCTTGCCGCAACGGCCAGCGCCGCCCGGCGCGATTGACCCAGACAGTCCGCAAACCGGCCTGGGCGGCACCGACCACATCCGTTTCCGGATCATCACCCACATGCACCACCTCACCCGGTTGTACGCCAAGCTGCTCGCAGAGGGCCTGATACATCGCCGGATCCGGCTTGGTCAGTCCGGTCACCGCGGGGTTGAGCATCACCCGGAACAGATGGTCGATCCCGATGAGGCTGAGATCAGCGTTGCCGTTCGACAACGCCGCCAGCGGGAAGCGCGCCTCCAGGCGTTGCAGTGTGGGTAGGGCGTCGGCAAAGAACTGGATGTCATTGCGCGCGTTATGGAACACCTGAAACGCGGTCCGTTCGCAGAATGTAGACTCACCAACCTGGTCAGCAGCGCGCTTGAGGGCGTGCTGGCGCAACAGGCTGCGGTCGTGTGCGATATCAGGGCGTTCGCTGGCGATCTCAGTGCAGAGCTGGCGCAGCTCCAGCGCACTGAACCGGGCAGGAATAGCCGGATGCCGCTGCCGCAACCAGCGTTGCAAGGCCTGTTCCGCCCGGCCGATGGTCGGCCCGATGTCCCACAAGGTGTCGTCCAGATCGAAACTCAGTGCGCGAATCATCAAATCGGCAAATGTCCCAGGCCGCGCGCCAGATCGGCAACAATATCATCACAGTCTTCCAGACCCACCGACACCCGGATGAGACCTTCGCGGACACCCGCGCGATCACGCTCGGACTGGCTCAACCGGCCGTGAGTGGTGCTCGCCGGATGGGTTACGGTACTCTTGGCATCGCCCAGATTCGCAGTGATCGACAACAGACGGGTGCTGTCGATCACCCGCCAGGCGGCATCCCGTCCACCGCTCACCTCGAACGACACGATGCCGCCGTAGCCACGTTGCTGACGCCCGGCCAGCGCATGCTGTGGATGACTGGGCAGGCCAGGATAATGCACCCGCTCGACCGCCGGCTGCAGTTCCAGCCATTCCGCCACCCGCTGAGCGTTGGCGCAGTGCGCCCGCATCCGTATCGGCAGTGTTTCCAGGCCTTTGAGAAACACCCAGGCGTTGAAAGGGCTCATGCTGGGTCCGGCCGTACGTAGAAATCCCAGAATATCCTTACCGACCTGCCGTTCATCACCCACCACCGCCCCGCCCAGGCAACGCCCCTGGCCATCCAGATATTTGGTGGCCGAATGAATCACCAGATCGGCGCCCAGCGCCAGCGGCCGCTGCAACGCCGGCGTGCAGAAACAATTATCGACTGCCAGCAGCGCACCGTGATCATGGGCGAGTTCCGCCAGTGCGCTGATATCGGCGAGCTCAGTCAGTGGATTGGAGGGTGTCTCAAGGAACAGCAGCCGGGTCTCCGGTCGCAGCGCCGCCTGCCAGGCATCGAGGTCGGTCAGGGGCACAAACGTAGTGGTTATGCCACAACGCCGCAGATATTTGCTGAACAGACTGACGGTACTGCCGAAAATATTACCGGCCGATACGATGTGATCACCGCTTTGCAGTAGACCCAAACAAGTCGCCAGAATCGCCGCCATACCGGAAGCCGTAGCAACACAAGCCGCGCCTCCTTCAAGCGCAGCCAGCCGCTGCTCGAAGGTGCGCACGGTTGGATTAGTGAAGCGCGAATAGATGTTGCCCGGTTCGGTTTCGGCAAACCGGGCCGCGGCCTGAGCCGCACTGTTGTAGGTGAAGCTGGACGTCGTGAAAATGGGCTCGGCGTTTTCACCCTCGGCAGTTCGGACCTGGCCGGCTCTAACAGCCAGGCTGGCGAAACCGAGCTCAGGGCAATCTGAATCCTGCGGAATCATAACGGTCTCCAGGTTAGCGCTGACGGAACTGATCCTGAGGAGTAGCGCCACCCCGGTAAGGACAAACCTGCCTGTGCGGGGCCAAAGCAGGTCTACCCCCGCTTTAGCGAAATTTCTCGTGCGCCTCGCAAGCTGTGGATCAAATCGGCGCAAAAAAAGCCTACTGCCGATCCATGGGCGATGTCAAAAACTATGATGCATTATGCAGATCGAGCACATCGCCCTCCGACTCTCCCTCATGTCGGCGATGGCTCTTGACCTCGTCAGCACGCTGCCGTTCCAGGACCTGCAGATAATCGGCGTCAATGTCTCCGGTGACATACTCACCGGAAAAACAAGAGCTGTCGAAACGCTCCAGGGCCGGATTACCAACCCGCACTGCCTGCTCCAGGTCGGACAGATCCTGGAAGATCAGCCGGTCGGCACCAATGGCACGAGCGATTTCCTCCACGCCCCGGTCATGCGCCACCAGTTCGTCGACGCTGGGCATATCAATGCCGTAGACGTTGGGGTAGCGCACCGGGGGCGCCGCTGATGCGAAATAGACCTTGCGGGCACCGGCATCACGTGCCATCTGTACGATCTGGCGGGCCGTCGTACCCCGCACGATCGAATCGTCGACCAAGAGCACATTCTTGTCCCTAAACTCCAGATCGATAGCATTCAGCTTCTGGCGCACCGATTTTTGCCGCACCGCCTGACCGGGCATGATGAATGTGCGGGCAATATAACGATTTTTAACAAAACCTTCGCGGTAGGTCAAACCCAGCGCCAGAGCCAGCTGCAACGCTGAGGCACGACTGCTGTCCGGAATCGGAATGACGACGTCGATATCATTGTCAGGCCAGTCACGGCGCAGTCGTTCGGCCAGCACGTCACCCATGCGCAGCCGGGCCCGATGCACGGAGACACCGTCCAGCACGGAGTCGGGCCGCGCCAGGTAAACATACTCGAACAAGCATGGGATCAGTTGTGGCTGCTCGGCACACTGCCGAGTGAACAGCCGGCCGTCCTCGGTGAATAGCACAGCCTCGCCCGGAGCCACATCGCGCAGCCGCTCGAACCCCAAGGCATCCAGTGCCACGCTTTCCGAAGCGACCAGATACTCGGGGCCCGTCGGCGTATCGCGCCGCCCAAACACCAGCGGACGAATGCCATGAGGATCGCGGAAGGCCAGTATACCCTGGCCTATCACCAGTGCGACCACTGCATAGGCCCCCCGCACCCGCCGGTGCACCGCGGCGACTGCAGCGAATAGCTGATCCGGGGTTGGTTGCAGGCCGCTGCATGCCTGCAGCTCATGGGCGAATACGTTGAGCAGGATCTCGGAGTCGGAATCGGTGTTGATGTGGCGCCGGTCGGCCTCAAACAATGCCCGTTTTAGCGGGCCCGCGTTCGTCAGATTGCCATTGTGGGCCAGGGTGATCCCGAACGGTGAATTGACAAAAAACGGCTGCGCCTCGGCTGGATCGGTGTCACCTCCGGCCGTCGGATAGCGCACATGGCCGATGCCGACATTACCACTCAGACGACGCATATGGCGCGTGCGGATGACATCTCGGACGAGGCCCATATCCTTGCGTAGACGCAGTCGGCCATGGTCACAGGTCACCATGCCGGCCGCATCCTGACCGCGATGCTGAAGTACCGTCAGGCCGTCAAACAGCGCCTGATTCACTGGCCCTTGGGCCATTAAGCCAATGATACCGCACATGAAGATCTGCTCAGTTGGTCAGGGAAGAAGCGCCGGTCCCACCGGTACTCGGCAGCGTGCCGTCTTTGACCGGATCACCCAGCACCGTGCCAGACCCAGCGGGTGCCGACCTCGCCGCGAGTTCGTTGGGAAACACGAAGGGTTCGGCGAAACGCCGCGGCAACTGTTCCCGCATCCAAAGTGCCAGCGGCTCAAAATAGGGAATCATCTTCGAATGCTGCCACCAGCCCGATTGCGGCAGTGGTGTCAGCGTGGCGGCCAGAATCAGGGCGCCGATCAGCGCCGCGCCACGCACACCGCCAAAGACGAACCCGACCAACCGGTCGGTACCACCCAGTCCGGTGCCACGCACCAGCTGGGTGACCAGAATATTAATCAGTCCGCCAAGCGCAAGGGTAGCGAGAAACAGGCCACCAAAGGCCAGAACGGCGCGCACTCCGGGCGAGCCGACATAAGGCGCCAGATACACACTCATATCCTCGGCAAAACGAAACCCAATGACGAATGCGGCAGCCCAGGTTGCCAGTGAAATGAATTCCCTGAGAAAACCGCGCCACAGGCCAATCAGGATAGACAAGACCAGTATTGCCAGGATGGCGTAATCGATCAGGGTCAATTCATGCAGCATCACAGCCTATTCACTCATTGGTAGACAGGAACCAGGGCACCGTTGATCCCGAGCTGGCGCTGCAGCCGTTCACGGGTGCGCTCGCCGCGCGCACGGCTAGAATGCGGTCCGATCCGCACCCGGTACAACGTCTTGCCGTCCACGCGTACGGGCGTCAGGATGGCAGCGAAATGATGCGCCTGCAGTCGATCGCGCAACTTCTCGGCGTGCTTGATCTCGGCGAAACTGCCGACTTGCACCATCCAGCGTGGCTGCTCAACCTGGGCACCACTCCGTGCCCGGGCCTGCTGAGACGCCAACGGGCGAGTGTCGCGGCGCGCTACCTGCTGTTTGTAGTCGGTCATCGGCTCACCGATCAGGTGAATCGGCGGCAATCCGGCCGTTTTCGCGGCGGGTGCCGCACTAGGCGCTGCCTTGCTTGTCCGGCTACCACGGTCATTGGCCCCGGATTGATCAAGCTGACGCCGCGTAGGTTGTTGTTCGGCACGGTGCTGCGCAGCTTGACGGTGCTGCTTAAGCCGGCGTTGCTCGGCTTTCCGGCGTTCAACGGGCTGCCGTTGAGGCACCTGCTGTTTCTCGGCCGGTTGCTGTACGCTTCGATGCCCGTCGGACTGGCCTTCCTGCCGCTGTGGCACGCCGGTCGCGGCCGGCGCCACCGGGCGTGGTGGCTCTCCGGTCATGGTCGACGCCGCCGCTGGCGCAGCTGCGGACGCTTCGTGCTTCACTGTAGCCCCTGGCGCCGCCCGGCTAGCACTTTCCGAAGACGTCGCTGATGTAGGGGCAGTCGCCGCCGGCGGCGTGGCCGGCGACGGCTTCGCCATAGTAATCACGGTGGTTTGATTCGCCTCCGAGTTGGCCGGCTGCGAAGCGGTCTGCTGGGGCTGGCGCACCAATTCCGGCACAAAGATCACAGTCACTGCTACCACGATGGCTGCGCCCAACAAGCGCTGCTGCAACTGTCTATCCACATTCCACCTCTTCAGTCTGGGCCCACTGCAAGGCACTGGCGACAGTGTGGAAAGATCCGCACACCACGACCCGATCCCCCGGATGGGCTGCAGAGGCCGCTGCGACGCAGGCTGCGGCGACGTCATCCGCGACCGAAATCATACCAGCAATCCCGGCACCGGTTAGCACCCGCGCCAGATCGGCGCCGGTCTGACCTCGCCCCCCGGCAAGCCCGGCAAGCTGCCAGGTATCCGCCACTCCCGCCAGCTCTCGTGCAACCGCAGCGCAGTCCTTGTCCTGCAGCATCGCCAGCACGAGGTGGGTACGCCCGCGGCAGGGCCGTTGCGCCAGGGTGCGCGCCACTGCCCGGGCAGCCTGGGGATTGTGGGCGACGTCATAAATCCATTCCACCGCGCCGGGGACGGTTTGGAACCGCCCCTTAAGACAAACCGCCGCGATGCCGCTCCGTAGCGCTTCATCCGCCAGCGGTAACCGTCCTTGCAGGCTGGCCAGCGCCATCACCGCAGCCGCCGCATTGGCCAGTTGGTAGTAACCGGTCAGTGGCGGCAACGGCAGCCGCTCCAGCGCCCGTGCCGGCCCCTGCCAGGCCCAGCCGTCGGCCTCCCGCCGGAACCGGTAATCGACCCCACTGCGGTACAGCTCGGCACCGCTGACTTGAGCCTGGCGCAGCAGACTGGCCGGTGGCTGCGGATCAGCGCAGATAGCGGGACGACCCGGCCGGAAAATGCCCGCCTTTTCAAACCCTATCGACTCGCGATCCGGTCCCAGCCAGGCACAGTGATCGAGATCCACCGTAGTGACTATCGCGCAATCAGCATCGATGGCGTTGACGGCATCCAGACGACCACCCAGACCTACTTCCAGCAACGCCACATCAATATCAGTCGCTTTGAAAATATCCAGCGCCGCCAGCGTGCCAAATTCGAAATAGGTCAGTGAAATATCGGACCGGGCATTATCAATTCGGGCGAAAGCGGCGCACAGCTCCACGTCGTCAGCCTCCCGGCCGACGACCCGCACCCGCTCGTTGTAGCGCAGGATATGCGGTGAGGTATAGACGCCGGTGCGGTAGCCCGCAGCCCGCAGCATAGCATCCAGAAACGCCACCGTGGAACCCTTGCCATTGGTGCCACCCACCGTGATAACTGGATACTCGGGACGTTCCAGAGCCAGCCGCTCTAGTACTACCCGAACCCGCTCAAGACCAAGGTCAATGGCGTTCGGATGCAACCGCTCCTGCCATGCCAACCAGTCGCCCAGGGCATTGAAGCGCGGCAACGGCAACGGACTGACAGCAACCAATTTCAGCTACGCGGCGCGCGGCATAAAAGTGCCAGCAGCGAGGCCAGCCGGTCCCGCAACTGACGGCGGTCAACAATCATGTCGATAGCACCATGATCGAGCAGAAATTCGCTACGCTGAAAGCCTTCAGGCAGTTTCTCGCGTACGGTCTGTTCAATTACCCGGGGCCCAGCAAAGCCGATCAACGCACGCGGCTCGGCAATGTTGATGTCCCCGAGCATGGCCAGGCTGGCCGATACCCCCCCTGTCGTCGGGTCGGTCAACACCACAACGTAGGGCACACCTGCCGCCCGCAACCGCGCAATGGCAGCGCTCGTCTTGGCCATTTGCAGTAGCGACACGAGCGCTTCCTGCATGCGCGCACCGCCGCTGGCCGTAAAAACTATAAGCGGCGCACTGTGTTCGAGCGCGGCTTGGGCGGCCCGCACAAAACGCTCGCCGACCACCGAACCCATCGAGCCGCCCATAAAGCTGAACTCGAATGCCGCGACCACCACCGGGCTCCCCTTGAGACGACCCTGCATCGCCACCAGTGCGTCCTTTTCCTTGCTGGATTTCTGGGCCTGCACCAGGCGGTCACGATAACGCTTGGTGTCCTTGAACTTGAGGAAATCCACCGCTTCCAGATTGGCTGCCAACTCGCCGCCACTGGCCTCGTCGAGCAATGTCTCCAGCCTGCGCCGGGCACTGAGTCGCATGTGATGGCCGCACTTAGGACAGACATTGAGGTTGCGTTCCAGCTCGGCCCGGTAGAGGATCGAGTTGCAGGACTCGCATTTGCTCCACACCCCCTCCGGTATCTGCCGCTTGCTGGCGGATTCGGTACGGATCCGCGAAGGAACCAGCTTGCCAAACCAACTCATCGCCTTGCCCTCCTGCCGCGGGCCGTTCATGCTGCCCGGTCCAGCGCCTGACGCATGGTTGCCAGCAATGCCGGCACCTCATTCAGCAGCCGTGGTTCATCGTCAGCCAGCTCGCTCATGCGGGTCACCAAGGCGCTGCCCACGACCACGGCGTCAGCCACTTGACCAACGGCCGCCGCGCTGGCGGCATCCTTGATACCGAAGCCGACCCCGACGGGAAGCGTCAGATGGCGCCTGATCAACACCAACCGCCGGCTGACAGCAGCCACGTCGAGCGCCCCGGAACCGGTCACCCCCTTCAGCGATACGTAATAGACATAACCGCTGGCCAGTTCGGCGGTACGCTGGATACGGCGTTCAGAACTCGTTGGCGCCAAGAGAAAAATCGGATCGATGCCGGCCGCACGCAGGTCCGGCACCAGGGTGTCAGTCTCTTCCAGCGGCAGATCCACTGTCAAAACACCGTCAACGCCGGCGGCAGCCGCCCGGCGGGCGAACTCGGCATGCCCCATGGCTTCCATCGGATTGAGATAGCCCATCAGCACCAGCGGAGTCTGCGAGTCGGTGCGGCGGAATTCAGCTACCAGTTCCAGAATACGGGCCAGGTTCATACCCTGGGCCAGGGCCTGCTCGCCGGCCTTCTGAATCACGGGCCCGTCGGCTACCGGATCGGAGAACGGCACGCCAAGTTCGATCACATCGGCCCCTGCCGCCACCAGGCGGTGTAGCAGCGGCACGGTAATCGGTGGAGCCGGATGACCAGCGGTCACAAACGGGATCAGCGCCTTACGGCCGGCTGACTGGAGAATTGCAAAACGCTCAGCAATGCGGCTCATGAGCTTCACAAAGTAATGCCATCGAGTGCGGCGACGGTGTTGATGTCTTTGTCGCCCCGACCGGAAAGATTGACCACAACGATGCGGTCTGCCGCCAGCGTCGGTGCCAGCTTGCGGGCAAAAGCAAGTGCGTGGGCACTCTCCAGCGCGGGAATGATGCCCTCGACCCGAGTCAGTTCATGGAATGCGTCCATAGTCTCCCGGTCAGTAGCCGTGACATAGTGCGCCCGGCCGGTATCCTTCAGCCAAGCGTGCTCCGGACCCACGCCGGGATAATCCAGGCCCGCCGAAATCGAATGAGTATCGACGATCTGGCCATCGGCGTCTTCCATCAGATAGGTCCGGTTGCCGTGCAGCACGCCCACCCGACCGGCCGACAGCGGCGCCGCGTGATGACCGGTCTCAACACCCTCGCCACCGGCTTCGACGCCATAGAGGGCGACAGCACGATCGTTCAGAAAAGCATAGAACAAGCCCATGGCATTGGAGCCCCCGCCAACACAGGCCACCAGCGCGTCAGGCAGGCGTCCACACTGCGCCTGAGTCTGGTTGCGAACTTCGTGACCGACCACGGCGTTGAAATCGCGCACCATCATAGGGTAAGGATGCGGTCCGGCCACGGTTCCGATGATGTAGAAGGTATCGTCGACATTGGTTACCCAGTCGCGCAAAGCCTCGTTCAGGGCATCCTTGAGAGTTCTGGAGCCGGATTCCACCGCCACCACCTGAGCGCCCAGCAGTTTCATACGATAGACGTTAGGAGACTGCCGTTGGATATCTTCCGCGCCCATGTAAATCACACAGTCCAAACCCAGCCGCGCAGCCACGGTTGCAGTCGCAACGCCGTGCTGGCCGGCCCCGGTCTCGGCAATGATACGGCGTTTACCCATGCGTTTGGCCAGCAGCGCCTGGCCGATGGTGTTATTGATCTTGTGGGCGCCAGTATGATTGAGGTCCTCGCGCTTGAGATAGACCTGCGCACCACCCAGCTGATGGCTCCAACGCTCGGCGTGGTACAGCGGCGACGGCCGGCCCACATAATGTGTCAGGTCGTGCCGGAATTCATCCTGAAATTCAGCGTCATTGCGGTAGCGCTCGTAGGCCTGCGTTAATTCCTGAACCGCCTCCATAAGCGTCTCGGCCACGAACTGGCCGCCATAAGGACCGAAGTGGCCACGCAGATCGGGAAAACGGCTGAAATCCAGGTTGTCGCTACTCGGAATCGTTCGGGTACTCATCGCAGTCTGTCACATTCCTGATGAAAGCCTGAATCAGGGCGGCGTCCTTGATGCCGGGGGCGCTCTCCACGCCGCTGCTGACATCTACGCCATATGGCCGCAGTGACCGGATCGCTGCCGCCACGTTGGCGGGACTGAGACCGCCTGCCACGACCAGCGGTTTGCTCCGTTCCGCAGGCACGCGGTTCCAGTCGAAACGCTCGCCGCGACCACCGCTGTCACCACCCTGATGGCTGTCCAGCAACAGTGCCTGGGCAGTGGCGAAACGCCGGGCATAAGCCACCACGTCACCGTCCTCAGCCATGGGTACAGCTTTGATGTACGGCCGACCGAAGGTTTCACAGTAATCAGGGGTCTCGGTGCCATGGAATTGCAGCAGGTCAAGCGGCGCTTGCACCAGGGTCGCGCGCACCGCGGCAGCCTCGGCGTTCAGAAACAGTCCCACGGTGGTGACGAATGGCGGTAGCACCGCAATTATGTGCGCCGCAGCCTCCGGTTCCAGCCAGCGACGGCTGGCCCGATGGAATACAAAACCGACCGCATCGGCACCGGCCTCCGCCGCAGCTAGCGCATCATCGCTACGGGTAATGCCACAGATCTTGACGCGGGTGCGGGTCATCAGAAAAGGCGCGACTGGCAGTCAGCCATAAAGACGACAGGTTACCAGAATTCCGGGACGCAGTGGGATCATCCGCCCGGCCCAACCGTGGCGCCGGCCTTGCGGTCTAGATCGAATCCCCACGCGGCCAGCGCCGTCGGCAGCTCAAATGATCCCGGATAGCGAACCTGCTGCAGATACAAGCCGGCCGCCGGTGCGGTAACACCCGCCGCCGCCCGGTTGCGCCCGGCCAACACCTCGGCCACCCATGCCACAGGGCGCACGCCGCGGCCGACAGCCAACAGTACGCCGACAATATTGCGCACCATATGGTGCAGGAATGCATTGGCCTCGATCTCCAGCACGACCCGGTCATTGTCACGCCATACCGTCAGCTCACGCACGTCGCGCCAGGGTGTTCGCGACTGGCAGTCACGGGCCCGGAAGGCGCTGAAGTCATGCTCACCCAGCAGCGACTGCCCGGCCGCGTGCATCCGGGCCTCATCCAACGGGTAGTGGAACCAGGTGACCCGGCCACGCTCCAACGCCGGGCGGACTGCCCGGTTCAGGATGACATAGCGGTAGCGTCGGGCGAGTGCCGAGTAGCGCGCATGAAACGCTGCGGGCACCGATCGCGCCCAGTGCATGCTCACGTCGATGGGTAAATGGCTGTTGGCGCCCAGCGTCCAGGCCCGCGGCAACCGCTCCGTACAGCAATCGAAATGTACCACCTGCGCCAGGCCATGCACACCGGCATCGGTCCGTCCCGCGCAGACGACGTTGACCGGCTCATCCGCCACCTTGCTCAATGCCTGCTCGAGGCAGGCCTGTACTGTGCGCAAGCCGGACCGCTGACTCTGCCAGCCATGGAACCGACTACCGTCGTATTCTAATCCCAGAGCGATGCGGGGCATACAAACATAGTCGAGCTTCGGGCGCCGCATGATACGCCGACTGAAAGCTACAAAGCCATCCTAATTAGATGTTATATTGACAAGAAATTGCATTATAAAATTAATTAATAACACCAGTATGGCCAGGTCGCGCTCGACGATCGACCATCGCAGCAGCGGATTCTCGCACTATGGCACGAATTCTGATTATCGAGCATGACAAGGTCGTCCGCACCGTGGTCTGTCGCCTCCTTGAGCGCAATGGCCTGATGACATTGCAGGCCGGCAGTCTGCCTGAGGCAGAGGAGTGCTATTCGCTGCACGACTTCGATCTCATCATTTCGGCCTTGAGGCTGCCAGGTCCACCCGGTACCGAAGCCATTCAGCGGGCATCCGGCGTACCGGTGCTGATCATGACCGGTCATGCCAGCGTCAAGGCAGCGGTGGCGGCGATGCAACAGGGCGCAGCGGATTACATTACCAAACCCTTCGACTCCGACGAGTTGCTGCATTCGGTTACACGGATTCTGGAAAAGCATCGCCTGCAACGCCAGAACGCGGCCCTCAGATCCGAGCTGCAACGCGCCTACCCGGTGGCCGGTATAGTGGGCGATTCTGGGGCCATGCAGCGAGTGTTCGATCACATCCGCAAGATCGCCCCCACCGACTCTACCGTTCTTATCCTGGGTGAGTCCGGCACCGGCAAGGAACTGGTCGCCCGCGCCCTGCACGAACACAGCCTTCGCCGCGAAGCGCCTCTGATTGCCGTTAACTGCGCCACGATCCCGGAATCGCTGCTGGAATCGGAACTGTTCGGGCACGCCCGCGGCGCCTTTACAGGCGCCGTTGGCGCCCGTCAGGGTTTAGTGGAGGCCGCCACCGGTGGCACCTTGTTTCTCGACGAGATCGGCGAACTGCCATTGCTGGCACAGGCCCGCCTGCTGCGGGTCCTGCAAGAAGGTGAAATCCGGCGGGTTGGCGCCTCCCATGCCACCACTGTGGATGTGCGGCTGATTGCCGCAACCCATCGTGATATGGCCCAGCTGGTGCGCGAGGGCATACTGCGCAGCGACCTGTATTTCCGGTTGCGGGTTATGGAGATCGCACTCCCAGCGCTCCGGGAACGGTACGGCGACATCATCAAGCTGGCGCACTACATGCTTGACAAGGCATGCAAGAAACTAAATCGGCCCGCAATGCGGTTCAGCGCCAGCGCACTGGACCTCATGCAACATTACAGCTGGCCCGGCAACGTGCGTGAAATGGAAAACGCCATCGAGCGGGCGGTCATCCTCAACGAAGGCCAACAGATCACTCCCGAGGTACTGGCGATCGGTGGCGATCCGCAGGGGCTGCCGGCCGGCACCGGATCGCTGCCAGAATTGTCGCTGGACGAGTACTTCCGTCATTTCGTGCTGAGCCATCAGGATCGCCTTACCGAAACCGAGATTGCCCGCCGTCTGGGAATCAGTCGCAAGTCACTGTGGCAACGCCGCCAACGCCTCGGCATCCGGCGCCCGCGCGGCAAACGCTGAAAGCAACTGCCAACAGAGGTACGATATTACAGTGCTGTCATGACAAGGCCGTCACGGACTGCTATTTTCGTGGTGCTTGATGAGCTGTCGAATCAATCCGTCAACCTCATGCCCGGACAGTCGACTGCGCCGGAGCCGATACCACAGGAGCCAAGAGCCGATGAGCCTTACCGAGATTCCCGCTGGTGACAATGTCCCCAAGGCGATCAATGTCATCATCGAGATCCCTGCCTACAGTGACCCGGTCAAATACGAGGTCGACAAGGACAGCGGCGCACTGATGGTCGATCGCTTCCTCGGCACCGCCATGCGCTACCCGTGCAACTACGGCTACGTACCAGCCACCTTGTCGGAGGACGGTGATCCGGTGGACGTGCTGGTGCCCACGCCGTTCCCGCTGCTGCACGGTGCAGTCATACGCTGCCGGCCGGTGGGCATGCTCAACATGGTCGACGAAAAAGGCCGTGACACCAAGATTCTGGCGGTACCCGTCGACAAGCTGACCCCGCTCTATAGCAACGTGACCAGCCCCGGGGACTTGCCGCCGTCACTGCTGGATCAGATCGCCCACTTCTTCGAACACTACAAGGATCTCGAAAAAGGCAAGTGGACCAAGATCGAGGGTTGGGCCGGCGCCGAGCAAGCCGAGCAGGAGATCCGGGCCAGCGTCGACCGGCATTCCTCATAACAAGTCAGCGTCGGTAGCGATGGCCTGCTGAACTGAACCTGGTGGCGCCCGGCACGCCACCCCAACGAGCTGGAGGAAATCCCATGAGCGAGAGCAAAGTGTATCCGGTCTCTCCCGACATCGCGGCCCGAGCCTGGATCGATCAGAGCAGGTACCAGGCGATGTACCAGCGCTCGATCGATGATCCCGAGGGCTTCTGGGCCGAACAGGCCAACGAATTCCTAACCTGGTTCAAACCTTGGGACAAGGTCTGCGAATACGACTATCACAAGGCCCATATCCGCTGGTTCGAGGGCGGCAAGCTCAACGTCAGCTACAACTGCCTGGACCGGCATCTGGCCACGCGCGGCGACCAGACCGCGATCATCTGGGAAGGCGACGAACCGGACCAGGACCGCAAGATCAGCTTCCGCCAGCTGCATGAAGAGGTCTGCCGCCTGGCCAATGCACTCAAAGCCCAGGGTCTCGGGAAAGGCGACCGGGTCTGCATCTACATGCCGATGATTCCGGAAGCCGCGGTCGCCATGCTGGCCAGTGCCAGAATCGGTGCCATCCACTCGGTCGTGTTTGGCGGATTCTCGCCTGATGCGCTGAAGGACCGCATCAACGACTCGGAATGTCGGGTACTGATCACCGCCGACGAGGGCGTGCGCGGCGGACGCAGGATTCCGCTCAAGGCCAATGCCGACAAGGCCTGTGCCAAGGCTCCCAGCATTCAGCACGTGGTCGTGGTTCGGCGCACCGGCGCGCCGATCGACTGGCAGGACGGGCGCGACCTGTGGTACCACGACATCATCCAGGCGGCCTCCAGCGACTGTCCGCCCGAAGAAATGGACGCTGAGGATCCGCTGTTCATCCTCTACACCTCCGGCTCCACCGGCAAGCCCAAGGGCGTGCTGCATACCAGTGGTGGCTATAACCTGTACACTGCCATTACCCACAAATACGTGTTCGACTACCACGACGGTGACGTTTACTGGTGTACCGCCGACGTCGGCTGGGTTACTGGCCATTCATACATCGTCTACGGCCCATTGACCAATGGCGCAACCACCCTGATGTTCGAAGGAGTGCCGAACTATCCGTCCACCGCCCGCTTCTGGGAGGTCTGCGACAAGCATCAGGTCAACATCTTCTACACCGCGCCGACTGCGATCCGGGCCCTGATGCGCGACGGCGAAGGTCCGGTGAAGCAGGCCAGCCGCCGCAGCCTGCGTATCCTGGGCACCGTCGGCGAGCCGATCAACCCGGAAGCCTGGGAATGGTACTACCACACCGTCGGCGAGGACCGGTGCCCGGTGGTTGACACCTGGTGGCAGACCGAGACTGGTGGCATCCTGATCACGCCATTGCCGGGCGCCACGACGCTCAAACCGGGTTCGGCCACCCTGCCCTTCTTTGGGGTGGAACCGGCGCTGGTGGATGCCGACGGCAACGAGATCGCGGGTGCCGGTGAGGGCAACCTGGTGATCAAGCGGCCCTGGCCAGGCCAGATGCGCGGCGTCTATGGCGACCCGCAGCGCTTCTACGACACCTATTTTTCCATCTATAAGGGCTATTATTTCAGCGGCGACGGTGCCCGACGCGACGAGGACGGCTATTACTGGATTACCGGCCGGGTCGATGATGTGATCAACGTATCCGGCCACCGCATGGGCACCGCCGAGATCGAATCCGCCCTGGTGCTGCACGCGGCCGTCGCTGAAGCAGCCGTGGTCGGTTACCCGCACGATCTCAAGGGCCAGGGCATTTACGCCTATATCACCTTGATGGCCGGCATCGAGCCCAGCGAGGCGTTGCGCAAGGAACTGGTCCGGCATGTGCGCAGTGAAATCGGGCCGATCGCGAGCCCGGACATAATCCAGTGGGCGCTGGGTCTGCCCAAGACCCGCTCGGGCAAGATCATGCGCCGCATCCTGCGCAAGATTGCCGCCAACGAGCTGGATAGTCTGGGCGACACCAGCACCCTAGCGGATCCCGGCGTAGTCGACGATCTGATCGGCAACCGCGACGCCCAGTGAGCGCAACAGCGGCCGGCTACAGCCGGCCGCTGTTGATCCCGAGCAAGGTCGCAGCTGACAAAATGGGTTCTAACCGGGCCTTACGTCGCGGCCATAGTCGTGTCCATAAAGCCCGCTCAATAAAAGCAGGAACATCATGACCCAACAGCATGAAGTGGTAGTCCTCAGCGGTATCCGAACGGCCATCGGCGATTTCGGCGGCAGCCTCAAGGACACGGCACCGTGCGACCTGGCTGCGGCCGTGGTGAAGGCAGCCGTCGAGCGTGCCGGCGTCGGTGCCAACGTCATTGGCCATTGTGTATTCGGTAACGTCATCCATACCGAGCCCCGCGACATGTACCTGGCGCGGGTTGCCGCGCTTAACGGCGGGCTGCCCGACGCCACGCCGGCGTTCACCCTCAACCGGCTCTGTGGCAGCGGTCTCCAGGCCGTGGTGTCAGCCGCCCAGTTGATCCAGCTGGGCGAATGCAAGGCCGCGGTGGCCGGCGGTGCCGAATCGATGAGTCGCAGTCAGTACTGGGTACCGGGTATGCGTTTCGGCCAGAAGATGGGTGATGCGCGCATGGTTGACGCCATGGCCGCCGCCCTGAACGATCCCTTCCATGGCTGCCATATGGGCGTCACCGCCGAGAATATCGCCGCCAAATGGGGTATCAGCCGCGCCGATCAGGATCAGCTGGCTGTCGACAGCCATCGGCGGGCAGCCCACGCGACCGAGGCCGGCTACTTCCGCGACCAGATCCTGCCGATCGAGGTGAAGCAGCGCAAGCAGACCGTCCTGTTCGACACCGACGAGCATGTCCGCGCGGAGGCATCGGTCGAGGGCATGGCCAAGCTACGGCCCGTGTTTCAGGCCGACGGCACGGTCACCGCCGGCAACGCCTCGGGCATCAACGACGCTGCATCCGCCGTGGTCCTAATGGAGCGCAGTGCGGCCGAGCAGCAGGGATTGCAGCCCATGGCGCGGCTGGTCGACTACAGCTTCGCCGGCGTCGATCCAAAGTTCATGGGCATCGGTCCGGTGCCGGCGGTCAGGCAACTGCTCGCCAAAACCGGCGTCACCGTCGCCGATATCGACGTGTTTGAGGTCAACGAGGCCTTCGCCGCGCAGGCGCTGGCGGTAATCCGTGACCTGGACCTGCCACCGGAGAAGACCAATCCCAACGGCAGCGGCATCTCGCTGGGTCATCCGATCGGCGCCACTGGCTGCCATCCTGACCGTCAAGGCACTGCACGAACTGGCCCGCGTCGGCGGCCGCTACGCCCTGGTCACCATGTGTATCGGCGGCGGCCAGGGCATCGCGGCACTGTTTGAGCGGCTCTGACGGTTCTCTGAAGGAGGAGAACGATGGGTAAATTCGACGAGGTATACCGGCGTTCGCTGGACGATCCGGAAGCTTTCTGGGCTGAGGCGGCCGCCGCCATAGACTGGATCAAGCCCTGGGAGCAGGTGCTGGATCGCAGCAACCCGCCGTTCTACCGTTGGTTTCAGGGCGGTGAGCTGAATACCTGCCACAACTGTCTCGATCGCCACGTCGACCAGGGTCATGGCGACCAGGACGCGCTGATCTACGACAGCCCGGTCACCGGCACGGTGCGCCGCTACAGCTTCCGGGAGTTACGCGACAGCGTCGCCCGGTTTGCCGGCGCGCTGCGCAATCAGGGCGTCGGCCCCGGCGACCGGGTCATCATCTACATGCCCATGGTACCGGAGGCGGTGATGGCCATGCTGGCCTGTGCCCGCATCGGCGCCATTCACTCGGTGGTGTTCGGCGGTTTCGCCGCGCACGAACTGGCCACCCGGATCAATGACGCCAAACCCAAGGTCATCGTCAGCGCCTCATGCGGTATCGAGGGACAACGCGTCATCCCTTACAAACCATTACTGGACAGCGCTATCGAGCAGGCCGACTACCCGCCCGAGCGCTGCATCGTGCTGCAGCGGCCCCAGGCGCAGGCGGAACTCACCGCACCACGCGATCTCGACTGGGCCGATCTGGCGGCCCAGGCCAGCCCGGTGGACTGTGTTCCGGTGGCGGCCACCGATCCCCTGTACATCCTCTATACCTCGGGTACCACCGGCCAGCCCAAAGGCGTGGTGCGGGATAACGGCGGTCATGCCGTGGCGCTGGCCTGGAGCATGCGCAATGTCTACAACGTCGCCCCGGGCGAGGTCTACTGGGCCGCCTCCGACGTGGGCTGGGTGGTCGGCCATTCCTACATCGTCTATGCTCCGCTGCTGAACCGCAACACTACCGTATTGTACGAGGGCAAGCCGGTGGGCACGCCCGATCCGGGCGCGTTCTGGCGGGTGATCAGCCAACACGGGGTGAGCACGTTGTTTACGGCACCGACCGCGTTCCGTGCGATCAAGAAAGAGGATGCCGCCGGCAACCATCTAAAGCGCTATGATCTGAGCGCCTTTCGCACGCTGTTTCTGGCTGGTGAGCGATCCGATACCGATACCCTGGTCTGGGCCGAAAAGCTGCTCGGGGTGCCGGTCATCGACCACTGGTGGCAGACCGAAACCGGCTGGGCAATCGCCGCCAACTGTCTCGGCATCGAGCACTTGCCCGGCAAGCATGGCTCACCCACCCGCGCCGTGCCGGGCTATGACGTCCAGGTGCTGGATGGCGGCGGCCAGCGGGTACCCGCTGGCGACATGGGTAACATCGTGGTCAAGCTGCCGCTACCGCCCGGTTGCCTGCCGACCCTGTGGGGCAACGATGCCCGCTTCCGGACCGCTTATCTCGACACCTATCCCGGTTATTACCTGACCGGTGACGCCGGCTACCAGGATGAAGACGACTACCTGTGGATCATGAGCCGGATCGATGACGTCATCAACGTCGCCGGGCACCGCCTGTCCACGGGCGCCATGGAGGAGGTGCTGGCAGGTCACCAGGACGTTGCCGAATGCGCAGTCATCGGCGTGGCCGACGAACTCAAAGGCCAGCTTCCGGTAGGGCTCATCGTCCTCAAGGCCGGCGTCAACCGTCCGCACCAGGAGATCGTCGGGGAACTCGTCCAGCAGGTGCGTGGCCAGATTGGTCCGGTGGCAGCCTTCAAGCACGCTGTTATTGTCCCGCGGCTGCCCAAGACCCGCTCGGGAAAGGTGCTGCGCGGCAGCATGAAGAAAATCGCCGACAGTGAAAACTATCGTGCGCCGGCGACCATCGATGATCCAGCCATTCTCGACGAAATCGCCGAGGCGTTGCAGCAGATCGGCTATGCCCGTTGAGCTAAACCGACCCACCACCAGAACCAGGAGAATGTCATGGCACGAGTTGCAGTGGTCAGCGGCGGAACCCGCGGCATCGGCGAAGCGATCTCGATCGCACTCAAGAACGCCGGCCACAAGGTTGCCGCCAACTATGCCGGCAACGATGAACGGGCCCGGGCCTTCAGTGAACGCACTGGCATCCCGGCCTACAAATTCGATGTCGGCGATTTTGCCCAATGCCAGCAAAATGTGCTGAAGATCGAGCAGGACCTCGGTCCGGTGGAGATTCTGGTCAATAATGCCGGCATTACCCGGGATAGCACCTTGCACCGGATGCCGCCGGAAGATTGGGAGGCGGTGATCCGCACCAATCTCAGCTCCTGCTATAACATGTGCCGCTGCGTCATCGAGGGCATGCGCGCACGCAGCTTCGGCCGTGTCGTTAACATCGGTTCGATCAACGGTCAGGCCGGACAATATGGACAGGTCAACTACGCCGCCGCCAAATCCGGCATTCATGGCTTCACCAAGGCGCTGGCGCAGGAAGGGGCCGGTAAAGGAATTACCGTCAACGCCATTGCGCCGGGCTATGTCGACACCGACATGGTGCGGGCGGTGCCTGAACGGGTGCTGGAGAAAATCATCGCCCGCATCCCGGTGGGACGCCTCGGCCGGGCCGAGGATATCGCCCGCGGGGTATTGTTCCTGGTCGCCGATGACGCCGACTTCATTACCGGGTCAACGCTGTCAATCAACGGCGGCCAGCACATGTACTAGCGCCATCACCAACCCGTACTATAATCGGGCTGCGGGTCCGGGTGCATGCCGTCCGGGCCCGCAGCCTTTTACAGTCACTGCCGGAGGATCCGCTTCATGCTCAAACCCCGCCTGAGTCTCCTGCTCGGCCTGCTGCTGCCTCTCTGCCTGCAACCGGCCGTAGCGGCCAACAACGCGGGCGGTAGCTGGTCGATCAGCTCACAGGCCAGCCTCGATGTCCGGTCGTCGGATCACGCCTATCATGCCAGCTGGACATTCGCCATCACCCGCCAGCACGACTTCCTGATTACCCTGGATGAACATTTCGGCGACCGACACCGCCAGGGCAAACTGCTGGTGGTCGACAGCAAGATGCTGCTCACCCACGGCCTCAAACTGCAACCGAACGCCGTCACGGAAGCACTGAATGTGCCGATCCTGACCTATAAGCTGGCGTTGCGTCTGCTGAGTGAGGCCATTCCTTTGGGACCCGGCAGCGTCGACAAGGAGCAGCGGTTCAACGTGACCGAGCGCCACAAGAAGATCCGTCTGGCCACGGCCAGTGCCAATACCCACTATGATCCGCCATGGTCGGTGGCCGGCAGCGTCGAACCGGTCGCGGGCAAGGACAACACCATTCGCTACAATCTTGCTTTCACCTTCCAGACCGGCAAGTCAGGACACAAGACCACCCGCCATCTGCAGTTGAGCGGGGTCTGGGCACAGCGGCCACCGTCACAGGACCTGCCTGACAGCACGGCGTTAACCGCCTGGCAGGTGTATCACCTGGGACCCGATGTAGGCCAGGCCGGCGGCATCAATTTTGGTGTCACACCGGCGACAGCGCATTTCGCGACCCTGGGGGCATTGCGGGCCACGCTGACAAAGTCCGACCAATGACCTGCCCGGCCGGCGATCACCGTCCGGTGATCGCCGGCTGAACATCACGAGGAACAGCCCGATGTCCGATATCCGAGCACCGAAACTGATCGGGACCGAGCCGCACGGTGGCCCCATACAAACGTTTTTTTTCAAGAAGGGCACCGTACGCCGGCCGGCTATTGCGCGGGCGGAAGGCATCTACATGTGGGACACCAACGGACGCCGCTATATCGATGGTTCGTCCGGGCCGGTGGCCTGCAATCTCGGTCAGGGCAACTCGCGGGTGCTTGCCGCGATGCTGGAACAGGCCCAAAAGGTGGTGTTTGCCAATCCACCGGCCTTCGAGAGCGAGGCCAACGTGGAACTGGCCGAGTTGCTAACTGGCCTGGCCGGGCCCGGGCTGGAACGGGCTTTCTTCGTCTCGGGTGGCTCCGAAGCCACCGAAAGCGCCCTCAAGCTGGCCCGTCAGTACGCCGTGACCCGGGGTGAGCCGCAACGCTGGAAAGTGATCGGCCGCGAGCCGGGTTACCACGGTGCGACCCTGGGCGCACTTGCGGTCACGGGCGACATTGTGGCGGAACAGGTATTCGGTCCGCTGATGCGGGTCATGCCCAAAGTGCCGGCGCCGTTCACCTATCGCCTGCCTCAGGACCATACCCCGGAGAGTTATGCCCGCCATTGCGCAGCGGCTCTGGAGCGGGAAATCATCGACCAAGGTGCGGACAGCGTATTGGCCTTTATCATGGAACCGGTCGGCGGGTTGGCCACCGGGGCCCTGGTCGCACCCGATCTCTATTACACCGCCGTTCGCGAGATCTGCACCCGCCACGGCGTGTTACTGATCTACGACGAGGTCATGAGTGGCGCCGGCCGCACCGGCACCTTCCTGGCCGCTGAGCACTGGCCCGCGGCACGGCCCGACATCGTCACTCTAGCCAAGGGCATCGCCGCCGGCTATACGCCGCTGGGCGTGGTACTCGCACCGGATGACATGGTCCAGACCATCACCGAAGCGGGCGGTTTCATGCACGGCCACACCGCGTACGCCAACCCGCTGTCATGCGCGGTGGGGCATGCCGTGGTGAGCGAGATGCTCGAGCGCGACCTGATCGGCAATGCCGGGCGTATGGGCAGATTGTTGCGCCAGCACCTGGCTGCGGTTCAGGCCGACTGCCCCATCCTCGGTGACATCCGCGGCAAGGGCCTGTTGATGGCGGTCGAAATTGTCGGCGACAAAGCCAGCAAGCGGATGCTGCCGGCCGAGCTAATGGCCGCCAACCGCATCGTGGAGCTTGCCGCTGAACGCGGCCTGTTGCTATATGCGCGGCGCACCTCGGGCGGCCGCTACGGCGAATGGTTGATGGTTTCACCACCGCTGATCGTAACCGCCGAAGAAATCGAAGAAATCGTCCGCCGCCTCGCCGACACACTGGCTGCTTATACGGCCGAGTTGCATCACCAACAGATTTTGTGAGGACCAAACCGCCATGCTGCCCATCACCGGTTATCTGGATCGCCTTTCCGTAACCGCCGGCGACCGGCTCGAGGTCAAAGTTTCCAGTCAGCTGTCAGAATCCTATCAAGCCGATCTGGTGCGCATTGTTCATGCCGATCCCAACCCGGCCGGACCTGGTATGCGACTCGAGGAGATCCCGCATTCGGTGTTCGCGGGCACTTTCCCCTCGCGCAACCAGCCGATCCACCAGGGCTCCTACGCCAGGGTCGCGGAACCACCGGCACTGAGCGCAACCCGGCCGTTCTCGGTGAGTTGTCTGATCTGGCCGACGCTGCCCGACGACGGCCCACAGGTAGTGATGGCGACCCGTGCCGGCACCGGCAGCGGTTTCGCGTTCGGCATCGGCCCGGATGGTGCCTGGTTTGAACTCGACCAGACCGGTTCCCCGACGCCGCTGCGCATCGCCACCGGTCAGCCTCTCACCGAACGCCGCTGGTACCGGGTCTGGGCAAGCTTCAATCCCCAGCAGGGCAGCATGCAAGTCAGTCAGGTGCCGTACACCAAGACCGTCGATGACGGTGAACGGGTCTCGGCACTGCACAGCATCACCACCGCCGCACCTCAAGCGCCAGGACCACTCCTGCTCGCCGCCCGTCCCGGAACCCCGGTCAGTCAGCATTACAACGGCCGGTTGGAGGATCCAGTGGTACTCGGTTCGGCCGCCAGCGCCGACATTGACCTGGACCTTCTGGACCCCCGTGCCACCGCTCGTGAGGTCCTCGCCTGGTGGGATTTCGCCGTCGCGATTGACACCCAGGGCGTGGTCGATCGCGGACCTCATGGTTGCGGGGGGCAGCTGGTCAATCTACCCACTCGAGCCGTTTGCGGAGCGCGCTGGGATGGCTCCGAAATGAGCTGGTGCCACGCTCCGGAGCAGTATGCGGCGATTCATTTTCACGACGATGACCTGGGCGACTGCGGCTGGGAAACCGATTTTGCCATATCCATCCAGGAAGCTCTGGCCGGAGGTGTTTACGGCGTCCGCCTGCGCTGTGAGGATGCCGAAGATATTCTGCCGTTCTACGTCCGGCCGCAGACGCCGACCGCACCCATCCTGCTGCTGATTTCCACGTTCACCTATCAGGCTTATTTCAATCACGCCCGGGGCAACGCCGACGCCGCGTATTTCAAACGGGCCGCGGACTGGGGCGCCTATGCGCACAACCCCGACCAGCACCCGGAATACGGCCGCTCAACCTATAACGTGCATCGGGATGGCAGTGGCGTCTGCTACTCCAGCCGACGCCGACCGGTGCTCACCATGCGGCCGGGATTTCTGACCTTCAATGATGCCCACGGCTCGGGACTGCGGCATTTTCCAGCCGACTCCCATCTGACCGACTGGCTGGAACAGCAAGGCTTTGCTTTCGACGTTGCCACCGACGAGGATCTGGACAACCAGGGAATCGCGCTGCTGGAGTCCTACACCGTGGTATTAACAGGCTCCCACCCTGAATATCATACGCCACGCATGCTGGACGCCTTGACCCGGTATCGCGATAACGGCGGCCGGCTGGTCTATCTGGGTGGCAACGGTTTCTACTGGCGCATCGCCCGTAATCCGGCGTTGCCTGAAGTCATTGAAATCCGCCGTGCCGAGGGCGGCATCCGGGCCTGGGCCGCGGAACCGGGGGAATATTACAACAGCCTCGACGGTGGTTATGGCGGGCTGTGGCGGCGTAACGGCCGCTATCCGCAGGCGCTGTGCGGAATCGGTTTCTCGGCGCAGGGGCTATTCGAGAGCTCCTACTACCGCCGGCTGGCCGCATCACGGGACGAGCGCGCCGCCTGGATTTTTGCCGGCATCGATGATGAGATCCTGGGAGATTTCGGACTCAACGGTGGCGGCGCCGCTGGCTTCGAGCTGGACCGCGCGGACGTGCGTCTGGGTACACCGCGACACGCCCTGGTGCTGGCTCGTTCCGAACACCACACGGCATCGTTCGTGGTGGTTCCGGAGGAGTTGCTGACGCATCGGGCAACCCTAAGCGGCGAGCCGCTTGAGGACCTCATCCGCGGCGAAATCGTGTTCTTCGAAACGGCCAACGGCGGTGCGGTGTTTTCGGTCGGATCGATCACTTTCTGTGGCAGCCTGTCACATGGAGACTACGACAACGCCATCTCGCGCATGCTGACCAACGTGATCCGACGTTTCGCTGATCCAACCCCGTTTGCCCTGCCATTGCCAGCGACCGGGCACAAGGCGTAAGCGGCTTGCCCCGGCCATATCTGCCTGTCTGCGAGGCAGAATCCGACGGTGCCTCTACCAGTCCGCGAGGGGAATCAGGGCGCCCGGCACCTGAACCACCCGGGCTGCCAATGCATGGCCGGCCGCAGCAGCGGCAGGTGGTTTGATACCGTCCAGGCGTGCCGCCAGATAGGCGGCATTGAAGGCATCACCCGCTGCTGTTGTATCGATCACCCGCGCGATACGCCGCGCGGGCAGCTCGGCAGCCCCCCCGGCCATGCCAGCAGACAGGGTTCGGCGCCACGCCGTAGCACGACCTCCGGACAACCCCAACGGCACAACCGGTCGCGCAACGTGGTCGGCGGCGCCGCGCCAAACAATGCGGCCTGGTCGGCGGCCGAGACCAGGGCCAGGGTGGCCGACTCCAATGCACGGCGCACTGCCTTACGGGCTTCAGTAGCTGACGTCCACAAGCGTGGCCGGTAGTTGTCGTCGAACACCACAACGCGACCGCTCGCCCGGAAACGCTCCGCCAGCGCCAGCAAACGCCGGCGGCCTTCGGGGTACAATACGGCCAGTGTGATGGCACTAAAATACAGCACGTCGTACCCGTCGAGGCGCTGCAGACGGGTTGCACCATCGTCAGGCCCGAACAGATGCCGCACCGGGGCAGCACTGCGCCAGTAGGTGAAGCTGCGTTCACCGCTGGCATCGGTGGTAATGGCATACAGGCCGCTGGATTCCCCGGGACACCGGCCGACCAGGCTGAGGTCGATGCCTTCCCCGGCCCAGGCCGCCAGCATCTCGCTGCTGAAGGGATCATCGCCCAGCAGCGTCACGTAGCTCACCTGGACCCTGCCGGCCAACAGTCGGGCCAGATAAACGGCGCTATTGAGGGTATCACCGCCAAAGCCACGCTGCATGACACCGACCCCGCCGGCGTCCCAGTCCCGCAGTTCAACCATGCATTCGCCGATGCTGGCCAGTCGCACAACCCCTCCTCTGTTTACCCCTGTTGGCAGGCACGACCGCAGCAGTCGTCACGAGGTGCCGGCGGTGACAAATCGCCCTTCCAGCAGCTGCGGTACGCTGGCCAGCCGGCGCGTCACCTCTGGACCGAGCCGTAGCGCCACCCCGATCGCCAGGCTGTCGATCACAACCATCGGTACGATCCGCGCTTTGATCATGGCATAAGGATCGCTGGCCGTGACATCGGCCACCGCCAGCGTCACCTCGGCAAGCTGCGCCAACGGTGATGCCCCCGGGGCGAGCGCAATTACCGGGCTGCCAGCCGCCTGGGCCAGCTCTACACTGGCGAGCAGATCACGACTGCGACCGGAGTTGGAAATCGCCACCACGACGTCCTCCGGGCCCAGCAGGCCGGCAGTGACGCCGTGCAGATGCGGATCGCTGTAGGCCACCGCCGCCAGTCCGAGCCGGACGAATTTGAACTGGGCATCGGCCGCCACCACACCGGCGCCGCCGAGTCCATAGCACTCGATACGCCGGGCCCCGGCCAGCAAGCTGACCGCCCGATCCAGTGCCGCCGGGTTCAGTTCCCGACGCAGTTCCGACAGGCTGGTAATGGCCCCGTCGATAATTTTGCCGGCCAAGACCGCAGCGCTGTCACTGTGGTCAATCTCCTGACTGGCATAGCGGATGCGGGCACCAAGCGCATGTGCCAGCGCGAGCTTGAAATCCTGGAAGCCGGACCAGCCCAGGGCCCGGCAGAAACGTAGAACAGTAGGTTCGCTGACGCCCGCCCGGCCAGCCAATGCCGCGATCGGGCTGCGCACGGCACCCTCCGGATCCGCTAGTACCGCGTCCGCAACGGCTTGTTCGGAGCGCCGCAAGTCGGCCCGATACGCCCGGATCCGGTCCAATACGGCGGTCGTTGGCAGTGGTTTCAGGCTTCTTCGTACCATTGGCTGCCGTGCTCAAAAATGAGTCGGCTGGCGGCAGCCGGTCCCCAGGTCCCGGCGTTGTAGCTGACCGGACGCTCATCACTGGCATCCCACGCGGCCAGGATAGGGTCGATCCAGATCCAGGCGGCTTCCAGTTCGTCGTGGCGCAGGAATAAGGTCTGACTGCCCCGCAGCAGATCAATCAGCAGCCGTTCGTAAGCACTGCGCTGACGCCCCAGCCGGGCTTCGGCAAGATCCAGATTGAGCTCCACCGAACGCAGGACCATCTCGTCACCGGGCACTTTGGTCCGAATCGACAAGCGGATATATTCTTCCGGCTGTAGCCGGATCACCAAACGGTTAGGCAATGCACCGGAACGAATCACCGAAGGAAATATCGAGTGTGGTAACGGCTCGAAGTTGACGATGACCTCAGTTACCCGCTCCTGCAGACGCTTGCCGGTGCGGAGATAAAACGGCACCCCGGCCCAGCGCCAGTTGTCGATGTACGCGCGCAGGGCCACGAAGGACTCAGTAGCGCTATAACGCGCGACGCCGGGCTCGTCCAGATAGCCCGGGACAGCCTGGCCGTCGATGGCACCGGCACGGTACTGGCCACGCACCGCATTAGCCAGCGCCTCGGCGCCCTGCAGCGGCCGCAACGCCCGCAGCACCTTGCGCTTCTCGTCGCGCATGGCTTCGGGTGCATTGCGGGTCGGTGGCTCCATGGCGATGATGCACAGCAGTTGCAGCAGGTGGTTCTGCACCATATCGCGCAGCGCCCCGGTCTGGTCATAAAACTCGCCCCGGCCTTCGACGCCGATCTGCTCAGCCACTGTGATCTGCACGTCCCGGACATGGCCGCGCTGCCACAATGGCTCGAACAAGGCATTGCCAAAGCGCAACGCCAGCAGGTTCTGCACCGGTTCCTTGCCCAGGTAGTGGTCAATCCGGTATATCTGGCCCTCGCTGAAAACCTGGCCGATCTGGCCGTTGATCTCGCGCGCCGTCTGCAGGTTGTGCCCCAGCGGCTTTTCGACCGCTACCCGGGTATTGGCCTCGGCCAGCGCATAGCGGCCCAGATGCCTACAGATCGGCGCGAACAGAGCCGGGCTGGTCGACAGGTAATAAATCCGGACACGTTCGGGATATTCGCCCAGCTTTGCAGCCAGTGCCTCGAAGTCCTGCTCACGACCAGCATCCAGCGCCATGTAATCGAGCCGCTCAGCGAAGCGAAGCCATAACGCCTCGTCGAAGGCGTCCCCGGCGATGAAACGGCGCGCATAGTCGGTTGCCATGGCCCGGTACTGCTCTGTTGTCAGCTCACGGCGGGCGACCCCAATCACGCGGCCGGCTGCAGGCAGCAAGCCTTCGCACTCATGGTAATAAAGCGACGGCAACAGCTTACGCATCGTGAGGTCGCCACTGCCACCGAATATCACCAGATCGAACGGATCAACCACGTTAGGCTGAGTTGCTTTCAAAAATCAGAACTCCATTCGTAATATTACTACACGCTAACCCTAACCATGTCTGTTTTCAAGTCGTTGAGCGCCGGTTGGCGGGCCGTATTCTCAGTGTGATCGTCGTCGCTGTTGCAATTAAACTCATTTTTTGTAGGATTACTACATCATCATCTTATTGCTAATGTTATGGCCATACTGAATCCCAGCGTCCAAGCCGTCACTCAACAGATTCGCCAGCGCAGCGCTGCCTGCCGCGCGGCCTATCTGGCCCGCATCGAGCGCGCCCGCCGTGCCGGTCCGCTGCGGAAACGGCTGTCGTGTACCAACCTGGCACACGCCCTTGCCGCATCACCCGATGAGGACAAGCACCGGTTGAAGCTGTTCGAGCACCCCGACCTCGCGATCGTGTCGGCCTACAATGACATGTTGTCGGCGCACCAGCCGTTGCAGCGGTTCCCCGAGCTGATCAAACAGGCCGCGCGCGAGGCCGGTGCGGTGGCACAATTCGCTGGCGGCGTGCCGGCCATGTGCGACGGTGTCACGCAGGGCCAGACCGGCATGGAGCTGTCACTGTTCAGCCGCGACACGATTGCCATGGCCACCGCGGTGGCACTCAGCCATAACACCTTCGACGCCGCGCTGTGCCTGGGCGTATGTGACAAGATCGTGCCCGGCCTGTTGATGGGGGCGCTGAGTTTCGGGCATCTGCCGGTCGTTTTCGTACCCGCCGGGCCGATGCCGTCGGGACTGCCCAACCGCGAGAAGTCACGCATCCGTCAGCTGTTCGCCGAAGGCCGGATCGAGCGGGAGGAACTGCTCGAGGCCGAGCTTAAATCCTACCACGGCCCCGGGACCTGCACCTTTTATGGCACTGCCAACAGCAACCAGATGCTGCTGGAGGTCATGGGCCTGCACCTGCCGGGCAGCGCCTTCGTCAATCCCAATACGCGGCTGCGTGACGAACTGACCCGGGAAGCCGCCCGGGTGGCCGCCCGGATCACCGCTCTGGGGCCCGATTACCGCCCGATCGGACAGGTCGTCGACGAGCGGGCGCTGGTCAATGCCATTGTTGGCCTGCATGCAACCGGCGGCTCGACCAATCACACCATCCACCTCATCGCCATCGCCCGGGCCGCCGGAATCCGGCTGACCTGGGACGACTTTGCCGCACTGTCCCGGGTGGTTCCGCAGCTGGCACGGGTTTATCCCAACGGCCAGGCCGATGTGAACCAATTCCATGCCGCGGGTGGCATGGGCCTTGTCATCGGTGAGTTGCTTGATGCCGGCCTATTGCACCGGGATGTGCTGACCGTCATGGGAGACGGACTCGACCATTACCGTCAGGAGGCCTGTCTGGCCGACGGCCGGCTGGCCTGGCGAGCGGCTCCACCAAAAAGCCTGGCCGCGGACATCATTGGTTCCTGCAACCAGCCGTTCGCCACCACGGGTGGCCTGCAACTGGTGGATGGCAACCTGGGCCGAGCGGTGATCAAAACTTCGGCCGTTGCTCCGCGACACTGGCTGATCGACGCGCCGGCGCGGATATTCGACGATCAGGACGCCGTACTGGCCGCATTCCAGGCGGGCGAACTCGATCGTGACGTCGTCGTGGTTGTGCGCCACCAGGGACCGGCGGCAAATGGCATGCCCGAACTGCATAAGCTGACGCCCGCACTGGGCGTACTGCAGGACCGCGGTTTCCACGTCGCGCTGGTCACCGATGGGCGTATGTCGGGCGCCTCGGGCAAAGTGCCGGCTGCAATCCACGTCAGTCCAGAATGCCTTCACGGCGGCCCGCTCGGCAAACTGCGCGACGGCGACCGGGTGCTACTGGACTGTGCCGGTGGTACCCTGACCGCGCTGGTGGACGCCGCCGAATGGGCTAACCGGTCGCTGCCAACGCCTGACCTCAGCGCCAATCGGGAAGGCATGGGGCGGGAACTGTTCGGCTGCTTCCGTGCCAGCGTCAGCAGCGCTGAACAAGGCGCCGTCGCCTGTTTCGGCCCATCCACCGTTCCTGCCGCAATGGAGGTTACCGCATGACAATCGCCGATTTGCTGAACCGGGCCCCGGTCATCCCGGTGCTGACCATCAATGACCCGGCAACCGCCGCACCGCTCGCCCAGGCCCTGGTCGCCGGCGGACTCCCGGTGTTGGAGGTAACCCTGCGCACCGCCGCCGCGCTGGACGCCATCAGCGCCATGGCCGCAGTCGACGGGGCAATTGTCGGCGCGGGCACCGTCACCCAACCCGAACAGTTCGAACAGGTCCGCGGCGCCGGCGCGACCTTCGCCGTCACCCCAGGCTGCACATCGGCGCTACTGAGCACTGCCGCCGAAGCCGACATTCCGGTATTGCCCGGGGTAATGACCCCTTCGGAAGCACTGTCGGCACTGGCGTTCGGATTCGATCATCTGAAACTGTTCCCGGTCGGCCCGGCGGGTGGTCTGGAATTGCTTAAGGCGCTCGCCGGGCCGCTGCCGCAGATCCGGTTCTGTCCCACCGGCGGCATCACAGCCGACAATATGACCGAATATCTGGCGCTACCCAATGTGGTATGCGTCGGCGGATCCTGGCTGGCACCGTTGGAGCAGATCAAGGCCGGCAACTGGGACACCATCCGCCGCCTGGCCGAGGAAACGGTGTCCCGGGCCGGCTAAGGCATGAGCTGGCCGCCGTTAACCTCGATCACCTGGCCGGTAATGTAGCCGCTGAGCTGATCCGAGGCCAGGAACAGGTAGGCGCCGACACAATCCTCCGAGGTGCCCAGCCGCTGCATCGGGATGCTCTGGCGGGTCGCCTCGAGCTTTTCAGGCGTACTGTGGCGCTCGTGAAACGGCGTCATGATGGTGCCCGGCGCCACCGCGTTGACCCGCACGTTGGCGGGCGCGTACTCACGCGCCAGATTGCGGGTCAGGTTCTGGACAAAAGCCTTGGCCCCGGCGTACAGGCCGGCGCCGGCGCCGCCGCCGTTGCGGGCGGCAATGGAGCCGGTGGTAATAATATTGCCACCGCCCTGGCGCTGGAAATACGGCAGAACCGCGCGGCAACCGGCCACCACATGGTGGACGTTCAGCGCCAATACCTGATCCAGCAGCGCTGTCTCGACCTCGGCCAGCGCCTGGCGCTGCACCAGGCCGCCGGCGTTGTTGATCAGGACATCGATGCCGCCAAAGCTATCGGCCGTCTCCTCGATCAGCCGCTCGATCACACCGTTCCGGGTGACATCGCCGCTCAACAGAACAGCCTCACCACCGGCGGCCTGAATGTCCGCCACCACACTTTCCGCGGCGGTGAAACTGGCGTTGGCGTGGACTGCCACCCGCGCGCCGTGGCGGGCAAAACCGGTGGCCACCGCAGCCCCGATACCCGTGCTGGACCCGGTCACCAACACCCGCTTTCCGGCCAGATCGTCAATCATTCATTCCTCCGCTAGATTAGTTACCGTGGATACTTCCGGCCGCACCCATTATCGACCCGACTTGCGGCCTGGCAATGCGATTCCGGAACACATATAGAACACCAGGCTTGCAAGCATCAGCATGACGAGCAGTATTCCCAAGCCAATGCCGCCGAGTGCGGGGATCGCAGCCGGCGGCAGAAGAGGACTGAGCTGAAACACCTCCCAGCCACCTTCGTCACGAAGCGTCGGTGCAGCCTTGAGGGTGGTATTGTTGACCAGCAGATTCATTGGATTGGCAGTACCGACCCAAAGCTTGCTGCCCGCAACCATCGTCCGGATGCCGTAGTTGGCAATGTTGCCCAAACCGCCCAGCGCCTCCGGCCTCGCGTAGTGGCTCGTGTCGTCGAAGCGGTAGATGTCGGCGCCCGGAAAGATCAACGGGAACCTGATCTGCGACAGCAGCGCGGGATCAAGCTGATCGGCGACGCCCGAATCCAGAAACGACTGCAGAATCGTCAGGAATGCATTGGAACTGAATATATTGGGCGCCAGCAGATAAGTCCAGTCGAAGCTGCCCACGAACAGCTTGCCCTGATAGGTCGCCATGGTCCAGCTGTAGAGATTGAAGAAATCATTGAAACCTGCGAGACCAAGCTGCGGCTCCTGGCCCAAGCTGTTGCCGTGTATATTGTTCAGGGTGTAGCGCTTCTGGTTCGTGTCATAGACAGGCATTGCCGGATAACCGTAAACAAGACGAATATCCGGTGAGCCCGCCGATGTGAAGTTCGAACCCCGGAATACACTGGTCGCCCGGTACGTGCCCAGAAAGCCGTCCAGCAACTCCAGCGGATCCAGTTGGCCGTTTCCATTGGCATCGAGATAACAATCGGTACTACTCGGATTGGCATGGATGCATTTTTGGAACGCCGTGTAGGCGGCAAAAACACCTGCTGCGGGAAAGTGCATGGTGCCGAAATACAGGTAACCACCGTACGACGCCATCGCGCCCCCGGCATAGCTCAAGGCGGTGACCTGATCCGGCTCGTATTGAGCAAAGCTGAACTTCACGGTCCAGGAAGCCGTCGAACTCGGCAACCAACCATCGGCGCCGAGAGCAGCCGGACTCATATAGACGCCGGCGACAACCGGCGTAGCGAGACCCACCGACGGCCACGTATCGACAAACAGGTGGCCTTCGTACTCCGCCATGAACGCCGCCTGCGTGGGAACCGTGCCCACTTCATCAAAGGTCAGCCAACTGCCGGAAGCACCCGTCCAGCGAAGAATCGCCCCGCTACCACCCGCAAGGGTAACCGTCATATAAAGGTAGTTGCCGATCCGCTTGATGCCTCGCACGTTGGTGTAGTTGGTGAACTCTTGACTGCCGAGGAAGACGCCGGTGCTGGAGCGGAACGCGAACACGTAAATGCCGCTCTTGTCCGGCGCCGGCCCCGCCAGCAGCACGATGTCGTTGACGGCGCCTGCGGCACGCAAGCCCATGGTGCTTCCCAGATCGGTGCCGCCTGGCCCACTCAACACGTGCTGTTGCAACTGATGAGTTGTGAGGTCGTACGAATAGATCTCCGGCAGGCGCCAGTCGCCGGGGCCGCCGGGGTAACCGAGGTGACTCTGCTGACCTTCGCAGACGTAGGCGTTATTCAGGGTGCTGATCTGCAACCCGAGCGTATCGTACAGCACTGTACAAACTGAATTGGCAAGCGTTCCCCACCACAGTTTGTTGCCCGACTGGGTCATGCCCCAGACATAACCGCCGTTTACTTTGGGCTGCCCGCCCTGCTGACAAGGCAATGGGCCATTTCTGTTATCACCGATCCCGTAAAAGCATTCATCCGGCTGAGCTTTGGCCAGCAATTCGCGGGACAGTGTCGCGTCCGGCAAGCGCTTCGGCACCACGTTGACAGGCCCCGGAACAGACGGCGCGCTTTTTTCTAACGGCGCTGAAGCGCCTGCAGTCGCAGACTTGGTCTGCCCTCCATACTGGTCGAGCCAGAACTGATTGATGTTATAGACAGCCTGGGCTGAGGGATCACTCGCATGGGCATCGATGGTGGTGGGCGTTGCCCACACCGGCAGCACGCAAAGCCAGAATACAACCAAAGGAATCAGCAGAATATTCTTTGACATTTGTTCCTCCCTGCCAGACCGAAGCCGGTCCATCCACTATTCCACAAAACAAAAAAAGAACCCCGACATACAATATTCTGTTATAGCACAATAACAACAATCGATGTCGCAAATAAGTTTATGCCAAACATCACGGGAACAAAACTTTACCTGATTAGCCCCGAAGCTCAGCGGCCAGTCTCATGTTTTGAGACAGCACGATGGGACAATGAGGCCACGTTCACCGAGGATCGCGAGCATGGCTATCAACCCCGTCCAGTTTCAACCCGGCCTGTCGATGGCGGGTTTCATTGAACGCTATGGCACCGAAGCCAAATGTTACCGCGCCCTGTACAAGACGCGCTGGCCGCACGGCTTTCGTTGCCCGAGGTGTGGCCAGCGGCCGCGCTCGCGGTTTCGGCGTGGCGGGCGGGTGTATTACCAATGCCGCTCGTGCCGACACCAGAGCACGCTGATCAGTGGCACCTTGATGGCCGGCACCAAGCTGCCGTTGACGACCTGGTATCTGGCGCTGTATCTGTTGACCACGACCAAGACCAACCTCTCGGCGCTGGAGTTGATGCGCCACCTCGGGATTAACTACAAGGCCGCCTGGCGGATCAAGCACAAGGTGATGCAGGCGATGCAGGAACGGGAACGCACACGTCGTCTCGAAGGCTTTATACAGATCGATGACGCCTACCTCGGTGGCGAGCGCAACGGCGGCAAGCGCGGCCGGGGCTCGGAGAACAAGCAACCGTTCGTGGTGGCGGTGGAGACCGACGCTGACCTGCAACACCCCCGCTTCGCGGTGATCGAGCCGGTTCGCGCGTTCGACAACGCCTCGCTCAACGATTGGGTACAACGGCGTCTGGCGGCTCCGGCGGAGGTCTACTCCGACGGACTGGCCTGCTTTGGCCGCGTCGTCGAGGCGGGTCATGCCCATACGGTGCTCAAAACCGGCGGCGGGCGCGCGGCGACCGAGGTGAGCGGTGCGCGCTGGGTCAATATCGTACTGGGTAACCTCAAGCGCGCGATCAGCGGACGTTACCACGCCTTCAAACAGGCCAAGTACGCGCGGCGCTATCTGGCCGAGGCGGCTTATCGATTCAACCGCCGATTTCGCTTGGCCGCGATGCTGCCGCGACTGGCACGGGCGATAATGCTGTGTGCGCCTTGCCCGGAGCGGCGATTGCGCTTGGCAAGCAACTTTTAGGGCTGAGGATGAGGGCTAATCAGGTAACTTTATTGCGGATATTTCTTACTGCGTTTATGCAGTCGAGAAAAAGGGGGCAACCTCGCAAGCTAAGAACCGCAGCGTTTCCCAGATCTTGGGCTTGATTGCCTTCAGAAGATATTTTCGCGATTTGGGTACACAACAAGCCCACTAGCCCGCATTCCAGACCAGGCCGACCTTACAGTGACGCTATCAGGCGACAATCACGCCGCATTAGGCGGCCGGTTGATCATTCCGTGGAGCATACCCCGGTTGGTCTAACCACTCGCGCGCGCCATTGTCGCCAACCCGGTGGCAGGCGACCCTGGCAGTCCCGATCTGGCGCAGCAACGGCTCCCGCTGGTGACATTTATCAATGGCAAACGGGCAGCGGCCGGAGAACCGGCAGCCGGTCGGGATGTCGAGCGGATTGGGCGGATCGCCGTCCGGAATCACGGCATCCTGGCGATTGCGGTATTGACTACCCACACGGGGTACCGCGGACAACAATACCTGAGTGTACGGATGCAACGGCCGGCCGAACAAGACCTCACGCGGCCCCTGTTCCACGATCCGGCCCAGGTACATCACGCCGACGTCATGGCAGAAATGATGGACCACCGAGAGGTCATGGGAAATGAACAGGAAGGCAACACCCAACTGTTTCTGAAGTGCCGTCATGAGGTTGAGAATCTTGGCCTGGATCGCCACATCGAGTGCCGAGACGATCTCATCGCAGACCACCAGCTCCGGCCGGGTCGACAAGGCCCGGGCGATGGCGATGCGCTGCCGCTGACCACCGGAGAACTCGTTCGGATAGCGGCGCTGGTGCTCGGGCCTGAGGCCGACCAGTTCGAGCATCTCCGCTACCCGCCGGTCACGCTCGCTACGGGTACCCTCCCGCAGGATATCCAGCGGTTCCCTGATGATATCGGCAACCCGCCATTTCGGGTTGAGCGACGAATACGGATCCTGGAACACCACCTGGACCCGTCGCCGCACCTGGCGCATACGTTGGGCGTCATAGTGCAGGATATCCTCGCCATGAAACAGCACGCGCCCGCCGGTCGGCTCGATCAGACGCAACAGCGACATAGCCGTGGTTGATTTACCGGAACCACTCTCACCGACCAGCCCGAACGTCGCATGCGCCCGGACCTGAAAACTCACGCCGTCAACCGCGCGCACGACCAGCGGCTGCTGGAACAGACCCCGGCGCGATACCGAGAAATGGGTGCACAGATCACGCACGTCCAGAATGGCCGGCGCGCTCATGCCAGGGCCTCGTATTCAGCCTGATAGAGCCAGCACAGCACCTCCTGCTCGTCGGTCACCCGTACCGGCGGCGGCATGGCCTGATCACACCGGGCGAACGCGCGCTCGCACCGGCCCACAAACGGACAGGCGCTACCCCACTGACTCGGTGGAGGCACTGAGCCCGCGATCTCCTGCAGTGAGCCGGCGGGGATGGCCTGGTCATCGCTGCTCTCCGGCAGACCGGGCATACAAGCCAGCAGCGCCTGACTGTAGGGATGGGCCGGATGATCCACGACGCGCTCGACGCTGCCGCTTTCCACCACCTTGCCGGCATACATCACCACCACGTCATCCGCCACTTCGCTGACCACGCCCATGTCGTGGGTCACCAGGACAATGGCCAGGCCCTTGTCGGTCTGCAGCTTCTTGAGCAGCCGCAGAATCTGTGCCTGCACCGTGACATCCAGCGCGGTGGTGGGCTCATCAGCGATCAGCACGCGCGGATCGCAGGCCAGCGCCATGGCGATCATCACCCGCTGGCGCATACCGCCCGAGAGCTGATGGGGATAGGCATGCAGCCGCTCAGCGGCCGCCGGAATACCGACATCGACCAGCAGTTGCACCGCTTCGCGCCGCACGGCGGCACCGCGTAGCCGGCGATGGATCCGCAACGCCTCGCCGATCTGATCGCCCACGCTATACGCCGGATTCAGCGCCGTCATCGGCTCCTGAAAGATCATCGCCAGACCGTGCTGCGGTCGCCCGCCGGTCCCACGCCTGGCAGCGGGATCAAAACGCTGCCCGGCGAGCGAAATCGTGCCCGAACGGGCCCTGATCCCGGCCGGCAGCAGTCCCATGATTGCCAGCGCCGTCATGGTTTTGCCGCAGCCGCTCTCGCCGACCAGGCACAGCGTCCGACCGGCGCGCACCGCGAACGACACATCGCGTACCAACTCGATCGATTCCCGGCGGTTGCCCACCTCCAGCGTCAGATGCTCAACGGCGAGCGCGCTTTGCGAGGCATTCAAAACGTACTCTCCTTCACCGCCAGCACATCGTTCAGACCGTCACCTATCAGGCTCACGCTGAGCACCGTCAGCAGGATGGCGATCCCCGGGAAGGTGACCGCCCACCAGGTATCAAAAATATATTGCCGCGACTGACCGATCATCAGTCCCCAGCTCATGATGTTCTGATCGGTCAGACCGAGGAAACTGAGCGCCGCCTGAAACAGAATCGCAGTGCCCACCAACAGCGTGCTCAATACAATCACCGGCGGCATGGCGTTGGGCAGGATCACCCGCCAGATGAGCCAGGCGTTGGAAGCCCCCATGGCCCGGCTTGCAGTGACGAATTCACGCTGCTTGAGGGACAGGAACTCAGCCCTCGCCACGCGCGCCACCGGTGTCCAGTTGGTGATGCCGATCGCCACGATGACGGTCAGCGTGGTGGGCGAGAACACCAGCACCAGCACCATAGCCAACAACAACGGCGGCAGCACCTGAAAAAATTCCGTGATCCGCATCAGCACCGAATCGATCCAGCGCCCATAGAAACCCGCCAGTGATCCCACGACGATACCGATCAGCACAGTAAACAGCGCCGCGCCGATGCCGACCTCGAGCGTCACCTGGGCGCCGTGAATCAAACCGGCCAGAATGTCGCGGCCCAGATAGTCAGTGCCGAGCGGCGCCAGCGAGGTGACACCTGGCGGCGTGCGCGGCGCATAGACAATCTGAAACGGATCCACCTGGTAGACGTGCGGACCCAGCACAGCCACCAGCAACACCACCAGCCACAGCACCAGGCCGAACACTGCCAGGCCCTGGGACAGGAACCGCCGCAGACCCGATTTCCGGGTCCGGTCACGGTCATCGCCCACGGTCTGTTCAGTCGCTGTCATAGATCGCCTCCCAACCCGATCAGCCGGCCTGCCGGATACGCGGATCGAGCCACTGATAGGCCAGATCGGTCAGCAGATTCATAACCACCACCACGATGGCCGAAAAGAACAGTATGCCGAGAATCAACGTGTAATCACGACGCAACACCGCGTCGTACGCCAGTTGCCCCATGCCCGGCCAGTTGAATACCGTCTCCACCAGCACCGCGCCGGCGATGATCTGGCTGAACTGCAACCCCCCTACCGTAACCACCGGCATCAGTGCGTTGCGCAAGGCATGCTTGACGATCACCCAACGCTCGGCCACGCCCTTGGCACGCGCCGTGCGGATATAGTCCTGCTGCAACGCCTCGATCATGCTGGCCCGGCTGAGCCGTGCATACTGCGCCAGGTAGATGAAGCCCAACGTGAACGACGGCAACACCAGATGGTGCAGAATGTCGACGGCCTGCACCCACCACGATGCGCCGATGGCGGACGTCGATAGCATGTCGGAAGTGGGAAACAGCGGAATGTAGTACGCAAACCCGATCAGCAGCATGATCCCCAACCAGAACACCGGCATCGAATAACCGATCATGGAGATTATGGTAACGATATGGCTGCGCAAGCCACGCGGCCGGCCAGCGGCGATGACACCCATTACAGTGCCAAGAACAATCGACCAGCCCTGCGCTGATATCACCAGCAGCAGGGTCGCCGGCAACCGCTGGGCGATCAGCGTCAAGACCGGTTCATTGTAAAAATACGACATCCCGAAATTGCCGTGGACAACCCGCCCCAGGTAGATCAGCAGTTGCACCAGGAGCGGCTTGTCGAGGCCGTAGGCATGGCGTATCTGAGCCAGGATCTGAGGCGTTGCGCCGCCGCTCTGGCTGGCCAGTGCCTGCGCCACGTCGCCGGGCGCCAGATGGATCAGAAAGAAGTCCAGCACCAATACGGCCAGCAGCAGTATCGCGCCGTGCAGCAGGCGCCGCAGGATCAGTTTCAGCATGAAGGTTGATGCACTTGTCTGGGCCGGAAGGCCGGGGGCAGCAAATAACCCCCGGCATTGGATGACAGCAAGATCAGGTCTTCCAGACCTGGTCGAACGGTCCCATCGCACCCCAGATCGTAAGCGGCAGATCATGCACCCGGTCATTGTAGACCGTGGCATAGGGAATGACATTCAGCCAGTAGACCGGAATGTCCTCTGACAGCTTCTTCTGGACCTGGGCGTAGAGGGCTTTGCGCTTGGCCTGGTCGGGTTCGTGGGCGGCCTGGCTGAATAATTCATCGACATGATGATCGCAGTAGCCCTGGGTATTACTCCAGATGACGCCTTTCTTACGATTGTCGCACATGTAGGTGCGCTGCACGCCGATGGTCGGATCCGGATAGTTGAACACCTGATCCATCGTCAGCTCGAACTCCCAGTTGCTGACCCGCCGCGCCCAGGTGGGGAAATCGGGCGCCTGACGCAACTGGATGTCGATACCAACCTTGCGCAGCTGCGACTTCATATACTGGGCCGGAAGCTGCCCCTGCTCCCCCATCGAGGGATAGGTGTCCAGTGTCAGGGAGAACCGGCTCGCGCCGTTTTTCTTGTAGCCCGCATCATCGAGCAGTGTATTGGCCTTGTCGATGTCCACTTTGTACAGGTCCACATCGGCCGAGTAGTACGGGCTGCTCGGTACAATAGGCCCGGTAGCCTTTTGCGCCTTGCCCTGAAACAGAGCGTTGACGATGAAATCACGATCGATTGCATAGGCGATCGCGTGCCGCACGGCCTTGTCGCTGAGCGGCTTCTTGCGCAGGTTGAAGGCCAGCCAGTTGATCGGCCCGATGGCATCGTAGCCCTTGTACGTCACCGACAGATCCTTGGTCTTGCCCAGACGCATTACGTCGTTGAGCGGCACCGGTGCATAAGGCATGTATTCCAGACTGCCGCGCTGCATACCCAGCGTCATGGTGCTCGGATCCTTCATGATATGGAAGGTGAGTTGGTCCAGATAGGGACGGCCGTCCCGGATGAAGTCTTTGAACCGCTCCAGAATGAGATAGTTGCCTGGCTTGTAACTCTTCAGCCGGAACGGCCCGGAGCCGACCGGCTTGGTGTTAGCCGGATTGGTGCGGATATTGCCCTTGTCATACACATGCTTGGGAATGATCGGCAGCAACACGGAAGATGTCGACACCAGCAGTGCCGGCAACGGCTTAGTGAGACGGAAAACGGCGGTGTACTTGTCCGGCGTATCGACACGGTCGACTGAACTGAACATGGCCGGTCCGAACGGATGGTTGTTCTTGACGATATGAAGTGAAAAGGCCACGTCGGCCGAGGTGATCTCCTTGCCATCATGGAACGTGGCACCCTTGCGCAGGTGAAACGTGTGGCTAAGCGCATCCGATGAGGTCTCCCAATGGGTCGCCAGATAAGGGTGCGCATTCCAGTTGGCATCGAATTCGACCAGTCCCGCGAACAACTGGGCGCCCGGAATCATGGTGGCAATACCGGACTGGATCGCCGGGTTGAGAATGTTGATCGGCGTATGCACGATGTCGAGATTGCCACCCCGGCTTGGCGTCGCCGCGCCGGCCGCGGGGATGCTGAGCAGCGAGGTACCACCCAACGCGGCCAGGCCGCCCATGCCCGCAGCCTTCAGCAGCACACGCCGGGTCAGCGATAATCCGGCATCGGCGTCATGACCGTGGCCGGACGGGTCGGTATCAGCTTTTTTCCAGTCATCTTTCTTGCTCATGGTTGCCTCATCTGGACGCCTTGCGGCTATCCACCTCCTCCTGTTGTCGGTTCATCCGCGACGCGGCCGTGCCACGTCACCCTCTGAGCACGTCGATTCGCGGGGCACCATGCCCACAGATCGTGCGCGCCATCCTGCCGGCCAACGCCGTGCAAGCCAATTTAAAGTGCCGGTCCCATGCCCAATCGGCTGCCGCCGGACCAGTCTTATTCATTCACCACACGAGGCCCGATGGACCGCGTGCCGCCCTGGCGCGGCATCATTACCCAGGGCTAGGCAACCAATGCACCCAGCAATTCTTGCACCAATTCATCCTCGGTCAGGCTGCCTGTCAGACCCAGCGCCACCAGCCGCGATCCCGGTCGCTGCTCCTGCCAGTCGGCGCCTGGCGTCAGCGTACAGCGGCGGCCAACCTTCTGCAGCACAACTCGGCGACGCGGTTGATCCGCCAGCCAGACGATGCCCTTGGCCCGCATCACCGCGGGCGGTAGCCGATCGATCACAGCCTGCAGGGCAGCGCGATCGAACGGCCGGTCAGACGCGCTGAACTGCCAGCGCTGAAAACGGTTGTCGTGCTGCGGGTCCGGCCCCTCGCCGGACAGGACGGTCCGCTCAGGCACTGCGTCCGCGCCGGTCGCGACATTGTCACCCAGTAGCACGCTGGCCGGCACCTGTCCTCGCACCGCTTCCAGCACCTGCGCCCGGGGCGCCAGTTCATACAGACTGTGCTTGACTGGCCCATGGTCTTCGGCCTTGAGCAGATCGCACTTGTTGAGCACGATGACGTCGGCCGCCGCGAGTTGTCGGCACACAAGTTCACCGATCTGCGGATCAGCCAGCTGACCCATAACAGTTTCCGCATCCGCCACCACAATAACCGCGTCCAGCCGGTAACTGCGGCCGGCCAGCCCGACCTGTGCGATTTTCCACGGATCCGCCACCCCACTGGCCTCGATGAGCAACTGCTCGGGCGGTCGCGGGCGCCGCCGCAACGCCAGTAATGTGGTCATCAAACTGTCGCCGATACTGCAGCAGATGCAGCCATTGGCCAGACTGATCGTGTCGGCATCGCGCGCGGTAACGAGTTCCGCGTCAATATTGATCACACCAAAATCGTTGACCAGAACAGCGACCCGGCGCTCGATTGGAGCCTGCAGCAAGTGATTCAACAACGTTGTCTTGCCGGCACCGAGGAATCCGCCGAGTACGGTAAGGGCGATCGGCGTCGTGGTCACGACAGCACGCCTCAGTCCGCGTTCGGGAACACGTGACCGCCCATGACCGTCCCCCACACCCGAACGTCCTTCAGGTCGTCAGGCGCCACCGCCACAGGATCGTCCTCCAGTACCGCGAAATCGGCCATCTTGCCGACTTCGATGCTCCCGATAAGGTGATCCAGCTTCAGTGTATAGGCCGCTCCCAGGGTAATGGCATGCAAGGCGTCGTTCACAGCCAACCGTTCGCCGGTGCCCAGCACCCGGCCCGCTGCGCTGCGCCGGTTGACCGCGCACCACGCCGTAAACAGCGGTCCTATCGGCGTCACCGGCGCGTCCGAGTGGATCGCAAACGGCACGCCCAGACGCTGCGCGGTGGCGGTTGCGTCCATCCGGCAGGCCCGGTCAGGCCCCATCGTCAGTTGATAATGGGCATCGCCCCAGTAATACAGATGATTGGCGAACAGGTTTACACACATGCCGAGTTGGCGCATACGGCGAAACTGGCTGGTGTGGGCCATCTGGCAGTGCTGTAAGGTGTGACGGTGATCCCATCTGGGAACGGCGGCCAGTGCCCGTTCCACCGCCTCCAGGGTCACCTCGGACGCCTCATCGCCGTTGGTGTGCAGGTGCAGTTGCAAGCCGGCCCGGTGGTATGCCAGCACCAGTTCGCGAATCTGCTCGGGGGCCAGAACCCACAGGCCGTTGGGCGCGCCGTTGTAGTAACCGGGCCATTTAAGGCGTGCCGTGAAGCCCTGGATCGAACCATCGGTAATGAGCTTGACGATGCCGAAATGCAGCTTGTCGGTGTTTCCGGTGCGCAGATCCAGCACCCGCTCGACGGCTTGCCCGGCTGGCAGCGCAGCGCCGTTCTGGGCCGCTACGAGCCGGACCGGGAAGTCCGGTGCCGCGGTCACCGCATGATAATTGGCGACGGTCGCTTCATCGAGGTCGGTAATCAGATCAGTCACCGTCGTCACACCCGCCCGCCGGGCGACCCGGGCGAAATTCCATAATGACTCGGGCTCTCGGTACCACGGTAGAACGACCCCCGATCACGTCGAAGGCCAGAAACATAGCGGCGAATTCCTGCAGTTCACCGCTGGGGCTGCCATCAGCGCCGCGCGCGATACCTTCCACGAGTGTATCGGCGTCGATGCCCGCGGCGTCCAGCAGCGGGCCGTTGACGTTGGCCAGGTGGCCGCTGACATGCAGTACCAGCACCGAGCGCCGCTTTGAAATCTGATCCAGGTGTTCGCGGGTCATGCGGCTATCGCCGAAATAGATCGGATCGAACCCCCAGGCAAACAGCGGCTGGTCCGGATCGTCAAGTTCCGCCTCGGCCGCCTGCAACCGTTCGACCACGGCCTGCAGGGTCTTCAGGCCGGCCCAGTGGCGACCATCGGGCCCGGTGCGATCATAGAAGCCAACGTAAGGATAGCGCCACAGGTTGCCGGTCATGACGTGGCTGTGTCCCTCGACCAGGCCCGGCATCAGCACCTTGTCGCGAAACCGCTCGTCATACTCCGTGTCACCCCAGCCAGCCATGTCCGCCAGCTCACCGACTGCCAGAATGCGGCCGTCACGCACCGCCACGGCATGCGCCTCGGGCTGGCTTGGGTTCATAGTCAGGATACGTCGGGCCGGGTAGATCGTTGTCTTACTCATACAGTTACCGTCGATCCGATTGCTTTATCGGGAGTGTGGCCACCGGCATGCGCTGTTGCAGCAGCTATGCGCCCGTCTTGGCCAGGATCAGCCGACCAGTAGGTGTATCCTACACGGGTGCTGACACCGCGACCGCAGCCGGCAATTGCGTGTGGCAGGCACGTTCCGTCGTGATGGTGTGGCGTCAAGCAGCGGCTAGGGGTATGGGACTGTACCATCACCGGCCATGGCCGGTGATGGCCGGCGCCGGCATGATAAGTGCAGCGCAATGCCGTGGCGCAGGACCGGGATGGAAAGCACGCTTACAGCGGCGTGAGATGGCACGACTGTGCAGGTCATCGACCTCCTCCTGTTGGGCTGAAAACAGCTTTGCCAGCGGGTTGCCGGGGACAGACGCTGCGGAGGGCTCTTCCGAGTTCAGTCAATTGTTATGAAATTCAGTAAACCGCAGCAGTGGCCAGTGTGTAGATCCAGACAAGGGCAGTCAATGGGACCAGCACCCGGGCCGCCGCAAATGCCCTAACGGGCGCCGGGGTACGCCGCGGGACTACACCGGACGCGGTCGATAGTGTAAAAAGAGCGCACTCACAACCCTATAGGAGCGATGCTCATGGCTTCCGATCAATTTCAGGTCGGACTCAAGATCCGCAAACAGGTCCTGGGCAAAGATCATGTCGAGAAAGCGTTGACCGGCACCGATGAGTTCAACCACGACTATCAGCAACTGGTGACCGAATACTGCTGGGGCGGCACCTGGGGCCGGGGCGTGCTCAACAACCAGCAGCGCAGCCTCAACAACCTGTGCATGCTGGCCGCGCTGAACCGGCCGCAGGAGTTCAAGCTGCACTTCCGCGGCGCGCTACGCAACGGCTGCAGCCTGGAGGAATTGCGCGAAACACTGCTGCAGATTTCGGTGTACTGCGGCATACCCGCCGGCAACGAAGCCTTTCGGCTGGCCCGTGAAGTACTGCGCGAGGAAGGCGTCGAGGTGCCTGCCAAGCCGGTGCTGGCCGAAAACCCATAAGTCATATCGCCGCCGGTATACGCCCGGCCGGAACCTTGGATTCAGGCGCTGTAAGCAGCGCCTGAATGCGTTCCAGACCCGGCTCACGGATACCGAGTCCAAGCAGGTGCGTGACGGTATTGACCAGGTATTCCGCATTGGGTCCGCTCTGACCCCGCGCGCGGGCCACGACCGACGCTGCCTGCTCGGCATCGAGCCGTCCCGCGTACTGGGTATGCCCGCGGTCGACCACAAATGTGAGGGCCGTGACTCGCCGGTCCCCGAGACGCACCGACTGCAGTCGTGGTGTGTAAACGCGGGTGACCAACTCACGCTGATACAGGTAATCGACCACCGATGCCTTATCACCCGCTGCCACCCGGAACGCCCGGCCGACGCAGGAGCCGCCCCGATCCAGGCCGAATACCAGCCCCGGCTGCGCGCGAGTGCCGCGATGCACCCAGGACCAGACGCACAGTGCCCGATGGAAGCCGTACAATCGCGCGGGTCTCACGGCGCGGCAGGGGAAGCCGGGCCGCCACATCAGCGAGCCATAACCGAACACCCACAGGTCACCGGCGGGCAGCGCCAGCGGTGTCATATCAACCCGTAGCGGCTGGCGAGCGCCGGCTCGCCTTCGCACCGCACCCGCCCCTGGCGCTGCAGGTACAGTAGCGACGCCAGGGTCGAAAGGCTCGCCGCAGGCCGCAGCCCCGCGGGCAACTGCGGATAGTTGACGCCACAAGTGCGGGGATGGTTTCCAGACCCTGCGCCAGACCGTCCAGAATCTCATCCAGCCGTGCCTGACGATGCCCGATGAAGCCCTGTACGAACGCCGCCGGCTCATCGATCGCCGGGCCGTGTGCCGGCCAATAACGATCCTCGGACCGTGTCAGCAGGCGCTCCAGGCTGCTTAGATAGTCGCCCAGATCACCGTCCGGGGGCGCGATCACACTGGTCGACCAAGCCATGATATGGTCGCCGGTAAACAGCACATCCTCCTCCAACAGGGCATAACACAGATGGTTGGAAGTGTGGCCCGGCGTATGGACACATTCCAGGGTCCAGCCAATACCCGCGATCCGGTCCCCGTGTACCAGCCTGACATCCGGCACAAACGCATGATCACCACCCTCCTCCACCTCGCCCCGGCCGCTGCCATGGGGCCCGAACCCGGCGGTCGGCGCCCCGCTGAAGGCTGCCAGCGGCCGGCACGCCGGGGAGTGATCGCGGTGCGTATGGGTCACCAGCAGATAAGCGATCGTTTCACCGTCCAACGCGGCCTGAATGGCAGCCACATGCCCGGCCAACGCCGGCCCCGGGTCCAGCACAGCCACCTGCCCGCGGCCAATGATATAGGTGTTGGTACCATGCCAGGTGAAGGCACTGGGATTGCGTGCCACCAGCCGTCGCACCCTCGGTGACAGTGTTTCGGCGACCCCGTACTGGAATTCGAACGCGTGCTGGAACGGAATCGCCATATCAACGCAGATCGCGGCAGTACTGGATCAGGCCGGAGGTCGACGCATCGTGACCGCCGACGTCCTGGCGGCCCTGTAGTTCCGGCAGAATCGCCCTGGCCAGCTGCTTGCCGAGCTCGACTCCCCACTGGTCGAATGAGTTGATGTTCCAGATCGTTCCCTGCACGAATACTTTGTGTTCATACAGTGCCAGTAACGCACCCAGCGTGCGCGGGTTCAGCTCGCGGTAGAGGATCGTGTTACTGGGCCGATCACCGGGAAACACTTTGTAGGGCAACAGGCGTTCCAGAGCGGCGCCTTTAACGCCCTGGGCGGCCAACTCGGCCCGGGCTTCGGCTTCAGTGCGGCCCTGCATCAGCGCCTCACTCTGGGCCAGACTATTGGCCAGCAGAATGCTGTGATGCTCGCCCAGGGGATCGAGCGAAAGCACCGGTGCCAGGAGGTCCGCGCTGAACTTCCGGGTACCCTGATGCAGCAGTTGGTAGAACGCGTGCTGACCGTTGTTCCCCAGTCCGCCCCAGACCACCGGTCCAGTAGCGTAATCGACCGGCTTACCGTCACAATCGACCGACTTGCCGTTGCTCTCCATATCGAGCTGCTGCAGATAAGCCGGCAGACTCCGCAGATAATCGTCATAGACCAGCACGGCGTGACTGTCGGCGCCAAGGAAATTGCCATTCCAGACGCCGATCATTGCCAGCAGTACCGTCATTTTATCCCCCAATGGCGTGCTGCGGAAGTGCTGGTCAATGGCGTGTGCGCCCGCCAACAGTTCATGGAAGCGCTCATGGCCCAGGTAGATGGCGATCGGCAGGCCTATCGCAGACCACAGCGAGAAGCGGCCGCCAACCCAGTCCCAGAATTCGAACATGTTGGCGGTGTCAATCCCGAATTCCTGTAAACGGCCTCTGAGTTAGTGGAGAGGGCCACGAAATGCTTGGCCACGGCCGTTCGTGGCCCAGCGCGTCGGACCCAGACGCGTGCAGTACGCATTGGTCATGGTTTCCTGGGTGGTGAAGGTCTTGGATGCAATGATGAAAGCGTGGTTTCGGGGTCGCACTGGCCGAGAATGTGCTGCACGTGGGTGCCGTCAACGCTGGACATAAAATGCATGGTCAGCATTGGATCCGCGTACGGCTGCAACGCTTC
>CAVQMB010000033.1:0-17012 GCA_963713445.1 uncultured Gammaproteobacteria bacterium | reverse complement strand
GGTCGATTGGCTGTGTACATAGCCACTGCACGCGCATTCTCATAGTTAGCAGCGGCAACACGACCGCAGTGTCGCCATGTATCAAATTTATGCCTAATGGGGCCTTTTCGCAGTAACTCGACGTAAGACTTCACCGCCAAGCAGCACCACTGAAATCACGCCTAGCATAATTGATGCCACGGCAGCCAGCGTTGGGTCGACCTGCAGAATCACGCTGGTCCACATTTGCTTGGGCAAGGTGGTCGCCAAGCCACCACTGATGAAGAGAGCGATAGTGAGCTCATCAAAAGAAGTGATAAAGGCGAACACAAAAGCGGCTATAAGCCCGGTTTTGATCAACGGAATGGTGATATGGCGGATTGTCCGCCATTTGTTGGCACCAAGGGTCCACGCGGCCTCGTCCAGGCGCTCGTCATAGGTTCTTAGCACAGCCATTACGGTAATCACGACATAGGGGAGCGCTAACACAGTGTGCCCCAGGACGAGTCCGACCGATGTCCCGACCAGATGGATCCTTGCGAATACGTAAAACAGCGCCACAGCCGTGACAATGCGCGGCAATATTAGCGGCGATAGGATGAGTGCGAGCGCGCCTGTTTTGCCGACGAACTTCTGTCGCGCCATTACAAAGGCGCCCATGGTTCCAAGAATCACGGCGATGACGCCCGTTACTAACGCAACCACCAACGACCTCGCCGTTGCCGCCATCCAGATCGGTGAATCGAGGTAAATTTGGTACCATTTCAGGGAAAAGCCATGCGGTGGAAATTCCAGAAAACTGCCGCCGGTGAAGGATACCGGAATGACGAAAAATGCCGGCAGAACCAGAAACGCCAAACCGATCGCCACCACGAACCAGAGCAAGCCGCGGCGCAGTAAACCGGAGCCGGATACGCGGCGCGGAAATAAGCGCGATACGAAGCGCAGAACTTCACTGAAGCCTTCGTTGATGCGGCTGATCACCTCAATGGAAGCACGTCCGATGCACGCACCTATTCGGCGCAACGTACCCGCCGGCGCAACGGTCGAAGAAGCTCCGCTGGCTCCGGTCAGCGTAGTGATACCGAGCAGGCGGTCATAGACAAGGAAAGCGCCAAGCACCGTGACAAGCAACAGCAGCGAGACAGCACCGGCAAGGCGCCAGTCCAGCAGTTCCGGACTTGCGTGATGATGACCTGCGCGATCATGGTTTGGCGCGCGCCGCCCAGCAGTGCAGGCGTAATAAAAAAGCCTAACGACGTAATAAACACAAGCAGGCCTGCAGCCCCGACGCCAGGAAATGACAACGGGAAGTAAATACGCCAGAAAGCATGCTCCGGCTTTGCCCCCAGAGTCGATGCCGCTTTGATTAGATTGTCGTCGATGCGCTCCATCACTGGCATCATGCTGAGAATGGCAAGCGGCATCAACGCCTGTACCATACCAATCATGACGCCGCTGAAGTTGTAAATCAGGTGTAGGGAATGGTCGCGACCAGACCGGCTGCGATAAGCGCATTGTTGATAGCGCCATGTCGTCCTAGAAGAACAATCAAAGCGAACGTACGGACAAGAAAGCCCGTCCAGAACGGCATCAACACGCCGATCAGCAGCAGATTCTTCCAATTGCGGGGACTTCGTGCCAGCAAATAAGCAATGGGATACCCCGCCAGCAAGCAAAACGCGGTGGTCCAGAAGGATATCTGAAACGTGATAATCAGCACCTTCAGGTACAGGCTGGAAGAAAACAGCCGTGCGTATTGATGCAAACTGAACTGACCACCGTGGCTCTGGAAGCTAAGCCCAAGAAGCTGAGCCACAGGCACGACGAAGACAACGAGCAGATACAGTAGTAAGGGCAGCAGTGGAGCCAGCCGTGCGACTCGCCGCCAAGCGCCTGGACGGTCAGGCGCATCGGGTACCCCAGCCTTGGTGCCGATCTGCTGGAGTGGAGGCTGTTCGGCCATTTCGGTTAGTTCGCCAACAAGATCATCGCAGCGGCGTCCCAGCGTGTATGCACCCTGTCGCCGACCCTTACTTGTGGCCCCGCGGCGTTGGTCAGGTGGGTCACAATAATCTGACGCCCGCTTTCGTCACGCAGGTAGCATTTACTGATGCCACCATTAAAGATGACCTGCTCGACCGTAGCTGCAAAGGTATTCTCACCATCGGTCGAGCCATCAGGAAGTATTCGCACATGTTCGGGACGCACCATCGCAGTGGTGCGCTCGCCGATGCCAACGGCTTGGCTTTGATCGCCAAGCAATGCCCGCCCCCATTCACCCTCGACGGCCAAACGATCTCCGCTGCGCACAAGCTGGCCTTCAAACAGGTTTGATTCGCCAAAAAAGCGAGCGGCAAAGAGCGTCTTGGGATGTCCGTAAAGCTCTAGCGGCGATCCCACCTGCTCGATCCGTGCGCTGTTCATCAAGCAAATGCGATCGGACATCGTCATCGCCTCCTCCTGGTCATGGGTAACGTAGAGCACGGTGATACCAAGCCGGGTATGCAAAGCCTTAATCTCGAGTTGCAATTCCTCGCGTAAATTCTTGTCCAGCGCACCGAGCGGCTCGTCCATAAGGATGATGGACGGCTCGTAGACCATGCACCGTGCCAATGCCACCCTTTTGTGTCTGTCCACCCGATAACTCTGATGGCATCCGATCCGCGACACCGGACAGACGGACCGCGTCCAGCACAGAACTAACCTTTCGCCGAATCTCACTATCGCCCAGACACGTCCGCATCCTGAGCGGGGAACGCGATGTTCTCCGCCACGCTCATATGCGGAAACAAAACCGTAACCCTGGAAAACCATGCCGGAGATCACGTTGGTACGGTGGAGCATAGGTCGAAAGCCTGCCATCGATCCAGACTTCACCGGAACTGGGTTGACGCAACCCTGCGACGATCGATAACAGCGTGGTTTTGCCCGATCCCGACGGACCCAATAGCGTGACAAACTCGCCCGCGTCGATCCGAAGATCCGCGGACTCTAACGCAATGACGTTGCCGTAGCGCTTGGTGAGCTGGCGGACGTCGAGCTTGAATTGGGTCATTGAACAACGCTACCCGCAAGTGGCAGCCGCGACTGGCTGCCACCGCTGCTGATTAAGACCATCGGGGTCAGGCGAGTGGACCTTCACCTCAGGATCCAGCTCTCGAAACGGCTTACCGCCTCCTCTTTGTCGGTGCCCCACCATTCCTGGCTCGAATGAATCATCGTCTTGATATGTGCGGGCGCGGTCGGGAGACCTTGGCCCGCTCTGCGGATATGTAATTGTAGGCTTTGGGATTGGTTGGCCCATAGGCCAGCTTGTGGGTATAGGCTGCCCTGGCGCTAAGGAGACCCAGCAAAATTCAATGAACTTACGGCCCAGATCCGCATGTTGTGGATCGCCTTTGGGTGACTGCCCAACCTTCGATGGAGTAAAGCCCCTGATTCCAAGTGATTGCCGCTGGCCCGCCGGCATCAATCACGACCTGCGCGCGCCCGTTCCAAGTCGGAAGCATATCGACTTCAGAACTCTGCAATAGCTGAGTAGTCTGGGCTCCACCGGTCCACCACACGTCAATGTGGCGCTTGATCTGGTCAAGCTTTTTGAATGCACGGTCCATATCCAGGGGATACAGATCAGCCGCCGAAACACCATCGGCCAATAGCGCAATTTCCAGGGTATCAATGGGACTGCGTCTGAGTGAACGCCGGCCCGGGAACTTCTTCACGTCCCAGAAATCCGCCCACGACCGGGGACCTTTGTCGCCGAACTTATCGGTATTGTAGGCTAGGATTGTGGCGTAAACATCAGTGCCCATCCAGTACGGCGACCTGGCCTCCTTCATGATTTCGCTCATGTGGCCACCGGACCAGTCGATCTTCTCGAGCAGATGCTTTGCACTGAGAAGCCCCACGCCGGCTTCCGTAATGGTCACCACGTCCCAGCTATAGCTGTGCGCGTTAACCTGTGCTTGCACTTGACTGGTTGGCTGGTGGGGGCGTGCAACGTTAGCGATTTCAATGCCCGTCTGTTTTCTGAAATGGGTCGTCAAACGCTTGACTGAATGCCGGTGTAAACGGCCCGCCCGGGTCTGCCACCACAAGTCGCTGAGCGGCGCGCGCGTGCGTAAGCCCAGGCCAGCGGTTGTTAATAAGGTCGCCCCTGCGGCTGCAGTGCCCAGAAAACGCCGCCGCGAGTGGCCCATGCGTAGGATAAACTTATCGTCATTGTGATCTGACATCGCTCTAGTCTCCTCTTTGATGATTGCGAAATGGATCGGTAGGGCTTCAGTCATAACCGTTCCAAAGTCGAGAATGCTACGCACTAAACGTGCCCCTCCGTCTTGCAGTGCCGACGATTTTGCCTCCGCCCCATCGCGCTCGTCAGCGAGAAGGGCTCCTGCGTGCCCCATGGCTCGATTACGAGGCGCATGACGCCCGACGACGTGAGCCAGGACGGGCTTGGTCATTCGACCTACGACCTCTGCCGCCCGATGCTCTGAATCACCACCGATTTCGCCGATCAACACCACGGCATCAGTGGCACAGTCCTCCTCGAATGCCTGCAAAGTGCTTGCGTGATCGGTACCGATCACAGCATCCCCTCCCAAGCAGACGACGCTGCTAACACCGAAGCCAGCCCGCGAGAGCGAACTGATCACTTCATAAGTCAGGGTTCCGCTCTTGGAGACTATGCCGACTGGACCGCGTGCCAGAAAGCGCTCATTAAGATCGGAAAGATTACCAAAACCTGGACTGACGCAACCCGCAGCATTGGGGCCCAACAGGACAGCGCCTGACAATCGAGCGGCAGCACGCATGATCAACGCATCGTGCAGCGGCACCCCTTCGGTATAGACCACGATTGTACTTATACCAGCAGCAATTGCCTCAAGTGTGGCATCCAAAGCGAGAGGTGCCGGGACCGCGACAAAGCTCGCGTTCGCGGCAAATTCCGCAACTGCCTCGAAGCAGGAGTCAACCACCATGACTCCGGCGACACGGGTTCCCCGACGGCCCGGTGTAACACCACCCACCACCGGCCCCCCTGTGGCCACCCATCGCCCCGTAAGAGCACGCCCGGTATGTCCGGTTGCACCTTGAACAACGATACGGGTATCGGCGTCAACCAGGATGGCCATCAAGGTTGACCCGCGTGGCCAGCGTTGCGAATGACGGATCTCACCGCCTCGTCCAATTCGGTGTACGTAGCCATGCCGTGGCCTTGCAGCTTGTGGAGCCCACTCTCGCTCCCATCGCCTCTCATACGAACGACAATGCCAGTTGTGCTCCTGTCCCATTCAACGGCCGCCGCATCAAGTGCTTCGCACAGCTTCGTGCAACTGGCGGTTTGCAGAAACGCGTTGAGAAAAAACTGTCGCGGACGCGCCTGCAATACCGCTTCGAATATTCGCCTCGTTCTGGAGTCTGCTGCGAGCACCGCACCACCCAAATCGATAGTCCCCCGTACCGAAACCCCTGCATCTCGCAACAGATCCAGCGTGGCCATCATCAGCCCGGCACCGCTGACAGCGGCAATAACATCGCCCTCCGAATCCAGTTCGGTATAAGACACATGCTCCTCGGCCAACGTTGCTTCCAATGCACTGCTGGTGGCTACCGGCCGCTCGGTAGCATCGTAATCATGCCGGAACCGGCTGTTATCGTCGATGCAGATCTTCGCGTCGAGCGCGACGAACCCCATGTCATCAGTCAACACCAATGGATTGACCTCGATCAACGTGGCATCCTCAGCCACAAAGGCCTGCCAGAGCCGTGACAGTAGAATCTCCACCTCCTCGCACGCTGCTAGCCGGTCCACTTCGAAGCAGCGCGCTACGGCCCGTGCGTGAAAGGTCTGCGGACCTAGCAGCGGGTTGACCGGCAAACTGAGCAGGCGCCCCGATTGGTCTTCCACTCCGATGCCACCTTGGGCTGACGCAAGCAATGTGGCGGCGCCACGATCCCGGTCCACCGCCAGCGAGAGGTAATATTCGTCGCCGGCGACGATACGCTCTTCCACATAAATCTTTTCCACAACATGGTTTGCAATTCGCTGCCCGAGCAATCCCTGTGTCAGACGACGTAACTCATCAGCATCATCTGCGAAAAGAATACCCCCAGCCTTCCCGCGCCGGCCCAGCAGAATCTGCGCCTTAACAACCGCCGGAAGCGGGTAGTGACCGGTCTCATCCCAGAGTGCCCCCTGGGGTACGGAGACGCCATATCGACGCAGAAGCTGTTTACCCTCGTACTCAAACAAGTTCACCAGTGACCCTCAACGCGTGGCCTGCATTTGCTAGCGGCCCGATAGCTGGGCGCTCAACCGGCATTTTGTCTGCTACGGAAAAACGCCTCCATCATGCGTTGCGGTTCGCCGGTAGCGTATGCCTGTGTCTGGTTGCGTACTCCAGCCTCAAGCGCTTCTTCAAATCCCGCACGCGTTACTTCCCGGAAGCGCTCTTTGTCCAGGCGTAGCGCCACTGGCGGCTGCGCCGCCAGAACGGCAGCCATTTCAAGGCTCTTTTTCATGACTTCCCGGGGTTCGACCAAGTAATGTATCAGGCCGAGGGCGTGAGCCTCCTCACCCGACATCAGACGGCCGGTGAGTGTCAAGTCAATCGTTCGCGACAAGCCCAGCATTTCGCGCATTAGCCATGGCCCTAACGTACTCGGTATTCCGGACTTGATCTCGGGCTGCCCCATTTTGCTGCCTGCGTGTCCCACGCGAATGTCGCACAGGAGCGCAACCTGAAATGCAGACCCTGCCGCAACGCCATTGAGCGACGCTACCACACCCTTATTCATGCCACGCAAGGTGCCATAAAGTGCACGCCATTCATCAATCCAACCGCTCGCGTGGCTCTCATTGAAGCGTTGTGACTCGGCCAGATCCTGGCCGGCGCTGAAGGCGCGATCGCCCTCGCCTGTGAGGACCACCGCGCGCACCCCGTCATCATTGTTCGCGTCGTCTAGCGCCGTTCGTAGCTCTTGGCGCATGGGACCGTGCCACGCATTGAGTTTCTCTGGGCGACTGAGGACGATGATTCTCACGGCGTCTTCGTCGCGAACCTTAAGAAAGTCGAACATTGAATTTGCTCCCGGCTTTGGTTCGATCTGGGGTCACGGGTCAACGCAGCCAGCGGCAAGGATAACCGTTGCACACCTCAGCGTTGAGTGTATTGGATAGCAATACACGTTATTGGTTTTTTGGTCGATTCAGAAGATCATAGACGTCGATACCTGTCAAGGCTTGAACGTGTGGGTGCCTCTGCAGCCACATCGGTTCAGAGTTAATCTGCTAACGTAGCAAGCCTATTTTCGGTCGTATTCGAGGACGTTTGTCGTGCGACCGTACGTCGCCGGGACGGTAGCCGGCGGCCGCTACACCGCTAGTCGGTATACTCGAACGAGGAAGATGATGCGCCCTAGAGCGGATACAGAAGACCAACGGAAGCCCGGCACCGTCAGGTCCAGTGCGTTGGTTGATGAGCGGCTCTTCGTTAAAGCGCTTGACCGCGGCCTTCGTGTCTTGGCCGCTTTCTCCCAACAGCCGAGGCCGCTGGGACTTTCAGAAATAGCGCGCCGCACAGGCATAGGTAAAAGTGCCGCTCAGCGGCTTTTGCATACCCTATTAGTGTTGGGCTATATCAAGCAGGAGCATGATACACGTCGGTACGTGCTGTCGCCCAAGGCGCTCGAAATCGGCAATAGCTATCTTCGCATGGACAATGTTCTAAACTGTGCCAAACCCTACTTAATTCAAGCAGGCCGGGCGTGTGACGAGACGGTCAATCTAACAGAACTCATTGACGCCGATGTCGTATACGTGGCGCGAATACCAAGCCGCCAAATGATCAGTGTAGATATATTGCTCGGCGCCCGACTACCAGCCTATTGCACTGCGCCAGGACGGGCTATGTTGGCGTTCTTGCCGCCGCGGGAACGTGCAAACGTGTTGAAACAATCTAACTTGGCAGCGATTACCCGCTACACTATCACCGATATTAATCGTCTCAACGAGATATTGAATTCGGTACGCACTCAGGGTTACGCGATGACCGACCAGGAGTCCTTTCTTGGCGACATATCCGTGGCCGCTCCGGTGTTTAATTCACACCGCTACCCAGTCGCTGCGGTCAATGTAGCTGTATCCGCAACACGTTGGACTGCCATAGAGGTGGAAATGGCCTTAGCTCCCATTGTTTGTGAGGCAGCGAAAGCGACATCTGAGGCGATAAGCGCGGCAGGGCTTTGAAATATCGATTTATGTAACTGTATTGCTTGAACGCAAACCGGACTATATCAGCGTCAGTTCGGTAATGAGATACCTACCCCTGCCCCCCTGGCCTTTTCGAAAACAGACGCAGCCACTGCCAGATCAGCGTAACCCACGCCGGGGTGGAGCAAACCAGTGGGGCCGCTGGCGGCTGAGTGAACACCTCGGTCACCGGATAGTGTAACAAGATCGCCTACGAGTTCGCATTCGAATGGTAGCGCCCCCTGGTGTAGAAGATCCAAAGTCAGCTCCCGGTCGTCGGCGTAAATGCTGACGCGTTGCAAAGACTGACGAATCCATGGCCTACCGAGATCAACCAGACTGAGATACGCACTAGAACGAAGCTGACCAGCGTTAAGTCCAACGGACGGATCCGTTTGCGCACCCAATGCAGAAATGACCACATCACATTCACCGAGCAACGCGTTAGGTGATTCGGCCACTTCAGCCTCACACCCAAGTGACTGAGCAAAATCGCGTAGGATGGTCGCGCGTTCTCGTCTCCGCCCCCAAATCACCGCACGCTGTACCGACCATTGTGAGATGAACATCTCCAGGTGCGTACGGGCCTGCACACCAGTACCGAGGATACCAACGGTGCTGCGCCTGGCGCTAGATATCCTCCGCGCACCAAGCAAGCTGACGGCTGCAGTACGTACGCCTGTGATCCAGCTTGCATCCATAATGGCCAGGTGTTGCGCGGTAGTGGCATCACTCAAAACTAACACGGTTTTTACTTGACCTCCCAGTGTGCCTTTTTCTGCTGTGTTTAGCCCGATCCATTTCATACATGCGTAATCATGTGCTCGTACTGATGACAAAGCTTGAAAAAACACTGGCCGGTCTCGAAACGCTAGGCGTTGCTTTGTTACTGTCATTATCCATCCGTCTCGACGAGCGCGAAAGACGGTGTCTATCAAGTCAGCAACCTCCGAAAGTGGAAACTTCAAGGCTCGGATATCGTTGTCAGATAAATACAACATTGTGAATATTCCAATTCATTAACGGCAAACCACCGCAGTTGGCGGTTTGCCTAATAGAGTGTTTCCCGTTCCTCGACGAAACGTCGGCGGAGCTAGTGTAAGGTGTTGGCACACCCTGACGGAACGTTAAGGAGAAATGGCCTTCCACACACGTGCCGCGCTACGCTTTGGCAATGTCGAAGAGACTGCCGTCGGCTCGCGGCCAACGCTTGAGTATATCGGAGAGAACCGGCGGCACGCGCCAGTGCGAGCCTAACATCGACAGGGCCCGGAACAGAAATCGTTCGACGAGGCCGTGATCGCGTTTCGCGAGATAAGCCATCATATGGGGCATGCGCGTCATACTTGTGGTCACGATAATAACCATAAGATTCGGGGTACCCCGCACGTCCCGGTAGGTCCTGTGGTATATCACCTCGAAACAAGCGGCCAGCTTTCTTGCGAACGTGTTCCGACCGCACGACCTTGGTTCGATGCTTTCCGTGCGGCGGTCAATCTCCACGGCAAAGAACCGGTAGCCGCCACCGTAGTCGACACCGAACAGATCATCGGGCACCAGCCACATGGCCGGGCGCTACGCCGCCCAGCTGAGCAATGCCGGCGACCGCCCGTACTGGCAGTACGTCGCCGTCATGGACGACCGCACGGAATCCGGTGAGGTCGTGCGGCTATTCAATGCCGCGCTCACCAACCGCCCGAATCTCGACCTCGCCGCGCTCAACACCCACGACTCGATTACCCTTCCGCCACCAGAGAACCCCATGGCTCTACCCGCCGCCGTCCGTCACGAGAAATTCGGGGTCTTGAATTCCAATCATCGAACAAGTTGTCGTTTTTAAAGACCTGACCCCGCTTTCCAGCTCTCGCAAGCACTACCCGCAGCACGCCGCCGGGCTGATCGAGATGCTGGAGCCGTTCGGCGACAGCCTGGCCAGCGCCTATGGCTGAGGTCGCCGGCATCCGCTCGCGCGGCCTGCCCGAGCGCCTGCGCGCCGTGGCCGAGGAGTCCGGCCGCCGCGGGCTGCGCTCGTTCGCCGTGGTCACTGTCTACGAGGACGGCCACGGCGACGTGCAGCACCAGATCCAGTCCTACGACCTGCCCTCGGTGGTCGGCGAGCTGCAGGTGCTGGTCACCGAGCTGAGCCTGCTACGCCTGGCCGACATGGAGCCGCCCGACGATGGCGCGTGACGCCCTGACCGCCCGCGAGTTCGAGCGCCAGCTCGCGCGCTTGGCGAGCGAATTCCGCCGCGCCATCGAAGCCGGCTGCGACGGTTTCGACGCCGACCCGGCCGCCGCCCGCCGCCGCCGCGAGCAGGCCGATGAGGACTTCGGCTTCTTCTGCCGGACCTATTTCCCGCACTACGTCACCCACGCCCCCAGCGCGCTGCACCGCTACCTGTTCGAGCGCCTCCCGGCCATCGTCAACGATCCGGCGTCGCAGACCGACGCCCTGGCCGCACCGCGCGGCGAGGCCAAGAGCACCCTGGTCAGCCTGTTGTTCGTGATGTGGTGCGAGCTCACCGCTCGCAAGCATTACCCGGTCATCATCATGGACGCGGTCGAGCAGGCCCAGATCCAGCTCGAGGCGCTCAAGGCCGAGTACGAGTTCAACCCGCGCCTGGCCACCGACTTTCCCGACCGGGTCGGGCGCGGCCGGGTCTGGCAGGTCGGGGTGATCGTCACCACCGGCGGCAGCAAGATCGAGGTGTTCGGCTCCGGCAAGCGCATCCGCGGCCGCCGCCACGGACCGTACCGGCCGGATCTCGCGATCGGCGACGACCTCGAGAACGATGACAACGTGCGCAGCCCCACCCAGCGCGACAAGCTGGAGCGATGGCTCAAGCAATCGGTGTTGCAGCTGGGCGGCGCCGGGCAGAAATTCGACGTGTTCATTATCGGCACCGTGCTGCATTACGACTCGGTGCTGAGCCGGCTGCTCAGCAACCCGCTGTGGCACAGCGCCCGGTTCCAGGCCATCATCCGCTGGCCCGACCGCATGGATCTGTGGGACCAGTGGGAGGAGCGGCTGCTCAACCACGGCCGCGCCCAGGCCCGTGCGTTCTATTCGGCGCATCGCGCTGCCATGGAGGCCGGTGCGGTGGTGAGCTGGCCGGCCGGCCGCCCACTCTACGAGCTGATGCTGGTACGCGCCCGTGACGGCCATGCCGCCTTCGACGCCGAATACCAGAACGATCCGGTCGACGCCGCCAGCGCCTTATTCGGCACCATCCGGTTCTGGGTCGACCGGCGCTCGGACTGGCTGTTCTACGGCGCCTGCGATCCCAGCCTGGGCAAGGCCGGCAACGCCCGCGACCCCTCGGCCATCCTGGTCGGCGGCATCTCGCGCGAGACCGGTATCCTGGACGTGGTCGAGGCGGCCATCGGCAAACGGCTGCCGGACCGCATCATCGAGGACATCATCGCGCTGGATGCCGACTATAAGTGTCTGGTGTGGGGCATCGAGGCCGTCCAGTTCCAGGAGTTCCTGCGCACCGAGCTGATCAAGCGTTCCGCGGCGCGCGGGCGCCCGGTACCGGCACGCGGCATTCTCCCGCACGCCGACAAGCAACTGCGCATCGAATCGCTGCAGCCGCATGTGGCCAACGGCGTGATCCGGCTCCATCCCAGCCAGGCCACGCTGCTCGCGCAACTGCGCCATTACCCCATGGCCGACCACGACGACGGCCCCGACGCCCTGCAGATGCTGTGGATGCTGGCCACCACCGGCGCCGGGGCGGGCTACCGCTATCACAGCGTCCCGAGCCGCGGACATCGCGGGCTGGGGCGCAAAGGAGGGCTTTACTGATGGCGCGATCGCCCATCGTGGACCACCGCGGCCGGCCGATCGACCGGGGCGCGTTAACGCGCGAGCTGGCGGCCCCGGCGTTAACGTCGGTGCGCTCGGTGTGGAATGCCTACAACATCACCGATCTCACCCCCGACAAGCTCGCCCGCATCCTCGCCGCCGCCGCCCAGGGCGATGCCTACGCCTATCTCACGCTGGCCGAGGAGATGGAGGAGCGCGAGCTGCACTATGCCGGCGTGCTGCGCACCCGCAAGCTCGCCGTGGCCCGGCTGCCGCTGACCGTCGAGGCCGCGAGCGACGCGCCCGCCGACGTCAAACTGGCCGATGCGGTCCGCTCCCGGGTCCGCGAACCGGCGTTCCAGGACATGCTGATCGACCTGCTAGACGGCCTGGCCAAGGGCTACAGCGCGGTCGAGCTGGTCTGGCGCAGCGGCGCTGACGGCCATTGGCAACCCGAATACCGCTGGCGCGATCCGCGCTACTTCGTCTATGACCTCTACGACGGCCGCACCCTGCGCATCCGCGACGAGGCCAACCTGACCCGCGGCATCGAGATGCCGCCCTACAAGTTCATCGTCCATCAGCCCAAGCTCAAGAGCGGCCTGCCGATCCGCGGCGGCATCGCCCGCCTGGCGTCGCTGGCCTATATGTGCAAGAGCTGGGGCCTGAAAGACTGGCTCGCCTTCTGCGACATCTTCGGCCTGCCGCTGCGGCTCGGGCGCTATGAGCCCGGCACCGCCCAGGAGGACATCGAGGCGCTGCTCGCCGCCGTCGCCGGCCTGGGCTCGGACGCCGCGGCGGTGATCAGCCGCAACATGGACATCGAGTTCCCGACCCCGCCCAACGCCGCCAGCGGCGCCGGGGTGTTCCAGGCGCTCGCCGACTGGTGGGACAAGCAGGTCAGCAAGGCCCTGGTCGGCCAGACCATGACCTCGGACAGCGGCAGCTCCCGCGCCCAGGCCCAGGTCCACAAGCAGATCGAGGACGAGCTGATCGACGAGGACGGCCGCCAGCTCGCCGCCACGCTGAACCGCGACTTCGTGCGCGCCTATATCGATCTGAACTTCGGGGTCCAGGCCGCCTATCCGGCCATCAGGATCCGCCTACCGGACAAGGACGACCTGCAGCTCATCATCGACGCAGTGACCAAATGGGTGCCGCTGGGGCTGCGGGTGCAGCAGTCGGTACTGCGCGACAAGCTGGGTCTGCCCGATCCCGACCCCAACGCCGACCCTGCCGATCTGCTGGCCCCGCCGGCCATGCCGCCCGCCGCCGGCCCGGCCGCCAATCAGCGCGCGCTCAATACGGCCGGCCTGGCACCGGATCAGGCCTCGCTGGACGAGGCCCTGAACGCGATCACCGAAGATCATGGCCTGCAGTCACTGGCCCAGCCGTTGCTCGGCCCGCTGCTGGACCGCCTCGAGGCCGACGGCCCCCAGGCCGTGCTGGGTCAACTGGCCGACTGGTACCCGCGGTTGAATGATCACGATCTGCAGGAACGTTTGGCGCGGCTGGTGTTCGTGGCCGACGTGTGGGGCCGGTTGAGCCACTGACATGCCCGAGCCGGTCGATCTGCGCCACGTGTTCGGGCTGCCGCCGCGTCTCGCCATCGCCTATTTCGAGGCCAAGGGCTATACCTTCTCCTGGAACTGGTGGGAGACCTGGCAGGACGCCCAGGCCACCGCGTTCACCGTCGCCAAGGTCGCCCGCGCCGACGTGCTGGAAGCCATCCGCGAGGAAACCGCCAAGATCTTCACCGACGGCATCACCGCCGCCGAGTTCCGCCGCCGTCTGGAACCGCGCTTGAAGGCGCTCGGCTGGTGGGGGCGCAAGATCGTCAGCGACAGCCACGGCGGCGCCGAGGTGGTCCAGGAAGGCTCGCCCTGGCGGCTCGACACCATCTTCCGCACCAACGCCCAGAGCGGCTACATGGCCGGGCGCTACGCCGCCCAGCTCAGCAATGCCGAGCACCGCCCGTTCTGGCAGTACGTCGCCGTGATGGACGATCGCACCCGGCCCAGCCACGCGGCGTTGAACGGGCGCGTCTACCGCTACGACGACCCGTTCTGGGAGAGCTTCTATCCGCCGATCGCCTATAACTGCCGCTGCCGGGTGCGCGCCCTGAGCCAGCGCCAGGTCGATGCCCTGGGGATCGATGTGGAATCCAGCGCCGGGCGCCTGGGCCGGCGCTGGGTCGATGCCGGCACCGATCGGCGCACCGGCGAGGTGATCCAGCGCCCGGTCACCACGCTGCGCACCGTCGGCCCCGACGGCAAACCGTTCGAGGCCGCCACCGCCCCGGGTTGGAGCTACAACCCCGGGGCCTCGGCCTTCGGCACCGATAGCGCGCTCGCCAGTCAGTTGGCCGGGGTGCGTGATCAATCGCTACTCACGCAGGCGGTGCAGGCGCTCAACAATTCCAGCGAACGCCAGGCCGCCTGGGCGAACTGGGTCGACAACGTGCTGCCGGGCCACGGCAACGGCCACAGCGCCCAGGTGCTGCACTGGCTGACGCCGCGGGTCGGCGACTTCGTCCAGCAGCACGGGCGCAACCCGGCGATGATCGTGGCGATGAACGAGAAGAGCCTGGCCCATGCCGCCAGCGCCAAGCGCGTCGAGGACGGCCTGGCACTCACGGCAAAAGAGCTGGCCGACCTGCCGAAGTTACTGAGCGGCCCTGACGTGCGGGTCTACTGGGACCACACCCACGACAACCTGCTGTACGCGATCCCGGCCGGCGCCGAAACCATCCTGGTGCCGGTCACCCCGCGCCGGGGCATGAAGAAGGTACGGGCCGAACTCGACGCCCTGGTCAACGCCTTCAAGATCCGCGATAGCCGGCTGGACAATCGCGCCCGGTTCGAGCCGATGGGAGAGACACCGTGACGGGTGGCCGGCTGTCCACCATTGCGCCTATTGCCCGGGAGGGAAGAAGGGCCGCTTGGCATCGCCGTCTACTTTCCAAGCGTCGCCACGGTGGAGAGCAGTATAAAGTGATCGGTCGTCAGTTTTCAGTGGAGCACCGAGGACTGAGAACTGACGACTGACGACTGACGACTGACGACTGACGACTGACGACTGACGACTGACGACTGACGACTGACTGACGACTGAGGACTTCAAACCCATGCCCATCGACTGGTCCATCGACGTCCACCTGGCCGACGAGGTCGCCGCCAAGCTGCGCGCGCTGGCCGCGTTTGGCGCCGACATGAGCCCGGCCATGGCGCCGATCGCCAATACCCTGGTCGATGCCGCCGAACGGGCCTTCGCCGATCGGGCCGACCCGGCCACCGGCGCTCCGTGGCCGGCGCTGAAGTCGCGCACCGGGCAGGCGCTGCAGGATACCGGCCGCCTGGCCGGGTCCATCCATCCCAACTTCGGCCCCGACTTCGCCGAGGCCGGCACCAATGTGGTCTATGCCGAGTGGCAGCAGCAAGGCACCGACGGTCCTTACGTCATCCTGCCGCGCAACAAGCAGGCACTGTTCTGGCCGGGCGCCAAACATCCGGTTAAGAAAGTGGTCCACCCCGGCCTGCCACCGCGCCCGTTCCTGGGCGTCGGCCCGCAGGAGGAAGACGAGATTCTGCAGATCCTGGAAGACCACATCGCCGCGCTCACCGCCGGCTGAGCGTGGGGCGTTCTGAGCGGCGTTGAAGGCCTAAGCGGTAGGTGTGGGCGGGCGCGCTGTTTTAGGCCCGTTAGACCCCCGTTAGAGAATGCGAGAGCATTGGAATGGATCGTAGGAAGTCGGACCAGGAAGCCAGCTAACGCTCCGCTTCAGCCGAGGAGGCGCGGTAGCGCCGACGTCGGCTGGAGAAACAGGTGTTGGGCAAGCTCATGCGTTGATGAACTGTTGCCACTCTTGCCCCCACCCAAGCGAAGGAACCGCCGGAACTCTAGGCACCGCTGGTACTGCTGGTACCGGCGGGACTGACGGTACAGGCGGAACTGGGGGCACAGATGGTACCGGCGGAACTGGGCCGCCTGCTGCCCCTTTTACGAATGCTACTGCGCCACCACGATGGTCCCTGAAAAAACCATTGTCGAACACGCCAAGTTGCTGCCCTCTATGGCCATAAACATTATTGCGGTTTAGCACAGCCGCATGTGAACCGTTGAGATTGTAGATATCGCTACCGCTTAGCCATGCCACCACTCGGCCCGAGCGATCATAAATTGGTTCCATTCATCTCTCCTTTCCTAGCTGCCCAACGCCTGAGTTCAGCGGCGTTTGAGGCGACGACCCCTTTTTGCGGTAGCAAGAATGGGCGGTGGGTCAAACGTCCGCTGCAACGAATTGTTAGATTTCGTCTTCAAATTCCTCCACATACACAAATGGACTGACCTGCCTCTTGCCCCTTACCCTAGCAAGCCTGAGGTCAAAGTTCTCGGCTATCACAAGGCGAATTTTACGGCTCTTGTAGCCCTCAACGATCTTTGAAGAGTTTCCCGAGAAATTCCCCAGCGATGCCAAAACCGGAAAAAGATGATCATCACTGATAAAGCCTTTGGGTGTTCGCCCGTGAATGAAGCATGGCTTGATTTCGTGGACGATCCCCAAGAATTGAGCGAGGAGCATTGGATACACCACGAGCTTCTTGACCTCGGCGAAGGTGACTAAATCGCTATTCTTAGCAGCAACCCACGCTTCCTTTGTTGCCTTGTCTGGCACACAACCGACTTTTGTTAATCCAAAGTCGACGCAGTACCTCCCCTCATCATGCGCACTCTGGACTATGAGGTTCATGTGGCCTTCATAAACCGCACCGTTCCGCTCAAATTTGAGATGCGTGAAGTTCCAAGGATGCCCCCTAGTGCTGGTCTTTACGACAAACGTGCTCGGACTCTTCTTCGGGTTTATAACATGGATTGTGTAGCCCGTTGACCGGTAATGCTCAGAGACGCCTACGGTGACGGCAAGCTCAAGGGCCTTTGATTGATTTGAGCTAATCGTGAAAAAGGTTC
>CAVQMB010000032.1:0-12981 GCA_963713445.1 uncultured Gammaproteobacteria bacterium | reverse complement strand
AGCGAGCGCGTCGTTTCCACCGCCAGCGGTGCGAAGCACATTTCGAATTCGGTCGGTGACCATTCCGCAAGACTGCCTGAGATATGAACAGCGGCTACCGGCCGGCCGTCTGGCCAGGTGACCGCGGCCCCGACGGTGAGCTCGCCGACCGTGCATTCACCGACCACCAGGCCATAGCCGCGTTCACCCGCTTCGTCGATTTTGGCGTGGATCCGTTCGGGATCGGTGATCGTATCCTTGGTCAGCGGGGTAAGATCAGAAGCAGCGACAATGGCTGCTCTTTCCTCATGCGGCAACCTAGCGAGCATCGCCCGCCCGCCGGCGGTGCAAAATGAGGGCATGCGCCGCCCAACTATAGAGGAATAGAAGTATTCGCGCTTGCCTTGCTGGCGGATGGCATAAATTAGCGTCGTACCATCAAACAAGCTTAGATTGACCCGTTCGCCACAATTGCGGCGCAGTTCTACTAGCGTCGGTGTAGCAGCCTCGACCAGGGGGTGCGCGCGGAGGAAGTTAAAGGTGAGATCGAGACAGCGCTTGCCCAGACAGAAGCGCTTCGTCCGGAAACATTTCTCCAGATAGCCCAGCTCGACCAAGGTATAAGTGCTGCGCTGTACGGCGCTCTTTTCGAGGCCGGCACGCTCGGTGATCTCGGAAAGGCTCAGATACTGTTCACCATGCGCAAACACCTGCAGAACCTTTATGGCCTTTTCCAGGGATTGAACGAATAACGGGCTAGTGCTCATCTCATAATCGATAGCTCGTTGTCGGTCCGCTCGAACCGAGTCGACGTGGGGTGTAATTGACTCTAGCACAGTAACGCAATAAGATATTTCATATCGCTATACAATACAAAATGACATCACAGCATGCGTTGGGCGCCGCCAAATTTAGGAGGAGAAGGAAAATGCCGCGACACATTGCATGTCTCACCTTCGATTTCGATGTCTGGTCGGGTTGGACGGCTCGCAACCTGATGACACCGACCCCGGTCTCGCGGGGTGAATTCGGTCTCATCGCTGCCGAGCGCATTCTCGAGCTGCTGGCCAAATACCACCTCAAGGTGTCTTGGTGTATTCCTGGCGTCATCATCGATTCACACCCCGAAGCCTGCCAGCGGGTCGCACAAGCCGGCCATGAGATCGTCCACCACGGTTACTCCCACGTTCCCCCAGCCAACCTTCCCGCCGAAACAGAAGAACAGGAGTTGATCCGCGCACGCCAGACCATCAAGGCACTCACGGGCGCCTTCCCGCGCGGCTACAGATCGCCGTCGTGGGACCTGAGCCCGGCCACCATAGAACTGCTGCTGCGGCATGGTTTCGACTACGAAAGCAGCATGATGGGCAATGACTATTCGCCTTACTTCGCCCGCCGAGGAGACAAGGTCTCAGTGGCCGAACCTTTCGTCTACGGCGAGGAGACCCGTCTGGTAGAGTTGCCAATCAGTTGGACGCTGGATGACTATCCGCATTTCGAGTTCGTCCGTACCAAGGATTATGTGCTGCAGGGACTGATGAACACGGAAAACGTATTGCGCAACTGGGTCGATGACTTTGACTATATGACCCGTATCACTGAATGGGGTGTACTTACTTACACGTGCCATCCCTACGTGATTGGCCGTGGCCACCGTATGATGATGCTGGAGCGGCTGATACAACAGCTGCAAAAACTGAATGCCGTCTTTCTCACCATGGGAGAGGCGGTGGACGAGTTTCTCGCCCGCCGCGACGGTTGACGCGCCACGCAAGCGACTGAGTCGGGCGTTTCTCGTCACTGGAAGTTGCTACTCAAAGACAGGAGGAGTTCATCATGCTTGCCCAAAAACGACACCCCGTTGCACCCCTAGTAGCATTTCACGCAACGCTGCGACACTGCATTTTGACGAGCGCTAAAACCATCAGCCTTGCCGTCTGTATCATTATGTCGGCGGGCATGGTGACAGCGGCGATCGCCGACACCTTCGTGTTCGCAAACACGGTTGAATACGACACCATGGACCCGCACCAAACCTTCGATGTAGGGCGCATTGCATACCGCATCAACCTCTACGACGGCTTGATGCGCTGGGAGGGTAATCCGCCGAAGCTTCAGCCCTGGCTGGCGAAAGGCTACAAGATCAGCAACGATGGCACGACTTACACGTTCGATCTACGCCATGGCGTCAAATTCCACGACGGAACCGAATTAACTGCGCACGACGTCGTTTATAGCATGAAGCGCATTTTGGCGTTAAAGAAAGGCGCGGCCAGTTTATTTGAAAAGCTGATGAAGCCGGGGGCAACCAAGGCAGTAAATGATTACACGGTACAGTTCCATCTCGATCATCCTGACTCGATCTTTCTTTCGATCGTACCGTTCATTTATGTAGTCAACTCCCATCTCGTTAAAGAACATGCGAAAAACGGCGATTGGGGCGCCGCATGGCTAAGCACTCATGATGCCGGATCAGGCGCATTTGAACTGCAACAATACGACCCAGCGGTTGGCTTCACTGCCAAGCGTTTTCCTGCTTTCTTCAAGGGCTGGGGCAAGCACTATCTTGACCGCATCGAGTTCCGCACCGTACGGGAGCCGACCAGTCGGGTACTGGGTTTGATTAAGGGGGTCTACGACGGCACCGACGGCTATCTTCCGCAAGACCAGCTTGATCAGCTTCGGAAGTCAGGCAAGGTGAATATCGACGCCCAGCAATCGATGCGCCTCGCCGTCATCCAGATCAACACGCAAAAACCACCGTTGAATGACGTCCATGTGCGGCGCGCCATTAGCTACGCTTTCAATTACAAGGCATTCATACACGATATTTTGAAGGGTCGGGTTGTCCGGAATCCTGCGCCGATTCCAAAGAATCTATGGGGTTATCCAAAAGGCATAAAAGGCTACAGCTTCAATCTAAAAAAAGCGAAGCAAGAACTCGCCAAAGCCAAATCCAAAGTGAATCGGACGATTGAGATACACCCCATGATTGGCTACAACCAAACCAGTGAAATAGCCCAGATCCTGCAGAACGGGCTCACCCAAATCGGTATCAAGACGAAGATTGTGCCAGAAACCTGGCCGACTTTGACCCAGAAAGCCGCTAGCCCGAAGACAGCGCCCGATATGTGGATCCATTGGGTAAGCACCTATTACCCGGATCCAAACAACTGGATCGGCGAAATGTACAATTCCAACAACTGGGGCACCTGGAAAGCCTCAAACTATTACAAGAATGACAAGGTCGATTCACTCTTAGACAAAGCCTTGAGAATCACTGAGCAAGCCAAACGCGCCAAACTGTACCAAGAGGCCGCACGAATTGTGGTAAGAAACGCGCCGGGCCTGTGGATCTATAACACGGAATGGTACGGGCCATTCTTGAAAAAAGTGAGGGGAGTCCATTTCTGTCCGATAGGAAACGGTCAGGAGTTGCGCACGGTCTATTTTGTACACTGAAGAATCATTAGGCGGCTAGCCGCGTGCATTTGCTTGGGTTTATTGGCAAACGGTTATTATGGCTCATTCCGAGTCTGCTCGGCGTGATCGTTATAACATTTGTCATATCGCATGTCATTCCAGCAGATCCCGTTAGGCTCATCGCAGGTGATACGGCTACCCCGCAACAGGTCGAAGCCCTTAGGCATTCACTGGGTTTCGACCGGTCTCTGCCGGTTCAGCTTGTCGTTTATGTGGATAACCTGTTGCACGGCAATTTAGGGAAAAGCCTGTTCACTAACCGTCCTGTGATTCAGGATCTCATAGGCCGCCTGCCCGCGACTCTGGAACTATCTATTGTCGCCATGTTCATTACGGTGCTGGGCGGGATCCCTCTCGGTGTAATCAGCGCATTGCGGCGCAATTCCCTACTGGACCACATAGTGCGGCTAGTCACGGTGTCGGGGCTGGCTATAGCGAGCTTCTGGCTGGGGATTATGCTACAGCTCGCGTTCTCCATGAAAATCAGCTGGATGCCGCTGGGCGGACGGTTTTTTGGCTTTCCACCGAAGACAGTCACTGGTCTGCTTCTGGTGGATACCTTGTTGTCTGGCGACCTGTCCGGGTTCTGGGACGCACTGCGGCACATCGCGCTTCCGGCCATTACACTTGCGTTCCCGCTGATGGCAACAGTGGTGCGATTTACGCGTTCGGGTGTGCTGGATGTCTCGCAATCGCCCTACATTCTACATGAGCGCGCCATGGGTTTTCCTCGCGGCGTGATCACCTGGAAATACCTGCTACGTAATGCACTGATCTCAACCATCACCCAGATCGGTCTGCTGTTCGGAATTCTGCTCGGTGGTACGGTTGTCGTCGAAACGGTTTTTGATTGGCCCGGGCTCGGCAACTATGCGTTCAATGCAATTGTACAGTCCGATTACAACGCCATTATGGGTTTCACGGTGTGGCTTGCGGCCATTTATATGATCATCAATCTGATCACTGATGTGATCTTGGTTTTTGTTGACCCCCGTAAGAGCAAACAGTGAACGAATTTGGCCAGGTGCTACGCAAGTTTGCCGAAGACAAGATCGCCTTGACGGGCGCTCTCATCGTCGTGGGGCTCGTCCTGGTAGCGATATTTGCACCCTGGCTGGCCACTTACCCTCAGGATGTGTGGCAGATACATCCCGCCCATCGCCTGCTGGCGCCGTCCACTGAGCATTTCTTCGGTACCGACAGGATGGGTGCGGACATCTATAGTCGTGTGTTGTTCGGGGCTCGGATTACCATTCTGATCGGGGTGGTTGCAGTTGGGGCCTCGCTAGTCATCGGTGTCCCAATCGGCCTTATAGCGGCACTTTACGCCAACTGGTTCGGTGAACTGCTGATGCGAATCTCGGACATATTCCTGGCCATTCCCCAACTCGTGCTGGCCATCGCCATTGCCCAGACGTTGGGTCCAAGCATTCAGAACGTGATTTTGGCACTGTCGTTGACCTATTGGCCGTGGTTTACCCGACTGGTTTATGCGGAAACGAAGTCGTTGCAGAACGAGGTGTTTATCGAGGCCACCGAAGCACTGGGCGCAAGTCCGGGGCGACTGGTGCTACTCCATATTCTTCCCAACATATCTTCGGCAATTATCGTGCGTATATCTCTAGGCATGGGGTTTACCATCCTGACTGCCGCCTCTCTCGGTTTCCTCGGCTTGGGGGCGCAACCACCGACACCGGAATGGGGCCGGATGATTGCGGATTCGCGTCAATTCTTGCCGATGGCGTGGTGGTATGCCACTGCACCCGGCCTCGCGATTTTTTTGGTGGTCATGGGGTTCAACCTACTCGGCGACGGCTTACGGGACGTCCTTGATCCACGCATTCGCAAAGGAGCCAGCGGTCATGCCGGCGCTACTGACGGTCAGCAATCTTAGGGTTAGCTTCCAGACCGACGCCGGCTTAGCAAGAGTGCTGGATGGCGTCAGTCTCGAAATCGGACGCGGTGAGGTGGTCGGTCTGGTGGGGGAGTCCGGCTGCGGCAAAACCACGTTGGCGCGCAGCATCCTGGGCTTACTACCCGTTCCCCAGGCTCGTCTTGATGCTGGCCAAATCGTCTTTGATGGGTGCGATCTCACCACCCTGTCCGAGGAAACCATCAACCAGGAGATACGCGGCCGCCGAATCACCTATGTGCCGCAAGATCCTCTCGGGTCGTTCAATCCGGTGTTCCCGGTAGGCACTCAGATCAGCGAACTCATGAAATGGAAATCGCCGGACAAACGGGCCGGAATTGACCGCGGCCGGCTCGCTCGGCTTTGGCCGGACCTGCTAAGACGCTATCCCCTGCGGCGGAGTCGCGCCGATCAGCAGCGGGTATTGGCAACACTACGCGCGGTCCAGATTCCCGACCCGAGCGCTGCACTGAAGAAATATCCATACCAGCTCTCGGGCGGTCAACGCCAACGGCTGATGATCGCGATGGCGTTAATGACCGAGCCTCAGCTCATTATTGCCGACGAGCCGACCACTGCGCTGGATGTAACCATTCAGGCACAGGTGCTGGCGTTGCTAAAGCGGCTGGTGAAGGAACGCGGCGTTTCGGTACTTTTCACCACTCACGATCTCGGCACAGCTTATGAAATCTGCGACCGCATCGTGGTCATGTACGCCGGCCAGGAAATGGAATCCGCTCCGGTGGAGAACTTCTTTGCCCGGCCGGTTCATCCTTACACCCGGATGTTGCTCGACAGCTTGCCAAAACCCGACAGCCTGATCCGCGACATCCCCGGGGAAATCCCCGGCCTGGTCGATCCCCCGGCGGGTTGCCGCTTTCATCCGCGCTGCCCGAACGCCCGCGACGATTGCGCCCGCAGCCGGCCAGACAGCCGCACGATCGGCGCACCCGACCATCGGGCGCATTGTTATCACCCCCATATGGCGGATACAGCGGCGTGACCAAGTCAGTGGTCGAGCCATCTCGTGCCAGGGCGCCGCACGCATCCGAGGCATCGCCATTGCTGGTCGCTCGCGGGGTGAGTAAATATTTCCCGGTACCCGGCTGGTTCTCGCGGGTTCGTGGCGAGGTCAAAGCTCTGGACGGCGTGTCATTCGAGGTGCGCGACGGCGAAATACTCGGGGTGGTAGGCGAGTCAGGATGTGGCAAATCCACCCTCGGCAAGACGCTGATGGGGCTTCACCGCGCCACTAAGGGAACTATCGAGTTTGCGGGACAGGAAATTACCGGACTGCACCCGGCACAGTACCGCCGGGTTCGTGGCGACCTGCAATATGTCTACCAGGATCCGGGTGCGTCGCTAGATCCGCGCTGGAAAATCAAGCACTCGCTTGCCGAACCCTTAATCATTCACCGGTCACAGATGAGCCGACGGGAACGGCGCCGGGTTGTGGACACCGCGCTACATTCTGTGGGGCTGCCACCGGGGCACCTCGATCTCTACCCACACGAGATTTCCGGCGGGCAACAGCGCCGGGTGGGGCTGGCACGCATTCTGACCTTGCAGCCGCGCATGGTGATCCTGGACGAACCTACCTCCGGGCTCGACGTATCGGTACAAGCGACCGTCCTCAAGCTAATCCTTGAGCTTCAACGCACCTTCCAACTCACTTACTTGTTTATTTCGCATGACCTTTCGGTGGTGCGTACAGTGTGTCATCGCACCGTCGTCATGTACCTCGGCACGATCGTCGAGATCGGTGACACCCACGATATTTTCAACCGTCCCAAACATCCCTACACGCGATCACTGCTCGCAGCGATTCCTGAGCCGGGGAGCAAACGCATTACCGACGACTTCTGGCTTGAGGGCGAACCGCCGGATCCGCTGGCGTTGCCATCAGGCTGTCGCTTCCGCCCGCGCTGCCCGCTTGCCAAGTCCATCTGCGAGAATCAGGAACCGAAACTCAGACCGGTCGACGACAACCGATCGGTCGCTTGCCACTTCGCTTGACGGACCGAGAGGCCACCGTGGACATCGATTGGAGCATACGCCGCATCGCCGTCACTGGCGCCGCAGCTGGTATCGGCAGAGCACTGGCAGAAGATCTCGCCACGCGAGGTGCCCAGGTTGCCCTGATCGACTGCGCGCCGACACTGGAACAAGCCACAGCAACAATATCGGACTACGGCGGTAAAGCCGTGGCTGTATCTGCCGATCTGGTTACTGTCGACGCGGCGGAAACGGCCATCGCCCAGGCCTGGGACGCCCTGGGAGGTCTCGATGGCCTGGCCAACGTAGCCGGCCTCTACCCGGTCAGTCCGGCGCTGGAGTTGGGTGAAGCGGAATGGGACCAGGTGACCACAGTTAATCTGAAGAGTGCTTTCTTCTGCGCCCGTGCCCTAGCCTCCCGACTGATCGACGCCGACCGGCCGGGAGGCATCGTCAACATCAGCTCCACGGCAAGCGTGCTCGCCCGGCCCGGGGTCGCCCATTACGCGGCCTCCAAAGCCGGCCTCAACCAGCTCACCCGTGTTCTGGCTCTGGAATGGGCACGCCACGGAATCCGGGTAAACGCAGTTCTTCCAGGGGTTATCGAGACCGAGCGCGTGCGGGCCCATGCCGCCTCCCCGACAGGCCGCGCCGAATCCGCGGCGAAACTGGCACACATCCCGCTCGGCCGCTTCGGCAACCCCGCGGAAGTGGTTGACGCCTGCATTTTTCTGCTTGGCTCGGCCAGTTACTGCACCGGTACGTTGCTGACCGTCGACGGTGGTTACACGCTCGGTCTGCCCGCCTACGAGTCATGAGGCCCGGGCCCCCGCCGAACGATCGACAGAACGCAAATAGGCCTTCGAATTTTTCACTGCTTTTTCAGCGTCAAACCTACTTAAAGGGAGGCCCCACATGGCAACGCTCGATGCCCGCGAAACAGCGATCTGCGACTGGCTGGACCATCAGCGAGAGGCGATGATCAGCCTGCTCGAGGACGTCGTGAATATCGACAGCGGGTCCTATAACAAGGCCGGTGTCGATGCGGTGGGAGAACGCTTCATTGCGTTTTTCGCCGAGCACGGCATCACGACCCAAACGGTGGAAAATGCCGTCTTCGGCAACGCCATCCGGGCCGTTGTCGGTAACGATCAGATGACGCCAGCCGTAGCGTTGATGATGGGCCATCGGGACACGGTGTTTCCTGACGGCGAGACGGCCCGGCGTCCCTTCACCATTTCCGGGACGCGCGCGTATGGGCCCGGCGTCGCCGACATGAAGGCGGGCCTGGTGATGAATGCTTTCGTCTTGGCAGCGTTTCAGCAGTTCGACGGCTTGTCAGCTCCGCTGGTGGGTTTATTTACTTCGGACGAGGAGATCGCTTCCCCGTCGTCGCGACCGATCATCGAGGCACAAGCGCGTAAGGCTCGCTGGATATTGAATTCCGAGCCCGGGCGAGTGACCGGCAATGTGGTCACGGGACGCAAGGGCGGTGCCTTCATGCGGTTGAAGGTATACGGCAAAGCCGCGCACTCCGGCGCCAACTTCCAGGACGGCGCCAGCGCGATCGGCGAGCTGGCCAGCAAGACCCTGGCGCTGCACGAGTTGACGGATTTTTCGGTTGGCACCACCGTGAATGTCGGGCTGGTGCGCGGCGGACAATCGGTCAACACCACCGCTCCAGAGGCCGAAGCCGAAATCGATTTGCGTTTCGTTACTCCCAAGGATCGTGCTGAGGTGATGGCATGCATCGATCACATAGTCTCCACCAATTCGGTGCCGGGCACCCACGCGTCACTGGAAGTGCTCGGCCAATTCCTGCCCCTGGTCCCGAATGAGCGCTCAACGGAGTTATTCCACCGTTACCAGCAGGCGGCCGCCGATGTGGGCATCGCGCTCGACGCCGAATTCACCGGCGCCTGCGCCGATTCTGGCTTCGCCGCCGGGGTCGGTACACCAACGCTGTGTGCGCTCGGACCGGTAGGGGGCAAGGCCCACACTCCCGACGAATACATCGAGCTCGATAGCCTGGTCACCCGCGCACAAGCCGCAGCGGTCACCATCGCTCGCCTTGATCACATGGGATGAATCGCAGACCACAGGACGCGCTGGCCGAGACGGCACCTAAACCGCGGACCTGGCTGGCCCCGCTGGGCGCAGTCCTGACTATGCAGACGGGCGCCGCCTACGCGTTCCGAACCATCCCGGTGCTGGCCCCTGTGCTGATCGGCAACGGGCTCATTTCGGCACCTCTGGTCGGCTACTTGAGCGGTTTGTCGTGGCTGGGGGCGATGATTTTTCTGATTGGTGGCACCCCCATTATCCGGGGGGCTGGCCCGGACCGGGCACTTCAAATCGGGGCTGCGATGACGGCGCTGGGGATCGCCTGCATCATGGTGCCGCTGCCCATCACCCTGGTCGTGGCGAGCCTGCTGATCGGTCTCGGTTACGGTCCGTCGGCACCGGCGGGCAGCAGCATTCTGCAACGCTATGCGCCACAAGGTCAACGCAACCTGGTTTTCTCAATCAAGCAGGCCGGCGTACCCTTGGGCGGCATCGTCGCCGCACTGTTACTACCACCGCTCACCGGAATTGGTTGGCATGTCGCCATCGGCACCTCGATCGCGCTGGCGCTGTTTCCGATAATCGTGCTGCAGCACCTCCTTAGACCATCCGAAGCAGACCGCGACCCATCCATGCGCGTGAACCTCACCACCATCCTTTCCCCCGACAATCTGATGACGCCGCTTCGGACGGTCACCAGCACTGGTGGCTTGCCGCGTATTGCCTGGGTCGGCTTTTGTTTCGCCGTAGTGCAAGGCGCCGTGTTTAGTTACTTCATTACCTTTGCTGTAGCCGATCGGGGCTTCGATTTCACCACTGCGGGTGTACTGTTCGCCGTGTTCCAGGGAACCGGCGTTGCTGGAAGAATCGTCCTCGGCAAACTCGCTGATGGGCTCGGTTCCACCGATCGGGTGCTCGCCACCGTCGCGGCAGCATCGGCGGCGACCACTTTGGCATTGATAGTGGTTTCGACGTTTACCGGGTTGCTTCTGCTGGCTGCGGCGGCCGGATTCGCGATCGCCAGTTGGAATGGGGTGCTGCTGGCCGAGGTGGCCAGACTCGCGCCCGCGGCTCGCGTCAGTGAGGCGACATCAGGGGTCACGCTGATCGTCTTCACCGGCTATGTACTAGGCCCCACCGGATTCGGACTACTGCTGGAGGCGGCAGCAAGCTATCGGTTAGCGTTCGTGGTGATAGCAGTGTTTGCTCTTGCGGCATTGGCCAGTCTACTGCGGCGCTCATGACGGATAAAGGGGGGTCACCCGTTTATCGCTACCCGACAGAAAGCCATCATCCTCGCAGCCGGATATTGGGATAAAGCCGCAAACCGCCCACGACCTTGACAAGCCACTGGAGGTTGCAATGCTTAATCTGAGCGGCAAGCGTATTGCCATCGGCGGTTTCATGCACGAAACCAATACGTTTCAGCCACAGAAAACCTCGTTCGCGGACTTTGCCGAAGCCGGCGATCGTCCGCCGCTAACTCGCGGGGATGCCGTGATTACCCGGTTCGACGGCATGAACACGTCGATAGCGGGGGCGTTAGAGGTGCTCAAGCCGAGCGGCGCAGCCCTGCTGCCGCTGGTTTGGACTTCGGCAACGCCGGCCGGCTTGGTAACGGCTGATGCGTTCGAGCGGATCACGGCGATGTTGCTCGACGATCTCCGTTCGGCACTGCCCGTCGACGCGATCTATCTAAGTCTGCACGGCGCTATGGTGGCCGAGCATGTCGAGGACGCCGAGGGCCGGCTGTTGGCACGCGTGCGGGAACTGGTCGGCCCACAAGTGCCCATCGTCGCGAGCCTCGATCTGCATTCCAATACCACCGAAACGATGTTTGCACTCAGCGACGCGCTGGTCGCCTACACCACTTATCCGCATGTCGACATGGCGGAAACGGGACGCAAGTCAGCTCGTCTGCTGGCGGAAATTCTCGTCCGCGGTCAGCGACCGGCCAAGGCTTACCGCCAGCTTCCTTATCTGATCCCGCTCACTTGGCAATGCTCGCTGATCGAGCCATCGAGGTCGATCTATACGAGCGCTGCCGATTTGATCGGCGAACAGGTCGCCAGCACTTCATTCACACCTGGGTTTCCCGCGGCGGACATCCGCGACTGTGGCGCTGCTGTGCTGGCGTATGGTTGGGAGACTGCCGCCACCGAACGCGCCGCCGAGGAGCTCTTCCGACTGGTGCTCGAAGCCGAGCCGGACTATGCGGGGCGGTTATATTCTCCCGACGAGGCCGTGCGTGAGGCGATGCGCCGGTCGCTACAGACGTCACGGCCGATCTTGCTCGCCGATACTCAGGACAACCCTGGAGCCGGCGGCAGCGCCGATACCATCGGCCTGTTGCAGGCGATGGTGGGCAACCGTGTCGAGCGTGCGGTGCTGGGCGTACTGCACGACGCCGAAGCAGCGCTGGCGGCGCACGCTGCGGGCGCCGGCACCAGCGTCACCTTGGGCTTGGGCGCCAAATCGGGTGATTGGGGGGAACAGCCGCTAGTCCTGCCATGGACTGTCGAGCGGTTAGGCGACGGCAGAATGACCTGCCGTGGTCCGATGATGTCCGGTTGGACACTTGCGCTCGGGCCTATGGTATTGCTGCGTCATGGCGATGTGCGCGTGGTCGTGGCGTCGAAGAAAATCCAGGCAATGGACCAGGAGCCATTTCGCCACGTCGGAATCGAGCCCCAAGAGGAGCGCCTCGTCGGCTTGAAAAGCTCCGTGCATTTTCGCGCGGCATTCCAACCGATCGCTGAGGACATTCTGGTCGTCGAATCGCCTGGGGCCATGATCGTCGATCCGGCGAAACTGCCTTTCACACGGCTGCGCCCCGGCGTAAGGTTGCATCCCTTGGGGCCAACCTTCCCGCTTTCCGGGTAACTCAGGGATGCCGCCATCCGTAATGATAATCCGAGACAAGTTGGAGCAATTCCACGACGATTTCCCTTATTGTTTCCTGATTACCCAGCAGTCTCAGCTATTGAGACAGCGGGTCGGTTCAGTGGACCTTCCTGATGAGTTCGAGGGGTGTCCACGATGGCCAAAAATAGGGTGCGGTTCCAGCCGGGGATGCGATTGAGCTACTCTCTCAACGGCTACGAGACTGAGGCCCAGTGTCGCGAGGCACTCGAAGACGCCATACTGCGCTACACCAACAAGGCGATCACCACCGCGGAAATGATCGCGCGGCTGATCGACCTGGCCAAGCACCTGCGCGACGCGCAGCAGCACGGCGCGGAGCTGGGCCTGAGCCACGAGGAGACCGCGTTCTACGACGCGCTAGCTGAGAACGAATCGGCCCTGGAGGCGATGCAAAGCGATACGCTGCGTCTGATGGCGCGGGAGCTTAACGTGTTTTATGACAAGCTCATCAAACACAAGGACACCGTTTTCGCTATCAGCCTTTCGAATCAATTTCCGGAGGCAGAGAAGCTTCGTCTCTACAGTGCGATTGTCGGCAGTCTGCTCTCCAGAGGCGAGCCAGCAACATCACCCGAGGTCTTGAAAGCCATAGTGGAGCGCCAGAGCGATGGTAAGGGCGGATA
>CAVQMB010000031.1:0-255380 GCA_963713445.1 uncultured Gammaproteobacteria bacterium | reverse complement strand
TGTATACCTTGACTACATACGTATTGCTGCTGCCACGAGCAAAGAAGCCACCATCAATCCTACCAACACTCTCCATTTCATGGTGTATCCCCTACTTGGAAAAGCATAATGAGACAAACCGAGGTTTGAGTTTATTACTCAACAGTACGTGTCATCATGCATGATATTTATAAAAAAGATAATCACTTGATCTCAATCTGCAAACACGGTTTCATAAAGATGATATCGTTTAAAAAAAACACTAGGGTCTACATATTTGACAGGATATGATCTTTAATAAATTTTTCCAACAAAGCCTTTCACCCAGTGCACAGGTGAAGGCATCGTTATCGATTATGACAAAGAAAACATAAGGGTCACCCATTAAAAAGCCCCTTGTCAATGAATAAATATCCCCATTCTCATTCTGACGCCGCCTGAACTGATGAGAAATGCGGTCTAATAGCCGGGCTCCTCAGGGGGTAAATTAGCTGCTTTTCGCAAGAGAATATAGCTGATCACGCTGCCGGCAAGTCCCACTATTCCGCCGATATAGAAGGCATAATCTAACTGAAACAGATCGGCGATGGCGCCAAATGCGAGCGGCCCCAATACCTGGCCGACACTAAGGGAAGTTGTAAAGGCGCCTGTACGAAATCATGCAGCGCCTGCGGGCCCAGGTACAACGGATCGCCCAGCACGACACGCCGGTGCTGCTGTCCGGCGAGCCCGGTATCGGCAAAGAGGTTTTCGCGCGCTACCTGCACGCTCACAGCCCGCGCCAGAATGGCCCGTTCATCGATGTCGGGGTGGGCTCAATCGCGCGCGAAAATTCGGCCCTGGAACTGTTCGGTTCAGAGCGCGACGAATGGGTGCATTATGGCCGGCTGGAGCAGGCCAGCGGCGGCATCCTGTTTCTCGATGAACTTGCCGATATGGATATGGATACCCAGGCCAAGCTGGCCGGTGCGCTGGAAAACGGGTCCTTTCTGCGCCTGAGCGGTAAGGAACCGGTGCAGGTGAATGTCCGGATCGTGGCCGCCACCCATCGTGATCTGGAACGCGAAGTCGCCGAAGGCCGTTTCCGGGAGGATCTCTATTACCAACTTGCGGTGGTGCCGATCAAGCTACCGCCCCTGCGCGACCACGTCGAGGACGTGCCCGACCTGCTGAACTACTACGTCAACTATTTCGTCGATCACGAAGGGCTGAGCTATCGCCGCTTCAGCGTCGCAGCCCAGAACCGGCTGCGCAACTACGGTTGGCCCGGCAACATCCGCGAACTCAAGAATCTGGTGCAACGGCTGCTGATCCTGGGCAGCGGCGAAAGCATTTCCCAGGATGAGGTCGAAGCCGCCATCAGCAACGCACCACCACTGAGGTCGCAGGAGGTCGGCAGCATCCCGCTGAACCTGCCATTGCGCGAGGCCCGCGAACGCTTCGAGCGGGCCTACCTGCTGCAGCAGTTCCGCGAATGCGACGGTAACGTAGCCCGGCTGGCTGACCGGGTCGGCATGGAGCGTACCAACCTGTACCGCAAGCTGCGTGCGCTGGGCATCGACCCCAAACGCGCCCTGGACGAGCAGTAGCCGCATTCCGGGCGATGAAAATCATCATATTGGGCGCCGGCCAGGTCGGCACTTCGGTCGCCACAACCTGGCGACGGAAGCCAACGACATCACCGTGGTCGATCGCGCGCCGAGGTGCTGCGGGAATTGCAGGACCGCCTGGACCTCCGCACCGTGGTCGGCCATGCCTCCCACCCCGATGTGCTCGAGCAGGCGGCGCGCCGAGACGCGGACATGATCATCGCCGTGACCAGCAGCGACGAAACCAATATGGTCGCCTGCCAGATCGCCTACACGCTGTTTCCGCACGCCGACCAAGATCGCCCGCGTACGTGCCGTCGAATATCTCAACTCGTCGCGAGCTCTTCGCCCAGGAGGCCCTGCCGGTCGATGTGCTGATCAGCCCGGAACAACTGGTCACCGATCTATCCGCCGGCTGATCGAGCACCCGGGCGCGCTGCAGGTGCTGGATTTCGCCGACGGCCGGGTCGGGCTGGTGGCGGTGAAGGCCTATTACGGTGGCCCGCTGGTCGGCAGGCACTGCGCGCGCTGACCCACCACATGCCGGGCATGGAGACACGGGTGGCGGCGATTTTCCGCCGTGGCAGGGCGATCATTCCCGGAGGGCAATACCGTCATCGAGGCCGACGATGAGGTGTTCTTCATCGCCGCGCGCAAGAACATCCGCATCGTGATGCCGAACTCCGCCAACTGGACAAGCCCAACAAACGCATCGTCATCGCCGGCGGCGGCAACATCGGCAAGCCGCCTGGCCGCGGCCTGGAAGCCCGCCACCAGGTCAAGATCATCGAGCACGACCCGGCCCGTGCCCGCGAGCATCTCGGAGCCCTGGACCGCGCCATCGTGCTGCGCGGCGATGCCGCCGACGAAGAGCTGCTGCATCGAGGAAAACATCGAACACACCGATGTGTTCTGCGCGCTGACCAACGACGACGAGGCCAACATCCTGTCGGCCATGCTGGCCAAGCGCCTGGGTGCACGCAAGGTCATGGCGCTGATCAACCGGCCGGCCTATGTCGATCTGGTCGAATCGCGGCATCATCGATATCGCCATTTCGCCGCAGCAGGCGACCATCGGCGCCGCTGCTCGCATGTCCGCCGCGGCGACGTGGTGGAGGTGCACTCGCTCCGGCGCGGCGCGGCCGAGGCCATCGAGGCGGTCGCCCACGGTGACCCGGGCACCTCCAAGGTGGTCGGCCGGCGGATCGAGCAGATATCACTACCGCGGGGCACCACCATCGCGGCCCTGGTACGCAACGACGTCGTCGTGATCTGCCATCACGACACCGTCATCGAGGCCGAGGACCACGTTATCCTGTTTCTGACCGATAAGAGCCGCATCAATGACGTCGAACGGCTGTTCCAGGTCAGCGTAACCTTTGTCTGAACGTGTCCCGCTGACCGAAAGCCGCCCCGTAATGCAATGGTCTGACGGCGCGGCACTTTTTCAAGCGCTGGTGGACCCGGCTGGTGCCGCCGCCGATCGAGCGCTCGACCTATGTGCTAATTGCCAGTCTGGTGCTGATTCTGCTGTTCGGGCAGTCGTGACCGTTGCCTAAGGTATTTCCCGAGTACTCGCAACCGGCGACGCCCCACCCTGGTCGGGAAAATAACTAGCGGTGGCTGGCATCCTCATTCGCCTCGGTTAGCGCCAGTTCACCGACCGCAACCATCAATGCCCGCTGACCGGCCAGAAACGCACTGATACGCTGCCCTGCCAGGACCCTGCGCCAGCCATGCAACAGCGCAGCGTCCTGGCCCAGGGCGAGTTGCTCAAGATCGCGCCGGCCGGCGAGACTACCGGGACTCACCTCGTGCTCCCGCGCCGCCAGCCTGACAATCGCCAGCAGCGCATCGACCAGGGCCTCCTGGCCCGGTGCCAGCGGCTTGCCGGCCGGCCACGCCGGCCAGTTCTCCCGCGGTTCGGCTGCCGCGGTCGCGATCAGCGCCAGCAAGGTGTCACCATAACGACGCCGTTGCTCGGCTGACAGGCCGCGCAAACGGCTCAGTGCCTGGTCGTCGGCCGGCATCAGTCGCGCCAGGTCGAGTAATACATCATCACCCAGCAGCCAACGCCGCGGACGGTTGGCGGCCATGGCAGTGCGCTCGCGCCACGCGGCCAGAGCTCGCAGCACATTCAGCCGCCGCCCACGCAGTTTGTTGGCGCCTTTAATGCGACGCCAGACCTGCTCGCGATCGACCTGGTAGCGCTCCGGATCGGCCAGCGCCGCGAAGTCCTCGGCCAGCCAGCCGAGTCGACCCCGGGCCTCGAGTTCTACGAGCTGGCGCTGGTAGACTTCGCCCAAGTAAATGACGTCGTCGGCCGCGTACCGCAACTGCTCCGGAGTGAGCGGACGCCGGCTCCAGTCGGTCCGGACCTGTGACTTGTCCAGTTCCACGCCCAGCACTGCCTTGACCAGCGTGGCATAGCCAATCTGCTCACCCTGCCCCAGAACCGTGGCAGCGATCTGGGTATCGAACAGCGGCGCCGGCGGCATCCCGTGCAACCGGGTGAGAATCTCCAGGTCCTGCTGGGCGGCATGTAACACCTTGGTCAACGCCGGACTCGACAGTCGTTCGAGCAGCGGCGTCAGATCGAGTCCCGCCAGCGGATCGATACAGACTACCCAGGCATCGGTCGCCAATTGCACCAGGCACAACTGGGGATAATAAGTCCGCTCGCGAATGAACTCAGTATCGAGGGCGACCCAATCATGGCGACCGAGGTCGTTACAGAGGCTCACCAGAGCCGGCTGACTGTCGATGTAGCGCGGTTCAGTCATGCTGGCGACGCCAGTGTCCCGACTTGCCACCGGCTTTTTCCAGCAGGCGGATCGATTCCATCACCATGCCGCGGTCGACCGCCTTGCACATGTCGTACACAGTGAGCAGCGCCACCTGCACCGCCGTCAGCGCCTCCATTTCGACACCGGTCCGGCCACGGGTGGCGACGGTGGCCTGACAATGCACGCTGTCCTCACCTTGCGCCTGCAGTTCCAGCTCGACCCGGGTCAGCGCCAGCGGATGGCATAACGGCACCAGATCGGCCGTCTTCTTGGCGGCCATTATGCCGGCAATGCGGGCGATACCCAGTACATCGCCCTTCTTATGACCACCGTTGCGGATCAGTGCCAGAGTTGGCGGCTGCATACGAATGCAACCTTCCGCCACCGCGACCCGCTCGGTTTCATCCTTGCCGCCAACATCGACCATGTGGGCGTCACCGGCGGCGTTGAAATGCGTCAGATCGGTCATATCCATCGTTCCTGCCCATACCAACACGCATTGTAGCGCCAATCCAACCCTAATCCTGCTGCCGATTCGCGCGGGTTGCCCGGCGCCCTACTCAGTGCATTTATTGCGTTCAGACTGTATATTTTTATATTCACCGCCTGTTCGTAGTTAATGCGCAATTTTGCAATGCTTCAGAGAGGTAGACGATCCATGCATCGAATAGCCATCGCAGCCGTCACCGCCGCAGTGCTCGGGCTGGCGGCACCGGCCGTACCGGCCAATGCAGCGACCACCCCGACCCTGACCATCTTCGCCGCCGGAACACTAGCTGTGCCGTTCCGTGCCATCGACAAGGTCTTCGAGAAAGAGAACCCCGGCGTCAAAGTACAAGCCCAGTTTGGTGGCAGTGTAAAAATGGCGAAGAAGCTTACCGAACTGCACCAGCGCGCCGACATTTACGCGGCCGCCGACTACAGCGTCATGCCCAAATATCTGTTTGCCAGGGACGGCCACAAAGGCTATACCACGTGGTACATCGGTTTCGCCCGCAACGCCATTACGTTTGTCTATACCGACAAGAGCAAGTACGCGAAGGATATAAATACCGGCGACTGGTATCGGATTTTAGCCCGGCCCGGTGTGGAAATCGGCCGCTCGGATCCGAATACCGATCCGTCCGGCTACCAGACCGTCCAGATGCTAGAGCTCGCATCCAAGTATTACCGGGTGCCAAAACTGGCCTCCAAAATCCTGGCGAACGCCCCGCGGCGCAATATGCGCGACACCGAAACCTCGCTGCTGGCAGCCTTGCAGGTCGGCCAGATTGACTACCTGGCGATTTATCGGTCCGACGCCTTGCAGCATCATCTCCATTACCTGAAGCTACCTGCCAAAATCAATCTGAGCGATCCGGCCCATGCTGCGTTCTACAAGACCGGCGCCGCCCACACAAAGAACGGTGATTTAAGCGGCAAACCAATCGTTTACGCCATCACCATTCCCAATGTTGCAACGCATACAACGCTTGCTCAGAAATATCTGCAGCTGGTGCTGGGCCCGGAAGGCCGCAGGATCCTCGCCGCCAAGGGCTTCGGCACGTTCAGCCCAGCCTATGCCGCCGGGGTGAACAATGTTCCGGCTGCGCTGAAGCCGCTGGTCAAGCCCTGGCCGTCTTCCTGAACACCGGACGTACCCTGCCACAGGCATTCCTGATGCGCCGGCCTCATTCCCGCGAACAGGCCCGCTCACCGGCCCGTTCGCGGGCCACCCTACTGGTGGGCTGGCTGCTGGGCGGCATTCTGCTCGGCTTCATTGTGCTGCCGTTAGTCGAACTCGCCGCCAGCCAGAGCGGAGCCAACCTGGTAGCGGTGGCAGGCTCATCCGATGTCCGCCAGGCCATCATACTGAGCCTCGAAGGCGCCAGCCTGGCCGCCCTGGTCGCGGTCATGCTCGGCGTGCCGCTGGCCTACCTGCTGGCACGCAGCGAATTCCGGGGCAAGAACCTGATCTCGGCCATTGTCGACATCCCATTGGCGGTACCGCATACCGTCGCCGGTATTGCCCTGCTGTTTGTATTCGGCCGTCACGGCATCCTGGGAGCGCCAGCCGCCGCGGTCGGGCTCCAGTTTTGGGGTACACTGGCCGGAATCGTGGTTGCCATGCTCTTCGTTTCTGTTCCGTACATGGTCAACGCGGCGCGCAGCGGCTTCGAAAGTATCGATCCACGCCTCGAACAAGTCGCCCGGACGCTTGGGCTTGGCCCCTGGGCGGTGTTGCGACAAGTAACGCTGCCGCTGGCATGGCGCAGCATCATGACCGGTTTTACCCTAACCTTCGCCCGGGCCATCGCTGAATTTGGCGCCGTCGTGGTGCTGGTCTACTACCCGATGACCGCACCCGTGAAAATCTATGAGCTGTTCATGCGTTACGGCCTCAATCAGGCGACCGCCATGGCCTTGCTGCTACTCGTTATTTCACTGGCCTTATTCATCCTGCTGCGTTCCATCGCCTTCGGCCACGGCCATTCGTCCGGCCATGGTCGCTGACGCCAGCACGGCCGCCACCAGGCCGGCTGTTGTTCTTGACCGTGTTGCCGTAGCGGTCGGCGGGTTCGCACTGCGGGACATCGATATCGTGCTCGCGCCGGGAGAGATCGGCGTTATCCTGGGTCCCAATGGTGCTGGCAAATCGGTCACCCTGGAAACCATTGCCGGCTTCTACCGACCCCGGAGCGGGCGCATCCGGCTGCGCGGACGCGACGTCACCGACCTGGCGCCGGAAGCGCGCCGGGTGGGCTTCATTTTCCAGAACTTCGGCCTGTTTCCACATCTAAACGTGATCCGCAACATTGCCTTTGGCCGGCGCCCACAGGGCGCCGGCGGCATGACAGCCCGGCGCATTGCCGAACTGCTGGAGCGGTTCGGCCTGCAGCCGCTGGCGCACCGTATGCCAGGCGATCTCAGTCCCGGGGAAAAGCAACGGGTGGCGCTGGCCCGCAGCCTGCTCACCCAGCCCGACGTGTTCCTGTTCGACGAGCCGTTCTCAGCGCTCGACAGTCAGACCCGGGACCGATTGCGCGACGAACTCAAAGTTCTGCTGCGCGAGACGCGAATAGCGGCAATCTTCGTGACCCACGATCATCAGGATGCCCGGGTGCTGGCCGACCAGCTGGCGGTGATGCAGGCCGGTCGCATTGTCCAAACCGGTGCCCCCGACGCCGTCTTCACCCGGCCGGCAAACCGCTTCGTGGCGGGGTTTCTCGGCGTCGACAATGTTCTTGAGGGGCGCGTGGTAAGCCGGGCGGGAAGTGCATGCCAGGTCGCTCTCGCCGACGCTTCACTGCAGGGAACCGTCGGCGACAACACCATCGCCACCGGTGACCGGGTTTACCTCTGCATCCGAGCCGAGAACATTACCCTGGGCATGACCGGCGCCCCAGACTCCGGCGGTACCAATAATCTCCCGGGCAGCGTCGTCGGATCGCGACGGCTGGGGCCGCTAACACGAGTCACGGTGGACTGCGGTGTGGTCCTAAGCGCCTATGTGCTGGACCGTAGCGTGAGCCACCTCAGTCTTGCTCCGGGTATCCCCGTCACGGCGCAGATCGACGTCGCCGCGGTGCACGTGATCGCTGCCCGGCCGGGCCCAACCACCGAAATCGCAGCCCGCTGATAGCCGTCAGTGCCAGAGCGTCGCTTGCGCTCGCAGACCGTATCATCGGTGCCCGCCGCGCCTCCCCGCAGCGGATGCAAGCGAATGGCTTTCCGAGTACAATGCGCGAACTTTTGTCACCCAGGCCATAACCGCGCCGGCACGGCGCCGGCAGTACTCGAGGACTGAGATGAGCGATAATCACCTGTTCACGTCGGAGTCGGTCTCCGAGGGCCACCCCGACAAGGTCGCTGACCAGATTTCCGATGCTGTACTGGATGCCATGCTGGCCCAGGACCGTTTCGCCCGCGTGGCCTGCGAAACTCTGGTCAAGACCGGCGTCGCCATCATCGCAGGAGAGGTGAGCACCAGTGCCTGGATCGATCTGGAGGATCTGGTCCGTAAAGTCATTACCGACATCGGCTACGGCTCCTCCACCGTGGGCTTCGATGGTGCCACCTGCGGGGTGCTCAATATCATCGGCAAGCAGTCGGTAGACATTGCCGCCGGTGTCGATCGGGCCAAGCCGGAGGACCAGGGCGCCGGCGATCAGGGGCTGATGTTCGGCTATGCCAGCAACGAAACCGATGCCTTGATGCCGGCTCCGATCCTGTACGCTCACCGGCTGGTCCAGCGCCAGACCGAGGCCCGCAAATCGGGTCTGCTGGGCTGGCTGCGTCCGGATGCCAAGAGCCAGGTCACCTGCCGCTACGACAACGGCCGGGTCGCGGCGATTGACGCCGTGGTACTGTCGACCCAGCACAACCCAGACGTCAAACAGTCCGATCTGCGCGAAGCAATAATGGAACTGATCGTCAAGCACGTCATCCCGGCCGAACTGCTTCATCGTGACACCAAGTTCCACATCAATCCCACCGGCAGCTTCGTGATCGGCGGCCCGGTCGGTGACTGCGGCCTTACCGGGCGCAAAATTATCGTCGACACCTATGGCGGTATGGCCCGCCACGGCGGCGGCGCCTTCTCCGGCAAGGATCCGTCCAAGGTCGATCGTTCGGCCGCCTACGCCGGTCGTTACGTGGCCAAGAACATCGTCGCCGCGGGCCTGGCCGACAAATGCGAAATTCAGGTTTCTTACGCGATCGGGGTGGCCGATCCAACCTCCATTTCGGTCACCACTTTCGGCACCGGCAAAATCGCCGACGAACGCATTGAAGCGCTGGTACGGCGCCATTTTGACCTGCGCCCTTACGCGATCGGCAACATGCTGGATCTGTTGCATCCGATGTTCCAGCAAACGGCGGCTTACGGTCATTTCGGCCGCGAACCCGAAGAGCTGACCTACACCTGGGAAGAGCTTGAAAACGGCACTCGGGTCACCAAGTCCGATACCTTTACCACGTTCACCTGGGAACGCACCGACCGCGCCGCCGCCTTGCGCGACGACGCCGGCTTGTAACGGAGAGCTTTAACAAGATGAGTCAGGACTACAAAGTCGCCGATATTGCGCTGGCCGACTGGGGCCGCAAGGAAATCGACATCGCCGAAACCGAGATGCCCGGCCTGATGGCCGTGCGCGAGGAATACGGCGCCAGCCAGCCGCTCAAGGGCGCCCGCATCGCCGGTTGTCTGCACATGACGATCCAGACTGCGGTGCTGATCGAGACCCTGATCGTCCTGGGCGCCGAAGTACGCTGGTCATCGTGCAATATCTTCTCGACCCAGGATCACGCCGCCGCCGCCATTGCCGCGCGCGGCATCCCGGTGTTTGCCTGGAAGGGCGAAACCGAGGACGAGTACTGGTGGTGCGTGGAGCAGACCGTGCGTGGTCGTGACGGCTGGACACCCAACATGCTGCTGGACGACGGCGGTGACCTCACGCAGCTGCTGCACAAACCCGAGTATGCCGGCGTCATGGATCAGGTCCGCGGCATTTCCGAGGAAACGACCACCGGTGTGCATCGGCTGTATGAAATGGCCAAGGCCAGCACCCTCAAGGCACCGGCCATCAACGTCAACGACTCGGTCACCAAGTCCAAGTTCGATAATAAATACGGCTGTCGCGAATCGCTGGTCGATGGCATCCGCCGCGCCACCGATGTCATGATGGCCGGTAAGGTCGCCATGGTCTGCGGTTACGGTGATGTTGGCAAGGGTTCGGCCGAATCGCTGCGCCGCGCGGGCTGCCGGGTCATGGTGTCGGAAGTCGATCCGATCTGTGCGCTGCAGGCGGCGATGGAAGGCTTCGAAGTGGTCACCATGGAAGGGGCCGCACCGCGTGCCGATATCTTCGTTACGGCTACCGGCAACACCGATGTCATCACCGTGGATCACATGCGGGCGATGAAAGACCGGGCCATTGTCTGCAACATCGGCCATTTCGACAACGAGATACAGATCGGGGGGCTGCGCAATTTCAAGTGGGAGACCATCAAGCCCCAGGTCGATCAGATCGAGTTCCCGGACGGCAAGAAACTGATCCTGCTGGCCGAGGGCCGGCTGGTTAATCTGGGCTGTGCCACCGGCCACCCCAGCTTCGTGATGAGCGCCTCGTTCACCAACCAGGTACTGGCTCAGATCGAACTGTGGAACCATCCCGACCGCTACCAGAAACAGGTCTATGTCCTGCCCAAGCATCTCGACGAGAAGGTCGCCGCCCTACACCTGGCCAAGCTCGGTGCCAAGCTCAGCCGACTGTCCCGGGACCAGGCCGATTATATCGGCGTCAGTGCCGACGGGCCGTTCAAGTCGGATGAATATCGGTATTGATTGGTAGGTACCAGTTGTCAGTTGTCAGTTGTCAGTTGTCAGTTGTCAGTTGTCAGTTGTCAGTGAACAGATTTGGCGCGTCGTGCGCAACGTTCAACTGACGACTGACGACCGCCGGCTCAACACTGGCATCTAATCTCCCTCGATCCGCGGCACCAGCAAGGTCAGGATCAGCGTCAGCGTCGCGAACAGGGCCACGCCCCAGAATACGTGATCCAGGCCAAATACCAGAGCATCCCTTAACAGCCGGGTGTCGCCGACTGTCAAATGGCGGCCCGGCCCCTCCAGCAGATTGTGGATGTTGGCTATCTCTCTGGCAGCGGCATGGCCGCCATGACGTGTCAGATAATGGCGCAGGCCGCTATTGAGTACGCCACCCAGGACAGCAGCGCCGAGGGCGCTGCCGATGATCCGCATGAACATGTTAAGCGATGTGGCCACGCCACGTCGGGCCCAGTCCACCCGGCTCTGGATCAGCATCATGCCGGCGGTGAGAATGGCCCCATTGGTCAGGCTGATTGCCCGATCCTGCCAGATCTCCAGCGCCATCATGTGATCGGCCATCACGAGACCAATTTGCAATTTTATTCAAGTTCAACCTCAAATACATGCACTGTATTCATGAATATTCTTGCCACACAATAGACTGACGTCACTTCTGGTATCACAACCGTGTCGACCCAAATCCTGCCAGTCATCAGTTGCGAATTTTTCCCGCCCAGCGACGACCAGGCCGCGGTGCGGCTGCGACGCGTAACCCGGCGCCTGCTCGATGAGCTGGAGCCAGCCTATTGCTCGGTGACCTATGGTGCCGGCGGCGGCACCCGAAACCGGACCTTTGCGACGGTGTTCGAACTGCATCACGCCGGTGCCCCGGTGGCCCCGCACCTCACCTGCATCGCCTCCACCCGGGAGAGTCTGGCGGCGACCCTGCGGCTGTACCGGGATCAGGGTATCCGCCGCATCGTTGCCCTGCGCGGCGATCTGCCATCCGGCATGCGCACCCCGGGCGAACTGCGCCACGCCGATGAACTGGTCGCGCTGATCCGCGCCGAGACCGGTGATCATTTCCGTATCGAAGTGGCTGGTTACCCCGAGATCCATCCGCAGGCGCCCAGCGCCAGCGCGGACCTGGCACATTTCAAACGCAAGGTGGCGGCCGGCGCCAATGGCGCGATCACCCAGTATTTCTATAATGCCGACGGCTACTTCCGGTTCCGCGACGAGTGCCAGCGCCTCGGCATTGCAATCCCGCTAGTCCCCGGCATTATGCCGATTACCAACTATCACCAGTTGGCCCGCTTCTCGGACCGCTGCGGTGCCGAGATCCCGCGCTGGCTCCGGCTGCGGCTGGAGGCCTGTGACGACGACCGCGCGGCTTTGCGACAACTCGGACTGGAGGTGGTCAGCAGGCTGTGTGAGCGACTGCTCGCCGGCGGCGCTCCTGGCCTGCACTTCTACACTATGAATCTGGCGGAACCCTGTCTTGCAATCTGCCACGAACTGGGTCTTGCCAAAGCAAAAGCGGCCTGAATTGCTTAAATAATAACTGATAGAAATCTTTATATAATTTTTAATTACTCATAAGAATTAAAAGACATGCTAAAATTTCCCTACAAATCCATAGCATGCAGGAGATCGAATCATGACGTTACAGCTCGGTGATACAGCGCCTGATTTTAATGCCGAAACCACTGACGGCAGCATCAGCTTTCACCAATGGCTGGGCAATTCATGGGGCGTATTGTTCTCCCATCCGAAAGACTTCACACCGGTATGCACCACGGAGTTGGGTGAAGTCGCGCGTCTGAAGCCGGAATTCGACCAGCGCAATGTCAAGGTCGCCGGCCTTTCGGTCGACCCCCTCAGCGACCATAACGCCTGGGTCGGTGATATAGCCGAGACCCAGGGACACGCGCTTAACTTCCCTTTGATCGCCGATCCCGATCGCAAAGTGGCCAACCTGTACGGCATGATCCACCCGAACGCCAATGACACGCTGACGGTGCGTTCGGTATTCGTGATCGATCCGAACAAGAAGGTCCGCCTTACCATAACGTATCCGGCCAGCACCGGACGCGACTTCAAGGAAATCCTGCGGGTGATCGATTCGCTGCAGCTGACCGACGGCTACAAGGTGGCCACTCCAGTCAACTGGCGCGACGGCGACGATGTCATCATTGCGCCGACGTTGTCCGACGAGGCGGCCAAGCCGCTGTTCCCGAAGGGCTGGAAAACGCTGAAACCGTACCTACGGATGACGCCCCAACCCAACAAATAAATCGGCCGCTGCTTACCAGGTACGCCGGGACCGCTGCTCCGGCGTGCCTTCCTGGGCGTGTAAAGCCTGCCCAACAACCGTGCGCATGCTATTATGTAACGTTTGAACGGGTCTGGTCACTGCCGGATCTAAACCATGCCATGGTTCTGGGGACATCGTCTTAGGCAATGCACGAGTATATTGATTTTGCTACGCGCCACTGGTATCTGTTCGTGGCGCTGTTCGTCATCCTTGGCCTCCTGATCGGCAACGAGTTGTTGCGCGCCCTGCGCGGCGTCAAGGGTCTCAGTCCCAACCAAGCGCTGCGGCTGATAAACCACGAGGACGCAATCGTCATCGACGTGCGCGACATCGGTGAATACAAGACCGGCCACCTGCCGAACGCCCGCCACGTTCCGTTCAAGGAAATCGACCAGCGCCTCAAGGAACTGGAGAAATTCAAGAACAAACCACTGATCCTGTACTGTGCCACCGATACGCGCGCCAGCAGCGCAGGTGCGCGCCTGAAAAAAGCGGGGTTCACGGCGGTTCATAGCCTGCAAGGCGGGCTCAGTGCCTGGCAAAATGCCAATCTGCCGCTAACCAAGAAATAGTCATGGCCAGAGTAGAGGTCTACGCCTCGGCCTTGTGCCCGTACTGCCGCTGGGCCCGGGCACTGCTCGATGATAAGGGCATCGGCTACCATCTTATCGACGTCGACCGCGAACCCGACCGGCGCCGCGAAATGCAGGACCGTGGCGGCCGGCACACGGTGCCGCAGATCTTCATCGACGATGCTCCCATCGGCGGCTTCGACGAACTATCGCTGCTCGACCGCCACGGCCGTCTGGACACACTGCTCGGCCACACTGGCTGAATACGTCAACCTGTCTACCACACCGAGAGACCTCACGATGAGCGACGAAGCCCAAGCGCAGCGTTTTCAGATCCACCGCGTTTATGCCAAAGACATTTCCCTGGAGACGCCCAATACACCGCAAATATTCCAGCAACAGTCCCAGGCCTGGCAGCCGGAAATCAATGTCCAGATGCAGGCCGAGAGCGAGCGGCTCGACACAGTCACTCACGAGGTGGTGCTCACCCTCACCATCACGGCCAAACTGAAGGAACAAACGGCGTTCCTGGTCGAGTTGCAGCAGGCGGGTATCTTCGGCCTGGAGAACTTCAGCGACGAGCAGCTTGATCCGATGCTTAAGGCGTACTGCCCAAACGTGCTGTTCCCGTACGCCCGCGAGGCCATCGATTCGCTGCTGGTTCGCGCCGGCTTCCCACCACTGCAACTGGCGCCGGTCAATTTCGACGCCATTTATGCCCAGCGCCAGCAGCAGACCGCGACCCAACCCGCAGGTACACCACTCGCAAACTGAGCGCGCCGTGAGCGCCACTGTTGCCGTGCTCGGAGCGGGTGCCTGGGGCACGGCGCTGGCCCTGCAGCTGGCCCGTACCGGCCAGCAGGTACGGCTGTGGGGACACCACCCTGAGCACATCAGCCGCCTCGACCACGAACGCTGCAATACCCGCTACCTGCCAGGCATTCCGTTCCCCGGCAATCTGCAGCCGGTGACCGATTTCGCCACTGCTGTCAGCGGCGCGGCTCTGGTGCTAGTGGTTGTGCCCAGCAATGCCTTCGCGGACATTCTCGCGCGACTCCGGCGCTTGCTCGCGCCGGACTGCGGGCTGGCCTGGGCCACCAAGGGCCTGGAGCCCGGCAGCAGCCGGCTGCTGCATGAGGTCGTGCGGGAGCAGTTGGGCGGAAATCGGCCGCTAGCGGTGGTTTCCGGTCCCAGCTTTGCCACCGAGGTCGCTGCCGGCCTGCCCACTGCCATCACGGTGGCGGCCTCCACAACGGAATTCGCCCGGCAGGTCGCCAGCTTACTGCACGGTGGTACGCTACGCGCCTACACCAGCGACGACCTCGTGGGGGTACAGTTGGGCGGTGCGGTTAAGAACGTGCTCGCCATTGCCACCGGCATCGCCGACGGACTCGCCTGCGGCGCCAACAGCCGGGCTGCCCTGATCACTCGCGGGCTGGCCGAGCTGGTACGCCTGGGTGAAGCCATGGGTGGCGCACGCGACACCTTCATGGGCCTGACGGGTGTCGGCGATCTGGTGCTCACGACAACCGACGACCAGTCCCGCAACCGCCGCTTCGGCCTGGCCATAGGTCACGGCCAGCGCGCCGCGGAAGTATTAGCCGTCATGGGCCAGACCGTTGAGGGTTACCATGCCGCTGGCGCCGTGCTCCGGCTGGCGCAGCACCATGCGATCGACATGCCGATCTGCGAGCAGACGGCAGCCATCATGTATCATGATCTGGCGCCGCAACAGGCCATCACCAACCTGCTGGCACGACCGCCACGGGCGGAATGCTAGGGCACATTCAGCGCGGCTGGCAGGCCCTCCAGGCTGCTTAGTTCGACGTCGGCGGGATACCCCAGCCGTTCCGGCCGCTGACCGAAGCGATTGACCCACACGACCCGGAAACCGAAACTGGCGGCACCAGCGGCATCCCAGGCGTTGCTGGACTGGAAGCTGATCGCGCTGGCCGGCACGGCGAGACGGTCTACCGCCAATTGATAAACCCGCGGGTCGGGCTTGAAGATACCGACCTCCTCAACCGACAGCACGGCCTCCAGTAACCCTTCCAGGCCTGCGCTGGTCACAGCCGCCCGCAGCATTTCGGGCGAGCCGTTGGATAGGATGGCACAGCGCACTCCCGCTTCCCGCAGCCGAGCGAGCACACGCGGCACCTCAGGATAGCAACTGAGCTCGCGATAGGCCGCCAGCAGGTCCCCGCGCAACATCGCGTCGTTCAGACCGTGCGTATCCAGCGCAAAATCCAGCGCGTCACCGGTGACCCGCCAGAAATCGGCGTGCCTGCCCATCAGGCTGCGCAGCCAACTGTATTCGAGTTGCTTGCTACGCCACAGAGCCGATATCGCCTCCGCCGCCTCACCCAAGCGGGCACGGTGGCGACCCACTGCGGAATGCACGTCGAACAGCGTGCCATAAGCATCGAATACGCAGGCCTGGATACCGCTCACGGTCGTCATCTGTCCATCCTCGTTCAATCGAAACTGAGTTTGAAACCCGTCTTCTTCAGATACTGAACTTCGGTCTCCAGATCGGCACGTGTCAACGGGTGCGCCGCCAGCCAGCCCTCGGGAAACCGCAGCCGCAGGCTCTGTTTGCGAGCCTTCAAGCTGAACTCGGGCAGGGCCTGGCGACGATGCGCGCGATGCAGCAGTACCGCCAGCCGGAGCAGTACACACAAACGCTGACCCGGCTCGATCAGGCTCCGTGGCAAGGCGGAAAACACGTCATCCAGCGGAAACTTGCGCCGGTGGCCCCTCACCAGCGCCGCGATGAGCTGCTGCTCACTGCGCGAGAAGCCGGGCAAATCGGCATGTTGGAGAATATAGCCGCCGTGCTTGTGATACTGACTGTGGGCAATAGCAAGTCCGATTTCGTGCAATCGGGCGGCCCACGTCAGGTCACCCAGGAAGCGCGCATCGCCCAGGCCCCAACCGGCGCCGACCTGACGGTACAAGTGGCGCGCGGTCTCGGCCACACGCCTGGCCTGAGACTTGTCGATGGTGTAGCGGCGTGTCAGCAGCGCGATGGTGCGCTCGCGCGCGTCCTCGTGGCGGATGCGCCCCAGCAGGTCGTAGACCACACCTTCCCGTAGCGCGCCATCGGCCACACTGAGCTGTGCTATGCCCAGCGTTTCGACAATACCGTGCAGCACCGTAAATCCGCCTGCCAGCACCGCCGCCCGCTCGGGACTCAGCTCCCAGCGTTCAGCCATACGGCGCGCGCTGCCGGCAGCCAGCAATGCCTGGCGCATCCGCTGCAACGCTGTGCGGCCGAGCCCTTCCCGCGACCAGCCCTCACTCATGGCGATGTCGCGTAACGCCCGGATTGTCCCCGAGGCACCGGTTACGACGTCCCAGCCGAGTGCCTCATAGGCCGCCTGGACCGGCTCCAGTTCGACCTGGACCGCCAGTTCTGCCCGCCGCAGATCGGCTTCCTGCACGCGCTTGTTAGTGAAATGACGCCGCGTCATGTTAACGCAGCCCATATAAAGGCTTTCCAGATGCAAGGGCTCGAAACCGCGCCCTATGATGAGTTCAGTGCTGCCACCGCCGATGTCGATCACCAGCCGTTTACCGTCCACGGGCGCTGTGCTATGGGCGACGCCCAAATAAATCAGACGGGCCTCCTCGATGCCACTGACGATCTCGATCGGGTGGCCAAGCAGCGCCTCCGCCTCGGCCACGAACCCTCGGCTGTTGCGGGCCTGGCGCAAGGTGTTGGTGCCGACAACACGCACCTGGGAAGCCGGTATCCGCTGCAACCGCTCGCCAAATCGGGCGAGGCAAGCCAACGCCCGCTCGCGCGCCTCCCGGCTCAACTGCTGGCGCTCATCCAGTCCGGCAGCCAGCTGCACCATCTCCTTGAGGCGATCGAGCACCTGCAGTTCGCCATCGATGGCCCGCGCAATGATTAAATGGAAACTGTTGGAGCCGAGATCGATCGCCGCGATGTTGTCGGCCGGCATGAGTCAGCTCCGCGAGCTCAGGAGCGCGCTCGCGCAGCAACGATCGGTGCCCGACTCTACGGGTAAGCAATACCTCGACATAGTGGTAGGATAGCGCATTCACACCCCCGAACTCACATCCGATCCGCGCGAGGAACATGCCATGGCCGATGCCCATGAGCTCGAAGTCCGTGATGACATCAGCTACCAGTTACACCCCTACACCAACGCCCGCCAGCACGAGAGCAACGGGCCGCTGATCATCGACCGCGGCGAAGGTGTCTGGGTCTACGACGATCAGGGCAACGCCTACATCGAAGGTATGGCCGGTTTGTGGTGCACGGCGCTGGGTTTCAGCGAGCCACGCCTGGTCAAGGCCGCCACAGCGCAATTGGAGCGGCTCCCTTTTTATCACACCTTCAACGGCAAAAGTACCGCACCGGCCACCGAGTTAGCCGCCCGGCTGGCCCAGCTGGCGCCGCTGGAGACCGGCAAGGTGATCTACAGCAACTCGGGTTCGGCCGCCAACGACACCGCCATCAAGCTCGTCTGGTACTACAACAACGCACTCGGCCGTCAGCGCAAGAAGAAGATCATCAGCCGACTGAAGGCCTACCATGGCGTGACTCTGGCCACCGCCAGCCTGACCGGGCTGCCCAATAATCACCAGGATTTCGACCTGCCGATCGACAACGTCCTGCATACCGCCTGCCCCCATCATTATCGCTATGCGGCGCCCGGCGAAAGCGAAACCGACTTTGCCAGCCGCCTGGCCACGGAATTGGAGCAGTTGATCGTTCAGGAGGATCCCGACACCATCGCGGCGTTCATCGGCGAGCCGGTGATGGGCGCCGGCGGCGTACTGGTACCACCAGCCAGCTACTGGGACAAAATTCAGGCGGTGCTGAAAAAGTACGACATTCTGCTGATCGCCGACGAAGTCATCTGCGGTTTCGGACGCACCGGCCATCTGTTCGGCTGCGAGACGTTCGGAATCCGCCCTGATATCATGACAGTCGCTAAACAGCTGTCGTCAGCATATCTGCCCATCGCCGCCACGCTGATCAATGACCACGTTTACCAGGTCATCGCAGACAACTCGGCCCGGATCGGGACTCTCGGTCACGGATTCACTTACGGCGGTCACCCGGTCAGTGCCGCCGTGGCCCTGGAAACGCTGAAAATCTACCAGGAGCGTGACATAGTGTCCCGGGTCCAAGGGATCGCCCCACGATTGCAGCAGGGATTACAGGCATTGGGCCAGCACCCGCTGGTCGGCGAGGTCCGTGGGGTCGGGCTAATGGCCGCCTTGGAACTGGTTGCCAATCAGGCTTCCCGGGCACCGTTTCCGCAGCCTGGTCAAGTCGGTAATTACATGGTGCAACGGGCTCAGGAACACGGTCTAATAGTACGGTCTATAGGCGACGCTCTGGCATTCTGTCCACCGCTGATCATCAGCGAGACCGAGATCGATCTGCTGCTCGACCGGGTTCGCCAGGCGCTGGACGAAACCTGGCACTGGACCCGCACGCAGGACCTCATCGAATAATCACGCTTGTCAAGGAGTTACCGGAAGCCTAATCTTGCTGGCGGACTGTTGGCCCGGGACCGGGTCGACTGCCCCTCTAATTATGTCAACTGAGGAGGTCTGACAATGCATAACAGACGTTCACTCCTCGGCCATCTGCATCGGACGCTGCAGGCCGCAGGCACTCTCGCTATCGCCACCGCACTGGCCCTGACCGTCGCAGGCCCGGCCCAGGCTGCTCGTAACTACTTCAAGATTGGTGTGGTCACCTCACTGAGCGGTGATTATGCCCTGGGTGGCAACCTCACCCGCCGCGGGTATGACCTCTGGGCTTACAAGATCAATCAGCAAGGCGGCATCAAGATCGACGGCAAGCACTACAAAGTCAAACTGGTCTACGCGGATGCGCAAAGCAATCCCAAGGCCGGTGCCGACGCCGCCGCGCGCATGATCCAGAACGAGAAGGTCGATTTCATCTTTGGCCCCTACTCGAGTGCGGTGACCCTGGGAGTGGCACCGATCACGGAGAAATACCAGGTGCCGATGATCACCGGCTCGGCGGAATCACCGATGATCTGGAAACAGCATTTTGCCTACAGCTTTGGCACCATTCCGTCGGTCGACCTAACGGCGCAGGCACCGATTGACTATCTCAAATCGGCCACCGATGCCAAGAGTATTGCCGTCATCGGCATCAACGACCCGTTTTCCAAGGCCGCCGCCACCGGGTTCAAAGAAGCCGCCGAAAAAGTGGGGCTGAAGCTGGACTCATTCCAGGTAGTACCCACCCACAGCGACTTCTCGTCGCTGCTCAGCGAACTCAAGGATCAGAACCCTGACATCCTGGCAGTCGGCGGTGAACCCCAGGATCACATCGATATTCTCAAGGCGGCGGCCTCGATCGGCTTCAATCCCAAGGCCATCGTGATGCACTACGGCATTACCGATTCCGGCTTTCTGCAAGCTGTCGGCAAGGGCGTCGGCAACTATACGATCGGCCTCACCGACTGGTCGCAGGATGCCAATCTGAAAGACGAACTGTTCGGTACCGCCAAGCAATACGACCACGCGGCCTATATCCGAACGGGCCTGCATCCGGACTATACCACCGCCGCCTGTTCGGCTACCGGCGAGGCTTTTACCGCAGCGCTGCAGGCCATCCATGCCAAGCCGCCCCTCAACGCCGCAGCCCGCACCAAACTGATGAAAGCGCTGGGAAAGGTCGATATCAATACCTTCTACGGCCCGATCAAGTTCGCCACTAGCGGTGCCCACTACCACGACAACGTTGGCCTGAAAGCCATGGTGGTGCAGGTCATCGATGGGCAATGGCACATCATATCGCCCAAGGAATACCAGCAGCATAAACTGGTCTACCCAAGACCAACCTTCGCCAAGCTGCTCAAGTAATTTCGCCCCCACCGGTGGCGGCCGGCTGACCGGTCGCCACCGCAACAACCTTCGGAGCACACGGGTGACTCTGTTCCTGCAGACCGTGCTTAACGGCATCCTGCTGGGCGGCATCTATATCGTGATCGCCGCCGGCTTCTCACTGGTGTTCGGGGTGCTCGACATCATCGACTTCGCGGTCGGTGAATGGGTGATGCTGGGGGCCTTCACCGCTTTCTTCGCCCAGCAGTACTTCCACCTCGACGCTTTCCTGTTACTGCCGGTGGTGTTTGTTATTTACTTCGCCGTCGGTTACCTGATTCAGCCACTTATCTTCCGGGTGATCAGCACCAAGGCCCATCTGCCGATGTTGATGGGGCTGGTGTTCACGTTCGGCCTGTCGACGCTGATCAAGGGCAGTGCCCTGACCTTCTGGGGGTACGACACCCACTCACTCAGTTCACTGCTGGCCGGTACCGCGCTGGGCCAGACGCTGTCGATTCCGGCTCTGCGGGTCGCGGCGTTCGCCTTCGCGGTGCTGGTCACCATTGCCTTCATTCTGTTTCTCTACCGGACCCGTACCGGCCTGGCTATCCGGGCAGTGGCACAGGACCGTGACAAGGCCGCGCTGATGGGGGTGCGGGTAAGGTCGTTGGCGTCGCTAGTATATGGCTTGTATGCGGGCATGACCGGCATGGCCGGGGTGTTGATCGGAGCGATCTTCTCGATCAATGCGCAAATGGGGGCCAAGTACACCACGTTCGCCTTCTTCGTCGTGGTGCTGGGCGGGCTGGGCTACGTGCCGGGCGTGCTGGTCGCCGCGGTGCTGCTGGGGCTGATCAACACTATGACCACGGTCTATCTGAATCCGTCATACAGTTTTCTGGTGGTCTTTCTGGTGCTGTTCCTGGTGCTGATCATCCAGCCCAAAGGCATTCTGGGGAGGGGCACATGAGCAGCGTTGCGACAACCAACCCACCCGCCCAGCGCGACTGGACCTGGCTGTGGCTGGCGCTGCTGCTGGTAGCTGGACTGCTCCTGCCGGAGCTGTTGCAAGGTTTCGGCCTGCGGCTCGCCACGGGTGTGGTGATGTGGGTCGGGCTGGCAGTGAGTTGGAACATCATCGGCGGCTACACCGGCTATGTGTCATTCGGCCATGGCGCCTTCTTCGGTGTCGGGGCCTATGTGGTCGCCATTCTGATGAGTCAGTTCGGCCTAGGCTTCTTTCCGGCCATGGTGCTGGGCGGGGTGGTCGGATCGCTGGCCTCGGCCGTGGCCGGCCCGCCGACCCTGCGTCTGCGTGGTGCCTACTTCGCCATCGCCACCTGGGCGCTGGCCAAGGCCTTTGAGCAACTGGCCAATGTACTCGATATCACGGGCGGGCCCTACGGAACCCGCCTGCCGGCCCTGGTCGATGATCAATTCTTCTATTACCTGATGTTCGGCCTTGCCGCGCTAACGGCAATAGTGACCTATGTGCTGGCGGAACGCAGCCGCTTCGGCCTGCAGCTCAAGGCAATCCGCGAGAACGAAACGTCGGCCGAGGCACTGGGCATCAACACCACCCGCGTCAAGATCGCCTCGTTTGCGCTGAGTGCGCTGTTCCCGGCCTTGTTCGGCGGCGCCTATGCCTACTGGGTGACCTTCATCAACCCGCAAAGCGTGCTCGGCGATCCCATCACCGATCAGATGATCATCATGACTCTGCTAGGCGGGCTGGGGAGCTTCTGGGGCCCGTTTCTCGGCGGCACAGTGCTCTATCTGCTCAAGCAGACGCTGTGGATTTACTGGAGCAACGGCACCCTGTACCTGGCCATTCTCGGAGCGGCGATCTGCGCCATCGTGCTGTTCCGCCCGGACGGCCTGGTCAGCCTGCTGCCGCAACGCCGCCGAGGAGCATCCCCCGATGACCCGTGATCCGATCCTGCAGGCTCGAGAGCTGCGCAAGCAATTCGATGCCCTGGTGGCGGTCGATGGCGTGTCGCTGAGTCTGGCGCCAGGCGAGATTCTCGGCGTGATCGGCCCGAATGGCTGCGGCAAGACCACGCTCTTCAACCTGCTGAGTGGTGCCCTGCGGCCTGACAGTGGCGAAATCCTACTGGGCGGCCGGCCCATCACCGGTCTGGCGGCGTTCAAGGTAGCCCGTGCCGGCCTGTGCCGGACCTTTCAGATCGCCGCGCCGTTCGCCAAGATGTCAGTCTGGGACAATCTGCGGACCGCTGCCGCCATTGGCCATTGGCACGGCCACACCGAACGCGCCAGCCGGCTGCTGGAACTGGTCCGGTTGACCCGGTTACGCGACGAACTGGCGGAAAACCTCTCGGGTGGCCAGCAGAAACTGCTGGAACTGGCCCGGGTGCTGATGCGCGACCCGCGGGTCGTGCTGCTGGACGAAATCGGCGCCGGCGTCAATCCCGCCCTCAAGGACCAACTGGCTGAAGCCATTCTGCGTCAAAGGCAGGATGGCCGGGCCTTCATCGTGGTCGAACACGACATGGAATTCGTTCGCACCCTGTGCGACCGGGTCCTGGTGATGGCCCAGGGGCGGCCGATCACTGAGGGCGATTTCGAAACCATCATCACCCATCCACAGGTGATTGAATCCTACTTGGGGGCGGAAGCGGAAGCGGACACCCCCGCCAGTAGCTGACGGGGTAACGGTAATGCCTGACATCCGCCTCGACCAGATGGTGGTCGGTTACGGTAAAGTGGAAATCGTCCGCGGCATCGATTTGCACGCGCCTGCCAGCGGCATCACCTGCGTATTCGGCCCGAACGGCAGTGGCAAATCCACCCTGCTCAAGGCCATCGTCGGCCTGGCGCCAGTGTGGCGGGGACAGGTGCGCTACGGCGATCACCGGCTCGACGGCCAGCCCCTGTCCGAATCCATTCGCCACGGTCTCAGCGTGGTGAGTCAGGGGGGCAACGTATTCCCCCAGCTAACGGTGCGGGAAAACCTGCGGATGGGCGCCTATATCATCCCCGACCGCCGCGGATTCGAGGCCCGACTGGAGGAAATCCTGGCCTTATTCCCAGTGCTGCGGGAAAAGCTTACGGTGCGGGGTAGCGCGCTCAGTGGTGGCCAACGGATGCTGCTCAGCGTAGCCCAGGCACTCATGACCAGCCCCGACTTCATCCTGCTCGACGAACCCTCGGCTGGGCTGTCGCCAGCGGCCGTGCGTGACGTGTTCCAGGTCTTGGGACAATTGCGCGCGCAGGGCAAGGGGATCCTGCTGGTAGAGCAGAATGTCCGCGACGCGCTGGCCATCGCCGACCACGTGTATGTGTTAGTGCAGGGCCGTACGGTGTTCAGCGGTGCGGCCAGCGACGTCCCGGATGCCAAGGCGCTGGTGCGCGTTTACATGCAGGCCTGACCGGTCCAGTGGCGGTCAGACGTGCTGACCGCCGTTGATATGGATCTCGGCGCCATTGACGTAGGCGGCTGGATGGGTGCACAGGAAATGGATCACCGCCGCCACTTCCTCGGGTTTGCCGAGCCGCCGCAATGGGATGTTTTCCAACAACTTGTCGGTGCCCGGCGAGAGGATCGAGGTCTCAATCTCGCCCGGCGCGATCGCATTCACCCGAATGTTGTAAGGGCCGAAATCGGTCGCCATCTCCCGGGTGAGCGCCGCCAGGGCCGCCTTCGAGGTGGCATAGGCGGTGCCGGCGAACGGATGCACCCGCACCCCAGCGATCGAGGTGACGTTGATGACGGTGGCATCGCCGGCAGCCCGCAGTTCATTAAACAAGCCACGGGCCAGAATCACCGGCGCGAAGAAGTTGATATAGAACACCCGCTGCCACGTTCGCAGTTCGGTCGTCAAGGTATTCAGGCGCTCGCCGTTGGGCCCTTTAGGCGAATAACCGGCGTTGTTGACCAAGGCATGTAGCGGTGCGCCGCCCAGCCGCTCCTGAATCGCCGGGACACCACGCTTGATCGATTCCAGGTCCGACAAATCCATCTGGATGTGATTACCGCGGCCGCCTTCCCAAGGACATTCCTCCTCGGTAAAGCCATGGCTGGACACTGTCAGCACCCGCCAGCCGGCACTGTAAAAATATTTCACCGTGGCATGGCCGATGCCCCGGCTGGCCCCGGTCAGAACGATGGTCTTCTGGGTCACGGTATGGTTCCTCCCCTGGCGCCCCGGACAGGCGGCACACAGGTCTCGAATAGTGGATACGCTGATGGCTTGCAGCGCGTCAGACAAAGTACGTTATCCTTCATATCCAACAAAGGCAACGGGTCCGAGGACCGAACGATGACAGAAACCAGACACTGCCGGCTGCTGATCCTGGGCTCGGGGCCGGCCGGCTATACGGCGGCCGTCTACGCCGCGCGCGCCAATCTCCAGCCGGTGCTGATCACCGGTCTCGAACAGGGTGGCCAGCTCACCACCACCACCGACGTCGACAACTGGCCGGGCGATGACGCCGGCGTGCAGGGACCGGAGCTGATGGAGCGCATGCTGAAGCACGCCCAGCGCTTCGAGACCGAAATGGTGTTTGACCATATCCACACCGCCGACCTGGGCCGTCGGCCGTTCCTTTTGACCGGCGATGCCGGCTCCTACAGCTCTGACGCGCTGATCATCGCCACCGGTGCCAGCGCCATGTATCTGGGGCTGCACTCCGAAGAAGCTTTCAAGGGCAAAGGCGTATCGGCCTGCGCGACCTGCGATGGTTTCTTTTACAACAACAGAAAGTCGCGGTCATCGGCGGCGGCAACACTGCGGTTGAAGAAGCGCTGTATCTTTCCAATATCGCTTCTGAAGTCACCCTGGTGCACCGGCGCCAGCAGTTCCGGGCCGAGAAGATCATGATCGACCGCCTGCTGGACCGGGTCGAGCACGGCAATATCAGGCTCAAGCTGGACTGCGTGCTGGACGAGGTGCTGGGCGACGCCACCGGCGTTACCGGCGCGCGGCTACGTAACGTGCACACTGACGCTACGCAAGAACTCGCCGTGCAGGGGGTATTCATCGCCATTGGCCACAAACCCAATACGGATCTATTCCGCGATCAGCTTGACATGACCAATGGCTACATTGTCGTAAGGAGCGGACTCGACGGCAATGCCACGGCCACCAGCGTGCCCGGCGTATTCGCCGCCGGCGACGTCATGGATCACGTTTACCGCCAGGCCGTCACGTCGGCCGGTACCGGCTGCATGGCTGCATTGGATGCGGAACGCTACCTGGATGAACTGGCCAGCCACTGATCCTGTCAGCGAGCACCCCGGCGACGCCGACTGGAGCGCATCCCGCGGCCCGACGCGGACCCGCCGGCGACACTGAAATCACCCCGGAGCTGGGCCTGAGATCCGGTGGAAAGTTCACCCAACCGGGCGATGATGGTCTCGACGTCGGGTACCGGCTGCTCGCCGGCCACGTCCAGCGCCGCCCGCATCGCCCGGATGTGCGCTGGTGTGGTGCCGCAACAGCCGCCGATGATGCGCGCCCCGGCGGCGCGTGCCAGACGGGCATAGTCAGCCATGAGTTCGGGCGAGCCGTTGTAGACGATTTGGCCGTCAAGGTACTCGGGGATGCCGCAATTGGCTTTGGCCACCAACAAAGGCGCATCTTGGAGGCGGGCCCCTGCCTGGTACATCAGCGCGATCGTGGCGACCACTTCCGCGGCACCCACCCCGCAGTTGCTGCCGCAGGCCAGCGGGTGCGCTGGGTGATGGGCGACCAAGTCCATCAGCTCACCGGGCGCCAACCCCATCATGGTACGACCGTTGGTATCGAAGCTCATGGTGGCCACCACCGGCAGCCCGGTAGTGGCAGCGCCGGCTAGCGCAGCGTCCAACTCCTCGCGCGATGACAGGGTTTCAATCCAAAGCACGTCCGCGCCCCCGCGCACCAGAGCGGCCCCCTGCTCGGCGAAGGCCGCGGCGGCATCGGCGCTGCTGAGCGGCCCGTTGGGCTGCAGAATCTCACCGGTCGGCCCGATCGAGCCGGCTACCACCACCGGCCGCTCAGCCACGATCACCACCTCCCGGGCGATCCGGGCAGCCGCCTCATTGAGCTCGGCAACCCGATCAGCCGCCTGGTGCAAAGCCAGGCGGTAGCGGTTGCCACCGAACGAATTGGTAAGAATGATATCGGAGCCGGCATCGACGAAGCTGCGATAATGCGCGGCGACCCGATCGGGATGATCGGTATTCCACAACTCCGGCGCCTCGCCGGTGGTGAGGCCGAGGGCAAACAGATTAGTTCCGGTGGCCCCGTCGGCCAGCAGGAACGGCTTTTCGGCCAGCAACCGGTGCAGCAGATCGGACATGGGCGGATCCCCGAGTTCCAGACAGTTTGCGGCCGCACATCGTAGCCTGTCCCGCGGTGCCGGGAAAGCCTGCCGCGCCAGGCACCACCCGCCGAGCGCTTAACGGGCCGCCAGTTCCTGTCGCACCAGGGCCGCCCCTGCGCCCAACGCCATTAATTTGGCGCGCGCCACGTCGCGGCTCAGCGGCACCAGGCCACAGTTGGTGCATGGGTAGAGTCGTTCCGGTGCGACAAACTGTAACGCCTTGCGGAGAGTGGCGGCCACCTCGGCCGATGTCTCGATCCGGTCGGTCGCGACATCGATAGCACCGACCAGCACGTCCTTCCCCTCAAGCAGTGCGATCAGTTCGATCGGTACCTTCGAGTTATGGCATTCCAGCGAGATCTGGTCGATCGCTGACGCCCTCAGCAGGGGAAAGATGATTTCGTATTGCCGCCATTCCGAGCCTAAGGCGTTCTTCCAATCGATGTTGGCCTTGATCCCGTAGCCATAACAGATGTGCACAGCGGTCCGGCAAGTAAGGCCCTGGGCCGCACGCTCCAGCGTCTCGATACCCCAGTCACGCACTTCATCGAAAAACACGTTGAATGCGGGCTCATCAAACTGGATAACATCCACACCCGCAGCGGCCAACTCGTGCGCTTCCTCGTTGAGGACGCGGGCGAACTCCCAGGCCAGCTTCTCGCGACTCTGGTAGTGTGCATCGTACAATGTGTCGACCATGGTCATCGGGCCCGGCAACGTATACTTGATCTGCCGCGCGGTCTCGCTGCGCAGGAACCGGGCGTCGTCCACGTATATCGGCTGCTTGCGCGTCACCGGCCCCGTGACCACGGGCACGCTGGCATCATACCGGTCACGAATACGCACCGTCCGGCGGTTATCGAAATCGATGCCCTCGAGGTGTTCTATGAACGTGGTGACGAAATGCTGGCGGGTTTGTTCGCCGTCGCTCACAATGTCGATTCCGGCCCGTTCCTGGTCACGCAACACCAGTCGAACCGCATCCCGTTTCCCTTCGGCCAGCACCTCCCCAGTCAGCTTCCACGGCGCCCAGAGTTTTTCGGGTTCGGCCAGCCAGGCCGGTTTCGGCAGGCTGCCAGCGATGGTTGTCCGCAGTATCGATGATGTTGTCATAAGCCCCTCCGCAAAGTGGTGCCCGCCAACCGGCGGCTGGCGGCATGATAGCACCGCGCCGGGCCGAGCACTCCGGAAGGCCTGGCTGCGGCGCCGGGAGTCACACCGGCAGATGGCCGACTTTGACCCATATCACCGTATCCTGGTCTACGTAGGGCTGGTGTTCACTCAAGTGAGGATTGCGCATCCAACTCCCGGCAGGATAAACCCCAAATTCGTCGCGGAATTCGCCGCTAAGAACAAAGATTTCCTCGCCGCCGTAGTGGCGATGACGCTGGAAACGTTCGCCCGCCGGCCATTTGACCAGCGCAACGTGTTCGCCGGCGAAATCGTGCAGCGGCATCACCTGAAGCCTGCCCTGCCCCGGCAACCATTGAGCGTGCCGGGTGTCGACGCGAACCTGGACGCGATCGTCCGGCTGGAACTGATGCAGCTTGACCAGCAGTACACAGCCGCTTGCGCTGAAAGGCGCATGAGCCGACCCCGGCGGGTTGCGGAGATAGCTGCCGGGACCGAAATCGCCGGATTGGTCGGAAAAGATGCCGTCCAGTACCAGGATCTCCTCGCCCAGCGGGTGCTCGTGACGTGCGAACGACGCGCCCGCTGCGTAGCGGACGATACTGCTCGCATGGCCCCGTTCAGCTTCTTCACGCGCCAGCGGTTTACGCCACACGCCCGGCCTCGGACTGGCCTGCCAGGACTGTGAATCAGTATCGATCACCACCCGCTTGGCAAAGTCCATATTGAGCATTTCGCACCTCCCGGTTAGTCGTTGGAGTCGTAAGCCACGCCTATGACGTGCGCCAGCGAACTCGCGCTGCGGCACGCGGTCCCGATAGATGTGACAGTCGTTCAGGGTCATCAGCTTGCCGGCCGGACCCCGCACCTAGACCGGGTCCGTTGCTCTATAGCCCGCGAACCCAAGACGTGGTGCCATATTATCCGCTCCAGACCGCTCTGGCGCAGGACTGGCCCAGGAAACCAACAGGAGATAGCCGTGCATTCGTCCCCCTATCCGTCGACCAGCCACCAGCACACAACCAGGAGTCTGCAATGTTGATCGCCGGCGTCGACGTAGGCGGCACCAACATCGAAGTCGGTCTGGTCGACCAGCAGCACAAGGTCGTCGACCGGTCGAAGCGGCCCACTCCTACCGAAGGTCCGGATGCGGTTGTCAAAACCATCCGCGACCAGATCGCATCGCTCACCGAGTCACCCGTCGCGGCAGGCATCGGTATCCCGGGGGCGGTTGGTGACAACGGCGTCATGACCGTTCCCAACCTGCCACACTGGACCTCCAGCATCGATCTCAGGAAGCGGCTCGAAAAGGCGCTCGACATGCCCGTCGCACTGGGTAATGACGCCAACGTCGGACTGCTTGGCGAATGGCTGAACGGCGCCGCCAAAGGTGCCGAAAATGTGCTGGGTGTCTGGATGGGTACCGGCATCGGCGGCGGCCTGATCCTTGACGGTCGCCCCTACACCGGCAGTCGTGGTGCTGCCGGTGAAATCGGCCATGTGATTACGCGGGCTGACGGCGCCTTGTGCAGTTGTGGTCGGCGCGGCTGTGTCGAGGCCTACGCCGGGCGGCGGATGATGACGGCCACCGTTCGTGCCATGCAGGTTGCCGGCCGTAAAACCACGCTGTTCAGTATCCAGAAGGACGAAGACAAACCCAAGCCCACCTCGAAAGTGTGGGTACGTGCTCTTGACGACGGTGACGAGGTGGTCAAGGAGGTCTTTGCCAAGGCTATCGAAACACTTGGCATGGGTATCGGCTCGGTGCTGAACGTGCTTGATCTGGAACGAATCGTCATCGGCGGCGGCTTTGCCGACAAGCTGGGCCAGAGTCTGGCGGACCGGATCGAGCAGGCTACGCTGCCATGGGTCATGGCTCCCGGTCGGAAACTCAAGTTCGTTGCGGCTGAACTGGGCGATGATTCCGGCGTGGTCGGGGCCGCGGCTCTGGGCCGGGCCCTCGTGATCGAGGGCTGAATACACGCGGCGCGACATGCTGGTCACCTAGGGACCCGGCATGGTTTAAACTCCACCGCCAGCGCGCATCGTTTTTTCAGAGGAGGTAACCATGCCCGGCTTATTGCCCGACGTTGATCCCGATGGTCTGTTCGAATATTCCGTGGTCTACACCGACCGCTCGCTCAACCATATGTCGCAGTCTTTCCAGGAGGTGATGAAGGACTTATCGAGCACGCTCAAGAGCGTCTACAACGCCCACTCCGTGGCCATCGTACCTGGCAGTGGCAGCTTCGGGATGGAGGCAGTGGCCCGGCAGTTCGCGTCCGGCAGGAACTGTCTGGTGATACGCAACGGCTGGTTCAGCTATCGCTGGACCCAAATTTTCGACATGGGCAATATTCCGGCACAGTCTACCGTGCTGAAAGCGCGCCCCGTGGACAACAGTCCGCAGTCGGCCTTTGCCCCGCCACCGGTTGACGAGGTCGTGGCCCGCATCCGCAAGGAACAGCCGGATGTGGTGTTCGCCCCCCATGTCGAGACGTCATCGGGGATGATCCTGCCTGACGCTTACCTGCAAGCCATAGCGGGGGCGGTGCATGCCGTCGGCGGGCTATTCGTGCTGGACTGCATCGCCTCCGGCACCATTTGGGTGGACATGCAGGCCTGTGGCGTCGATGTACTGGTGAGCGCGCCGCAGAAAGGCTGGAGCGGTCCGCCGTGCTGTGCCATGGTGATGCTGAGCGAGCGGGCCCGCGAACGGATCGATGCCACCACCAGCACCAGCTTCGCCTGCGATCTGCGCAAGTGGCTGCAGATCATGGAGGCTTACGAGAACGGCGGCCACGCCTATCACGCCACCATGCCCACCGATGCGCTGGCCCGTGTGCGCGACGTCATGAAGGAGACCGCCGAGTATGGCTTTGACAAGGTACGCGCCGAACAGCAGGAACTGGGGGACAGAGTGCGCGCGTTGTTAGAACGTCACGGCTTCAAAAGCGTCGCTGCGGAGGGGTTCAAGGCACCGGGTGTTGTGGTCAGCTACACCGACGACCCGGACATCCAGTCCGGCAAACGGTTCGCACAAGCCGGCCTGCAGGTCGCTGCTGGCGTTCCGCTGATGTGCGACGAACCCGAGGACTTCCATACCTTCCGCATCGGTCTGTTTGGGCTCGACAAGCTGCACCACGTCGAGCGCTCGGTAGAGACCCTTGCCAGTGCACTTGATCGGTTTCAGTAACCCAACCGGTGCGGCCGGTGCAAGGGCACCGGCCGCACAACCCTTCAGGCCTCGGCAGCAATTCCCTCCTCGACCAGCTTCATGACGGGTTCTATCCGGCGCAGTTCATCCAGCGGTATATGGCAGGCGATATGATGGCCCCGGACCGGCGTGTGCACCGGCGGTCGCTGGTCCTCGCAGATTTTGCCAAGCTTGCGCGGGCAGCGGGTAACGAATGGGCAGCCCTGGGGCGGATTCAGAACGCTGGGCAGCGGTCCTTCCAACACAATCTCACGCTTCTCGACGTTGGGATCAGCAATCGGCACCGCTGACAACAAGGCCTCCGTGTAGGGATGATAAGGCGGTGTAAAGATCTGCTCAGTGGTGCCGGATTCCATGATCTGGCCCAGATACATCACCACGATGCGGTCAGCCAGGTAACGTACCACGCTGAGGTCGTGGCTGATGAACAACAGCGTCGTGCGGTGCTCGCGCTGGATATCCATCAGCAGCTCGGTAACTGCCGCGGCTACCGACACGTCGAGTGCAGATACCGGCTCATCCGCGATAACAAGTTCCGGGTTGCCCGCGAACGCGCGCGCAATACCGACCCGCTGCTTCTGGCCACCCGAGAGCTGCCGTGGCCGCCGATAGTAGAAATCACGTGGCAACTTGACTGTATCGAGCAGTTCCATCACCCGTTGACGAATTTTGGTGCGATTGCGCTCGATGCCGAACTTCTTGATGACGCGGCCGATCTGCCCACCCACGGTCAGGCTGGGGTTAAGCGTATCCGAGGGATTCTGGAACACCATCTGCAGCGCCGCCAGCCGCTTGGGTGAACGCTTCTGCACTGGGACGTCGCCGATGTCCTCGCCGTCGAAGCCGATCCTCCCGCCAGTGACCGTCTCCAGACCCATCAGCACCTTGGCGAAGGTCGACTTGCCACAACCGGACTCGCCGACGATAGCCACCGTTTCGCCACGGCGGGCCGTGAAACTCAGGGTTTCGTTGGCCTTGACATACCGCACCATCTGCCCCGACAGCATAGCGCCAATGGAACGGTCGTGAATTTCGTAATACTTCTGCATATCCTCCACATTGAGCACGATTTCGCCCGGCGCCAGGGACTCGTGCGTTTCGAACGCCGTCTGGTCCTGCGACCGGTCGATCTCCTGCCAGCGCAGACAGCGCACCCGCTGCCCCGGTGACTCGGGCACCGGCTCTATGGCGATATTGCGCAGGTCACAGCGACCGCCTTCGAAATAATCACAGCGGGGACCGAAATTGCAGCCGGGCGGGCGCTCATGCGGCAGCGGCAACTGGCCGCGGATGGGCCGCAGCGGCCGCGCGTTCTTGTCGGCTGTAGGTAGCGGGATGCAGCCGAACAGGCCATGGGTGTAAGGATGGCACGGGTTGTCGAATACCATCTTGATCGGCCCCTCCTCAACCACCTCGCCAGAATACATTACACACACCCGGTCACAGGTTTCCAGAATCAGGCCCAGATTGTGTGAAATGAACAGCTGGGCAGTCCCGAACCGCTCGCTGATTTCGGCGATCAGCTTGATGATGCCAGCCTCGACGGTTACATCCAGCGCGGTGGTGGGCTCGTCCAGCAGCAGCAAGGCCGGATTGGACAGCAGTGCCATGGCGATTACCACGCGCTGTTGCTGACCGCCGGAGATCTGATGCGGATAGGCGTCGAACACCCGTTTGGCGTCCGGCAAGCGTACGTCGGCCAGCATCTGCAGCGCCCGCTCGCGGGCTTCAGCTTCGCTGATGTTCTCGTGGGTCAGCGGCACCTCCATCAACTGGCGGCCGCAGATCATACTCGGGTTAAGGGCCGCCATCGGTTCCTGATAGATCATCGATATCTGGGCACCGCGCAGGCGCCGTAACTCTTCCTGGTTCATCGTGGTCAGATCGCGGCCCTTGAACCTGATCGAACCACTCTTGATACCGCCGTTACTGCCCATGTACTGCATGATAGCCATGGCCACGGTCGATTTGCCGCAGCCAGACTCGCCCACCAGGCCGACGGACTCGCCGGCGTTGACGGTCAGTGAGAAGTCGATCACCGCAGGGATCTCGCCGGCGCGGGTGATAGTAGGAAGATCGAGATCCTTGATTTCCAGCAACGGAGTGTCATCGGCCATGTCGTGTCCTCAGTCGCGCATGCGAGATCTCGCGCAAGCCGTCGGCCAGCAGGTTGAAGCCCAACACCAGCGACGAGATGGCGATGCAGGGGAACAGCACTATGTGCGGGAAAGCCATTGCCATGGCGCGTCCCTCGTTGATCATGCCGCCCCAGTCCGGTTGCGGCGGCGGCAGGCCCAGCCCCAGGAAGCCCAGCACGCCGATGGTGATGATCACGTAGCCGAGCCGGAGGCAGGCATCGACGATCAGCGGGCCGCGGGCGTTGGGCAGAATCTCGACCAGCATGATGCGCCACATGCCCTCGCCACGGGTCTGGGCTGCCGCGACATAGTCACGGTTGCGCAGGTCCAGCACCAGACCGCGCACGATGCGCATGATCCAGCGGGCCGGTGGCGAAGGTGATAGCGATCACGATGTTGATGCCTGAGGCGCCAATGGTAGCTGATGATGACGATGTAAAGCACCAGCACCGGGAACGCCAGAATGACGGCGCTCGATGCGCCGACAGGATCTCGTCCACCCAGCCGCCCAGGTAGCCCGCCACCAGCCCCATCAGGATGCCGATCACGTACGCCACCAGGGTGGCAATGCGGCGCATAGAACAGTACGGTGCGCGCGCCCCAGATAATCCGCGACAGGATGTCGCGGCCAAGGTGGTCGGTACCCAGCCAGAAGGTACCGGCATGGGCGTGTGCATTGCCGGCGAAATGGGTGCCCGGGGACGCGAACGGCTGTAAGGTGGCAAGCGGATCGTACGGCGCCAGCAGCGGCGCGAAGATCGCCACCAGGACCCAGAACAAAACGATTGCCGCCCCGAGCATGCCCACCCAAGATTCACGCAGCAGACCGAACGACCTCAACGCCCGCCACAGGGCGCCGCCGTAACCGGTGGCCGGTTGTTTGACGACGCTTTCAACTTCGACATTGGCCATGGCGGGTCCTCAGCTGAAGCGGATGCGCGGATTGAGGATAGATGTAGCCGATATCGGCGATGGTCTGCGACCGCTACGGCGACGAACACCGCCACCATCGTGCAGGCCTCGATCAGATAGATGTCCCGATAGGCCGCCTCCAGAGCAGCTTCCCGAAGCCTTTGTAGGCGAAGAACATCTCGACCACGATCACGCCCGACAGCAGCCAGTTGATCTGCAGCACGATCACCGTGAACGGCGCGATCAGGGCGTTGCGCAGGGCATGGCGCGAGATCACCTTGCGCCACGGCAGGCCCTTGAGTATCGGCGGTGCGGATATATTGCGAGTGTCATCACCTCGGCCATCGAGGCCCGGGTCATGCGCGCGACGTAGCCGAAATCGTAGATCACCAGCACCAGCACCGGCAGCACCAGCTGATGCCAGTCGAAACCGTTGACCATGCTGACTTGTGCCCGGCAGCCAGTGCAGCGCAAACACGAAAATTGCCGCGAAGAATACGGTGCTGGCGAATTCCGGCACCGAGGTGGTGATAATGCTGACCAGCGAAATGGTCACGGTCCAGTTTCGATCCCTCACGCATCCCGGAAAGCACCCCCAGCACCAGCGATATCGGCACCATCAGCGCGAACACGCAACCCACCAGAATGCCGGTGTTGGCCAGGCGTGGCCACAGTACTTCGCTCACCGGAACCTTGAACCGCACCGACTCGCCCCAGTGGCCGGTGAAAAAATCGAACAGCCAGCTGAAATAACGGACATAGAACGGCCGCAGGTAACCGTGGTTGAGCAGCCAGAGGTGGCGTTGTTGTTCGGACGTGTAAGGTCCCAGGACCTTCACCGCAACGCTCTGGATGTTGATTTCGAGCAAGCCGAAGACCAGCAATGATACGGCAATCATGGTGATAATCATGAAGCCGATGCGCTTGATTATCAGTATCAGCATGGTGGTGGTCCGTTATTCTGGCTTTATGTCGGATAACGGGACGGGCCGGCGCGCGGGAAGCGCCGGCCCGGAACGAATCAGGTCTTGATCCAGACCTTATCGAACTGATGGTACAGGGTGGGATGAGTGTGCCAGCCCACTACCTTGTCGCTGTAGGCGGTCATCACGTCGCGGAAGTAGGGCTGCACCATGACCGCGTCATGCTGCAGGATCGACTCAACCGGCTTCATGGCTTCGCGCCGCTTGTCAACATCCAGGATCGACTCGGCATGGTCCAGTGCCGCGTCGAACTTGGGATTGGAGTAGCTGGTTTCGTTCCATGGCACGCCGGTACGATAAGCCAGCGACAAAGCCATGGTGCCCAGAGGGCGGTGGGTCCATTCGGTGAGACTGAACGGTGCTTTGTCCCAGATCTCCCAGTACTGAGCCGCGGGCATCACCTTGATGTTGAGGTTGATGCCGGCCTGCGCCAGATTCTGCTTCAGCACCGTCACCGAGTCCTGCTGCCAGTTGCCGGAGGTGTTGCCGACCACACAGTCGACCGTCAGACCTTCCTTGCCGGCTTCCTTCAGCAATTTCTTGGCTTCAGTCACGTTGCGATGCCAGGCCGGCAGTTGGTAATACTCCGGATGGACCTTGGCGACTTGGTGATGTTCGCCAAGCAGACCCAGACCCCGGAACGACTGCTGCATGTTCTGGTTGTTGTCCGAGCACAGCTGGATGGCCTTACGCACCTTCCAGTCGGTGAACGGCTCTTTGGTCACCTTCATCCGGATCACACCAGTCTGGGCGGTGTGCACCCGCGAAAGTTCGACGTTAGGAATGGCCTTGATGGCATCCAGCGTGCTGAGATCGACTTGGTAGACCGCGTCAACCTGCTGCGACGCCAGGGCGCCCATCATGGCGTTGGGGTCCTGGCCGACATCGATGTAGCGGATCTCGTCGAGGTAGACCTCGCCGTTCCAGTACGGCTCCTTGCGGCGTTTGAGCACGGCGATCTCGCCGACCCGGAACTGGGCCAGTTCGTAGGGACCGGTCCCAATCGGGTGCTTGCTCAGATTGGCACCCATTTTGTCGAAGTCGCGATGGACGATAGCAGTGGGGTAGTTGTACAGGTTCTCAGGAATTGACAGTACCGGCCGCTGCAGATTGATGCGGACGGTGTAGTCATCCAGCTTTTCGATGGCTTTAGGCGCCATCTTCTTGATGACATTGCCCTTATCGTCCTTGTTACCGGTATCGATCAGCATGGCGCTGAACAAGCCCTGGTTGCTGGACCCGGTCTTGGGGTCAAGCCAGCGGGTAAAATTGTAGACGACATCATCGGCGTTGAACTCGTCGCCGTTCGACCACTTGATCCCCTTGTTCAGATGGAACGTCCATTGGGTCAGGTCATCATTCGCGTCCCAACTCTTGGCCAGGTAGGGATGCGTGATATTGTCGGGATCGGTCAGCGTCAGATACTCGACGATGTGGCGCGCCACGTTGGATTTTTCGGTCCAGTCGAAGGTTGCCGGGTCAGTCATTTCCTGCACCGCCATGGCGACCCGCAACATTCCTCCCTTGTGTGGTGCTTCAGCAGCTCGGGCGGCCTGGATCAACGGTTCGCCCGTAATCCTGCCGGCCAGTGCATAAGCCGTGCCGGCCGACACACCCAACAGCGTCGTGGTCCGGAGAAATTCGCGGCGATTCATCTTGCCACGCTTGAAATCATCGATCAGCTTGGGCACTGAACGATGCTTGTCCACTTCGTTGAAATCAACCATCGGCATCAGCCTCCGATCCAGGTGGAGTTAGAAATTATTACGCTTTTTCTAGGGTTATTTTTATTGTTAGCCCATAGCCGTCTAAGTCGCAAGCGACAAGCGACAAGTTTTGACGTTCAGGCGACACTTCCGCATATTCAGGGGCCGCCCGGCCGTAACTCCCGTGTCGCCAGCAGCACGGGCACCCGACCCTGTTTGCCGCTTCGGCGCCTGACCGGGAGCTTGCGACAGCCAAGCCCTGCTAGGGTGTCGGCTAAACGGGGGGCCGTCAACCTGTTGTCGGCTCCGAACCCGACCGGGCACTCGGCCAAAGACCGATCGCATCGGCCAAAACACGCACGACGGCAGCCACTACCCGGCCGGTTTCAAAAGCCGCCAGCAGCAGCATCAGAAATCCTTGCACAACCGCAATGCGTCATAGATCGCAGCATGAATATTGCGGCTGGATACCGCATCACCGATCCGGTAGAGGCGATAGTCACCGTCCGGGTTACGCGGTACCATCTGAGGCTCACCGCGGATCAAAGCCTTGTAATCGATCTCGCCATGATTGCGCGAGCCGTCCCTGAGCTCGAAATACAGTTCGTCGAGCGGCAGCGTGCCGTGTTCGACCACGATCTGATCCACTAGGCGGACCTCCTTGCCGTCGACATAGTCGCTCCCGACGATGGCAGCAACCCGGTTGCCCTCGCGCCGGGCACCCAGCAGCCGGCGGTTGATGGTAATTCGAACATTGTGGCGCTGGAACACCTTGGCGTAGGCGACGTGGTTGAGGCCACCGATCTCGGGGGCGAAGAAGCGCTCGGGCGAGACGATCTCCAGCTCGGAACCGTCTTCCGCCAGGAATCTCAGCGGCCTGCATGCCGGGATGGCCACCATTGTCGTCGAACAGCAGCACGCTGGCGGCCGGCTTGACATCGCCCGACAGAATATCCCAGCTCGATACGACCAGTTCGCTGCCCTGTTCGGGCAACCCTGTATTGGGCAAGCCGCCGGTAGCGACAATCACTATGTCCGGGTCCTCAGCCAGTACGTCATCGGCCTCGGCAAACACGTTGAAATGCGGTTCGACACCCAGCGCCGTGCACCGCCGCATCCGCCAGTCGACGATCCCGATCAGTTCCGACCGGCGCCGCTGGCGGGCGGCCAGCACGCACCTGCCCGCCCGGCTGATCGGCAGCCTCGAACAGCACCACCGCATGGCCGCGCTCGGCCGCCACCCGGGCCGCCTCCAGCCCGGCAGGACCGGCGCCGACGACCACGACGCGCTTCGCCGGTCCACTCGCTGCGGGTGATGACATGCGGCATGGTCGCCTCGCGGCCGGTTGCCGGATTATGGATGCAGAGCGCCTCGTGGCCTTCGTAGATGCGGTCGAGGCAATAGGTGGCGCCGACGCAGGGCCGGATTTCGCTGCTCGCGGCCCTCGGCAATCTTACGGCCGATATGCGGGTCGGCGATGTGCGCGCGGGTCATGCCGACCATGTCGAGCTTGCCTTCGGCGATCGGCATGGCGGGCGGTGGCGACGTCGTTGATGCGGGCGGCATGGAAGACCGGAAACTGGGTGGCGGCGCGCACCTCGCCGGCGAAGTCGAGATGCGGCGCCGACCGCCATGCCCTGGACGGGGATGACGTTGGCCAGCGCCGCGTCGGTCTCGATGTGGCCGCGGATGATGTTGAGGAAATCGACCTTGCCGGTGCCGCACAAGTCGCCGCGGCGATCTCGACGCCCTCTTCGCTGCTAAGCCCTTTGTCCCAGTCCTCGTCGGCCACCATGCCGGCATGCCGACGATGAACTTCGGCCCGACCGCGGTGCGCACCGCGTCCAGCACCCGCAAGGTGAAGCGCAGGCGGTTGTCGAGGGAGCCGCCATAGTCGTCGTCGCGCTGATTGGTGGCCGGCGACCAGAACTGATCCATCAGGTGGCCGTAGGCCTCGAACTCGATGCCGTCCAGGCCGGCTGCCTGCATGCGCTGGGCGGCGGCCGCGTAGTCGGCGACGATGCGCTCGATGATCCCAGTCCTCGGCGATCCTTGGGGAAGGCGCGGTGGGCGGGCTCGCGCACCGGCGAGGCGCCAGCACCGGCAGCCAGTCGGCCTTGTTCCAGTTGGTGCGCCGGCCGAGATGGGTGAGCTGGATCATCACCGCCGCGCCATGCTCGTGGCAGTCGTCGGCGAGCTGCTTGAGCCACGGCACGATGTCGTCCTTGTAGGCATGCAGATTGCCGAAGGCGGCCGGCGAGTCCGCGCGAGACCACCGCCGAACCGGCGGTCATGGTCAGCGCGATCCCGCCCTTGGCCTTTTCCAGGTGATAGAGCCGGTAGCGATCCTTGGGCATGCCGTCCTCGGAATAAGCCGGCTCGTGCGCTGTCGACATGATGCGGTTGCGCAGGGTCAGGTGCTTGAGCTGAAACGGCTGTAGCAGCGGGTCTTTCGCAGTCACGATGAAGAACCTCAGAGTCGTTGGGCCAGTTGGCGGCCTTCAAAGTTTGCCATGACGGCCATGTTGGCGGTATCGGCGCCGAACACCAACCGCGACCGCAACCTTTTGTGCCGCAGTGTCAGCGGCGAGAAAAGGCTTGGAAAAGCCGGGCTCATAGCAGTACTCCGAAATCGCGGCTAAGAGGGTCAGTGCCAGGCGTCTTCCATCGCCGCCTTGCGACGGGCGATGAAATCCTGCAACGCCTGATCGACCGCCGGGTCCAGCGACGGTGCCTGGTATTCGGCCAGCAGCTTTTTCCAGCGCCGGTTGGCACGGGTCATGATGTTTTCGGCGCCGTCGTCCGACCACTGCTCGAACGAGTTGTTGTCCGATAGTTCCGAATCCCAGAAGGCGGTCTCGTAATTGGCCATAGTATGGGCGCAGCCGAAGAAGTGGGTACCGGGACCGACCTCGTGAAACGCGTCCAGCGCCAAAGCGTTGGTATCCACCGTGACTCCACCCAGATAAGTATGCAGAGCACCGCAAAAATCCGCGTCCATGACGAACTTCTCGTAGCTCATCGACAGCAGCCCGTCCAGAAAACCGGCCGAATGCAGCACGAAGTTGGCACCACAGTGGACCGCAGCCAGCATCGACATAACGCTTTCCGTCATGGCCTGGCCATCAGGGAGTTTGGAAGTGGTGAACGAGCCCGAGCCGCGCAGCGGCAATCCCAGTCGCCGGGCCAGTTGCCCTACCACCAGCGAACCGACCGCCGGCTCCGGCGTGCCGAAGGTCGGCGCCCCCGAGCGCAGCGACATCGACGACAGGAAATTGCCGAAGATCACCGGCGCACCGGGCCGCTCCAGCTGGGTCAGAGCACAGCCGACCATGGTCTCGGCCAGGGCCTGGGCGATGGCGCCGGCATTGGTCACCGGCCCCATGGCGCCACCCAGTATGAATGGCACGATTACCGCCGCCTGATTGGCCCGAGCATAGGCCCGTGCAGCCCGGGTCATGGTACCGTCCCAGACCAGTGGGGAGTTGACGTTAACGTTACCCAGGATCACGCAGTTCTGATCGATGAATCCCGGCCCAAACACGATCCGCGCCATTTCGATGGAGTCCTCGGCCCGCTCCTCGGCCGTAATCGAGCCCATGAACGGCTTATCGGAATAGCGGATATGAGCGTACACCATGTCGAGATGGCGCTTGTTGACCGGCACGTCGACTGGCTCGCATACCGTGCCGCCGGAATGATGCAGCCAGGGCGACGAATAGGCCAGCCGCACGAAATTCCGGAAATCGGCTCGAGCGCCCCGTAACGCCGGCCCCGATCCAGGTCCATCACGAACGGCGAGCCGTAGGCCGGAGCGAACACCACGTGGTCACCGCCGATGCGTACCGAACGTTCCGGGTTGCGGGCATGTTGGGTGAATTCGGCCGGCGCCGTGCGCAGAATTTCCCGCAGATGGCCAGGCTCGAAGCGAATCCGGACGCCATCGACTCGGGCGCCGGATTCCCGGAACAGCCGGATGGCCTCGTCATCGCCGCGGAACTCGATGCCAACCTCGGCCAGGATCCGGTCGGCCGTGCGCTCGATGGCCACCAGACCGGTTTCATCCAGAATATCGTAGGTGGGGATACGCCGGCGTATATACGCGGGTGCTACCGGACTGCTGCTACGTTGGGCCTGGCGGCGCGCGCGGGCGCCGCCGCGCCGGCGCCTCTGGGTATCAGTCGCAGTCATGGCATGCTCACTCCTCTGGCCGTAAGGCGTCAGGCGCTATATCACGCCAAGTGGATGATTCTATGCTAGCTATCGGGTTCTGTGACCGGCGCGCAATCTCATGTTTGTCATAAAATAACTTGATGGCCATGCTCTATCGCAACCCCTCCCCCAACAGCCTGATCGTGTTCGAAGCCGCGGCCCGCTGCGGCAATTTCACCCGGGCCGCGGAGGAACTGCGGGTCACCCAGCCGGCGGTCAGTCACACCATCCGTCAGTTAGAGGAACAGGTCGGTGTCGCCTTGTTCGAGCGGCGCCACAAGGGAGTACAACTGACTGAAGCCGGCCGCTACTTACTGGAGCAGGTCGGGCTGGGGCTGGAACTGATTTATCAGGGCGTGCGCCAAGTCCGTACCATGGGCGCAAGCCGGCGCCAGGTCACACTAGCCGTTTCCACTGCAACGGCGACCTACTGGCTGCTTCCGCGGGTGGCCCGGTTCAAGCACGACCACCCAGATATTGAACTCCGCTGTATCACCACTGACAGCGACCCCGATCTCGCCCGTGAAGGAATCGATCTGGCGATTCCGCTGGGCAGCGGCACCTGGCCGCGGCACCACAGCTGGCATTTCGTCGACGAGGAGATCTTCCCGGTGTGCAGCCCGGCGTTCCGTCAGCGCTGGCACCCCCTCGACCAGCCCGAGGCGTTGCTGACGACTCCTTTGCTGCACCTGGAGGAACACTACCGCCCACGACTGGACTGGGCCGGGTGGCTGGCCCACTTCGGCATCGCACTGCCGCGCGGCCGCCGTTTGTTCAGCTTCAACGACTATTCCATCGTGATCCGGGCGGCACTGGAAGGTCAGGGCATAGCCCTGGGCTGGCACCATATCGTGGCACCGCTGCTGGCCGAGGGCCGACTGGTGCAGCCAATGCCACAAAGCCTGACAACCGACCACCCAATGTATCTGGTGGCACCACGCCTGCACCCACTGAGCGCGGCTGCGTCCCAACTGCGCGACTGGCTGATCCGGGAGGCAGCGGCGAGCGACCTCGGTAGTGTCCCGGAATGATCAGCCGGCAAGCCCGAGCGCGCTGAAGTCCATCAGTTGCGGCTGGCGTCCGCAGGCACGGATGAAACGCAGCAGATCGTCGGGTCTGACCGACACCGTCGCAGCATTGATCAGGGGATGGAAATTGACCGTTTGGAAATCCATCAGACGCTGGTCGAGGACCACCCGACTGCGCTGGTCGTGGTCATTGATTAGGGCCAGCGGAGTCACTGCGCCCGGAATCACGCCGAGAATCTGCAGCAGGCGCTCGCGACTGGCAAAACTGAACCGGCTAGCGCCAACATGGCGCGCCAGCCCGTCGAGATCGACCCGGGCATCCGCTTCCAACACCAGTAGCCAATATTGCTTTTTCTTGGCGCGCAGGAACAAATTCTTGCAATGCCCGCCGGGAATGTGACTGCAGTGACAGCGCGCCTCGTCGACTGTAAATACTTGAGGATGCTGGTAATAGCGATACTCTATGCCGAGTGCATCAAGCCGCTCCAGCAGTTGTTCAGGCGTTGTTGACATAACCAAATTTTACACCCTGCCTTGCCGTATTAGGCGTTACAGTTTGGTGATGCGGTGTGGCAGGGTATATAAAGGGTAGCGTCGAATAGAGCAACAAGATGAGGAAATTACTGTGGCGAATAAGCACGATGATTCGTTCGGTTTAACCCGCCGCCAGCTACTGGCCGCTGGTGCCGGTGGTACGGTGGTGATGGGACTGAGCGGCCTGCTGGGCCCGGAAGCCTTCGCAGCCGGACCGAAACAGGGCGGCCACCTCAAGGTCGGCATCGGTGCCGGCTCCACCAGTGACACCATGGACCCGGGACTGGCCACCGACACCTACATGCAGTTCGTTGGCTTTGGTCTGCGCAACACCCTTACCGAGATGGACGACGGCAAGCTAATCCCCGACCTGGCGGAGTCGTGGCATGCCAGCCCCGATGCCAAGATCTGGACCTTCAAGCTGCGCAAGGGCGTGCAGTTCCACGATGGCAAGCCGTTTGTCGCCCAGGATGTGATCGCCACCTATCACCATCACATGGGCAAGGATTCCAAATCGGCCGCCAAACCGTTGCTGTCCAAAGTCACCGACATCAAGGCCGACGGCGACCATACCGTCGTTTTCACACTCAGCGACGGCAGCGCCGACTGGCCCTACCTGGTAAGCGATTATCACCTGCTGATCCTGCCGGCCAAGGGCGACGGCGTGGACTGGAAATCCGGCAACGGCACGGGCGCCTACAAGCTCGATCATTTCGAGCCTGGGGTAAACACCACGCTGACCCGCAATCCGCACTACTGGAAAAAGGGTCGGGGCCATTTCGATTCGGTCGAAGTACTGTCAATCAAGGACGTATCAGCCCGCACCAATGCCCTGGTTACCGGGCAGATCCAGTTGATGGACCGCTGCGACCTGAAGACCGTCAACCTGCTGAAGCGCCGCCCGGGCATCAAAATCTATAATGTGACCGGCACCCAGCAGTATACCGCGCCAATGATCACCTCCATCGCGCCGTTCAATGACAACAACGTGCGCATGGCACTGAAGTATGCCGCCAACCGCAAGGAGATGGTCAAGACCATCCTGCATGGTCACGGCAAGCCCGGCAACGACAACCCGATCCCACCGGGAACCGCCTTCCATGCCGCCTTCCCGCAGCGCCAATATGATCCCGACAAAGCCAGGCATTACCTCAAGAAGGCCGGGCTGAAGCAGCTCAAGGTGAATCTGAGTGCCGCCGACGCCGCTTTCGCCGGCGCCGTCGATGCCGCCGTACTTTACAAGGCCAGTGCCGCCAAGGCCGGCATCGACATCAATGTGGTGCGCGAACCCGATGACGGTTACTGGTCCAACGTCTGGATGAAGAAGCCATGGTGCATGTGCTACTGGGGCGGGCGGCCGACCGCCGACTGGATGTTCACCACCGAGTTCGCCGCCGGTGGCGCCTGGAACGATACTCACTGGGAGAACGAGAAATTCCAGAAGCTGCTGGTCGCCGCCCGCGCTGAGTTGGACAAGCACAAACGCCAGGAAATGTACCGCGACATGCAGGCCATGGTCCGCGACGAAAGCGGTGATGCTGTGCTGATGCTGGCCAACTATGTCGGTGCCTTTTCCTCCAAGCTGCACCACCCGCCCAAGATCGGCAACTACATGGCCCTGGACGACATGCGTGCTATGGAACGCTGGTGGTTTGCCTGAGCCTGACACCTGTACCCTGCCGGGATGGCGCTCTGCATCCCGGCAGATCACTCATGATATTGAACCAGCCGGTACCACCGGGCACGCACAAATCAGCGTAAGCACGTCCGGCCGTATCAGGATGTGGCCGGGCCGTGTCCCGGTCACGCGGCACGGCGTCGATTAGCGCCACGCTGACGCCACTGTACCGGCGGCTGAAGGCGTACTCCAGCGCATGTCCGGTTAGCTATAGAAACGTGGCCTGCCGCAGGCGCCTGCGGCAGGCCAGTGTGACGCGGCCGCGGCCAGTCGGCGAACAGCCGCAATCGCGGTGGCGCACAAGCCATCGACTGCAGGGTTCAGGGCGGTGTGTCCCGGCTGCCCCGACCCAGGACCACCCAACGACTCAGAAAGGTGATCTATAGACCATGCATCCGATTCTGAAAATGGTGTTACATCGACTCGCGCTCGGGCTGCTGACGCTTTTCGTGGTGTCGGTGATCATCTTCTCGAGCGTATCGATGCTGCCCGGCGATCTGGCCCAGGAAATCCTCGGTCAATCAGCCACACCGGCCACGGTGGCCGCATTCCGCAAAGAACTTGGCCTCAATCAGCCGGCCCACATTCGCTACCTGCACTGGCTGGAAGGCATGGTACACGGCAATTTTGGCCAGTCACTGGCCACCGGCCAGAAGATTTCCAGCCTGATCAGCGGTCGGCTCGGCAATACGTTATTCCTGGCCGCACTGGCTGCCATCATAGCGATACCGATAGCGGTCACACTGGGCATTCTCACGGCGCTGTTCCGAAACACGATCTTCGACCGTGCCATCAACCTCGTAGCGCTCGGCGCGGTATCCTCGCCGGACTTTTTTGCCGCCTACGTCATGATTCTGTTTCTGGCCGTCAAACTGCGCTGGTTTCCCAGCATCGCCAACGTCAGCGCCGGGATGCCGTTCTGGGACCGGGTTCATGCCACGCTGCTGCCAGCCCTGACCCTGACGCTGCTGATAACCGCCTACATGATGCGAATGACCCGGGCATCGATCATCAACCTGCTGGCCAGCCCCTATATCGAGATGGCCAAACTCAAGGGCATGAGTAACGCCCGCATCATCCTCCACCATGCCCTGCCCAATGCGCTGTCACCTATCATCAACGTGATCGTGCTCAACCTGGCCTATCTGATCGTCGGGGTCGTGGTGGTCGAAGTGGTGTTTGTATATCCGGGCCTCGGCCAGCTACTGGTGGATTCGGTGTCCAAGCGCGACGTCCCGGTGGTGCAGGCCTGTAGCATGATCTTTGCCGTGGTCTACATTCTGCTGAATCTGCTGGCCGATATCCTGTCGACGGTCAGCAATCCGCGATTGCTGCACCGGCGCTAGGAGGACCTGCCATGGCTATTCTGAAACTGCTGCGCCAGGCTCCGTGGAGCGCCCGAATCGGCTTGCTGATTGTGCTGGCCTATGTATTCGTGGCTATTTTCGCGCCGCTGCTGGCGCCCTATGGCCAGACCCAGGTGGTCGGTGATGCCTGACCTGCCCTGGAGTGACAAGTTCCTGCTGGGCACCGACAACCTCGGCCGCGACATGCTCACCCGGCTGATCTTCGGCGCCCGCAACACGGTCGGTATCGCTTTTCTGATCACCTGCATCACCTTCCTGCTGGGGGGGGTGGGCGGCTTACTGGCCGCCAGTCTGGGCGGTTGGATGGATCAGATACTGAGCCGCATTGTGGACGTACTGATGGCCATTCCGTCACTGATCTTCGCGTTGCTGATCCTGACCATCGTCGGCACCTCTATACCGGCTCTGGTGCTAGTGATCGCAGTGCTGGAATCCACCCGGGTCTACCGGCTGGCGCGCGCGGTCGGCATGGATGTCGCGGTGATGGATTATGTCGAGGCGGCCAAGCTGCGCGGCGAAGGCCTGGTCTGGATCATCCGCCGGGAGATCCTGCCCAACGTGCTGCCACCGCTGGTGGCCGAGTTCGGCTTGCGGTTCTGCTTCGTGTTCCTGTTCATCACCGCGCTCAGCTTTCTCGGCCTCGGCATCCAGCCGCCGACCGCCGACTGGGGCGGGATGGTGCGCGAGAATGCCACCGCTGATCACCTTCGGCGACTATCACGCCGCTGCTGCCGGCCGCCGCGATCGCCCTCCTGACGATCGGGGTGAACTTTGTGGTCGACTGGTTCCTCCATAAAGCCAGCGGGTTGAAGGAATGACTACTCGAACACGACGACGACGTTGCTGCTGCAGATCGCGCGAACTGCGCATCGAGGGACGCACCGAAGGCGGCTGGCACGAGATCGTGCATGGCATCGATCTCGACTTGCACCGCGGCGAGGTGCTGGGCCTGATCGGCGAATCCGGAGCCGGCAAATCCACCATCGGGCTCGCTGCCATGGGCTATGCCCGCGATGGCTGCCGGATCGTCCGGCGGCACCATCAGCTTCGATGGAATGGACTTGCGCAACGCTCAGCGCCCGCCAGCTGCGCCGCTTGCGCGGTGCCGCGTATCGCCTATGTGGCGCAAAGCGCGGCGGCCTCTTTCAATCCGGCCCACCGGCTGATCGACCAGTTCACCGAGACTGCCGGTCCAGCATGGCACCAGTGTCGCGCGCCCAGGCGGAGCAGGACGCCAAGCGACCTCTACCGCCAGCTGCGCCTGCCGGATCCCGAACACATCGGCTACCGCTATCCTCACCAGGTCTCCGGCGGCCAGCTACAGCGGGCCATGACGGCCATGGCCATGGCCTGCCGGCCCGACCTGATCATCTTCGACGAGCCCACCACCGCGCTCGACGTCACCACCCAGATCGAGGTGCTGGCCGCCATCCGCGACGATCGTCGACCAGTTCCATACCGCGGCCATCTACATCACCCACGACCTGGCGGTGGTGGCGCAGATGGCCGACCGGATCATGGTGCTGCGCTACGGCGATATGGTGGAGGAAGGCGCCACCCGCGAGATGCTCGACGCAGCCCGCGGAGGAGTACACTCGCGACCTGCTGGCGGTACGCACGCTTCCGCAAGACCGAACCAGACCGATACGACGGCCGCCTGTACCGCTGCTGAGGTGCAAGGGCATCGATGCCGCCTACGGCGCGGTCAAGGTGCTTCAGGACATCAGGTTCAGCGTGCCAGCGCCGGCGCACGGTGGCCGTGGTCGGTGAGTCCGGCTGCGGCAAGATCACCACTCGCCCGGGTCATTACCGGCCTATTGCCGCCGCAAAAGCGGGGCGATCGTGTCGACGGCGAGCCCCTGCCGGCCGACTACCAGCGCCGCAGCAAGGACTCAACTGCGCCGGATCCAGATGATCTACCAGATGCCCGACACGGCACTCAATCCGAAACAGCGCATTGGCGACGTAATCGGCCGGCCACTGCGGTTCTACCTCGGCATGTCGGCCCGCCAGCGCCGCGAGCGGATCCGCGAGTTGCTGCCGCCTGATCGAGCTGGAGCCGGATCAGTATATCGACCGCCTGCCGGCGCGAACTCTCCGGCGGGCAGAAGCAGCGCGATCTGCATCGCCCGGGCGCTGGCTGCCGAACCGGAGCTGATCATCTGCGACGAGGTTACCTCGGCCCTCGACCAGCTCGTGGCGGAGGGCATCCTGCGACTGCTCGACGCGGCTGCAGACGCGAGTTCAACGCTGGCCTATCTGTTCATCACCCACGACATTGCCACCGTGCGCGGCCATCGCCGACGAGGTCGTGGTGATGTACCAGGGCCGGATCGTGGAGCAGGGACCGAAGCCGGAGATGTTCACCCCGCCCCATCCATGACTACACTGAGTTGCTGTTGTCCTCGGTCCCGGAGATGGATCCTGACTGGCTCGACAAGGTGCTGAGCAAACGCGGCGACCTGGAGCTGGCAGACTAATAACCGTACGGCCGGGACACTATTCCCAAGCAACGTCGACCTCAACGACAGGAGTGCGCCATGGCGAATGAAGGCTATCACGAACCCTATGATCTGCTCGATGACGACACCCGCGATATGCATCGGGCGATCACCTCGCTGATGGAGGAACTGGAAGCGGTCGACTGGTATAACCAGCGCATCACCGTGTGCCAGGATCCCGAACTCAAGGCCATACTGATTCACAACCGTGACGAAGAAAAAGAACATGCCGCGATGGTGCTGGAATGGATCCGCCGGCGCGACAGCACGTTCTCCGGCGAACTCAAGGACTATGTCTTTACCGACAAACCCATCGCCGACCCGAACCACGGTCACGATCACTGACCATGACTGAGCGTAGTACTCTGCCCGCCGCCGACGAGCTGGCGGGCCTGGTCCAAGCCGCCCTCGGCACGGCTCGCCGGCAGGGCGCCAGCGCTGCGGAAGCCGCGGTCAGCTATAGCCGCGCCCTCTCGGTCAGCGTTCGCCTCGATCGTGTTGAAACCCTGGAGCAACAACGCCGCCGCAGCCTTGCGGTAACGGTCTACTTCGGTCAGTGCAAGGGCTCCGCGAGCACCTCCGACTGGCGCCCTGCCGCCGTTCGTGAAACCGTTCAGGCAGCGTGTGACAGCGCCCGCCACACCGCCACAGACCCTTGTGCCGGGCTGGCCGACCCGGCCCTGCTGGCGCGGGATATCCCAGCGCTGGATTTGTATCACCCCTGGGCGCTGGATGCCGCACAAGCGATTGAGCTGGCCCGCACCTGCGAAGGCAGCGCCCGGGATGTGGATCAGCGAATCGCCAATTCCGAGGGCGCGAGCGTCGACAGTTCCAGCCGCATCAGCTTTTACGGCAACTCGAACGGTTTCGGCGCCGGTTATCCAAGCAGCCGTCACAGCCTGAGCTGTGCTGTAATCGCGCGCGACAGCGGGGGAATGCAGCGCGATTACTGGTACAGCATAGCGCGGGACCCGCAAGGGCTTGAGCAAGCGTCGGCAGTCGGCCGGCGGGCCGGCGAGCGGACCGTTGCCCGGCTCGGCGCGCAGCGTTTGAGCACCCGCCAGGCACCGGTACTGCTGGTGCCGGAAATGGCCCGTGGCCTGCTAGGTCACCTGGTCAGTGCGGTGAGCGGCAGCACCTTGTATCGCAACGCCTCGTTCCTGCGCGATCAGTTGGGCCACCTGATCATGCCCGGCTTCATCAACCTGCGCGAGGAACCCCATCTGCCGGGCGCGCTCGGCAGTGCGCCGTTCGATAGCGAGGGTGTGGCGACGCGACCGCGGGCACTGGTCAGCGATGGCATCCTGGAAGGCTACGTACTGGACAGTTACAGCGCCCGCCGACTGGGTCTGGTGAGTACCGGCAACGGCGGCGGCGTTCACAACCTGTTGGTCGACCCGGGCCCCGATGACTTCCCAACCCTACTGCGTCAGATGGACACCGGCCTGGTCGTAACCCAGCTCATGGGACAGGGCATCAACCTGCTAACCGGTGACTACTCGCGCGGTGCGAGCGGCTTCTGGGTCGAGCATGGCGAAATCCAATATCCCGTCGAGGAAATCACTATCGCCGGCAACCTGCGCGACATACTCCGCAATGTCGGTGCGGTGGGCAGCGACATCGACCGCCGTGGCGTCATCCAAACCGGCTCGATTCTGATCGAACACATGACGATCGCGGGCACATGAGTAAAAAAGTAATGATAACGGACGGCAATTTGTTGTAAATTTGCACCGTTTGTTCAATTTAGCAACTAGTGTGGCTATAATAGCAACATCGCCAACGACAGCGCGTCGGACCCCCGCCATGACCGGGACAGCACCGACGCCATATTCAGGGGAGAGCGTCCATGACGCAGGCGATGACTGTCAAGTCGTTACATTCGCAAAATCTCGCTTTCGCAGGTACTTCCGGGATCAGCCCCCTGGGCTGCAGGTGCGGTTTCATGCCGGGCTTTCTGGACCGGCAAACAGGTCGAGTCTACATTTCCCGCCAGGCCGACGGCAGCCCCGCGCCAATCCACGTACTGGATGGCCTGCCGGACGAACTGGTCGTATCGCGAACCGCGTCAGGCCAGGTCGCCTCGATCAAGGGCACCGTCATCGCCGGCTTCCTGCTCGACGGACAGTTCTATACCCGGCAACAAGCTGCCATGATGCTGGAATAGGTCCGCGAATCAGTCCCACGCCGGGGTTACACCGACCGGTTCAACCAGGCGCCCGTCCGGACGCGCCAAGGCATGTACCGCCGCCATTTCCGCGCTGCTCAGTTCAAAATCGAATACGGCAAAGTTGCTGGCGGCATGTTCCGCACTGCGGGTTCGTGGGATGGCGCAGACGCCCTCCTGCTGCAACAGCCAGCGCAGTGCAACCTGCCCCGCGGACCGATCATGGTCGGCAGCGATGCCCTGAAGCACAGCGTCGCGGAACACGGTGCCGCGGGCGAGCGGGCAATATGCCGTAAGCCCCATGCCATGCGCCCGCACCTTCTCCAGAACCGCGTGCTGGCTGAGATAGGGGTGATATTCCACCTGATTCACCGCCAACGGTTCCCTGCATAGCGCCAAAGCCTGGTCCAACAAACGGGTGGGGAAATTGCTGACCCCGATGTGGCCCGCCCGACCGCTGCGTTTGACTTCGGCCAACGCCGCCATTGTCTCTGCCAGCGGGACGCGCGGGTTGGGCCAGTGCAGCAGCAGCAGATCGACGGCCTCAACCTGCAGCCGGACCAGACTCTCGGCAGCAGCGCGCTGCAGATCGCCACTGGCAAACCGGTCGGGCCAGATTTTGGTAGTCAGGAATATCTCCTCGCGAGCGATCCCCGAATCGGCCAGCGCCCGGCCGACTTCGGTTTCGTTGCCATACATCTGGGCGGTATCGATGTGACGGTAACCGATCTCCAGCGCACTCCGCACCATGCGATAGGCATCGTCGCCCCGCAATTCCCAGGTGCCGAACCCAAGCGCCGGCAAAATCGCGCCATTGGCGGTAATAGTCTGCATCAGTGTCTCTGCCTTCAGCCGCATGCCAGATGATATGGTAACCGCATCGACTGACCGAATTGGAGTCCGCGTCATGAAACATTACGACTACATCGCCGTCGGCGGCGGCAGCGGCGGGGTCGCCAGCGCCCGTCGGGCAGCCGAGTATGGCGCCCGCGTACTACTGGTGGAAGCCGCCCGCCTCGGCGGCACCTGTGTCAACGTGGGCTGCGTACCGAAGAAGGTGATGTGGTACGGCGCCGATATCGCCCACAAGCTGGCGGATGCGGCCGGCTACGGCTTCACCGTCGACAGCTGGCACTTCGACTGGAGTACCCTGAAGCGCGATCGCGACGCCTATGTGGCCCGGCTCAACGACATTTATGCCCGGATGCTGGCCGACGCCGGGGTTGACCTGGTACGCGGCTTTGCCCGCTTCCGCGACCCTCACAGCATTGAGGTGGATGGCCAGCACTATTCGGCCGACCATATCGTCATCGCGACCGGCGGCTATCCCCTGGTGCCCGAACTCCCCGGTGCCGAACACGGTATCACCTCCGATGGTTTCTTCGAACTCGAGCGACAACCACGACGGGTCGCCGTGGTCGGCAGCGGCTACATTGCAGTGGAACTGGCCGGCATGTTCAACGCACTGGGCAGCCAGGTCACCATGCTATTGCGGCGCGAGCACCTGTTGCGGCGCTTCGATGCCATGCTGCGCGAGGAATTGATGGAACAGATGCAGGACACCGGCGTTGACATATTCAGTCGCACCCAGGTGCAGTCGGTGGAGCGTCAAAGCGATGGCAGTCTGGCCATTCAGTGCGACAGCGGTGATACCGTGATCCATGCCGATACACTGCTCTGGGCTATCGGCCGCCAGGCCAATACCGGCGCGCTGAATCTGGCAGCCGCCGGTATTGCGGCCAACTCCGACGGCACCATACCCACCGACGCCTATCAGAACACCAACGTCGCGGGTATCTATGCCATTGGCGACATCACCGGCCAGGCCGAGCTGACGCCGGTCGCCATTGCAGCCGGCCGGCGGCTGGCCGCCCGGCTGTTCGACAACTGGCCCGACAGCAAGCTGGATTACGACAATATCCCAACCGTGGTGTTCAGCCACCCACCCATCGGCACGGTTGGCCTGAGCGAGGATGAGGCCTGTGAGCAGCACGGCGAAGTGCGGATCTATCAGACCCGATTCACCCCGATGTACCATGCGTTCACGCCGGCCAAGCCCAAGACCGCGCTGAAGCTGGTCTGCGTCGGCCGCGACGATCACATAGTCGGCTGTCACATCATCGGCCCGGGCGCAGATGAAATGCTGCAGGGCTTTGCCGTCGCTGTGAAGATGGGAGCCACTAAACGCGATTTCGACAACACTGTGGCAATTCATCCTACCAGTGCCGAGGAACTGGTCACTTTACGCTGACCCGGCCCCGTATCCATAGCGCGCCCCGGTTCGCTCAAGCACGGTGCCGTCTCAGGCCGCGGTGCCGTGCTGCTGCCAGAACCCACCACCAGCTTGCGAACGTGCGGGCACAATCGCTTAGCAGACCCGCCTGACCCTGCCCCGGTTGACGCGCATTGCGTAATGGTAAGAAACCGGGCAGTGTCTATGCGGTCCCAGGCATCGACGCCGTATCCCTGCGTGAGTCCGGTGTTCTGACCACGCGCTTCTCGTGCGTTGCGCACAGACGGTCCGGACACCACCACACAAACACTCACGCCCAAAGCTACCAACGAAGAGGGTCGAGCCAATGTGGCGAACCGCGCGTTATCTGATCAGTTTCCTCGCGTTAACCTGCGCCGTCGCCGGCCTCGCTGCCTACAGCACCGGTGCGGGCGCCGACCAGTCCCAGGCAAACACCGACACGGCGGGCCGGCAACACGGATTGCTCGCGTACGAACGCAACACCGTCAACATCGTCAAGCACTACAAGGACAGTGTCGTCGCCATCAACGTGACCGTGCGTGGCGAACGGGTCAATCCGCTGCAAGGCCTGCCACCGGCCATGCGCCAGTTCTTTCAGCAGTTCGGCGGGCCCGTCATGCAGCCCCAGCAAGAGGTCGAACGCGCCGCCGGCAGTGGCTTCGTGGTCGATTCGCAGGGCCAGATTCTGACCAACTTTCACGTCATCGCCGGCGCCCTGCATGGCGATTCGGTCAAGCTGGGTGACAATGCCCATATTACGGTGCAGTTTCCCGGCGGCAAACCACTGCCGGTGAAAGTCGTCGGGGTGGATCAGTCCTACGACATGGCGCTGCTGCAGCTCACTCATCCAAGCCAGTTGCCGAGCGATGCCGAAGCCATTCCACTGGCAAACTCAAATGCGATCCAGGTCGGCGAAAAAGCCATCGCCATCGGCAACCCGTTCACCCTGCAATCCACGGTCACAGAGGGTATCGTTTCGGCGATCAACCGGGAACAGGCCGCCAAGGTCAGTGGCGTCCCGATCCCCTACATCCAGACTGATGCTGCCATCAATCCCGGCAACTCGGGCGGCCCACTGCTGAATTCCCAGGGCCAGGTCATCGGTATCAACGACGAGATTCTGGCACCCAACGGCACCTTCATCGGTGTCGGCTTCGCCATCCCCAGCAACCTGGTCAAGACGGCATTGCCGAAGATGCAAGCCGGTGGCTTCATCAAGAAGGCCAAAATCGGTATTGTCGTGGCGGCACTCAAAAACTATCCAGCGGCAGTACGCCAGGAATTGAACCTGCCCGACCACGGCCTGATGGTGGTGAAGGTCAAACCCAACGGACCCGGTGACCGTGCCGGTCTGGAGGGTGCCCAGTTCAGCGCCGATGCCGGTGACCAGCAGTGGCCGGTGGGCGGCGACATCATCCTGCGAGCAAACGGCACCAAGCTGAACAGTGGTCGCGCCCTGCAAAAAATCGTGTTCAGTCAGCAGACCGGGGCTACCATCACCTTGCTGGTACTGCATAAGGGTCACAAGAAAACCGTCAAGGTGAAGCTGGTGACATCCAAGAACCAGAGCGTTTGAACCGTCACGTGCGGTCGGCGTGTGCCGACCGCAACCGTGGAGGCCCAACCGACCTGACCGTGGCCACCGGACCCAACGGAAACGCTCAGCAGCGCTGCAAACCCACTTCCAGCTGTTCGCCGTCGAACTGATCGCTGCTGCGTTGCGGACAGCTGCCGGGATCGCCCGCTTGCAGCGTTTCCGCCAGGGTCTCTCCGGCAATGTAATCACGGCACTGGTCGATCGCCGCAGCCAGCCGGTCACTGGCCCGGTAGAGCACCGCGATGCGGTCGGCGATGGCCAGATCAGCCTCCTTGCGCAGTTGCTGAATGCGACGCACCACTTCGCGCGCCAGCCCTTCCCGGATCAGGTCCTCGGTCAGCTCGGTGCGCAGTGCCGCCAGCAGGCCGCCCGATTCGGCTACGGCATAACCCTCAGCTCCGACCTGGCTGACGATCACCTGATCCGGACTCAGTTGGAAGTGTTTGCCACCGGCCGCAACCTCGATCGAGCGCCCCGCCAGCAGCGCCGGCCCCCAGTCCGCCGCCTGCTCAGTGCTGGCGCCAACCAGCGCCTTGCGTACCGCCGGAAAGTCCTTGCGCAGTTCGCGGCCCAGGGTATCGACCGGTTTCAGGGTGTACTGAATCAGATCCGCGCTGCCGGGCGTTAATACGCTCACGGCCTTGACATTGAGCTCCTCGGCGATGACCGCGCGATAGCGCTCCACCACTGAGCCATCCTGCCCCGACGGCAGGCCGAAGCTGACCTCCGCCAGCGGCTGGCGCACCCGCACACCGGCATTATTGCGGGCGGCATGGCCGGTACGCACCAGATTCTTGACCAGTCGCATGTCGCTCACCAGGGTTGTGTCCACCGCCCCGGTATCCGGACTCGGCCAGTCGGCCAGATGCACGCTTTCCGGCGCAGCGGCGTCCACAGCCGCCACCAGTTCGCGGTACAGCCGCTCGGCCAGGAACGGCATGGCCGGCGCCAGCAACTTGCTGACCGTGGCGAGGCAGGTGTAAAGGGTCTGGTAGGCGGCCAGCTTGTTGGCATCGCTCTCCGATTTCCAGAACCGCCGCCGCGAGCGCCGCAGATACCAGTTGCTGAGATCGTCGACAAACTGCTCGACCGGCCGCGTGGCGTTGGGTGCATCGTAGCTCTCATAGGACTCGGTAACGCGCTGCACCAGCAGCGCCAGCTCGCCCAGGATCCAGCGGTCCAGTTCCTCCCGTGCCGCCAGCGGCACAACCTCGGCGGTCGGGTCGAAACCGTCCAGTTCGGCGTAGGTGGTGAAGAAGCTGAACACGTTCCACAGCGTCAGGTAGAAGCTGCGCACCACATCGCCGACCAGTTCCACCGAGAACCGTCTTGGTTCGCCTGGGCTGCCCGAGGTGTACATATACCAGCGGAACGCGTCGGCGCCGTATTTGTCGAGCACGTCCCAGGGACCGACAAAGGTCTCGGGGCGGCTCTTGGACATCTTGCGGCCTTCCTTGTCGAGGATGTGGCCCAGGCAGATACAGTTCCTGTAGGCCACCTGCTCGTTGAGCATGGTCGAGATGGCGTGCAGACTGTAGAACCAGCCACGGGTCTGGTCGACCGCCTCGCAGATGTAGTCGGCCGGGTACTGGTTCCGGAACATGTCCTGGTTCTGATAGGGATAGCCCCATTGCGCATAAGGCATGGCGCCGGAGTCAAACCAGACATCGATGACTTCCGGCACGCGCCGCATGGTGCCGCGCTTGCCGTTGATCTCGACCTCCCAGGTCACCTCGTCAACATACGGCCGGTGAGGATCAAGCGTCGCCAACGATTGACCGGACAGCTGCTCCAGCTCCCTGATCGAGCCCACGCAAACCCGGTATTCGATGTCCGGGTTGTCGCACACCCAGATCGGCAGCGGCGTGCCCCAGAACCTTTCCCGGCCAATCGCCCAGTCCTTGAGGTCTTCCAGCCAGTTGCCGAAGCGCCCGTCGCGGACGTGTGAGGGCACCCAGTTGATAGTGCGGTTCAGCGCCACCATCTGGTCACGGTAGCGCGCCGCGTTGATGTACCAGGTCGAGCGTGCCAGGTACATCAGCGGACCACCGTCGCGCCAGCAGTGGGGATAGCTGTGGCGGTAACGGCCGCCGTGATACATCAACCCGCGCTGCTTGAGATCGCGGATCAGCACTGGGTCGGCCGCCTTGAAGTCCAGTCCGGCCACAACCTCGACCTGATCGATGAAGCGACCCTGATCGTTGACGGTCATCAGCACCGGCAGGTTGTATTTCTTGCCGGCATCCAGGTCGTCGGCGCCGAATGCCGGCGCCATGTGCACGATACCGGTACCGTCATCGGTGGAGACGAAATCGCCGGCCACCACATAGCAATAATCCTGCTCGACCGGCAGATAGCGATACAGCGGCTGGTAATGCTGTCCCAGCAGCTCGCGTCCCTTAAGCCGCTTGACCTCCCGGTAACCGCCGCCCTCGCCGACATGAGCATTCAGCGCCGCTTCCACCAGTGCTTCAGCCAGATACAACCGTTCCACCGGCGCGCCGGCATGCTGGCGGCCTTCCATCAGCACATAATCGACGTCTTCGCCGACTGCCAGCGCCACGTTGGCCGGCAACGTCCACGGCGTGGTGGTCCAGACCAGAAACGCGGTGTTGCCGGCGTCGCGTAGCGGAAACCGTACGTACACGCTGGGGTCGTCGACTTCCTTGTAACCCAGGGCGACCTCGTGGCTGGAGTACGGGGTGCCGGAGCGCGGCGAATACGGTACCACCTTGTAATCCCGGTAGATCAGCCCCTTGTCCCAGAACTGCTTAAGGATCCACCACACCGACTCTATATAGTCAGTGTGATATGTGACATAAGCGTTCTCCATGTCCACCCAGTAGGCGATCCGCTCGGTCAGCTCCTCCCACTCCCGGATATAGGTGAAAACGCTCTCACGGCACTTCTGATTAAACTCGGCGACGCCGTAGTCGATCACCTCCTGCTTGGTTTTGAAACCGAGCTGGCGCTGCACTTCCAGTTCGACCGGCAGGCCATGGGTATCCCAGCCGCCCTTGCGCAGCACGTACCGCCCGCGCATGGCGTGAAAGCGCGGAAACATATCCTTGAACGAGCGCGAAATCACGTGATGACTGCCCGGACGGCCATTGGCGGTCGGCGGTCCCTCGTAGAACACGTAGCTGGGATTGCCGGCGCGCGACTCCACCGAGCGTTTGAAGATATTCTTGTCGCGCCAGAATTGGAGGATCTCCTTCTCGCTCGTCGGGATATCGACCTGCGGCTTGACCGCTTTGAACGTCGCCATGATGTCTGTCTAACCGTCTGTCATGTCAGGATAAAGGCATTAAAAAACCCGGATCGCCCGTGAGGTGACCCGGGTTTCGATTCAGCGACTACTCGGAATCAGGACACCCCACGGCCACGCGAGGGTATCGCAATAATGTCACTCATTCGAAAGTCGTGGGGCTGCATACTCAAGTCTGAACAAGCTGATTATGCTGTAAAATTTACACTGCTGTCACACCCACGGTCAAACTCCGAAGCCACTGCTGGAGGCCGCCATGCCGCCCATCCTGCTGCTGTCGATTGGCTTGCTGCTTACGCCCCACCCCGCTGCTACGGTCCTGCCGACTCCGCCGATCGCGGTTCGCCCTGCCGCCGGCGTGTTACTGGTCGCCGCACCCACGATGCCGGACGCGCGATTCCGGCACAGCGTCATCCTGCTGCTGAGCCACGATCAGCGCGGTTCGGTCGGCGGCATCATCAACCGCCCGACCCGGTTCACTCTGAAGCAGGCGCTGCCAGACTTCCCCGCCAGCAACGCGACCCTGTATCTGGGCGGCCCGGTCGACCTGCAGCGGATCATCCTACTGGCCCGCGGCCAACCGCCCACCGGTGACACCCATTCGGTCACCGGTGACATTTTCTTGAGCACCGAATGCCACGGTGCTCGAAGGCTTTGTTACTGATCCACCACGCCGGCTCTCAGCGACTGCGCGTGTTCCGCCGGCTATGCCGGCTGGGGCGGCCGGGCGGCAGTTACAGCACCGAAATCAACAACGGCAACTGGCGGCTGTTCTAGGGGATTTCCGGCGGTCAGTTTCGGCCCAGTATCCGGGAACCTTATGAGACTGACAACCGCGCTCCAAACCGACATTGCCCATCAGGTTCTCCACGAACCGTCACTCGACGAACCTTTTGCCGAGTGACATCGAAGCCCCTCACTGGCTATGGAATCATTAGTAGTGGATGTAAAAGAGACCGATATTCTTGGTGATGCCATCGCCAACATTCGTACTACCACTCCAAACTGGCTGCCTTGCGCCGTATCCTGCACGGAGTGCGCCCCGCCATATCCTCGACGTGGGAGCCGGCTCCGGATTCTTTTCCAGGGGCTGTTGCAGGACGCCAGTACACGATCCGCTACCTGCCTAACATCAACTATCCTGTTGAACGTGAAACGTCATCGGCCGGAAAGCCGGTCATGTTTCGCCGCCGGATCGACCGCACCGATGCCGACCTTGTGCTCCTGATGGACGTGCTGGAACACGTCGATGACGATCATGTCGCTGCTTAGTGACTACGTTACCAAGGCGCCCACAGGCGCACATTTTATCGTCAGCGTTCCTGCCTTGAATGGCTCTGGAGTGATCATGATATCTTCCTCGAACACGAACGTGCTACACGTTGGCGCAGAGTAGAAGCTCGATCGAATCAATCGGATCTTCAGTAGTTAAGGCTGCGTATCTTTTCGGCCTGGTGCCTCCTCTGGCCGCCGCCATCAGAGTCGGACTCTTAAAGCTTCGGCCCGAATAAAACGTCGAGCCCGCAACACAGCTGAAGCAACATGAACGATCATTAATACCATATTTCTTATATATGCCGGCTGGAGCTGCCTTGGTACTCAATATAACCGTATCGCAGACTCAGTGTATTCTGCCTCGCTCGAAACGCTAACGCCGCCCGCTAACCCACTATGCCTTCTACAGTGATATACGCACACCAAACCAATATCCCGTTACACCACCGGTAACAACGCATGCGCCCTTCAGCTCTCACACAGCGGCCCACGCCACAACGGGACTGGTTGATAAATCAAATGCACCTCACTGGCACCCTTCGGAATATCGATACTACGAAATACCTGACGATAGGGGGCCACGGTCGTCTTTTTACCGTTTACACAAGCATACCAACCCGGTGCAAACGTATCATTGACGACGAATGTCGCCAGCTTGACAGCTGCACACGCTATAACAATCGACGTATTGCGATACGAGACAATACGACAGGAACCTGAGCCACTCCGTCGTTCTTGTGAGGTTGCACTCCAACATACCCCGCTCTAGCAACTACTTCAGTCTTCGGATGTGCCCCCGCTAATTGCCAGACTTCATAAGTTCCAAACTGACCGAGTAACTTTGCATAATTACTCTTTGCCAGTTCATATCGTATTTTTTTTAAATTATCACCCAGCTCCCCAAATCGATCAGGGTGCTCTTTTATATATTCATCAAACATTACATAACGTAGCCCCGCCAGTTTATAGATTCGCTCCCATAACTGGACGCGATCCTCGAAAAGGTCTTGGGCTGAACCTGCAGATCCTTCACACGAATATACCCGAATACCATTTTATCTTAATCGGATTGTAGCCTTCAGTATGCTATGGATACCGTAAACCGTCGGCAGACTGGCCGCTAATGGACCGCCGACGGCCTCAATACGAACAAAACTTCTGCTAAACGCACCGGATGCATATTTTGCGAAACGTAATGTACTCAACAATGGTGAGCTCGTATGCTGCCGGAAGTCTCCCGGATGGAGATAAAGTTGCGCGACCGCACTATCCTTATAATGCGGACAGAATATCCGTGTTAATCTCCCTGCGAAAGATAGATCCACCATCGTAAACATCACGACAAAGGATGCTAAAGCCATTTTTTTCCGCTTCTTGAAACTCATCGCTATCAACAACGCGAATCCTAGAAATACAACCAATCGTATGGATAATTGTAGACCACTGACCAAAAGACTCTTTATTTGATGCACTTTACTCGCGTAACCGAAAAGATATAGCAGATCCATTACGACCAAAGAAGCTAAAATAGTCCCTATTAAAAAAGTCAGCTTCCGAGATCGGCACTTATCATCAAATCGTGTCACAGAAATAATCAGGGCCAACAATAAATTTATATAAAATGCGGCATCAGCGGGCCGCCTGGAAAACGAAAAACCTGGCACATGTTGATACAAGTACACATAAAACTGGGTATGTACACCTGTTGCATACAAACCAGCCAAAAGAAGTAACACCTGGCTGATACGACCAACTGCAGGCATCGATTTTACTGTGAACGACCTCACGGCCAGCCACGCAGGGATAATGCCAATATAGAGATAATCCTGGCTAATATCTGTCGGCGCCCACATTCCTTTCGCCGGCGTCGACACACCGAACAAACCAGGCAGAAAGGTACTCATGAAATCGAAAACCGGGAAAGACGACACCGAAGACGCCATAACTCCTATGTGATCTCTGGTGGAAATTCCCATAACCTCCTCTATTGCAAGAAAAAGAGGCATCGTCATCAAGCCAATGGCCACAAATGCCAGAATCGTCGCAATCATTACTTTTCGTTTTTCTTGTGACTCCAAAAAATGGAAAATAAAAAAAGGTGGCAATATGAAGAACGACAAAAACACCACCTGATTTGGATTCAAAACACCGGCTAAAACAGCTGATACCAGGAGCACCACAGTGCTAGCAGATGGCCTTTCGCAAACGCGTCTGATAGCCAACAATTGCACGGGTAACGCCGAATATGAAATGATCTGCGGCACATGCTCAAGCCTGGATGTGGCCACCCCGCCCAACATGAAGACCAGTGCGCCCAGAATCGGAAACAATAGGAACCAGCATATCGCTTACTGTACTGAAAGAGTGCCATAGCCCCGATCAACGGGCAGGCCAATACCACCAAATTGAAAACATAAATGTTGAATAATTTACCTGACATTACACCGATCAGTGTTATCGGTGTGAAAATGAGGCTTTGCGGATCACCAAGAACCGGGATTCCACTAATACGTAAGGGTTCCACCAGGGCAACTCACCATGCAAAAGCGACGAGACCACAAAATAAGCCTGTGGAAAAAACGCATCGATAGCGTCCCATGGTATATAGCTTTGTTTGGTGATCCACGGCAGGCTCGCAAAAAACCAACAGATTATAATCACTATGCAGGCCATTATAGACCGATGCTTAGTGAGTCGGGTTGACAAACGCATGCCCTGGTATGCTTTCAATGTTGCTAGGATTTATTCACAGCGAGACTGTTTTGTTACTACTCGATACCCCATGTATGCCGGACCACGAACAAGGGGCGCGATTTGCTTTCCTCATATAGACGCCCAAGTATTCACCGATCACCCCTAAGGCGATCAACTGGACGCCACCCAGGAATAGTATAGTCACCATCAATGACGGATAACCTCGCACTTGATTCCCAAAGGAAACTGTATCAACAATAAGCCAAATTGCATAAAGAAATGCGAATAGTGAAACGAAAAGCCCGAGGTAAGATGCCACTCGCAAGGGAACGTTGCTGAAAGACGTTATTCCTTCAATAGCAAAATTCCAGAGCCGCCAATAGTTCCAGCTTGTCTTGCCACGGAAGCGCGGCTCACGACGGTAAGGTACGCTTGCCACAGGGAACCCGATCCAGGCAAAGAGCCCCTTCATGAAACGGCGACGCTCTGGCAATTGATTGAGTGCGTCCAGTGCCTTTCTCGAGACTAACCTGAAATCGCCCACATCACTCGGAATCGCCATCGGGCTCAGGTAATTCATTAGCCGGTAAAAAGTGTGAGCGGTTGTTTTTTTAGCCACGTTTCGCCCTCCCGTGCAACGCGGGTTGCATTGACGATATCGTAGCCTTCACGCCATTTCGCTATCAGTTCGGGTATGAGCTCGGGGGGATCCTGCAGATCGGCATCCAGGGGGATCACCGCGTCACCCTGGGCGAAACGGAGACCGGCTGTCAGCGCAATCTCCTTACCAAAATTACGGGATAGATCAACTACGACGAGGCGAGGATCCTGCTGGTGCAACGATATGAGTTGAGCCAGGGTCGTGTCACGACTGCCGTCGTTAACACAAACGCACTGCCAATTTTCACCTATGCCTTCCATGACGGCACGAACTCTGGCATATAGCTCAGGCAGGTTTGCCTCCTCGTTATAACAGGGAACCACCAGCGAAATCACCGTTGCCATAGCCCCTCGTCACTATCTACGCCCAAAGTTTATGATGCCTCCATATTATCGCATCACCCGATGACACCCATGTAAGTGCATATCCAAACTGCAGCTGAACTTCCCCCGGTGCAGCGGACACTCCGGGGAAGTTCAGTTCAATGTGGGCTTGTTGGAGATACGGCCCTCCTGCAAACGCATACCATGTTGGAAGAGACTTGAACTGGCCGCTACAAGTACATTGCGTTAACCTGCAGGATTACATGCCACAGGAGACGTCGATGGATTCCAGTCAACTTCGAGCCCGCCAGACCCCCCTCAAGGAAAGCTATCGGCGGGATCCCGCCAGTGCCCGGATCCGGTTCGAGATCCGCGGCACCCTGGACCAGGGCATTACCTGCCGGGTGCCCACGTTCCTCGGTGACGTGCCGGCAGGCCTGCACCCAGCCGCCGGCGGTGACGGTAGCGAGGCCTGTTCCGGGGACATGCTGCTGCAAGCCCTGGCGGCGTGCGCCGGCGTCACGCTGAATGCGGTCGCCACCGCCATGGGCATCGCACTGCGCCAGGCCACCGTGGTGGTCGAGGGCATGATGGATTTTCGCGGCACGCTGGGCCTGGACAAGGACACCCCGGTCGGCTACCAGACCATCGATCTGCAGTTCGAACTCGACAGCGACGCCGACGACGCCCAGTTGACCAAACTGATTCAGCTCACCGAGCGTTACTGCGTGGTGTTCCAGACCCTCAACCATCCACCCCGGCTGAGTGCCAGCTTCAACCGCGTCACCGCATCCTGACAGCCGCTACCGTCCGGGGCGCGCAAGCGGTCTTATTGCCAACCTGTCACAGGACATTCAATGGCTCCTCGTACCGACCGCTCCGTCAGCGGTCCCGCCCTGGTCGGATTGCTGGCCCTGCTGACTGCCACCGCTGCGTTGTCGATCGATATGTATCTGCCGACCATGCCAGCGCTGGCGCGGATATTTCATACCGACGCCTCGCGGGTCCAGCTCACGCTGAGTGCATTTTTCATCGGTTTCGGCCTGGGCCAACTGGTGTACGGTCCGTTATCCGATCAGCTCGGCCGCAAGGGACTGCTGCTGCTCGGGATGAGCATTTACGCCCTGGCCAGCCTGCTGTGCGCGCTGGCCCCGAGCATCGAGATGCTGATTCTGTTCCGTTTTCTGGAAGCGCTCGGGGCCAGCGCGGGTCCAGTGCTGGCGCGGGCCATGGTGCGGGACCTCTACGACCGCGAGGAAGGCGCACGGGTGTTGTCCTACATCATTCTGGCGCTGGGTTTTGCGCCGCTGCTGGCACCGCTGATCGGCGGCTACGTGCAGGCCTGGGTGAGCTGGCGGCTGGTGTTTGGCATACTCACCGCTGTCGGCGTGGGCACGTTCGTGCTGTGCCTGATCGTGCTGCCGGAAACCCTGCCGCCCGAGCGGCGCCAGAAAGTGCATGCGCTGGAACTGTTGCGGCGTTACGGCAGACTGCTGACCTCGCGGGCCTATCTCGGCTACGTCATCACTGCCACCTGTGTCTACATCGGCCTGTACGCCTACATAGCGGGCTCGCCGTTCGTCTTCATCAACGTCTACGGCGTCGCCGCCAGACATTACGGGTTTCTGTTCGGGCTCAATGCCATCGGCCTGATGGCCGCCGCCTTCATCAACGGCCGCCTGGTCCGGCGCGTTGGCAGCAAGACGCTGTTACGCCGCGGCGTCATCGGGTCCTGCGTCGCCGGTGTCGCTATGATCGGCGCCGCCGTGTTCGACAGCAGCCATCTGGTGGTACTGCTGGTGCCGCTGTTCTTCTTTATCGCATCGTTTTGCTTCGTCGCGCCCAATGCGATTGCCGCAGCCCTGTCGGTGTTTCCGGAAATCGCCGGGGCAGCGTCGGCCCTCAGCGGCGCGATCCAGTTCTGGTGCGGTGCGCTCGCCAGCACATCGATCGGCTTGCTGCAGAATTCCACCGCAATCCCCATGGCGGCCATGATCGGCGGCGGGACCATCGCCAGCCTGATCGTTTACCGCATCCTGGTGCATAGCAAACGCTGAATGCTTGCCAGTCAGCCGCGGTTTCCGGCACGGTACCCCTCTGAGGCAAGCACTTGTTAGCGGGTTCTTCAACACCCCGGGAGCGCCAGGATGATCCGTATCGGCACCAGCGGCTGGGTCTATGACGACTGGAAAGGCGTGTTGTACCCCGAAGATGCCGCACCCGACAGCTTGCTCGGGCGCTATGCGGAAGCCTTCTCCACCGTAGAGATCAACAACACCTTCTATCATCTGCCCAGCACCCAGACGGTCGCCGACTGGCATGACGCGGTGCCCGACGGCTTCCTGTTCGCGGTCAAGGCCAGCCGCTACATCACCCACATCAAACACCTGCGGGAACCGGCCAAGACCACCGCGCAGTTTTTCCAGCGCATTGCCGGACTGGGCGATAAGCTCGGCCCGATCCTGTTCCAGCTCCGCCCACGCTGGCACGTCAACGCCCGGCGGCTCACGGAATTCCTCGCCGCTCTGCCGTCAGGACAGCGCTACGTGTTCGAATTCCGCGACCCAACGTGGCATTGCGACGAGGTGTTCGGGATTCTGGCCGACCACGGCTGCGGCTTTTGCATCCACGATCATCCGGCAGCTCCGGCGCCGGAACACATCACCGCGGATTTCGCCTACCTGCGGCTGCACCGCTCGCCCAGCGACCCGGATGGCTGCTATACCAGGGCGGAACTGGCCACCTGGGCCAAGCGGCTGCAGGCGTGGGATCAGCGAGGTCTGGATGTATTCTGCTATTTCAACAACGACTGGCGGGGCTATGCCGTGGACAACGCGCACGACTTAGAGCAAATCGCTCTGGGATAGGTCTGACGACGAACCTTACCATGATCACGAGCGACTTCTGTCACACGATGGCGGAATACAACGAGTGGATGAACGCTCGCCTTTACGAGCTTTGCAGCTCGATCCCCGACGCCGAGCGCAAGCGCGATCAGGGTGCGTACTTCAAATCGATCCACAGCACCCTGAACCACATCGTCTACGCCGACCTGGCGTTTCTGTCCCGGTTCACCGGTGATCCACCGGAAGTACCGCCGCTAGGCGTCGATCTCTACGATGATTTCGATGAGTTGCGCACCGCGCGCGCGGCGCTGGACCGGCGGCTGCTGGACTGGACGGGCACGCTCACCGAACCCTGGCTGCAGCAAACCCAGACCTATACCAGCAAGGTCGACGGCAAAACCCGCACGGTGCCGCGCTGGGCGATGATGGTGCACATGTTCAACCACCAGACCCACCACCGCGGACAACTGACCACCCTGCTGTCGCAGATGGGACTGGACATCGGCACCACCGACCTGCCGTTCATGCTGCGGTTTTCGGCATGAACGCGGCAACAGCGACCTTGAGCAGCCCCACCGGCGCTAGCGATTGAGCAACGGGCTCGGCCGCTCCGCCAGGTACTGGTCGGAATAGAATTCGTTTTCGTTGATCAGACCGGGAAGATTCATGCGGTCGCCGCTGCCTTCAGAGCCCGCAGGTCGTGTTGCGAGGCGCCCAGATCCTGCCAGCGCTCGGGATGGCACGTGAACAGCAGAATCTGGTGGCGTTGGGCGGCATCGAACAGGATCCGTTTCATTTGATCCAGCCGCTGCCGGTCACTGTGCACCAGCGTATCGTCGAGGATGATCAGGGTCGGCCGGCCGGCTTCCCGGAGCAAGTCGGCGTAGGCCAGCCGGCTGATGAGACCCATCTGCTCGCGTGCCCCGAAACTGAGCGCCTCGACGTCGCCGGTTTCCGGTCCCTGCTGGCCGTTGCGGGTCAACTGCCCGGGAACTAGGCTGTCGTCCACGGCTAGACGCGCATCCGGAAACAGGATGTCCAGATAGTGCTTGAGGTGCTTTTGCAGCGGTGCCTGCAGCCGCCGGGTCAGCGCCAGACGCTTTTCCTGCAGCAACTCCAGCAGCAACTCCAGCGCCTGGCTGCGGCGCTGCAGCTCCTCATAGCGCCGGTTGACCTGATCGAATTCCGCCGCCAGCTCGTCGCGCTGTTCTTCCAGCCCCTCGGCACCTTCCGTTTCCAGTCGCGTATGCAGTGTGGCCAGTTCCACGGCGCAGACCTGGTGGGCTTTTTCCAGTTCTTCGGCGCTGGCCTGAAAGCGCTCCATATCCTGCTGCAGCAGATCGGGCTGGGCGCGCATCGATGCGGGTCTGGCGCTCCTCCACCGACAGCCTCCAGCCGGTCGCGCTCGCGGGCGGTTTCGGCGATGCTGTCTTGTAGTTTGGCATACCGGGATCGGTAGTCCGGCGCTTTCCAGTTCCGCGCGCAAGCCGCTGCCATTCATGCCCCGCGTTCTCGGCCCGCTCCCGAGCAGTGGCCAAATTGGACTGGTGGCGTCCTGCCGGCCTTCTCCGCCTCGCCCAGCTTGTTTCCGCCCTCTCCAGTGCCAGTTGCGCGCTGGAGACCTCCGGCGTGGCGTCCGGGATCGCCGGGAGATCGGCCACTGTCTGCTGCAGTCGCTCACGCCGCTGGAGTCGGCCTGCTCCTGGGCGGCCAGGGCGTCAAGACCTTGCGGCGCCACGGCGTCGACCATGGCGGTAAGGTGCTTGATGTCGTTATTCCGTTCCGCCTGCCGGGCGGCGCGGGCCTCGGCCTCTGTCAGGGCGCTGACCTGCAGTGCTCGAAGCTGATTGCGGTGGTCGTCGGTCAATCGCGCAAGCTTGCGCCGCAACTCGGGCAGATCATCCCCGCCGGGGATGACGCGCACCTGGCCGACGTCGGGGATGTACAGGGTGGCGGCTTGCAACAACTGGTGCTGGCCTGACCCGGTCAAGGGGGTATCGTCGAGCGCGAGTTCCTTGCCCGCTTGCAGGGTGTACTCGAGGCGTGTGGCGACGGCCTGCGAGCGGATTCGCGCGTCATTCAGCGCATGGTCGGTCTTGCGCAGCTTTTCCAGCGTCTTGAGGTCGATGCTGTCGTTCTGCTGTGCGTCCTGCAGCGTCTGCAGTTGTCGCTGATAGTCCTTCGCCTGGCTCAGGTTCGCTGTAAGGGTTTGCAGTTGGGCATCAAGCTGGGCGATGTCGCGCTCCAGTTGCCGGCGCTGTTCCTGCTGCTGGGCCTGCTGGAGGACGGTGCGTGCTCCGGCGTAGGCTGTCCTGGCAGCGCGTTCTGCGGCCTGAATAGCGGAATCCTCACCCTGCAAACGCTCTAAAGCCTGCTGCGCCTCTCGATGATTGCTGTTCCCGCTCGCCAAGCTGCTTTTGCTGGGTCCGGGCCTGCGCGCGCTGCTGCTCGAGCAGTTCCAACTGCCTGCGGCAGCTCTCCAGGGCCTGCTGGTCACGCTGCTGCGTCTGCTGCCATTGCTCCACTTCCTGAAATCTGCTGCCTGGCCGCGTCGAACCGGCGGCGGGCTTCCTCCCACGGGCGTTCGCGTTCAGCGCTGCTGATGCTGCCGGCGCAATTCGCCCAGCCGATCGACCTGGCCCTGATAGTCAGCAATCCGCGCTTGCAGCGCCTCCAGGGCATGCTTCGAATCGTCGCGCTGCTGGGCGAGTTGGGCATAGTCGCCGCGCGGCCTGCCATTGGCGGTGAGCAATTCGGCCCGCTGCCCTTTGACCGCCTGGATGATGTCGTCACCGCCGCTGCTGGCCACTTCGCCGAGCAGACTGTTGAGCGCGGACTTGAGGTGATCACCGGCATTTTCCACGGCTTCCTGGACATCCTGGCCGCTGCCCTGCTCCACCCACAGCAGGCCCGGAATACCCCAGTGTCTGCGCTGGCTGGCTCCGCGGCCGGGAAACTGGTAACCCAGCAGATCGGCCAGCTTGTCCTCGGCCTCCTCGCCATCGAAACGCCTCATCCGCGACCTGCAGGTCGCACCGCTTGCGCTGCAGAAAACTCTTTTGCAACTGCCAGCTCAGGCCCTGGCATTCAAACGCCAGCTCGATCGACGGTGCCGCGGCCGAGTCATTCCAGGGGCGCAGATCCTCGATACTGCTGGAACGGTGACGCTCGAAAAACGCCGCCCGGATAGCGCGCACCAGCGTGCTCTTGCCGGATTCGTTGGGGCCGTAAAACAGGTTGAGACCGGGAACCAGCCCGTCGATAACGAACGGCTGGCGGAACTGGCGCAGTTGCTCGACCCGCAGGCGCTGAAGCTTCATGACCCGCTCCCGTCGTCGACGGCAGCCGTGTCGGGCATCTCGCTCGCGCAGCATTCCGGCCAGAATAGCCAGTGCCTCGCGCGCGCGGCTATCCCGCGCCTCTTGCTCCCGGTCCCGCAGTTCGTCAATCACATCGCCCAGATAGCCATCGGCGTGTAGCGCGGCGATATCCTCGTCCGTCGGCTGCAGGCTCAGCCCGGTGCGGTCACATTGAACGCTGCGGTGACGCGCCTGAGCGACCGACAGCGCTTGCGCGAGCTTCTGCTCGCCCGCCAGGTCCACTTGACCGGCCAGCTCGATCGCGATCACCGCTTCAGGCGAAACCGCTGCCAGCCGGTCCAGCAGGGCATCGATATCGCTGGAGACGTGCAGCGTCTCCAGCCATTGATGCCACTGGTACTTTCCCGTCCAGTGCGGCCTGACAGCGGGTTCGGCACCCGGCGCGGCAATATCCACGACCAGGGCGTAGCCGGCTTCGTTGTTGCGGAACCGCTCCGGTTCCGGGGTGCCGCTGTACCAGGTCCGGGAGTCGATCCGCTTGACCCCGTGCCAGTCACCCAGGGCCAGGTAATCCAGCCGCGCGCGCGCGGCCCGGTCAGGCGCGATCGGGTTGATGGCATCAACGGTGTCCGGCAGCACGCCTTGCACGCTGCCGTGGGCAAGGCCGATTCGCAGCAGGCCGGGCGGCGAATCCAGGTGGTCGAATTGCGCGGTCAGGTCGTCATAGGTGTGGCGCTGCGTCAGCGGCGCCGCCAGGATCGCCATCCCCTGCTCCGGCAGCTCGACGACACCCGGTTCCAGCGCCAGACGGATGGTGTCCGGCACGGCCCCGAGACGCCGGGCACGGGTCCAGACGCTCTCGGCCAGGGCAGCGTCGTGGTTGCCCGATAGCATGATCCAGGGGCCAGCGAAGCCGCTTATTGCATTGAAGACCCGGCGGATGGTGCGGTCCGACACCGTCTGGGCGTCGAACACGTCGCCGGCCACCAGCACGGCATCGCAGCGCTCGGCGCGCGCCAGCTCGGCCAGCCGCTCGACGGCCGCGAACCGGGCCTCGGCCAGCGCGGCGGCATCGTCGGCCTCGAACCGCTTGTAGCGGCGCCCCATCTGCCAGTCGGCGGTATGCAGAAAACGCGGCATGGTGACTCCTAATTTCGTGCGGCTGCGGTGAGCATGGCGACAAACTGCATCCCCATATCACGCACCACCCAGCGTCGTTTGTGTTATCGCTCCGAGCACTCCCCTGTCCTGTCCGCGTACATGCCTGTTCGGACTGAATATAACTGATTTTACGAAAAGTATCACTATTGTCACGCAACGGCCCGGGGCTGTCTCGGCTACGACGACCTTAGAATTTGTGCGATAGCCCGGCCCTATTCAACCACGCGGGTCGCCCACTCCAGCCAGGTCCGCTCGTCCTTGTCCAGATGCGGACCGATCATCTCCCGCACCCGGTCGTGATAGGCATTGAGCCAGGCCCGCTCCTCGGCGGTCAGCAGCGCGGCGTCGACCAGCCGCAGGTCGATAGGCGCCAGCGTTATGGTCTCGAACGCCAGCATCGGGCGCTCGCCGCCCGGCACGTGTTCGGCCTCGGCCACCACCACCAGATTCTCGATGCGGATGCCGTATTCGCCGGTCTTGTAGTAGCCGGGCTCGTTGGACACGATCATACCCGGCTGCAGCGCGGTATCGGTCGCGAACCGGGAAATCCGCTGCGGCCCCTCATGCACGCGACAGATAACTGCCGACCCCGTGGCCGGTGCCATGATCGAAATCCAGCCCGGCCTGCCACAGCGCATAGCGCGCCAGGGTATCGAGCTGAGCGCCGTTGGTGCCGGCCGGAAACCGGACCCGGGCCAGGTTGATATGCCCTTTCAGCACCCGCGTGAAGCGGTCGCGCTGCTCGCCGGTGGGCGTGCCGATGGCTGATGGTCCGGGTGACATCGGTGGTGCCGTCGAGGTACTGGCCACCCGAATCGACCAGATACAGCATCGGCGGCACCAGCTCGCGGTTGCTGTTTGGTGTCACCCGGTAATGGACGATGGCCCCGTTGGCGCCGGCGCCGGAGATGGTGTCGAAGCTGAGATCGCGCAACTGGCCGCTGTCCTGGCGGAACTGATGCAGCCGCTCTGCGGCGCCGAGCTCGTCCACACCGCCGTCGGCGGCGTTCAGGTGCAGCCAGTGCAGAAACCGGCTCAAGGCGATGCCGTCACGCAGATGGGCGGCCCGGGTTCCGGCCAATTCAGCCGGGTTCTTGAGCGCCTTGGGGAGGGCGCAGGGATCGACACCGCGGTCTATGGTCGCCCCGGCCTGCTCCAGCCGCCCGAAGATCCAGCTCGCGGCGCTGCCGGGATCGACCCGCACGGTCTGGCCTGCCAGGGCCTCCAGCACCGCCGCGAAACGCTGCGGCGGCTCGATCGTGACATCCGTACCCAGTTCCTCGGGTATGCCATCATTCAGTTTACGCGGATCGATCAGCCACTCGACCCGAGCGTCGGCATGCAGTACCGCAAAGCTCAGCGGCAACGGTGAGCGCTCGACATCGGCCCCGCGCACGTTGAGCAACCAGGCGATGGCATCCGGCTGGGTCAGCACGGCGGCAGCGATGCCCTCCTCCGCCAGTGCGTCTGGCCGATGCGTTCGCGCTTGGCCGCGGCCGGCTCGCCGGCATACTCCAACGGCTGCGCCACCACCGGCGCCAGCGGCGGCGCCTGGCTGATCCTCCCAGACCGAATCGACCGGATTGGTCTCGACCGCCAGCAATTCGGCATCGGCCCTATCACAGACCTTGCGCAACGGCTCCAGCCCGTTCGGGGTGTGCAGCCAGGGATCGAAGCCGATGCGGTCCCCCGCCTGCAGCCGCTCGCCCAGCCACTGCCGCGGCGGCTGATCCATCAGATGCTGCGGCGCGAATGCCGTGGTGTCGACCTGCTCGGCAACCTGCAAGGTATAGCGGCCGTCGACGAAGATCGCCGAGCCGCGGCGGTGGACGATGGCCAGTCCGGCCGAGCCGGTGAACCCGGTCAGCCAGGCCAGCCGCTGGGCCCGCGGCGGCACGTACTCGCCCTGGTGCTCATCACCGCGCGGCACCAGAAAGCCGTCCAGACCACGTCGTTCCAGTTCCCGCAACAGCCGCTGGTAGCGATCCCGGCGTTGGGCGGGAGTCTGCGGGGCCAGTTCGTGTTCACTCATGAGAATCGCCTGTCTTGTCTTGAACCCGCGCCAGCAGTTTTTCCACCGCGGGCAGAATATGTTGCACCACGACCTCGACGCCGCGGGCGTTGGGATGCATGCCGTCGGACTGGTTCAGCGTCGCCCGGGTGGCCACGCCGTCCAGGAAAAACGGATAGAACACCGTACCGTACTTGATAGCCAGGGCCGGATAAATCGGATCGAACTTGTCGGCGTAAGCTTTGCCCATGTTGGGCGGCGCCAGCATGCCGGCCAGCAGCACCGGCAGGCCGCGCTGGCGCAGGGTGTGCAGAATCTTGTCCAGGTTGGCCCGGGTCAGTGCCGGATCGACACCACGCAGGGCATCGTTGGCCCCCAGTTCGACGATCACCGCATCCGGCTTCGCGGCCAGCACCCAGTTTAGCCGTGCCAGACCATCACGGGTGGTATCACCAGAGACGCCGGCGTTGATCACCCTTACGTGGTAGCCTTTGGCCCGCAAAACCCTCTGTAGCTGGGCCGGAAAACTATCGGCCTGCTCCAGGCCAAGGCCGGCGGTGAGACTGTCGCCCAGCGCGAGAATCCTGATCGGTGCTGTCCCGGCGTTGCTGGCGGCCCAGGCCGGCGAACCAAGCACCGGAACCAGGGTCAGCAAAAGAGCGGCCAACCAGCGGCGGACCACGCCGGGCGGCTCAGGAATTCCCTCGACAGGAGCGTACAGCATTGGCAGTCGGCACACCTCGTGAACCCATCGTCGCGCTTCGTGATCTGTATTTGACACTGCCCAGTGCGGCCGGGCCGGTGCCGATCCTGCGCGGCATCGACCTCTCCATCGACGGCGGTGAAACCGTCAGCGTGGTCGGCCCTTCCGGTGCCGGCAAGTCTACCATGCTGATGATTCTGGCCGGGCTGGAGCAACCGACACGCGGCAGTGTACGGGTCGCCGGCGCCGAGCTGACCGGCCTCGACGAAGACCAGCTGGCACTGTTCCGGCGTGACCACATTGGTATCGTATTCCAATCGTTCCATCTGATTCCCGCCATGACGGCGCTGGAAAACGTTGCCGTGCCGCTGGAACTGGCCAACCGCCGCGACGCCTTCGACCGTGCCCGCAGTGAGCTCACCGCGGTCGGCCTGGCGCACCGGTTAAGCCACTATCCGGGCCAGCTCTCCGGGGGTGAGCAGCAGCGGGTCGCGCTGGCCCGGGCGCTGGTGGCACAGCCATCCTTGTTGCTGGCGGACGAACCGACCGGCAACCTGGATCACGCTACCGGTGCCCAGGTCATCGATCTGCTGTTTCAACTGGCCGAAAACAAGGGTGCGACGCTGCTGCTGATCACCCACGATCCGGCTCTGGCCAACCGCTGCGCCCGCCGCATCCAGTTGAGCGACGGCCGGATCGACGCCGACAGCGCGGCGGCGCCGCTACCGTGGCAAGCCGCCCGGCCATGAACCCGCCCGTCCTGCGCATCGCCCTGCGCCTGGCCCGGCGCGAACTGCGCAGCGGCCTCAAGGGCTTCCGTATCTTCCTGGCCTGCCTGGCACTGGGCGTGGCTGCCATTGCCGGGGTGCAGTCGGTGGCCGGCAGCATCCTGGCCGGGTTACACGACAACGGCCGGGTACTGCTGGGTGGTGACGTCGCCGTGCGCAGCGTGTTCCACGACCTCAGCGCCGACCAGCGCGCATATCTGCAACGCACCAGTGCCGCCCTGACCCGGTTCATCGAGGCCCGCACCATGGTCCGCAAGCCAGGCGGCGGCCACAGCACCATGGCCGAGCTGAAAGCGGTCGGACCCGGCTACCCGCTGTTCGGCCGGCTGGTGCTGACGAACCAGCGGCCGTTCGCCGGCTCGCTGGCACAGCATGACGGCCTCTGGGGCGCGCTGCTCGAACCCGGCCTGGCGCAGCGGCTGGGGGTCGGGGTGGGCGACCGCGTCGCCATAGGCTCCGGGACCTATCAGGTCCGGGGCCTGATCCAGCGTGAACCCGACCGGGTCGGCTCCGGCGGCGGTTTCGGTTTCTGGCCGCGGGTGATGGTGGCGGCCGGATCCCTGCCCGGCACCGGTCTGCTGGCCCCGGGCAGCATGCTGTATTACCAGTATCGCCTGAAGCTGCCGGAAGGCATCACTGTCGGGGCCTATCGGGCGCAGCTGGCCAAGGCGTTCCCCAAAGCCACCTGGCGGGTACACGATTACCGCAATGCCGCGCCACGGCTGCAGGAACTGATCAACCGGCTGGCGCTGTTCCTGACCCTGGTCGGGCTGACCGCGCTGCTTGTCGGCGGCGTCGGCGTCAGCAACGCCGTGCGCGCCCACCTGGACAGCAAGCTGGCGACGCTGGCCATGCTCAAATGCATCGGTGCGCCGCGCCGCACCTTGTTCCAGACCTACCTCATCCAGCTGCTGGTACTGGCTGCTGGGGGCATCGCGCTGGGCCTGATCGCCGGTGCCTTAACGCCACCGCTGGCCAACGGCCTGTTACACGATCTGCTGCCGATTCCACTGGCCGGCGGTGTTTATCCCGGGGCACTGGCCAGTGCCGCCCTGTTCGGCCTGCTGACCACGCTGAGTTTTGCGGTCTGGCCGCTGGCGCGGGCACTGGAAATCCCCGGGGCCGCCCTGTTCCGCGCGACCCTGGAAAACGGCAGCCGGCGGCCGCGCTGGCCTTATCAGTTGCTGACCGGCATTAGTGCATTGCTGCTGGCCGCGCTCGCCGTAGTGACCGCCACCGACCGCCGCTTCGCCCTCTGGTTCGTGGGCGGTGCGCTGCTCACCATGCTGCTGTTCCGGCTGGCCGCCTGGCTGGTGATGCGGCTCACCGCGTGGCTGCCGCGGCCGCGCCGGCCGGGGTTGCGGCTGGCGTTGGCCAACCTCGCGCGGCCCGGCGCGCCGACGCCAAGCGTGGTGCTGTCGCTGGGCCTGGGACTGACCGTGCTGGTCGCAGTCGGGCTGGTCCAGGGCAATATGCACCGGCGCATCACCGCCGAGATTCCCAAGCAGGCGCCGTCGTTTTTCTTGCTCGACATTCAGCACGACCAACTGGCCGGGTTCCGCAAACTGGTCGACGACGTGCCCGGCACCAGCCATCTCATGGCCGTGCCGTACCTGCGCGGGCCGATCGTCAGGGTCAAGGGCATGGCGCCGGCCAAGGCCCTGGTCGAGCCGGGTGAGGCCTGGATGATTCGCGGCGACCGCGGCCTCACCTATACCTCGCGCCCGCCCGCCAACACCCGCATCGTAGCTGGCAAATGGTGGCCGCCGGACTATTCCGGACCGCCGTTGTTGTCAGTGCACCGCGACGCCATGAAGGCGTTCGACCTGCATCTGGGCGACACCGTCACTTTCAGTGTACTGGGCCGCCAGATCACCGGCCGGATAGCCAACGTGCGCAATCTCGACTGGAGCAGCCTGCAGCTCAACTTCGCCTTCATGTTCTCGCCGGAACCACTGAAACACGCCCCGCACGGCTACCTGGCCACAGTGGTCGCGACACCCCCTGCCGAGTTGACGTTACAGCAACGGCTGACCGAGCAGTTCCCCAACATCACCGTGATCCGGGTCAAGGACGTGCTGGACCAGCTCAACCGCATTACCGCCAGCATTGCAAGAGCCGTGCAAATGGTCGCCGCCATCACCCTGCTGGCCGGCACCCTGGTGCTGGCCGGCGCCATCGCCGCCGGCCACCGCCGCCGGGTCTACGACAGCGTCATCCTGAAAGTCCTCGGCGCCACGCGCCGCGACGTGCTGCGGGCGTTTCTGCTGGAATACGGTCTACTGGGCCTGCTGACCGCGCTGATCGCCGCCGCAATCGGCAGCGTCACCGCCTGGGCGGTGCTGACTCAGGTCATGCACAGCGACTGGCAGTTCCTGCCGACCACTGTAGTCGTTACGCTACTACTCTGCACCACTATCACCCTGGCCCTCGGCTTTGCCGGTACCTGGCGGGCACTGGGGCAACCCGCGGCACCACTGCTACGCAATGATTGAGGCGCGCGCGGCCTGGATAACACCGGCACGCAGGCCAGCCCGGGTTCCGCTTGCACCGCGCTATCGCAGCCAGTAAGTTTAGCGGGTGTTTGCCGGCCCGCATCAGGCAGGCAGCCAACCAAATAACAAACAGAGGCTTTAGCGCCTCGGCCTATCAGTGGGGTCCAGAATGAAATCACAGTATCGCGTCGTGGTAATCGGCGGCGGCGTCGTCGGTGCCTCAGTGCTCTACCATTTGACCAAACTCGGCTGGGCGGATGTGGCGTTGATCGAACGCCGCGAGCTGACCGCCGGCTCGAGCTGGCACGCCGCCGGCGGCTTCCATGCCATCAACTCCGACCCCAATATTGCCGCGCTGCAGGACTACACCATCAAGCTCTACCGCGAGCTCGAACAGGAAAGCGGCCAGAGCGTCGGCCTGCACATGACCGGTGGGATCAACATGGCCGGGACGCCGGAACGCTGGGAATGGCTCCAGTCGGCCTGGGCCGTGTTTCAGACCATGGGCATTGAAACCGCGCGGCTGGTCTCACCCGAGGAAATCAAACAGCTTTGCCCGATCGCCGATGTCAGTGGCATTTACGGCGGTTTGTATGACGAAAATGAAGGTCATCTGGACACCTACGGCGCGGTTTATGCCTATGCTGGCGCCGCCCGCAAGCGTGGCGCCGAGGTCATCCAGCACAACCGGGTTGTCGAGCTCAACCGGCGCCATGACGGCGCCTGGGACGTGGTCACCGAACACGGAACGGTCATCGCCGAGCACGTGGTCAACGCCGGTGGCCTATGGGCCAAGCAGGTGGGACTGATGGCAGGCGTCGATCTGCCGGTGAGCCCCATGGAACACCATTATCTGTTGACCGACACCGTACCCGAGGTGGCGGCACTGGGTCGCGAGCTGCCACTGACGGTGGACCTGGAGGGGTTCACTTACCTGCGCCAGGAAGGCCAGGGCGTGCTGCTCGGGATTTACGAGGTGCAGCACAAGCACTGGAATATCGAAGGCGCACCCTGGGACTATGGGATCGAGCTGATACCCGAGGATATCGACCGTATTTCCACAGAGCTCACGCTGGGGTTCCAACGCTACCCCTGCCTGGCCAACGTCGGCATCAAGCGCTGGGTTAATGGTGCGTTCACGTTCACGCCGGATGGGAACCCGCTGGTCGGACCGGTTCCGGGCGTGGCGAATTACTGGACCGCGTGCGGGGTAATGGCGGGATTCGCCCAGGGCGGCGGCGTCGGACTGGCGCTGGCCCAGTGGATGATTGACGGGGAACCCGGCTCCGACATCTACGGCATGGACGTGGCCCGCTACGGATCGTTTGCATCCAACCGGGCATACCTCAAAGCCACCACCGGCCAGTTCTACTCGCGCCGGTTCGTCTTGACCTACCCCAACGAACAGCTCCCTGCAGGTCGCCCATTGCGCACTGCGCCAGCCTATCAGGCCATGACCGAGGCCGGCGCGCGTTGGGGCGTCAACTGGGGTCTGGAGGTGCCGCTTTATTTCGCGCCCGGGGGCTTTCAGGAAACGCCGACCCAGAAGCGCTCCAACGCCCACGACATCGTCGGTGCCGAGTGCCGCGCAGCCCGGTCGCAGGTCGCCCTCATCGACACCTCGGGCTTCGCCCGCTACGAGATCAGCGGTCCGGAAGCCCGCGCCTGGCTGGACCGCATCCTGGCCTGTCGGATTCCGCCCGCCGGAAGGGCGCGCCTGGCGCCGATGTTAAGCCCCAGCGGTCGCCTGCTGGGCGACCTGACCGTGTTCAACTGGGATGACCACCGGTTCTGGCTGATGGGTTCCTATTACCTGCGCCAGTGGCATCTGCGCTGGTTCGACCGGCAGCGCGCGGGCGCCAACGTAACGGTGCGCGACATCTCGGACAACTGGGTCGGCTTCGGTCTCGCCGGTCCCAAATCGAGGGAACTGCTGACACGGGTGACCCCGGCCGATGTCTCGGGCGAGGCCTTGCCCTTTCTGGCCTGCAAACCGCTGGACGTGGGGCTCACCCGGGCGCGCGTCGGCCGGCTGTCGGTGTGCGGGGAGCTCGGCTACGAAATCAACGTGCCCGCCAGCGAGCACCTGACACTTTACCGCACGCTGCTCGACGCCGGCACCGATCTGGGCGTCACGCCAATCGGTTTCAATGCACTGCTGTCGCTGCGTATGGAGAAGAGCTTCGGCATCTGGTCGGCCGAGTTCACCCATGCCTACACCCCCGGCATGAGCGGTATGGACCGTTTCGTGGCGTTTAACAAGGGTGATTTCATCGGCCGCGAGGCCGCCTTGCGGGAACGCGATACTGCCCCGCCGAAACAGCGTCTGGTAACGCTGGAAGTGGATGCCGTGGACGCCGACGCCTCGGGTTTCGAGCCGATCTGGCAAGGGAACCGGCGGGTCGGCTTCGTCACCTCCGGTGCCTACGGTCATTGCCTGGACAAGAGCCTGGCCCTGGCGTATATGGATACCGATGTCGCGGTGACGGGCGCCGAATTCCAGGTTCATGTCGTCGGGGTCAAGCGGACGGCGCGGCTGATCCCAGCCTCGCCTTATGATCCGGAAGGCAGTCGCATGCGGTCCTGAGATACCCCCGACGTGTTGCCAACGCGGGCTTTGTCGGGTAATAGTAACCGCTTAGCAGCAGGCGGCCCCAGGGGTCGCCTGCGACGCAAACAATAACCAATTACACCCAGTCCGCGCCAGCGGAACAACTCAGGAGAACAGCAACGTGAGCGAGCGCTACGACGTGGTCATTATCGGTGCCGGCATTATCGGGTCGGCTATCGCGCTGGAGCTCGCCCGCGCCGGCTGGAAAACGCTGAATGTCGACCGCTTGCCGGCCGCCGGGTACGGCTCGACGGCGGCATCGTGCGCCATCATCCGGACCCATTATTCAACGGTCGACGGTGCCGCGTTGGCCCATGAGGGCTATCACTACTGGAAAGACTGGGCCGGCTATCTTGATACTGCCGATGAACGGGGCCTGGCACGCTTCGTCGACTGCGGCTGCCTGGTCATGCGAACGCCCAAAAACGGGCACCTAAAGACCATCTGCGCCAACATGGACAGCCTGGGCATACCGTACGAGTCATGGGACCGCGAACGGATTCAGCGCCGGTTCCCGCTGTATGACCTCCGGGAATTCGCGCCGGTACGACGACCCGACGACCCCGCATTCGGCGACACGACGGGCAACATGCTGGACGGGGCGGTCTTTTTCCCGACCGCCGGCTACATCACCGATCCCCAGCTTGCCACCCACAATCTACAACGCGCGGCTGAGGCCGCAGGTGGCCGCTTCCTGTTCAACACGCAGGTTACCGGGGTACGGCGTGAGGCCGGCATAACCGCCGGGGTAACGCTGGCCAATGGCGACACCATTGATGCGCCGGTAGTCGTCAACGTCGCGGGACCGCATTCGTCCAAGATCAACCACCTGGCCGGCGTGACCGATGACATGACCATACAGACCCGGGCGCTGCGCCAGGAAGTCTGCCACGTACCCTCGCCACAGGGCTTCGACTACGAGTACCAGGCCTGTGTAGTCTCCGATAGCGACATCGGCTGCTACACGCGCCCCGAGACGGGCAACCACATCCTTATCGGTAGCGAAGATCCGGAATGCGACACCCGGGAATACGTCGACCCTGATGACTATCTGCGTGATTTCACTGACCAGTGGACCGCCCAGGCCCAACGCCTGGGGCTGCGCATCCCCACGCTGGGTATTCCGCAACATTCCAAGGGCGTGGTTGATCTCTACGATGTCGCCGACGACTGGATCCCGATTTACGATAAATCGTCGCTGCCGGGCTTTTACATGGCGATCGGCACGAGTGGCAATCAGTTCAAGAATGCGCCTGTTGCCGGCGCCTTGATGGCTGAACTTATCCGCAAGTGCCAGGACGGACACGATCACGACCGTTAGCCCCTCTGACTTTCCAGCTCCGCTACACCGGTCGCGAGATCGATCTCGGCTTTTACTCGCGCCGGCGCGAAATCAACCCTGACAGCAGCTTTTCGGTACTCGGCTGAGGCGCGTCGCGATGACAACGATAGGAGCGGCGGCGACCTGGAACAACCAGGCGCCTCAAAACACTCTTATTCGACCGGCACCCCGCTGCTGGAGATCAAGGATCTGGTCACCGCATTCCGTGGCGAGGATGGCGACACCCGGGCGGTCGACGGCGTCAGCTTTACCGTCCATAAGGGCGAACGGCTGGGACTGGTCGGCGAGAGCGGATGCGGCAAGAGCACCATCGCCCTATCGGTAATGGGCTGCTGCCTGCGCCTGATCGGACGCGTCGCGGGCGGCGACGTTCTCTTAAACGGGACGTATCCCTGGTGTTCTCACCAGCAGAGCAGCTACGCCGCCTTCGGGGCAAGGACATCGCCATGATCTTCCAGGACGCCATGACCTCGCTGAATCCATTGCTTAGCGTCGGCAGGCAGATCGAGGAGATCGTGCAGGTTCACCTGGGGCTGGACAGGCGTGCTGCGCGCGAGCGGGCGCTGGAACTGCTGCGCATGGTCGGGATTTCGGCACCCGAACGTCGCCTGAAAGCTTATCCGCACGAACTGAGCGGTGGCATGGCGCAGCGGGTAATGATCGCCATCGCGCTGGCCTGCGACCCGCAACTGGTGATCGCGGACGAACCGACCACCGCACTCGACGTGACGGTGCAGGAACAGATCCTCGAATTGCTCCGCAGCATGTGCGAGCGGCTGCATACGTCGGTGATACTGATCACCCACGACCTCGGCGTGGTCGCCGGGATGACCGATCGGGTCGCCGTGATGTACGCCGGTGACCTGGTCGAGATCGCGCCCACGCCGGCATTATTTGCGGAACCCGCGCACCCCTACACGCTGGGACTGCTGGAGTCCGTGCCGCGAATCGATGACGTCATGGATCAGGACCTGCCGACCATCGGTGGCAGTGTTGAAGGGGCCAGCCAATTGCGGGGCTGCAAGTTTGCGCCGCGCTGCCGGTTCGCTCAGCGCCTGTGCTGGGAAAAGCCACCGGCGCTGGAGGCCGTGGCCGATGACCATTCGGCAGCCTGCTGGGTCGACGTTGCAGCCACCAGCGCCGGGCAGCAAACGGTGCTGCGTAGTGCCGCCAACAACGAACGCCGATCATGAACGCTGCTGTCATGCACCCGGAACCCTGCCGCCTCCGCTGACGCGAGCGTGCCCATTATCGAAGTGCAAGGACTGCGCAAACACTTCACCCATCATCACGGTTCCTTTTGGCGCCGGACGGGCGGCCCGCAGCAGGTGCTGCGGGCCGTTGACGGTGTCGATCTGCGCATTGAACGCGGCGAAACCCTGGGTCTGGTTGGGGAAAGCGGATCAGGCAAGTCCACGTTCGGCCGCTGCCTGCTGCGCATTCACCAGCCCACCAGCGGTCAGATCCGGTTTGATGGTACCGAGCTGGCGACGTTGGCGAGACAGGATGAACGCCAGCTTCATCGCCGCATGCAGATCATCTTTCAGGATCCTTATTCATCGCTCAATCCACGCATGACCGTTGGCACCAGCATTCATGAGCATCTACTGGCGCAGAAGTTTGGCACCCGGAAAGAGATCCGGGAGCGAATCAACGAGCTGTTTGAGTTGGTCGGCCTCGGCCGTGGCTTCACCGATCGCTATCCCCATGAGCTTTCCGGGGGCCAGCGCCAGCGCGTGATCATCGCACGCGCCATCAGTACCCATCCCGATTTCGTAGTGGCCGACGAGGCGGTATCCGCGCTTGATGTCTCGATCCGGGCGCAGATCATCAACCTGCTGCGCGAGCTGCAACGGCGACTCGGCCTGACCTACCTGTTCATTTCCCATGACCTGACGGTCGTCTCGCACGTATCGACTCGCATCGCCGTAATGTATCTCGGTCAGATCGTCGAACTGGCCACCCGTGACGCGTTGTTCCGGACACCAAGGCATCCCTATACCAGGGCCCTGCTGGCGGCGGTGCCGATACCCGACCCGTTGCTTGAACGCCAGCGCAAGCACGTACCGTTGCAGGGGGAGCCACCTGATCCATCGCACCCACCGGACGGCTGCCGTTTCCACACCCGCTGCCCGCTGGCACGCGAGCGCTGTCGCAGCGAAATACCCGAGTACCGCGAACTGGCATCCGGGCACTGGGCCGCGTGCCATTTCGCCGACCAGCCCCTATAGCCGATGTAGCCTCACAATCGGGAGAGATCCCCGGAGCAGGAGTAGAAACACCATGCCATCGAAAAAAAAACATGCTGTGCAGGATCAACAAGCGGGCGTCACACGCCGTAAGTTTCTGGTAACGGGAACCGGCCTTGCAGCGGGCACCATGGTTGCGCCCGCCATCGCGCGGGCGACCGGTTTGTATGGAGGGGCCTTCGAGCGGGTGGCGGCATCGAACCCGTCAGGCCAGGTGATTGACGCTTTTACCCAGGAGGCCGTCAATTTCAATCCACTGCTTTACGTCAACACCGGTGTCGAGACCGCGGTCGAGTACTCGGTATTCGACGCGCCCTGGAAGCTCAATGAAAAGGGCCAGTTCCTGCCCAATCTGGTCACGGAGATTCCCTCGGTTGCCAACGGTGGCATCTCCAAGGACGGGCTCGAGTGGACACTGCACCTGCGCAAGGGCATCAAGTGGCACGACGGCAAGCCCCTGACCTCAAAGGACGTGCTGTTCACGTACGAGACCATCATGAATCCCAAAGTGGTGGTCCGCAGTCGTGCCGGGCACGATCACGTCGCCGACATGAGCGCGCCCGATGCGCACACGGTTAAGATCAAGCTGAAGGACACATTCGCGCCTTATATTGTGGTCTGGCAGAAGACCAGTATCGTACCGCAGCACATTCTCGGCAGCGTCGCCGATATCAACACCAGCGGCTTCAACACCAATCCGATCGGCACCGGACCCTTCAAGTTCAAGAAACGGGTGGCGGGTGATCACATCGCCTTCGTGCCGAACATGCACTATCACGGCAAGGGGCCGTTCCTGAAGTCGCTGATTCAGAAATATGTGCCCGACCAGCAGACATTGTATGTTCAGTTCCAAACGGGCGAGGTCACCATCTACGACCTGCAGGGCATCCCGCCACAGCTCTACAGCCGCGCCAAAGCGTTGCCCAACCGCACGATCGTGCTGACGCCGCTACCGTTCGTCGAGTTCATCTACTTCAATCTGGGCAAGCCGCAGTTCAAAGAGAAAGTCGTGCGGCAGGCGCTCGACATGGCAATGGACAAGGAAACCTGGATCAAGAGCATTTATTATGGCATTCCGGAACGAACGCTGAGTTATCTGTCGCCGGAGCACTGGGCTTACAACAAGGACCTCAAGGACCCCGGCTATAACCCGCAGCGTGCCGCTAAAATGCTGGATGATGCCGGTTGGCGGGTCGGCAAGGATGGCGTACGCGAGAAAAATGGCGTCAAGCTGGCCTTCACCATGTCCACCACCGCGGGCAACAAGGCCCGGGAGCAGGCCCAGCAGCTACTGCAGCAGAACTTCCGGCAGATCCACGTGGACATGACCATCAAGAATATGCCGGCCTCGGTGGTCTGGGGCGACTACACCGTCAAGTCCCAGTTCGATACGTTGATGGTCGGGTGGGACCCGCTGCTGTATCCGGATCCCGACTACACTTCCCGCATCGCCAGCAGTCAGATCCCGGTGAAGACCGGTACCGGCTCGAATTACGTCCAGTACGCCAACCCGAAGATCGACCAACTCTGCGCCGCAGGCGTAACCACGACCGACATGCAAGAGCGCAAGAAGATCTACGATCAGATTCAGCAAATCCTGCTGGATGACATGCCGTTTACACCCATTTTCGCCTACAAGCAGATCGAAGGTGTGGATAACATGCTGCACGGCTACACGTCCAACCCCTATGTGTCCTCCAACTCGTGGAACAACAACGAGTGGAGCATGGGAGGCAAATCCGCCTGACCAGGTGCAGGCATCTCTGCACGCATTGTTCGCCTCCACTACTGCCCCCGGCTCGAGTGGCCGGGGGTAACCAATTGCTCTGAGTATCGGTGTGATGGGTCGCTATATTCTTCATCGAATCCTGCAGGCGTGCGTGCTGCTGGTCGGCGTATCGGTCATCGGGTTTGCCCTGATGCAGCTCGCCCCGGGCGGTCCGCTGGCGGTCTACACGCTCAATCCGACAGTGACGGCCCAGGACATTACCCGCATCAAGCACATCTTCGGCCTTGATCAGCCGGTCTACATCCAGTATCTGAAGTGGGCCAAGGGCATGGTGACCGGGCACTGGGGCTACAGTTTCTTTGGTGGCCGGCCGGTGTTTGGCCTGGTCATGGAACGGGTACCCGCAACGTTTGAACTCATGGGTGGCGGCATCCTGCTCGCTATCGTGCTAGGCGTCTCCACCGGCGTGCTGGGCGCTGTCAAGCGCTACTCCATCTTCGATTACCTGGCCACCACCTGGGCGATGATCGCGCTCTCTCTGCCGACGTTCTGGTTCGGGTTGATAGCGATCTTCATTTTCGCCCAGAAGCTCGGCTGGCTGCCGGCCGGGGGCATGTACTCGATGGCAGGAAACGGCGGACTGGCCGATAACCTGCGCCACCTGCTGCTCCCCGTGGTGGTGCTGGCACTGGTATTGGTCGCCCAGTGGAGTCGCTACACCCGCTCGGCGATGCTGGAGATACTGAATCAGGATTTCATGCGGATGGCGCGGGCCAAGGGACTACCAACACGGATCGTTCTAATACGCCACGGCCTGCGCAATGCGCTGGTACCCTTGATCACCCTGGCGGGCCTGCAGCTGCCGCTGTTGTTCGGCGGGGCCCTGGTAACCGAAACCGTATTTTCCTGGCCGGGAATGGGTCTGCTGTTCGTGAGTGCCCTTTCCACCCGGGACTACCCGGTGCTGATGGCAATCCTGATGGTCACGGCCACCCTGGTGGTGCTCGGCAACCTGCTGGCGGATCTGCTGGTAGCCGCCATCGACCCCCGGATCAAACTCGACGGTTCCCATTGATGATCCGCGCGACAGGCAACGCGCGCGCACTGGCGCTAATCCAAAGATAGGCCCCCGCTATGGCTATGATGGAAATTCCGGTCCAGTCCGGCGACAACATCCCACAGGTCCAGGTAGCACCCGCCCGGCGCAAACGCCGCGTGCTCCAGCGCTTCATGCGGCATCGCCTGGCGATGCTGGGGCTCATCGTTGTCGTGGGCTTGATCCTGGCAACCGTATTCGCATCGTATGTGGCACCCTATAATCCGTTGACGCTCGATATCCCACACCGGTTTGCAGCCCCGTTCAGTGCTGGCCACATTCTCGGCACCGACGATCTGGGACGCGACGTGTTGAGCCGCCTGCTGTACGCCGGCCGCATATCACTGGCGGTCGGTTTCGCCGCCATGTCGGTGACCATCGTGGTCGGATTTCTGATCGGCGCGTTCGCGGCCTATTACGGCGGCGTGATCGATACCTTGCTGATGCGACTCACCGACATGACGCTGTGTTTTCCCAACATCTTCCTGCTGCTGTTTCTGGCGGCGTTCATCACGCCCACCCTGCCCTCGGTGGCACTGATCATCGGTTTGACCTCGTGGATGGAGATAGCGCGCATCGTGCACGGCCAGATCCTGTCGCTGAAGGAGCAGGATTTCATTCTCGCTGCGCGGCTCTCGGGCGCGCCCGACTGGCGCATCGTACTGCGCCAGATCCTGCCCAACACGGTGGCGCCGATCCTGGTCGCCGCCACCCTTAACACGGCCAATGCCATCCTGCTCGAATCGTATATCAGCTTTCTCGGCTACGGCATCCAGCCTCCCACCGCGAGTTGGGGCAACATGCTCACCAACGCCCAAAGCGATTTCGTGATCGACCCGTGGCTGGCGGTCTTCCCGGGGCTTGCAATCACGCTGGCCGTAATGAGCTTCAATTTCGTGGGCGATGGCCTGCGCGATGCGCTTGACGTCAGACTGAAAATGTAGCGTCGGCACAATCCTCCGATTGCACCCAAAGCCGGATTCCTGAGGTCATGGACTTCATATTCATGCTGACCCGGGCCGACGCGACGGTCGAGGACTGCCTCGAGGTTATCGATGCGGTCGAGCCACTGGCACTCCGACACATCGGTTTCAAGGACGTGGGGGTCGACCGTGCCACACTGCGTGAACTCAATCGGCGCATCAAGGCCCAGGGCGCAATCAGTTACATGGAACTGGTCAGCACCACCCGGGACGCCTGTCTGGCGGCGGCCCGGACAGCGGTCGAGCTGGGTGTGGACTGCCTGCTGGGGAGCACCGACGTCGCGCCGATTGTTACCATTCTCGCCGGCAGTGATATCGACTACTTTCCCTTTCCCGGGCGTCCCGAGGGCCACCCCACGCGGCTTGGAGGTGACGCCGCGACGATCGCCCGCGACTGCGCCCAGTACCTCGCGCAGGGCTGCGCCGGGGCGGATCTGCTCGCCTATCGGGCCACCGACGCCGACCCGCTGGAGCTGGTGCGCTCAGCACGCCGCGCCCTGGGCCAGCGCGGGCGCCTCATCGTAGCCGGCAGCGTCGACTCAGCGGACACCGTCAAGGCACTGGCCGCAGCGGGTGCCGATGCATTCACCATGGGTTCGGCGCTTTTCAGAGGCGACTTCTCGCCCCGCAAGGGGCTGCTGCGTTCCCAATTGCGGGACGTTCTGGCCGCCTGCGGCTAACGGGCACGTCAGCAACAGGAGGCATCAGGTGATTGTGGGTATCGATGTCGGCACCCAAAGCCTCAAGGCAGTGGTGACAGACGAGCGCCTGCGGGTGGTTGGTGAAGGTGCCGTCCGCTACAGCCCCCGCTACCCGAAGCCCGGCTGGGCAGAGCAGGATGTCGCGCTGTGGGAGCAGGCGCTGGCCCCGGCCATTGCACGTGCGCTGGCACAGACCGGCGTGGCACCGGTGCGGATCAACGCGCTGGGCATCTGCGGCCAACTCGATGGCTGTGTGCCAGTGGACACGGCGGGACGCGCGCTGGGCCCCTGCCTGATCTGGTCGGACCGGCGCGCGGTCGATTGCCTGCCGCCGATTCCGGCCCGGGAGATGCTGCAACGCACCGGCGTCGTCCCCGACGCGACCCACATGGCGGCCAAGATCCGTTGGTGGCAAACCCACGGCGCACCAGCAATAGGGGTCGCCTGCTACCACCAGCCGGTATCTTATCTGGTGGCACGTCTGACCGGCGCTGCCGTGTTCGATGAGGCTCTGGCCTCGACCACTATGCTCTATGGCCTTGAACGCCGCGACTATGAGCCAGACCTCCTGCAAGCCTTCGGCATCGACCGCAGTATATTGCCCCGGATTGCGCCCGCTGCCAGCCCGGCCGGCACGTTGCATGGACCGGGCGCCCGGCTGACGGGGCTGCCGCCTGGTATACCGGTGGCCGTCGGAACCGGCGATGACTTCTCCAACCCGCTCGGCGCGGGTCTGACCCGGCCGGGACGGGCGATTTGCACTATCGGCACCGCCGAGGTCGTGGGCGCGCTGCATCCGGCGCCGGTTATCGATACTGCGGCGCTGGTGGAAACCCACCGCTATGCCAACGGATTATATTTCGTCGAGAATCCAGGCTGGCTCTCGGGCGGCGCGGTCACCTGGCTGTGCCGTCTGCTGCGCATCGACACTGCCGCGGCGCTGAGCGAAACCGCGGCCAAGGCCCCACCGGGTGCCGCCGGTCTGCTATTCCTGCCCGCGCTCAGCGGGGCGATGGCCCCGGAGTGGATCGCGGAAGCCCGCGGGGCCTTCTACGGCATTGGACCTGGCCATGACCGCTCCCACTTCTGCCGCGCCCTGCTGGAAGGCTGCGCATTCGCCATGCGCGACGTGATCGAACGGCTGGCGCACCTGCAGGTGGCAACCGACACCATCGTGATGGCTGGCGGTGGCGCCGACAGCCGGCTCTGGGGACAAATTCGCGCCGACCTTACCGGCCGTGTAGTCGAACAGGTGATCCGCCGCGATACCTCGCCGGTCGGCGCCGCCGTGCTGGCTGCGGTCGCCGCCGGCCTCTACCCTGATATCGACGCGGCGGCCGCCGGGATAGACGCCGTCGCTGTCCCACTGGAACCAGAGGCCGGCAACCGGGACATTCTGGAAACCAGGTACCGGGATTATCACCGCCTGTTCGACAGCCTCCGGCCCATGTACCACCCAACTCTGTAGCCGGCGACGGGGTCCTGGGCGGCCATAACGACCGCACGTCTTGCGGACCATCGCCCATCAGGCTAACCTCAATGGCATATTCGAACCGAGCGCATGCAAATACCGGCAACGTTAGCATTGGTCGCCTCGAGCGTTTCCACTGCTGGAGCACCGCCCGTTCTGCGCCATAACAGTGCCATGGTAGTACCACGGGGCACCCCGGCCGATCATGGCCGGCAAAACGTCGTGGTCACCGTACAATCGATCATGCTGGGTCACAAGGATGTGCCGCTGGCCGGCTGGCAGCATCGGCGGTGACGCTGTGCGCCCCACACGGCCGTAACCAGATTTGCGAACCACCCGGCGGCGCCGCCACAGCGCGGCGGCTGGCATGGTTCCTGCGCATGTATAAATGGGACCGGCTTCACAATGGCTGATTGATCGGCAAGTGACCCAGGAGGACATGACATTATGACGGCAGAAGGCACGACAACGGTTGGTAGGGCAAGCGGCTCGCCACCCGGTACTGCACAACCCGGACGGCGGGAACTCAAGCACTACGAAATTGGATGAGGGAGAGGAGACAACTCGATGGCTAACGAAAACAAACGACACGAAGGCGGGGTCGCTTATCACATCCCGGGAGCAGAGTATTTTGAGCAGCGCGTACTAAAACGTCACGCTGGTGTCTTTTCGCTGTGGGCCCTGGGGGTGGGCGCAGTGATCTCGGGCGATTTCTCCGGCTGGAACCTCGGCTTTGCCGTGGCCGGCTGGGGCGGCATGTTTATCGCCACTATCATCATCGCGATCATGTATCTGGGGCTGACTTATTCAATCGCCGAGATGAGCCCGGCCCTGCCGCACACGGGCGGCGCCTATTCATTTGCCCGCACCGCCTTCGGCCCCTGGGGTGGTTTCATCACCGGTATCGCGGAAAACATCGAGTATGTACTGACGCCGGCAGTGGTCGTCTATTTCATCGGCACCTACATGACCGCCATCACCGGCACGCCGGACGCGTGGCAGCCGCTCTGGTGGCTGATCGGCTACGCGATCTTCGTGGGGCTTAACGCCCGCGGTGTGGCGCTCTCGTTCAAGGTGACCGTCTTCGTCACGCTGATTGCAATCGGCATTCTCATTTTCTTCCTGCTGAGCGCGGTCTTCTCCGGCCAGTTCGACTTCGCGAAATGGGCCATGAACGTGGGCGCCGGCCCTAACGGCGCTGCCGTGGCACTGCCCAATGGAGGCGGTCCGGTGCTGCCACTGGGTATCAAGGGAATCTTCGCGGCACTGCCCTTTGCCGTCTGGCTATTCCTCGCCATCGAGCAGTTGCCGCTGGCCTCCGAGGAGTCGGTCGATCCCAAGCGCGACATGCCCAAGGGCATCATGCTCGGCATGTTCACCCTGATTGGACTGGGGTTCCTGGTGCTGATCATCAACCCGGCGATTCCCGGCGGCGCGTTCGCCTACGGCTCGTCGGGTCAGCCGATTCTTGACGGCTTTGCCGCCATCTACGGATCGGGCTGGGCGAAGCTGCTCGCACTGTTTGCGGTCGCGGGGCTGGTGGCGAGCTTCCACTCGATCATCTTCGCGTTCGGCCGGCAGATCTACTCGCTCAGCCGGGCCGGCTATATCCCGCACTTCCTCTCGGTCACCCATGGCGAGCACAAGACGCCCAACGTTGCGCTGTTCGCGGGCGCGCTCATCGGGTTTGTGGTGATGCTGGTTATCTGGTTCTCCGAGGGCGGCGAGGCGGCCGGAACCTATATCGGCGGCACGCTGTTAAACATGGCGGTGTTCGGGGCAATGTTCTCCTATCTCCTGCAAGGCCTCACCTTCCTGCGCTTGCGCAAGAGATTCCCGCATATCGAGCGGCCCTACCGGAGCCCGTTCGGCACGCTCGGTGCATCGCTTACGGTGGTCATCGCCATAGTAACCATCGGCTTCCAGTTGACCGACCCGCTCTACCGCCAGGGCATCATCGGCGTCGCCATCTGGTACGCAGCGGCGTTGCTCTATTTCGCCGCGTACGGTCGCACCACACTGGTTTATTCGCCGGAAGAGGAATTCGCCGTCAAACATCGCGAGGGCGCCTCCTCGATGTAACGTCAACCACACCCATCGTTTACCCGGCCTGCGTCCTTTGTGCAGGCCGGGTAAACGATCTGGAAAGTATTTACCCCAACCTCATCGATCCGCCCGAGTCAATGTTCCCCGTACAAACGCACCCCAAATGCTGGAAACAACTGTCTCGGAAGTTGCCCCGCTGTTACGTTCGATCGAACCCGTCCTTAGCCCCGGCGCCTGCCATGACCACATCTTCGTACCGGTCGATCAAGCCGATGCGGCGATTGCCGCGTTGCCGGACTTGCAACAAAGCGGCGGGCGATAGAATGTTGGCACATACCCCCACCGGATCCTACTGGCCTGGCGCGGCCGGATTCGGCCTAATCGCTCGCTGACGCCGGTCTTAAGAGCACCGGGCTCGATCAGCCATCGGGAGGCAGTGTGCAGCAATCGCATCATGACTGGACCGCTTACGCCGGTCTGACCCTAACGGCCCTGTTCTGGGCCGGAAACGCCGTGGTGGCTCGCGGGGTGGTGGGCGAGATTCCGCCCCTGGCGCTATCGTTCTGGCGCTGGGCGCTGGCGCTGGTCATCGTGCTGCCGGTTGGTCTGCCGCGGGTATTGCGGCAACGCAAGGTGGTCCGCGCGCGGTGGCGTTCGCTGGCGCTGCTCGCGGCGCTCAGCGTGGGCGCTTTCAATACCCTGTTGTATCTGTCGGCCCAGACCACTACCGCCGTGAACATCGCCTTGTTCAACTCGACCATGCCGGTGATGGTCGCGCTGTTCGCCTGGCTGATGCTCGCCGATCGGGTGCGGCCGGCCCAGGGCCTGGGCATCACGCTGGCGTTGCTGGGAATGCTGGTGATCGTGGGCCGCGGCAGCTGGCACACCTTTGCCCACTTCGCCTTTCAACCCGGCGATCTGATCATGATCGGCGCGATCTCGTGCTGGAGTCTGTTCTCGGTGCTGCTGCGGCGCCAGGCGGTGCCGCTCGATCCGATTGCGTTCCTCACCGTGCAGATCGGGTTCGGGGTGCTGGTAATCCTGCCGTTCTACCTGCTCGATCTGGCGCTAGCAGGCGGCTTTACCCTGCATCCGCGGTTGGTTCCGCCATTCTTCTATGTGGCGATCTTTCCCGGCATTCTGGCGTACGCGTTCTGGAACAACGGCATTCACCGGGTCGGCCCCTCGCGAGCAGCGATGTTCATTTACCTGACACCGGTTTTCACCGCGGTGCTGGCGGGCGTGTTCCTCGGCGAACGGCTGCACGGCTTTCACTACGCCGGCGGCACCCTGATACTGATGGGCTTATACTTGGCTACCCGCATGCCTGCCCACGCCGGTACCGGCACCGCGTGACGGCCGAACGGCGCCCTGAAGGCGCCGTTCGGTGATCCTATCTCAGCCATGCGCCGCCGGCTCGACCGCACCGACGGTGGTCGTCGCCGGGATTCCCGCAGCCGCAGATCAAACCCGGCCAGTTCGGCAATGCCGGCCACCCGGATCCGATCGCCCAGCCGGGTGCCCGTCTTCTAATATTCTTACAGAATTTCATATCGCAATGTCCCCACAGAAACCCCGTACCCTTGATCGCATGGATCGCCGTATTCTGCGCGAGCTCCAGCACAATGCGCGAATCGCCTATGTCGACCTGGCCGAAAAGGTGGGTCTGCGCACATCACCTTGCCTGGAGCGGGTCCGGCGGCTGGAGCGCGAGGCTACATCAGAGGTTATGCCGCGCTGCTGGGCCACATAATGCAGACCCTGCCCGGCGTGCGCGACTCGCGCAGCTTCGTGGTGATGGAGGAACTGAAGGAGACCACCCGGCTAGCGATTGCCGGCTGAACCAGGCTGGCCGCAGAAGCCCCGCCGGGGCATCGTCAGCGTAGTATACTGACTTTTTGTCAGTGGGCTACGGCCCACCATCGCGAAGAAAGAAAAGCGGCCAGTGGGTCAAGGGCTAAAGCACGCCCGAGAGATCAGGCACCACCACCGCCCAGAGGACAGCACGTATGGGTGTGAACCTGAAGCTGCGGCATATCGACGATGTACTGAGCTCGGTCGATCGACCCGATCCGGCGCCCGGTCAGCGCGATCCGCTGATCCTGCAGTCCTGGCAACGCTGTGTCCAGCAGCACGGGCTCGATCCGTCAGTGATGCGCGAGGCCGTCATACTGCCGTCCGCGCAGATCCGCGAGCACGCCGAGCGGCTGGAGGAATTTCTGCGGGTGGCTCGGCACGGGGTCGAAAGCCTGTACCGGTCGGTGGCCGGCATGGGTTACGTGATGCTGCTCACCGACAGCCGCGGGATCACCGTCGATTTCATCGGTGACGGCGCACTGGAGGAACAACTTCGCAAGACTGGTCTCTATCTGGGCGCCGACTGGAGCGAGATCCATGCCGGCACCTGCGGGGTCGGCACCTGCCTCAGCAGCGGTCAGCCTCTGACCGTGCACCAGACCGATCATTTCGACGCCACCCATATTCCGCTGACCTGCAGCGTAGCGCCGATTTACGACCCATTCGGCGAATTACTGGCGGCACTGGACATCTCCGCACTCAAGTCACCCGGACCCAAGTCCAGCCAGCATCTGGCGCTGCAACTGGTTCAGATCTATGCCCACAAGATCGAGAACGCCAATTTCCTGCACCAGTTCCGGCGCCAGTGGCAAATCCACCTGAGCACCTCCTGCGAGTTCGTCGACGTCGATGCCGATTATTTGCTGGCGCTGGACGACAACGGCCGGCTGCTGGGCTTCAACCACCGCGCCCGTCAGTTGCTGTGCCAGGAACTCGGTCGCGCGCTGCATCCTGCGGAGCTGATCGGGCTACCGTTCGAGTCGCTGTTCGAATGTAGCGTCGGGGACCTGCCGCGACTGGCCCGGGCTTTGCCGAGCGAGCAGCGCGCGCTGCGCACCTCGCACCAGCGCCAGCTGCTGTTCGCGCTGGCCAACCCGCCGGCGCCGGCCACCGGCAATGGCCGGCGTGAGCGCTGGCATGATGGCGACTGCAACCGGCCCGCGCTGCACCCGGCGCTGGCGACCCTGACCGGCGGCGATCCGGCCATGGACCGGTTGCTCACTCAGGCCGCCCGGCTGGCCAACGCCCGGGTAAGCATTCTGTTGAGCGGTGAGACCGGCACCGGCAAAGAACGGCTGGCGCGGGCCCTGCATGATGCCAGTCTGCGCGCCGACAAACCGTTTATCGCCGTCAACTGCGCCGCCATTCCCGAAGCCTTGATCGAGAGTGAACTGTTCGGATACGCGCCCGGCACCTTTACTGGCGCCCAACGGCGCGGCAAAACCGGCCTGATTCTGGCGGCCAACGGCGGCACCTTGCTGCTCGATGAGATCGGTGACATGCCGCTTGCTTTGCAAAGCCGGCTACTCAGAGTCCTGGCGGAACAGGAAGTGCTGCCGCTGGGTGCCAACCGGCCGCTGCCGGTCGATATCCGGGTCATTGCCGCAACTCATTATGATCTCCTGGAGCGGGTGCGCCGCGGCGACTTCCGTGACGATCTGTTCTACCGCCTCAACGGTGCCAGCTTCGAACTGCCGCCACTGCGCGAACGGACCGACCTGGACTACCTGCTGCAGCAATTGTTGCAGGCTGAAACCGGCACCGGTCACAGCCCACTGCTGTCGCCGGACGCCCACGCCCGGCTGCAGGCGCACCACTGGCCCGGCAATATCCGCGAACTGCGCAACGTCATCCAGTACGCCTGCGCGGTATGCGATGGTCAACAGATTGCCGTCGACGACCTGCCAGACACTCTGACGACGGCCGCCCGGCGCCCGCCCACCGACCAGGCGACACCACCAACATGCCCCGGACGGCAGCCCGGACCGGTGTCCCCGCCCCCTGCGCAGCAGTTGCAGCGCTGTCTCAGTCAGCAGCGTTGGAACGTCAGCGCGGCGGCTCGCGAACTCGGCATCTGCCGCGCCACGGTGTATCGCCGGATGCAGCGCTACGGCATCGTGCCGCCGCACTGGCGCTGAACGTGCAAAACATGCAACAGGTGTCGCATGATGGCTGCGACAGTTGTGACAGATGCGACAGACGATTCACTTGCTGATGGTGGCCTGAGATCCTCTAAGGCACTGATCTGTCAGAGTATCCACAATAGTGGCGCAGGGTTTGCTTGATCGTATGCCGCCGATCAGGTAATGCTGTAATCCAGAGGAGGAACGGACTCGATGAGTACGTCTCAGGCAACCGTAGGCATCATCGCCAATCCGGTGTCGGCGCGTGATATCCGCCGGCTGGTGGCCAATGCCAGCGGACTGCAGATCGCCGACCGCGCCAACATCGTGCTGCGGGTGCTTGCCGCCCTGGGCGCAACCGGCATCCGACGGGTGCTGATGATGCCCGACAAGGGTGGCATCAGCGGCCTGCTCAACCGCGGCCTGACCCGCGAACGCAACCTCGACCGCCAGCCCTGGCCGGAGGTGGAATTCCTGGACATGCCGGTCAGCGGCACGGTCAACGATACTCACCGTGCTGCGGACCTCATGGCTAGCGCCGGGGTCAAGGCGATCGTGGTACTGGGTGGCGATGGCACCAGCCGGGCGGTGGCCAGTCGCTGCGGGCGGCTGCCCATCGCCGGCCTGTCCACCGGCACCAACAACGCCTTCCCGGAACTGCGCGAACCCACCATCACCGGACTGGCGGTGGGCTTGTACGCCAGTGGCCGCATCCCGGCCGACAACGCGCTGCGACCCAACAAAGTATTGCAGGTCGACGTCAATGATGGGGCCCAGCGTGATCTGGCGCTGGTCGACGTGGCGGTCACCAGCGAACGCTACGTCGGCGCCCGGGCGCTGTGGCGCGCCGACAACTTCCGCGAACTGTTCGTCACCTTTGCCGCTCCGGAAGCCATCGGTATGTCAGCCATCGCCGGACTACTGGACCCGGTTGCGCGGCATGCCCCGGAAGGATTGCACGTTACCCTGACGCCCGCGGGGCGTGCGCGCCAGGTGTTGTCGGCGCCGATCGGACCGGGACTGATGAGCGCGGTCGGCATCGCCGGGCATCGCCGGCTGACGCCGAACACCCCCTACCCGCTCAGCACGCCGGGCGGATCCATCGCGCTGGACGGTGAACGCGAGATCGAATTCGGCCCCGACGACCGGATCACCATCACCCTGCGCACCGATACATTGTTCACCATCGACGTGCCGCGCATCATGCAGGCCGCGGCCCGCCAACGTCTGTTGTTCCACCAAGACCACTCCGGAGGAACCCACCATGAGTGAGAATCCCTTCCCGCTGGCGCGGGATGAACTGCTGACTGCTTACCGCAGCATGCGCACCATCCGCGAGTTCGAGGAACGGGTGCATCTGGAATTCGCCAAGGGCGGCATTCCCGGCTTCGTCCATCTGTACGCGGGCGAGGAGGCCTCGGCGGTCGGCATCATGAGCCATCTGCGGCCCACCGACAAGATCGCCAGCACGCATCGCGGTCACGGCCATTGCATCGCCAAGGGCGTCGACGTGCACGCCATGATGGGCGAAATTTTCGGCAAGAAAACCGGCTGCTGCCACGGAAAGGGCGGCTCCATGCACATCGCCGAGCTGGACGTCGGCATGATGGGTGCCAACGGCATTCTCGGCGCTGGCGCGCCACTGGTCTGCGGGGCCGGCCTGGCGGCCAAGCTGCAGGGTGCTGGCGGCATGGCGATCAGTTTTGTCGGCGACGGCGCATCCAACCAGGGCACCTTCCTGGAAAGCCTGAACCTGGCGACGGTGTGGAACCTGCCGGCGGTATTCGTGGTGGAAAACAATGGCTATGCCGAGTCCACGTCGGCCGACTGGGCGGTATCCTGCGACAGCTATCTCGACCGCGCCAGCGGCTTCGGTATGCCGGGCGTATCCGTCGATGGGACCGATTTCTTCGCCGTCTACGAAGCCGCTGGTGAAGCTATCCAGCGGGCCCGCCACGGCGGCGGCCCGACCCTGCTGGAATGCCAGATGATCCGGTTCTTTGGGCACTTCGAAGGCGACGCCCAAACCTACCGTGCCAGCGGCGAGATTGACACCATCCGCAACGAGCGCGACTGCCTCAAGCTGTTTGGTCAACGGGTGATGAGCGCCGGTGTGATCACCGCCGACGAGATGGCAGCAATCGATAACGACGTGCTGGCACGGATCGACGACGCCGTCGCCCAGGCCCAGGCGGCGCCGGAACCCACCGTGGCTGATCTGGAAACCGACGTCTACCTGACGTATTGAACCGGGGAGAAGACCATCATGGCTCGCAAGCTTTCGTTTAAAGACGCGATCAACGAGGCGCTCGACCAGGAAATGGCGCGCGATTCCTCGGTCATCGTCATGGGTGAGGACATCGTCGGCGGAACCGGCAGCCCCGGCGAGAAAGACGCCTGGGGCGGCGTCCTCGGTGTCACCAAAGGGCTTTATGCCAAATACGGCGACCGTTTGCTGGATACCCCACTATCGGAATCGGCCTATGTCGGCGCCGCCATCGGCGCGGCGACCTGCGGCATGCGGCCGGTCGCCGAGCTGATGTTCGTTGACTTCATAGGGGTTTGCCTGGACCAGGTCTACAATCAGGCCGCCAAATTCCGCTACATGTTCGGCGGCAAGGCCAAAACCCCTGTGGTAATCCGCACCATGGTCGGTGCCGGCTTTCGCGCCGCCGCCCAGCATTCGCAGATGCTGACCCCGATCTTCACCCACATCCCCGGCCTCAAAGTCGTGGTGCCGTCCAGCCCTTATGACGTCAAGGGCCTGCTGATCCAGGCCATCCGCGACGACGACCCAGTGATCTTCTGCGAACACAAGAATCTGTACGGCGTCGAGGGCGAGGTGCCGGAAGAGTCCTATGCCATCCCATTCGCCGAGGCCAACGTGGTGCGCGACGGCGACGACGTAACCCTGGTGGCCTTCGGCCTGATGGTGCATCGCTGCATCGAGGCCGCCCAGCAACTGGCCAAAGACGGCATTAGCTGCGAGATCGTCGATCTGCGCACCACCTCACCGCTGGATACCGATACCATCCTGGAAAGCGTGGAGAAAACCGGCCGGCTGGTGGCAGTGGATGAGTCCAACCCGCGCTGCAGCATCGCCGCCGACGTGGCCGCCCTGGTCGCCCAGGAGGCCTTCGACGACCTGCGGGCACCGGTGCGGATGGTCACGGCGCCGCACACACCGGTGCCGTTCTCACCCAGCCTGGAGGATGCCTACATTCCCAGTGCCGGCAAGATCGTCGCCGCCGTCCGCGCGATTGCCGCTTAGGAGGTCACCGTGAGCGATTCCAGCATCACCCCCATTGTGATGCCCAAATGGGGCCTGTCCATGAAGGAAGGACGGGTGGTCGACTGGCTGGTCGAGGAAGGCGCCGACATCGCCGTCGGCGACGAGATCTTGGAAGTCGAGACCGACAAAATCGCCGGTGCGGTCGAAGCCACCGGCTCCGGTCGCCTGCGCCGCATCGTGGCGCAGGCCGACGAGGTACACCCGGTCGGTGATCTGCTCGCGGTGCTCGCCGACGAGGCTGTAGCCGACGCTGACATCGACCACTACGTCCAAGACTTCCAGGCCAATTTCACGCCGCCCGAGGACGACGCCGACAGCGAGCAGGAGAGCGCCTATCAGTTTATCGAGGTAGACGGTCAGCGGCTGCGCTACACCCGCCAGGGCGACGGCGCCGAGACGGTGCTGCTGCTGCACGGCTTTGGCGGTGATCTGGACAACTGGCTGTTCAACCTGCAGGCACTGGCGGAGCAGTACACGGTGTACGCGCTGGATCTGCCCGGCCACGGCCAGTCTGAAAAGGCCCTGGCCGACGCCAGTCTGGCGGGGCTCGCGGCCAGTGTACGCAGCTTCATGGATGCCGTGGGCATCGACCAGGCCCATTTGGTAGGACACTCCATGGGTGGTGCCGTCGCCCTGCAGCTGGCGCGTGAACACCCGGAGCGGGTCCAGTCGCTGAGCCTGATCGGCAGCGCCGGGCTCGGAGAGGACATCAACCGTGACTACCTGGAGGGCTTCATCAGCGCCAATTCACGGCGCCAGCTCAAACCGCACGTGCAGCAACTGTTCGCTGATCCGGACCTGGTGACCCGGCAACTGCTGGACGACCTGCTCAAGTACAAACGCCTGGACGGTGTCGCCGAGGCGCTGCAGACACTGGCTGATGAACTGTTCCGCGAGGGCCGCCAGCAGCAGCGGCTGGCCGATACCGTCAGCACCGAGCGCCATCCAATCCTGGTGATCTGGGGCGAGGCCGACCGGATCATACCGGCTGATCACGCCCGGCAGGCGCCCGCCGGTGCCCGGATCGAGATCATCGACGGCGCCGGCCACATGGTACAAATGGAGGTCCCCGGCGAGATCAACCGGTTGCTCATCGAGCACTTCAGCACCAGCATTGACTGAGGCATCCGGCATGGACGCCAGTCACAGCGTGGCTGGTGAAGCCACGAATGCCACGCCGGCCGGCCGCTCTGGCGCAGCCGCAATGGCCGCTGCGGTGCATCTGGCACCGCAGCAAGCCATTGAGCTGGAGCGGGATCTGCTCGCCCACGTCGCCAGAGGCGAAATCGGTTTTCGGCTGGCGCCTGTGGCGGACCACGCGATCACTATTTGCGCCGCGTGCCCTCGTCCCCCCCGAGCGCTTCGCCAGGGCGGCGGGCCACTCGGCCGCATATGGCTGGCCAGTAGTGGTGCGCGCCAGCGGCGGTGACCTGGTTCCGCAGGGACCGGGGGTGCTGAATCTATCGCTGGTATGGCGCCAACCGGGCGTCGACGCCTCGCTGGCCGCCGCCTACGCGCGGCTGTGCCAGCCGATCCAAGCAGCGCTTGCGGCCCAGGGCCTTGCCACCCATTACGGCACGGTCGCTGGCGCCTTCTGCAACGGCCGCTACAATCTGCTAGTGGCCGACCGGAAAATCGCTGGCACCGCCCAGCGCTGGAAGATCATGCGCGCTGGCGGAAACCGGCCGCGTGAGATCGTCGTGCTGGCGCACGCGATGCTGCTGGTGGACACCGATCCGGCGGCCCTGGTGGACGCCGTCAACATGTTCTATCAATACAGCGGGATCGCCCGGCGCTGCAGTGCCGACGCCCACACCACGGTCGCTGAGCAATATCGCCGTTAACCGGGCGCCGCTGGGACGCGAGCGACTGGCAGCGCCTCACCGGCGCGATAACCACCCAGATCCAGCAGGACGCCACGCATTTGACTGAGACCATTGGAGGATAACCATGAAACCCACCCCTGAGAAGAACCGCTGGATGTACCAGCACATGCTGATCAGCCGCTATTTCGAGGAGACCATCGAGCAGATCTACCTCGAGGGCAAGCAGCCAGTCTTCAACATGGCGGCCGGCCCGATACCCGGCGAAATGCACTTATCGAATGGCCAGGAGCCGTGCGCGGTCGGCGTATGCGCCCATCTGCAGCCGACCGATGTCATCACCGCCACCCACCGGCCGCACCATGTCGCCATCGCCAAAGGCGTCGATCTGAACCGCATGGCGGCGGAAATCTTCGGCAAGAAAACCGGCCTCAGCGGCGGCCGCGGCGGACACATGCATTTATTCGACCCTGCGGTCAACTTCGCCTGCTCCGGCATTATCGCCGAGGGGATGGGTCCGGCGGTCGGCGCCGGGCTGTCGCGCCAGATGCAGGGCAAGGAAGGCGTCGCGGTATCGTTCATCGGTGAGGGCGCGGCCAACCAGGGCGCGTTTCACGAGGCCCTGAATCTGGCCGCATTGTGGAACCTGCCGGTGATTTTCGTGGTGGAGGACAACGACTGGGCGATCTCGGTGGAAAAGGATCATGCTACTTCAGTCACCCACAACGCCGACCGTGCTGTGGCCTACGGCATCCCCGGTGTGTTCGTGCCGGGCAACGACCCCATCGCCATTTACGAGGCGGCCGGCGAGGCGGTTGAACGCGCCCGTGGCGGCGGTGGCCCCAGCCTGCTGGACCTGGAAACCTACCGTCTGGCCGGTCATTTCATGGGCGACGCCGAGGGCTACCGGCCGAAGGGCGAAAAGGAAGCATTAGTGGCCAAGGATCCGATTCCGGCGTTTGAGAAGGCCTTGATCGGGCACGGCGAGCTGAGCGCCGATGAAGCGGACACAATCAAGCGCCAGGCCCGCGAACGGGTCGATGCGGCGATTGCCTTCGCCCGCGACAGCGCCTACCCGGACCCGGAAGACGCGCTGACCTGCGTGTTTGCCTGACCCGCATCCGCCCAGCCCCGGAGAACCATCATGGCTAGTACAGAACGCAAACTCACCATCGCCCGCGCAATGGCGGAAGCGATCGCCCAGGAAATGCGCCGCGACGACAAGGTCTTCGTCATGGGCGAGGACATCGGCCAGCTAGGCGGCGTGTTCGGCAACACCCGAGGCCTGCTGGCGGAATTCGGCGAACAGCGCATCCGCGACACGCCGATCTCGGAAACTTCGTTCATGGGCGCCGCGGTGGGCGCGGCGATGGACGGCATGCGGCCCATCGCCGAGCTGATGTTCGTCGACTTCTTCGGCGTCTGCTTCGATGCCATCTACAACCTGATGGCCAAGAACATCTACTTCTCGGGCGGCCACGTGCAGGTACCGATGGTGCTGATGACCTCGACCGGCGGCGGTTATTCCGACGCCGGCCAGCACTCGCAGTGCCTGTACGGCACGTTCGCCCACCTGCCCGGCATGAAAGTGGTCACCCCCAGCAACGCCTACGACGCCAAAGGCATGATGATCGCCGCCATCCGCGACGATAGCCCGGTCGTCTATATGTTTCACAAGAAGCTGCAAGGCATGGGCTGGCTCGGCACCGAGCCCGGCGCCACGGTGGAAGTCCCGGAAGAACCGTATACCGTCGAGTTCGGCAAAGCCAAGACGGTACGGGAAGGCAGTGACGTGACCATCGTCAGCCTGGCGGCCGGCGTGCACCAGGCCCTCAAGGCCGCCGAGGAGCTGGCTGGCGACGGCATCAACGCCGAGGTCATCGACCTGCGCACCCTGGTGCCGCTGGATCGCGATCACGTGTTCCAGTCGGTGGCCAAGACCGGGCACCTGCTGGTGGTCGACGAGGACTATCACAGCTACGGCGTCAGCGGCGAGATCATCGCCTCGGTGGTGGAACGCGACATATCCATCCTCAAGGCGCCGCCGCAGCGCATCGCGTTCCCGGACATTCCGATCCCGTTCAGCCGGCCGCTGGAACAGTGGGCCCTGCCCAGCGTGGAGAAAATATGCGCAGCCTGCCAGCGGATGGGGCACTGACATGACGCTGGCGGTCACCATACCCAACGATCTGTGGGAGGAAGACAGCCAGGCGGTGATCACCGCCTGGCTGGCCAACGACGGTGCCCATGTCCGCGAGGGCGACCTGATCGCCGAGGTCATGGTGGAGAAGGTCCAGTACGAGATCCACGCCCCCACCAGCGGCACGCTCAGGATCGCCCAGGAGGTCGACGCGGTGGTCTCCAAAGGGGACAGGATCGGGTCGATCGGGTGAGCCGCGCCATCCGCCGTGCTACGCTGTTTCCGCGTAGCACGGTGACGGAATCATGGCCAAACTCGCTGTCACTATCGACGACGAAACATTGCTGAAAGCGCACCAGCGCGCTGTGGTGCAAGGCACGTCCGTCGATGCGGTTCTACGCGAGTAGCGGGAGCAGTATTCCGGTGCGCCCGACAGCTACCGCCGAATCACCGGGCAGGTGTTGGCCCCGGCGTCTCGCTCGACCGCAAACAGCAAAGGGCATACTCCATCGAACCAAGGCTTCACTCGGGTTCCGCCGCGCGCATGACGGGGAACCCGGGCCACTTGCGGCAGTCGCGCTCGATCAGTCTAAGCGGGCCCAGCGCCAGCCGAGCACGAGCAGTCCCAGCAGGCCGGCCAGCAGGCCAAGTCCCAACTCATCCACAGTCGGGATGGGCTTGGCCTGGCCGCCGCCAGCGCTCTTCGGCACGGCCGGGCCGCCCGGATCGACGATGACGCCGTTGGCCGCGCCGTCGCTGTCGCCGGTGCCGCCGTCGGTGAGATGCAGCGTGATGGTGCTGCCGCTCACCGTGTAACCGCTGGGAGCGAGCGGGTACCACTGCTTCGTGGCGCGGTTGTATTTCCAGTACTCGGTATTCGCCGGCAGCGGGTCCGGATACTGTATCGTGACATCGGCGCTGCTCCCCGGCGTGCCGCCGGTGAGCACGAAGCCGAGTACCCCATAGGGCAAATCCACCCCGGCCGGGGGCGCCACCGCAGGCGAATTGCTGCTGCCCGTTAACGGTATCCAGCCTAGCGACGGTTGGGTCGGGTCGCTTCCGGGGGTGGGATGCCAACCGCTGCCGGCTTGCACGTTAACCAATGGCAGACCACTAGCCGTTTGCTGCGGATTGACCACCAATGCCGCGAAGTTGGCCGTTACGCTGGCGGGCGCCCTTATCGACGTGAGCTGGCAGACCGCATCCGAGCCCGAACACGCCCCGCTCCAGCCGACAAATTCATAACCGGAGCCGGCCGTTGCCGTGCAAGTGGTCGTTCCGCCCAGCGGTACCGGGTTGGGCGTACAAGAGGCGCTACCGCTGTCTGCCGGCTGGACCTGGGTCGCGATCACTGGCGCGAATTGGGCCGGCACCGAGGTGGAACTGGTGATATTTGGTAGGGGGCAACTCGGGTCGAGTATCCCATTGCAGGCCGGCGCATCCCAGCCGGCGAACCGCCATCCCTGATTGGGTACCGCGTTGCAGCTACTGCTGCCACCCAAGTTCACCAGCGCAGGATTACAGTTGACCTCGCCGCCGGCGCCAGGTTCGGCCAAACCGTCGACCGCCGCCGTTCCAGCGGGTGCGGTGCGCCCCAAGCTCTTAGGATTACTTAAGGCGGCCGGTATCAAGCTGAACCAGGTCCCCGGTTTCCACGCCGTATCCTTTGCGTAGCGCGGCTGTTACCACGACGGCCGTATTGCTATCGGTCGTATTGGCGCGCCTGGTCACGGTCGCCGTGCACGTCGGCTTGGTCGGACTTGCATAGCCAGCAATGCTTTCAAAAGAACAAAACGTGGGGTAAGTTGGCTCCAAGGTGAAACTGCTGGCACCGTCCACGATGCCGATCTGCATGGTATACGGCTCATTGACCGGGTACGGTACATTGATGAGTTCGGCATAAAAGGTACAGGTCGATGTGGGGTTGCCACCCACCAAATAATTCGGCGTGCAACTGCCGTTGACGATATATTTGTGATCCCACGACTGATCCGAACCGGCCGGCCGAGCACTCGTTGGGCCAACTGCCGTATTGCGCGACCGGCGTCACCTCGACTTTGTCGACACTGCTAATCTGGTGCGCCAGATTCGCTTGACCGGGATAAAACGTTGCGCTGTGGGTTTTAACCACCACTTGCTCGTACGTTTAATGTGACGTACCAGTCAAATTCCGTCCCTTGCGCAGTCGTGTCCTCTGCATCACCCTCGGGATCGTAATAGGTGTACGTGGCCTTGTAGTAAGTATCGCCGTTTTGCAGTGGCCCACTCATAGTCACCTCGTAAGCCGACGGCGGGGCGTTAACCACGCTCAAATAAGCGGTAGCGGTCGCGCATGCCGGGCCTGGCGTTCGCTCGGCGCACACCTGGTATTGGAACGAATCGGGGCCGCAGTACGCTTTGTCTGGTGTCTCCTGGCAGGGGTCGTCGGAGCCGCCATCGTATTGAGCTTTGGGCGTATACGTGAACGAGCCATCGCTGTTGAGTTGCAGCGTGCCGTGCGAAGCGTCTTGAACCAGGCTGACCGTATAATCGGAGGTGTCGGCAATCGCGGTAAGACTGGGGATATGGTCGTTACCGACTACACCGCCGGCGGCACTCACCGTGGTCGGGCCTACAACCGTGTAGTAATCGTCCACGGCCTGCGGCGCTTGCAGATAAATGCCGGACCAGTCGGTTCCGTCGGTGGCTTGAAAGCGCACCAGCGGGCTGTAAAAGCAATCCAGTTTGGTGAACAGCGACCCCGCTTCCCAACGCAGAATCCAGCAGCAAATACGCATCGTTGCCTCCCTGGACGACGCTGGGATGACCAGGGAATGACGGGCCAAAGTTCGGGCAATTGCTGTAATCCTTGGGGTTGTAATTGGTTACCACACCGGTCGCGGGATCCTGGTGCGCTTCCGTCTTACAACTAAAGAGATTCGACCCGGTGGTTGCCTTACCACAGCTATTAAGTTTGTGCAGCTTGCGTAACGTAAACCAGCGCGACGGACCGCCGTAGGTGCCTTTGAGGCTGGCCAGCGGCGTATTGACGATAATCGCCCTGCCATTCCAGTTGGTGGTGGCCGGGTCCAGCGTATGCCCAGGATCGGAATTCTGGTCGCAGCGCATCTGGCCGATGAACAAGTCTTCTACATCACCGAGGTTATCAAGGTCGGTGCCTTCGCAGTTGACGATATTCTTGATGGTGCGCGTCTGCCCACCAATAGCGATCACATCGCCAACCGCGATCTGGCTGAGATCAAAATCTCTCGATAAAAGTAGGCAGTTACCGTCAACTTGACCGTAAACACGATAAGAACCGGATTGATAGCTATCGCCGGTGGTCCAGGCCTTGCAATATGTGTAACCGTCGTGGTAGGTGCCGTTCTGAATGACCTGGCCGCCGTCGTCTTGCTGGAAACCGGCGACCTGAACCAAGCCTTGCAGCGGCCGGCTGTTGCGCAACTGCAAGAAAGTCCCGTTGACGAAATACGCCTTCCACCAATCGCCGTTCCAGCCCCGATACTTGAGGACGGTGTCGTATTTCCAATCATCGGGTTTTTCTTTTCCAGTCGTGTCATTGAACGGCAGTTGCACCAGGAAGTTGTCCGCCACGTAGACCGACAGGCCGCTATGGGGATCGATGTGCAAATCCAAAGGGCTGTTCACCCCGGGCTGTAAGGGATCCTGCAACCGCGTCGAAAACCCACCCAACTCGCCATTGAGGTAAGACTTACCGGGGACCTTTACCGCCCAGAGCGCGACACCGGCCGGCGGCGACAATTCGCTTGTATTGGTCCAATTACTACCGTCCTTCGGGCGCATGGCCAGATCCGACCCCACCATTCCGTTTGGTGGGGTCAACCCGGCATAGGTGTCGTTGATATGATCCGGGTCGGCCGTATCAATGTGCCAGTATTGGCAGCTATCCCCGCTGTTGAACAAACACGGATGGGGCACCGGTGCAGGTGCTTCCACCGGCGGTCCAAGCACCTGGCCCATAAACACCAACATCAGTTCGGTCAGCGGGCCGTTGGCCATTTGCTTCAGGTCGGGCTGCGCGGCATAGCTGGCAGCCAACTCGGCTCGTAAGTCGTTACCGATCGCGGTAAAGTCCCCAGTCTGCCAAGCGGTGGTGCCCAACACCAGCAAACCCTTCACCACGGTGGCAGGGGTCAATTCCAGGCTAATCCCGTCGACAAACAACGCGGTGAGAAAATCGATCTTGTTGTCGTTGCTTACCATCCCGGTAATCTGGTCCATCGCTTGTTGGTAACGCTTCTGTGCCGCCGAGTCGTGTTGGAACAAAGCCCCTTGAGACAAGTCTACCCCACCGGCGAACCAATCCAGCTTGTTGAGCACGGCGGCAACCTGATACGCGCCGCTACCGGTTAGCAAGGCATCGTAGGTCTCGGTCGCACCGCGGCCGCGGTAGACTTCCCGCTGATTGGGTTTTTTGTCTTGGAAAGCTTCGCACAGCAGCGATACCAACGCATTGGGCGGCACGTAGACCCGGCTCTGTGATGAGCCGCCGCTAAAACAAGGATCCCCATCGTCCAAAGACTTCCAGTACGCGTAGGCATTGGCGGCGATAGCCACGTGGTCATCGTGTACCGCGTTCTTAAAGACAGCATAGGCATCCTGTTCTTGCTGACTGCGCTCTGCCGGGTCCTCCTGGATGATGCTCAAGAGCCGCGCGAACACGTAGGCCCGGATGGCGTTACGGGCGAACGCAGGCGTCATATCGGCCGGGTAGCCTTTGGCCTCGAGCACCTGCACGGCCTCGTCCTGCAGGGATTGATACGCAGAAACAGGGACGGGGCACGGCACCGTGCCGCCGGTGACCGTGAGCGGACAGGTAACCGCGGCCGAGGCTGGCAGGTTGTAGCAAAATGCTAGCAATAGCAGCGGTAACAAAAAGGAATGCCGGATGATGTGTGAGCGCACTTCAACTCCCTTTGTATGGTTAGCGATCCGAGCCTCAGGGCGCTAACCCAGCGCGATTAGCTTTACAGGTAAAGCCGTCGATTATTGCTTATATCTGATTGTTATATATTTGCTACAGATTTTGTAGTTATGGAGATTAACAACCCTTGCATAGCCCGTCAACGACCTATTCCTGACATTCAGCAGCTCTTTGCGCCGTGGTCGTCTCAACCGGTTACGCCCCTCTTAATCCTGCCGTAAAGCGGATATGGCATTTTGACGGGGCGCCTGGGGACTCTCCTTGAAGTCAGCAAACGTTCTCGACGTCAGCAGTCAAGAAAGCTCGGGAAAAGAGCCCTTAATTTGGCGTCCGGCCACCCGCGACAAGCTCAAGATCGCGGACGAGATCGATGCGATGGTTCCAAAGCCAAGACGCTTCAGTCGATCGCGTGATGCGAAGCCGGACTATGACTAATCCGACCATTGTCAGCGACAGCGAAGTCCTGCTGAAAGCGCGCCAGGGCGCTGGAGTATGTTGGAGGCGGCAATCTGGGCGAAAGTCAGGACGATCGGACGGCGAAGAATCGGCCTGCTGACACTAAACTACTTATGGGCCCGGACAAAAAATGGCTGATAGTCCTTCTATACTTAACTCATACTAAGCAGGGGAGGAACGCGCGGTGGCACTCGGTTTCGAGTTTCAAACCAACATCAACGTCTGGAAGCCCGGCGCCAATCTGCGCGCCGGGCTTGACGCCTCCTTCACCAAGGATCGGAAATTCTGGAACACCGCCTTCGCCAAGCAGGTCGAAGCGATCTGCGAACGCGGCAAGACCCTGGGGCAACTCCAGAGCCACACCAAAGGCGCCATCCTGATTGACGACCCGACTGGCTGGCAGCTCACCGCCGACGCGACCGACTGCGAGTTCATCACCAAGCCGATTCCCGTGGACGCCGGAAAGACCGGCGCCGATCCCGGGTTTCCCGGCGAAGAGCAGCTAATCGCCCAGTTCGACAGCATGATCGGCTTTTGCAAGCGGCTCGACGATTTCATAAAGAAACGGAAGACCCAGTGGATCTACTCTGAGGAGCTCGAACACGTCGGCTTCCCCGTGTCCGTTCTCTTCGTGCAGCGCAACAATCCAGGCGATTGCAACATCCGCGCTTTTCCCCAGATATCCGGCGGCCTGCGGCTCGCGCGCCTGCGTAAGCTGTTCCGCCACCTCGCACGTAACAGCAAGAGCGAGGCGGCCACGCTGCTGCTCGGCGACGGACTGTCGCAGAGCTACGCGACGACGCTCGGCACGGTCGTGGACGCGCTGAAGCTCGCCGACGTTGAGGAATGCGTGAAGGCTGCCGGCTGGCGCGACCACAAGCCGAGCGCCAAGCTGCGTGGGCTGCTGACGCTGGTCGCCTTCTATCTGCGCAAGGGCTCAGGCGAATATCCCGCCAAGGTCGCCAAGCAATTTTTCTACATCATGTCGCGCACCGACTTCAGCGCGTTGTTCGAGCAGCTTGACGGAACGGAGCGGCGCCATTACCGCGACCGCTCCGACGAGTGGGTTGGGCTGTGCTGCAAGCACGTCTACAAGAAGGTGTCGGGCGCCGAGCTCGATCCCAACGGCAAGGCGATCGAGCAGAAAATCACCGATTACGGCGCGCTGGGCACGCCGATCCAAATCCCGGTCACGCGGAAGCAGTGGCTCGCCGGCATGACACAGGGGCGCGACGCGCTCTGCGCCGCTGCCCATCCGAAGGGCGCCGCCGACGAGGCGACCTACTGGGACGTCAACGGCAACAGCCGGCTGCGCGGTCTCGGCGGGCTGGGCGACACGGTCGACCGCATCGTGACCGACGACCTCAGCGGCCGCGCGCCAGTGTTCGAGTTCCGCGGCCCGACGTTCAGCAGCGCGCGGTTCGACTACACTGAGTGGAAAGACTACGCGCGTAAATGCTATCGCTTCCTCTACGCGATCAACGTGCACGAGAAGATGGAGAAGATCTCCGAAGACGCGATCCTTAGCCTCAGCGGCTGAGCCGCGGGGCACGGGCCCGATCGGTGGTCACTGCATCAGCCTTGCGACCCGGACGATCGAGGCCGAAGGCTGTGTCATCGCCCCCGGCATGAGCGAGTCGCACATGCACGTCGGAAGCGGCATGGTCAGCACCACCAAGTTCTGCCACCGCGCCTTCCCCCATGGCGCCAAGGCGGCGTTCTTCGACCGCCTGAGATCGCCAACGTCCTTCGCGCCTCGAGGGCGTCCGGCTAATGTACGAAGAAAGGTCGCCGACTAGGTCGGTGAATTCATCGCGGTCGCGGACGCCGCCTTGGCGGGGCAGGCCGCTGACAGTGAAACGCATCTTGATCTGTGTGGCGGCTCACCTCTCAAGCGGGTGTTCAACAAGAGCCTCGATCACCTGCAGCAGAAGGCCAAACCGAATGAACTCACCTCCTTGCCCGTGACCCGGGCACCGCCCGCCGGCATGCCGGTTCGACTGACGCCCCAGTAACCCACTGAACAACTCTGGAAGCTGCGCTTGGTGCCGCGGCGGGGACGCGGCTAGCCGGACGGTCAGGAAAGTGGCTGTCTGTTGGGAAAAAGTAGATGAACGTTTGGCGGTGGAAGCGGAATCCAAACCGGATTCCGAATCTTTCCATCTCTGTATCGAGTGACGGATGCCGCGCCCCAAGTTCAGCGCGAGCTCACTCTTCGTTCAGCGCGAGCGCGAATGCAACGGCAGCGGCTGCCTCTTTCATGGTGCGAGTTGTCAACCGGGTGATGCGACTGCCGACATTACTCTTGGGCACGGTCTGGACGTTATCGAAGTTTGCGGCACACGTGCTCGGCAAACCATCCTCTTCCGTCAGTACCACTTCCGTCGGGATGTTGCGGATCGTCGACGTGATCGGTGCGACGGTGACGGAGTTCAGCACGGGAATCGCGAGTGAGGATCAGCACGGGTCGCTTCTTGTCCGGCATCTTGAACGTGTACCAGCGAACATCGCCTCGGTTCACGACGTGCCCCAATCCTGCTCATTGAGCCAAACGTCGAATTCGCCGGGTGCAACCGGCTTTCGGGCATAGCCCTCGGCATGACGGGCCTCTTCCTCGCGAATGTGCTGGCGCCGGATCTCGGCCTCAAGCGCATCCCGGATGAAGGCCGAACGGGTCGTCTTCCGCGCGCGGCTCATCTTGTCGACGAGCTTGAGGAGCCGGTCATCGATCGTCATCTGAATCGTCTTCATGGCTGTGGAAGCAGGCATGGAGTGTGACACACATTGTATGCCACATTTGCGGGAGATTTTGCCACCCGACGAACGCTCGTTCCCGGGCCGCATAATCGCCGGGGGCGTGGGTTCGAGCGTCTTTCCCCCCGGCGGGGCCGGCGCCACGGAATTATTATGGCCGCACGGCACCTGCCATCAGGTGGACGACCGCTTCTATGTGGTCGTCGCCTAACTACCAGCGCTCACAAGCCCCTTGGCTCGAAGGGCTTGTTGCTTCGAACCAAGGCTTGACCCGGGTTCCGCGCGCTTGGCGGAACCCGGGGACTCAAGTCAGGCGCGCGTTCAGGCCCGGCGCCTCCAGTGCCAGCCCAGCACGAGCAGTCCCAGCAGGCCGGCCAGCAGGCCCAGCCCCAGCTCGTCCAGGGTCGGGATGGGCTTGGCCTGACCACCGCCGCCATTGGTCGGCACGGCCGGGCCGCCGGGATCGACGATGTAGCCGTTGGCCTTGCCGTCGCTGTCGCCGGTGCCGCCGTCGGTCAGATGCAGCGTGATGGTGCTGCCACTCACCGTGTAGCCTCCGGCAGCGAGCTGGGACCACTGCTTGGTAGCGCGGTTATATTTCCAGTATTCGGTATTCGGCGGCAGCGGATTTGGATAGTGGATGGTGACATCGGCGCTGCTCCCCGGCGTGCCGCCCTTGAGCACGAAGTCGAACAAGCCACCATAGAGCAATTGCACACTGCCAGGGGGCGGGGGGGGCGAGTTGCTGCCACTGCCACCAACCGGCGTCCAACCCAGCGTCTGATGTTTCGCGTTGGTGCCGGAAGTGTAGGCCCAGCCGCTGGTGCTCTGTATCGTCGTTCCAGGCACACCGCCGCTGGTCGAAACCGGCCCTCCGGGGTTCACCAGCGCGAACGTGGCGGTCGTGGTCTCCGGCTTGGTCACGGACGACAGCTCACAGGCCTGATCGGTATCGCCCAAGCAGGCCCCGGTCCACAATATCAATGCATAGCCATTGTTGGGCGTGGCCGTGCAGGTCGTGGGCACGAATTTCGGAGCCGGGTTGGGGGTGCATTTGACGGTCCCAGCGCCGGGCGGAAAGACCTCGGCGGTGATTTTCGGCGAGAACGCAGCAGCCACCGTTTCGTTTCCGGCAACATTATGCAAGGTACAAGTAGCGCGCAAAGTCTGGGCGCAGTTAGCGCTGGTCCAGCCGGAAAAGCCCCAGCCCTTATTGGCTTGCGCGGTGCACGTACTTGCCTGACCCAGCGGCACCGGGTTCGGCGTGCAACTCACGCTGCCGCTGCCGGAGGGTGCCACCGACGAATTGACATTGAAGGCCGCTGCGGTGCGGCTCAAACTTATGACCACCGATAGATTGTTGTTATACAGCGTGAACAGTTTTCCAGTCTTTGATCCTTCGTGGATGGCGAGGGTTAGTTGCACAGGGTTTCCGTTATCTGGTTTAGCGGTTCGGACCAACTTGGCCGTGCACTTCTGATTGAACGGGGGGGTGTCGCCCTGGATTTGGTCGAAGCTGCAGTAGACGGGGAAGTGCGGCTTCAAGGTGAAGCGGTAGCCTTGCCCTCCGATCTGCAGCGTGTACGGCTGATCCACCGGGTGCTTCAGGTTGGTATACGCATAGAACGTACAGGTGGCGGTGGGATTCGACCCGACCAGATAGTCGGGCGTGCAGTGCCCACCGATGAAATACTGGATGACTCGGCGTCTGTTGATCCGAGCTGACCGGCTTGGTCTTATTATCCGGCCAACTGCCGTATTTCGCGTGCGGCGTGACCACGACTTTTTGGACGCTTTTGAATGGCGACGGCCCGTTGAGTTGCGAAATGCCCAAGGTGGCCTTGTGCGTTACATGCTGTGTTAGAGCCCCAGAGACGTCAGTCACATACCAGTCAAACGTGGTTCCCTGCTCTGGGTCGCCCTCCTTGTCGAAATAGGTGTAGTCGGCCTTGTAGATATACGTACCGGAGGATTGCTGCAACGACACGCCGTAGACACTGGGCGGTGCGTTGGCCACGGTCAGTTGGACGGTGGCGGTGGCGCAATCGTCCCCGTCCAGGCGCTGGGCGCAAACCTTGTACTGGAACGAATCGGGCCCGCAGTACGGTTGACCCAAGGCCTCCTGGCAGGGATCGCTGGCGTCGTGCACGGTAAACGTACCGCGGGTATAGGTGAACGACCCGTCAGAATTCAGCGTCAGCGTGCCGTGCGAGACGTTCTTGGTCACACTGACCGTGTAGTTTGAATTGTCCACCACCGCCTTGGCGGTGAAAATGCTGTCGTTGCGGGTCACTCCGGAAGCCGCGTTTACCGTCAGCTTATGCCCGCTGACCGTATAAGCATCGTTTTTCGCCTGCACCGCTGGCAGATAGCGCGCGCTCCAGTCAGTGCCGGCGGCGGAGCGATAGCGCACCATCGGGCTGTAGAAACAGTCCAGTTTGGTGAAGGTTGCTCCTTTCTCCCAGTATAAATCCTGCAGCAGATAGCCGTTGTGCCCACCTTGGAGCACGCTGGGGTGACCGGGGAACGACGGACCGAAATTCGGACAATTGGCAAAGTCCGTCGGGTTGTAGTTCAGGGTCGCCTTAGGCAGATTCAGACCGGGTATAAGCTGATAGGTCTCTTGCTTGCAGCTAAAGAGATTCGACCCCGTGGTGGCCCGGCCACAAGTATCGACCGGCAGCAGCTTGCGCAAGGTGAACCAGCGCGAGGGGCCAGAACCCTTTTTCAACGGCGTCAGCGGTGGTCTGGAGCTCGATTGCCGTGTGCCACCAATGACTGGGAATCGCGTCGCGGTTACTGCCGTCCGGTTCGGAGCAGGTTATCGGCGGCCAAAGTAACGATTTAGGGCGTCGTGGCCGGACTCCAAACCCCAGCATCCGACCAGCGCCTTTATCGTGCGCACCTGTCCGCCGATGCTGATGCGGTCACCGGCACTGAGCTCGGGAGAGGATGGGTAATGGTTGTGCAGCAGGACGCAGTTCCCATCGACCTGAGACGTGTCGCGGATCTCGCTGCTCAGGCTGCCGCTCGCGGTCACGACTTTCCATCCCTTGCAGCCGCCTTTCTTGTCGTTGTGCTTCAGAAACCCGGCGACCTGCACGGCACCCGGCAGTGGGCGGCTGTCGCGCACATGTAAAAACGTACCATGCACGAATTTGGCCTGCCACCATTGCCCCTGCCAGTTCTGGTATTTCAGTACCGTGTCGTATTTCCATTTGTCGGTCTGCGTGGTTCCGGCGCATCCACCGGCGCCTCCACCAGGAAGCCGTTGGCCCTGTAAACCGACAACCCGGTGCCCTTGGCGATGCGAAGCTCGCCGGCATTAGTGACATTGGCGGGCCAGGAATCCTGAAGCCGGGTGGACGAGCCATCCAGCTCGCCGTTGAGTTGACCTTGATCCGCTTGTTTCGGTAGAGGAATCGGCATCGCCCACAGCGCGATGCCAGAGGGGGCGCTGCTGGAGCCGACGATCCCGTCCGGCGACAAATTAGCCGATGCCTGCCACGTCGTAGCATCCTTGCGCCGCAGCGCAAAAGACGCGCCCGACGTGAGCTGCGGCGGCGCAAGCGGGCCGCTGTAGCGGGCTGCGACGTAGTCCGGGTCGTTGCCGTGGACAGGCCAATAGGAACATTGCTGACTGCTGTCGAACGTGCAGTCGTGCTGGTCATTCCGTATGCCGTACGTTCGCGTTCGTGTCCAGCACCTGGCCCATGAAGACCAGGAATACTTCCATCAGCGACTTGTTGGTCACCGCTGTCAGATCCGGCGGGTCGGCACAGCTTGATAGAGATGTCTGCAGTTTGTCTTTTACCTTGGTAAAACTTTCGGCGTTGCCGATGCTTATCCCGGTTGCCACCGCAGTTTCAGCTATCGCTTGGACAACGCCTTCCGGTCCTTCCGCGACCGCCGTCATAATTCCCGCCTCGAGCACGCTAGTAAGCACGACTCATTTTTGCTGATTGACCATTGGCGAGCTGTTCATCACCGCAAGTGCGCTGTTATAGCCTTGTTGGGCCGCCCCGCCGAGCTGCGACAGGGCACCGCCACCGGCGCCTCGCACGTACCAGCGCAGCGCCCGCAGCATCGAGGCGCCCACGGCGGCACCCGCCCCTGAAAGCAGGCTGCCATAGGCCTCGGTGGACCCCCTGCCGAGATAGAGTGTCTCGTCAGTAGGAAGGTGTTTGCATCCGGCAAACTGACTCGAACAGAATGCCTGCCAGCCCTGTGCGAAGGTCGAATTGCCGGAGCTACCACAGCCGCCGTCCATTGTCCACTTATGCGTCCAGTAGGCGATCGCATTGGCCGTTATGCGCCCGTTCGTTCCTGTGTACGCCCGATTGCAACGTGTCGTAGGCGGTCTGCTCCTCGGCACTGCGCTTTGACGGATCTTCCTGGATGATGCCCAGCAGCCGCGCAAACACGTAGGCGCGGATGGCGTTGCGGGCGAACTTTGGCGTCAGGTCCGCGGGGTAGCCTTTGGCCGCGAGCACCTGCACGGCCTCGTTCTGCAGGAATTGGTAGGCCGGAACCGGGACGGGACAGGGCACCGTAGCGCCGGAGACCGTGAGGGGACAGGACACCATACCGGCGGCACGTGCCGGGGCCGCTTGGCTGCAACAGAATGCAAGAAACAGCAGCGACAAGAGGACGAATTGGCGGGTCACAGGCATGATCAGTTCTGGCTCCGCGGGTGGTCGAGAAGGGCGGGTTTTGCTGAGTCTGCCCGCCAGCCTGACGGGTCATTTTTAGCGTCAAAAAGGCGACATTATATATATCTAATTGAATAGCAATACATCGCGATTATTATTGTTTTTCGCACCGTAACAGTCCCTCCTTTATCGAGTCAAGAACCCCCGCTTACCGTTTGATAGCTTTACGCGCGCTGCCCGGCTCAACCGGTTGTGCTTCCCATAGCCCTGCCGTAAAGTGAGCATGTCATCTTGACGGGGCGCCCGCGGGCTGAGATGCGCATCCGATGCGCGGTCCCGTTGAACCTGATCCGGGTAATGCCGGCGTAGGGAATCGGGATGTGGCCTGCTATACCGCACCTTGCTGCACCAGGCCCATCACCGCCCGCCACCGGCTGGAGCGTAAGCGATGGGTAACGCGTTACCATTCCGGAATTCAAACAGTTACCGCGCGGCACGGTTCGATCGCCCGGGGCCGCCGCCGGCGAACGTGCTGGCTGCGCACTTTAGTCGCGGCTCGGCCGAGAGGAGCCTCCCATGACGGTACCCATAGCCCTGACGATTGCCGGCTCCGACAGCAGCGGCGGCGCGGGCATCCAGGCTGACCTGAAGACCTTCTCGGCACTCGGGGTCTACGGAGCGTCAGTGATCACCGCGCTGACCGCTCAGAACACCCGGACAGTTACCGGCATTTTCGATGTCCCAGCCGAGTTCATCGGCCAGCAGATCGATGCCGTGTGCGATGACCTGCGGGTCGATGCGGTCAAGATCGGCATGCTGAGCCGCCCGGAAGTCATCGCCGCGGTGGCCGCCGGGCTCGATCGCCATGCGCTACAACCGGTGGTTCTGGACCCGGTCATGATCGCCAAGAGCGGTGCCCAGCTCCTGGCCCCGGAGGCCGTAGCCGCGGTCATCAGTGAACTGCTGCCGCGGGCGACGCTGATCACGCCCAATCTGCCGGAGGCCGGGGTATTGCTTGGTGGCCCGGCACCGACCGACGAACCGTCTATGCTGGAGGCCGCGGAACGCTTGCTGGCACTGGGACCGCAGGCGGTACTGATCAAGGGAGGGCATCTGGAAGGCGCCGACAGCATCGACATCCTGTTCGACGGCGGCCAGCCGCTGTATCTTCGTGCCCCGCGGGTAGCGACCCGCAACACCCATGGCACCGGCTGCACCCTGTCGTCGGCGATCGCCGCCCTGCTCGCCCGCGGCCATGATCTGCGCGATGCAGTCAGCGGCGCCAAGGACTACCTCAACGATGCCCTGGCCGCAGCCGACCGCCTCGGCGTCGGTCACGGGCACGGCCCGGTCCATCACTTCGCTGCCTGGTGGCCGGCGGATTGACGCACACGAGCCGCACGTGGCGCCGGTGAGCCAGGCGTCGCTCACCATCCGGCTGCGCGAGGTCAGCCTGCACTTCGACGGCACGACCCTGTTCAGCGGGCTTGGACTGGATCTCACCCCGGGCTGGACCTGCCTGCTCGGTCCCAGCGGCGTCGGCAAATCCAGCCTGCTCAAGTATCTGGCCGGATTGTTGCCGGCTGATATCGCCACCGGTCACATCCAAACCGGCGACGGCCGGCCGCTGGCCGGCCGGCTGGCCTTCATGGCGCAGCAGGATCTGCTGCTGCCCTGGCTGACGGTCGCCGGCAATGTCGCCCTGGGCCCGCGCCTGCGCGGTGAGCCGACCGATACCGGCCGCGTCAGCACGTTGCTGGACCAGGTCGGGCTGGCCGGCTAGCACCAGCGCCTGCCGGCCTCACTGTCCGGCGGCCAGCGCCAGCGGGTGGCACTGGCCCGGACGCTGATGGAGGACCAGCCACTGGTGCTGCTGGACGAGCCGTTCGCCAGTCTCGATGCGATCACCCGCTACCGGCTGCAGTCGCTGGCTGCACGGCTGCTGCGCGGGCGCACGGTATTGCTGGTCACCCACGATCCGCTGGAGGCACTACGTCTGGGCGACAGCTTGTACGTCTTGAGCCGGCCAGCCGGCCCGACTCGGGGCACCGCTGCGCCCGGCCGGGCCGCCGCCGCGCCCGCCCGGGCAGACCGAACTGGCCGCGCTGCACGGCGAGTTACTACGCCAGCTCGCCGCAGAGAATACCCCGTGCGCGGACTGATCACCCTTGTTGGCCTGCTGCTGCTCTGGCAGGCGGTGGTCTGGCTGACCGGCGTACCCGCCTTTCATTCTGCCGGCGCCGGCGCGGGTGCTGCTGGCGTGCTGGGAGCAGGCGCCGCTGCTGCTGCACCACGGCGGGCATTACCGCGACCGAGATCGTGCTGGGCTTTGTGCTGGCGCGCTGTCGGCGGCCTGGGCAGCGCACTCGTGTTGCTGCGCTTCAGCCGCCGCTGCGGCGCTGGCTGCTGCCGGTGCTGGTGGTCAGCCAGGCCATGCCGGTGTTCGCGCTGGCACCGATCCTGATGCTGTGGCTCGGCTACGGCATCAGCTCCAAGGTCGCGATGGCGGTGCTGATCATCTATTTCCCGGTCACGGCGGCGTTCTACGACGGCCTGCGCCGGACCGATGCCGGGCTGGCTCGACCTGCGCCCGGACCATGAACGCCCGACGCCGCGCCGTGCTGTGGCGGATCCGCGCTGCCCGCGGCGCTGCCGGCGCTCGGCTCGGGCCTGCGCGTCGCCGCCGCGGTCGCGCCCGATCGGCGCGGTGGTCGGCGAATGGGTCGGCTCCAGCGCCGGGCTCGGCTACCTGATGCTGCACGCCAACGCGCGCATGCAGATCGACCTGATGTTCGCGGCCCTGTTCGTGCTGGCGGTCATGGCGCTGCGCGCTCTATTTCGCGGTCGATCGCGGCCTGCGGCGCACTGATGCCGCTGGCAGCCCGAACCCCTGTCCCGAACTTGAAGGAGTCGTCCGATGAAAATGCGTCTTGCGTCGCTGTCGCCGTGCTCTGCTCGCTGGCCTGCCGCGCCCGCAGCGGCGGCCGAGAAGCTCACCGTGATGCTCGACTGGTTCGTCAATCCCGACCATGCGCCCCTGTTCGTCGCCCAGCAAAAGGGCTACTTCAAGGACGCGGGGCTCGAGGTCGACTGATGGCGCCCGCCGATCCCAACGATCCGCCCAAGATGGTCGCCGCCGGCAAGGCCGACATCGCCGTCACCTACCAGCCGCAGCTGCACATGCAGGTCGACCACGGCCTGCCGCTGGTACGCATCGCGCACGCTGATCGCGACCCCGCTGAACTGCCTGATGGTGCTAGGCGGCCGGACCGATCCACTCGATCGCCGACCTCAAAGGCCGCAAGATCGGCTACTCGGTCGGCGGCTTCGAGGACACGCTGCTCGCCACGATGCTGGCCAAGCACGGCCTCAAGCTCAATGACGTGCAAGCTGGTCAACGTCAACTTCGCGCTCGCCCCGGCGCTGGTCTCCGGCCAGGTCGACGCCGTGATCGGCGCCTTCCGCAACTTCGAAGTCAACCAGCTGAAATCGAACAACACCCCGGCCCGGGTGTTCTACCCGGAGGAACGAAGGCGTGCCGCCCTACGACGAGCTGATCCTGGTCGCCAACCGCAACCACCTGCACGACCCCCGGCTGAGCCGCTTCCTCGATGCGCTGGATCGCGCCGTGCTGTATCTGGTCAACCACCCGAAGGACAGCTGGAAGCTGTTCATCAAGGCTCATCCCGAATCTCGACGACAAGCTCAACCGGCGCGCCTGGCACGACACCCTGCGGCGCTTCGCCCTGCGCCCCGCCGCACTCGACCGGGCGCGTTACCAACACTTCGCCGACTTTCTCAAGCGACGTGGCGTGGTCAAGCAGGTGCCACCACTGGCGCAATACGCGGTGGAACTACCTCACTGACGCCGGCGACGAGCACGGCCGGGACATTGCTCCGATCACCCGGCTGTTGCCCCAGGGTATCGGCTCAGCTGCGCTGGTCAACCGGCACGTAGTCGCGCTGGGTGTAACCGGTATAGACCTGGCGTGGCCGGTCGATCCGGCCACCCGGCGTGGTGCGCTGTTCACGCCAGTGGGCGATCCAGCCCGGCAACCGGCCGATGGCGAACATCACCGTGAACATCTTCGCCGGAATGCCCATGCGCGCGGCATGATGATGCCGCTGTAGAAGTCGACGTTCGGGTAGAGCTTGCGCTCGACGAAGTAGTCGTCCTTGAGGGCGACCTCTTCCAGTTCGCATGGCCGAGTTCGAGCAGCGGGTCATTGATCCCGAGCTTGGCCAGCACGCTGTCGCAGGCCTGCTTGATGATCCTGGCGCGCGGATCGAAGTTCTTGTAGACGCGGTGGCCGAAACCCATCAGGCGCACCTCGGAATCCTTGTCCTTGACCTTGGCCACAAACGATTCTCAGCGATTCGCCGCTGCGATGCGAGTTGCCCCAGCATCTCGATCACGGCCACGTTGGCGCCGCCGTGCAGCGGTCCCCACAGGGCGCAGACGCCGGCCGCCACGGACGCGTAGAGGTTGGCCCGGCTTGAGCCGACCATGCGCACGGTGGAGGTCGAAGCAGTTCTGCTCATGATCGGCATGCAGTATCAGCAGGGTATCCAGCGCCTCGCACGATTTCCGGTTCCGGTTCGTACACGTTGTACGGCAGGGAAAATATCATGTGCAGGAAGTTCGCGGTGTAACGCAGATCCGAGCGCGGATAGCTGATCGGTTTGCCGATCGACTTGCGGTAACTGGCCGCCGCAATAGTGCGTATCTTGCTCATCAGACGCGCGGCCGCTTCCATGAAACGGTCATCGTCCTCGGGTTCGCGCAGAGCCGGTTCAAAGCAGCCGGCGGCATTGATCATGGCCGACAGGATAGCCATCGGCGGCGCCCGCAGCGGAAAACCATCGAAGTGCTTGAGCATATCCTCGTGCATGAACTGGTGATGATTGAGTAACCGGCGGAATTCGCGCAGTTGATCCTCGGTCGGCAGTTCGCCAAAGATCAGCAGATAGGCGGTTTCGACGAAGGTGCCATGCTCGGCCAGTTGTTCGATCGGATAGCCGCGATAGCGTAGGACACCGCGTTCGCCATCGATGAAGGTAATCTCACTTTGACAGGAGCCGGTGTTGGCATAGCCTTTGTCCAGCGTGATCAGTCCGGTTTCGGCACGCAGCTGGCGGATATCGACCGCGCGCTCTTGTTCAGTGCCGACGACAAAGGGCAGTTCGATGGCCTGATCGTTGTAATGGAGGGTAGCGTTGTCAGACACGGAAATCACTCCTGCGATGAATATGGTGAAGGTCACCGGGGCAACCGATGAGTCCGCCCCGGCACAACAGCCGCGCTGGACACGACGACCGCGGACCCTGGGCACAGCGGCCGGCACGCCACTAAATCCCGCGTTCTGTCAGAACTGGTACGACAGCCATGTCACCCGGGCCGGCGCGCCCGGCCCGGTTATGATACGCTAGCGTTGCCTGCTGCGCTGCATTGCAGCAATCGGGCCGCCACAGCCATGGTGCAAACGCCGCTGACGCAGCCACTTTCAGGGTTCATAGACAACCGTCATGCCTATGAAGGTCCCGGGCGACACCGGTCATTATTCGCCAGTCGCCGACCAACCGTCATTCGATGGCAGCTATTCATGCTGAGCTACCAGCACACCTATCACGCCGGTAACTTCGCCGATGTCCACAAGCATATAATGCTGCACCAGGCGCTGACGGCACTACTACGCAAACCCGGCCCGGTGCTGCTGCTGGATACCCATGCAGGCCGCGGCCACTATTACCTGGCCCCGTCAAGCGCGACCCAGACCAGCGAGTTTCGCGCCGGCATCGGCCGCCTGTGGACGGCAGCGGCGCTCACCCCGGCGCTGGCCGATTATCTGTCCGTGGTGCAACAGTTCAATCCTACCGGTGAATTGCGCTACTATCCCGGTTCCCCGTTGCTGGCGCGTGCCTTGTTACGCCCGCAGGACCGGCTGGCGCTATGTGAGCGGCATCCTCAGGAAATCGCCGCGCTACGTGAAGCCATGGGCAGCCATCGCCAAATCGGCATCCATGATCGCGACGGCTGGGAAGCGCTGGGCGCACTGTTACCGCCGCGTGAAAAGCGCGGCCTGGTGCTGATCGACCCCAGCTATGAGGTCAAAACCGACTATCGCCGGGCGGCCGATGCACTGATCACCAGCTGGCAGCGCTGGCGCCAGGGCCGGTTCCTGCTGTGGTATCCGCTATTGCCGGCCGGACGCCATCACCCACTACTGCGCCGGCTGCGCCAGTCCGGACTGCGCGGGGTGCTGCGGAGCGAACTGCAGGTGCGCCCGGCGGAGCGTGAGCCCGGTCTGTACGGTTCCGGTATGTTACTGATCAACCCGCCCTGGCCCCTGGCTGAACAACTGCCGGCACTGACCATGGAACTCGCGCGGCTGCTGGACCAGGGGGCAGTCCGGGTCACGACCGACTGGCTGATACCGGAATGAGCGACCGGCACCAGGACTGGCTGGAGACACTGCACCGCTGCCGGCAGGACCAGCAGCCGTGCGTGCTGGTAACGCTGCTGGCAGGGGCCGGCCCCCGCGCTGCCGGAGTAAAGATGACCGTCACCGCCGAGGGCAGTGCCGGCACCATCGGTGGCGGTGGCCTGGAACACTGGGCCACGCAGCAGGCCCGCACACTGCTGGCCGGTGCCGCCCCGCTGACGGTCATCGAGTTCCAGCCGGATCCGCAAGACGCACACTGCGGCGACCACGCCCGGGTATTGTTCGAGCCGTTCCGCCCGGCGACCTGGTCGATCGTGCTGTGTGGGGCCGGCCACGTCGGCCAGGCTTTAGCGCATGTGCTGGCGCCGCTGCCGTGCCGGATCACCTGGTTGGACCAGCGCCCGGAGCTGCTGCCAACGCAGCCGCCCGGAAATATCCGTACACTGCTCACCAGCGACCCGGCCCGTGCCATCCCGCAGGTACCGCAGGGCAGCGACTATCTGCTGATGAGCCCGAGTCACCAGCAGGACTTCGAACTCTGCGCCGCCATACTGCGGCGCGGCGATTACCGTTACCTGGGAATGATCGGTTCGCGCCACAAGCGCCAGCAGTGCGAAGCGTACCTGCGCAAGCGGGGTTTCATCCCTGCCGACTGGGAACGGCTGCAGTGTCCGATGGGGCTGGGCACCATTCATTCCCGCGAGCCGGCAGCCATCGCTATCGCCATCGCGGCCGAACTACTGGAATTCCACGATGCCGGAACAAAAGCCATCTAAGATCTGGCTATTGCGGCTGGCCACCTATGCCTCAGTCGCCACCGCCTTGCTGCTGGTAGCCGGCAAGCTGGTGGCGTGGCTGCTGACCGGCTCGGTTAGCGTGCTGGCATCGTTGACCGACTCGATGATGGATACTGCGGCATCGACGGTGAACCTGATCGCGGTGCGCTATTCGTTGCAACCGCCCGATGATGAACACCGGTTTGGCCATGGCAAGGCCGAGCCCCTTGCCGGCCTGGGCCAGTCCGCGTTCATCGCCGGTTCCGCAGTGTTCCTAAGCCTGCAGGCAATCGACCGGCTGCGCCATCCGCAGCCGCTCACCGACATCGGCACCGGCATCGTGGTGATGGTCGCCGCCACAGTCATCACGGCGGCTCTGGTGGCACTGCAGCGTTACGTGATCCGGCGCACCGGTTCGACCGCCATCCGCGCCGACTCGCTGCACTATCTGACTGATGTGCTGAGCAATCTGGTGACGGTTGCAGCCCTGCTGCTGAGCCTGTTGGGCTGGAACCGAGTCGATCCGCTGTTCGCGCTAATGATCGCCGGCTACATCCTCTACAGCGCATTCCAGATCGGTTACGAAGCGTTGCAGCTATTGCTCGACCGCGAACTGCCCAACGCTGACCAGGTCCGCATTGAAACCATCGTCCGCAGCCATCCGACGGTACACGGTCTGCACGGTTTACGGACCCGCCGTTCGGGCCAGACGGTACTGATCCAGCTACACCTGGAACTGGACGGAAACCAGCCGCTGGGCATCGCCTGGAATACCGCCGAGGCGCTCAAGAGCACACTCCGTCAGAGCTATCCTGACGCCGACATCATACTGCAGCTGGAGCCGGCAGCAGCACCACCACTGACCGGCTGACGTTCAGTCGTTCTTGAGTTTGATCGACGTGATGTGTTTTGCGCTGAGGCGATGGCGCATGGCGTCGGCGGCACTATCGCTCAGCGGCCCGATCCGCACCCGATAGATCGAACTGCCGCCGCTCTCACCGCCGTCGATGTGGGCTTCGATGCCAAGCAGCGCCAGCCGCGCTTTGACCCGGTCGGCCTGCGAATAAAGCCTAAAAGCACCCGCTTGAAGCGCATAGTCTTTGTCGCCTGCAGGCTGCTGCGACGCCGATCGGGCCGCGCCGCTCCCGGCTGACGTGCTAGTCTTCGCGGACGTTGTCTTGGCCGGCTTTGCGGCAGACTCGGGCTTGGCCGCCGCCGTTTTGGGCGACGGCTGCTCGCCTGGCACCTCGACCTGCCGCTTGGGCAGCTCCTGATAGAAGTCGTATTTGGGCTTGGGCTGCTGGTGCGCTGCGGCCGCACTCTGCGGCCGGCTGGCGGCATGGTGGCCCCGGGCCACCGGGTGACCACCGTCATGCCCACGGATATACACCAGAAAGCTGGCGAACAGCCCGATCAGTACCAGCGTGGTCACCAGCAGGCCGTGACTGCGCACCTGGGCCTTGTGTTCCTGCTGATTGCGGGCGGGCTTGGCACGCTTGCTGGACCGCGCTCTTGTCACATCACCTCCGGGGCCGTTACACCCAGTAAACCCAGGCCGTTGACCAGCACCTGGCGCACCACGGCAATCAAATTAAGCCGGGCGTTACGCAGATTGTCGTCCGCCACCAGGAACTGATGGGCGCTGTAATAGGTATGCAAACCGTTGGCCAGCTCGCGCAGATACTGACTGAGCAGTTGCGGTTCCAGCGCGCTGGCGGCTTGCTCAATCACTTCCGGATAACGCTCCAGCAGCACCATCAACCGGGTCTCGTGCTCCTCGGTCAAACGCGGATAACTGGCCCGGCCGAGCGCGCTGTCATGGACCAGCTGCTGGTCGCTGAGCTGGCGGAACACGCTGCAGATACGGGCATGCGCATACTGGATGTAATACACCGGGTTGTCGAGCGACTGCGAGCGTGCCAGATCGATATCGAACACCAGTTGAGAGTCGACCTTGCGCATGACAAAGAAGAACCGGGTCGCATCACGGCCAACCTCGTCGATCAGATCACGCAGCGTCACGTAGCTGCCAGCCCGCTTGGAGATCTTGACCTCCTCGCCACCGCGCATCACGGTCACCATCTGGTGCAGCACATACTCGGGCCAGCCCTGCGGGATACCGGCAGCCAGGGCCTGCAGGCCCGCGCGCACCCTATTAATCGTGCTGTGATGATCGGCACCATGAACGTTGACCACCCGTGCAAAGCCGCGCTGCCATTTGTTGACGTGGTAGGCCACGTCCGGCAGGAAATAAGTGTAGTGGCCGTCGGACTTGCGCATCACCCGATCCTTGTCGTCGCCGAAGTCGGTGGTACGCAACCACAAAGCGCCATCCCGTTCATAGGTGCGCCCGCGCTCGGTCAGTTGCTCCACCGTCGCCGCAACCTTGCCGTCCTGGTAAAGCGAAGACTCCAGATAGTAGACATCGAAGTTTACCCCGAAGGCTTTCAAGTCACGGTCCTGTTCACGCCGCAGCCACGCCACGGCGAAAGCCCGGATCGCTTCGAGATCGTCGGCGTCACCCGCCGCCGTCACCTGACGGTCGTCGGCCGCCACCGTTTCGCCGGCCAGATAGGCGGTGGCCAGTTCGGTGATGTAATCGCCCCGGTACCCGTCAGCCGGCCAGTCCGGGTGGTCTGGCCCGAGACCGCGGGCCCTGGCCTGCACCGACAACGTCAGGTTGTTGATTTGCTGCCCGGCGTCGTTGTAATAAAACTCACGGGTCACCTGCCAGCCTTGAGCCGCCAGCAGCCGGGCCAGACTGTCGCCGATAGAGGCCCCGCGACCATGGCCGACATGCAGCGGACCGGTAGGATTGGCGGAGACGAATTCGACCTGGGCCCGACGCCCGGCACCGCTGTGACCGTGGCCGTAGCGTTGCGCCTCGGCCAGAGCCGCATCCAGAACCTCGTGATAAGCCTGCGGCGCCAGAAAAAAGTTGATAAACCCGGGACCGGCGATCTCGATGCGCTGGACCGGGCCGCCAGGCGGCAGTGCCGCCACGATCTGCTCGGCCAGTTGTCGCGGCCGTCGCCTGGCGGGCTTGGCCAGCATCAAGGCGATGTTGCTGGCAAAATCACCGTGGGCCCGGTCGCGCGCCCGCTCGACCTGGATTTCAGGCAGCGTTGCAACCGGCAACTGCTGCGCCTGGCACAGCTGTTCGACGGCCGCACTGAGCAGTTGCCGCAACTGATCTTTCAACGTGACTCCTTGGGGACTATTGCAGATAGGGCGCACATTCTACCCGCCCACCCGTGGTACTAGAAGGTCGCAACGGACGCCGGCTTGCCGCCATGGGCCACGGCGTCGAATTCAGTCTGGGCGCTGGCGGCCTCTTCCTGGAGCCACTCGCTAAAGGCCTTTATCGCCGGTTCGTTGTCACGGCCCAGCGCACAGACCACGTAATACGCGACTTTGGATTCACAGTAGACATCGAACAGCTTGACCAGCCTTCCGGCCGCCAGATCGTCGGCCACGTGGGCACTGCGGGCCAACGCGATGCCCTGATCGTCGAGTGCCGCCTGAATGGTCATACCCGTGTCTGAAAACTGGGTACCGCGCGGCATGCGTTTTACATCCACACCCGCGGCCTCGAACCAGTCCCGCCAACGGGTCGTGATGTCCCGGGTATAGCGCCGCAGTAACGGGTAGCGGAGCAGATCCGCCGGCGTCTCGGGTGGCTTGTAGCGTTCCAGGAAACGCGGGCTACAGACCGGGAACACATATTCCCGCAGCAACAAGGTACTGTGCAGGCCGGGCCAGTCGCCCAGCCCCAGCCGAATGGCGACATCGGCCTGATCCCCGGCAAAATCGACCAGTTCCTCGGTGGTCGACAGCCAGACCTCGATATCCGGATAGCGCTGATTGAAATGGCCCAGCCGTGGCACCAGCCACTTGAAGGCGAACGATGACAACAGGCTGACCCGCAGCGAATCGTGCTTCTCCTCGGCCCTGAGTTCATGCAGCGTGCTGGTAAGCCGCTCGATAAATTCGCGCACCACAGGCACCAGGGTCTGCCCCTGCCCGGTCAGCCGCAGACGCCGGCCCTGGCGCTCAAACAGCTTCAACCCCCAGAGTTCCTCGATGTGCCTGATCTGGTGACTGACAGCGCTCTGCGTGACGTGCAGTTCCTGAGCCGCCTTGGTGTAGCTAAGGTGCCGCGCCGCCGATTCAAAGGCCCGCAGCGAGGCCATCGGCGGAAAGCGTACGACCATCGTCTCTACCATGAGTATTTGCTCATGCATAGTATGAACATCAATCGTTTTATTTCAACGCACAACTCCTCTAAAGTACGCCTCAGTACAGATGGTGCGGCGCACCAACGTTCACCCAACACACGTTACTTCAAGGAGTTACAGACATGTTTAACGATACGCTTACCCGAGTCGGTATCGCCTACGCTGGCGCGCTCATGCTGGTTGCCCTGCTGATCACCGCGGTTCATTAAGCCGCAGCGCGGATCCGGAGATCAGGCCATGAACAGCTTCATCCAAATGTATCGGCGTTATCGGGAACGCCGGCAGGCCGTGCGGCAGTTGTCAGCCATGCCCGACTACCTGCTGAATGACATCGGCGTCGACCGGGCTAACATTCCATCGCTGGTAGCCGGCCTGCAAGCGCGCAAGACCGTGGCGGACTTCGGCAGCAAGCGGATCAGCCAGCCGCGTACCATCAGCGATCTGGCGTTGCACCGCGGATGAGAGATTCACCCGAGGTGATATGCCCCCGGGGGCGCGGCCGCAACCGCGCCCTTTTTTTCTAATGTCAGCCTGATCACGCTGCGGACGCGGCCCTCCCGGCAGCCACCCCCACCCCGGGAAACCCGGTTGCGAAATACGTAGACACACGACCATACTTCGCCTCGTCCAATTTTCGGAGCGTGGTGTAATGAGCGAACGCCTGCAGTGTATCAGTCCGGTCGATGGCCGAGTCTACCTTGAGCGGCCACTGGCCGACAGTGCCACCATCGCCACTACCCTGAAACAGGCGAACCGGGCGCAACAAGACTGGAAGCAGTTGCCAATCAGCGAGCGCCAGGCTCTGCTCAGCGCCTTTGTCGACGCCTTCCTGGCCCGCCGCACGGCCATCGCCGAGGAAATCAGTTGGCAGATGGGACGGCCGTTGGGCGCGGCCGGCGGCGAGATCAACGGCCTCGAAGAACGTGCCCGCCACATGATCGCGATCGCACCGCAGGCGCTGGCCGAGATCGACCCGGGTGCCAAACCCGGGTTCCGCCGTTTCATCCGCCGCGAACCGCTGGGCGTGGTGCTGACCGTGGCACCGTGGAATTACCCCTATCTCACCGCCGTCAACAGCGTGGTACCGGCGCTGATGGCCGGCAATGCGGTCGTGCTCAAGCATTCCGCCCAGACGCCCCTGTGCGCCGAGCGCTTCGCCGAATGCATGAGCGCCGCCGGCCTGCCCGAGGGTGTATTCCAGTATCTGCACGTGAGCCACGCCGGCGTGGAGCAGGCGATCCGTGATTCCAATGTCGATTTCGTCGCCTTCACCGGCTCGGTTGCCGGCGGCCATGCCATACAACTCGCCGCCAGCAGTCGCTTCATCGGTACCGGGCTGGAATTAGGCGGCAAGGACCCGGCCTATGTCCGAGCCGATGCGAACCTGGAGCAGGCCATCGCCGGCCTGGTGGACGGTGCGTTCTTCAACTCGGGTCAGTCCTGCTGCGGCATAGAGCGTATCTACGTCGACCGCAGCGTCTATGACGACTTCATCGCCGGCTTCGTCGAGCTGACCCGCCAGTATCGGCTGGGCAACCCGCTGGAGGCCGCGACCACCCTTGGGCCAATGGTGCGTACCCAGGCCGCCGATCTGGTCCGCGGCCAGATCCAGGACGCTGTCGCCGCGGGCGCCAAGGCCCTGATCGAACCCGGCGCTTTCGGCGCCGAGGCACCGGGCACGCCCTACCTGGCACCGCAGGTGCTGGTCGATGTCGATCACTCCATGCGGGTGATGACCGAAGAAAGCTTCGGCCCGGTGATCGGCATCATGCCGGTCGATACCGAAGCCGAAGCCATCCGGTTGATGAACGACAGCGCCTACGGACTGACCGCCTCGGTCTGGACCCGCGATGCCGAGGCCGCGATTCGCATTGGCGCACAGGTGGAGACGGGCACCTGGTTCATGAACCGCTGTGATTACCTGGATCCGGCGCTGGCCTGGGTCGGTGTCAAGGATTCAGGCTGCGGCTGTACGCTGTCAGCGATCGGCTACGAACAGCTGACCCGACCCAAGTCGTTTCACCTGCGCACCGGCGCCTGAACCCGGTCATGGCTGAGGTCCGTAACGTCCTGTTGATCGCCGCCGATCAGTGGCGTGGCGACTATCTTTCCCTACTGGGCCATCGGGCAGTCCGGACCCCCCATCTTGACCGGCTCGCCGCCGATGGCGTCTGTTTCCTCAACCATTACGCTCAGAGCGCTCCCTGCGGGCCAGCCCGGACCAGCCTGCTGACCGGGCTGTATGCCATGAATCACCGCTCGATCAAGAACGGCACCCCGCTCGACGCACGTCACACCAATATCGCCCTGGAAGCGCGCCGCGGCGGCTACGAGCCGATGCTGTTCGGCTACACCGACACCAGCCTGGACCCGCGCGGCCGCGATCCGGCCGACCCAGCGACCCGCCGCTATCAAGGGGTACTGCCGGGGTTTAGCGTCGGCGTCGAATTCGTCGACAACAACCCCCGGCCCTGGCTGATCGAGCTGGCCCGCAAGGGCTATTCACTGCCGGCCAATCCGGCCGCGGTTTACATACCGCCGGCGGTACTCGAGGGTGGCCGCCAGCAGCACCTGCCTGCACCGTACCGGGCCGAGGATTCCGACACCGCTTTGATTGCTGACCGGCTGCTGGACTATCTGGAGCGCCAGCGCGGCGAACCCTGGTTCGCACATGCCGTGTTCCTGCGTCCGCATCCACCGTTTTATGCCCCCGAGCCCTACCACAGCCAATATGATCCGGCCTCGATGGAGCTGCCGCAACGCGCTGCTGAACCGGCGCTGGAGGCCGCCCAGCATCCGTTCCTGCGCTGGTGGCTGGCCGAGCAGTCGCGGCCTGGCTATCTCGGCGGTCACCCGGTGGCGCTGCAGAACGTCGACGAACGTACCATCCGCGAGTTGCGGGCCAGCTACTGCGCGCTGATCAGCGAGGTCGACGCCCAACTCGGGCGGATAATCGAATGGCTGCGGTCGAGCGGAGAATACGACCGTACGCTGATCGTATTCACCTGCGATCACGGCGAGATGCTGGGCGACCACTGGTTGTGGAATAAGGGCGGCTATTTCGACGCCAGCTACCATATCCCGCTGATCATTCGTGAGCCGCGCCGGCAGTCCGCCCGCGGGCGCCGCGTCGAGGCCTTTACCGAATCGGTCGACCTTATGCCGACCATCCTGGAATGGCTGGATTTAGACGTGCCGGCGGCGTGTGACGGGGTGCCGTTGCTGCCATGGCTAAACGGGGAAACACCGCCCCGCTGGCGCGACAGCGTGCACTGGGAATACGATTTCCGCGACCCGCTGACCCAGCGTCCGGAGCAGGCGCTGGGGCTGACCTCGGACCAGTGCACGCTCAACGTGCTGCGCGGCGAGCGCTACAAGTATGTACACTTCAGCGCCCTGCCCCCACTGCTGTTTGATCTGGCCGAAGATCCCGGCGAACGGTACGACCGGGCCAGCGACCCGGCCTATCGCGATGCACTGCTCGCCAGTGCCCAGCAACTCCTGAGCCGGCGCATGATTCACACCGACCGCACCCTGAGCAATACCCTGCTGACCCGCCGCGGCGTGGTGACTCACCGCGGTCCGCGCTACTGACTCACCACTCAGCCGTTAAAATACTGGCGCAGCGATGCGGCCGTGACTGGGGAGACGTAATAGACGCCATCGACGACCGCGGTATGGTCGTCGTTCCATTTGGTCGAGTCGTAATCCCAGCCGATCAGGTGGGCGGCCTTGCTGTCGTCGCCCAGAATCCGCCGCAGTTTGCGGGTCACCACACTCTGGAAATACGACAGCACGTGCCAGTCGCTATCGCCGGTAGCCGCCAGCAGTTCCTGCATGCCGATACGGCCCTCGGCGCTGTCGGCGAACGCCTTCACGCGTCGGCGATGCTCGTCGGCAAGTCCCTGCATGAGCTGGGGAATCTGGTCGGGATTGAGATCAGTGGGCTTGCGCCAGCGGTAGCGCGTCTTGCGAACCGTCCTGGCGGGTTCCAGCGACTGGCCGGCCAGGACGCTGAGCAGTTCCTGTTGCGTGGCGCTCGTCAATAGCCGGAAGTCGACGGCATCAATGGTCAACTGCATCGTTACTCTCCTCCGCCGGGGCAATGGCATTGCCCAGTTGGTTTCGTCTGTCGTTCTAGTGTAACGCCGCGGCGCCGGATCGCCTACTTTAGCCGTGCCTCAGGGACGCCGTTCTGCCAGCAGTTCAAACAACGCCCGCACGGCGCCGACTTCGCGCCGCTCGGCCAGACAGACCGCAAACTCGGTGTGGCTCAATTCGGCATCGCGCACCTCGAGGGCGTGTAACCGACTGTCGTTGCCCAATTCGCTGGCGGCCACCACGCCGACGCCAAGACCGGCGGCTACGGCCTCGCGCACGCCTTCCCGACTGCCAATCTCCAGCACCTCGGCCGGCACCACACCCGCCTTCGCCAGGGCGCGCTCGAACAGCGCCCGCGTGGTCGACCCGGGCTCGCGCAGAATCAGGCGCTGCGACGACAGGTCGGCCAGCCGGATACTGCGGCGCCCGGTCCATGGGTGACCGCGGTCGACGAATACCACCAGCCGATCCGGTCCCAGCGCCAGGGTATGTAGCCGCGGCTCGGGTTCGACCTCGGGCAGCACCACGACGTCACAGCGGCGGCCCAGTAGTCCAGCCCGCAGTTGTTCCGAGTTACCGAAGGTCAGATTCAAGGTAATACCCGGGTAGCGGCGCTTGAAGACGGCCAGCAACGGCAGTACCAGGTACGGTGCGTCGGCACCCACCCGTAACTGGCCGCTGGTGAGCTCGCGGGCAGCATTCACCAGTTGCTCGATCTCAACCTGCGCGGCGAACAGCCGCTGACTCACCGCATACACGCGGCGGCCCAGCTCGGTGAGTTCCACCCCTCGCCCGCGGCGTTCAAACAACCGGATGCTGTAGCGGCTCTCCAGCGCCTTGACCTGATCCGACAGGGTCGGCTGGGTCAGGTGCAGCGCCCCGGCAGCACGGGTGAAACTGCCTTCAGTAGCAACCGCGTGAAAGGCGCGAAGCTGCGCATGATGTATTGCCATGATCCATAATTACTATTCACAACATCGATTGGATTTATGTTAATGAGAACGCTATAAAGGCGCAACGCCCGCATTGCAGATCTTCAGGAGAGTCGTCCATGACCCGCCCTGCCGCCTCCCCAACCGGTGATCCCTGGCTGTTGACGCCAGGACCACTCACGACCTCGGCCACCGTCAAGAAGGCGATGCTGCATGACTATGGCTCGCGCGACGAGCCACTTCATCGAGATCAACCGGCGTATTCGCAACCGGCTGGTAGCCATTGTCAACGGTACCGACCAATACACTTGTGTACCGCTACAGGGCAGCGGCACCTTCGTCGTCGAGGCCATGCTCGCGACCCTGGTGCCGCGGGACGGTAAGTTGTTGATCCTGATTAACGGCGCCTACGGTAAACGCATGGCCAGGATGTGTGACTACCTGGGCCGGGATTACCAGACCCACGAGTGGCCGGAAGATACTCCGGTCGATGCTGCGGCGCTGGAGCGCCGGCTGACTGAAGACGCGGGGATAACACACGTCGCCGTGGTCCACTGCGAGACCACCTCGGGCATTCGCAACCCTGTAGAACAGGTGGCCGAAGTGGTCACCCGCCATCGGCGACGGCTGCTGATCGATGCCATGAGCGCGTTTGGCGCCTTGCCGCTGGACGCCGGTGAGCTGGCCTTCGAAGCCGTTGTGGCATCAAGTAACAAATGCCTGGAAGGGGTACCCGGCACAGGGTTCTGCCTGGTCCGCAACGACGCGCTGAACCAGGCCGCCGGTAACGCCCACTCGCTGAGCCTCGATTTGCATGACCAGTGGGCCAACATGGAACGCACCGGTCAATGGCGCTTCACGCCACCTACCCACTGCCTGCTGGCACTACAGCAGGCGCTCGACGAGTTCGATGCCGAAGGCGGCGTCGCCGGTCGCGGCGCCCGTTATGCCGAAAACTGCAGAATATTGACCACTGGCATGCGTGCACTCGGTTTCCGCCCGCTGCTGCCGGAGGCGCTGCAGGCACCGATCATCGTCACCTTCCACATGCCGGTTGACCCACGCTTTGATTTCGACTGGTTTTACGACAGCCTGCGGCAGCAGGGCTACGTGATCTACCCCGGCAAACTGACCGTAGCCGACAGTTTTCGCATCGGCTGCATTGGCCGACTCGGCAGCGCCCAGATGCACGGCGTGCTGGGCGCGGTCGGCAGCGCGCTGGCGGCGATGGCGGTAACCGCCACGGCGCCACTCGGTGACGCGTGAAGCCAAGTTTCCTGTTGTTAGTCCCGCCGGCCACGGCCGGCAATCATTCACACGACTTAAGGAGCAACCCATGAGCTTTCAGTCCGACTACGTCTTTTCCCGCAGCTATCGTGGCCCCGTCAAGGCCGTGATCCTCGACTGGAGCGGGACCACAGCCGATGCTTATGTCATCGCACCGGCCGTGGTCTTCGTCGAGGTATTCAGAAAACAGGGCGTCGAGATTTCCATGATCGAGGCGCGCGGACCCATGGGCTTGCGCAAGGACTTGCACATCCAGGCCCTGACCAGGGACCCGGAAATCCGTGAGCGCTGGCGCCAGGTCCACGATCGCTATCCGGAGCAACGCGACGTGGACCGCATGTTCGCCGACTTCGTGCCGTTACAGCTCGACTGCCTGCGTCAGTACACCGACTTGCTGCCGGGCGTCGCGGAAACGACCCAGGCCCTGCAGAAACAGGGCATTAAAATCGGCAGCACGACCGGCTTCGTGCGTTCCATGGTCGATATCCTGGAAGCCGATGCGAAAAAACAGGGCTACGTTCCCGATGCCTCGATCGCTGGCGACGAGGTCCTCAACGGTGCCCGGCCCAAACCGTTCATGGTTTACCGCAACCTGGATCTGCTCGACGTCAGTCCTATCCAGTCAGTGGTCAAGGTCGACGACACCACCTCCGGTGTTGGTGAGGCACTGGAGGCCGGCTGCTGGGGGGTTGGTGTCGCCCGCTACAGCAACTACATGAACATCGACAGTCTCGAACAGGCCAAGGCGATGCCGGCCGAAGACCTTGAGCGGCGGGTGGACCAGACCCGCGAGATCCTACGGCGTGCGGGCGCACACTATGTCGTCGACTCTATCGCCGATCTGCCAGGGGTTATAACCGACATCAATACCCGTCTGGCGCGCGGCGAAAAGCCCTAAAGCACCCTGAAGAGGTCCCGGCCGGGCAGGTCAGCGGAAGGTCGCCCGGCTGCGCAGTTTCGACATCGCCAGGATGACCGCCAATGTGGTCAGCAGCAACAGCACGGTGAGGGCGGCGCCATCAAAAATGGCGCCGCGATCGGTAAGTGCGAAGATACCCACCGGCAGGGTCACCCAGTTCGGCGGATACACCATGATCGTGGCACCCAACTCCCCCATGGACAAGGCGAAGCAAAGGCCTCCCGCCGCTACCAGCGATGGCAACAGCAACGGCAGGGTCACGCGCAGCAACACGAATCCGGGCCGCCCACCCAGACTGGCAGCCATCTGCTCATACTCTGGCGGCAACCGCTGCAGACCCGCCGAGACGCTGCTGTAGGCAAACGCGGTAACCAGCACCACATGGGCCAGCAGGACGATGTAAGGCGTGCCGTTCAGCAGCAGTGGTGGGCGACTGAAGGCCACCAGCAAGCCCAGCCCGACCGACACCGAAGGCACCGCCACGGGCAGCATGAACAGCCCATCGACCAGGCGCCGGGCGTGGCGTTGCAATCCACGCAGTGCCAGAGCCGCCCAGGTACCCAGCAGCAGAGCGATGGCGCTGGCGATCAATCCGGTGAGCAGACTGGTCAGCAATTCATGACCGGAGCGATCGCGCAGCGCCCCTGCCAGATGCTGCAGCGTCAGATCGCTCGGAAGGATCCCGTTCCACTGCCCGGCGACACTCGCCAGGCCAACCACCGCCAGAGGCAACCCGAAGATCGTCAGAAACAACAGAAAAAACACGGCCCAGGCCAAGCGGCGTGCCCAGCTAGACGACAGCAGCACCCTTACCTCCCGTGCGTGACAGCAGGAACCGGTACAAGGAATACAGCAGCAGCGACAGCCCAATATTCATCACGGCCACCACGCAGCCGCCGGTGTAGTCGAACTCCTGGATCGCTTTGCCGTAAACCACCATCGGCAGAGTGATCACGCCCTTGGCACCGATAAACAGCACGATGCCGAATTCGTTCAGTGTCAACAGCAGGCACAGGCTGCCGCCAGCCAGCAACGCGGGTAGCGCCTCGGGAAAGATCACCTCACGGATAATGCGCAGAGGCCGGGCACCCAGACTGCTGGCGACTTCGATCAAAGCGCTGTCGATCTGGGAAAAACTGGCCAGCAATGGGCGCATCACGAACGGTGTATAGAACGTGATCTCGGCAAAGATGACCCCGTACTGGCTGTAGACAAAATTAATCGGCGGCTGACTGGTGTGGAGCAGGTCCATTAACGCGTAGTTAAACACCCCGGCGGCGCCGTAGAGAAAGGTGAAAGACAGCGCAATCAGAAAGGATGGAAACGCCAGAATGGCATCTATAAACCCGCTGACCGCGCGACTGCCGGGGAACGGCACGAAGGCGGCAATCAGTGCCAGCACGAACCCCAGCACCAGGCATCCCAGTGTCGACGCTGTCGATATTTCCAGGGTATGCAACAGCGCCGCACGAAACAGATGCGACCTGATCATCACCCAATAATGCAGCAGCCCGATGCCGCCGTGCTGCAGCGTCAGTGACTGGCGCACGATCAGGATCAGTGGGTAATAGAAAATACCGAACAGCACCACCAACGGCGGCAATATCCAGAGCCATTTCGGCAACCGCCGCAGCGGCGGCGATGCGGCGCGCGTCATGAGGCGTCCAGCAGGACCGCGTCGTAGGGCGCAAAGTACAGTGTCAGACGGCTGTTCATCCGGGGGGCCGTGCGCAGCGGATTGGTATCCACGCGGATCCCGATCCCATCGAGATCAAGGTAGAGCTGATGCAGGGTCCCACGCCACTGTAGACCGGTCAGCGTCGCTTCGATCGCATTTTCACAGTGGGGATGCCGCTCCAGGCTCAGGGCATGCGGGCGCACGCACAGCAGGCGTTGTTCGCCTGCTGCCACCGGATCGCTCACCGTGGCCAGCAGGGGGCCATCGGCAAGCCTGACCCAGGCCTGGCCGGCCGTCTCGTCGTAGCGCTCGACCACCACCGGCAACAGATTGGCATTGCCCACGAACTCCGCGGTGAACCGCGACGGTGGCCGGCTGTAGAGTTCATAGGCACTTCCGATATCCACCAGCCGACTGTTGTTCATCACCGCGATCCGGTCAGCCAGCGTCAGCGCTTCGGCCTGGTCATGGGTAACGTAGAGGATGGTCAGATCGGGCAACTCACCATGGAGCCGCGCAATCTCATTCAGCATACCGCTGCGCAGCTGGGCATCGAGCGCTGACAGTGGTTCATCCAGCAACAGCAGCTTGGGCTCGATCGCCAGCGCCCGCGCGATCGCCACCCGCTGTTGCTGACCGCCGCTCAACTCGCGCGGATAACGCCTGTCATAGTCCGCCATGCCGACCATGGCGAGGCATTCGGCGACCCGCCTGGCGATTGTCGTCCGCGCCATGCGGCGGGCCCGGAGTCCGAACGCGACATTGTCGAAAACCCGCATATGCGGGAACAGCGCATACTGCTGCACCACCATACCGATGTCGCGCTGGTAAGGCGGCAGCCCCGTAACGTCACGCGGACCGATAAAAACCCGGCCGCGAGCGGGCTTGACGAAACCGGCTACGGCGCGTAGCGCGGTGGTCTTGCCGGAGCCCGACGGACCCAATAGCGCAACCACCTCCCCCGGCGCGACGGTCAGGGAAAAATCCTGCAGTGCGATAGCGCCGGGATAGGCTACCGTTACCGAATCAAAGCGCACCCCGCACGCGTCATCGGTGTGCCTGACACTGTCGCTGACTGGCGGCTCTGAGGACGGACTGGCGGACGACGGATCGTCGTGCCAGACCGTCCGGATAGCATCAGCTGCCAGTGACTTCATGCCAACGGGCGACGTCAGTCTGCAGGTCCTTCAGCACGCCGTCCCAATCCGGCGACCAGATCTTGACACCATCCATGAACTTCTCCAGCTGCTTGTAATTGGCGTCGGTCGGTTTTACGTCCGAGCGGGCCGGCAAACCCCGGGCAACAGCACTGACGTCCTGCTGGGGCTTCTTGCTCAACAGGAAATCAATCAGCTTCTTGCCATTCTCGGAATGCGGGGCACCTTTAACCAAACCCATCGCATACGGAATCGCGAAGCTCCAGCGGGTACCGTGCGGATCCTTGAGCCAGAAGATGCTGATATTGGGATTATCCGCCATCTGCGCGAAGTTCATCTGCAGGTCACCGTTGGATACCCAGATTTCGCCCTTGTTGACTTTCGCCGTGAGCTTGCCGGTGGAAGCCGAGGGTCCCAGATTGTTGGCCTGCAGTTCCTTCAGATACTTGAAGCCGGCATCCTTACTGCCAAACGCGTGGAATGCCAGCAGCATCATCGCGGTACCGTCGCCGGCCTGGCCGGGCGTTGAATACTGAATCCGATTTTTGAACTTGGGCTCCAGCAGGGTCGTGAAGCTGGCCGGTGCCTTTGACAGCGCGTCATGATTATAGATGAACGAGAAATAATTGTTGACCATGGCATACCAGCGGCTGTCGGCATCCTTAAGCGCAGCCGGGATGGTGCTGGCATCGGCCGGCTTATAAGCCTGCAGCAACCCATCCGCCGCTGCTTTCTGAATGAACGGCGGCAGGGTCACCAGTACATCGGCCTGCGGATTGGTGCGCTCGCGCTCGACCCGGTTGACGATTACCCCGGATCCCGCCTCGATATACTGCACTTCAATGCCAGTGGCCGCGGTGAAAGCCTTGAATTCCGTGTCATACCAGTTCGGGCTGCCGTCGCGCAGACCGTCGGCACTGTAGATCGTTACCACGCCAGATGCCGCAAACACCGGCCCAGCAGAGAGAATACCGATCACCCAAAACATGCAAAGCAGTGACGACCGCTTCATGGAAGTTCTCCTCCAAGTTAGCCAGTTGGGATAACAGCCGGCCCCATGCCGTCCGTTGCCGGGAAAGATATCCTGCAACCATGACATTCTCATGACCGCGCCAGACCTCTGGCCGTCATGCATCGAGACCGTGCATTACGGATCAGCTAAACAGACACCCCTCCTTTAGTAAAACCTTACTACAGTTTATACATGTCGTTCTTCTGAACTGTCGTAAGCACCAGGATATCCCACAAATCGATATTTGATATACGTTTTACCAAACCAGCTAAAGCTCGGCCAGAGACTGCCCCAGTATATCGAGTGCCGCGTCCATTTCCGCCTCACTGATGGTCAGCGGTGGCGTCAGTGTCAGCACGTTGCCCATGGTGGTCTTGAAGCTGAGCCCGCGCTCGAGGCAGCGATAGAGCACCGCATCGGCTGCTGCCGCGGCAGGTTCCTTGGTAGCGCGGTCGCGCACCAGTTCCACGCCGATCAGCAGGCCGCGCCCGCGCACGTCGCCGATGATAGGAAACCGCCGGGCCAGCTCGTCAAGCCGGTTGCGGGCATGTTCGCCGATCCGGCGGGCGTTCTCCACCAGACCCTCCTGTTCGATGATTTCGATAGTCGTGAGCGCAGCCCGCGCCGTCACCGGATTCTTCTCATGGGTGTAGTGCCCGATGGCCCAGTCGGCCGCCACGTCAAGCTCAGCTTGGCAGAGTACGGCGGCGATCGGTAAGGCGCCACCGCCCAGTGCTTTGCCGAGTACCAGTATATCCGGCACCACCCCGTCATGCTGGCTGGCGAACATGCGACCCGTCTTGCCCAGACCAGTGGGAATCTCGTCGAAAATCAGCAGCGTGCCGTGAGCGTTGCAGGCCTCCCGCACGCTCTGCCAGAAGCCCGGCGGCGGCAGATACGGCACCGCGCGGATCGGCTCGGCCACCACCGCAGCCACGTCGCCCTCGCGCTCGAGAATATAGCGCACCATACTGGCACAGGCCTCGCGACATATCTCGAGGTCTGCCTGGACAGTCAGATCAGGGTAGCCGTAGGGGCAGCGGTAACAGGCGAACGGGGCCGCATGCTCGGTGCCCGGCAACAACGGCCCGATCGGCCCCGAGCGGAACAATTGCTCGCCGCCAACCGAACTGGCACCGAAACCGGCACCGTGGAACGCGTCCCAGAAAGAAAGTGTCTTGTGCCGCCCGGTGGCAGCCCGGGCAAGCTTCAGCGCCACCTCGATCGCATCCGAACCGCCGGTAGTGAACAGCACTTTATTGAGTCCGGACGGGGCGATAGCACCCAGCTTTTCGGCCAACTCGACCGCCGGCTCGCAGGTGAAGCGGCGCGGCGCGAACGGCAGTTCGTCCAGTTGCCGGGCGATAGCCGCGTTGAGCCGCGGATGTCCGTAGCCGATATGGTGGACGTTGTTACCGTGAAAATCCATGTACCGGTGCCCGGCGAGATCCTCAAGCCAGATGCCGTCGGCGCGGCGCACGGCGTCCAGACACGGTGTCGACAGCGATTGGTGCAGAAACACCCGGGCATCGCGTTCCAGCAGCGCCCGCGTGGCGGCGTCGAGGCACTGGCCGGCCCAGCGCTCGCGGTTAATCGAGCGATTGGTGTCGCCCTCGCTGGGGTGTGGCCCGAAGGCCGGAGGCGATGGGGGCATAGTGATCAGCCTGGCTCTGTGATCTCAACAAGAGCGTCTTCAAACCGATCGACCAATGCATCGCAAGCCGCCGCGTCGTGGGCAAGCGACAGATAGAGCTTGGTGCCCATAGGGTTGAGGAAGATACCGCGGCGGAACAGCGCCAGCATCAGCGCACGCTGGCGCGAGCGGTCGGCGGCCTGGGTGGAGCGGTAGTCGGTAACCGGCTGCGCACTGAGCACCACCTGCGCCAACGGACCGTCGCCGATTACCTGGCCGGGAATGGCACGGGCTGCCAACACCTGATGCATACCATCGCGCAGGCGCTGGCCCAACTTGAAAAGCTGGTGGTAGGTAGCGGGGTCCCGATACACGGCAAGCGCCGCGCGGGCGGCGGCGCAGGAGACGGGATTGCCGCCCAGGCTGGACGCGGTCCAGACGTAACGCGGCTCGCCAAGTCGATCCTCCCGCACCAGCTCCATGATCTCCTTGCGTCCGCCGAAAGCGCCAATAGGATAACCACCGCCCAGCGCCTTGCCGTAAGCCACCAGATCGGGCACGATGCCGTAGCGGGCCTGGGCGCCACCATAGCCGAGACGGAAGCCGGTGACGACTTCGTCGAACACCAGCGGAATGCCAAAACGTGCGGTGGCATCGCGCAATGCCTCCAGAAAACCTGGCGCGGGCGGTAGACACCGCTGCAGCGGCTCGACGATGACGGCACCGAGAGTGTCGGCCTCGGTCTCGATCAGCCCGGTGGCGTAATCGGCGTCGTTGAACGGGGCGATCAGTACGCTGGACTCGACGCCAGTCAGTCCGGCGCTGGAAGGCCACGGCGTCGGGAATGGTGGCGGGTTCTGGGGAAACAGACTGGTGACGCCGATATCGTGGGCACCATGATAGGCACCCTCGAACTTCAATACTCTGTGGCGCCCCCGCCAGGCCCGCGCCAGGCGCAGGCAATACATGGTGGCCTCGGTACCGGACGCGCAAAAGCGAACCGATTCGGCAGCCGGGCTGGCCTGGGATATTTCCTCAGCCAACGCCAACGACTCCGTGCTGACGTAGGCGAAATTGGAGCCGCGACGGGTTTGACGGCGAACGGCCTCGGCAATTCCCGGATGGGCGTGTCCCGGCAACACCGACCCCCAGCCCATCGAGAAATCCAGAAACTCGCGCCCTTCGCTGTCCCACAACCGGCAGCCGCTGCCCCGCGCAACGACGATGGCGAGATCAGCGGGCAGATTGAACTCGCCGTTGGACCCGGCCGGGAAGATCGTGAGCGAGCGCCGGACGGGTTCGGAAAGTTCGCCAGCGGTGAGGTTCGACATATCGGGTTCTTCCGTACGTTAGATGCCTCAGCCATCCCCCACCGCCGAGGACTCGGTGTCGTTAAGGTAGCCTTAGCGGTGATCAGTGCGGCCCGCAGCTTAATTCTCCCGATCGGTTCATTATCCTGCAAATCGATGTTTCTTATAGTGACTATAGACCAGGACAATGCATTGCAGCACCACGACCACAACATTGCAGTCGATAATCCTGCTTACCAACTAAGGATCACGTCATGAGCCACGTTTACGATTTCCGCACCACCCGCCGCTACCTCGGCCCGCTGCAGGCGATCATCTTCAACTGGGCCGGCACGCTGGTGGATTTCGGCTGCATTGCGCCGGCCGGGGTGTTAGTCGAGGTCTTCAGGCGCCAGCAGGTGACCCTGACCCTGGAAGAGGCACGTGCCCCCATGAGCACCGACACGCTGGAACACATCCGCCGGCTGACCCGGTTGGAGGCCGTACGCCGGCGCTGGCTGGACAGCCATGGCCGCGAGCCGACCGAGGACGATGTCGCCGTCATGTATCAGGCCTTCATCCCCTTGCAACTGGAATGCCTGTCGCATTACTCGCAGCTCATACCCGGCACCCTGGAGGTGGTCCAGCAACTGCGCGACCGCGATATCAAAGTTGGCATCACCACCGGCTATAACCGCGAGATGACCGAGATCAACCTGCGCGATGCCAGGCAGCAGGGGTTCGAGCCGGATGCCGTCGTAGGGGCCTCCGACGTGACGCAGGGCCGGCCGTTTCCGGCCATGTGCCTGCAAAACGCCATTGCACTGGGCGTGGAGACCGTAGCGGCCTGCGTCACGATCGATGGCACCATCGCGGGAATCCATGCCGGCCTCAACGCCGGCATGTGGACCATCGGCCTGGCCGTCTCGGGCAACGAGGTCGGACTCGGCCTGGACCAGTGGCAGGCGTTGTCGGCGGCCGACCAGGACAGCCGGCGGCAGCACGCCTGGGCCCGGATGAGTGCCTCCGGCGCCCACTATGTCGTCGATTCGATCGCCGACATTCTGCCCTGTCTGGACGAAATCGAGTTACGACTGCGCCATGGTGAAAAGCCCTGACCGGCGGAGCGGATGGCCACCAGGCGCACGGGCTTCACGTTCGGTCATTGCGACCGCAGCCGGTGCAATGGGCCGGATCAGCCGTGCAGATAAGAGCAAATCGCGACGGCGGCAATGATGCCGGCCAGGTCAGCCGTCAGGCCGGCCGCCAGAGCGTGCCGGATGCGGCGGATCTGAACCGCGCCGAAGTAGACCGCCAGGACGTAAAATGTCGTCTCGCTGGAGCCCTGCAGCGTCGAAACCAGATAACCGGTGTAACTGTCGGGTCCGATGGCAGGATTCTGGATGATCGACGCCATGACGCCGTAGGCACCAGAGCCGGACAGCGGCCGCAGCAGCGCCATCGGCAATGCCTGGGCGGGCAACCCGACCTTGGCCGTCCACGGGCCGATCGCGTGAACCAGGGCGTCGAGCGCACCACTGGCGCGAAACATGCCGACCGCGACCAGAATAGCCACCAGATAAGGGATGATACGCACCGCGACGTTAAAGCCCTCGCGGGCACCCTCCACAAAGCTTTCGTAGACCGGTACCCGGCGCACCAGGCCAAAAATGAGGAAGCCGATAGTAAGCAGGGGGATAATCCAGGGTGATATGGCCTGACCGAACAGAATGGTCAGCGGGACCAGCCCGGCCAGCACCCCCAGCGCCACCACCGAGACCCACGTCGGATAGGCATCACCGCACTCCTGCAGCGGACTGTCGGGATCCGGGTCGGCCGCCGTCGTAGTGCGCGCACCGTCGTCAATGACGGCTGCGGCGGCACTGAACGGCACCAGCCGCCGGTACCATTTGGCGGCCATGATGGCGACTGCGGTCGAGGCGATTGTCGCCACCAGGGTAGTCGGCAAAATACCGGCCGGATCGTGCGAGCCGGCCGCGGCCCGCAACGCAATCACCCCGGTCGGCAGCAAGGTTACGCTGGAGGTGTTGATGGCCAGGAACAACACCATCGGGTCGGTGGCCACGCCCGGCTTGGGATTGAGCCGATCCAGTTCCTGCATCGCGCGGATGCCGAACGGCGTGGCAGCATTGCCCAGCCCCAGGGCGTTGGCCGACAGATTGAGAATCATTGCCCCCATCGCCGGGTGATCCGGCGGCACCTCGGGAAACAGCCGGATCATTAGTGGCCGGATCAGACGGGCGATGATCGACAGCAGGCCACCCGCTTCGGCCACCTTCATCAGACCGAGAAACAACGCCATCACCCCGACCAGACCGATCGCCAGCGTCACCGCGCTGCCAGCCGAGTCGATCATCGCCTTGGTGAGAGCGGCCATGGCATGGCCGTCGCCGAACAACTGGCCCCCGGTCGCAAAGGCAAAGGCGATCGCGACAATGGCAAAAAAAACGGTGTTCAAGATCTCCCCCTACCCGGGCAGGGCAACGCCCGGCTGATCTTATACGTGACCTGCCGCCGGACGGCAAATCCCGGCCTGTTCTCAGCGAACGCTTTGCGGTGTCTCGTCCCCAACCTCGCGGCGCTTGAGACGGCTGTTGTAGAGATCACCGGAGGCCTGCAGAATCGGATAGGCAACCGAGGCCAGATGGGAGTTGATCAGCTTGAGGTCGCGCAGGATATCCAGATGGATCGCGCTGGTTTCGATGCTGGCGAGCTGGCCGGCACGCAAACGGGCCAGATGCTGCTGGCTGCAGCGGCGTTCCAGCTGATTGATGCGTTCTTTCTCTTCGATCAACTGGCGCGCACTATCGATATCGCCTGATACGAAGACATTAAGCGCCAGATGCATATTCTCGACGACCTGGCCATGCATGGCAGTGAGCTCATCCCAGCCCTCGGTGGAAAAATCCAGCTTCTTGCCGATCTTTTTGCGGGCCTGCTCGAGCACGCTACGGACGATGATGTCGCCGATCTGCTCCAGCTTGATGGTGAAGGTGGTGATTTCCATGCAACGGCGGGTGTCCGCCGCGCTGAGTTCGCTACGGCTCAACCGCGTCAGGTAGAGCTTGATGGCCGTGTTCATCTCGTCAACATCGTCGTCCAGTTTGCCCAGGGCATTGACCGCCTTTTTGCTATCGGCGTCGAACATGTCGATGGCTTGACGCAGCAGAATCTCGACCCGCTCGGCCATGCGCAGCACCTCCCGGGTGGCGCAGGCCAGTGCCTGGGCCGGTTTGTCGACCAGATCCGGATCGAGCTGGCTGGGTGCCTGATAACCGACGCCATTACCAACCATAGCCGGCGCGTCCGGCAGCAAGCGCTCCAGCAAGCGGGTCGTAAGCCCGGTGAACGGCAGAAACACGAGGCCCACCGTGAGATTAAACAAGCTGTGGAAATTGGCAATCTGGCGTGCCGGGGAGCTACCGACCACGGCGAAATGGCTGGCGGCCAGTTCGACCAGGGTAAGTCCCAGTAGCGCCCCGATCAGCCGGAACAACAGATTGCCGAGCGGAATCCGGCGGGCCTGAGCTTCACGACCGAAGGTCAGAATAACCGATATCAACCCGGACCCGATGTTGGCGCCCAGCACCAGCACGAACCCCAGCGCCACCGGCACCAGACCGACGCTCACCAGCGACATCACCAGCAGCACCATGGCAACGCTGGAATGGGCCAGCCAGGTCAGCACGGCAGCCAATACCAGCGCCAGCAGCGGATCGCCGCGCAGGCCTTCCAGCACCACCTGCAGCGACTGGCTGTCGCGCAGCGGCGCCGACGCGCCGACGATCAGTCGCAGCGCCAGCAGCATCAAGCCCAGGCCGATGATGATACGGCCCAACTGGCGTGGCTTGCGCTGTTCGGTGCTGAGAAACAGCAACACGCCGACAAAGATCAGCGCCGGCGCCAGCCAGGCGATGTCGAACGACAAGGCCTGGACCACCAGTGTGGAACCGACATCGGCGCCCAGCATCACCGCCAGTCCCGGCGCCGTGGCCAGCAAACCAGTCGTGGCGAAAGCCACCGTCAGCAGTGCAGTCGCCGCCGAACTCTGTAGCGTGGCCGCCGTGCCCAGACCGCTTACAAAGGCCAGCACACGGTTGCGCGCCGCGTAGCCCAAAAGCCGCCGCAAGGCCGGACCGTAGGCCCGCTGGATTCCAGTGCGGACCATGCGCGTCGCCCACAACAGCAGCGCGACACCGCCGCAGATATCGATCAGCAGCTCGAAGCCGTTCACATTGCCCTTAGCACGCTAATGCCCCGTCCCGACGGTGGCTCACACCACGTTATACCGTCAGCCGGCACCATCAAAATCGATATGGCTGATATCGACAATCGATCGGATCAATGAGTGACGCGTCAGTCCAGGCGGCCTTCAATGGCCCGCTGATACAGCTCGGCCATGGCTGCTGCGGTGACCGGCAGTGGATTGGTGCCCGACGATGGATCGGCCTCGGCCATCGGCGCGAGCTGCGCAATGTGGTCCGCTGTCACGCCGAGTTCGGCCAGGGTATGCGGAATGCCGATCGTCTGACGCAACGCCAGCACCCAGCCCAGCACCGCCTGGAACGACGGCTGCGGCAGCGCCAGATACCGCGCCAATGCTGTCAGCTGCTGCTCGATAGCGGCGCGGTTGAAGACTAGCACGTAAGGCATCACGACTGCATTGGTGAGACCATGGTGGGTGTTCAACACCGCACCGCAGGGATGACTCAGGCTGTGCATGGCACCCAGCCCTTTCTGGAACGCGGTCGCGCCCATGGTCGAGGCGACCTGCATGTGGGCGCGGGCTTCCAGATCAGTGCCGTCAGCCACCGCGCGCGGCAACCAGTCACCGATCAGCCGCATGCCCTCCAGCGCGATACCGTGGGCCATGGGATGGTAGACAGGACTGCAATAGGCCTCCAGGTTGTGTGACAAGGCATCCATGCCGACCGCTGCCGTGAGCGGCGCCGGCAGCCCGGCGGTCAGTTCCGCATCGAGAATAACCAGGCCGGGCAGCATGCGGGGATGGAAAATAATCTTCTTGGTGTGATCCGTCAGATCCGTGATCACCGAGGCACGCCCCACCTCGGAACCGGTGCCCGAGGTGGTTGGCACGGCAATGATGGGCGCAATGGCCTCGGCATTGGCCCGGGTCCACCAGTCCGCACGGTCTTCGAAGTCCCAGATTGGCCGGCTCTGACCCACCATGAGCGCGATGGCCTTGGCCGCATCCAGCCCACTGCCGCCACCGAAGGCAATCACACCGTCGTGTTCACCGGAACGGTACGCCGCGACGCCGCCGTCGACGTTGGCCGCCACTGGATTGCCCTGGACCTCGCTGTAGAGGCCGCATGCCAGCCCGGCCTCACGGCAATGCTCAACCGCCCGTGTCACCATTGGCAGCGCTGCCAGTGCACTGTCGGTGACCAGCAGCGGGCGCTGCATGCCCAGTTCCCGGCAGGCCTCGGGCAGTTCACTGATGCGGCCGGGACCGAAGCGGATAGGTGTCGGATAGTTCCAGTTGCCACGTAAGGTTTGCTGACTCGACATGGACGATTCCTCGGAATAATGATCGGTGGTGCAAGGCAAATGCCGCCAGAATCAAACGAAGCTGATATTGTATGTGACAAACCTTTCAGAAAGCAGACCCAGTCCACGGAGCACCGTAGCCTAATGGCCAAAGGTACCCCTGGTAACCGCGCGGCGGCACGCAACAACGACATCCTGATCCATCGCAACGGCGAGCTGGCGCCGCCGGCGCCGTTCTCGGGTTTCGGCAGCGGTTGCCGTGCTCGCTTGGTGGAACGCCTGCAGCAGCTTTATCAGGATTTGGTCGAACCGCACCAGGCAGCACCGGGGATAGCGCGGTGACGCGGCTGGCCATGTGGTCTGGGCCACGCAACATATCCACCGCGATGATGCGCGCCTGGGAAAACCGGCCCGACACCGCGGTTTGGGACGAACCGCTATATGCCCACTACCTTACCGCGACCGGGATCGATCATCCCGGTCGCGATACCATCATCGCTGCCGGTGACCCGGACTGGCGCCGCGTGGTTGCCCGACTGACGGGCCCGCTCCCAGACGGCAAGGCCATCTTCTACCAGAAACACATGACTCACCACCTGCTGCCGCAAATCGACCGTGAGTGGCTGCTCGAACTTAATCACTGTTTCCTGATCCGCGACCCACGAGAGGTACTGCTGTCCTACAGCAAGGCCCGGCAGTCCGTCACGCTGGAGGACATCGGCCTGCCTCAGCAGCTCGCCATTTTCGAGTACGTCGCCAGCGTTGCCCCGACCCCGCCGCCGGTGATCGATGCAGCGGATTTCCTGGCCTCACCGCGGGCCTACCTACAGGCTTTGTGCGATTGGCTGGGCATTGCTTTCGACACCGGCATGCTGAGCTGGCCGGCGGGCCCAAGGGCCAGCGACGGCGTCTGGGCCAGCCATTGGTATGCCAGCGTGTGGCGCTCCACTGGCTTCACACCTTACCAGCCACGCACGGAGCGATTACCGCGTGCCCTAGAACCGCTGGCAGCTGCCGCTGAACCCTATTACGCAACGCTACATCGTGCCCGCCTGCAGCTGTTGTGAAACACAAAAAAACGCGGCCCATTACGGACCGCGCTGTCACGGGGAACGCTGGCTGCGGAATCAGGCCTGCAGGCAGACCTTCAGCTTTTTCATCGCGCTGCTCTCAATCTGGCGGATCCGCTCGGCAGAGACGCCGTACTCGGCGGCCAGCTTATGCAAGGTCGGTTTGGTCTCGGCCAGCCAGCGCCGCTGGACGATGTCCCGGCTGCGCGCATCCAGGCTCTCCAAAGCCACGCTCAGATCGTGGTTGGCATGATCTTCCCAGTCCTGATCTTCCAACCGCCGGGCCGGATCATTGCCGCTATTGGCGGTCAGGTAGGCCGCCGGTGACAGCGCTTCATAATCATCGCTGTCAGCCTCAGGCGCGGGGTCAAAAGCGACATCCTGACCGCTAAGCCGCGATTCCATTTCCAACACCGTGGCGGGACTAACGCCCAGATCACTCGCCACCGCATCGACTTCCGCCGCACTGAACCAGCCCAGCCGCTTTTTGGATCTGCGCAGATTGAAGAACAGCTTCCGCTGAGCCTTGGTGGTGGCCACCTTGACGATACGCCAGTTACGCACCACGTATTCGTGGATCTCGGCCTTGACCCAGTGCACCGCAAACGACACCAGACGCACCCCTTGCGCTGGATCAAAGCGCTTGACAGCCTTCATCAGGCCGACATTCCCTTCCTGGATCAGATCGCCCAGCGGCAGCCCGTATCCACTATAGCCGCGGGCGATGTGCACCACGAAACGCAGATGCGAAAGCACCAGTTCACGCGCCGCGTCAACATCGTGCTCGTCCTGCCAGCGCTCGGCCAGCCTGCGTTCCTGTTCAGCGCTCAGCACCGGCAACCGGTTCACGGCCTGGATATAGGCATCGAGACTTCCAACCGGCGATGGCAGCGCAGATGATTTGGCGACTAGAGCGGCGTTCATGTATCCCCCGTGGTCAAAACGATTCCTGGAACAATTTTAGCACTCGGTTAGTTTGAGTGCTAAACCCAGCGGAAGTTTCGTCGCTTCAAACCGCCCCATCCAGCCCATCCTGGCTGAGCAGTGCATCAACAAACTCCTCGGCCACAAACGGCCGCAGGTCATCCAGACTCTCGCCGACACCAATGAACCGGATCGGCACGCTGAGCCGCTGGGCGATGGCAAACACGATGCCTCCCTTGGCGGTCCCATCAAGCTTGGTCAGGGTGATACCCGTCAAACCCACCGCCTGGTGAAACTGCTGGGCCTGATTGAGCGCGTTCTGGCCCGTGGTCGCATCCACCACCAGCATGATCTCATGCGGGGCAGTGGCATCCTGCTTGGCTATGACCCGCTTGATCTTACGTAGTTCTTCCATCAGATTAGCCTGCGTGTGCAGCCGCCCGGCCGTATCGGCAATGACCACATCGACCCCACGCGCGCGGGCCGCCTGGATAGCGTCGTAAATCACCGCCGCGCTATCGGCACCGTGCTGCTGGGCGATAACTGCGAGCTGATTGCGCTCTCCCCAGACCTGCAACTGCTCAACGGCGGCGGCCCGGAAGGTGTCGCCGGCGGCCAGTAGCAATGAGTGCCCCTCACCTTGCAGGCGCTTGGCCAGTTTGCCGATGCTTGTGGTTTTGCCAACCCCGTTGACGCCCACCATCAAGATCACAAACGGGCGGGCCGCCCCGATCGCCAGCGGCTTGTTCACCGGCTTGAGCAGTGCCACCATCTGCGCGCGCAGCGCCCCGAGCAAAGCCTCAGCATCGCGCAGTTCCCGCCGCGACACGCGTTGGGTCAGATTGCCGATAATGGCCGATGTGGCCTCGACACCCACATCGGCCAGCAGCAGCCGCGTTTCCAGTTCCTCGAGTAAATCGTCATCGATGGCGCGCTGGCCAAGCACCAGGTCGGCCAGCCCGCCAAGCAGGTTACGACGGGTCTTCTGCAGCCGGTTCTTGAGACGGCCGAATAATGCATTGGACATCGGATGGGTCGATCGTTACAGTCTGCCGGAAAGTATCGTATTATCTCATGTTTGACTGCAAAAAGCGGAGTCCCGCCATGCAATCGCTGCAATCGGATTGCCGCCGGCGCGGGCAATATTGATGCTGCGCCAGCGCAAAGCATATTGGTACGCTCTGGTTACAGTGGTGTTCTGGTCGACCTCGGCATCCGCGTTCAAACTCGCGTTGGCGGGAGCGGAAGTCACCGAGTTGCTGTTCTGGGCAGCGCTCAGTTCATTACTGGTGCTGGCCCTGATCCTGGCGGCCCGAGGCCAGCTGGGCGAACTGATGCGCTGGTCGTACCGCGATTTCGGCCGTTCGGCGTTACTGGGTCTGCTCAATCCATTTCTGTACTACCTGATCCTGTTCCGCGCCTACGACCTGCTGCCGGCCCAGGAGGCGCAACCCCTCAATTTCGTCTGGCCAATTGTTCTGGTGCTGCTATCCACCGTGATCCTCGGTCAGCGGCTGCGCCTGATCAGCCTGCTGGCTATGGCCATCAGCTTCACCGGCGTGGTGGTGATCTCGACCCGTGGCCACTTGATTGGACTGGGTTTGAGCAACGGCTGGGGCGTTAGCCTGGCCCTGGCCAGCACCGTGGTATGGTCGCTGTACTGGCTCTACGGCGTCCGAGATCAGCGCGAGCCGGTGGCACGGCTGTGTCTTAATTTCGCCTTCGGCGTCGGCTACATCCTGTGCTATCGGCTGTTCGCATACGGCTGGCAGCCACCTGCCATGGCAGCCCTGGTGGGCGGCCTTTATATCGGCCTGTTCGAGATGGGACTGGCCTTTGTGCTATGGCTGCAGGCGTTGAAACTGTCGACCAGTACCGCCCTGGTGGGCAATCTGATCTACCTGACGCCGTTCGGCTCACTGCTGGTGATCCATTGGGTGCTGGGCGAACCGATCCTCGCCAGCACCATCGTAGGTCTGCTGCTGATTGTGGGCGGAATCGTGGTCCAGCAGTACGGCCAGCAGCTGGCCGCGCGGCTGCGACCGGCGACGACGAACGCCCGGATCACCACGGCCACGCCAGATAGTGCGGCTGCGTTGGCCGACTCGGAGAGCACTACTCCAGCGGCAAATTCCAAGCCCACATCCAACCTCCACCGTTCCTAATTTAGCGCGTTTTCATGACTACGGATCCCCGCAAACAGCGCCACCACGGCAACAAGCTGCACAAGCGCCTGCGCCGCAACGTCGGCCAGGCCATTGAAGATTTCAACATGATCGAGGAAGGGCGACCAGGTGATGGTCTGCCTGTCCGGGGGCAAGGACTCCTACACGCTGCTGGATATTCTGCTCAGCCTGCGCGCAGCGCACCGGTCGATTTCGAACTGACGGCGATTAATCTCGACCAGAAGCAGCCGGGTTTTCCAGCCGACGTGCTGCCGCGCTATCTGGAGCAGCCGGGCGTCCATTACCACATTATCGAGCAGGACACCTACAGTGTCGTCAAGCGCGTGATCCCCGAAGGCAAGACGATGTGCGGCCTGTGTTCACGGCTGCGCCGCGGCATCCTGTACCGGTACGCCGCGCGAACACGGCATGACCAAGATCGCGCTTGGTCATCACCGCGACGACATCATCGAGACCCTGTTCCTGAACCTGTTTCTTCGGCGGCACACTCAAAGCCATGCCGCCCAAGCTGTTGACCGACGACGGCGCCAATATGCTGATCCGGCCGCTAGCCTATTGCAGCGAACGCGACATCGCCGCCTACGCCAAGGCGCGGCGGATTCCCCATCATCCCCTGCAACCTGTGCGGCTCTCAGGACCATCTGCAGCGGCAGGCCATCAAGGAGATGTTGCGGGGTTGGGAGAAACAACATCCCGGCCGCCTGGAGAGCATCTTCGCCGGCATCGGCAACGTCGCACCGTCGCAACTGGCGGATCGCACGTTATGGGACTTCCAGGGGCTGGGAACAATACCTAGCGCGGCACCGAGCCGCGGCTGGTTGGTCCCCGACCCGCGGGGTCAACGTGATGTCACGCGTTCAGCCCCGGTGGCAAACGGCGCTCGATATGGGAGATCTGATCTTTGATGTAGAGCTTGCGGCGTTTGAGCCGTTTGATCTGCAGGTCATCGACGCCATTTTCGCGCATCAGGCGGGCGATAACTTCATCCAGATCACGGTGTTCGAGACGGAGGGCATTCAGCTTGGCACTAACATCTTTACGCGATTCGTTGCTCATCGTCGTAGTGGCTCCCAGAGAAGAAACCTAGCGTTAAGTCTGGTACAAAAGCAGGCGTTTTGCCATGGTCTTCTACCGATTTATAACGACCCATCCATGACCAGCCCATTCTCAGCAGCTTCTGACCCCACCATACGCTCAGAGTGCCCATGAACGCGAGCACGATCCGCCAGCGCACAGCCCGGCTGTTAGAGGTTTCTCCCGACGATCCCTGGAGCCACCGGGTGGATCTTGCCCTGATGGCGCTGATAGGGGTCAACGTCATAGCCCTGGTCCTGCAGTCGGTGCCGTCGCTGGCGGCCCAACACCGGGGCCGGTTCATGGCCTTCGAATGGTTCTCGGTCAGTATCTTTACGCTCGAGTACGGGTTGCGGGTCTGGTCTGCCATCGATCACCCGGACCACACCGACCGCCATCCACTGCGCGGCCGATTCCGCTATATGATGTCGCCACTGGCATTGATCGATCTGGCCGCAATCCTGCCCTTTTATGCCGGTCTGCTGAGCGGTCTCAACCTCAGTTCATTACTGGTATTGCGGCTGGTTCGGGTGTTCAAACTGGCCCGCTATTCAGTCGCCACCCAGGCCCTGCTTCAGGCGTTACGGGCGGAAGCCGAGTCACTGGCGGCCGCCTTCTTCATGCTCTTCATTCTGTTCCTGCTCGCCTCCAGCGGCATTTACCTGATTGAGCGTCACGCCCAACCACAAGCGTTCGGCAGCATTCCGGCGGCAATGTGGTGGGCCATGGCCACGCTGACGACGGTCGGATACGGCGATGTAGTACCCGTCACACCGCTCGGTAAATTCTTCGGCGGCTGCATCACGATCATCGGCGTCGGCATGGTGGCATTACCGGCTGGCATCATCGCCTCCGGCTTTTCGGAACACTTGCGCCAGCGCCGACTGGACAGCAACGACGCCCTGAGCATTCTGCTCGACCGGGAAGCGCCGTTGGCCGACCGGCGCCGCGCAGCCCGTCTATTGGGTCGCAATCTGCAGCTCAGCCAGCGCAATCGGGGGCGACTGCTGCGGGCCATTCTGGCCGGCGATCAGAAGCGCCCGGACCCCCGCCGATAAACCTCAGCGACCGCGGGCGTGGCGTGCCAACCGGCGCAAAGCCGCACCCAGGTCGCAATCGTCAATGCTATCAGCAGCACCTTCCAGGACATGGGCATTCTGACGCGTCAGAGTCAGCCGCCGGGGCATCGTGTCGGAATGCTCCTCGGGCAACGGCTCGATCCGCAGCCGCAACGGCGGCACCGCTTGCCCGAGTTCGGTGCCAAGCTGCTTCTGCAGCGACGGCAGCAGGTAACGAAGCCGGGTGGCCCAGGCCGCTGACTCAGTCTGCACGGTCCACCACTCCGGCCCGATCGCCACCACCCGCGCGTGATCCCGCAGATGCGGCGGGAGATAGGCCCGCAGCAACCGGTTGATCCGTGTCAGCCGGTCACCGTGAGCCACCAGGCCGCCAATGCGCCCGTGCTGGCGGTGCAGATAATCGGACGCGCTGAGCAACCGTGAAGGGCGCCCGACGCGGCGCGTTAAGCCGGTGGGAGAGCGTGCATTGCCGTTGGCGTCAGGCTTGTCCATACACTGATCGGTGACTGGCAAAATAATCGCCATGATACCGCCAGATGCGCCAACAAGCCATTTTTTTCAACGAGTTAAGCACCGCCCGACGGCTTTTCTGCCAGCTGCACCCGGGAGCACAGCCACCCTTGACGCCAAAGTGATTGTGCCGTAGAAAGAAAAGCCTATTTCACTTATATGAATTTGCCACGCCCGGGACCGGATTATGTCCGCTGAACGCATCGACAACTTAAACGTCACCTCCCAGGAACTGCTACTGACGCCGCAGGACATCAAAGCCCGCCTGCCACTCAGTGAAACCGCGGAAAAAGCGGTCCGCAGCGGTCGCCGAACCCTGCAACACATTCTCGACCGCCGGGACCCGCGGCTGTTTGTCGTGGTCGGACCCTGCTCCATCCACGACACTGACGCCGCACTGGAATACGCCACCCGGCTGCGCACCCTGGCCGAGGAGCTCAGCGACACCCTGGTGTTGGTGATGCGGGTCTATTTTGAGAAGCCGCGCACCACCACCGGCTGGAAGGGACTGATAAACGATCCGCGGATGGATGACTCGTTCCGTATCGAGGAGGGTCTGCAGACGGCGCGCTCGCTGCTGCTGGCGATTGCTGAGATGGGACTGCCCACCGCGACCGAGGCACTGGATCCGATCAGCCCGCAGTACCTCTCGGATCTGATTGCGTGGTATGCGATCGGCGCCCGCACCACCGAATCCCAGACTCACCGCGAAATGGCCAGCGGCCTGTCGGCACCGGTCGGGTTCAAGAACGGAACCGACGGTAGTCTGGACGTGGCCATTAATGCCCTGCTATCGGTGTCGCAGCCCCACAGCTTTCTCGGTATCGATCAGCAGGGCCGCTGCGCCATCACCCGCACCGCCGGGAATCGTTACGGACACGTCGTGCTGCGCGGTGGTGGCGGTAAACCCAATTACGACTCCGTCACCATCGCCCTGTGCGAACAGCAGCTGGCGGCCAGGAATGTGCCAGCCAACATCGTCGTCGACTGCAGCCACGGCAATTCAAACAAGGATCCGGCGCTGCAACCGCTGGTGCTGCGCGACTGCGTTCACCAGATCAGCGAAGGCAATCAAGCGATCGTCGGGGCGATGCTGGAAAGCAACCTGGGCTGGGGCAACCAGCCGATTCCGGCCGATCTGAACGAGCTCAAGTACGGCGTTTCGGTTACCGATGCCTGCATCGACTGGTCCGCAACCGAGCAGTGCTTGCGCGAGACCCACAACAAATTACGGGACATATTGCCGCGCCGCCTGTAATCGCGCCCGTTGCGGCATCGCCGGCTGTGGCGGTGCCGCAACGGGCTAGGTCACCGGCCCCAGCTCGAAGAAGCAACCGTGCGACCAAACCCCGTAGACCACACCACCAACCGCCTCGCCCGGCACCGCCAACTCGGCCAGTTCAAGGAATACTGATCGCGTCAGACGGGCCCGCAGCCCGTTGCGCAGATGAACGTAGGGGGCCGGTTCCTCGCTCCCGGCGCGATATTCCACAACCAATGGACAGTCAGGTCCAACGGCCACCGATTCGCCCAGGTTGGTCCGGAACGCCAGCGCCTGCCGGGACCCGTGGCCGGCAGCTGTCAGGCTGACGGCCAGAAACGGCGCATCCTCCACGTCGATGCACCATTTCTCCACCGGCGTTACCAAGTAATGATGACCGTCCGGTTCACGCCGCAGGATGGTGGCAAACAGACGCACCAGCGCCATGCGTTCGATAGGCCGCCCGTCATGATACCAGCGCCCATCGCGGGTGATCCGCAGATCCATGACCCCGTTGAGTGGCGGATTCCACTCATCCAGGGGAGGCAATCGCCGCGGATCCAGCTGGTTGAGGAGATCATCGGGTTGACGCGACTGCATCGGCATCGCCTCGCTGGACCAGAATGACTTGTGACCGGACAATTATGGACCGATTGCGATGGTCATTTACACCTGCTCGCGCGGCACTGCCCGCCGTGTGCCGGCGCAGTCATCCATTGGCACGTGGGTTGCTGTACTATCCTTGACTAATTGAACAAGACAGTCGGGCAAGCATGGCGTGCTGTCAGTGTCTCGTCACAACACCGCCGCAATTGCAGGCGGGTCGCTGACACGCCATCACAGCAGAGGATCCGGGCATGAGCGATGCCACACAGAAACATCGTCAATTCGCCGTCGCCACACCACTGGGGAGCGACAAGCTGCTGTTTCGGAGAATGCAGGCCCGCGAGCAACTGGGCCGGCTGTTCGAGTTCCAGCTCGACTTGTTCAGCGACAGCGACCGGATCGATTTCAACCAGTTGCTGGGTCAGAACGTCACCGTGCGTATGGAACGTCCAGTGCAGCGGGACGAGCGCTACTTCAACGGCGTTGTCAGCGATTTCACCCAGCTCACCAGCTATGAACAGCGTTACGCCGTTTACCGCCTGACCCTGAAACCCTGGCTGTGGCTATTGACGCTGACCCAGAGCTGTCGCATCTTTCAGGAAAAGAAGGTGCCCGATATCGTCAAGGAGATCTTCCGTGAGCGCGGCTTCAATGACTTCAAAGATGCGCTCAGCGGCAGTTACCGGACGCGTGAATACTGTGTGCAGTACCGCGAGACCGATTTCGATTTCATCAGTCGGCTACTGGAAGAAGAAGGGATCTACTATTTCTTCGAGCATCAGAACGGCAAGCACATCCTGGTGCTTGCGGACTCCGCAGCCAGCCACCCTTCGGTCGGCAGCGTACCCTACTACCCGGAAGCCAACCCGGACCAGCGGGCGCTCGAATGCATCTTCGACTGGACCCTTCGCTCGCAGGTCGAATCCGGCCAGGTCGCCCTGAACGATTTCGACTTCAAGGTTCCCTCCAAGTCGCTGCTCAGCATCACCCCTATCCAGCGCCAACATGCCCAGGCTGCCTACGAGGTCTACGACTATCCGGGTGAATACAAGGAAAGCAGCGACGGCGAGCATTACAGCCGCGCCCGTATCGAGGAACGCCAGGCCCGGCACACCACCCAGGTGGGCCGCAGCAACGACCGACTGCTCGTTACCGGCGCGTTGTTCACGCTGGAACAGTTTCCGCGCGGCGACCAGAACAAGGAATATCTGCTCACCGGCGCGGAATACCAGCTGGTCTCGAATGAGTACGAAACCGATCCTGCAGCCGGCGATGAACCGAGCTACCGCTGCCACTTCACCGTGCTCGAATCGAAACAGCCGTTCCGGCCGCAGCGGCTCACCCGGCGACCCGTGGTGCAAGGCCCACAGACCGCCATCGTGGTCGGCCCCAAGGGCGAGGAAATCTATACCGACGAGTTCGGCCGGGTCAAATGCCAGTTCCACTGGGACCGCTACGGCCAATACGACGAAAAGAGTTCCTGCTGGATGCGGATATCGCAGGGCTGGGCGGGTAAAAACTGGGGCATGCTGGCGTTGCCACGCATCGGCCAGGAGGTGATCGTCGATTTCCTGGAGGGCGATCCCGATCAGCCTCTTATCACCGGGCGGGTCTACAATGGCGACAACAAGCCCCCGTATGCGCTGCCGGATGAAAAGACCAAATCGACCCTCAAGAGTAATTCCAGCAAAGGCGGTGGCGGCTATAACGAGATCCGCTTCGAGGACAAAAAGGGCAGCGAGCAGATCTTCATCCACGGCGAGAAGGACCGGGACATCCGTATCAAGAACGACAGTCGTGAGTGGATCGGCAACGACAGTCATCTCATCGTCAAGAACGATCGTTTCGAAGAGGTGGATAACGACACTCATCTGACGGTCAAGGGCAGCCAGAAGGAAAAAATTGACGCCGACAAGCATCTCGCTGTCACCGGTGACCACAACCAGGAGGTCGATGGTTCCCATTCGCTCAAGGTGGGCCAGGACATCCAGGCCAAGGCGGGTCAGAATTACGCCCTGGAAGCCAGTGGCGGCGATATCCACCTCAAGGCCGGGATGAACGTGGTGATTGAGGCCGGCATGCAGCTCACCCTCAAGGCGGGCGGCAACTTTGTGGTGATCAGTCCGGCGGGTGTGGCCGTCAAGGGTACGATGGTGATGCTGAACAGCGGCGGCTCCGCCGGTAGCGGCAAAGGCAGCAACCCGGATGCAGCGGAGGCGCCGACTGCCCCGATCGAGGCCGCCGATGGCAAACCGGGCAGCGTCGGCCAGCCGCCGGCTGCGCCGCAGCCACCCAAGATCGACCCGCAAAAGCTCGGCTCGGTGCTCGCGCAGGCCATGGTCAAGGCCGCCGAATCCGGCGCCGCGTTCAGCGAAGTCTACAATTAAACACGGGAGCCGCCGATGCCGGCAGCCGACATCCCCAGTAGCCTGGCCGGACATCTGTTCGGCGACGGTGCGCTGCAGCTTTACACCATTCTCGACGGCGCTGCCAATCCCGATCTGCGTCAGCAACTCTGGCAGCAACAGGTCACTCACCTGTGCCTGTTTCCGGGGGAACTCGATCCCGAGGTGGCCCTGGTCGCACCGTATCTGGTGGCACTGACGCCGGCGACTCCGTTTACCGACTACGTCCTGGAAGGCTGGGGCCGCCACCGCGGCATCTTCCTGCTCAGCGACAGTGACCCACGCCGCCTGCGACGCCATTTTCGCAGCTTTATTATGGTCCACCATCCCGACGATGGCCGGCCGCTTTATTTCCGCTTTTACGACCCGCGGGTGCTGCGCGTCTACCTGCCGAGTTGCAACCGCACCGAGTCTGACGCCCTGTTCGGGCCGGTGGCGCGCTACCTGGTTGAAGATGAAGGCGGCGGCGCGTTGCTGCGGTTTCGCCGCGAAGCCAACGGCGTCGCCTGCGAGCGTATCGCCCTGAGCCGCTGACCGGAGAAGTCTCCGATGCCTCCACAATCCCGTCTTGGCGACAAATCCTTCGTGGCAGCCGACGCGCACGGCTGCCCACTCTGCCCCCATCCGGCCACCGGCCCGGCCATCACCGGCTCACCCACGGTGCTGGTAAATTTCCGCCCGGCGCTACGGGTAACCGATCAGGGACTGCACGCCGCCTGTTGCGGCCCCAACATGTGGACCGCGATCAAGGGCAGCGCGACCGTTCTGATCAACAATCTGCCCGCCCACCGACTGGGCGATACCGACCAGCACTGCGGCGGCGTCGGTAATATGATCGAGGGCAGCGACAACGTCATGACCGGCGGTTGAACAACCACTATGCACGCCGACCGGGCCGCCGACCTCACGTTGATCTGCCCGGCCTGCCGCCAGCGCGGTGTGGCCGGTGCACTCGGGCTTCGACCAAGTGCTGATCCGCGAGTACCCGGACACGCCCTGGGCGCTGAAGTGGCAGGAGCGCGCCTGGCAACTGTTTCTTGTCGACCTGCTCAGTGCGCAGAAACGGTGACCGCTCATGCCCGCCCCGCAGAGCAGCCTGTTGTCCCAGTTAGCCAAGACCAACTTCAGCGGCAAGCAGATCAAGCTGCCCGTCGAGTGGCAACAGCCCAACGACCAGTTCCCGGACGCCTTCCCGGAGAGCGAACGTCAGGTGGCACCGGCCCCTCCCACCAATCTGTTCCGCCAGGCAACGCTCAACCAGTACCATGTCGATGCCGCCAAGACCGTCGGCGCCGGCTTCGCCAAATTCATCGACGGCAGCTGCGACGCGATCTGTTCCGGCATCGAGCAATGGCTGAAAGCGACCGCTATTGCCGGCGTGATCATCAACGGACCGGTCGGCGTCGTCAGCCCTGGCATGGTCCAGGGTCCGCCACTGGGTCCGCTGATCCTGGCCAAGGCTCCACAGGATACGCCGCAGGAGACCAAGTATTCCAACGCCATCGCCAATGCCTTGGGCACGCTGTGGCAGGCCTGGCAGCTCGGCATCACTGGTGTGCTGCAGTATCCGGCTTTTGCCAGCGTGCCGGCGCCGGTGGCGCCGCCCACGCCCAATATTCCGATCCCGCTGGTGGCACTGCCCTCGCCCGGCGCCGCCGGCCTGGCACCGGCCTCGCTGCAGCGGCTAATGCTGACGCTGCTGGCCGATCCGCCGGCACTCCATGCCCCGGCCTTGTTCGATGCCCTGGCCAATGCCTTTAACACCGTATTCCAGACCTTCACCGCGGCTACGCTGGTGCAGAACGTTCTCGGCACCGGCCCGGTACCCAGCTTCGCGCCCCCGTTCGCCCCGGTCGGGCCGGTGGTTGGCGGGGTCGGCAACGGAGCCCCGGGTTGCCTGCAGTAAGCCGCTGAGAGAAACGCCGTGGAGCTGACCAACACGACCCCGCTGGCGACCGCCGCCCAGCCGCTGCAGGTGCGCCGAAACGGCTACATCCTGTTGCTGCTGGTCAAGGGCACATTCGAGGTCGCTGCCGACGCTCGCCTGCGGCTCGCCGAGGAGCAGTTACCAGTGCTGTTCGGTGACCAGTATCATGATCCGGAAAAGGGCGGCAGTACCCGTTTCGAAGCCGATCTGGCACCGTTCAAACCACGTGCTGACGTGGTCCTGGTGGGCCAGGCTCACGCTCCTCTGGGTCGTCCGGTCCAGCGGCTGGAAGCGACTCTGCGGATCGCGACGCTGCAGCGGTCGATTGCGCTATTCGGTGATCGCTACTGGCGCACGGACGGTAGTGCGCCAACCCTGTCCAGCCCGCAGCCGTTCACCGTCATGCCGATCGTCTACGAGCGCGCTTTCGGGGGTATCGACACGGCCGCCGGCGGTGTATCCGCTGCCAACCCGGTGGGCCGCGGCTTCTTGCTCAAACCGCCCGGCCCCGGCCGCCAGACCGCCCTGCCCAACATCGAACACCCGGACCAGCTGATCCAGTGGTGGCAGGACCAGCCACAACCGGCCGGTTTCGGCTTCTACGGCAAGAGCTGGCAGCCCCGGGTCGGCCTCCTTGGCACTTACGACGAACGCTGGCGCGAGCAGCGCGCACCCGGACCACCGGCGGATTTCCGCTCCGGGTTTTTCAACGGGGCCCATCCGTCGCTGCAACTCGACGGCTATCTACGCGGCGATGAGACCATCGAACTGATCAATCTGTCGTCCGAAGGCCGCCAGCGCTGGCAGCTGCCGGGACTGCAGGTTGGTGCCCGCATCCAGTACCGTGATGCCGCTACAGCCGGTGACCCGCTGGCATTGCGACTGGATACACTCTGTCTGCTGCCTGAGCAGCGCCGGTTCTACCTGGTCTGGCGCGGACACTGCGCGCTCCGGGATCTGACCGCAGCGGAAATCGCCCGGCTCGAGTTTGTGGCACACCGCCGAACATAACGGGGATGCAAAGCAGATGTTGACCATCAGACGCGAACAGCTCGCCTTGTTCGAAAATGCAGCCACCTCCCATTTTGCAGCGACTCTGTTGCCTCAACTAAGGCTGCGCTACCCCCACCGGCTCGCCACGGTGAGCGATGCCGCCGGCCAGACCCTGATCGACAGCGGCGTGCGACTGGCCGCCAGCCATGGCTTCACCCAGCGGACCACGGCACAGCTGGTTATCGAACTCATGGTACTGCTGGGCCACGCATTCGCCGATGATCCGCTGCTGCCCGGCATCGGGGTGGCGCTCGGCGATCCCGGCACTGCTGATGAGCGCGACCCGCTGGCCCGTGCGCGTGCGCTGCACAGTGCGGCGCTGGATTACCTCGACCCGGTCTACGGCGTCGATGGTACGCATTTCAACATGGCCTTGCAGCAACTCCTGGCGCAGCCGGTACGGCTCAGCACCGGCTCGCGCGAGCAGTTCCAGCATGCTGCGCTGGCCCGCCTGGAGCAATTCTGGCCGCAACGGTTTGCCGCAGTCGGCGAGCAAAGCATGCAGCAGGCCTTGCGGCAACACATTGCCCGGGCGGTGCATTACGGCATTCGGAACGAAACCGGGGTGTTCACCTACCTGACCTTCAGCTACGTGCTGGGCAGCGGCTTCGACCAGGATCCGCTGTTGCCATGGGCGGCCAAGGTGCTGAATGACGAGCCCGGCGAAGGCAACCGCGCGGAGCGGTTGCACGAGGCTGCTGTACCCGTGTTACAGGGCTGGCTGGCTGAACCACCGGATGCTGCGGTACGGCCATTACGGCCGCAGCAAAGCGCGATTCAGGGCTACCCTTATGAAAACCCACTGGAAGACCCTGCGGTGCGCGCGGCACTGCGGCGCGCCTGGACCGAATCACAGCCGGACGACCCCGCGACCCGGCATCTGGAAGGCGGTTACATCACCCGCCAGCAGGATGGCTCATTCCAGGCCGAACGCTGGCCGCGCGGCGGCGCCGCGAGTATTGTGCCCTTGCCGCTGGACGATGCCGGTCGCCTTTACGGCGTGCCCGTCGCGGGTGAGTTCCGCACCCAGCCACACCCAAGCCAGGACGAACAGGGCCGGCGCTGGCTGCAGGGCTGGCAGCCGGACGAGTTGGCGCGCCTGCGCGAGGCGGGTTACGATGGCGCCAGCTATCTGCTGGGGCGCGACCAGGTATGGCTGTTTGGCGGCAGCGAGGCCCGCCCTGCCGGTTCCCGCGACGAGGTGCTGGGCCAATGAATGACACGCCCCCTGAACTACCGGAAGAGCTCCAGCAACTGGTACTCGACTGCGCGGCCGGAACCTTGCCGGACCAACACGACTACCGCGTCGAGCTGGTGCGCGCCGAGACCGACGCCTGGGTGGTCCAGGTCCTGCCCGAGGGATCAGTGCGCGGCGGTGGCGCCCAGATGATTGTCACCCGGCAACCGCTAAAGGTGGTCGACATCGCCTTCCTGCAGTAGCCCCGTTAACCGACACCACCCCGCGCTGCAGCGCCCGGCGCCGCCAGCAAGGGTTGCAGGAAGCGCCCGGTGTAGCTGGTGTCACAATCCGCGACCTGCTCCGGGGTGCCGGACACAACCACCGCGCCACCGCCATCGCCCCCCTCGGGGCCAAGGTCGATCACCCAGTCGGCACACTTTATGACGTCGAGATTGTGCTCGATCACGACGATGGTATTGCCGTGCTGGCGCAATGCGAACAGCACTTTGAGCAGCTGTTCGACGTCATGAAAATGCAGCCCGGTGGTGGGCTCGTCGAGGATATACAAGGTCTGTCCCGTGTCGCGCCGGGCCAGTTCGCGGGCCAGCTTGACCCGCTGCGCCTCGCCGCCGGACAAGGTGGTGGCACTCTGCCCCAGCCGGAGGTAACCCAGTCCAACGTCGAACAAGGTGGTCAGCTTGCGGGCCACCGACGGCACGGCACTGAATACCCCCAGCGCCTCCTCCACGGTCAATTCCAGCACATCGTGTATGGTGCGGCCCTTGTAGCGGATATCCAGGGTTTCCCGATTAAAACGGCGTCCCTGGCAGATGTCGCACGGCACATAGACGTCCGGCAGAAAATGCATTTCGACCTTTACCAGGCCATCACCCTGACAGGCCTCGCAACGGCCGCCCTTGACGTTGAAGCTGAAGCGCCCCGCCGTGTAGCCACGGGCCCGCGCTTCCTGGGTGGCGGCAAACAGCTCGCGGATCGGCGTAAACAAACCGGTGTAGGTGGCCGGATTGGAGCGCGGTGTCCGCCCGATCGGGCTCTGGTCGATGTTGATGACCTTGTCGATTCGTTGCAGTCCGCGCAGACTTCGATACCGTGCCGGCGTCTCGCCAGCCCCGCTCAGTTCGCGCGCCACGGCACGGTAAAGGGTTTCGTTAACCAGGGTCGACTTGCCGGAGCCGGACACGCCGGTGACGCAGGTCAGCAAACCCAGCGGGATTTCCACGTCGATCTGCTTGAGATTATTGCCACTGGCACCCTCCAGACGCAGGCTGTGATCCGGCCGCACCGGCCCCCGCCCAGCCGGCAGCGCGATGGACAGTCGCCCGGACAGGTATTGCCCGGTCAGCGAAGCGGCACTGGCCGCGACCTCCGCCGGGCTGCCCTGGGCAACGATACGGCCGCCGTGGACGCCCGCCCCGGGGCCGATGTCGACCACATAGTCGGCGGCCCAAATAGCTTCTTCATCGTGCTCCACCACGATCACGGTATTCCCCAGATCGCGCAGCCGGCGAAGCGTCCCCAGAAGGCGGGCGTTGTCACGCTGATGTAACCCGATCGAGGGTTCATCCAGCACGTACATGACCCCCATCAAGCCGGCACCGATCTGTGAAGCCAGCCGGATGCGCTGGGCCTCGCCACCGGATAAAGTGTCCGCCGCCCGATCCAGGCTCAGGTAGTCCAGCCCGACGTCGACCAGAAACCGCAGGCGGGCACCGATTTCACTCACCAGCGGGCCAGCGATGGCGCCGCGCCGGCCGGTCAGCCGCAGGGCATCAAACCAGCGCCAGGCCACACCCAGCGGCCAGCTCACCACCTCCGGCAGACTGCGCTCACCCACCCGCACATGACGCGCCGCCTGGTTGAGACGGCTGCCATCACAGTCAGGGCACACCCGTTGGTTGAGAAACCGCGCCAGTTCCTCGCGCACCGCACTGGCCTCGGTCTCACGGTAGCGCCGCTCCATGTTGGGAATGATCCCTTCGAAGGCATGGCGGCGCTTCTCGACTTCGCCGCGCGCGGTCAGGTAACGGAACTCGATAGACTCGCCGGCACTGCCATAAAGCACCGCTTGTCGCACGGCCGCAGGCAATTGCTCGAACGGCGTCTCCACGTCAAAGCCGTAATGCCGGGCCAGCGACTGGATCAACTGAAAAAAATAGGCGTTGCGGCGATCCCAGCCCCGTACCGCGCCCCCGGCCAGACTCAAGTGCGGATGAGCGACCACCCGCCCCGGATCAAAGAACGTGCGTGACCCCCAGTCCGCCACAGGTCGGGCAGGCACCGGCAGGGTTATTGAACGAGAACAAGCGCGGCTCCAGTTCCGGCAGTGCGAAGCCGCATTGCGGACAGGACAAGCGCGCCGAGAACACCTGTTCGACGGCGTTGTCATCCAGGCCCACCACCCGGGCCACTTCGTCGCCCAGCGCCAGTGCCGTTTCGAACGATTCCGCCAGCCGCTGCGCCTGGTCAGCCCGCACCCGCAACCGGTCCACCACGACTTCGATACTGTGTGCGCGCTTGGGATCGAGTGGCGCCAGGCCATCGAGTTCAACCACCGCCCCGTCGATACGGGCACGAATGAACCCCTGCGTGCGCAAAGACTCAAACAGCCGGGCATATTCGCCCTTGCGCACGCGAATCAGGGGGGCCAGCAGCATGATCCGGGTGCCTTCCGGCAACGCCAGTACCTGATCGACCATCTGACTGACGGTTTGGGCATCGAGCGCACTGTCATGCTCGGGACAATGGGCCACGCCAGCCCTGGCATACAGCAGGCGCAGGTAGTCATGGATCTCGGTGACCGTGCCAACGGTCGAGCGCGGATTGTGCGAGGTGGTCTTCTGGCCGATAGCGATCGCCGGGCTGAGCCCGTCGATATGATCGACATCGGGTTTTTCCATCAGCGCCAGAAACTGGCGGGCGTAGGTCGACAGCGATTCCACATAGCGCCGCTGACCCTCGGCGTAAAGCGTGTCGAAGGCCAGCGAGGATTTGCCGGAACCGGACAGACCGGTAAACACGATCAGCCGGTCGCGCGGCAGATCGAGGTCAATATTCTGTAGATTGTGGGTTCGGGCACCGCGAATGCTAAGCGTGGCCATTCCTTACCCGGACTTGGGACAAATTGGTACTATAAGCGGTTAACAGCTGACAACGCAAAAGAGGTCTTGACTTATGGCATCATCCACCGCGGACACCGACGCCATGCTGCCAACAGAGCGGCGGGCGGCGCTATCCCTGGCGAGCATCTTCGCCTTGCGCATGCTGGGTCTGTTCATGATCTACCCGGTCTTCTCGGTTTACGCGGAACACCTGCGCGGTGTCACCCCCACTACCATCGGCCTCGCATTGGGCGCGTACGGCCTGACCCAGGCGCTGCTGCAGATTCCCTTCGGCATGCTGTCCGACCGCGTCGGCCGCAAGCCCATCATCGCCACGGGCCTGCTGATCTTCGCCATCGGCAGTGTGGTCGCGGCGCTGTCGGGCTCGATCTACGGCGTCATCCTGGGCCGCATCCTGCAGGGTGGCGGCGCGGTGGGTTCGACCATTCTGGCCATGACCGCCGATCTCACCCGCGAGGAACACCGCACCAAGGCCATGGCGTTAGTGGGCATGACCATCGGCCTGTCGTTTGCAGTTGCACTGGTTCTGGGGCCGGTGCTGACCACCTGGATCGGGGTGCCGGGCATCTTCTGGCTGACCAGCGTGCTGGCGCTGGGCGGCATCGGCGTATTGTATCTGTCCGTTCCCCAGCCCGCCCGGCAACGGCTGCATCGCGACACCGAGGCCGTACCGGCGCTGTTCAAGCGGGTCCTGACCGACGGTCAGCTGCTGCGGCTGGATTTCGGCATCATGGCCTTGCATGGGATCCTCACGGCCAGCTTCGTGGCCCTGCCGCTGGCGCTGCGCGACGCCGCCGGCCTCGACACCCAGCACCAGTGGTATCTCTATCTGCCGGTACTGGTGGTGGCGGTAGTCGCGATGGTGCCGTTCATCATCACTGGCCGAGAAGCGACGCAAGATCAAATCGGTATTCCTGGGCGCGATCCTAGCCCTGGCCGGCTCGGAACTGGCCTTGATGGAATGGCATCACAGCCTGACCGGCATCGCCATCGCCCTGACCGTGTTCTTCACCGCCTTCACCCTGATGGAAGCCACCCTACCCTCGCTGATCTCCAAAGTGGCCCCGGCTGAAAGCAAGGGCACCGCCATGGGCGTCTATTCCAGCTCGCAGTTCTTCGGAATCTTTGTCGGCGGCACGCTGGGCGGCTGGATCTACGGGCAATACGGCCTGACCGGCGTGTTCGCCTTCACCGGGCTGTTCGCCCTGGTCTGGTTCGGGATTGCCGCCACCATGCGCACGCCGCGCTTCCTGAGCAGCCAGATGCTCAACGTCGGCAAGGTCAGCGAGAGCGAGGCCCGGCAGCTCGCGCAACGCCTCAGCAACATCCCGGGCGTCGCCGAAGCGGTGGTGGTCGCAACCGAAGGCGTGGCCTATCTCAAGGTGGAGAAGCGCGAACTGGACCCGACCGCACTGCAAGCGTACTCTGCGGCCCAGAGCTGACTACGGTAGGAGACCACTCCCATGGCACGAGGCGTCAACAAAGTCATCCTGATCGGCAACCTGGGCGTCGATCCGGAGATCCGCTACATGCCCAGCGGCGACGCGGTGGCCAATGTCCGCATCGCCACCACCGACACCTGGCGTGACAAGACCAGCGGCGAGAACCGCGAGCAGACCGAATGGCATAGCGTGGTGTTCTTCGGCCGCCTGGCCGAGATCGCCGGCCAGTATCTGCACAAAGGCTCGCGGGTCTATGTGGAGGGCAGTCTGCGCACCCGCAAGTGGCAGGACAAAGAAGGCCAGGAACGCTACACCACGGAAATCCGGGCCCAGGACATGCAGATGCTCGATAGCCGTAACGCCGGCGGCAGCGCCGATTTCGAGTCCGGCTCAGCGCCTCCGAGGCGCAGCGCACCGGCTGCCAAACCGGCACCAGCCGCCACTCAGGGTGCCCCAGCACAGGGCAATCAACAACAAAGCTTCGACGACGATTTCGACGACGATATCCCCTTTTAGGAAATACCCGTGGCCGCCCGCCTTAGTCGCCCGCGCCGCCGCTCCACCTGCCCGCACGACTGCCCCAGCACCTGCGCGCTGGAAGTCGAGCGGCTGGACGCCGCGCACCATCGGCCGGGTTTATGGCGCGGCTGACAATCCGCTATACCGCCGGTGTGGTCTGCGCCAAGGTCGGCCGTTACGCCGAGCGGGTGCATCACCCCGACCGGCTGACGACACCGCTGCGCCGCGTTGGGCCGCGCGGCGGCTCGCGGGCGGACTTTGTGCCGCTGAGCTGGGACGCTGCGCTCGATGAGGTCGCCGAGCGGCTGATCCGCGGCGGCCCAGCGCCACGGTCCGGAAACTGTATGGCCCTACTTCTACGCCGGCACCATGGGGCTGGTGCAGCGCGACGGCATCGAGCGGCTGCGCCACGTGATGCGATATTCGCGCCAGCACTAGACCATCTGTAACACCTTGACCGATGCCGGCTGGCTGGCGGGCATCGGTGTCAAGCGCGGCGTTGGATCCGCGCGAACTGGCGCAAGCCGATCTGATCGTGCGTGTGGGGCACCAATCGCGGTCCACACCCAGGTCAACGTGATGCACTCACGTCGCCAGGGCCCGGCGCCAGGAGCGCGGCACCAAGCTGGTGGTGGTCGATCCCTACCGCAACGCCACCGCGGCCAAAGCCGACCGGCACCTCATGCTGCGGCCGGGCAGCGATGGTGCGCTGGCCGTGGCGGTGATGCACGTGCTGTTTGCCGACGGCTACGCCGATCGGGACTACCTGGCCCGGCACACCGACGCCGATCCGGCGCTGGAGGCGCACCTGGCGGATCGCGCGGGCCGGACTGGGCGGCCGCGATCACCGGCCTCACCGCTGACGAAATCCGGGCGTTTGCCCGCCTCTACGGCGCGACCCAGCGCAGCTTTCTCCGGCTCGGCTATGGTTTCGCCCGCTCGCGCAACGGTGCGGTCAACATGCACGCGGTCAGTTGCCTGCCGGCGGTAACCGGCGCCTGGCAGTATCCGGGCGGCGGCGCGCTGTACTCAAATGGCGGCCTCTACGGCATCGATGACAGCCTGATCAAGGGACTGGATGTGCGCGACGACAGCGTCCGTATCCTCGATCAGTCGCGCATCGGGCCGGTGCTGGACAATGACCCGCGCGACCTGGGCGACGGCCCGCCGGTGACGGCATTGCTGATCCAGAATACCAACCCGCTGGTGGTCGGCACCGGAATCCGAACGCGTCCGCCGGGGCCTGCTGCGCGACGACCTGTTCGTCTGCGTGCACGAGCAGTTCCTGACCGAGACCGCGCGCCATGGCCGATATCGTGCTGCCGGCGACGACCTTCCTCGAGCACGACGACCTCTACCTTGCCGGGGGCCACACCTTCCTGCAGGTCGGCGCCGGCGGTGATCGAACCCCAGGCGGAAGCGCGCTCCAACCATTGGCGTGCTGGGCGAGCTGGCCCGGCGGCTGGGCGCCGAGCATCCGGGCTTCGACATGACCGCCTGGCAGTTGATCGACGCCACCCTGGCGCGATCGGGCTATCCTGATGCGGCGACGGTCTGCGCGCAGGGCGGCATCGACTGCGCCCGTGATTTTGACACCATGCATTTCCTCAACGGCTTCGGCCATGCCGACAGAGGTTTCCATTTCCACCCCGACTGGGCGGCGCTGGGTCCCGATCATGCCCGGTTGCCGAGCCTGCCCGATCACCTCGCCATCACCGACGCAATCCGACGGTGAGCGGCCGTTCCGGCTGGTGGCGGCGCCAGCCGCGGCATTTCCTCAACACCAGCTTCACCGAAACACCGTCGTCGCAGCGCTATGAGCGGCGGCCGACCGTCAAGCTGCACCCCGACGATTGCGCGGCCTTGGGTCTGACCGCCGGCGCTCTCGCGCGCCTGGGCAACCAGCGCGGCTCGGTGGTGGTAGCAACCGAACCGTTCGCCGGTATTCAGCGTGGTGTCGTGGTCGTTGAAAGCATCTGGCCGCATGCGGCTTTCGTCGAGGGCCGCGGCATCAATGTGCTGACCAGCGCCGATCCGGGACCACCCAACGGCGGCGCCGTATTCCACGATACCGCGGTCTGGCTGCGCCCGGCCTGAAAACATTCGACCGTACCGCCAACAATCCAGGAGGACACCCCCATGCACCCTGCCCTGCGTCTGGCAATTGCTGCCACCGTAGCCCTGCTCACTGTTTTCATCGCGCCGGCTCAGGCCCAGCTAACCCCGCAGCACAAAATCGTGCTGCAAGTCAGCAGCGCCAATCCGCAGGTACAGTCGATGGCGCTGCACAACGCGGTAAACCTGCAGAAGCAATACGGCATGGACAATATCGCCATCGAAATCGTCGCCTTCGGCCCCGGCCTCAGTCTGTTGACCCGCCAAAGTGATCAGGCCCAGCGGGTGGAAAGCCTGGTACTGCAGAACATCCGTTTCAGCGCCTGCCACAACACCATGGCGGCCATCGCCCGGCGGACCGGCCACATGCCGGTGCTGCTGAAAGGCGTAAAGGTGGTGCCGGCCGGTGTCGGCCGTATCATGGAGTTGGAAGAACAGGGTTACGCCTACGTGCGCCCGTAGCGCTGACCAGCCTGTCAGCCGGCGTCAGCAACGGGGGGCCCGTCCTGGCGGAGTGAAAATCCTGCGTTGCCCCGGAACGACGCCGCTATAATCCGGCTCCATGCCAGCCGTTATCCTACGTGTCGCCGTCCCCTCGCCGTTGCGGCGCTGGTTCGACTATCTGCCGCCGGCCGATGTCGCACCCGCGCAGCTTAGCCCCGGTATCCGCTTGCGGGTCCCATTTGGCCGCGGCTCGCGGATCGGTGTCTTGCTGGAAGTCCGCGCCGATAGCCCGGTAGCGCCCGAACGGCTACGACCGGCCCTGGCGTTGCTTGACCAGCAACCGGTGCTGCCGCCGGCCTTGATGATGCTGAGCAGCTGGGCTCAGGTCTACTACCATCACCCGCCGGGCGAGGTGTTCGCGAGCGCGCTCCCGGTACTGCTGCGCCAGGGCGCAGCCGCTGTGGTCCAACACGAGCCGCACTGGCGGTTAACCGACGCCGGCCGGGAAATCCTGCGCCAGGGGCTGCCAGCACGGGCCCCGCGCCAGCGGGCGGTAATGGCACTGCTGGCCGACCATCCGGCCGGCCTGAGTGCCGAGCGGTTGCGCCAGACTCTGCCCGGCTGGAGCACACCGACCCGCACGTTGACCGCCCGCGGCTGGCTGGAACAACTGACACCCACACCCGCCACCAGCGCACCTCCTGCTGACGCTCGCCCCGAACTCACGGCGGCCCAGCACACGGCTGTGGCAAGCGTTGCTGAAGCGCTTAGCCGCGGTTTTGCCAGCTTTCTGCTGGACGGTGTGACCGGCAGCGGCAAAACCGAAGTGTACCTGCGCCTGATCGAGGCGGTACTGGGGCGCGGCCAGCAGGCACTGGTACTGGTGCCGGAGATCAGTCTGACCCCGCAACTGCTCGATCGCTTCGAACGCCGGCTGCCAGGGCCACTGGCGGTGCTGCATTCAGCCCTCGGCGACCGCGAACGGTTAAACGCCTGGCTGCTGGCCGCCAGCGGCACCGCCCGGGTGGTGATCGGCACCCGTTCGGCGGTATTCACACCGCTGCTGCAACCAGGCCTTATCATCATCGACGAGGAACACGACGGATCCTTCAAGCAACAGGATGGGTTCCGCTACCACGCCCGTGATCTCGCCGTGGTCCGGGCCCGTCAGAGCCGCATACCGATCGTGCTGGGATCGGCCACACCGTCACTGGAAAGCCTGCACAACGCCGCCACTGGCCGCTACCGGTGGCTCACCCTGCCGGAGCGCGTCGGTGGTGCCCGGTCACCGGCCATCGAACTGCTCGATTTGCGGCGCCAACCCATGACGGAAGGGCTGGCGCTCCCGCTGCTGGAACGGATGCGGAGCCATCTGGATCGCACCGAGCAGGTGCTGCTGTTTCTCAACCGGCGAGGTTATGCGCCCACCCTGATCTGTCACGAATGCGGCTGGCTCGGCTACTGCCATCAATGCGATGCCCGGCTGACGCTGCACCTGCGCCAGCAGCGCCTGCTGTGCCACCACTGCGGCACTGAGCAACAGGTGCCAACCGCCTGTCCGGATTGCGGCAGCGTCGACCTGCGGCCGCTGGGAGCCGGCACCGAGCGCATCGAACAGTTGCTGGAAAAGGAATTCCCCGGCATTGGCATTGCCCGGATCGACCGTGACAGCACCCGGCGCCGTGGCAGCCTGCAGCAGTTACTGGACGATATCCACAGCGGTCGCCGACGGCTGCTGCTCGGCACCCAGATGCTGGCCAAGGGCCACCATTTCCCGGATGTCACCCTGGTCGGCATTATTGATGCCGACCAGGGGCTGTTCAGCGCTGACTTCCGGGCCAGTGAACGGCTGGCGCAGTTGATCCTGCAAGTGGCTGGCCGCGCCGGTCGGGCCGACAAGCCCGGCACCGTCGTCATCCAGACCCACCAGCCCGACCATCCCCTGCTCAGGCGACTGGTGCGCGACGGCTATTCCCAGTTCGCCGCAGCCGCACTGGCCGAGCGCGAGGCCGCAGGGCTACCGCCGTACAGTTACCAGGCCCTGGTACGGGCTGAAGCCGGCACGGCCGAACCCGCCCACCGGTTCCTCAGCGAGGCAGCCGCCCTGGGCCGGCCGCTGGACTGCGCCGTCGAACTGCTGGGTCCGGTGCCGGCGCCTATGGAACGCCGGGCCGGCCGTTACCGCGCCCAACTGCTGTTGCAAGCCGGGCGGCGGGCTGCACTGCACCGTTTCCTGCACCAGTGGCTGGAACCGGTGGCAACACTGAAATCGGCCCGGCGCGTGCGCTGGTCACTGGACGTTGATCCGATCGACCTATTCTGAAACCCGCTGTGCCAGACCAGTGTGTCAGGCGCTGTCGAGCTGCGCTGACGGGCACGCGTTGGGGAAAAACCGGGCGACAATGAAATCAGCGATCGCCACGGAATCGTTCAGATCCAGCAATGGCAGCGGCACCGGCAATACCAGCGACGCATCGCTGGCCACGGCGATGATGTCGGGATCAGCCGCCGCCAGCAGCGGATGCCCCAGACCCGGCCGGTGCAGTTCGATCTTGGGAATCGGGAAATACTTGTAACCTTCCACCAGCAACAGGTCGAGTTCGCTGGCATCCAGCCGCTGCAGAAAATCAGCCAGCGTCAAGCGTGATGCCGCCGGGTGCTGGTGGATCAGCGCCAGGCGCCGGCGTGATGCCACCAGCACCTGGCTGGCCCCAGCCTGGCGCAGCTGATGGCTGTCCTTGCCCGGCCGGTCAATTTCGAAATTGTGATGGCTGTGTTTGACCAGACCCAACCGCAGGCCGCGGTCACGGAGCAGCGGGATCAGCCGGCACAGCAGGGTGGTCTTACCAGTGCCGCTGAAGGCGGCGAAACCAACGACGGGGGTCGACAGCGAAACGTTCACCACAGCCTCCAGCGGTCCCTGGTCACGAGTCAGGTCAGCTGCGCATTAATCCCAGCAACCCACTGGCCTCGCTGGCGCTCATTTCTCCCAGTCACGCTGCAGGTGCTGCAGCTTGCCCGGTTTGTCAGCCCATTCATCGGCATCCGCCGGCGGATCCTTCAGGGCGCTGATCACCGGCCATTGTGCTCGCCAGCTCGGCATTGAGTCTCCAGAAACTGTTCCTGCCCGGCCGGCACATCGTCTTCGGAGAAGATCGCCTCGACCGGGCATTCCGGTTCACACAAGCGTGCAGTCGATGCACTCGTCCGGATCGATCACCAGGAAGTTGGGGCCCTTCGTGAAAGCAATCCACCGGGCATACCTCGACGCAATCCGTGTATTTGCACTTGATGCAGTTTTCGGTAACGACGAAAGTCATGATCAATCTCTGTCAGGCAGATGTTGCCGCAAGCGGCATAGTATACCGCGACACCGGTGCGGGTTAAGAGTCCCGTTCAGCCGGGACCAGCGCTTTGAGCCGGTAGACCAGTTCCAGCGCCTGACGCGGGCTGAGTCCATCCGGTTCCACGGCGGCCAGCTCCGCCACCAGTGCCGACGGCTCGGCCGCCGGCGCCGGCACACGCGGACATATGACAATTGCTGCGCCGGTGCCGCGGTATCGCGCTGCTGTTCCAGCGTGTCGAGATAGCTGCGGGCCCGTTCAATAACCCGGTGCGGCACCCCGGCCAGCGCGGCGACCTGCAGGCCGTAGCTACGGTCGGCCGGTCCTTCCTGCACCGCGTGCAGGAACACGATGTGATCGCCATGTTCAGCGGCATCCAGATGTACATTGACAACCCCGGCGCATGTTTCCGGCAACGCGGTGAGCTCGAAGTAATGGGTGGCGAACAGGGTGAAGGCTGCAGTTCTAGCCAGACGCCGGGCACAGGCCCAGGCCAGCGCCAGCCCATCAAAGGTACTGGTGCCGCGGCCGATCTCGTCCATGCAGCACCAGACTGTGGCCGGTGGCGTTGTTGCAGTATGTTGGCGGTTTCGGTCATCTCCACCATGAACGTGGAACGACCGCCGGCCAGATCGTCGGCGGCACCGATGCGCGTGAAAATTCGGTCCACCGGACCGATGCGGGCCTGGCGCGCCGGCACGTAGCTGCCGATGTGGGCGAGAATTACGATCAGTGCCGTCTGGCGCATATAGGTACTCTTGCCGCCCATATTGGGACCGGTGACGATCAGCATGCGGCGGTCTCCGCGAGCCGCAGATCGTTGGCCACGAATGGCTCGCCGCTGCTGCGCTCGACCACCGGATGGCGGCCACCCTCGATGACCAGTCCCGGGCTGTCGGCCAGTTCCGGGCGCGCCAGATCGAGCGCCGTCGCGCGTTCAGCCAAGGCCGCCAGCACATCGAGTTCGGCCAGCGCCGCGGACAGCCGCTGCAGTTCGCCGAGGGCACCGATCAGTCGTTCGAGCAGCCCGTCGTAGAGCTCCTTCTCACGCGCCAGGGCGCGTTCCCGGGCGCTCAGCACTTTGTGCTCAAAGGCCTTGAGCTCAGGCACGACATAACGCTCGACACCCTTCAGGTGTCTGCCGGCGACTGTAGTCGTCCGGCACCGCACCGGCCTGGGCGCGGCTGATTTCGATGTAATAGCCGTGGACACGATTGTAGCCGACCTTGAGCCGGTCGATGCCGGTACGCCGCCGCTCGCGCGCCTCCAATTCCAACAGGTAACGATCCGCGTTGCTGCTGATGTCACGCAATTCGTCCAGCAATTCATCGTAGCCGGCAGCCATCACGCCCCCGTCGCGAATCACGGCCGGCGGATTGGCGACCACAGCCCGCTCCAGCAGTTCATGCAATGCCGGCTGCGGTGCCGCGACGGCAGTCAGTTCGGCGAGCCGCCCGGCGGTCAACGCGTCCAGGATCTCCCGCAGCCCCGGCAGGCGGCCCAGGGCCTCGCGTAACCCGGCGAGATCGCGCGGTCGCGCCGACTTCAAGGCAACCCGGGCGAGTATGCGCTCGACGTCGCCGATGCCGGTCAGCACCTGCCGCAGCTTCGACCAGGCGCGCACTCGCCAGCAATTCAGCCAGCGCCTCCTGGCGCGCGTGCAGCACAGCGCGAGCGCGCAGCGGGCGATTCAGCCAGCGCCGCAGCAAACGCCCACCCATCGCGCTAACAGTGCTGTCCATCACCCCGACCAGGGTGTGTGATGGCTCGCCCCCGAGACTGTGTTCGAGTTCCAGATTGCGCCGGCAGGCCGCGTCCAGGATCAGACTGTCGCTGCGCTGCTCGACGTTGAGTCCGGTCAGGTGCGGCAGCGCCGAGCGCTGGGTATCACGGACATACTGCAGCAGCGCGCCGGCCGCGGCGATGGCCCGATCCAGGCCGCGGCAACCGAACCCGTCGAGGCTGTGCACCCGGAACTGGCCACACAACTCACGCACCGCGCTGTCAGCATCGAAAAACCATGGCGGCTGGCGCCGCAGGCCACGGTATTCGGTCACAGCGGATGGCAGCACCGCATCCTCGGCCACCAGCAGCTCAGCCGGCCGCAACCGTTCGAGTTCGCCCAGCAAGGCGGCCTCCCCCGCGACCTCCTGCAGACTGAACCTGCCCCCGCCGAGATCAAGCCAGGCCAGACCCCAGGACCGGTCAGCTTGATGCAGGGCCAGGACCAGATTGTCACGGCGGTCCTCCAGCAGCGCTTCGTCCGTCAGGGTGCCGGGGGTGACGATACGCACCACCCGCCGCTCGACCGGACCGCGGCTGACCGCGGGGTCACCGATCTGCTCGCAGATGGCGACCGCCTCGCCCAGCCGTACCAGCCGCGCCAGGTAGCCTTCCACCGCGTGGTACGGCACCCCGGCCATCGGAATAGGCTGGCCTGCGGACTGTCCGCGGGCGGTCAGGGTGATGTCCAGCAGCCGGGCCGCCCGCTCGGCATCGTCGTAGAACAGCTCGTAGAAATCACCCATCCGGTAGAACACCAGGATGTCGGGATGCTCAGCCTTGATGCGCAAATATTGCTGCATCATCGGTGTATGCTGACTGAGGTCGGATCCGGATCGATTCGTGGTCATCGCGATAACGGCGCAGGTTTTCGGCTGCAAGCAGGCGGCGTGATTTCTATAATGGAAACTGAAGCCATCGGTCACCGTACGAATGCCGGGGCGACTGTACGAAACTTTGATGCCCGCGGCCAGAGGCGGACGGCAAATGAACGATGATACACTGACGCGGCTTGCTGAACGCGTTGGCCACAGTCTTCACCGGTACGGCTTGCAACTGGCCACCGCGGAATCGTGTACTGGCGGCTGGATCGCTAAGCTGATAACCGATGTCGCCGGCAGCTCGGCGTGGTTTGAACGCGGTTTCGTAACCTACAGCAACGCCGCCAAACAGGAACTGCTGGCAGTCCCGGCTGCGACACTGGCCACCCACGGCGCGGTCAGCGCCGACACAGTGGCCGCCATGGTGCGCGGTGCCCTCACCCACAGCCACGCCCAGCTGGCGGTTGCCGTCAGCGGGATCGCCGGTCCGGGCGGCGGCGTGGGCGACAAACCTGTGGGCACGGTATGGCTGGCCTGGGGCCGTATTCATGCGGTGCCGGAAACCCGGCGTCATCGGTTCGCCGGTGACCGCGACCAGGTCCGCCGGCAGGCGGTCGCCGCAGCCCTCACCGGCCTTCTGGAACTGCTGAATGCCGGCGGCTGACGCCGGCCCCGAACGGCTGTTTCTGGCATTATGGCCGGACCCCGCAGTCCGCCGGCAGCTGGCCCATATTGCGGCTGCCGCGGCCGGCCGGCGCCATACGGCGCCGGCACGGTTACATCTCACGCTGGTGTTCCTTGGCCGCACCCCTGACGAGCGCCGCTGCTGTTACGAACAGGCGCTGAACAACGTCACTGTGGCGCCGCTGGAGTTGGTGCTGGACCGGCTCGGTCACTGGCCCCGGGCCGGGTTGCTGTGGCTGGGGCCCAGCAACCCGGTGCCGCCGTTGACGGCGCTGGTCGAAGAACTCACCCGGCGACTGAAAACCTGCGGCTTCCAGCCCGAGGATCGCCCGTTCCGCCCGCACGTGACCCTGGCACGTCGTTTTCGCGGGCCGCCACCGCCGCTGGCCCGGATCAGTCAGCCGGTACGCTGGTGCAGCGACCGCATCGTCCTGGTCGCCTCCCGGACATCACCCGCGGGCAGTGTCTATCAGGTACTGCGATATTGGCCGGGCGATTTCAAGCTTGCCCCCGAACCGCTACAATAGCGCGTTTATAACGTTTTGTTTCCAAGGTGTTTCAATGGATGAAAACAGAAAGAAAGCGCTCGCCACCACACTGAGCCAGATCGAGCGCCAGTTCGGCAAGGGCTCGGTCATGCGGCTGGGTGATCACGCCGCCGCCCGCGATATCGAGGCCATCTCTACCGGTTCACTGGGACTGGATATCGCGCTGGGCATCGGCGGTCTGCCGCGGGGCCGGGTAGTCGAGATCTACGGCCCGGAATCGTCGGGCAAGACCACCCTGACCCTGCAGGTGATCGCCAGTTGCCAGCGCAACGGCGGCACGGCTGCCTTTGTGGACGCCGAGCATGCGCTCGATCCGGTCTACGCCGGCAAACTTGGGGTCAATGTAGACGACCTGCTGGTTTCGCAACCGGACACGGGCGAGCAGGCGCTGGAAATCTGCGACCTGCTGGTCCGCTCGGGCGCCGTCGATGTGGTGGTGGTTGACTCGGTCGCCGCGCTGACGCCGAAGGCCGAGATCGAAGGCGAGATGGGCGACTCCCACGTCGGCCTGCACGCCCGGCTGATGTCGCAGGCATTGCGCAAGCTCACCGGCAACATCAAACGCTCCAATACCCTGGTGATCTTCATCAACCAGATCCGCATGAAGATCGGGGTCATGTTCGGCAGCCCCGAAACCACCACCGGCGGCAATGCCCTCAAATTCTATTGCTCAGTGCGACTGGACATCCGGCGCATCGGCGCCGTTAAGAAGGGCGAGGACGTCATCGGCAACCAGACCCGGGTCAAGGTCGTCAAGAACAAGGTGGCGCCACCGTTCAAGCAGGCCGAATTCGATATCCTCTACGGAGAAGGCACCTCACGCAGTGGTGAGATCATTGATCTGGGTGTGGCCGCCGGCCTGATTGACAAGTCCGGAGCCTGGTACAGCTACGGGGGTACCCGTATCGGCCAGGGCAAGGAAAATGTGCGCAGCTACCTCAAGGACAACCCCGACCTGGCGAACGAACTGGAAGCGAAGATCCGCAGCAAGTACCTGGCGCAGCCGGAACGGATTCCGGAGACAGTGACCGATGGCGAGGCCGACGACGACGGCTGACCCGCTGGCAGCACTGCGCGATGTCGTGCTCAATCTGCTGGCGCGCCGCGAGCACAGCGCACTGGAACTGCGCCACAAGCTGGCCCGGCGCGGCTTCGAGCCAGGGCAGACCGAAACCGTGCTGGCAGAACTGCAATGCCAGGGGTGGCAGGATGATGCACGTTTCGCCGAAAGCTATGCCAGTAGCCGGGCCGAGAGGGGCTATGGACCACTGCGCATAAGGTGTGAACTGCGCGAGCGCGGGGTCGCGGATGACATCGCGGACGCTGCGCTCGCCGACCTGGCCGGCCGCTGGAACGCCAACCTGGAGCGGCTGTACCACAAACGCTACCGCGGACAACCGCCAGACAGCGGCGCCGAACACGCCCGGCGCCAGCGCTTTCTGCGCCGGCGCGGTTTTACCGTCGATCAGATCAACCAACTCTTCCGACCCGAGTGACGCTACCGGACCGACTGCATGAGCATGATGACCAGTGCCGAAATCCGTGCCACGTTTCTGGACTTCTTCCAGCGTCACGGCCACGAGATCGTACCCTCCAGCCCGCTGGTGCCGGCCAACGATCCTACCCTGCTATTCACCAATGCCGGCATGGTGCAGTTCAAGGACGTGTTTCTGGGCCGCGACAAGCGCCCCTATCACCGCGCCACCACGTCGCAACGCTGCGTGCGCGCCGGCGGCAAACACAACGATCTGGAGAACGTCGGCTACACCGCCCGCCACCACACCTTTTTCGAAATGCTGGGCAACTTCAGCTTTGGCGATTATTTCAAACACGACGCGATCCATTACGCCTGGGAGTTGCTGACGAACGTCTACGGTCTGCCGGCTGACAAGCTCTGGGTCACGGTCTATCACGCGGATGACGAGGCCTACGCCTCTGGGCTGACGACATCCGGGTCCCGCCGGAGCGCATCGTGCGCATCGGCGACAAGCCCGGGGCGAGCCTTATCAGAGCGACAACTTCTGGCAGATGGGCGACACCGGCCCGTGCGGACCCTGCTCCGAAGTTTCTACGATCACGGCCCGGACGTCGCCGGCGGCCCGCCCGGATCGCCCGATGAGGACGGCGACCGCTACATCGAAATCTGGAACCTGGTGTTCATGCAGTTCAACCGCTCGGCCGACGGCACCCTGACGCCGCTGCCCAAACCTTCAGTCGACACCGGCATGGGGCTGGAGCGGATCGCGGCCGTGTTGCAGGGCGTGCACTCGCAACTACGAGATCGATCTGTTCCAGAATCTGCTCGCGGGCAGCCGCCGGGGTCACCGGCTGCAGCGATCTGAACAACAATTCGCTAAAAGTACTGGCCGACCATATCCGGTCCTGCGCTTTCCTGATCACCGACGGCGTCATCCCCAGCAACGAGGGCCGCGGCTATGTACTGCGCCGCATCATGCGCCGTGCCATTCGCCACGGCTACAAGCTCGGCGTCCGGGAGCCATTCTTCCATCGCCTGGTCACGCCGCTTGTCACTGAAATGGGGGCGGCCTACCCCGAGCTCCGCGAGGCGGCCGGACGCGTCGCCACAACCATCCGCCAGGAGGAGGACCGCTTCGCCGAAACCCTGGAGCACGGTATGGCCCTGCTCGAGCGTGACCTGGCCCAGTTGACCGGCAACACCATCCCGGGCGAGACAGTGTTCCGGCTCTACGACACCTATGGCTTTCCGGTCGACCTGACCGCCGACATTGCCCGCGAGAATGGTCTCGCGGTCGATATGGCCGGTTTCGACCAGGCCATGGCGCAACAGCGTGAACGGGCCCGTGCCGCCAGTCAGTTCGGTGCCGCCAGCGCCGCCTTCAGTACCCCCGAACATGCCATTCCGACGCCGTCCGAGTTCCGCTTCACCGGTTACGACGCACTGACCGACCAGGGACAGGTATTTGGCCTGTTGCGCGACGGGCAACCGGTCGAGGCACTGGAGGCCGGAGACGACGGTGCGGTGATCCTGGAACAAACGCCGTTTTATGCCGAGTCGGGTGGTCAGGTCGGTGACACTGGCCGGCTGTTCAATGGCCATGTCCGGTTCGAAGTGCGCGACACCCAGAAACGCGCCGGGGTCCACGTACATCTGGGCAAAGTGTTGAGTGGTCGCCTGGCAACGGGGGCTATGGTGCAGGCTGAAGTCGATGCGGCCCGGCGCCAGGCCATCGTGCTCAACCACTCCGCCACCCATCTGCTGCACGCGGCGCTGCGGCAGGTGCTGGGCGGGCACGTCCAGCAGAAAGGCTCGTTGGTCGCCCCGGACCGGCTGCGCTTCGACTTTTCGCACAACACCCCGCTCGGCGGCGACGAGTTGCAGCGGATTGAACAGATGGTCAACGCTGAAATCCGCCGCAACATCGCTGCCGATGTACGCCAGATGGGGTATGACGAGGCACTCCAGTCCGGCGCCATCGCGCTGTTCGGAGAAAAATACGGCGATACCGTGCGGGTGCTGAAATTCGACGATTTCTCCACCGAACTCTGCGGCGGCACGCACGTCGGTCGCACCGGCGACATCGGCCTGTTCAAGATCGTCAGCGAGACCGGTGTCGCTGCCGGAGTGCGGCGCATCGAGGCAGCAACCGGAGCAGCTGCATTGGCTCACATGAACGACCTGGCCGGGCGCCTCGATGGCGTCGCCCGGCTGGTCAAGGGTAGCGCGGTTAGTGCGGGCGAGCGCGTCCGCCAGCTGCTGGAACGCAACCGCCGGCTGGAAAAAGACCTGGAGAACCTCAAGCAGCGGCTGGCCAGCGGCCAGAGCAGCGACCTCAGCGAACAGGCCGTCGACGTGGCAGGCATCAAGGTACTGGCCAGCCAGCTCGACGGCGCCGACGCCAAGACCTTACGCAGTGCAGTAGACCGGCTCAAGGACCAGCTGGGTTCGGCCGCAATTGTGCTGGCGGCGGTCGACGGTGACACCGTGCGCCTGGTCGCCGGCATCACCGGGGATCAAACCAAGCACCTCAACGCCGGTGCCCTGATCCAGGCTATAGCTGACCGCATCGGCGGCAAGGGCGGCGGCCGCGCCGACCTGGCCCAAGCCGGCGGGGGTGATCCGGCCAGGCTGCCGGAGGCATTGGCGAACGTACCCGACTGGGTGCGCGAACAGCTGGCCACAGCCATTTCGTGAACACTTTCTAACCAGTTGGTAACTTTCCTTCACCAGCATCCTGCTATCTAATGCGCTGTCAAATGGATTGAACCCAAGACAATGTCGCTAATCGTACAGAAATACGGCGGCACGTCGGTCGCAAATGTCGAGCGGATCGAACACGTTGCCGAGAAAGTCATCGCATGGCGCAATCAGGGCCATGATCTGGTCGTGGTGGTTTCGGCCATGAGCGGTGAAACCGATCGCCTGTTGGGTCTGGCCCACGCGATCGCCAGACGCCCGGCACCGCGCGAACATAGATGTGCTGCTCTCGACCGGCGAGCAGGTCACCATTGCCCTGCTGACCATGGCGCTGGAGAAGCGCGGCTATCCGGCGCGCTCCTACACCGGCGCCCAGGTGCCGCATCCTGACCGACAGCGCCCACACCAAGGCCCGCATCGAACATATCGAGCCGGCACGTATCCGCGACGACCTGGCCAGCCGGCCACATCGTCGTGGTGGCGGGCTTTCAGGGCGTTGACGACAACGGCAACATCACCACGCTGGGTCGGGGCGGCTCGGATACCACCGCCGTCGCCCTGGCCGCCGCGCTGCAGCGCCGACGAATGCCAGATCTACACCGACGTGGACGGCGTCTATACCACCGACCCGCGGGTAGTGCCCAAAGCGCCGCCGCCTGGACCCGCATCACCTTCGAGGAAATGCTGGAAATGGCCAGCCTCGGCTCCAAGGTGCTGCAGATCCGCTCGGTCGAGTTCGCCGGCAAATACAACGTCCCCCTGCGCGTGCTGTCGTCGTTTCAGCCGAAGGCGAAGGCACGCTGATTACTTTCGAGGAAGAGCAGATGGAACAGCCGCTCATTTCCGGCATCGCATTCAACCGCGACGAGGCCAAGATCACCGTCATGGGGGTGCCGGATCGGCCGGGCGTCGGCATCAGCATCCTCGGGCCGATCGCCGACGCGCAACATCGATGTCGACATGATCGTGCAGAACAGCAGTCACGACGGCACCACCGATTTCACCTTCACGGTCCACCGTAACGACTATGAGCAGGCCCTGGAGATCCTGCGCAGCCTGAGTAGCCTCGGGGCCCGTGAAGTAAAAGGCGACAGCGATATCGTCAAGATCTCGCTGGTCGGCGTTGGCATGCGTTCCCACGCCGGTATCGCCAGCCGTATGTTCGCCACGCTTGCCAAAGAGGGTATCAACATCCGCATGATCTCCACCTCCGAAATCAAGATTTCGGTGGTCGTGGATGAGAAATATCTGGAACTGGGCGTACGGGCATTGCACGAGGCCTTTGGTCTGGCACAAGCGGCCTAGCGGCCTTATGGTCATTGTGCGGTCGGTCTCCGGCGTTGCACCCCGCCGAACCCTACCGGGCGATGACAGCCGCGGGCATCTTAAATCTTAACTTCATGGAGCACAGAAGAATGCTTATCCTGACTCGTCGTGTTGGAGAAACGCTCATGATCGGTGATGAAGTCACCGTCACCGTCCTGGGCGTCAAGGGTAACCAGGTTCGCATCGGCGTCGACGCCCCCAAGGACATACCGGTCCACCGTGAGGAGATCTACGAACGCATCAAGCGTGAGCAGGCCGACGAGATGGCGCACGAACACTCGGTGGTCGGCGAAACCAGCTGACCTCTTTACGACCGGGCGTCAGATCGCTATCCTTACGCCTTCCTGAGCCTGCCTGCGGGCGGGCATTGTGGAGAGATGGCCGAGTGGCTGAAGGCGCTCCCCTGCTAAGGGAGTATGGGGTTGATAGCTCCATCGAGGGTTCGAATCCCTCTCTCTCCGCCACCTAATCTGCTGGTTTGACAGTTTCGTTGCAAAGCAGCATAATTTCACGTCTTGCAGCGCGCCCGTAGCTCAGTTGGATAGAGTACCTGGCTACGAACCAGGTGGTCGGAGGTTCGAATCCTTCCGGGCGCGCCACCCTTTATAAAGCGTGGTACCGAAGCAGTGCTCGGTGCGGGGCAGCGTGGAACTCTAAGGTTCATAGCCATGAAAAAAGACATTCATCCTGATTATAGAAACGTGGTGTTTCAGGATATTTCGGGCGATTTCAAGTTCATTACCCGCTCGACCGTAAAAACGCGTGAGACCATCGTCTGGGAAGACGGGCAGGAATATCCGCTGTATAAAGTCGAGGTATCCAGCCATTCGCACCCTTTCTACACCGGCAAGCAGAACATCGTCGACACCGCCGGTCGCGTCGATCGTTTCCGGCGCAAATACGGGCTTTCCTGACCCTTTAAACAGATTCAAGCCTGCAGACAAAGACACCCAACCGGTGTCTTTGTTGTTTTAGGGCTGCCAGTGCCACGCAATTACGTGGCACTGGCAGCCACTCTGGCTCTCGGGAGAAAGTCGCATGTCCCAAGCAAGCGTCACCCTCACTGACAACAAGACGGGCAACAAGGTGGAGCTGCCGGTACTGCAACCCACCTACGGCAATCCGGTCATCGACATCGGCACCCTGCCCAAAGAGCTCGGCCGGTTTACTTACGATCCCGGCTTTGTCGCGACCGCTAGCTGCCAGAGTGCCATCACCTATCTGGACGGCGCTAAAGGGGAGCTGTTTTACCGCGGCTACCCGATCGAACAGCTGGCTGAGAGATGCGGTTTTTTAGAAGTCTGCTACCTGCTGCTCAATGGCGACCTACCCAATCGGCAGCAACTGGAAGCGTTCGATGATGTCATCACCCATCACACCATGTTACGCGAGAACCTGCGTTACATGATGTTGCGGGGCTTCAACCACGATGCGCATCCGATGGCCATGATGACCGGCATCGTGGGCTCGCTGTCGGCCTTTTACCACGACAGCCTGGACATCCACAATCCGGCCCATCGGATGATCACCGCCCACCGGCTGATCGCCAAGATGCCAACCATCGCCGCGGCCTGCTACAAATACAATGTCGGCCAGCCGCACATGTATCCGCAGAACCATCTGAGTTATTGCGGCAACCTGCTGTACATGATGTTCGCAGTCCCCTGTGAACCCTATGAAGTCGACCCGGTCGCCGAGAAAGCGCTGGATCTGCTGTTCATCCTGCACGCGGACCACGAACAAAATGCATCCACCTCCACGGTAAGGCTGGCCGGGTCGTCCGGTGCCAACCCGTATGCGGCCATTGCCGCAGGGGTGGCGTCACTCTGGGGCCCAGCCCATGGCGGTGCCAACGAAGCCGTACTCAACATGCTCGATGAAATCGGTGATGTGTCGAACATCGACCGATACATCGCCAAGGCCAAGGACAAGGACGACCCGTTCCGCTTGATGGGATTCGGACACCGGGTCTACCGGAATTATGATCCGCGCGCCAGGCTGATCAAGAAAGTATGCCATGAGGTGCTGGAAAAATACGGCGACGACCCGCGCCTGGAACTTGCACTGAAGCTCGAGGAGATCGCCCTCCACGACGACTACTTCGTGGAACGCAAGTTGTATCCGAATGTCGATTTCTACTCTGGCATTATCTACAAAGCGCTCGGCATACCGATCAACATGTTCACGGTCATGTTCGCCGTGGCCCGGACTGTGGGCTGGATCAGCCACTGGAAAGAGATGATCTCCGATCCCCACATGCGGATCGGCCGGCCGCGCCAGCTTTACGTCGGCCCGGCACGCCGCGAGGTGCCGGACCTGATCCGGCGCGGCTAACAGCTCACGAAAAATCCTGTAGTGGTGTCGACACTACACATTCAACAGCAGATAGCGCCGCTCCCATGAGCTAATCACTTGCTGGAAGGCTTCGTACTCGCATTCCTTAACCGCATTGAGAGCCGCCACGAAACGCTCACCAAGCACCCGCCGCAGCGGTTCGCAGACGGTCAACAGGCCCAGCGCCTCCTGCAGCCCGCGGGGCAGTTCATAAGGGGCATCGTAGGCGCTTTCGGCCCATGGCTCGGTCGGCTCGATGGCTTCGGTCATGCCGAGATAGCCACAGGCCAGCGATGCCGCGATGGCCAAATAGGGGTTAGCGTCGGCACCAGCCACCCGATTCTCCACGCGCCTCGCGGTCGCATCGCCTATCGGCACACGCAAGCCGGCGGTGCGATTGTCGTAGCCCCAGCGCACATTGATCGGCGCTGCGTGATAGCGCGTAATACGGCGGTAGGAATTGACGTTAGGGGCCAGCAACGGCATGGCCTTCGGCAGGTAGCGCTGGAGGCCGCCGATGTGGTGGAAAAACAGCTGGCTCGGCTGACCATAGCCGTCGCTGAAGATGTTGCGCCCGGTCTCGGCATCAACCACGCTCTGGTGAATATGCATCGCGCTACCCGGCTCGCGCTCCATGGGCTTGGCCATGAACGTCGCGAAAATATTGTGGCGGCGGGCCGATTCGCGCAGGGTTCGCTTAAACAGGAAGGCCTGATCAGCGAGCTCCAGCGGATCACCGTGGATAAGGTTGATCTCCATCTGTGCGGAGCCGGATTCATGGATCAAGGTGTCGATTTCGAGTTCCTGCGCATCGCAGAAATCGTAGACTTCCTCGAATAGAGGGTCGAACTCGTTCAATGCATCGATGCTGTACGACTGACGCCCCGTCTCTGCGCGTCCGGAACGGCCCACCGGCGGTTCCAGCGGATAGTCTTCATCCGGATTGGGCTTGACTAGAAAAAACTCCAGCTCGGGTGCCACCACCGGCCGCCAGCCGCGCTCCTGGTAGAGCTGCAGCACCCGGCGCAGCACATACCGTGGTGCAATGTCGACCGGTGGTCCCTCAAGATAAAAGGCATCGTGAATCACCTGGGCAGTCGGCTCGACGGCCCAAGGCGCCAGCCGCAGCGTGCTCACGTCCGGTTTGAGCACCACATCGATCTCAGCTGGCGAGATGATATCCTTGCTGTCCGGGTAATCCCCGGTGACGGTCTGCAGGAAAATCTCCTCCGGCAGCCGCATACCCATTTCCCGGCAATACTTGCTGGCGGGTACTATTTTGCCCCGGGCCACACCGGTCAAATCCGGTAGTAGGGCTTCCACTTCAGAGATGTTGTGCTGTTCGAACCAGGTCTGAATGGCTTGTGAATCGCCTTCGTTCATATAATCGACGAATGGCGCCTTGACGGCGATGCCAACAGTCTACCCCAGGACGATAAAGCGGGCCTACTGGCTGCCCAGCAGCGCCCGTGTGTTGGGCCCCAGCGGCAGACGGTAATCGTACGAGGCGAGGATCAGGTTGTCGGCGGCGCGTATCAGGCGGGCACTGACATAAACCGTGCGCCGCCCGACCGCATAGGTGCCCGCAATGACCGCAGCAGCGTTCTGCACCCGGCTGAGGTTGCGCACTTCGCGTGACAGCACGAATTCACCACTGTCCTTCTGAATAAATACGTTTTTGCGCAGACGCATCTCGATCATGGTGAAACCTTCCTGCGCGAAGCGCGAGGAGATCTGTTCCGAGATCATCCGGCCGAGGGCCGACGAGGTCTGGAGCGAGTTGATATCCGCGAAGCTTGCCGTGAGCAACGGCTGATGATACGTCTTAAGCCAGGGTACCTGCTTCAGCAGAACCTCGGCCGCTGCATAGTCTTTTTGGATCAGGTTTGCGTCTTTGACCGGGCTGTATTTGGGTACATCGGATTGTGACGAAGCACAACCGGCCACTAGCAACACAGCCGACAGCAACACATCACGGCGCCTCACTGAGTCGGCTCCTTGGGTCCCACCAGTTTGACCAGCCGGGTTGGCGGTACCGACGGCCCTCCCAGATATTCGTCACTGATGCTGTGGTCAATATAGAACACATCACTGACCCGGGTCAGGTAGCGATCGCCGTGCAACAGTGAAACGGTGACCGCCATACTCTTATCGTTCTTGGTGATCTTAGTATAAGCGGTGCTGATATCCTTGCTCGCCAGGCCCGCATAGTCGATGTTGATGTCGGCTTCCAGATCCGCTCGGCGGGGCGCTGTCGCAAGCCCAAATCCTTGTTGCATCAGTTGCGTTTTCAGCAGTTGGTAAAAGGTTTCGCTGAACACCGTCGGTGGATGGGGCCGCTTGACGTAGACTACGAACGGCTGATTTTGGGGCTGCAAATCGGCCACCGAAGCCTTCAGTCTGGCCGCCATGTTCGCCGCCAGAACATTCCAGTGCTGTGCCGCCCACACCTTCGGCTGATAGGACTTCTGAAAGGCCGTGGGAACCGGCACCTGAGGCGCACACCCGGCGAGCAAACCGAAGAAAATGAGTATCGCTAAGGAAGCTTTCATGATGCGATCACTGGCGGTTCCGCTGATCCGGGCAGGTGGATACTGACTTAATCTGGCAACTCCTGCCACTAAGGTTAGTGATTTTTACCACCGGTGTCACCCTTTCACAACAGTTTGGCCGCAAAGGTACTGGCTTGACGGCTTGCCCAGCGCTGTTTTCTGCTTGCCAATCAGAGACATGTAAGCCTCTCAAAACACATCCTATTGTGTTTAATCAGAATTTAAACCACAATTTGTTGTGCCCAACAGGGAAACAGCAGCCACACCCAACTGTAGTGGAGAGTGTCGGTGACCGAAGCACGGCGCGTACTGGTACCTGTTGCGTACTGGCAACGCATCATATCACCGATGAATTCGCCATTCATTAACAGCGCCAGTCCGCCTATTCTGCCTAGCATAAACAGCCGGTGAGGATCGTCATGAAAACAGCCCGTTTACGCCCCGTCGACCCGGCCACCCCAGCGGCCCGCGACATCCCCATCCAACCGGCTTCGGCTGATATCTGGGACAAGAAGTACCGGCTCAAGACCAAGGACGGCCATGCCCTCGATGAAACCGTGGACGCCACTTACCAGCGCGTCGCCCGTGCCCTGGCGGAGACCGAAACCACACCGGAGTTGCGGGAACACTGGTATCACCGCTTCCTGTGGGCGCTGCGGCGGGGTGCGATTCCGGCCGGACGCATTATTTCCAACGCCGGCGCCTGGGAGCACAAGCCGGCCACCAGCACCATCAACTGCACAGTATCAGGCACCATCGGCGACTCCATGGACGATATCCTGCAGAAAGTGCATGAAGCCGGGCTGACACTCAAGGCCGGCTGCGGTATCGGCTATGAATTCTCCACCCTGCGCCCGCGCGGCGCCTACGTCTCCGGCGCCGGGGCGTATACGTCGGGGCCACTGTCGTTCATGGATATCTACGACAAGATGTGCTTCACCGTATCCTCTGCCGGCGGCCGCCGTGGCGCCCAGATGGGCACCTTCGATGTCGGCCATCCCGATGTAATGGAGTTCATCCGCGCCAAGCGTGAAAGTGGGCGGCTGCGCCAGTTTAACCTGAGCCTGCTGATCACCCAGGAATTCATGGAAGCGGTCAAGCGCGACGCGGACTGGCCGCTGGCGTTCCCGCTCAAGGACAAGGAACTGGACGACAGTATCGATCTTGACGATCCGGAGCAGGTGATCTGGCGGGAGTGGCCAACCCATGATGGGCTGGTCAGCAACGCCGACGGCAGGGTCGCCTGCCGCATTTACCGCACCATCCCGGCGCGGCGGCTGTGGGATCTGATCATGAGTTCCACTTACGACTACGCGGAACCCGGATTCATCCTGATCGACAAATACAATCAGATGAACAATAACTGGTTCTGCGAGACCATCCGGGCGACCAATCCCTGTGGTGAGCAGGGCCTGCCACCTTACGGGTCCTGCCTGCTCGGGTCAGTCAACCTGACCCGGTTCGTGCACGACCCGTTCACCGACCGGGCCCGGTTCGACTGGGACGGCTACTGCGAAGTCGTGGCCGTGTTCACCCGCATGCTCGACAATGTGGTGGAAGTCAGCGGCTTGCCCCTGCCCCAGCAGCGTGACGAAATTAGCCGGAAACGGCGCCATGGCATGGGCTTCCTCGGACTGGGCTCGACGCTGACCATGCTGCGGATGAAATACGGCGCGGCGGATTCACTCGACTTCACCGACCGCGTTGCCCGGGAAATGGCCCTGACCGGCTGGCGGACCGCACTGGAGCTGGCCCGCGAGAAGGGTCCCGCGCCGATAATGGAGGAGGATTTCGAAATCACGCCGGAACTGCTGCACCGGCAGCCGAGCCTGGCACGCGACGGCCACAAGGTGGGCGACCGGGTCACGGGCAAGATCCTGCACGCGCGTTACAGCCGCTATATGCAGGGCATCGCCGCGGTGGAACCCGAACTGATCGACGCCCTGGCCGAGACCGGTGCCCGCTTCACCCATCACAGCTCGATCGCGCCCACCGGGACCATCTCGCTCAGCTTAGCCAACAACGCGTCCAACGGCATCGAACCCTCGTTCGCTCATCACTATGCCCGCAACGTCATCCGCGAGGGCCGCAAGAGCAAGGAGAAGGTGGACGTATTCTCGTTCGAGCTGCTGGCCTACCGGGAACTGATCAACCCGCGGGCCATGCCGTTCTCTGACAACCCGGACGAGCGCCTGCCTGACTATTTCATCACCGCCGACGACGTGACCCCCAGACAGCATGTCGACATTCAGGCTGCGGCCCAGAAATGGATCGACTCCTCGATTTCCAAGACCGCCAACGTGCCGACCGACTACCCGTTCGAGGACTTCAAGGACATCTATCTGTATGCCTACGAACGGGGGCTGAAGGGTTGCACCACCTTCCGCTTCAACCCTGAGGCGTTCCAGGGCGTGCTGGTCAAGGACAAGGATCTGGCGAACACCCGCTACACGTTTGTGCTGGAGGACGGCAGCGAAGTCACGGTCAAGGGTAACGAGGAAGTCGAATACGACGGCGAAATCCATACCGCCGCCAACCTGTTCGATGCGTTGAAAGAAGGCTATTACGGGCGCTACTGAGGCGTCCGGGAGTAACTATCATGGCGATCAAGATCGAAAACAAAATTGTCGAATACCACGTGGCTGGCAAATCGGAGCAAGCCCCCCGGGTCGCGCCGACCACCGCCGAGGTGGTGCAGATGCATGAAAAGCTGGAGCGCCCGGAAGTGCTGATGGGCTCCACCTACAAGGTGAAGACGCCCTTGTCGGAACATGCCATGTACATCACCGTCAACGACCTGGTGCTGAATCCCGGTACCGAGCACGAACAGCGGCGGCCGTTCGAGATTTTCATCAACTCGAAGAATATGGACCACTTCCAGTGGATCGTGGCGCTCACCCGGATCATCTCGGCGGTATTCCGCAAGGGCGGTGACGTGACATTCCTGGTCGAGGAATTGCGCTCGGTGTTCGATCCGCGCGGCGGTTATTTCAAGAAAGGCGGCCGCTACATGCCATCGCTGGTCGCCGAGATCGGCGATGTCATCGAAATGCACATGCGCACTATAGGGCTGCTCAAGGACAGCGACCTCGACGAGCACCAGAAAAAACTGATCGCCGAGAAGCGGGCCCAGTACGAAGCCGGCCAGCGTGATCCGCAGCAGACCGCCGATGCCGCCGATCAGGAATTCCCGGAGACTGCCACCTTATGCCGCAAGTGCAACACCAAAGCGGTAATCATGATGGACGGCTGCGCGACCTGCCTGAACTGCGGCGACAGCAAATGCGGTTAGCCAGCGCTTAGTGCGGAACGTGGTCACCGACGGGTGGACGCGCCCGTCGATGCGATGTAAACCAAGCCAGGCCTTACCTGACAGCACCCCGGTCAGTACTCGATCACCACGTCGCCCAGCGGATTCGAACAACAGGCCAGGATGTAACCTTCCTCGATCTCCTCGTCGGTAATACCACCGTTCTGCAGCATATAGACCTCGCCGGACAGCTTCTTCACCCGGCAGGTCCCGCAGACCCCGAACTGGCAGGCACTGGGGATGTGCAGGCCGGCCTCATGGGCAGCATTCAGAATACTGTCCGATTCGCGGCAGATCACGGTCTGGTTGGAATCGGCAAACACCACGGTGGCCCGATTGGTCTCGTCGATGATGATGTCATCGTGCTCGGGGATCTCGGACTCGTTGTGAATCGGTGCCTCGAAGCTCTCCTCATGGTAGTGAGCCATGTCATAGCCGGCGGTGTTAAGGATGTCACGTACCGCCTGCATGAACGGCGCCGGCCCGCAGCAGAAGATTTCCCGTTCGAAGTAATCCGACGCGATCAGTTCCAGCATGAGCTGATTGATACGGCCGCTGTAGCCGGTCCAGGCACCGTAGGGATCGGACCGCTCGCAGACCAGCGAGACTTTGATTTCCGGCAACCGCGCGCTCATCATCTCCAGCTCTTTGCGGGCGATGATGTCCGACGGCGTCTGGGCACAGTGCACGAAAGTCACATCAGTGGACAGGCCGAAGTCGAACAGCCAGCGGGTCATCGACAGCAGCGGCGTAATGCCGACCCCGGCCGACAGGAACAGGTACTTATCGGCCAGATGGTTGTGGAAACTGAAGATGCCCGACGGCCCATAGGCCTTGATCCGGTCACCGATCGCCAGATTCTCGTGCAACCAGTCCGAAACCAGACCGTCTTCATAGCGCTTGACCGTCACCCAGATGCATAGCGGCCGCGACGGACTCGAAGCCAGCGTGTAGCAGCGCTGGACCCTGCGCCCCGCGATCTCCACCTCCAGGGTAATGAACTGCCCCGGCAGATAACGGAACCAACTGGAATCGGTCGGCTGAAAACAGAACGTCTTCACGTTATGGGTATCCTGCAACACCATCACGCACTCCAGCTGCTCGGCGTGACTGTTCCAGGGTTTGGCCTGCTTGAGCCGGGCCACGGCCTCTCTGACGTTCATCAGCGGTCCACCGCGTCAGGCTGCCGCCAGCGGCGACTCACCCACTGCCGGAGCCAGCTGATGCTGGATCTCGCCGGTATACCAGTCGATGAAATCCTGCACCCCGAACTCGATGGTCTGCGAGTAAGGACCCGGCTGGTAGGCCCGGGAATTGACCCCCAGCTGGTTGTGTTCGACCACCGTGCGGTCCTGATCGTTGGTCGCCACCCACACCTTAGTCAGGCGCTCGACGTCGTAGTCCACCCCTTCCCTGGCATCCTTGTGCACCAGCCACTTGGTGGTCACCAGGGTCTCCTGGGGCCCCAGCGGCAATACCCGGAAAGCGACCGCGTGATCCCCCTGCAGATGGTTCCAGGAATTGGGCAGGCTCAGCAGCCGCAACGAACCCAGATCCGCATCGGTGAGATTGCCCAGCAGCTTGCGGCAACCCGGTTTGCCGTCCATGGTCATACTGACGCCATGCTCGAACGGCAGCCGGACCGCGCGGTAGCGGAGATGCTTCGGGGTCGGCCGGTGGGCCAGCCCGAGGCCATCCCACTGGCGGGCCTTGTGCTCCAGCAGCTCGCGGAATTTGGGGCTGAGACGGGGATCGTCGACCTTGTCGAACTCGGCCAGGGTGCGCAGCAATTCCGGATGGTTGCCGGCACAGTGGTAGCATTCGCGGTTGTTTTCCATGGTCAGCTTCCAGTTGCTCCGCTCAACGATACTGCTCTCGAACGCGACCTTGGCATTGTCCAGGTCATGCGGCAGCATGTAGGGCTCAACCGCCTGACGGAAATCATCAAACGCCGGCGCCTGGTCCGCGAGGCAGATAAAGATGTAGCCGGCCACAAACTCGCAATGAACCGGTTTGAGCGCAAACCGGGTGGCATCAAATCCGGCGTCCATGTTACCGGCGAACAGCAGCCGTCCATCCAACTCATAGGTCCACTGGTGATAAGGGCAGACCAGCTTGGCCGTATTACCCTTGTCCTTAAGACAGATCTTCGACCCGCGGTGCCGGCAGATGTTATAGAACGCCCGGATTTGCTGATCACGGCCACGCACGATCACCACCGGGTCATCACCCACGTTCAGAGTAAAGAAGTTGCCTGCCTTGGGAATCTCGCAGGTCAACCCTGCAAACAGCCACTGGGTGCCGAAGATATGTTCCATGTCGAGCCGGAAAAACGCGGGGTCGTTGTAGAACGGCTGCGGCAGGCTGTAGGTGCGCTCGCGGGTGGCGAGCAGATCGAGCATCTGGGCGCGGGTATCCATGGGGTAACTCCACCTTACTGGGCAACGATTGACGGGTGCTGGGGGCGGGTGGCTGCCGCAATGGAGCGTTTCGCAGCGCCGCTGATCCGCGCAATCTACGCCCGCTGACATGGCATCGGTATCGCTGCTACGACCCGCATGTAGGCAGCCGCGACCTGAGCGCTCGCGTCCGGGCTGGCGGTGAAATCCCGTATACTGGTTTATCAAGTTCGCCAATGCTCGCGACAGGAGGAAAACCTGATGAGTGCAAGCCTTCCCGGCACCATGACGGTGAGTGAGATGCGCGGCATCATCTCTATTTCACCGGGCAGCCAGTTGGCGTGGACAGCTCAACCCGAACACCCAGACGGATTGGGTTTGAATATTCCCATCGATAGCCGTGCACGGAAAACCGTATCGCCTTGACCTCCGCTCCGGTTCCGCTAGATAACCAGTGCGAGAGACTGACATTCGAGTCCAGGAACGGTGATGCTTGCAAGCCACTGCCACCCAACTTATAGATAAAGCGATAGGGTCCTTTGGTCGCACCATTCTTCAAGTAAAAATCCACGAAGACACCGCTTGGATGATAAAGAAGCCCGATCACATGTCCCCATATAGACGGTCGGATATCAACCGCCAAATCAACCGCCTCCCCAGAGTGGGTGATCGGAAGCTCGATTTTTTGTCCCAACTTCACAACCCGTTGGCTATACGTCCTCCCGTCTTTTCTCGGTCTATTTTGATGTATTCTTTCCAATAAAAGGTAATTACTCGACGAATCAACCAAACAGTAGTGACGGAATAGCCCCCTGTAGGTCCGCGGCGCGCTGAACAACGGATAACGATTATCGATCGCCTGAACCGTCAACAGCACGTACTTCGGCCCATTTACTGTGAGCCATTTCGCGTCAGCGGCATCCAACTGCGGGGTGTAGGTCGAATATAATTGAGAGACTGGTGGTGCCTTGAGTCGTGCGCCGTAAGCGAAGGCTATCAAAAGATCCCACGGCATGACGGCCAGTGGCTGGTTTCGCACCTTATCCACCATGGCCTGCGGGAGTCGGTAATGGGAACGCAGGCGATTCTTGGTTCCTGCGAGCCAATTGCCATAAACGCCTGATTCTGTCGCCAACTTCCAGGCAACGTCGACCCGGTCCCAGAACTGCCTCGGCGTCTGCAACGCAGTAACTATTCCCGTTTGAATCCAAAACGCGACGATTACGCCTGCGCTTACCAATAACTGGGTTCTTGACAATAGAGTCCAGCGCTCCAGCACACTTAGCATGAGGAAGATTGCGGACATAAACAAAAAGAAGATGCCTGCGTGTGCGAAGCCGCCTCGGACAAACCCCTCTTTCCAGAACACAAACGCCGCAAAACCGGTTGCGATAGCGGCCAACACCATCAACCGTGCTCCCCGTCGTCTATACAGAGTGTAAAGACTCGCCAGATACAGGCCCACCAATACCATCGCCAGCAGCAGCAATATGTGTCGTGCCGGTATCGCCATAGCGGCACTGTAACCCGAGGAAATAACGACTGAACTCCACACGTACCCAGGCAGATTGGAGAATTCCTGGCCCGCCGCACCCCAACCTACAATAAACGCGATCAAAAAGGATGCAATCAATACGACCATGTAGGTACGATCGCGCCGCCCGCCAGCCACCAGGGCGATACACCCGGCTGTGATGACGGTCGGCACCGCTACTATCAGCGAAGTGAACTTGATCAGACTGGACAGTGCAAACAGCGATCCCGCCAGCGTACTTTCAACCAGCGGAAACCGCTGTTGATCGGGCTCCAACAGGGTAAATCTTAATAGTAGGAATAGCGGCAAAAGCAGGGCGATGACATCGACGTGTATCGCCTCGAACTCCATGTATAAAAACAGTATCAGAAGCGCTACGAGGTCGACGATATTGCGGTCGCCGCGACGGACCGTGCGGATGGTCAGGTAAAGCGCCGCAAACCACATAAGACGCAACGCAAGGAAGACCAAATACGCCGCCAGCCATACACCCCGATGCCCGTATTGGTACGGTAAACCCAGAAACCCCAGCGGCCCATAAGTCCATAGCACGTCGCTTCCCCATTGCATGTGGTGAGCGAACGCATAGCCGTTGTACCAAATCCAGGAAGCGTCCAGACCCGCTTCTGTTGGGAACATGGCGGGAGGAAAGCACCCAATGATGATGCCCAAAACAGCGACAATATCAATTATCGCTTCCCGATAGTTCAAATAGTTTGCTCGCGAACCAGAAAAAGTAACCGCCACTCTGATCATTGGATGCTACCCAATAAAGCGCTCAAATAAGTCACCCTACCCGTTCTGGAGTAGGGTTATTGCCAAAGGTAGTGTTTGACCGATTGACCCAAGCGGCCGCCTAGTCGATCTTTTTCAGTTCAATACCACAGTGTTATAGAAATCTACCGCCCAATTTCTGTAAGCCAAGACCTTATCGTGCATAACAAAATATTCCTTCTGCTTTTCTTTAATTGACTAAATAACCTATTTTTTAAATCTTCTTCACCAAACCGACAGGCGACTTTTTAATTAGCAACATGACAAACTTCCAGAACCTAGGGGCATAAACTTCACCTCTTCGTGCAGTGATCGCTTGTTGTACTGTTTGCGCAATTTGCACCGGCTGCGCCCAGAGCAGTCCCTTTTTCATATCCGCCGTCATGGGTGTGTCCACGAAACCCGGTTTAACGGTGAGCACATGCACGCCCTTGCCCATGAGGCGGATGCGCAGGCCTTCGAGGAATGTGTTGAGTCCAGCCTTGGCACTGCCGTAGAGGTAGTTGCCGGGGCGCCCCCGATCCCCGGCCACCGACGAAATCGCCGCGACGGTGCCCCGACCCTGCTCTTCCATGATTTGGGCGATACGCGTGATGAGCAGCACAGCACTGATGTAGTTGATGGTGAGCGCCTGCTGTGCGGCCTCCAGGTCGGCTTCACAGGCTTTTTGATCGGGCAGACTGCCGTGGGCGATGAGGGCGATGCCGATCTCGCCCAGGGCCCGTCTAGCATCGTCGATAGCTGGCGCGAAGGTGGCGCTGTCGAGGGCTTCGAAAGTACCCGTGGAGACTTCGGGTGCGCCCCGTGCCTTAAGGTCTTCGGCCACGCGGGCGAGTTTTCCGGCACTGCGTGCGATGAGGTGGCAGCGGTAGCCCCTGGCGGCATAAAGACGCGCCGTGGCGTGCGCAATGGCGGAGGTGGCGCCGACCACGAGCAGGGTCCTGGCCGGTTGGGGATAGCGGCTCATACGGGCTCTCCGGTGAGGCGGCGCCACAGACTGGAGCTGAAGCCCGGATCGCGCCAGCGCCGGAATTCGTCCAGGCGCGGAAAACTCTGTTGAAACAGTTCGGGCGGCATACAGGCATCCTTGGCGGGATAGATGGCGCCAGCGGCATCGAGGACGATGCGGTGCAGGCGGCTCATAAGTTCAGCCGTCTTTTCACCCCGGTTGGGAAAGTCCAGGGCGAGCGTGGTGCCCGGGCGCGGGAACGAGAGCCAGCCGGGCGAGCGGCGGTCGCCGAAGACCTTGAGCACGGCGAGGAACGAGGCCTGGCGGCTTTCCGCCACGCTCTCGAGCAGCGTGCGGATGACGGTGGGGCTGTCGGCCGGCGGAATCACGCACTGGAACTGGAAGAAACCGTGCGGGCCGTAGAAGCCGGTTCCAGTGCCTGATGCCATCCAGCGGATAGAAGAACGGCGCGAAGTGGGTGGTGCTACTGGCAAAACGCTTCGGGGCGCGCCGGAAGTAGAGCGGATTGAAGACTTGCATCAGCGCCGGGTTCACCAGGGAGACAGGCGGGGTAACCGGCACCGAGCGGGAGCGCTTCTCTTTGGCATGGTGCGGCAGGCTCGGATCGTGCGGGGCGTGGATGGCGCGCATGAACACGCCCCGGCCCAGTTGGGCGCCTTTGCCCAGGCCATCAATCCAGGCGACGGTGTATTCGTGGCTGGCTTCGGAGGCCGCCGACAGCTCGAAGAAGGCGTCTGAGATCGTCGAAGCGCTGAGTTTCGGCGGTCAGGTAGGCGTTGGTGATGGGCTTCAGCCGGATCTCGGCCTCCAGAATGAGCCCGGTCAGGCCCAGGCCAGCGATAGTGGCCCGGAACAGGTCGCTGTTGTCGCTCGGGCGTGCAGCTATGCTCGCAGCCGTTGGAGCGCAGCAGCCGCAACCAGGTGACGTGCGCGCCAAAGCTGCCGGCCCGGTGGTGGTTCTTGCCGTGCACGTCGTTGGCGATGGCCCCGCCCAGAGTGACGAAGCGGGTGCCGGGGGTGACCGGCAAAAACCAGCCTTTCGGGACGATGACGTCGAGGATTTCGCTCAGCGTAATGCCGGCCTCAGCGCGCAGCAACCCCTCTTCCCGGTCGAAGTTGACGAGGCGGTCGAGCGGACGGGTCTGCAGCAGCACGCCCGCCCTCGTTTATGCAGCAGTCGCCGTAGCTGCGACCGTTGCCATAAGCCAGCACCGGCACCGACCCGGCGACGGCCGCTCCGGCCTGATCGATCCAGTGGATCGCGGTCACGGTATGACGGGGATGGTTGTAGCGCCCCCAGGAACGAAATTCCGCCATCCCTCAGGCCGCCAGCCAGAGTAGCACAGCGGCACACCCGCCGGCGATCAGACTGACCCGGTCGGTCAGGGCATAGACTACTGGATCATCGTGCATCTCGCCGCGGACGGTAACCAGCCACACCCGGCTGATCCAGTACAGCACGATCATGCACAAACCCCACAACAAAGCGGGACGGTGATAGAGCGTCTGCATGGCAGCGCTGTTGAGGTAAAGTGCCAGCACCACCACTGCCAGGTAACCGCTGGCCAGGCCCGCGGCCAGCACAAAAGGGGCATCGGCGCTGCGATAGCCCCGCCCGGCCGGCTGCCCGCCAGCACCGGCAGCCACCACTTGCAGTTCGGCGAAGCGCTTGACCAGCGCCAGGCTGAAGAACAGAAACAGAGCGAAGGCGAGCAGCCAGGACGACACCGCGACTCCGGAGGCCGCCCCACCGGCAAACATCCGGATGGCATAGAGACCGGCCAGGACGAAGACATCGATCAGCACCTGGCGCTTGAGCACCAGCGAGTACGCGGTGTTGACCATCAGGTAGCCCAGCAGGACCAGGCCGAAGGCCAGAGGCAATGCAAGGCAGGTAGCTGCCGCCGCCAGCAGCAACAGCGGAATCAGCACCAGCGCGGCCTGCGGTGGCAAATCGCCGGCAGCGAACGGACGCCGGCGCTTGCGCGGGTGCAACCGATCGGCCGGGGCATCAAGCACATCGTTGAACACATAGCCGGCCGAGGCGGCGGCGCTGAAACCGACGATCCCGATCAGGGTGGCGCTCAGCACGGTCGGTTCCAGCAACCGGTGGCCTGCCGCAGCGGGCACCAGCAGCAGCAGATTCTTGAGCCACTGATGCGGACGCAGCGCTTTCAGGATGCTGCTCCCGCTACCCAAGCGGTCGTCGAATTCCGCCGCCACCACAGCGCCATTGCGCAACCGCCGGCGTACACTAGCGGGGGCATTGACCACAATCGCCCGGCGCGCGGCGTGCCACAGTGGCAGATCCACCGCCGAATTGCCGGCGTAGTCGAATCCGCCGGACGCCGTTTCGGCTCTTATCCGCGCCAGCTTGGCCCGCCCGGTGAGGTTGGTCCGTTCAGTCGAGGCTAGCACCGCATCGAACAGGCCGACATGCGCGGCCACGGCATCGGCGTAGTCGGCGGGTGCACCGGTGGCCAGCACCAGCGAGCGGCCCGCTGCGCGCGCTTTGGCAAGATAGGCGAGGAAGCTTTGACTGTACGGCAGCCGCGCCGGATCCAACGGTACCCGACGGGCCAGTTGGTATTTGAGTTGGGCGCGGCCGCACCACCACCAGTAGGGCAGCGCCAGGATCAGCCACGGGCGCTGGCGCATCAAGGCCAGCAGCGCCTCCAACACAAGATCGGTCTTTACCAATGTGCCGTCGAGATCGACGTACAACGGTGGTTCGCCGGCAACCGGTTCTGATCGGGTGGTATCCGTATCGCGGGCCACAGTGAACGTTTCCCCCTTGTCTCTATCTCTTTGGCTTAGGCTTTCTGGGTGACCGGTTTGGGAGCCAGCGAAGTCTCCAGCCACAAATTACACAAGATTCCGAGTGCCACCGCCAGCCAGAGCGTGAGCACCCGGCAAATCAGGGTGACCGCCACGGCGGTTCCCTGCGATGTTCCGCCCACGGTCATTAGCAAACCCGCCATGGTCGCCTCGGTGGTACCCAAACCGCCCGGCAAAAACGACAGCGCGCCCGCCAGCAGACTCACCGCGTAAATCCCCCCCGCCGTCAGTGGATTGAGCGCCACATCGAGCTGCAGGCATAACCAGTAGAAACCGAAGGCCTCAGCGGCCCAGGCGCAAACACTCAATATCAGACTGCGTGAGACGATCGGGCCACGCAACAACGGTGCAATGCTCTCGACGGTCGGCAACGCCCGCGTGCAAAGCTTCGCCCACCGGCCACGCACCCGTATACCGAGACCATGGACCAGGCGATTGAGCGACGCGAGGACCGCGGCGACCAGGAACGTCAGTGCCAGCGCTACACCAATCAGCCAGCGGCTTCCTGACAACGGCGCCGCAGCAAGCAATGCCAGTATCACCACCGCCATCAGGTCCATCAGCCGCTCGACCAGCAGTGCGGCGAATGTGACCCCATAGGGCACACCATAGCGCTTCAGATGCACCGCCCGGCCCGCTTCACCAGCCTTGCCCGGTGTCAGAGTAAAGGCGAATCCCGCCAGGTAACAGACCGAATTGGCCGCCACGGTAAGCCGACAATCCAGTCGCTTCAGATAGTCGCGCCAGCGGACGCTACGGATAGCGTAGTTGAGACCGGAAAGCAGAACAATGAGTAGCGCGCCAGCGAGCTGCAAACGACCGATGTCGCGCCAGATAACGTCAGCACCACTCGCGATCACCATTGCGCCGTACCCCAAGATTGCCAAGACGGCGACCGCAACCATGACCCGACTCGACAAATGAACCTGTCCCATATTCACCCTGATCACCGATGCGCCGCCTTAGCAAAAGCTGTGGTCATACTCGGCATTCTAGCAACCACCGATGCGTACTAGCTGCGATCGATCCACCGGCGCGTGCCGTTTCGATGCATTTTGGCCGGATACACCCACCGGTACCCATAACTACCCCATCGATCAACCTTAATTGATTGAATCCACGCCACTTCTCGTGGCTTGCGCAATTCGTTGCGCACACTGCACGACATCCAACGCCGGTAAGGTTAACCCGCCGCCCACGACCCCTGCGTATGCCGCCCGGCTATCAACACGGGTCGAAAACGAAATCCCGTATACTTGTCGTCCCGCCAATGCTCGCGACAGGAGGAAAACCTGATGAGTGCAAGCCTTCCCGGCACCATGACGGTGATCGAAATCCATCAGCCCGGCGCCCCGGAAATGCTGCAGCCGGCCCAGCGGCCGGTGCCCGAACCGCAGCCCCACGAGGTCCTTATCAAGGTCGCCGTCGCCGGCGTTAACCGGCCCGACTGCCTGCAACGCCAGGGCAACTACGCACCGCCGCCGGATGCCTCCGATTTGCCCGGGCTTGAGGTCGCCGGCACCGTGGTGGCACTGGGCAATGAGGTCCAGCAATGGCACGTCGGCGATCAGGTTTGTGCGCTGACCCACGGCGGCGGCTATGCGGAATACTGCGTCGCAGCGGCTGGCCACTGCCTGCCGGTCCCGCAAGGCTTCACCCTGGAACAGGCCGCGGCGATACCGGAGAACTACTTCACCGTCTGGAGCAACGTATTCCAGCGCGGCCGGTTGGCCAGCGGTGAGACCCTGCTGGTCCACGGGGGCGCCAGCGGCATCGGCACCACCGCGATCCAGCTCGCCAAGGCACTCGAATCCCGGGTGATCGCGACCGCCGGCAGCGACCGCAAGCTGGCCGTTTGCCGCGAGCTTGGCGCCGACCGGGTGATCAACTACCGGACCGAGGATTTCGTCGAAGCGGTGCGCGATTTCACCGACGGCCGTGGCGCCGACGTCATCCTCGACATGGTGGGCGGCGATTACATCGCCCGCGACCTCAAAGCGCTGGCTATCGACGGCCGCCTGGTGTTAATCGCGTTCCTGCGTGGTCCCAAAGTGGAGCTCAACCTGGCACCCCTGATGGTGCGCCGCCAAACCATCACCGGCTCCACCCTGCGGCCGCAGACGGTCGCCGCCAAGGCCGCCATCGCCCGGGCGCTGCGGCAACAGGTCTGGCCGCTGCTGGAAGCGGGCAAGGTCAAGCCAGTTATCGACCGTGTGTTCGCGCTGAGCGAGGCTGCCCAGGCTCACACCATGATGGAAGCCAACGAGAATATCGGCAAACTGCTGCTGCGGGTTCAGGTGTAGGCATACCCCCGCCATGCCCCGCCGCGCGGGGTTTCCTTTTTTTTGCTGGCGGGGTAGGGTTGCGTACATCCGTTCGCGGATGTCCGATAAGACAATGTACCACCTGGATTTTGTTAGGAGGATGGAGATGAAGGCATTGTTTCGTCAGGCCGTCGGCGCCACCGCCGCAGCGGTGTTGGCAGTAGCGCTGGGGACACCGGCTCAGGCAGCGGACTTCGCTGGCACCATCACCCTCGGTGCAGCCGTATCGCTGACCGGCAAGTACTCCACCAACGGCAAGAACACCATCAACGGCTATGAACTCGCTGTTCAGCGGATCAACAGCATGGGCGGGGTCAAAGTCGGCAACCAGGCTTACAAGCTGGCGCTCAAGTACTATGACGATGAATCGACCTCATCACGCGGTGCCGAACTGGCTGAGCGGCTGATCCAGCAGGACGGCATCAAATACGTGCTGGGTCCTTACAGCTCCGGCCTCACCAAAGCCATCGCCCCGATCACCGAGAAATACCATATCCCCATGGTCGAGGGTAACGGCGCCGCCCGGGACCTGTTCACGCACGGTTATAAATACTTGTTTGCGGTGCTCGACACCTCGGATTTCTACCTGCGTCCGGCCATAGACCTGGCGGCGGAACAGGCTCAAAAAGCGGGCAAGAGCCCAGTTCACTGCGGGTCGCCGTCGTCGTGGAGAATGACAACTTCTCGCGCGATGTCCGGGCCGGCATCCTGGAAGCGGTCAAGAAATACCATATGAAACTGGTGGTCGACGACCAACTACCCCCGACCTGAACGACATGACCGCGACCCTGACCAAGGTCAAGGCGCTGCGGCCCGACATTCTGGCGGTCTCCGGCCACTCGCGCGGTGCTGCCCTGGCGATCCGTCAGGTCGCCGCCATGCACGTCTACGTGCCCATGCTGGCGATGACCCATTGCGACGCGGCCCAGATCATCAAGAAATACGGCAAAGACGCCAACTACGCCCTGTGCGCCTCCCAGTGGGACCGCCACCTGACCTACCAGGGGCACTGGTTCAAGACGCCGGAAGCATTCGCCCAGGCATTCCAGCAGAAATTCAACTATGCACCGCCGTATCAGGCGGCAGAATCGGCCGCTTCCGTGATCACCTTTGTCGACGCCTTCCAGCGGGCCGGTTCGCTGGATTCGCAAAAGGTGCGCGATGCCCTGGCCAAGACCGACCTGATGACGTTCTACGGCCCCATCAAGTTCGACCACACCGGCAAGAACGTCGCCAAATCGATGGTGCTCTATCAGGTCCAGGATCAAAAATATAAAGTGGTCGCACCCAGCCAATGGGCCGCCACCAAGGTGATCTATCCGGCACCCCGCTGGAACCAGCGCTGATCCTGTGAACCAAACCCCGGCCGTTCCGGCCGGGGTTGCCCGCGCGGCAGGCATCGCATGTCGAACCTCAGTCTTCTGCTGAACGCCCCCGTCCTTAACCTGCAGCTGCTCATCAACGGCATGCTGGCGGGCGCCATATTTGCGCTGGCAGCCTACGGCATGGCATTGGTCTGGGGCGTGATGAATGTCATCAACATAGCCCAGGGCGAGCTGGTCATGCTGGGCGGCTTCATCGTCTACTTCCTGGCCGGCTACGGCATCAGCCCGCTGCTGGGTATTCCCATCGCCACCGGAGTGATGTACTTCGTCGGCGTGGCCATGTACCGGGCGGTGATCTTCCGGATCGTCGATCAGGACCTGTTTACCTCGCTGCTAGCCACCTTCGGCATCAGCATCCTGCTGCAGCAGCTGATGAACCAGCTGTTTGGTGCCGACATCCGCTCGCTGTCGGCCAACCTGGGCAGCTGGTTCTTTTTCAACGGCCTGGTATCGATCGACCGCATCAAGGTGATCGCTGCTATCGCCGCGCTGTTGCTGGGCACGGTGTTGATCGTGTTCATGCGCCGCTCGCGGCTGGGCCAGGCGATCCGCGCCACCGCCCAGAATGCCCGCGCCGCCCGGGTCCTGGGCATCGATACCGACCGGGTCTACGCCGCCACCTTCGGCATCAATGCCGCGATCTGCGGCGCCGCCGGTGGCCTGGTGGTGCTGACCTGGGTCATCCACCCCTACCTGGGGCTGACCTACACGGTGCGCTCGTTCATGATCGTGATCATCGCCGGACTGGGCAACCTGGGTGCGGTCATCGTGGCCGCTCTGGGGCTGGGCGCGGCCGAGAATTTTGCCGGCTTCATCCTGGGAGCGGAGTACCAGACCGCTTTCATCTACGTGCTGCTGGTGATGATCCTGGTCTGGCGCAATCTGTGGCTGCGCCGGCAGCGGAGATACCTGGCGTGAAAGGGGCCGGACGCGAACACCTGTTGATGACGCTGATCTTCATCCTCGGCATGGCCGCACCGTGGCTATTGCCGGGGCATCTGGCCGATCTGGGCCTGCTCTGGCTAATGGTGTTGTTCGCCCTCACCTGGGACATCAACGGCGGCCAGATGGGTTACAACTCGTTCGGCAACGTATTCTTCTTCGGCCTGGGCGTTTATGCCTGTGCCGTAATCCAGCGCGATTCCGGGCTGGGCTATTTCCCGGCCCTGTTACTCGGCATGGGCGCCGGGGCGCTGCTGGCACTGGTCGCGGCGCTGGTACTGGGGCCGGTCATGCTGGGCATGCGCGGCCATTATTTCGCTATCGGCACCCTCGGACTGGCGGTCGCTGCCGGCGACATCGCCGCTAGCTGGGAATACCTCGGCGCCGGCTCGGGGCTGGTACCACCCCAATTCCCGGGATCGGTCATCGACCGCGGCCGGTTCTTCTATTTCCTGCTGTACGCGCTGGCCATCATCACCTTTCTCACGGTGCGCTGGCTGTACCGGCGCCGCTTCGGACTGGCCATCAACGCCATCCGCGATGATGAGGATAAGGCCGAGGCCATGGGCCTGCCCACCACCCGCTACAAAACGATGGCCTGGTGCGTGGCGGCACTGTTCCTGGGAGCGGCCGGCGGTCCGGTGGGCAATCTGGTAGGCTTCATCGACCCGCGTGATCTGGCGTTCGCCGGTGCAACCTACGGGGTCTGGATGGTGCTGATGCCCATCCTGGGCGGCCGCGGGACGTTATGGGGTCCGGTCCTGGGCGCTGTGTTGTTCCATGTCACCCAGCAGCTATTCTGGACCTACCTGTTCGGCTGGCAGCGAGTTGCCATGGGTCTGCTGATCGTGCTGATCGTGGTGTTCTTCCCGCGCGGCATTCTCGGCTGGTGGCGCGAGCGCAGAGCGCACGCCCTGGTTTCCTGAGCGCCGCCGAGGGCGGACACGAGCAGCCACGGCCAGGGCCACCGGCGCCGAGAACACCTTGCCGCTGTGGATTTTCGGTGCCATCCGGCCGGGTCAGAAGCTACCGGAGGTCAACGTGGTGGTGCTGGTGGTAATGGCCTTGACCCTGGTTCCGGTGCTGGTGTCGTATCGTATGATGAACCGCTCGGCGGCCAGTGCGGGGCGCTGACCCGCGATGCCGGCCGGTTCGTCCATCAATTTGCGCGAACTGTTATCATCGGCAGCTATACTCGACCGATAACCAGAAGGAGGTACCTTCGGTGAGCGGCCTGTTGGAGCTGCGCGAGGTCAGCAAAACGTTTGGCGGGGTCGTTGCCAACCAGCGGGTGTCGCTGAGCGTCGATGCCGGCAGCGTGGTCGGCATTATCGGCCCCAATGGATCGGGCAAGACCACCTTATTCAACTCGATCGTCGGCTACCACCCGACCGATGGGGGCTCGATCTGCTTCGACGGCCGTGAAATCTCGCGCCTGCGGGTCGGCGCTATCGCCCGCCTGGGTCTGATCCGCACCTTCCAGCAAACCCGCATCTACAGCCGCATGAATTGCGTGCAGAACCTGGAAATCAGCGTCCCCAGCGCCGATGACACCCTGCTCAGCATGTTTCGCCGGCCGGCCGCCGAGGTTCGCGACTACGCCGAGGAACTGCTGGCCTTCGTCGGCCTGCACAGCAAACGGCTGCTGCCGGCCGGCGACCTGTCATTCGGCCAGCAGAAACTGCTGGAACTGGCCATGGCGCTAATGAACGAGCCGCGCATGCTGCTGCTGGACGAACCGACCGCCGGCATCAATCCGACCCTGATCAACGGCCTGATCGAGCGCCTGCAGCGGGTCAACGCCGATCTTGGCATCACCTTGCTGGTGATCGAGCACAACATGCGGGTGATCATGAACCTGGCGCAGCACATCCACTGCCTGGCCCACGGCCAGTTGCTGGCCAGCGGCGAGCCCGACCGGATTCGCAACGATCAGCGCGTCATCGACGCTTACCTGGGAGCCTCCTGATGAGCCGGCCCATCACCCGCCGACACATCAGCGGCTATGGCCTGGGCCGCATCGATTCAGTATTGTCCGTCGATGCAGTCGCCGGCGCCGCAGCGGAGCTATCGGCACGGGCCCCCGATCGCGCGGCCCTCGATGCGCTCGCCGGCGAGCAACCCCTGGTCCGGATCGACGGGCTGGTGGCCGGTTATGGCCGTATGGAGATACTCCATGGGCTGGACCTGCGGGTCGGTGCTGGGCAGTCGCTGTGTCTGATCGGCCCTAACGGCGCCGGCAAATCCACCGTGCTGCACTCGATCTACGGATTCACCCGGATCACCGGCGGCAGCATCCGGATCAAGGATGACGACATTACCCGCCTCAACCCCAACCGCAAGCTCAGGAACAGCGGCATCGCCTACATTCTGCAGGACAACTCGGTGTTCCCCGACATGACCGTAGAGGAAAACCTGCTGATGGGCGGTTTCCTGCTCGATCAGCCGCGGCAGGCCAAAGCGGCCGCGGAGCAGGTTTTCGACCGCTACGACCGGCTGGCCCGGCGCCGCCGCCAGCGCGCCGGCGCCCTGTCAGGGGGCGAACGGCGGCTGCTGGAAATCGCCCGCGCCCTGATCATGAACCCGGAGGTGCTGCTGGTCGACGAGCCCTCGATCGGGCTGGAACCACGGTTCATCGACATGGTGTTCGAAATCCTCGCCGACCTGCAGCGCGAACGCGGCAAGACCATCATTATGGTCGAGCAGAACGCCAAAAAAGGCCTGGAATTCGCCGACATCGGCTACGTGCTGGTTGCCGGTCAGCTAGCCCTGGCCGGTCCCGGGAGCGACCTTCTCAATGACCCAGAAGTCGGCCGCCTGTTTCTCGGCGGGTGAATCCGGCCACCGACCTCTGTTGAACCTTCAGGACAAAGGCTGCGCCAACCGATCCTTAACACACGACGAACGCTCTTTGCTGCTTCGGTCGGTTAACTAACTTATGGTGGCTATGGGTGGACTCGAACCACCGACCCCATCATTATGAGCAATGCTATCCTGCATTTTTCAATATAATTCAATCACATAGCGCACCCTGCCCCGCGCGTACGTGACTCGAATGGACGATGCCGGACATATCGTGACTCTCTTGCGTCACGTTTTAGTCACACTACCCTGCCCGGCTCGCCGCCCGCAGCGCGGCCAGAATGCTGGTCCAGCCGTCGGCGGTGATGAAGTCGCCGTTGGGCCACAGCCGGGCGATTTCCCGCAGCGCCGACCATTCCGCCGGCTCGATGGCGAGCAGGGCCTCGCGCTTGACCAGTTCGCGCAGCCCGGCCGGGGCGGTGTAGTCGACCGAGATGCCGCGCGCGGTGTCGCTGATGGCGGTGGTCTCCGCGCCCGGGCTCGGCTCGTCGCCTTCTTCGAGCAGACTGGCCACGGGAATCTGCAACACCCGGGCGATGGCCAGCAGGGTCTCGCGCGAGACGCCGCTTGCGCCCCGCTCGACCCGCGAGTAATGGCCCTGATCCATCCCGGTGCGCTGGGCCAGCTCGCCCTGGGTCAGGTCGGCACGCTGGCGTGCGCGCTTCAGTGCGGACGTGTTGACTCTCATCGGACTCGGTTGTAGGCAACTGGAAATAAGGGATTATGACTTATTGGCATGAATTTGTCTTGCAATATGTTTTTTAGTCTTTATTATATGCATAACATGCATGGAGGTCCGGTATGAGGATCCGCGAACTTCGCAAACACCGGGGTCTGACCCAGGCGGCGCTGGCCGAACGCACCGGCCTGCCGCAGAGCGAGATCAGCCGCATCGAGAACGGCCGGCGGCGGCTGACCGTGGAACGGCTGATCGCCATCGCGCAAGCCCTGGAGGCGAGCCCGGCCGAGCTGCTCGATGATGCACCGCAGGCGGCTTAATCGTGAGCGCGGCGGCGCGCGACTGGGCCTGGTCGAGGGCGGTGCCGCCGGCGCACAAGCTGGTGCTGCTGGCCCTGGCCGAGCACGCCGACCCCGTGGGGCAGTGCTGGCCGTCGATCGCCCGGCTCACCGCTGACACGGGGCTGGCACGGAGCACGGTGGTGACGGCGCTGAATGCCCTGGAAGAAGTCCGGGCTGGTGGCGCGGGCACGGGGTGGCCCGCGGCGCTCGACCCGCTACCGGCTGCCGATCGAGGCGGTGGTCCGGGAATCGGACCGCAGTAGTCCGGCAGCCGGACCGGGGGTAGTCCGGGAATCGGACGGGGGTAGTCCGGCAGCCGGACCAGGAGTAGTCCGGGAATCGGACGGGGGTAGTCCGGCACCCGGACCAGGGGTAGTCCGAGAGGCGGACCCCGGTAGTCCGTCTCCCGGACCCGGTAGTCCGGCAGCCGGTCTGGCGGTAGTCCGGGAGCCGGACCCGAACCGTCAGTTGAACCGTCAGTCAACCGACCACGACAACCCGGTGGTCAGTCGTTGTCGTGATGAAACGGGGGACGGTGAACCAACCGCAGGTGATCCGGGGCCGTTGGTATGGCCTCCGGCGTTGTCTGCCGCCGACCGCCGGCGGGCCGAACGGCTGCTCGCGCCGGTGACGCCGGATGAGCGCCAGGCGGTGCTCGATGTGCTGGCCGCGGCGATGCAGGCCGGCACCGCACGCAAGCCGCTGGCGCTGCTGGGTGCGCTGGCGCGGCGCTGGGCCGAGGGCACGCTGGATACCACGCCCGGCGAGGCTGTGGCGTTGGCCCGCCAACGGCGCCCGGTCGCCGCAGCGGTGCGCGAGCCCACCACCGACGAGGTGTTGCGCCACCACGCCCGGCTGCGCGGCGAGGACCCGGAGCGCTACCTCGCCCAGTTCCGCAAGGCCAACGGAGGCCGCGAATGATTGACCGGATGGAGGCCGGACGCCGGCAACGGGTGTCGGAGACTGAACCATGAGCGGCGGACTGCGCTGGAACCCCGCCCAGCTCGAGGCCTGGCGCGAACGCCGGGCCGCCGGCGGCCGCTCGACCGGGTGTCCGGCTGCCGAACCGGTCCCGGTCGACGACGACGGCCTGTGCGAGGCCGATCACGCCCGGCTGCTGGTGCAGTGGGCGCGTGGCGCGCAACTGCAGTATCCCGAGCTGCGGCTGCTGTTCCACATCCCCAATGGCGAGCCGCGTTCGGCGGCGGTCGGGCGTAAGCTCGCCGCGATGGGCGTGAAAGCGGGTGTCAGCGACTACCTGCTGCCGGTGAAGCGCGCCGGTTTCAGCGGGCTGTGGCTGGAACTCAAGGTCGCCCGCGGGCGGCTTACCAAGGCACAACGGGCCTGGCAGATCGCCATGCGCGCCCAGGGTTTCATCGCCACCACCGCCGTCGGCTGGCAGGCGGCACGGCGCTCCATCATCCAGTACCTCGAAGCGACCGGAGACGATTGATGAACGATGAGGGCGTATACGACATCCCGGCCCGGCCGACCGGCGCCGCGGTCAAGCACCGCAGTTGCCGGCTGCTGGCCGCGCTGAAGAAGGTCACCGGCAAACCCGACGGCACTGTGGAGGTGGTGCTCGCCGCGAGCGCCCTGGATTCGCTCACCGCGGCCCATCTGTTCGGCATGCTGCCGGCCGAGGAGGTCAGCGTGCGCCTGGAGGCGGTGCAGAGCGAGCTGCCGCTGGACAACGTGGAGTAAGCCATGGACCGTGACACCGAACACCCGTTCGAGACCTGGGCCATCGTCGAGGCCATGGGCCACAAGGTCTACGCCGGCACGTAGCGCCGCTGGCGATCGGCGGGGCCGCGTTCCTGCGGGTCGACATCCCCGCCACCGAGCGGGTGGCGGCCTGGACCAAGATCCTCGCGCCGGCGGCGATCTACGCCATCACCCCGGTGGACGAGACCCTGGCCCGTCGGTCGCCGGGCAGTACCAGGCCCGGCCGGTGACGGCCTACACCGCGGGCGATCTGGCCGACGACCTGCGCCGTGAGCTCCAGGACCGCTACCGGCCGCCGCCGCAACGCCTGGACGACCGGACCCACCCGACGACGTCCCTTCTGAGGAGGTATCCGCTTATGCGCACAACGGCCCTGGCGCTCCTGCTGGCACTCGCTATAGTCCCTGCCCTCGCGGCCGGTGCCCCGGTCCAGCGCCAGGGCGACAACGGCCCGCTGGACAAAGCCCTGGCGCTGGCGTTGCAGGAATCCGCCGTGATCCGCGCCGAGAAGGCCCGGCTCGCCGCGGTGGCCGACCAGCATGCCTGGTCCAGTCGGGTGCGCCTCAGTTACGCGCAGCAGGCCACCGCCAATAGCAACGGCGTCATCGAGGCCGGCGGACTCAACGCCCGCTTCGAGGTCATCATCCCGCTGTGGGACACCTCCGAGGAGCTGGCCGCGGCCAAGCAGCGCCAGACCCTGGCGAGCGCCGAGCAGGCGCTGACCGGTGGCTTTCTGTCGGCGGTGCAGGCGCTCGATGCCGCCTACATCAAGCAGTTGAACGCGCTCGAGACCACCCACCTGGTGCACGACCGCATCAAGTACCGGGAGCAGCAGGCCAAACAGGGCCTGATCGCCAGCGCCGACCTGTGGACCGACGCCGAACAGGGCAAGCAAGCCGAACAGGCCGCGCGCGCGGCGATCGCCGCCACCCGCACCCTGCTGGCGACCACGGCGCGACACTACGGAGGCGAACGGTGGCCGACGCTCAGGCGCTTGTTGGTCGCGCACCTGAAATCGCTGCGGCACTGAGCCACATCCGCGCCGGACGGCGGCTGCTGGTCAAGGGCCGGCCGGGCATCGGCAAGAGCGCGCTGCTGCGGACCCTGTACGATACGCTGCGGAACGAGCCGCACCGCCAGCCGGCGCTGATCTGGGTGCCGCCGGGCAACACCAAGACCGCCCTGCTGGCCTTCGCCCGGCAACTGCACGCCGCCGCCGGCCTCGGATCGAGCTCGCCGCACTGCCGGTGCAGCACCGCGCCCGGCTGCGCGAGCAGGGCTTCCTGCCGTGGAACGCCCTGGTGCGCACCGTGACCCGCCTCACCCTGCCGGAGCTGACCGCGCTGCTGCTGCGCTCGCTGGCCGGTCGCCGCGTGCTGGTGTTCATCGAGACCCTGGAGGTGCCGCCGGTGCAGGCGCGCTTCTACGCCCAGTTGCTCGACGCCGCCCAGGTGGTCGCGGCGATGGACAGCGACAACCGCCGGGTGCGGATCAACCGGCTGCTGTGGCGGTTCAACGCCACCCTCGAGCTCAAGGGCCTGCCGCTGGAGGCCGCCCGCGCGCTGGCCGAACAAACGCTGCACACCCAGCCGGTGCGGTTCTCGGATAGCCGCACCCGCGAGCGCTGGCTGCGGGCGGTGGCGCAGGAATCCGGCGGCAACCCCGAGGCCATCCAGCGCATGGCCGAGGCCGCCGCGGCCGAAGACTGCATCACCCCGGCCAAGGCCCGCGACGTCGGCCACGAGGCCGGGCGGCGTTACTTTGACATGACCCCGGTGGTGATGATCGCCATGATCGGCTTCGCCGCCCTGCGCTACATCAGCCGCGGCCTGGGCGAGCGCGAACTGTGGCTGCTGGCGGGTCTCGGCACCACCGCCTACATGGTCTGGCGGGTGCTGTACTCGCATCTGAAGATGAAGTGAGGGTGGGAGTTGGGAGTCTTCAGTCGTCAGTTGTCGGTTTTCAGTAACTGATCACTGACGACTGATCACTGATGACTCATGCACCCGGCGGGAAAGACAGCGTTCGGGACTGCGGCGCCGGGCTTGACCGCGAAGCGGCAGCCTGAGTGCGCGATTTCATGGCGTGCTGAGCCCGGTGATGACTGACTCTCGACTGTTGCGCGATCTCAAGGTCTGCTTGATAGGTCACGCCGAAAATGGTGTCCCCCAGCCATTTCTTGAATGACGGGTTGTCGCTGAACTGCTTGAACAGCTCGGTGTGGTCGGCCAGCAGGTCGATCATGACCCGTCTGCAGCGCGGGTCGTGCTCGATCCGGGCGGTCTGTCTTGTCGCTGTTCTTCATGGCGTTCTGGTAGGCCTGCGTCCGCCGCCACCTTGGCCGGGATCTCCTCGGCGATCACCTTGCGGATCTTGTCGGCGTCCTTCCACTCGATGTTGCCGAACTGGTCGTTGAACGCCTTGATGATGTTGCTCAGTTGGTCCAGCTCCGGTTCCGGCTTGCGGCCGCCGCCGCTGGTGGGCACGGGACCGATTTCGGCATCCTCGATCCGGCAAGGCCGATCTTCAGGCTGGTCTTCACCTCGACACGGTAGCTGTCCATGTCGATGGCCTCCAGGATGCCCTTGGACAGGTCCTCCTCCATCGGGCGCGGGCAGCTTCGGGATCAGGAAGTTCAGGAAGATCGACAGCTTCTCCCAGTCGGCATTCGAGTACGGCAGGATCGACGCCAGGAAGCCGTAAGTGCGCACGAACGCCTTGGCCTTGCCCTTGAAGTCCACCTGTCCGTCCTCATCCAGATCGGCGTTGTAGACGGCCACGCAGGCATCCAGGATCGGGTCGAGCTTGTCGCGGTCCGCGCCGTTCAGATAGAGCTCCACCAGTTCGTCGATTTGCTCCATGCGAATAGACCTGGTAGCCGTCCAGATCGCGCCTTCAGGTCGTGCAGCTTGTTCGGGTCGGTCTCGTCGCTGAGGATGGTGGTGCGGTAATAGGCTCGAACGACTTCTGGATGGTCTCCGCGTCGTTGATGAAGTCCAGCACAAAGGTGTCGTGCTTCTGCGGGTGGGCGCGGTTGAGGCGCGACAGGGTCTGCACCGCCTTGATGCCGGAGAGCGCCTTGTCCACGTACATCGTGTGCAGCAGCGGCTCGTCGTAGCCGGTCTGGAACTTGTCGGCCACGATCAGGAAGCGGTACGGGTCCTGCTGCACCTTGTCCGCGAATCTGGCTGCTGGGGAACCCGTTCAGTGTCGCTTCGGTGACCTTCTTGCCGCCGTACTCATGCTCGCCGGAAAAGGCCACGATGGCGCTCGTAGGGGCTCTTGCGCTCCTTGAGGTAGTCCTTGAAGGCGTGGAAATACTGGATCGCCCGCTCGATGCCGCTGGTGATCACCATGGCCCGGGCCTGGCCGCCGATCTTGCGCTGGCCGATCACCTGCTCGTGGAAGTGGTCCACCATGATCTCGGCCTTCTCGCGGATGGCGTGCTCGTGGGACTCCACATAGCGGCGCAGCTTCTTCTGGGCCTTCTTGGTGTCGAACTGCGGGTCGTCCTCCACCGTCTTCATCAGCCGGTAATAGCTCTCCACCGGCGTGTAGTTCTTCAGCACATCCAGGATGAAGCCCTCCTGGATCGCCTGCTTCATGGTGTAGCTGTGGAACGGGTGGTGCTTCACCTTGCCGTCGGCCTGCGGGTCCGGCTCGCCGAAGATCTCCAGGGTCTTGTTCTTGGGGGTGGCGGTGAAGGCGAAGTAGCTGGCGTTGGTCAGCATCTTCCGGCCTTCCATGATCTGGTTGATCTTGTCCTCGAGCGTTTCCTCTTCGTCCTCGTACTCGCCATGCTCTTCCAGCACGCGGCTCATGTTCATCTTCGCGGTGGTCTTGCCGCCCTGGCTGGAGTGGGCCTCGTCGATGATGATGGCGAACTTGCTCTGGCGGTGTTCGTCGCCGATCTCATCGAGGATGAACGGGAATTTCTGCACCGTGGTGATGATGATCTTCTTCCCGGCCTTGAGGAATCTGCCGCAGGTCGCCCGAGTGTTCGGCATGGCCGACCGTGGCCGAGACCTGGGCGAACTGCTTGATGGTGTCGCGGATCTGCTTGTCCAGCACCCGCCGGTCGGTGACCACGATGACCGAATCGAACAGCGCCTTGCTCGTCGTGCTCCAGCCCGACAAGCTGGTGCGCCAGCCAGGCGATGGAGTTGCTCTTGCCGCTGCCCGCCGAGTGCTGGATCAGGTAGCGCTTGCCGACGCCGCTCGTCCGCGGCATCGGCCAGCAGCTTGCGCACCACCGTCAAGCTGGTGGTAGCGGGGGAAGATCTGCTTGTGCCTCTTCTTGCCGGTCTTCTCGTCCTTCTCCTCCACCACCTGGGCGTAGTTTTCCAGGATGTCGGTCAGGCCCGCCTTGGTGAGGATCTCCTTCCACAGGTAGTCGGTCTTCGAGCCCGTGCGGGTTGGGCGGATTGCCCGCGCCGTCGTTGTAGCCCTTGTTGAAGGGCAGGAACCACGAGTCCTTGCCCTTGAGGTGGGTGCACATCCGCACCTCGTGGTCGTCCACGGCGAAATGCACCACGCAGCGGCCGAACTGGAACAGCAGCTCCTTCGGGTCGCGGTCGCGCTTGTACTGCTGCACGGCGTCGTCGACCGTCTGCTTGGTGAGCTTGTTCTTCAGCTCGAATGTGGCGATGGGCAGGCCGTTGATGAACACGGCCAGGTCCAGGGCGAGCTGCGTCTCGTCCTGGCTGTAGCGGAGCTGGCGCGTGACGCTGAAGATATTGGCCGCGAACCGTTCGGCGGCCTTCATGTTGCCCGGCGTCGGCGTGCCGTAGAACAGGTCCACATGGGCCGGGCCGTGCTTGATGCCGCTGCGCAGCACGTCGATCACGCCGCGCTTGGCGATCTCGCCCTGCAGGCGGTGCAGGAACTGGGTGCGCTTGGGGCCGTCCTCGTCGAGGCCGAGCGCTTCGAGCGTCTCGGGCTGGGTGGCTGCGAGGAACTGCCAGCAGCTTGGCCAGGTCGACGGCGTGTTCCCGGTCGTAGTCCTGCGGGTCGCCCTGAACGTAGCCGGCCTCGTTGACGAGCGACTGGACGATGAGCTTTCCAGGCCCTTTTCACTGGTGTCCGTTGTTTTCATCCCCGCCTCATCGATTACCCGTTTCTCGTCAATTTCTGCAACCAGTGGTTGGAGAATTTCTCGCCACCCGGCGCGAGTTTTCCAGATTTGCTTTGTCCTGGCCGGGTCACCGGTTCAGAATCACTTCTCCAGACAGGTAGTTTTACCTCTCTTCAACGATGCGGCCATCCTTAAAAACAATAACCCCCGTGCCCGCCTGTTTGGCTCGCTCCCGGGCCTTGCGAGCAGCCCGCTTCATGGCGACTTCCGCTGCCGCCAAATCAGGATCACGTTTTTTCGTCTTCCCTGCTGGAATCGACAGATTGATTCGCTCATGGGTTCACTCCTTCTTCGATAAGCAACGGCTCGCCGCCGGAATTGTCATAAAGCGCCCATTCATTGACCACCGGTTTGTAGAGCTTATCAAAATTTTGCAGCCCGGCCGCGAAGCGCCGGCGGATAACCGGCTCGGGAACATTGTGGCCGCCTTCCCGGACCCGCTGCCGGACCCGGGCGATGGCCAGTTCGGGCGAGGCGAGCCGAAGAAAGAACAGCTTGACGATGTAACCCTGCGCCTCCAGCCGGGAATGAGTCCGCATAGCCCCGGCCGCTCAAGGTGGTCTCGAAGGCGAAACTCTCGCCGCGCCGGACATGGTGGTGAATCTCCTCCAGCATCAAGCCGCCCGGCGCGGAAGGCCGCCCGTTCCGGCTCGAAGGGGGCGAGCCCGGCGGCGATAAGATCGGCATTGACGAATGTCGGGCATCCAGCCTCCTTCGGCAGAAATTCCCCGGCGAAGGTGGTTTTTCCCGCACCGTTGGGACCGGCGATGATGATGATTTTCTTCTCCGGCTGGCTGGTGTCAGTCGGTTTCATCCATCTCCCCCTCGTCATCGATCACGTCATCGGCTCGGCGGCGTCCTCATCCAGCGCCAGCAGTTCTTCCTCGGCAACCTCCGGCACCTCGATGCCGCGCACATCCACCTGGCCGGTGACCACATCGGAAATCAGCCGGGTGCGGTATTCGCGCATCAGCTCAATCTCGCGTTGGGCGCGGGAGATGGCTTGGTCGATCTCGGCCGACTTTTCCTGGATGTACTCAAGAATTTCCACTTGTTCATCAATTGGCGGCAGACCGATTGGAAAATTTTTCACAAAATCCGACCTGATTAGCCCTCATCCTCAGCCACTAAAAATTGCTTGCCAAGCGCAATTGTCGCTCCGGGCAAGGCGCGCACAGCATCATCGCCCGCGCCAGTCGCGGCAGCATCGCGGCCAAGCGAAACCGGCGGTTGAATCGATAAGCCGCCTCGGCCAGATAGCGCCGCGCGTATTTGGCCTGTTTGAAGGCATGGTAACGCCCACTGATCGCCCGCTTGAGGTTGCCCAGCACGATATTGACCCAGCGCGCACCGCTCACCTCGGTCGCCGCGCGCCCGCCGCCGGTTGCCAGCACCGTATGGGCATGGCCCGCCTCGACGACGCGACCAAAGCAGGCCAGTCCGTCGGTATAGACGTCCGCCGGCGCCGCCAGACGCCGTTGTACCCAATCCTTGAGGGACGCGTTGTCGAACGCGCGAACCGGTTCGATCACCGCGAAGCGGGGGTGTTGCAGGTCAGCATCAGTCTCCACGGCCACCACGAACGGTTGCTTGTTCTCCGAGCCCCGGCCGCGCTTGCCGCCGTTGCGCTCGCCACCGAGGTAGGCATCATCGATCTGCACGAAGCCCTCGAGACGACGGCTACGTTCGCGTTCCTGCATCGCCTGCATCACCTTGTGCTTGATCCGCCAGGCCGCCTTGTAGTTAATTCCAAGGTGGCGCATCAACTCCAGCGCCGAGAGGTTGGTCTTGGTCGTGGTCAGCAGATACAGCGCCAGACACCACGTCGTCAACGGCAGCTTGGTGCCGGCCATCAAGGTGCCACTGATCAGCGTGCTCTGATGCCGGCACGAGCGGCACTGGTAATACACCCGCCGGCCACGACGAAACCGTGAGCGTGCCCGCTTGCTACATCGGGGGCAACGAAAGCCCTTCGGCCAGCGCGTCTTGTACAGGGCGCGGTAACATTTGGCTTCGGTGCCGTAGCGTTCAATGAAACCGGCCATCGACAGGCCGCGTTGAAACTGGATGGGGTTGATGGCCATGCTCGCTCGCCCAGGGCTGAACCTGGCCTCATCCTCCCATAGTGCTGTCTCAAAACATGAGACTGGCCGCTGAGCTTTGGGGCTAATCAGGCAATAGATGGAATCCGCTGTTGGCCAGCCGCGCCGGTCATGTATTGCTCGCCCAGCAACAGGAACTGTTTGGTTGATATAAGGAACCTTAGAAAAGCGCCGTCGATTGCCTTTGAAGGGCGAGCACAATCAGCTCCGTTGCCGAAAGCCGAAATCCAGCTCTCAAGCCCTTTGAGTAGCTCCCTTCCCGTTTTCAAAACACGGGGTGATTTTCGCCATGACCACGTCCCCGCGTCGAAAATAGGTAAAGCCGTTCCAGACTTCGGACAGCGTGCGTTTTTCGGAGCAATCGATATCCCCATTGACGGAGATGTTCTCCATGGGAAGAAAAACAACCTTTTCCTCATCCGCCGGATTTGCTCGTGTCTCAGATTTTGACGGATTTAAGCTGACCACTCGTTTGAGCTTCGTGGCTTCCCAATGCTCCGGAATATCCCCGATCCATTCCACGCCGCTGGGCTTGAGCTTGACGTTGGGATCGAGCCCCCGGGTCACGGCCTGGTTGATAACGTTCTGCTTCTGCTCCTTGAGCAGTTCGATGAGCCGCCGCTTGTTGCGGATGAATTTGGGAACAAGCGGTCTTGTGCCTTCAGGAATCGTGCGATGGCTTCTTGCTCTTCCAGCGGAGGGCAGATCACAGGCATGCTCAGAAATTTATCGGGATAAAGCCTGAGCCGGGAAGAGCGAATGCCCGTTGACCGGCAGATGTATTCCGACCGATATCCTTCAATCCGCAACAGGTGTCGAGATAGTAGTTGTCGTAATCCTGGTTGCTTCTTGGCCGGTAAACGCCATAAGCGGGGCTGACAATTCCGTCATGGTTCGAGACGCCCAATGCAGACATCCAGGCCCACATCGTATTGATGACCAGATCGCCGGGCTGGCAACGCTTCTGGCCGACATTCGACTCGGCCTTGAACATGGTCACGTTCTTCTGGCTGCGGGGTGTCACTCCCGTGATGTGCGACACCGAGAGCATTTCTTCGTCGCCTGTCTGGGAGCGCTCATCAATCTCTTTGAAGTAATACTTTGCCCGCTTCTCAGGCCAATGCGCGGGAATGCTCCCGACCCAGCTCACTCCCGCGTCCTTGTATTCTGGATAAGGGGCCAGCTTCATCATTCCGCCTCCCCGACAATCTGTTCCAGCAGCCCTTCGGTCTCCTGCTCCAGGGCGTAGATATCGGCCCTGATCTCTTCCAGGGTGCGCATGGGCGCGGGCCTGTAGAAATGGCGGGTGAAGGAGATCTCGTAGCCGATCTGGTCTTGCCCGGATCGATCCAGGCATCCGGGGTGTAGGGCAGCACCTCGCGCCGGAAGAACGCCTCGATGCCGCCTTCTTCCAGCAGCGGCACCTGCTCGCTGTCGCGCAGGGCGGTATCCGGCTCGTACTCGACCACGCAGGTCTTGCCGTTCACCTCGGCCTCGAACAGGCCGTGGATGGGATCGGGCGTGGCCTTGCCCGGCTTGTGAACCTTCTTGAGCACCGGCGCGGCGTCCTCGCTGGTGTCGCAGAGTTCGCTTTGCAGCAGCTTCTTGCGCTTGGCGGTGAGCTTGACGCCGTGCTTGTCGGCATCGGCGTCGCAGGCGTCCATGAAGGCGTTGAAATCCAGGTGCGGCCCAGCACCGAGGGCCTCGGCCACGCGGCGGGCCAGGTTGGCCAGCGGTTCTTCCTTGGCCTTGGCGCAGGTCTTCTCGAACCGTTCCAGCCGGGCCGGGCTCAGGTCAACGGCGAGGCGCAGCGGACGGTCCACCGTCACCTTCCAGTAGCCGAAGGCCTCGTTGGGGAAGATCTTCGATTTCTCGGTTTCGACCGGATTGACCACCAGGTCGCAGATGGCGCGGATGTGTTCCTCGGAGAACTCGCAGTTCTTCTTGCCGAGGTTGCGGCGCAGCGGCACGTACCATTCGGTGGCGTCGATGAGCTGGACCTTGCCCTTGCGCTGCTCGGTCTTGCGGTTGGTCAGCACCCAGATGTAGGTGGCGATGCCGGTGTTGTAGAACATGTTCTCCGGCAGGGCGATGATGGCCTCCAGCCAGTCGTTTTCGATGATCCAGCGGCGGATGTTGCTCTCGCCCTGACCGGCGTCGCCGGTGAACAGCGACGAGCCGTTGTGGACCTCGGCGATGCGGCTGCCGAGGCGGGTGGTGTGCTTCATCTTGGAGAGCTTGTTGACCAGGAACATGAGCTGCCCGTCGCTGGAACGGGTGATCAGCTTGTATTCCGGGTCGCCGCCGTGCTGGGTGACAAAGCGCGGGTCCTTGATGTCGCCCTTGCCGCCCATGCGCTCCAGGTCGGTCTTCCAGCTCTTGCCGTAGGGCGGATTGGAGAGCATGAAGTCGAATTCCTGCGACGGGAAGGCATCGCTGGAGAGCGTGGAGCCGTACTTCATGTTCTCGGCCTCGGCCCCTTCGCCTTTGAGCAGCAGGTCGGCCTTGGAGATGGCGTAGGTTTCCGGTTGCACCTCCTGGCCGAACAGGTGGATGGAGACATCCTTGCCGTGGCTCTGCGGCCAGCTCGGCCAGGCGTTCCTCGGCCACGGTCAGCATGCCGCCGGTGCCGCAGGCCCCGTCATAGACGAGGTAGGTGCCGGATTCGATGTCGTCGGCCACCGGCAGGAAGATCAGGTCGGCCATGAGCTTGACCACGTCGCGGGGCGTGAAGTGCTCACCGGCCTCTTCGTTGTTCTCCTCGTTGAAGCGGCGGATCAGCTCCTCGAAGATGGTGCCCATGGCGTGGTTGTCGAGCGCCGGGAGCAGCTCGTTGCCGTCCACGTCCTGCACCGGCTTGGGGCTGAGGTTGATGCGGCCGTCGAGGAACTTCTCGATCAGGTGGCCGAGGATGTCGGCCTCGATCAAGCGTGGGGATCTGGTTGCGGAACTTGAACTTGTCGAGGATCTCCTGGACGTTGGGCGAGAAGCCGTCCAGGTAGGCTTCGAAATCGGCCTTGAGCTGCTGTTGCTTGGCGCGGTTCTTCAGGTCGCGCAGGGTAAAGGGCGAGACGTTGTAAAAGGCCTCGCCGGAGGCCTGGCAGAGCGCGGCGTGCTGGTTGGCGATCCCGGCCTCGTCGAGCTGCTTCTTCATGCCGAGCACCTTTTCCTTGGTCGGCTCCAGCAGCGCGTCGAGACGGCGGATGACCGTCATCGGCAGGATCACGTCGCGGTATTTGCCGCGCACATAGACATCGCGCAACACGTCGTCGGCGATGCCCCAGATAAAATTTACGATGCTGTTGTGGATCACATGGTTCATAGCCCGTCGTTACTCCTTGTGCTTCTTGTCGGTTTCCGCAGGCTCGGCCGCACCGCCAGCCTTGACCCACTCGTCGACTTCGTCTTTCTTGAACTTCCAAAGACGGCCCATGCGGTGGGCGGGCATACCATGCTTGTCGATCCACTTGTACACGGTGTCATTACTGACCCCGAGGTATTTGCATATCTCGGTGATTGAAAGCCAGCGGTCTTCCATCTCAACCATTCCTCAAAATCCTCGTGAACGATGAGTCAAAACGTCATAGGTCTGCGAAATACCGACACGGGAGCAACCAGTCCTCCAGCGCCTGAACCAAGTCATTGAAAATTATGCAGTTTAGCACCTTATGTCAACCGATTATTGCCGATTTTAACCGATTACTATCTAAATGAGACGAGTCTATGGGCTCTAGCAGCTTCTCAATGAAGTCACCCTACCCACAGTCATTCACCAATCCGTCGCCGGATTGCCAAAATCACTAATGTGTACTATATAGTACACATGACATTCGGAGAATACATCCGTGAACATCGCGAGGCCCTGAAGTCACAGGACCGGCGATTCTCGGTCCGGCAGGTCGCCCAGCGAATTGGCGTGGAACCCGCCTACCTCAGCAAGATAGAGCGCGGGGATGTGGCGCCACCGTCCGAGGCAAAAATCCGGGCATTGGCCGAGGAACTCGGCGAGGACCCGGATGTGCTGCTGGCAATGGCCGGGAAGGTGTCGTCGGATTTGCAGGAGATCATCCGGAAGCGTCCGCAACTGTTCGCGGATCTGATCCGCCAGCTCAAATCCGCACCGGACCACGCCATCCTGCGTATCGCCCGGGATGTCCGTGATGGCGACTGGTAACCCAGGGAGAAAAGACAATGATTGAACTACTGAACAACCAACTGACCTTCCGGTTTCCGGAGGTCCATCAGAAGGCGGTCTGCAGCATCGACTTCCAGCGCACCCTGCGGATCCCGGATGACAACCGGGAATATCCCCTGCCCCCCGGCCTGGGTCGGTTCCCGGTGGAGCACGTGGACGACTTTGCGGACAAGTTGCCTGATACCTGGCGGACACATGGGGGTGTCTTCATTCCCATGTATCAATCAGAAGCCCTCTGGATCAATTTTTCCGGCGACTACCCCTGCGCCGTCAAGATTGCCGCCGGCAAGATCAATGCGGTATCCGGGGAACCCTGGAGCAATGGCCTTTCAGGTGATCCGCAGGACTATGCGGTGATACCGGAACAGCCCTGGCTGGATGGTTTCAACGTCTCGGAAGATTTTATTCGGCAGTTTGTCGCCATGCCGCTGGGTGAAGGCTTCACAGCCGAAGAGCAGATTACGGGTAAGGCTGAACATGGCGGACTCCAGATTATCGTCTACCCGATGAAGCATGACGTTTACGTCGAACATTTTGAGCGAGCCGTGGAAGCAGACCTGGACTACCTTGAGATGCCGATGTTCAGTCGTACGGTCTGCGAATCCGCTGCCCCGGATATGGGGCTTGCTCCAGGCGGCTTGATGCGGCAGGAGATCTATGAGGACGAATACGGCATTGATGCCTGGGATCAGGACAATGGCTACCGGTGCTTCATCCACCTGGCCAACAGCGAGCAATACCTGGCAATCACAGGGCACCAACCACCACATAAGCCGCCGACTGCCAATGATTACACGAGTGCCGGGCTGCCCTGGTTCGACTACTACGATGACAGCAAGGCACTTGTCCGGTTCTGACACATTAAGCAAGCTGACCAGTGTCGCTGCCAAGGTGATTGAGAAAGGCAAAGGACTGCTGCCGGACAACGATCCGGTTCAACCTAAGATCGTCAAGGTAATCAGCAAAGGTAATGTGGTTCGGGATGGGGAGTTCTGAGACAATTCACCCGAATCACACCTTGGGAATCGATATATAGAGATGTATTGAGATGGAATTTCAGTTCAATAGCTATTTACAGTATTCATGGCATGCCTTGGAGGCATACTGACTGGCTGTGAAGGCAATCATTCGCGCCATGAGCATATTTGTCATGGGCTTTATCGGCCTGCTGGCAGAAAGTGCGATTACTTCCGAGGAAGACGAGAATTCTGAAGAAGGTGATCTGACCGGCGACTATAATTTCCGCACTCGCAAGTTTGACAATGGCACTGATCCGTACGGATGGTATGAAGAAGATTTGTAGATCCGCTTATCGCTTCGCCCCTTTAGTAACAACAGCCTTCCCAATACTTCCACCCTGCCTCCCTGCATCTTGAGCAGGCCGTGTGAATTCGCCTTGTACCGAATTGATCGAGCGCCCGATATGCAACCCCGCCCACGCCATCATCCCGCTCCACAGCAACGGCAAGCCCAGATAGAGGCTGGTCGTGATCATGTTGAGCAGCATGCGCTTGATGTCGTGCTCGCCGGGGTTGGCGAAGATCTGCAGGAAGACATTCACGTCCGGGTACATGGACAGGATGAGATTCTGATCCACCCACAGCGCCAGGTACCAGAGCACGCTCCAGAACTTGACGGTGAAGATGGCCATGGCGCCGATCACCATCATGGAGATGGAATAACGCGACAGCACCACGACCATGGGAAGCAAGGCATAGATGCCGAGCAGGAGCACGGCCTGCACCATGGGCAGTGCCTGCAGGACGGCGGTCATGGTCACCGAGAACATGCGCCGATGCGGTGACCACGCCGCCTGAGCCAGCCCGCCTTTGACGACAGTTCTCCGCCGTGCTCAGCAACCCGGTGCTGCCGGAATTGTTGGCCACGAGGTCGTTGTTCGACCAGGTTGGCGGCGCGTTGGTGAGCACGGTCCGGGCGACGGCATCGTTCTGCTGCTCGCTGGCCAGCGCCGGCGCAATGGCGACGACGAGGCCTGAAAATCCGGCCGAGGTCGCATCGGCCTCGTTGATCAGCTTTTCCCGCAACCCGATCGAGCCGTCTTCCCACCACTGCTTGCAGTAGGGCTTGCCCCAGGTGGGTGGTGCGGCCGGATCATATTCGGTGTCGCGCGCCGCATTGTAGGCCCAGCCGGTGATCTGCATGGTCGGGCGCAGGGTGTCGTAGTAGCCGGGCGTGTCGCGATAGACATGCGAACCCATCCAGTCCGGATCATCGGGCCCGTAGGTGCGTCAACAGGGCATTGACCGCGGCGGTGGCCGGCCGCTCGGCCTGGTACTTCGAGCGCGCCGGGATGTAGCACTGGCTGAAGAAGTCGCTGACCTCCTGGCGCAGGCGCGGATCGGCAATGGTCGCCAGCCGCGCCTGTTGCTCATAGGTGCGCATGTCCGCCGCACTCGGCAGGCCTTCGACCACCGCATGATTGAATCCGGAGGTCATCGAGAGCACGGCATACCACCACACCGGGATGTTCACCGTCGCCGGCGAACCGGTAAAGCCGGTGGAACCGTAGGTGCTCTGGGGTGCGGCCACGGTCGCCGTGGCCGGTGTCGGATCGATCAGTGTCGGTGGCGGCGTGTAGTTGAGTGAAGCCGCGTTCAGCGGCGTCAACGCGGCCGGTTGGCCGGCCAGCACCACCACCAGCAACGCGATGAAGAGTTCCAGCTCCATGCGCCGCAGCGACAGCCCGGTGACGGTACCGAACTCACCGCCTTCGCGCCGGTTCCCGCCAGTTGTCGATCAGGATGCCGAGGAACGGCAGGAACACGATGCCGGTGCCGACCAGCACATCCCAGAGGATGCCGTAGAAGGTCCAGCCGAACAGTGTAGTGAAGAGTTCGAGATAGCTGTCGACGGTCATGCCCTGCTCCCCTGCAGCACAGCCAGCACCTGACCGAGCAGGTTCTGGCCCAACACCAGTTCGATCACGACCAGCCAGGTCACGATGCGCCAGCGCAGCAGCGAGCAATGTCGCGGCCTGTGTCTCATCCAGCCGCCCCCAACGTTGAAGGCGCGTTCACGACCATGGCCAGGCCATGGCCACCAGGGCAATCAGCAGAGACTCGGATGCCGGTCAAGAGCGGCTTCAAGGCATCGATCCGTGTCTGCACCGCGACTACAGAGGATGTCTCGACCGAATGCCAGAGGATGCCGCCCGCCCCCAGCGCCAGACCGAACGCCAGCAGGGTCAGCAAAAAGAACCAGCGCCGGCGCAAGGCAAATCCGTTATTGGACACGGCCATTGCTCAGCGGACGCGGATCGATGGTGGGTACTTCGTGGCGTGTTCAGGGACGCCTGCCGACGGGCCGCGGCGCGCTGAAGCAAGGTCGCAATCGTGTCGGAGACCACCTCCTTGCGTACCCGGGTCTCGAACAGCAGGTTCTCGATCTCCTTGTCCAGCTCGGCGATGGAGGTGTCCGCATGCTCGCGGGCCACCTCGGTGGCATAGACCTCCGGCACCTGGCGGCCGGAAAGCAGCAGCCGGCGGGCGTACAGCGCCTTTTCCACCGTGCGGGCCGTACTGATCTCCGAGACCAGCCGGCCCATGATGAGGCTCTGCTCGGAGGCCGGCATCTCCCGGATCGCCTCGATGACCTGGCGGGTGATGGCCACACCGGGGGCGGTGATATTGTCCAGGTTGGCCAGTGTCGGGGGCGTCGCGCCGCTGACCAGGTTCTGGATTTCCGTCGTTACGGTGGTCGCCTCCTGATTGAGCTTCGGCAACAGGCCGGTACCGGGAATACTGTCCTTGCGGCAGGTATCACAGGTGGTCACGATGTTCTCGCCGACCACATCGACGACCCAGTCACGCGCATCGGTGGGCGTTGCCCAGATCTCGGTCAGGCGGGTGGCCGATGCCGGCGGCACCGGGCCTGCCGTCGTGATCGGGCCGGTTCATATTGATGTTGTAGCCGGCCTTGACGATGTCGCCGGTGAACTCCAGCACCGGCTGCCCCGAGCCCCCGGCCTGCCCGCCGATCCAGGGCACGCCGTTGTCCCCGTTAGCGGTCTCGACGGCATCCTTGGCGGTCACCGCATCATTACCGCCGACGCCCATCTGGAGCTTCCAGTCATTGCCCTTGGACAGCGTGATGAGATCGGCATAGGGATTCTTGCCCTGGGCGATCTCGGCCTCCATCTGCTCGCAGGACTTGGTGGCGAGCTGCATGGTCTCCTCGGCCTGCAGCAGCGCATTCTGGAACAGGTCGTAGAGGCCGGGATTGGCGCGCTGCAGGATCAGCGCCGGCAGTGCGGCAATGGCGGCACTGGCCGCGGCCGTCATCGCGTTCATCATGTTGTCGACGCCGGCACCGATGTCGTTCAGCGTATTGGTCACCGCCGCCACGGGATCGAACTTGCCGCAGCTGTAGCCCAGTCCCAGTTGCGCCGAGCCACCCAGGGTAACGGATACGACAGAAGGATTGGCAGGCGCCGATACCGGCTCTGCCCCACCGATCTCGTAATACCAGAGGCTGTCTTCCGTCGGCCCCTTGGTGATGGCATGCGCACTATTCAAACTGAGGAGTCCAATCAGCAGCCAGCTGATAGCGTGTCGATGACGGAATGTGTGTATAGCAGTTCGTTTTCATCAGGGGATAGGCAATCCAGTCGATATCAAACAGAAACCACTGGCCGCGGCGCTGACAGCACTTGTAGGGCCGCCATAGGTTCCAGACATAATCGCCCTCGCTATCGACGCGGCCGCCACCCCAGCCGGTCAGGCTGGCAAGATCATTGGTGCCGAAGACGTTGCAGCTCGATTCAGATAGCGGCAACAACATCTGCCAGGTACCGGTGCTGCGATCCTTCTCCATCAACGGGCCCGGCGACCAAACCTTCATGGAACCCGATGAGCCGGTGACCGGCACATAGACGTGCGGTTGCCCCGTGCGCGTGACGATGTCACCGGCTCGCTGGGCATTGATGGCCGCCGCCTTGGGCTCTTCGGCCTGGGTCGTCCAGCCGGTGCGCGGATAGACCCCACCCCAGGTCTGCAACGGCCAGGTACCCAGCTCACGCAGACCGGGAATCAGGCTGGCGGGATAGAAGATCTCCGGGATCTCCTGCCGCCACGACAGGGCATCGAGGCCGGACTGGAAATAGGGAAAGAAAGAAGTGGTCTCTGACGGACACAACAAACCGGTACCGGCGACGATACCCGACAGCGAGCTCAGCGGATGGCCGATGGCGTCAGTTTCCCGGAAGACCAGATTCTTGTGGTCACGCTCCGAGGTTCCTTCCGTGCGGTTGCCAGCACTGTCGATCGGCACCGGCAACAAGGCACCCAACAGACCCGTGGCCGCCGTCTTCTGCGCCAGACCCAGCGTCGCCCGGATCTCGGTCCACGGATTCCCGCCCAGCTCGTTGTAGGTGCTGACCACCAGATCCGGGTTGTAATGCCCCACCTTGATCGAGGTGCGTACGCTGCAACCGGTCCAGGAACAGCGCAACCAGAAACAGGTGCCGATCGGCATCCACCGCATGCAGGACAATGCCGCCGTTGTCGTCTGGGCAACGATCTGTGGTGTGGTCGTTGTACCGGAGAATCCGGTGACCGGAATCCATAGCGCAATGGCAAGACAGAACGATAGACATCTCTGGCGGATCATCGCTTACCTTCCCGCCGCCATGCCCGGTAATGCGCAAGTGCGGTCTGCACATCGGTTACGCCATATACGACTGCCTGGCCATCGAAGACAATGGCTGGATAGCGATCCACACCATACTGCATCGCCTTCGCCAACCCTTGCGCCGCCATTTGCATTTTTGTTTTTGACTGATCATCCATGTGCTGGATGCGATGCAGCGCGATCCGCTTCGACTTCTCAGGATCGGCTGGCATGTCGATAGAAAGGTCTCGTTCCATAGACTCGATCCCATCGATTTCATAGATGGTGATGTCCAGACCACGCGACTTGTTACCGATGCCTCTGGCATCAACGAAGGGATACTTGACCGACGTAAACGCCTCTATTGCATGAGGCTGGTTCTGTTGATGCTGATCCGCAAACGTGGCTCCTGAATACAGGAGTACGGAAGCAAGACAAACTAATGGAATCCGCGGAACGGTGTTTTGAGGCTTTCCAAATCATAGTGGTCAACTCTGTGTCGATATGCGCGCTATCGTGACGCGCAAACAGGCGCTTCGATACCGAAAATCGATTCATGAGCGTGCAGGGTTTATTGAAGAGAAATCGCCAGATCGACGACTAACCGCCACGTTTCTTTGCGATGCGTTCAGCGATGACATGCACCGCCTCGAGTTCGCTGCAGTTACGCTCCCGCATGATCGCGCCACGCTCGGCCTTTTCGTGTTTCTCGGTCATGGCAAGCGCCAGTGATAGCGGCGGCGGGACATTACGAAATAGCGCTTCCATATTGTCGGAGAGCACGACACCCTCGACATACTTGCCCGGCTCCTTGCGAGCCGACAGCAACAGACTGCGCTGCACATCGGTCAGATCCTTGAAGCGGGCGATCTGTTCGACCTCTTCCTTGGGCATCACCAGGCACAGCCACCACTCCATCATGTTGAGCATCTTGCGACTGGCATCGGGGAAGTCTTCCAGATTCTGGGTGGCAATCCAGAACCAGGCGCCGAGCTTGCGCCACATCTTGGTGATCTTGACCACGTAACGCGCCAGCAACGGATTGGTGGTAATGATGTGCCCTTCATCGGTCACCACCAGTGTCGGCCTTGCGTCGTGCTGGTGGCGCTCTACCAGATCGTTGATATGGCTCATCATGGAGATGTAAGCGACGGTGAGCTGATCTTCGTAGCCTTCCCGGGCCAGTATCCCCATCTCCAGAATCGTGATGTCCGCCTCGGGCCAGGGGGTGCCCGGCCGGTTGAAAAAGTGTCCGGCAAGACCTGAACAGAACAGCGCCATGCCGTCGCCCATCTCGATGGCCCGGTTGCGCCGGTGGTCTGGCAGGCTTTCATCGTGACCGATACTCTGGAGTGCGGCGACGACATCCTGGGTGAGCACCTGATCGCGGCCAGCCTCCTTGACGGTTTTGGCCGCCAGGAAAATCGCATTCCGGATCAACAGCCGGTCGGCCCGGGTCATGCGCGCATCCTCGCGTTCATCACCCCCGGTGATCATGATGCGGGCCGCGATCTCCATTTCGCCGAGCACGTCACGGCCGGTGCCCTCCTCATCCAGCTCGTCGTCTTCTTCCAGTGCGTCCGGATCATCGCGCAATTGCTGCTGACGTTCCTTCTGCAACACACGCAAGGCATCGGCAAACGGCGGCAGACTCACATCGGTATTCGGGTTCAGGGTAACCTGGTTGACGGCCAGACCATGCGCCTGAAACTGCTGACCCAGCAGCGAGAAGGAACCGCCGGCCTCGATGATGAAGATGCGCGGGCGGTACATGGCGGCCATCTGTTGCAGCAGATAGACCAGCATTGCCGACTTGCCGGCGCCGGTGGGACCGAGGATCAGCATGTGAGCGTTCTTCTTGCGGTCGGCCCGGTGCAGGGGATCGAACACAAGAGGTTCGGCGCCCCGGTTGAAGAACACCAGCCCCGGATGGCCGGTACCTTTGGATCGGCCATACAGCGGTAGCAGATTCGCCGTGTGACTGGAAAACACCAGTCGTGATCGGCGGCTGGATTTCTCCAATGCGGCATCGTAGGCCATGGGCAGATTGCGAATATAGCTGTCGAGCGCCAGCAGATCGGCCTCGTGCAGAATCGGCTGCAGCCCGTTGGGCAGCAGCAGTGCATTCAGCTGATTGACATTGGCGCGCAGGGTCTTCAGATCGTCACCGCGCACATAGAACGCAATGCCCAGCGGATAGAGCTTGTTACCGCGCGCCATCTCCCGCTCCACGGCCTCGGCATCTTCCCTGGTGAGTTCGGCCTCGGCGGAATCCCCCACCGCGGCCCGTTTGACCTGGGCGATGTGGTTACGCGTGAAGTCCTGGGGCTTGGCCGTCAGGGTCAGCACCATCACGGTGTATTCCGGGAACCGGTCGAACAGCGAGAAGACGTGATCACCGGCCTGGCGCTCCGCGGTCATGTGCCCCACCTCCGGCGCCCGGCGCAGGCCCTGGATGGTCACCAGCGTATGCGGCAGGTCATCGAACCACCAGGTGGCCGAAGCATTGTCCGAGCGAGGCATCGTCAGCGTCAGCCGCTCGGCAAGATCATGCCCGAACGGCAGGTCTTCATCCCCCGGATAGGGGGCGATCTCCAGCAACTTGTCGGGATCACCGCCCGTAATCTCAGGCTTTGGGTTGAACCATTTCAGCAACCACTCGTAGAGATCCTGGCCGGTACCACGGCGTACCCGAATCCCGGCCGAGGCCAGTGAGGCCACCCACTTGGTGGCCACATCGTTCAGGGATTCCTCGACTTCGACGGCCGAAGGCACCCGACCATTGGGTTTCAGACGACGGTACAGCGTGGCCCGCACACGCCGGATCTGGCCTCGCCACTGGGTACCGGTTACCGCGGTATCTTCAAACAGACCACCGGGACGGGTGATCCGGGCGAGATGCTCCGACAGCGTTTGCTGGAAGTGGCGGGTATAGGCCGACTCCCGTGCACCGGGCTGGGCATAGTTCGCGATTTCCTTCTGGAATCCTTGCAGACTCGGCTCGTCCTGGACGTACACCTGCAAGATCCACGGGGCATCGTCTTCTTCAGGGATGGCATCGGTCAGCGCGGTCTGGATCGCATCGCGCAGCTGCGTCATGAACGCAGGTGTACGCGCCTCGGTACCGGCCGGGATCAGCTCGAACAGGGCGCCGACACTGATCCCGTCCTCCAGCAGAAAGGTGCGGCTCGCCGGGTTGTATTCCATCCACGGCAGGAGATCGGTAAACGACGGCGGGCGTTCATACAGCTGCTTGACCTGGCTCGTGGTGACCGGCGAGTCGTTCACTTTGCTCTTCTCGCTTTGAGGGCGTAGGGACTGACTTCATGAAACTCACCGGCGGCTTACCGCCCGGCTGGCTCGGACTTCACCGGGCAGCGCATATTCCACCTGCTCGTACATCGGGAACGCCGTCGCATAGCCGGGCACCGGCGCCCGCGTCTCACCGGCCAGGTGCGGGAACACGTACATCACCAGCGTCGGATTCGGCAGGCGCGGAAACAGGACATCGATCTCGTTGAAGGCCTCTCGGGTGTAGCCATGCAGCGCCGCCTCGCCCGTGACGATGGGCCGGTCACCCAGCTCGCCACGAATGACCTGGGGATCGTGGGCATTCATCTCGTGCACATGGCCCTCATAGATGGCCTTCATCGAAGGGCCGTCCTGGGGCAGTACGGTGTCCTTGGTGCTGGCGCAACCGGCCAGCACCAGACTAATCAAGCCGAGTGCGGCGATAAGGGTCGATGGACGGTTTCATGGGTCAGTTTCCTGCCGGTGGTATCGAGATCAATGGGGAGTTCGTGGTCGACGTGGATGGCGATGCGGGTGCCGGCCGGCACGAAGACCGCATCGAAGCTCTGGGACTGGCGCTCCAGCAGCCACTTCGACACCTCCTCGCTGCCGCCGGAGATGGTCTTGCCCAGCACGAAGCGGCCGGTATCGCCGGTGACACTGCTGGTGACACTGCCGGCGTCGCTCACGACCGAGGTCGTCTCGGCATTGGCCGCCGCTTCCGCCGCCGCCTGGATGGCCATCACGCCGATACGCTGGGTGAGAAAGGCCGGCGCATTGGTCTTGCGCTCACCCGTGATGCAGGGAATGCCCTGTTCATCCGAGATCCAGCCCAGTGGCTTCTCGGCACCGCCGCCCTGATTGCCCCGGTCGTCGCCGGAAATGGTGCGGATGGTGCCGTCCTCAAAGACGAAGGTGACCGAATCGAGGCGACCGGTCACACAGGAAAGCGTCCAGTCGCCGATAGCGGTCCCGCTCCACACCATGCCCTGCACGCCGGGCACCGTGAGACCGTTGGCGGCCAGGTTGTCCGCGCCGGTGATCACCTTGAACGGCATGGGATCACGCACCTGTCCCTGCACCGGCACCCGGCCGACCAGGGCCGTCATGGCGGTCGAGCCGATCAGGGTGGCGTTACGGGGAACGGTATAAACGGGATGGACGGTGCTGAGTTCCTGAGTCAGCGTTGCCGGTCTGTTCACGGGCCGATGCCAGCGCACCTCCGGTGGACTGGCCTACCCGCTGCAACAGGCTGTTTCCATTGGCCGCTAACGCAGCATCATCGACGACATCCAGCGGTTCGATCCAGATCAGGCTGTCGGTGGTTGCAGCACCCTCCCCGACACCGTCGAGGCCCAGACCCACCGGGATGTCGCTGCCACCTTGGTGTGGGATGACGCTGGGAGAGCGACTGGGACAGCGCATCCACGCGCGCCGTCAGGGAGGAGAGCACGCCGGCATCGATCCGGTCGCGTGCGTCCTGGTCCTTTTCACGGGAGAGCAGCTCGCGCTTGACCCGGGTCGTGACGTTCTCCTCGATCTGGTGACGGCTGGCCAGCAGTTCGCGGTTCTCCTTGCGCAGCTGGTCATTGTCCTTGCGCAAGGCCTGGACCTCCGTGGTCATGGCCGCGACATTGGCCGTCAGTGTCTTGATGGTATCGGCGGGACTGTCCGCATCCGGCGCCGGTGCCTGGGGCACGGTCTCCATGACGAGTGCATCTTCCTGTTCTCCGCGTACAGGACTTCAGGGTGACGAAGGCCAGCATCAGCACCACGGCGCCGGCGAGCAGGGGTAAGCAATCGGTTGGAGGTTGCAATGGCCATGGGAACCCCTAGTGCGAGACGTCAAACGGCCGGGCCGAGATCAGATAGACGGCCGTGGTGTCGGCTTCATCGCCCTTGGGCAACAGGCGGTGATGCTGAAAGGTCGCCGTCAGCCAGGCGCCCCGCAGGTCGCGCGGATCCAGGGTCTGCGGCTGATCGGTGCGGTTGGTGAGCTTGACCGCCGTGACATAGAGACCCTGGCGCGCCACGCCACCAGCGGGGTCGCCTCGACCGCGCCACCGTGGAGCAGATCGACGGGATCACGCGCTGACCGGGACACGGACAATACCGGGCCGGTCTTTGACCAGACGGGCCGGCGCATAGAGCTGCTGGGCCGCGAAGCGGGTCAGCTGGATATAGCCTGGCTGCTCCTGTTCCGGCTCATGCTCGGCCAGTGGCGCTGATCCGTCGTCACTGCCGCTGTTCGACCCGTGCACATAGATCTGAATCGGATGGTCTGGCCCGCCCTCCTCGGCGGCCGTGACATCGAACAGGTAGATACGCCCGCTGTCGAGTTCGCGCACCATGAGCCGGTTGGACCCGAAGGGCGCATGCGCCAACAGATAGACCGTCCCGTTGACACTCTGCGTGCGCAGCAGTGACTGAACGGATGCCGGCACACCGACCTTCACCGCGGCGGGAAATTCAATGCGCTGTTCCTGACCGACCGCGAGTTCCAGTCGGATCGGTGCTTTCTTCCACTCGATCCGCTCAGGCGTTTCCGTCTCGGCATGGACCAGCGACTGCATCAACAGCAGCGCCACACCCAGCCAGGTAGCGATGACGGAATGATTCGAATGGTTGGTCTTTCGCATGCGTTGATCTCCTCCGTCTACTTTTCTTGCTCGGCGTCTGCACCGAGTTCCGATTCTGTCAGCCGCCGCGGCCCCTCGCTCGCAAAGCCGTCCAGCGCCAGCCCCCAGGGATTGGCTTCCGGATCGACGGCGAGACTGACCACCCGCAAGGGATAGCGAATGGCGGTCTTCTTCACCGTCATGCCTTTCACCGACTCGAACAGATCGAGATCCAGCCAGACCACCCACACGCCGGGCGCGAGCACATCGACGCGACGTTCCTCGTAGCCATGTCCGGCGATCTCCTGCACACCCCGCACCCGGTAGGCCAGCTCACCCTGTCGCCCTTTCAGTTCCAGGTCCGCCATGAGTTCCGCCCGATAACGCGGCGTCACATACGGAGAGATCCGGAAGATGGCCTTGCCATAGTCCTTGGCCCCGTCCTCCGGCCAGCGGTTGAGCTGCTGGAAGATGTAGAAGGCAAAGGCGTACACGTTGGCCGCCGGCACTTCGTTGACCGACAGCGTCGCCCCGGAGCGCAGATCCGGCGGCACGTGCACGGTCAGTTGCTTCGGCGCCTGACTCCAGCCGAACCAGAGCGCCAGGATCACGACGAACTGGAGGCCGATCACCACCCACAGCGAGCGCAGGTGGGCGCGGACGTTATCGATCTCGGTGCGGTAACGTCGCATACCGTGTCCTCCCGATGTCCCAGGCGCCGCTGCGCCGGATGAACGGCGAGCGGCGCAAGCCGTGGTCCGACAGCCAGATGGCGATCTGTTGCTGGTAGTAGCCGTCCGGCCGGCCGCGTTTCAGGCGCTGGAACAGACCCGCCATCACGATGACCGTCCCCACCACACCGACACCGGCCATGCCGAACCCCATGGTGACCGCGCCCATCAAACCCGCCAGGAGGAGGCTGACACGGGTAACCAGATGAGCGCGGCCACACCAACGATGATGCCCAGTTCGGACGACGAGCAGCCCTTGAAGATCGCCGGCTCCACATTGAGCCGGTCGGCCAGAATGTCGTCGCGACCGGACATCGATTAGATGACGCCCGCGGCTTCGGTCAGCAGGTAGCTGGCAAAGATCAGCACAATCGCACCGACGATGCCCAGCACGCCCACCTCGGCCCACTCGGCCTTGCCCTGGCGGGCCTCGTTGAACTTGGCGAAGCCGAGATAGGCGATCCACAGGAAGCCCGAGCACGGCGATCGCCAGTCCCAGCACCAGGCCGCCGTCCTTGATGTAACCCTGAATGAGCGCGATCCAGTCACCGGCCGCCGGCGCGGTACTGGGTGCGACCGGGGTCGGCAACGCCGCCCACACCGATTGGCTTGCCGACAGCGCCAGCAACCCGACTGCGGTTGCGACCCGTTTTACTGTTTTCTTCATCATTACTTTCTCTCCGAGGTAACGGGGTTGCCCCCTGTTATGAATACCGGGGACGTCCCCGAACCCCTGCGATCAGTGGCCGATGGCCGCTACCGCAGATAAAAACCCAACACCATGAGCACGATGCTGGCGCGCAACGCGCTCCAGATCACATCGAACAACACGACCTGCCCGTTCTGCCAGGCACGGAAGGTGCCCAGCGCCACCCAGATCACCCAGATGAAGGCGAGCACCAGGACGACGGAGGCGATGCCGGTCAGCAGGGTCGCCGGGGTAAAACCGGAACCCGCCTGAAATGCCGTGTTCTGTGCTGCCGTCATGACCTGATCATCACCGGCGGTAATCGCCACGCAGCGGCGGAAAGGTCCGGGGCTCCGAACGTGGGGCATCGATGTGTTCCTGGATCCCGAGGCGAATCCGATCAAGATCCTGGCGCAGCCAGTCATACTGGAACCGAATGCGGGCATCCGGATTGGCTTGCGAAGCCGCTTCTGTGATCAGCGGATCGATGGCCTGGAGTTCATGGATGATCCGCGCCAGTGCTGCCCGCTCACCGTCTGCATCGGCAACGGCAAACTGCACCGGCAATGCAGCCGCCAGCAGTCCTGAGACCAGTAGTTGGGTAATTCGCATGGATGTCCTCCCCGTGTTGCGCATGACGCGCATGGTGGGGGATCGGGGAGGACTAGATATGGAAAATCAATTCAGAAAGGTGCGGGGTTTTCTGTACCACGAAGCTGTGCGGCGGAAACGTAGGAGCGAAGTTTTCATCCAAACGAGCGTCTTGTAAGCCGTTAATGCTCTATATATCATCGATGCTAGTGATATTGCTTAGGTTGCTTACTGCGTGAAGCTCTGTACCAAGTAGATGGCGCTCATTGTCCCAGACAGCAAAAAGATTCTTTGTTCCAGGATTCTCATACTCATTGACAGTAATAATCGGTAGGTATCCAAGAATAATTGCTCTAATAATTTTTAATTTGTTACTGCACTCATAGAAAGTAACATACAACGATTCCTTCTGGCCATTTTTTCTTGATATGGTCGTTGATTCTGCCCTCTGCTAATCCTTTTCCGGCATATACACAAAGCATCGTGTAATTGTCATGATCATCGCAATTATCATAGTCAATCCATAGATGGTAGATGCCAGTTTTATTGCGCAAACCCTTCAGATAGTCTTTGTGCGATAAATCACTAAGCTGAAACGCTTCTTCGAGAGGTACGATAGATAAAAATCACTTGCGTTTACGATATCACTTGCAGAGGTGGGATTGCAGAGCTCCACTGTAGCAATGTCGTCAAAATCCGAATAATCAGGATTTTGACAAGGGAAGCCTTGATCTACACATTTTGGCATCTAGAGAACCTTTCTTTCACGGCTAACAGAAACGATAGTTGGTGTGCTTAACTGGCATATTCGTAATGTCGTGACAAGACCTCAAGCTACTCCGCGCACTCGTTCAGACTCTTCAAAGCATATTCCCTTCGTGGATCCAAGGGTCTGAACACTCCAGAAATTGCATAAAATAGTTATTCGATAGATCAACCATTGCGTCTGCCTTACACGCCAGCGCCATGTTATACCAGCCAGTTGCTTCTTTTGGATCTAACTTAACAGCTTTTCCGTAATACATTCTCGCTTGCTCGTATCTCTCTTGTTTATATGCGAGATTCCCCATATTTATAAGTGCACTCGAATCATTTGGGTGATGCTTTAACGCAGTAGAATAGAGCCTCTCAGCCTCATCTAAGTCGCCGGAAGCCTGGCATAACAGGCCTTTATTTATGAGAGTGCGAAGTTCGGTAGGATTTCTTTCCAATATTTTCGTATATAGCGCGAATGCTTCATCATTTCTACCCATTCGTGAGAGCGTCAGCGCTTTATCAAACTCCCACTGCAAACCGATAGGGAACTTTTCGAGTATCTCATCAAAGAGGGCAAGCGCCTCCTCATAGCGTTCCAAAAACGCAGCAGACTTGCCGCTTTCTTCCCAGTCTCCCAAGGATCGAAGTAGTCAGTTTTGCTGTCTGATTCTTCTGTGACCACAACCTGCCCTATAGCCTCATGCAACATTCGCTCAAGAACCTCAAAACGACGCTGGCCGCGCGCCGGGTTTTTTATGAAGGCAGGCTTCCGCTAATGCGTATAGTTTATGTGGCTGCTCGTTAGGGCTTTCTCTCAGAGTGGAGTAAAAAGAAGTGTCTGGCTAAATCGTCCGGATGAACTCCCTTCACCAGTGACTGAATATTTCCGTATGGCCAGCGACCCTGAGAGATAAGCTGATAAAGTACGACACCAAAGCTGTATATATCTGAATGTTCATCACACCCATGTGCATTTACAAACTGTTCTGGTGGCATGTAGGGAAGCGTTCTCAGAATAACGTGATTTGCCGTTTCCGCAACAACACACCCCTCTCCGGCAATGTTGGATGCTTTGTTAATACGAATGAGTGAATTCTGATGCAGCGATGAGATCCCGAAATCCGTAACTTTGGCTGTACCAGCGCTCGTAATCAAAATATTGTCTGGCTTCAAATCACGATGTGCATGCATTCCATTCAAGTGCGCATGAGCCATTCCTCGGCAGATACCAATCGCCCATTCCGTTATCTGTTTTGTTGAGAAATTGGCTTCTTGATAAATATGGTCTTGCAGTGATACTCGACCATGCATATCAGGATCAATAAGCTCCATGAGGATTACAAGTTCATCGCCGACTTGATTGATCAGTTCTGACGTGAACCAGGGTTTCTCACGGTTTCCAATGTTCACCCAAAGATTAGCCTCTCGAGAAATCTCGTGCGACTACCTGCGTCTGCCAAGTAATCCGAGCGAACATTTTCATCGCAAAGAACTCTTCGACTTCATGCGAAAAAACCATCGCAACAGCACCGCATCCGCCCTTTCCAGGGGCCCCTGATAATCTCATACCGCTTGTCAATGATTACGCCGTGTTCAACAGAACCATCTCGTATTGACTCAGAAGCGCCTATGTTTTAAAATACCGATTTCCCGCCGACCAACCTTTAGTAATCGACCAGTGTTTAATCCATCGTAGTTATCTAAGGATAACGTCCTTAAAATATCTAGCTGTGTTTTACGTGTGAATGGGTTTCGCCAGTTTGCCCACATTTTGAATTGGGGTTGGGCAACGAACTCTTCCCAATCCGGCATCGCTAAATCGAGAGCACTAAAAAGTCTACGTTGCCTGGCCTTCCTATCAGGCCGTTCCCTCATCCACTTAACCCAGTCCTCTACATTCATGTCTTATCCGCAAAACCAGGGGGCTGATCTTTCATGCAAGGTGCTGATCCACCAACATATTTTTTGAATAGCCAAGAGAAAAAATGATTATTATCTGCTATTTTGATACGCGAGTGTTCATAATGGCCAATATATTTTCAGTATATTTTTTACGAACGCTGCCTTTCAAAGGTATTTTTTGAACGTGCTCGCCGTAACCGCCACCGTCAGCGCGAATAGTGCCGCGAAAGGCAACACAATGAAGGTCGGATGCAGACTGAACGGCAACGAGAGATAGACGACCCAGGTGATGACGACCAACGGCAGGGCCGCCCTTTTTGCATAGTGGTAGACGAAGGAACTCTCCCGGCCCCCGCCCCAGCGGCGCAGATCGCGTTGCACCAGGCCATCGACGAGCGCGACCAGACTGAACAGCAGAAAGACCGGCATCGCCAGGGTGAGGATCGCCACGCGTACCGCGAACACCTGGGTGACCTGCATCATCGCGATGACGAACTCGGCCAGCGGCTGATAGAGCTTGTGCAGGGTCGGTCGGAGTCCGCGCTCTTCGCGGTGTGGGGAGTGGCGAGACCCAACGGATAAACGCCACGAACCGCGTCACCTCGAAGAGATAATGGTAGGCAGCATCGGCCAGCCGCCGGGCGAACTGCGCGGGATCGGAGGTCATCAGGCTGCGACGCAGGTCGGTGTCGAGATAACCCAGCTCCGTGTTCGAGCATCGCCCGGCTGTGCTCGAGCCCCTGCTCCGGCCACCAGAGCACCATGCCGGCCCACTCGATGAGGATCGAGAAGAGCAGCGAGAGCAGCAACCACTGGATGACCTTCGCCGCCGCCGTCAGCTGCTTCGCGAGCCAGCCCTCCTCCGCCACCCGGCGGCGCGGATCGGCGACGGCTTCAGCCATCCGGGGTCTCCTGTCGCGACGGCGCTTCCGCCCACCTCCGCCATGGCCGCCCACCAGGGTTCCTGGACCCGGTACCAGTGATCGTTGGTGATGTAGGTGCGTTCCATCTCGTTGGCGATCTGGGTGAGATTTTCCGGCATATCGGAGTCCGTGGCCGGCAACGGCATGCGGATCTTCCAGAGCTGCCCGCCATCCAGTAAGGCGAAGGCCTGTCCCTTGGGCAGCGTGATCAGTTCGGCCGGGGTGAGCATCGGCACTTCCGAGACACTGATGCGGTCCTCGTTGCGCGACTTGAAGTCGACCTCCGAGCCGGGTTCCGAGGAGTCGTCCACCCCGGAGACGCTCATCAGGGTGAAGACCTCGACCCGGGGGAGCTGCTCGGTGAGCATCTCCGCCGTGGCCAGTTCCTTGACGCGCAGCATGATCAGCGTGTTGAAGTTACCGGCCACCTGCCCCGCCTTGGCCCGGTTGCCGATGCGCGCCTCCACGTCCGACCAGGTCTGGGTGTAGGCGGTCACCTGAAAGCCGGCCCCACCGGCCTTGTTGAGCAAGGGCACGAACTCATCACCAATCAGCTCGTTGAACTCATCGGCGTGCAGCGAGATGGTCGGCACCGACCCCTGGGCATCTCCGGGCACGCCGTGCTTGTAGATGTGACCGGCGACCGAGACCAGGTCGGCGAACATGGAATTGCCGACCGCACTCGCCACGGTGGTGTCGGTCAGGGCATCGAGGCCGACGTAGACGATGCCCTTGCGGCGGATGACCTCCAGCCACTCGAAGATGGGGCGCGTATCGCTCTTGTCCCGATAGTCGGGCGAGATCAGTTCCGCGATGTGGCCGGTGGTGAGTTTCTCCATCAGCGGGCCGACGGAGCTCACGATCTTGTCGAAATAGGTCTTGTCGTACTTGAAGGCCGAGACCAGGCCGTCGAGGACCGGATCATAGAGGTCCTGCGCCTGCAGATGGCGCATCAGGGCGATGGCCTTGATATTGCGACCGCGCAGGGCGACCGGCAGGTTGTGCTCCTTGATGCTGCCCTCGAGCGCCGTGACCTGTTCCGCCCAGTCCGCCGGTCCCTCCCGGTTCGAGATGGGCGCGGGCATATTCCATGAACAGGGGCTCGATGTCGTTGATGTAACGGCGCACCTGCTGATAGTCCGGACGGCGGCCGAGCGCCACCAGGGCGCGCGCGATGATGTTGACGAAGCGCCAGGCGAACTCCTTGAACGCGGCCGAATTGCCTTCGCTCGGCAACTGGTTGGCGATGCGGGTGGCCACCTCGGTGATGCGCGAGAAGTTGCCGATGGCGTTATAGCGCGCCGACACCTCGGGAAAGCCCAGATGGAAGAGATAGAAGTCCTGGGCTCGCCCGGCCCGCTTGGCCTCGGCATAGACGCGCCGCAGCAGGCCGGCGTCGCCCTTGGGATCGAACACGATCACCACATCGCCGCGCTGGATGTCCTGGGTGATGAGGAGCTCGGCGAGCCGGGTCTTGCCGACGCGGGTGGTGCCGAGCACCAGGGTGTGCCCGACCCGCTCGCCGAGATCCATCCACACTTCCTGCTCGTCCGGTTCGACGGCATGCAGGGCGGGCCGGCCGCCGAGCGGCGGCAACGGGGCCAGGGGATTCCACCCGACGCGCCGGCGCAGCCCGCGCGCGAGCAGGCTCAACAGCGGCACCGACTCCCAGGCGACTTCCTTGCGGCGGGCCCATTGATAGAGGGCGCCGGGCTGCACGTAACGCTGCACCTCCGGGCGCAGGGTATCGCGCAGGCGCTGGGTGTGCTTCTGGGTCCAGCGGAAACCCCGGCCCAGAAACAGTTTGCGGCGACTGAGCGGAATCTGGCTGGCTTTGACTCGATACGTGGGCAGCCGGCGCATGTTGCGCTGGTAGCGCAGCACCCGCCAGGCCTGCCGGCCGCGGATCACGCCGAGCAGAGTGAGTGCTGCGCCGGCAGCGAAGGCCACCCCCGGGGGCATCATCAGGGTCCAGGGCGCCAGCAGGGCGATGGCGGCGGTCGCGAACGCGACCAGCGTGGACCACAGCTCGACCGGCGGGCGCAGCAGCGCCTCGATGGGATGGCTGCTCACGGCTCGATGCCGTGCGCGGTGATCACGACCGGGTAGTGCGTAATCCCCAGGGCCTTTGCGATATCGCTCGCCGACGCCGGCAGGATGGGCAGACCCTGCGCCAACTCGGCGATGGCACGCAGATCCTCCAGCGTGTCGGCCTGCACCAGCATGCCCACCGCACCGAGCGCCTTGAGCCGGTCCCGATGTTCCTGTAACCACTGCCGGGACCGCGCATCGGAACCGATCAGGAAGAAGGGGCGTGCGAACGGCCGCTCATGCGCACCGGGCCTGCACCGGCCCCGGTGTCAGGCCGGGTGATTGAATGGGAAGCCAGGCTTCGGGATCGGCGGCACCGAGGGGTGGTGGTGTCGATGACCGGACGTTGCGGTGGCAGATGCCTCGTCCGCTCGAAGACCTCGAGAAACGGCGCGATGGGCTGGGTATGACCACTGTCATAGATCACGGTGAGTTCGGCCTGCGCCATGACGGGCAGCAGCACGCCGGCGATGACGATCCCCTTCCACCCGTGACGCCAGCATCGACCCATCGCGCTATCCCGCACTGACGATCCGCTGCCAGCGGGAGCGGACCCGACGCCGGTAGCGGTCGGCCCGTTCCGGATTCGCCGGGGCGTGATAGCACCCGACGCTCCCCACCAGTCCTGCCGTTGGCTGTAACACGCCTGCAGAATCCCGGCGCCGACGCGCAGGTTGTGATAGGGATCGAGTGCCTGCCACGGGGTGCCGAGCCGCTCCTCGTGATAACGCCAATTGACCTGCATCAGGCCGATATCGATCGACGCTTCGCCCTGCTCCAGCCAGGCGGTCAAGGCCTGCCAGGCCGCCAGCCGGGAATCGAAGAAGTAACCCCGGCCGGCGACGTTCAAGGTCCATGGCCAGGGCCGGTACTCGCCGGCCTGTCTCCATCGGCTTACCACTCTCGGTCAGGGCCACGGCGTACAGGACGGCTCTGGGGTATCCGCGTTCCGCGGCGATCGTGCGATAACCCGCCGGTACCGCATCCTTCGCTCCAGCTCGCGCGAGGCAGGATCAGGACGGTCAGCAGGATCAGCCAGAACCAGAGGACTCGCAACCAGGCCATCATGCTATAGCTCCGCTGCCCGCAGTCTTGCAGACGTCCTCGCCCCGACGCCGGAACACGGAGGGAACTTCACCTTGCCCCTGCGTCAGTTTGTCCAGGGCCCCGCCGTCATGGTTGAGGGTGATCCGCCGGCTGCGCACCCAGTCGGGTTCGATCTGGTGGGTCGAGGCCCATGCCCGTACGGCGCGATCATCACCCGGCGCCACATCCCTGAGGTAGATATCGATGCCACTGACCACGTCGATCTTCTTCAACAGCTGGTTCATCAGCACGATCACAGGCCGGACAATCGGGACGGGTGAAGAACAACAGACGATCGCCGGACTGAAACGGGATTGTGTCTTCCGTCTTTTCCGGTAACCGCGCTGATGTCGATCAGAGATTCATTCGAATACAGGCGCTTGGTTGCGGCATCGTAGGCGTGCTGGAACGCAAGGATACGCTCGGCGTCCTCATGCATGGCGTGCGCCCACACTTCGGCATAGCGCTGCGTTCCGCGTCATCCCGCGCATGAATACCGAGCACCTCGATGGGCGATATCGTCGCCGGACTGATGCTCCCGCGAATCCCCTGCATCAACTGTTTGTAACGGCGCCACTCCGTCTCCGACAAACCCCATAGACGGGCGTGCGCCAGATCCGTGGCTGACAAGACGTTCGTGGATTTTTGAGAACTATCCTGCCGGGTATCCTCGACCTGGGTATGTGACAACTCGACCGCCATCACGGTATTCGATACGACAAGAGCACCCAGAAAAACAACCGGCTTCCATCGTCTATTCATCGATGCATTCCCCTTCACACCTGTCGGCCTTCTGTGCTGCCTGGTCTCTATGGCCGATATAGGGGACCGTCAGATCCCGGTAAATTCCAGACTTGTCAGGAAGACACCCACGCATCCCCGGTGTAGCAAGAACTGAATCTGCCGTAGTTTGGATACGAGATGCACTATTGCTGGATGGTTCAGCGCCATCATTCTTCTCTGCTGTCGCGGATCCCAGCGCAAAACCGCCGAAGAGCAACAACACGGCTAATACGATTTCCATCGGTTCTACCTCTGTAATGAAACGGAATGGTTCTGGCCATGCGGCCCTTTGAATTCGACCCTGCCCTTGAGGCGGTCGATGCGAGCCACTGTCCAGCCTGATTGCTGTTCGCCGGACTTCAAAAATGCAACGCGGCCTGCCTGGGAGATGGCCACGTAGGTCATGTCATCCCAAACGTCGATGGCATCGACATGAAACGGTGGAGTTTTGGCGGGTGCAGGTTTCGGCCTGGCCGCCGGCTTTTGCTGGGCGGCCTTACGCTTCTGAGTCTCCTTGATGAGGGTATTCAGCCGTGCAATGGAGTCGTCAATACGTTGACGAAGGGCATGGTTACTTTCCGTAAGATCGGCAACGGCCACTTTGATCGCGAGAACACCTTCTGCCATGGAAGCCAGGCTCTGCTTCACATCCGCACTATGGGCCACTTGCGCTTCGAAACCGCGGTCGATCCGCCCGGACAGAGATGTCAGCCTCCGATCGATCTGTTCTACTTTGCCCTCGGCCGGGTCTATCTCCGGTTCCGGTGTTTTGATCACTTCCCGGGTTTGGGTATTGGAGTTCTGTATCTGGAGTTCATCCAACGGTTTTTCTTGCCGCTGGATCTTGGAAAGCGACAACGCACTGATTGACGACGATACCGACCACAACGGCGGTCAGTACGGACTTGTAAGCCAGCCGGCGGGACCTTGGCTGTCTCCTCTGCCTCATCCAGCTTGGGCGCCTCTTCTGACGGATATGATCTGCTCCGGTTGATGTTCAGTCGTCATCCTGCGCTACCTCCACATTAGCCATGTTCATGGTCTCGTGGGCAGCAACCTGCTTCACTACACACTGCTCGAAGGTGATCAGTCGGTGGACAGGATCTTGGACTAGATGAAAGGCCGGGCCCTGCGAGTGTCTCCAGCGCCTCGCGCAAGGTCATCGGCCCAAGATGGCGATGGACGGCCGGCAACGGTAGCGCAAATAACGCGAGCGTATCGCGGCTCGGTGGATTCAGCATGCAGCCAGCCGGTAACCACTGCGCTGCAGGAGATATCGCACCGCCTCTCCGATGGTCTGGATCCGCTCCGGAAACTGAACCGTCACGGTCGCTTCCAACAGTTCGGCCTGCGCCTGGGTCGGGGCCGCGGAAAACAACGAATAGCGGCCTGTCTGGATATCGCTTGCCTGCAGGTTCACGCTGGCCACGAGTACAGATGCCGGCGAGACATATCGCGGTCGCCGCGACCGGGTGAGTGGGATGAAAGAGTGGATCGTTTCATGATGGATTCGGCCTCAGTGGTTCTGATACAACCTGGCCGGCATCATGACAGGCGCGCTCCGGTACAGGAAATGGATAATCCATTCTCACCGCTGCGTCGTTTTCTGTGGCTGTATTCACGTCCCGCAATACACCGCCACAATCTGTGGTCGCTCGTGCCCGAGCTCCAGACTGATCGTCAGGCGGGCCTGCTGATCGATCCGTTTTTGCTCCGGCGTGAGCGTCTTTGACCGCAGGACCGCCCGCCGCCGGCGACCGCCATCCGGTCAGTTCCTCATATCGGTGCTGGGCATAGGCATGGCGAAGACCATGCATCTTGGACAAGCCCGGCCCTGGCGGTCTCGGCTTCGTACACGCGCAGTTGCTGTCGATAGTTCTTCGCGCTGGGAATCAGCGAACCCTTGCCGGCCAGCTGGTGCGCACGGTCGAGCACGGCACGCTGTGCCTCGGTCCGCACCGGGATGGTCCGCGCCTTGCCGCCCTTGGTCCAGCTTTCCTTGAGGACGATATGGTCGCCCCGGTCCGCGTAGTCCGGCATGAACTTGATCGCCTCCTCGCGGCGCAAGCCAAAGGCCTGCTGCAGCTCCAGACTCATCCGGACTCGGGCATCACGAACCTTGTCCAGATCCGTGCGCACCGACCGTCCTGGCCTTGGATTCGTTGGTCACGAACTGCCGGTTCGGGATACCGTAGTGGTCGTTCGAACGGGCAACGACATTCTGGCGATTGACCTTCTGCGCCCACCAGCGAATGGCCGCCAGCCGGTTCTTCATCGCGCCGGCCGACAGCCCCTCGTCTTGCCAGTTCTTGACCAGACGCCTCGATGTGCTTGGGTTTGAGTGACTGTGCGCTCATATGACGGTAACCCAGATCGTGGAGCTGGTCGGCGATCTGCGTCAGCAGACGCTCCCGGTCTCGCTGGGTCGTAAAACTGCCGTCCCTGTTGCGACGGCAAATCTGTTTGAGTTGGTAGTTCAGATCTCTCAAAGTGTTCTCGCTATATCGGTAAGTGTTTCTGACCCAACCGGTGGCCGTAGCCATCCGGTCCCGCTTACGCGGTACGGTCATGGGACACCACTCCCATTGCGACCTAAAGCTGCCTGGTCTAGGCAACGCCGGTTCTCCCCGGAGGGAATGGTCCGGCGTGGACCAACGTGCGCCGTCACGGGCGCTGCTTTAAGTGTGGTTACACATCACCTCCTTTCAGATAGGCGGAACACTTCCGCGGTTAATGAAGAATGAGCGTCAACGGCACCACCAGGGGCGGGCGTCTCGGCTCGACGAGTCAATACAGGCTGGTGCCTGCGAGAAAGAACCGATCTCGTGGTCGGCTCGGATTGGAGAATGAACCCACGGCTTTCGCCGCAGCGCATCGAAGGGTTCGGGTGCGCTCTGTTGCCACTGTACCCGCAGTAGCCACGGTTAAAATCGATCGAGGGCGGCAGTATCGGCCTTCATCACTGGCCCGTGCACTGAATAATCCTGCCGAAAACGCGCGCCGTTTCCGGGAATGCCGCCCTCGTCACTACCCCGCTTCGCTTGCCAGTGACGAGGGCGCCTTCGGTTCAGGCACGCCATGCGCCAGGCATTCGCCTGTCACAGGGCCTGCTTCTAATCGGCTGGTGCAATCCTTCGGAGCGTTGCTACCTGCCCACTGGGGCCCACAGGCGCCGCTGAACGCGGCCCCGCCCTTGGCACGCGAGTTAGAGGCTCGCGTTGCCGTGGCGGGCAAGGCCTGTGGACTCAGTGGACAGCCATAAAGTGTTGGTACTGGACGTAGTCAGCCAGTATCTGACTCACTCGTACGTCCTTCGGGTCGGTATACGTGATGGGATGGAGCGGAGAAAGGAGCCCCGCATAAAGCGGGGCGTTAGTGGGGATGGGGATGACTACTCGGATTCCTGGAATACCTCATCCAGATTGATACCAGCCGGCTCGACATAATGCTCGACAACAAGCGCAATCGACTGGCTACCATCGGATTGCGTGATATGACGCAGCTCGTCGGGCTCATAGCCGTCGGTATCGTAATCGATGACGGCAACAGCCGGCGCGGCATCAGGCTGATCGGCAATCACTGCCTGCACGATGCCGCCTTCCATGACGACGGCCAGCCGTTGCAGCACGGCCTGGCCGGGGCTGCCTCTATCCGAACTCGCCCCGGTTGCCTGAAGCGCCGCCTGGTAGGCCTGATCCAGATCGTCCCAGTCGATGCTGCCGCCCCGTTCCTCACCGCGGCGGTAGGCCTCGACCAGCAGCCTGACGCCTGAAAAGCCGCATCCCGGCGACGAATCGCTACTGACACTCGCATCCGGTTCCGGCCAGGTTCATCATCGGCAACTTCTGTTCGACGGTAAACGAGCAACGGGCGTCACCCGTCTCCTCGATAGTCATCGTAGCAGCAACGGCACCTTTGCCGTGTCCTGCCAGATATCGCCCTGATCGAACAGGGTCTCGGCCTTCGCTGACGGCCTCGTCCGAACTTTCGGCCTCGATGCCGACCATGACCCGGTGCTCGTAGGGCAAGGTGTATTGAACGATGTATTTCATGATGATCTCCTTGTGATTGGTTAAGTCGGAGAGACCATCCCCCACCAGGGAGAAGATCTCCCCGGTGGGTTTGGCGAATGAACTCAAGTCATTGACTTGATCGGTTGAAATTACAGCTGCGGACGACGCTTCAGTCCTCATGCGGCAGCAGGATCGTGATCACCGGTTCACCGGAATCACCCGGGCCGACGATCAGTTTCAGTGTCATCAGCTCCGCTTCCGTCGACTGCCCGTCACGCGGCACCCGGTAGAGCTGGAACAACAGCCGGTCACCCGAATCCTTAGCTGGTCCGGATGGCATGGGACGCCATGATAGAGCACATCCCACAGCCTCCCGGACTCGTCCTGATGACCTGCTTGTCAGCTGTCGTCCTCCGTCCAGGCCACACAATCGGCCCAGGCCGCGGATGTCAGGGCCACCGGCCATTTGAAACCGGCCTCCTGTGCCATGGCACCCGCATCGATCAGTACACCGTCCTCGATGGCCTGGGCACGGGTATAGGTGGAGATGACCTCACCGAAAAACGATTCGGCGGTTTGTTCATTTGAAGTGTTGGACATGGTGTTTCTCCTGTGATGGATAGACACCAGGTCACACCTCCTTCCCTGCCGGGGAAGAAGATGCTTTCCCGGCAGGGTTTGTAGAAAAGTACGAATGTCAGAGCAAGTCCACGTTCCGCGAAAGACACGCTCTCACCCGCCGACACCACGAAGTGGTCCAGCACCCGCACATCGACCAGTGCCAGTGCCTCTTTCAGCCGGCGGGTGATCATTTCATCCGCACGGCTGGGCTCCGCAACTCCCGAGGGGTGATTGTGGAAAAAGACCATGGCGGCCGCGTTCACCTCCATGGCCTGTTGCACGACGACGCGCGGATGAACCGAGGCACCATCGATGGTGCCCTGGAACAACTCGCGCACAGCGATGATCCGGTGCCGGTTGTCCAGAAACAGACATCCGAATACCTCGTTCCGGTAGTCGGCCAGGCGCAGACGCAGAAAATTCCGCGTCTCCTCCGGACTGCTCAAGGCCCTCCCGGCGCGATGCTTGATCGCCAACACCTTCATCGCCAATGTCACCACTGATTGCTTCTCCACGTCGTTCAGCTCCGACGGCTTCAGACCGGCGAACCGGTCTCTACCCGTTCTCGATGCTCCGTTTCTTCATGACTGATCTCCTCAGAATAGACGGGGAGACCAGTCCCGCGGGGGATGATCCCCCGATGGGTTGGAAGGTGGCCGGGTAACTGAGTTACCCGGCCGGATGTTGATTTACGCCGCGCTCTCTTGCTGCGGTGTAGAACGGTTGCCCGTCGACCTTGGCCCATGCAATGCGCAGCAGTCGGGCCTTCAGGCTGATACCGGTCTCGCCGGCCTTGTCACCGTTCTTGAAGGTGAAGGATTCGGCATACAGATCACTGAGCGTGAATCCGATCAGCACCTTCAGACTTGCCCTCGACGGCCGGCTTGAGCTGACGCACGATTTCCTGCGCCTTCTTGCCGGACACGCGACACTCGAAATGCGTGTACTGGGCGTTGTCGACACTGCCCCGAAGGGCAGCGATGGTGACACTCAGAAAGGGCGTCACCCTCCTTCGGCGTCACCTCCCGGACACGGTTGAGATAACCGATGCCGTTGGTGTGAAGATCGAAATACTTGCGTGGTTTCGTTGGTTGGACATAGCGCTTGCTCCTTAGAGGTTGATTTCATCCGGAGCAAGCGCGTCCCTGACGGGAATGCTTGCCCGGCAGGGTGAATGAAATGGAAACGATTCCGTTCCCTTGAGATGGACCGACGGCAGGGAACTGCCGCTGTGCACCTGTTGCACGGCCCGACGGTGCCTCGTTTGCCACTGAACCGCAGTGACCACGGATAAAACCGGTTATTGGATGCGCTCAGGCCGCATCCGAGGCCTCACAGACGTAGCGCAGGTACTTGAGCATGCCGCGGGCATTGGCGAAGGCCGGATGTTCGGCGATCGCCTGATGCGGAAACCAGTTGGCGATGTGTTCCGACCAGCGCCACGGTGCCACCACCGACGAACAGCACACGGTCCAGTTCGACGCCCAGCCCCAGTTGCCGGCGGGTCTCGGCATGGATGCGTTCCACGACCTCGCGCTTGGCGGCCTCGACCAACGCGGCAACATCGTGCTCCTTACCTTGCAGACGAACAACCTTGTGCTCGACCGCCTGGGATACCAGTTGCTCGCTCAGCGACTCCAGATCGAAGCGTTCCTGGATGCCATCGGCCACGCTCTGTTTCACGTTCAACATTCCACACTGCAGGGAACCAGACGAGGCATGCAATATGCCCTGGTCCTTTACCACCACGTAGTCGGTCGTGCGCCCACCGATGTCGACGATGGCAACCGGCACGGAGACACGATCCGCATCGAGTGTGACGCCGTCCTCCAGTTCGACGATCACGTAGTCGTACCAGGCGGCCAAGGCCTCCGGTATAACCTCATGGAACGCTATGCCCGCCGGCAGCGCATTCGAAAGTGGCCGAACTGCCTGCTTGAGGCTGTCGCGCTTCCTGGCAATGGTTTCCTGCCGATGCTCGCCGCTCTTGCGGTAGAAGGTGCTAACAGGCAAACCGGAGACAGCATGCACACTCTTTCCGGCAAGTCCGGCCTGTTGCAGGGCATGTTGAACGACGGCCCGGTTCAGACCAGACCAGGGATAGCCCTCAAAATGCGTGGGCGCACCGTCCAACGGCGCCAACCGAATACACGGTATCCTCTGTCTCGTACTCGGAGATGCGTTGCTCGGCCTCATGGATCCAGGTCACGCCGGACTGGCCGACCCGGGCGCGTGAAGGAATCGCGAGTAACCGGCCATCCGGAAGTGCGATCTTGGTGAATGCATAGCCATCGTCGAGGCCAACCGGGATGGGATTTATTGAGCTTGCGTCAGCCATATGTTTTTAATCCTCTGATTCGTTATCGATTATGTTTGTAGGTTGCCCGCCCTAGCCCATCACCTTGCCCAGCGCCGCGAAGGGTTTAGTACCCTCCGTGGCCGATACTGGCTCAGCGGTCACAACAGCAGGCGCCGATTCGGGGAGTCCGGCAGTCCGACGCGGCGACCGGGGCATCGAGTTCGTGAATGCCATGGTCGAATCGCGTTTCGTATCGTCAGATGTACCGCGTAGCGATTCGATCTCGGATCTAAATCCCTGAACCAGCAACCCACGCAACCATTCCTGCCGGCGGTTAACCGGCACTTGTCTGTGCCGGTTCAGCAGGACGGACTCCAGCGCCACACGGGGATCAAGCTGTATGGTGACTCGGATTCCTGGCTGTGCTTTTGCCATGACAAGACGGCCCCATTGACTTCAAACAAGCTCAGGATTATGGAGACACGTGGCTGACACGCCAGAGGAAACCCGACACATCACGCGTCGTCGTTTTCGTCAGAGGAAGGAGCTGTGGCCGGTGCGGTGGGTGCGGAATGCAGTCCGAGATTCCTGGAGAATCCCGATGACAAGTGTCGTTGAGTTGGCGCCATCGGTGCACGACGTTCACCACTCAATACATCATCGGGAACTGTTCCCATGAGCTGGACTGCCTGCGTACTTTTGTCGTTGCCTTTCTGAATATCAGACCGCTCGATGCGCAGAAAGCGATAACCCTGGGGAATCATGAACAGACCGCGGATCTTGCGTGCGCCCAGCTCAATGACTTGGTCACGCGATGCACGATCCAGCACACCGATGTGGCTGGCGGTTAGCGCGGCACAAACCAGGGCATCGTATGTCGATACGAGGCGTGCGGCCTGATAAGCATAGGGATTGGCGAACTGTAGCGGCATCCGGTAGGGTCGCTCAGACACGGCAACGGCGACCTCTATCGAACCCATCTGTGTCAACCGCTCATCCAGATCCCGCTGGAGACGCTGGAATAGCGCCTCCCGATCCTCAATGGCTTCATGTACCTTGATTAGCCACCAGTCTGCATACGGATCATCATTGCGCGACGCCTGCCAGATCAGTCGCAGCCGTTCAGCGAATAGCCCCAGACCGATGATCGGCGATTGTCCCTTCGTGCCGTTACGACCACGAATCAGCCGACGGGCCTGGTTCGTCTGCAGCGTCAGCCAGACCTGGCCACGCAGTGGACCCAGTTTGTCAGCATCGGTCGGTTTGGGAATCGGATTTTCCGTGGTCACAGGTTGTCGGGTTCCTTGTTGCATGAGTTTGCGCGTATCAACGCATGCGCACTCGTTATGAACAAGGGAAAATCCCGTCGACAAATGGGAGGGTTATATACCGAGTTCGAATTTCGACAGGTGATTCCAGTGGAATCACTTAGAGGAAACCTTATGATCTCTTTAGCTTCTGATAATGGCTCCTTATTTGTTGGCATTCCCAACGCCTTCCGCATTTCATCCATCCGTACCTTTGCCAGCGCCATGCGCTTCTGGCGTTGCTCCTCGGTCTCCTTCGGTTCCGCTGGCTGTGTCTTGGCGTGCTGCCTGTTGACGCTGGGTCTCCCGCGCGCGCCGGGCATCCCGCACCTTGATGCCGAGATTGGGCACGAAACTCGCCCGACTTCATCAGTTCACAGAGACGGAACAGGAAGCTGATCTCGTCATAGACCGGCTTCATGCCCTTTTGCTCGGCCTGAAACCGCCCCTCCAGTTCATCAAGAATCGGCTGGCGATCCGCTGGGGAGAGCGTGGAAAGATAGCGGTTTGCGATGTCTCGCTGGTTGTCGCCCAGCCGCCGCTGGATATACCAGCGGTTCTCCGTGCTCACCGGCATGCACAAATTTCGACGCACTCTCGCCAGAAGTAGTAGTTGTTGTTTTTTTATTATTACTACTACTACAACCTGAGTTCGATTTTTGTGCGTTCGAATTTCGAACTCGGGTCTCAACCGAGTTCGAATTTTGGTCATGGTGATCCGGCGCCTGCCTGTTGCCCATGGAATCATGACGAATCTGCTGAATAGCATCGCGGGTAAACGAAAAGAAACCGGCGTGGTCCTTCGTTACCTGTTCCCACCGCGGACTGTATCCGCCGCTCGATTGGATGTTCCAGGGCGCATACGTTCACGCCCTCCCCCGACATCCTCATCGATGGACGCCAACACCCCCTTGGCCACGGTACGCACCCGGGCATGACCATGGCTCACGGCCTTGTTCAGAAAGGCCATGTAGTCGCCATCCAGGTGGATCACATCGGCCAGTGGCAAGGGCTCGTCGTGCAGTGCATAGACGTTACCGCGAAACCGCCCGCTGGCTTTACGCATCCGACCACAGAGGGTCAACCAGCGCGAGGCACGCAGGATGGCAATCGCACGGGCAATCGTAGAGCGCGATGAAACATTGGCCATGCCGGCAATGGTCGTCATAACCCGGAAAAGCGGTATTAGCCCCCGTCTCCCGAACCGCCAGCATGATGACCATCCAGACCAGTTTGTCGACCGGCTCGAGTACCGGATCGCGGATCACCGCAGTGGGAAACGACTGGTGCCGGTTTCCGAGAAAAAGCACCGTGTCGGCGGCACCCCCGTCGGGTGAGGCCTCCACGCGGGCGATGGTGGCCTTGATCAGTTTATCGAGGGCGAGTGTTTCCGGACGAATGAACGCCTGTCTGCTCATTCATCACCACCCACCTGAGCGGCACCGTCGTCGATCTGGCCGGTCAGGTTTCCGTACTGGGCCCAACGCTGGGTCAGGTTCCAGATGGCGCGCATCGGCACCCCGGTCTCCCGGTGGAGTTCCAGGTAATCGGTGGGCGCGAGTAATCCGGTTGTCTCCCCATCGACCCGGCTCGACCAGGCCTGCCAGAGCCGGTGGGAACTTTCCTCATCGGCTTCGGGGGGACGCCCCACCGAAGGACTCACCGACAGGGTACGCCTTAGCCGACCGTAATCACGGGCATTCAATCCGAACAGGATCAACAGCATCTCATGCGGCGCATCGGCCGCGATCAGCGACTGCAGGGTCTCTTCCGATTCACGTTGCACCCGCAGGTGATCGATCATCGGCCAGTACACCTGCCGATTCAGCGCGATATCCAGGCAATGGGCGCGAAGCGATTCGACACGATAGAGATCCGAGACGTTCATCTCCCGCAGGGCCTCGATCTCGCGCGGACCGAACTTCATGTTTTGCAACGCCACGTGGTCGCCTTCGGCCAGGCAGCGAATGGCATACATCAATACGGCGGTGACCAGATCGGATTCCTTCGTGCTCTCCATCGCCTCTACTCCCAGATCGATACACCCGTATCCGCGGCGATCCGGCGGATGCGTCGATAGGTATCCATCAAGCCCAGCAGATCACGCCAGTCCCGGTCATCGAGTGGCCGCCAGAGCCGGTAGCCGGTGTGGCCGGGATCCAGTGTCCAGATGCTGCTGAACAACAGATCGGCGTCCTCGGTCTCAAGCGCGCGGCGAAGGATGGATTCGTCCGGCAGCAGCGGCAGGATGGCCTCGAGCGGCGCAAAGGTCATTTCCGCACAGGCCGCCAACTGCCACCACAGCATGGTGAGCTGACTCAAACTGTCTTCGTCGAGTTGATCCGCCAGGGTCGGGTCCGGAACATCGCGCAACACGAATCCCAACCCCTTGCCGGACACCGCTTCAACGAGGTCCGCCATGCCGTTACGCTGGGCCAGTCGCGCCGCAAGCGTCCAGGCGCGGCCACGCAATGACTTCAGATCATTCGGGCTGGTGTCGTTGGTGAGATTCGGTAGCTCGGCATCAGGTTCAGAAGTCTCTTTGACATCGTCATCCAGCAGACCAGGATCCGGCGCACTACCGGGATCCGACTGATCCGGTAATTCCGGTGGTAGACTCATCACTGGAGGTTCGATCCGAACTGGATACCACGCGAACCTCCATCATCCTGGTCAGCATCGAATCGGACATTCGTCTGTGGCGCGCTCAGGTTCTGATGATTCCTCATCCGGCATCCGGTTCCACTTCGGTCTCCGGGATCACCAGTTCCCGGCCGGCCATCTCGGCATCGAGCATCACGCGTACGGTATGAATGCTGACATCCAATGCAGCGGCAATTTCAGATTCCAATGCGCTGCGGAGCACATCTGTGTCCCAGTCGGGGCTATCGTACCGTTTGCATAGTGTCGTGAAGACCTCTTCGAAATCCTCTGCCAGACTCGGAACATCGATCACGCCAAATCGTGTAAGCGGCACGTTCCAATCTGCGAATACGTTCCACATGCGGCCTGCCGAGTCCACCTTCGAGCGCAATGGGGATGACGGGTAACAATCGATGGACGGTGTATTCCATCTGGGAAATACGCGCCTGGGTGATGCGATACCCGGCACGGCGGAGTTCTGTTTCGAGACGCCTTTGAGAGATCTCATCGAGACCGAGCTCTTCGGCAAGCAATTTTTGCGCTTCGCAAACAGCACGCGCCTTATCGATGAAGGTAAGACCTCCCCGCAGGTCGTTTTCCCGAAGATGCGCCAGCAGGACATCGGATTCGCGGCACCAGGGTTTGAGCAGGCAAGGTACTGCGGCAAAACGCGGATCACCGGTCTCGGCGAATAACTCCTTCAGTATGATCAGGCGCGTATTGCCACCGGCATGGACGATATAGTCCGTCGCATCTGGCCGCTGCGTAACCACCAAAGGTTGATCCAGACCGGTATTGCGAATCGAGTCTCTTGATCCGGTCATATTCGGGATTGCGGCCGTGACGCGGATTGTGCTCGTATGGCTGAATTCGGGAGATATCGATCATCTGTGGCGCCGGGCTGGTGATTGCTTCTGCCGGTTGTGATATCGACAAATTCGCAGACGGCGTTGTGGGTTTGCCAGCCATTGGTCATTCCCATCCCTGCAGGCCGACGAATATCTCCGGGTAACGGACCAGGCTTTCCCGCGGCACCGGCTCCAGCCGCCCTCCTGATCGGTCCGCCACCTGCTGGCTGACCTGCTCAATTCGTGTCGCCATCTGGGGGCTCGCATGCCGGTGCTTACCAGCCAGCTGATACAAATAAGCAACTGAATCGTTGCAAACGGTAGCCAACTCGGCGCGTTCCCGCTTGGTGGCATATTTCAAAAATGTCCTTAGCTTCATGCCGCCGAACATTAGCACCATGCATATCTATCAGCAAGCTAACTTCCCAACTAAATGTTTATCGTTATGCTAAATTTCTGCTATAGTCCCTGCATGACGCGCATCCCCGAACAAATTCGATTGAAAAATCTCGAGCTTCTGATTGCCGAAGCCGGCTCTGCTGCGAAACTGGCCGAACGCGTCGGCACCAACAGTTCCTATATCAGCCAGGTCCGGCGCCAGATGCGCACGAAAAAAGGCACTCCGCGGGGCATCGGCGACGATCTGGCCGAAAAGCTGGAACGCGGAATGGGCAAGCACGAAGGCTGGATGGACGACACCGCATAGGGATGAATGGGACCAGTCACACATCGCCGGCACGGAGGTCAATGCGCACATCGGACCCGATATCCGCAGCCTGTGCCCGGTGATCTCCTGGGTGCAGGCTGGCGAATGGATGGAAATCGCCGAAGGTTACCAACCGCAATACGGTCAGGAGTTACTACCCTGCCCCGTCAGTTGCAGCAAAGATTCCTATGTCCTGCGCGTACGCGGCATCAGCATGGAACCCAAGTTCCATGACGGCGACCTGATCTTCGTGGATCCTCATGCCGACCCGATCCATGGAAAATATGTGGTCGTCATGATTGAAGACACCGCAGAGGCCACCTTCAAACAACTTATCGTCGAGGAAGGCCGTCAGTATCTGAAGGCGCTGAATCCAGAATGGCCGAACCGCGATCATCGAGGTCAACCAGAATGCCCGGATCTGTGGGGTTGTGGTGTTTAAGGGGGAGATGGTTTAAGAGCAATCTCCTGAAAAATACTGCATGGGAAAATTTGTTTGCCTGTTTGATCATCGCTGCCTGGATACAACAGCGTAACCCGGATAGAAATCCTACTCAGCTCGTCTCGGTTAGCTGATTTATCCGCCTGCTAAACATTTTCTCTTTGCCCATTAAATTGGCACCGTGCTAAAGTTTTGGCATGGACATTATCATCACCCGAAATAGCACCTGCCTGCCCGCTTTCCCAGGTTTTTCTCGCACGACCCACCGTTAGTATGAACTGTGTATCAAAGCACGGTGGAGCACGTGAACCCATGAAGCAACCGACAATCGCACACCAGCCTGTATTCATCGCGTATGTCTGAGCATCACGCAATCCGAATCGAAAGAAAACCAGCGGTGTTAAATCGAACCGGGATGAGTCACGCGACCCTCTATCGTCGAATCAGTGAAGGCTTGTTCCCTCCTGGGGTTTCCCTTGGTAATCGTTCTGTCGGCTGGCTGGCCCATGAAGTGGATACGATGTTAAATGCATTTGCCTCGGGAAAAACGACAGAGGAACTTCAAGCCGTGGTAAAACTTCTCATTGAAAAACGGCAGAATCTGGCATTGATTGAGTGATTGTTTGTCACGAATAAGCGAGTCCAGATGATCCGCCCATTTCTGTAACCACTGCCTACACTCCGCCTCGTACCGGTGCAAATCGTAGGTTCCTTCAATCCCCTTACGTGAATGCCCCAATACCGCTTCGGCCACTTCGTTAGGACATTGCAGGCGTGACAAGCCGGTCCTGACGCTTCTGCGCAGATCATGAGGTGTCCAGGCCGGAAGATTTACCATCTTGTTGCTTTGCCTCATCCGCCAGGCCTGCTCGGTTAGTTGCTTTTGCTGGATAGGCAGCCGCGTTTTCTGGGATGGGAACGGATAGTCTCCAGTGGTCAGGCGAAGCGTTGTTAAGAATTCCACCGCCTGGCGGGGCAATTGCACATAGCGCTCGACCTCCGTCTTGCTCTCCCTTATATGAAATGTCTGTTTCTCCAAGTCGATGTCCTTCCAGGCCGCATTGCAGACCTCTCCGGTACGACACCCTGTCCAGAGGGTAAATCGAAGAACATTCTTCTGTGTTGCGGTGTAATCAGAGCCAGGCAACCATTTCAGCAACGTCGCCAACTCGGTATCAGAGAGGACTCTTTTTCCTCGTTGATGGGTAAGTTTCACCTTGGCCTGTCTGAGGCTTGATTTGGCGAGAATTGCCGGATTTGCAAACTCATCTGAAAAATAGCCCAGACCAATCGCAAATTCGTAGGCGGCGGAAAGCTCTCTCAGTACATTTCCTGCTTGAACATTTGCCCCACGTTGAACAATTGCCATGATCATATCCACCACAGCCTTTCGCGTGACAGCATTTGCCGGCATCTCCCCCAACTTGGGAATCACATCGCCATAGAGGGTTCTGCGCGTCTCAGACTGACCTTTCGGTTTTCGTGCACCGGCGATTTTCCTTCCGCTTGGAGATTTCCGGTCTTCGATATATTGGGTCAGGTAGAGTTCTACGAGGTTCTCTACGGTGAAGGACTTCTCAACTGACTCTACTTGTCCCTGTTCCAATTCCTGGGCTTGCTCCCGTTTCTGCCGTTTCTCCTCTTTGGCCTCGGTTGCCGGGCATCGCCCCTGGCGGCGAATTTGTTTAAGCTCCTGGAGCTTCAATCTCGCTTCGGCCAGGGAGGTCTCCGGGAAGTTGCCGATTTTCACCTGAACGAGCTTTGAGGTGATCGGGCTGGTATAGCGATAGAAAAATGTCTTTACTCCGGTAGCCCCGCATTTCACTCGCAACCCGATGTTTTCTCCCGTGTCGGCCTTAATCTTATCTCCCGGCTTCATCGTCTCCACTGTCCTGGAAGACAAAGGTTTGGTACTCTGTACTGTTGCCATTGGCATCCTCTTGAATTGATGTCAGTTTGTCCGACGCAACGGAAAAAAGTGTAACTTTTGGATTTCAAGAAAAGTTACACCAACAAAAGTTACACTTCAAGTTACACTTTTTCCTGAGATTGGATGATATTTCGTGAGACTCGATGAGACTGCAAGAGACGACGGAAAAACGATAAATACTTATAATTCAATAAGTAGCACAGCGTAACGGCATGAGTTCATTAGAAAAAAATGAGCAGCATACGCCGATGATGCAGCAGTACCTGCGGCATCAAGGCCGAGCACCCGGACATCCTGCTGTTCTACCGCATGGGTGACTTCTACGAATTGTTCTACGACGACGCCCGGCGCGCCGCCGGAGCTGCTGGACATCACCCTGACCGCGCGCGGCCAGTCGGCCGGCGAACCGATCCCCATGGCCGGGGTCCGGTCCACGCCGTCGACAGTACCTCGCGCGGCTGGTGCGCCGGGCGAATCGGTGGCCATCTGCGAACAGGTC
>CAVQMB010000030.1:0-31207 GCA_963713445.1 uncultured Gammaproteobacteria bacterium | reverse complement strand
ATTGTTTTTCATTTCGTTACGTATTGCTCAGTGCCCGTCGCTCCGGTTCACCGGCGACCTGCACCGGTTGGTTCGGATCCTGCGGCGCTGACGATTTGACATACTCGATCAAGGCGTCAATCTCGCTTCCCAACCAATGCGTATCGACCAGCCGCGCCGGATCGACCAGGATCGCCAGCATATTGTTGATGATGCTGTAATGCCGCTCATTACCCGGTTGAATGGTGCCACCCCCCGTCAGTGCACCGGCCAGCAGTTCACAGAACAGGGCGAGGCCGGAACCCTTGTGCTCGCCAAACGGCAGCAGCGCACCACGCGGCGGCCCGAACAGTTCAACCGGATCGTTGCAGGGCTCGCCCGCGGCATCGAGGGCCATGCCGTCGGCCAGTGGCACACCCTTGTTCAGTGCCACCCGGGCCTTGCCGACCGCGATCCGGCTGGTCGCCATGTCCAGCAGCAGGGGCGCCGTGTTGTCCGTTCCCGGCATCGCCAGACAGACCGGGTTGGTCACCAGCCGGGCCTCCCGGCCGGCAAACGGCACCACCCAGGGATCGTGGTCGGTGACGTTGACAAAGTGCAAACCGACCAGGCCGGCTGCTATAACCTGTTCACCGTAGGTCCCGATGCGGCCGATATGGTGGGCACTACGGAGCGCCAGCAGCACCACGCCGGTCTGGCGGCAGCGTTCTATGGCGGCGGCCACCGCCTCGCGCGCGACCCGCTGACCGTAGCCGTGCTGGCCGTCGAACACCATGATGGGACCATTGTCGGTCACCAGCCTCGCCGGCCGGTTAGGCTGCAGCAGCCCGGCCCGCAGATTTTCCACATACGTGGGTAACATACCGACACCGTGGCTGTCGTGCCCGGTGAGATTGGCAGTCACCAGATGCTCGCTGACGATGTCAGCCTCCGCGGATTCACTGCCGCCTTGCCGGACGATGGCGGCGGCCAGTCGCAGCAGCCCCGCTTCGCGTATCAACATAATGATGTTCCCGCTGTGGTGAAATGGGTAGTCAAAGCCGTTTAAGTGGAGCGCAAGGCTCGGCTGGTGTCAAACGGCCACGGCGACCGGCGTGGCACCCAGCACCCGCTGCAGGTCCTGCGGCCTCATTTCCAGCAGATAACCGCGACGGCCCCCGTTGATAAACAGCCGGGGAAGCTCTAAGATCGAGGTTTCGATAAATACAGGCATAGTTTTGCGAGTACCGAAGGGAGAGGTACCGCCAATCAAATAACCGCTGTGTCTGCAGGCTACGTCGGGCTCACACGGAACAACCGACTTTGCAGCAATGCTGCGTGCTAGCTGTTTGGTCGAAACCTGGCGATCGCCGTGCATGAGCACAATCAAGGCTTCCTTATGATCGTTTTCCATGATCAGCGTTTTGATGACGTCGTGCTCGGCAACGCCCAGAACCCGGGCCCCCTGAGCTGCCCCGCCCCGATCCTGATATCTGAAGGCATGTTCCGTAAAACTTACGCCATGCGCACGCAACATGCGCACGGCCGCTGTTACAGGCTGCTTTTTCGCCACTAAGCCAACCTCTTGATGCTGGTTCGTTCCGCCCGCCAGCCAACCCCACCAGGCCTCCGTTGGCGCCGAACGCTCACCCCGGTTGCACGGCCTCCGGGCCGACGCCGGACCTTACCCAACCATAACAACAATAACCGCAACCCAGTGTATTAGGAGACTGCAACCTATGCTACGTCGTAATCCACAGCGTCCTCAAGCTACCGGGCCGCAACCCGCCGGCGGCGGCAATGCGGTCAGTCGCCGCAACTTCCTGTGCGTGTCCGCGGCCACCACTGCCACGCTTGGCCTGCTCGCCAGCACCCCGGCCCTGGCGGCAAGCCGGGAACGCGCGGTGTCGTTCTACTCGCCGCATACCGGAGAAACCCTGCGGCTGGTGTACTGGACGCCCAGTGATGGCTATATCCGGGAGTCGATGCAGGAGATCAACTACGCCCTGCGGGATCACTACAATGGTCTGGTCAAGCGCATCGATAAACACCTGATCGACCTGCTCTACACCCTGCGACTGAAACTCGATTCCAAGCGCCCGTTGGAAATTCTGTGCGGCTACCGTTCGCCGCAGACCAATGCCATGCTGCGCCAGCGCAGTTCCGGTGTTGCCAAAAACAGCTTCCATATGTACGGCCAGGCCACCGACATTCACGTCCCGGGACGTGGCCTGGCCGAGGTGCGGCGGGCCGCCATGTCGCTCAAACTGGGCGGCGTGGGCTACTACCCGCGCTCCGGTTTCGTACACGTCGACACCGGCCCGGTGCGTTACTGGGGTTGATTCCCCGCCACCGCCGGCCCGCCAACCCTGCCCCTGAGGACAGTCTTCAATGGCGGCTATAACAACCTGTGATTTGTGTGACGCGTACAGTGCCGAACTGCAGATCGCTGAACCATTGCTGCGCAATTTCGGCGGCCGGACGGTGTTTCACGGGCCCATCGCGACACTACGGCTGTTCGAGGACAACACTATGGTGCGATCGGCGCTGGAACAACCAGGGAATGGTCACATCCTGGTGGTCGACGGGGGCGGTTCCCGGCGCTGCGCACTACTCGGTGACCAGCTCGCCGAGCTCGGCCGGCACCATGGCTGGGCCGGCGCCGTCATTTACGGCTGTATTCGCGACAGTGCCATACTGGCCACCATGGATTTCGGGGTCAAGGCGCTTGACGCCCACCCGCTGCGCAGCGCCAAGCGCGGCCAGGGCGCAAGCGACGTCGCGGTACGCTTCGCGGGAGTGACTTTCAACAGCGGCGATTATCTGTACGCCGATGCCGACGGCCTGGTGGTCGCCACCCGGCCGCTGCACCATCCCGACCCTAGCCTGGCGCCAGAGCCCCGGGCGTGAACTGGCGCCGCCGGGGTATCCGGTCCACCGACCAGCGCGCGGTCGCCCACTCCAGCAGCAGCGCCGGCGGCGCCCCCTGAAGTTCGCGCGGCGGGCGCTGGCCCAGCAGCGCCAGAGCGTCGTACAGTGCCGGCCCTGGCCGGGTGTCGTCCAGAGCTGCGGCACCGGTCTGCTTGCTCAACTTGTGGCCGCGACGATCAACGCTGACCGGGATGTGCAGGTAACGCGGTGTCGGCAGACCCAGCTGCTGCTGCAGAAAAATCTGTCGGGGCGTGGAATCAAGCAGGTCGCTACCCCGGACGACATGGGTCACGCGCTGTGCGGCATCGTCGACCACGACTGCCAGCTGATAGGCCAGCAAGCCATCGCCACGGCGGACAACGAAATCCCCGACCTCAGCGGCAAGGTGCTGCTGAAACCGGCCTTGCAGCAGATCATCGAAACCAATTAGAGCCTCCGGAACGCGCACCCTAATCGCGGCGCGGCGCCCGGGCTGACGCGGCCCGTCACGACAGAATCCGGGATAAATCAACCCCGTCGACCCCGCTGCGACAAGCGCGCGCAGTTCCCGCCGGGTACAACTACAAGGATAGGTGAGACCGGCTGCGGTCAGGCGTTCGAGCGCTGCCTGGTAATCCCCCAGCCAGCGGCTCTGATAGCGCACGACACCATCCCAATACAGACCGTGACACGCCAGGCTGCGGCAGATCCGGTCCGCCGCACCCGGCACTACCCGGGGCGCATCGACGTCGTCGATCCGCAGCAGCCAATCACCGCCGTTGTGGCGCGCATCGAGATAGCTGGCCACGGCAGCCACCAGCGAGCCGAAGTGCAGCGGTCCGCTGGGGGACGGCGCGAACCGCCCGCGATAACAGCCGGCGCGCGCATCATTCCGTGTATCTGAGCCCGGCCGGATATCGCTGTTATCAGTGTTCAGCGCCCCTGTCGTTTCTCTTTCAGTTCCTGCAGGGTCTTGCACTCGATACAAAGCGTCGCAGTAGGCCGCGCCTCAAGCCGGCCGAGCCCGATTTCCGAACCGCAGGTATCGCAGTAACCGTAATCATCGTTATCGATCAACGCCAGCGTGGCGTCGATCTTGCGCAACAACTTGCGCTCACGATCGCGGGTACGCAACTCGATCGCGAATTCCTCCTCCTGCGTAGCCCGGTCGGTCGGGTCGGGGTGATTACTCGACCCGCCCTGCATGTGGGTGACGGTGCGCTCGACGCCCTCCATCAGTTGCCCCCGCCATTGCAGTAGCAACTGCCGGAAGTGCTCCTTCTGCGCTTCGTTCATGTACTCCTCGTCCTCACCCGCCTGGTAAGGCTCGACAGTTGGAACAGCCACAGGGCTGTCAGCTAAGGCCATGGTTACTCCTCATTCCGTGCGCAGCCTTTAAGCTTATAGCAAAAACCCTCCCGTCGAGCAATTCAGTTAGGATCAAGGAAAGGGATACGAAAAAAGCCGCGTCGTGGCGTCGACGCGGCTTGACGTTGCTGGATCGGACGCTCAGTCGGCTGCGGCTTCGGCCTGTTTGATCCAGCGGTTGAACTCTTTCTGATGCGCCGCGATCCACTGGTCCGCCTGATGCGAGATGTCTTTGGGCTTGTCGGCACCGGCGTTCATTTGGGCGTTCTGAGCATAGATGGCCTTGATGGGAATCCGCATTTCCTCAAACAGCTTCTTGATGGCCGGATTCTTCTTCAGAAAAGCCTTGTTAGCCACCGGCCGGATGTCATTGGCAGGCCAACCCAGTTTGCACGGGTTATGGCCCCCGGCGCAGCCTTTGACGTTTTTCAGGCTGGTGTACTTCTCCAGATTTTTCTGATCCTTTGGCAGCGACGGATACGGCACTTCCAGCCAGACCACGTCTTTGCCGGGCTTCAGCATGCCGACAGTCCAGTTTGGCGTCCAGGTATAGAAGAAGATCGGCTTGCCCTCCCGGTAGCGCCCGATGGCATCGGCCATCGACGCCGAGTAGCTGGCCTTGATCGGTTCGATATAAGGCCGCAGACCGTAGGCATCCAACTGGTGCTTGATGACCAGTTCGCAGCCCCAACCGGGCGGACAGGCTACCAGGTTTGCCTTACCATCACCGTTGGTGTCGAACAGCTTGTCGATCTTCTTGTTTTTGAAATCGCTCAAATTGGTGATGTGATATTTTTCAGCGGTCTTCTTGTCGATCAGATAGCCCTGCAAGGCACCACCCTTGGCAACGTAGCCAATGGTCTCGGCGCCGGGCTGGAAATTCTTCTTATAGGTGTTGTGCAACGGAAACCATCCGTTGACCCAGAAGTCGACGTCACCCTGCCCCACGGCCTGGTAGAACGCCGGATTGCCAAGGGTTACCGGCGGCTGTACGTTGTAACCCAGCTTCTCGATGGCCTTGATGTAGATTTCAGTCTGAAACCAGCCGGTATCCCAGGTCGCCCGGGCTGGCTTGACCGTTTTCCCGGTACCCGGCAGGTCTTTGGCCTGGGCCGTTGGCAGTGCCATACCAACCGCAAGCAGCGCGCTAGCGGTAAGGCCGGTGAGTGTAGCGAATGCTGATCTACGCATAATGTTCTCCTTATTGGCGAAAGGGCCGGAACGTCCCGCTCCGGTCTTGGCCGGGCAGCGTATCCCGCTGCCGGATAGAATGTGCCGGACTGCTTATGTTAAGAGCGCCGGCACACATGGGTGATCGGCTCCGAAAAGAGCCGATCGAAAATCACAGACGGCGATGCTAACTGTTCCGGCCGGAATCGCGGTCATCACCGGTAGCCGCCGCCGCACCACGGCGGCGGCCGAGAAGCCTGGCCAGCTTCTCGCCGGGCGAGACCACATCGGCACGGCCGGTCTCACCCAGCGACTGGGTAATCCGGTCAAGTACGATGGCCAACAGTACGATCCCGATACCGCCCAATGCGGCCATTCCGACATCCAGTCGCCCAGACCGGTGTACACCTGGAGCCCCAGGCCGCCAGCACCGATCAGCGCTGCGATGACCACCATCGACAAGGCCAGCATCAGGGTCTGGTTGAGACCCGCCATAATGGTCCGTAGCGCCAGCGGCACCTGGACATCCCACAGCAGCTGCCACGGCGTCGAACCGAAGGCGTACGCAGCCTCGACCAGGTCCGCCTGAACCTGACGAATCCCCAGATTGGTCAGTCGTATGATCGGCGGCATGGCAAAGATAATGGTGGCGATGATACCCGGCACCAACCCGACTCCGAACAGCATTACGATCGGCACCAGATAAACGAAGGCCGGAATGGTCTGCATGATGTCGAGAATCGGACGGATCACGGATGCGGCGCGATCACTGCGGGCCGCGATAATGCCCACTGGAATGCCGACAACGGCACAGAACACCACCGAGGTGAGTACCATTGCCAGTGTTGTCATGGTCGGCTGCCACATGCCGAACAGATCAAATAGGATCGTTGCAATGAAGGTGAAGATCGCGACGCCACGCGTAGCCAGCAGCCACGCCAGGAAGGTGGCCACCAGTACGAATACCGGAAACGGTATCCAGTGCAGAAACGCATCGAGATTCTGCAGTACATAGTTAACCGGCACCTGCGCCGCTCTGAGTGCCGGCCTGAAGTTTGGCACCAGCCAGTCTTTGACGAAGTACTCGATCCAGTCGTCCAGCGGCAGTACGTAGTAATAGGAAATCTGCCAATGCATGTCGGTCTCCCTGGTTCAGCGGGCTGTTGTGTCGGACGCAGCGCTCTCAGTCACCTGGCCGCCGGCCAGTTTGGCGAAGACTTGCGCAGGTTCGACCACTCCGCACAGGCGGCCGCCCCCGTCGAGCACCGCAATCGGGACACCCGCCGCACACTGGCTGTAGACGTCGCTCAGGTGAGTATCGCAATCGGCGCTCGGAAAGTCGGTTCGCAAATAATCCTGCAGGGAGCCCCGGCCAACGCCATCGAGCGCTGCCGCAGTAATCAAACCCTGAGGCCGTTGTTCACCGTCCACGACGTACAAGGCTCCGTCCGTGACCTGCTGCAGACGCTCTCTGGCAGTCGCCAGGTCACTGGCGGCCGGCAGTGACTGCGGATCATGCATGATGCTGCCAAGCCGGAACACCCGACCGCGGTCCACATCCTGGGTAAAGGCCGCCACGTAGTCGGTGGCCGGCTGGCTGACGATGTCCTCCGCCGTACCCAGCTGGACGAACTGACCGTCCTTCATGATGGCGATCCGGTCGCCCAGTATCAGCGCCTCGTTAAGATCATGGGTGATGAAGATGATGGTCTTGTGCATATGCCGCTGGAGTTGCAGCAACTCCTGCTGCATATCACGCCGGATCAGCGGGTCCAGTGCACTGAAGGGCTCATCCATTAGCAGAAGTTCGGGATCGGCGGCCAGTGCCCGGGCCAGTCCAACTCGCTGCTGCATACCGCCGCTGAGCTGTTGGGGCATGCTGTCGGCCCACTCGCGCAGTCCCACCTGCTCAAGGGCCTTTAACGCTGCCTGGCGCCGGGTGGCGCGGTCGATACCGCGGATTTTCAGACTGTACTCGGTGTTCTGACCCACCGTTCGATGTGGCATCAGCGCGAAATGCTGAAACACCATGCCCAGCTTGGTGCGCCGGATCTCGCGCAGGCTTCGGGCATCGGCCGCCAGCAGATCATCGCCGTCCAGAAAGACGTGCCCGCTGGTGGGCTCAATCAACCGGTTCAAACAACGGATCAGAGTGGATTTGCCAGAGCCGGACAACCCCATGACCACAAAGATTTCGCCCTGGCCGACTTCGAACGACACATTGGCGACTGCCGCCACGCTGCGCGTGGTGCGATAGATCTCGTCTTTCGGGACACCCGCCTCCAACTGCCGCAGAGCCTGTTCGGGTTGATCACCGAATATCTTGGTAACATTTTCCACACGTAGTTTGTTTTTCTGTGACATGGCTCCCTTTGTCGGAATGACATGTTTGTCGGAATGACCTGAAATAAAGAGGCGTGCCAGCCCGAAAAGTTCATCCGTTTGCGTGGCGCGAAGAAGCAGTCTTGCTGATTGATACGGTAGCCCGGACCGGTCGCAATCCTCACTCGGCGCGCTGTCGGATAACCGCAAATGGACAGGATTCACTACACGATGGTGGCGACTCTACACCAGAATGTATCGCGAATGCAACAGCATTCGGGCGCAACACGGCATTGGGGACCACCGCCCCGGGGTAATTACCGCGCTGCGCAACCGGGTCAGAGTTGGAACGCGAGTAGCCACACCATACTGATCGTTACCGTGATTAACATCGGCAACATGGCGACGCGCATATAGGTCATGAATGAAATCGGGTAACCCGCCTTTTCCGCCATTCCGGCGGTAACCACGTTCGCGCTGGCACCGATCAGTGTGCCGTTGCCCCCGAGACATGCCCCCAACGCCAGCGCCCACCACAGGACGCCGCCGTGGATGCCGGGAACGACGTCAGTCAGGTAGGCGACAATGGGCAGCATGGTGGCCGTAAACGGTATGTTGTCGACGATTGCGGAAAAAATGGCCGAGACCCATAGCACCAGGACAACCGCTATCACCGGGGACCCCTCCGACGCCGCCCGCACACCGTTCGCCACGATCTGAATCAGACCGGTCTGCTCGGCGCCCGCCACGATAATGAACAGCATCATGAAAAAAATCAGGGTGGGCCACTCAATTTCCTGCTCCACCATCTCGACGATATGGACCCCGCTGATCACCAGCAACAGGGACGCACCGGCCATGGCCGCCACGCTCGGTTCCATGTGCAAGGCGCTGTGGAACACAAACAAGGTGACCGTCAAAAGCAACACCACGCCCGATTTCACCAATAGTGTCTTATCTGTGATCCGATACTCCTCCCGCAACCGGGCGATCATGGCAGGCACGTCATCCACCTTGGCTGACAGATAGCCAGCGCGGTACCAGATCAGAAAGTACACCACGCTTACCGCCAGACCGATGGTGCAGATCAAGGCGAGATGCTCGACAAACTGCACGAAGCTCAGGCCGGCGAACGAGCCGATCATGATATTGGGCGGATCGCCAATGAGAGTGGCCGTACCACCCACATTGGAGGCAAACACCTCGGGCAGTAGCAGAGCCAGCGGGTTGAGTCGCAGTGCCACGGCGATCTCGACGGTAACCGGGATAATCAGCAGCATCGTGGTCACGTTGTCGAGGAACGCGGAGGTCACAGCCGTGATAACCATGAGCAGCGTGGCCAGCAGAAAGATATTGCCCCTGGCCAATTGGAAAGACTTGTAGGCCATCCACTGGAACACCCCAGTGCGCTTAGTGACGCCTACGATGATCATCATGGCCATCAATAGAAAAATGACGTTCTCGTCGATGGCCCGCATGGCGGTATCAAAGGTGAGAATCCGATAGCCTGGATCGAAGGTGCCCAGGGTGTAACTAACGAACAGCAGGATCGAGGCACCCACCATAGCCGCCAGGGTTCGGTGCAACATCTCGAAGGCAATAAACGCGTAGACTGTCAGCAATACGGCGGCGGCGATCCATAGTCCCGGGGATATCGCCCGCTGCAGGGTAAGATCGAACCGCGCCAGAAACCGTGGCCTGCCGCTCGCCGTCGTGCCGTCAGCCACCACTTCGGAGACCGCGGTCGGTCCAGCGGCCGTATAGGACGGACGTTCGACCCGCACCGTCAGCGTTCCCTGAGGGGAGTCTCCGGGCGGCAGGTGCAGAATGGTTTCGTAAACCCCCTCCTCGCTGGTAATCACTTCGTGATCGGTCGCCAGCGGCTGCCCGTTCAGGTAAAACTGCAGGGTGGCGTTTTTCACGCCCTTGCCCTGCGGATTGATGATAGTGCCGGCAACTATAACCTGGCTCCCGCCCGACGAATCGGGCGACGCCGCCATGGCCACCTGCAGCAGCGCTCCGAAAGCCAAGGCTAAAAATAGTGCGAGGCGGCAGAACCGTTGCATGGCGATACTCATCGTTATGGTTCGAGGGTGGCCACTAGCGGCTTTATTGGCCTGTATACGCTAGGGATTGGTCAGCAGGCCGTCAATGCCGTACCGACCGGTCGGCGCATCACCGTAAAGCAATGATTTCCGGTGTCAAGCACTATCCGATATCCGAGGCTGCGGCATCGCTGATCGCAGCGCGGCACCATACCCGTTCAGTTGACCGTGACTCTACCGCGTCAATATGATTAGCGGCATGTTGTGGCGCAACGTATACCCCGAACAACAACCATGGGACGGTTCGTGTGAGAACGCTGGGTGTCAGCATCGCGTGTGGTGTACTCTGGCTGGCATTGTCAGGGTATCTGGAAAAGCCCCTGTTGCTCGGCTTGGGCGTGGCATCGTGCGCACTGGTCGTAGCGCTGGTGCGGCGACTGGGCACCATCGACAGCGATCTGCCTACACCGCGGATGGTGTTGCGCACGCTGCTGTATATGCCCTGGCTGATAAAGCAGATCGCCCTTGCCAATCGTGACGTAATCCGCCTGATCCTGAGCCGCGAGATGCCGGTCAGTCCGCGCATGATAGATGTTCATGTCAGCCAGCGCAGCGACGTCGCTCGCGTCATCTACGCCAATTCCATCACCTTAACCCCCGGCACCGTCAGCGTACGCGTCCACGACGATATCATTGAGGTCCATGCGTTGACGCACGCTGCCGCCGAGGGTCTGTTGGCCGGAGAGATGGACTACCGGGTCCGCCGGTTGGAGGACGTCTGATGTTTGCCACCGCGGCAATCGCCATTCTCATCACCATGGCGCTGGCAATGGCCCGCGCGGTGCTGGGGCCGACCACTTACGACCGCATCCTGGCGGCCAACATACTCGGGACCAAGACCGTGCTGATCATAGCGGTCCTCGGATTCCTCGATGGTCGCCCCGAATTCCTCGACATCGCGCTCGTTTACGCCCTGATCAACTTTACCGGCGTCATCGCGGTTCTGAAATTCATTCGCTACGGCGAACTGGGCTGGGCCCGTGGCCGTAGTGGGGACGACTCATGCTGATCGATCTGTTGAGCTGGGCGTTGCTGCTACTGGGTGGCTTCTGCGCCATTGTCGGGGGTATCGGCATGCTGCGGCTGCCGGACTTCTTCACCCGCCTGCACGCCGCCGGTGTCACTGACACCGCGGGCGCCGGGCTGATTCTGACAGGTCTCATGCTGCAGGCTGGCCTGACCCAGGTCACAATCAAGCTGGTACTGATTCTGCTGCTTCTGTTGATCTGCAGCCCCACAGCCAGTCATGCACTCGCCAAGGCCGCCCTCAGCGACGGCGTCAAACCGCTCGGCGACGATCGGGAGAACACGCCATAAATACGCTGATCGATATTTTCCTGCTGGCTCTGATGGTCACGACCGCACTGGCGATCATTCGTTTGCGTGGGCTGTTTCCGGTGGCCATGCTGGTGGCTATCTACAGCCTGCTGTCGGCCGGCCTGTTCGTCACCATGGATGCCGTCGACGTTGCCATTACCGAAGCCGCGGTCGGGGCCGGTATCTCCACCGTGTTCCTGCTCGGCAGCATGGCACTGACCGGTCGCGAAGAAAAGCCGTCGCACCACAAGCCGGCGCTGCCATTGCTCGTCGTCCTGGTGACCGGCGCCGCGTTGCTCTATGGCACCATCGACATGCCTCCTTATGGCGGCCCGGACAATCCCGCTCAGACGCACGTCGCGCCGTATTATCTTAACGAATCGCTGCCCCAGACCGGCGTGCCCAACGTGGTGACGGCGATCCTCGCAAGCTACCGCGGTTATGACACGCTCGGCGAGACGGTGGTGGTGTTTACGGCGGCGGTCGGTGTGCTGCTGTTGCTGGGCGGCCGTGGTGACGACGCTGACGGGGACGACGAGGAGCACGACGAATGACCCAGCACACTGTCTTACGAATCGTAACCAAGCTGCTACTGCCGCTGATTCTGCTGTTCGCGCTGTACGTTCAGTTCCATGGCGATTTCGGTCCGGGTGGCGGCTTCCAGGCAGGCGTGATCATCGCCGCAGGGCTGATCCTGTACACCCTGGTATTCGACCTCGATAGCGCCCGGAGGGCGGTCCCGCCGGCCGTGTTGCGCGTCGGTATCGCGCTAGGCGTACTGATTTACGGCGGCGTCGGTGCGGTCGCTTTACTGTTGGGCGGCAACTTTCTCGACTATAACGTGCTGGCACACGATCCGGTCCACGGCCAGGAGCTCGGTATCCTGCTGATCGAGCTGGGCGTCGCCATCACCGTAAGCTCAGTCATGCTCGCGATTTTCTACAGCTTCGCCAGCCGCATCCGCCGGCTGCCCGCCAACAAGCGCACAAAGTCCTGACTGTATGGATATCGTCGGCTATTACAACTACTGGGTGGTTGTGGTGCTGATGATGGCCGGCTTTTACCTGGTCATCGCGTCCGGCAACCTCATTAAGAAACTGATTGGCCTAAACATCTTTCAGACCTCGGTGTTTGTGCTTTACATCAGTCTGGGCAAGGTCGACGGCGGCACGGCTCCGATCCTTGCCCGGGGCTTGGAACGCTACGCCAACCCGCTACCCGCGGTACTGATTCTGACCGCCATCGTGGTCGGTGTCGCAACCCTGGCGGTGGGCCTGGCGCTGGTGGTACGCATCCGTGAGGCCTACGGTACCATCGAGGAGGACGAGATTCACAGCCAGGACGAGACCGCGTGAGTCTCGCCACCCAATTGCCTGTACTACAGGTCATCATCCCACTGCTGGCCGCGCCGGTCTGCTCACTGCTGCCGCGCAACCGGGCCCCATGGCTGGTGGCCCTGGGTGCAAGTGCCACGGCGCTGGCGATCGCCGCCGCATTGCTGGCCCAGGTATGGGATGGCACGGTCATCAGTTATACCATGGGTGGTTGGCGGCCACCGTGGGGTATCGAATACCGAATCGACGTACTCAATGCCTTTGTGCTGGTGATGGTGAGCGGTCTCGGCACTGTGGTCATGGCCTACGCCTGGGACAGCGTCAACCGCGAGATCCCACGGCGTCAGCTACCGCTGTTCTTCAGCGCCTACTGCCTGTGTCTGGCCGGCCTTCTGGGCATGAGCGCAACGGGCGATGCCTTCAACGTATTCGTGTTCCTGGAGATCTCCTCGCTGTCGACCTACGCCCTGATCGCGATGGGTCGTGACCGGCGGGCGCTGACGGCCAGCTACCAGTACCTCATCATGGGCACCATCGGCGCCACGTTCATTTTGATCGGCATTGGTATGCTGTACGCAATGACCGGCACGCTCAACATGGCTGATCTTGCATCCCGACTGCCAGCAGTCGAAGGTAACCGCACGGTACGGGTTGCCTTCGCCTTTCTCACTGTCGGATTCAGCCTCAAGCTGGCGCTGTTCCCGCTCCACCTTTGGCTGCCGAATGCCTATGCCTATGCCCCGTCGACGGTCTCGGCATTCGTCGCTTCGACGGCGACCAAGGTGGCGATATACCTGATGCTTCGGTTCTTCTTCACCGTCTTTGGCGGCCACTTTGCCTTCACGACCATGGGGGCCAATGACATATTGTTGCCGCTGGCGCTGATCGCCGCTTTCAGCGCGTCCACGATCGCCATCTTCCAGCAGAACGTAAAACGGCTGCTGGCTTATTCCAGCGTGGCCCAGATCGGCTACATGATTCTCGGCATCAGCTTTTTCTCGGTGACCGGCCTGACGGCGGGCATCCTGCACTTGTTCAATCATGCGCTGATGAAGGGCACATTATTCCTGGCACTGGGCTGCGTGATGTACCGGATCGGCTCGGTGCGTATCGATGCCATGAGCGGTCTCGGCCGCACCATGCCCTGGACCATGGGTGCCTTCGTGATCGGTGGATTGAGCCTGATCGGAGTCCCGTTTACAGCCGGGTTCATAAGCAAATGGTATCTCATACAGGCCGCCCTTGAACGCGGCTGGTGGCCAGTGGCCGTTGTGATCCTGACAACCTCTCTGCTGGCCCTGGTCTACATCTGGCGGGTAGTGGAAGTAGCCTATTTCCGGCCCCCGGCGGAAGGCATCGAGGTCCATGAAGCACCGCTGTCCATGCTGCTGCCGACCTGGTTGCTGGCCGGCGCCAATATTTTCTTCGGCATCGACACCTCGCTCACGACCGGCGCCGCACGCCTGGCGGCCGTGCATCTTTTGGGATCAAACCCGTGACTGCCGCCATAGCGCTGGCGGTGGCGTTGCCACTGGTCGGTGCCTGCGCCATCGCGCTGTCCGGGCAGCGCCCCAACCTGCGGGAGAGCATAACCCTGGTGACGGGCCTGTTACTCCTGATCAGCGTGGCCAGCCTGATTCCCACAGTCGCCAGCGGCGGCCGTCCTGCGCTATCCCTGGTCGAATTGATGCCCGGCTTCAGCATCAGCTTCGCGGTCGAACCGCTAGGTATGCTGTTTGCGCTGGTCGCTGCACTGCTGTGGCCACTCAATTCGGTCTATTCGATCGGCTACATGCGCAGCAACCGGGAACATCACCAGACCCGCTTCTACACCTGTTTCGCCATCGCCATCGCCGGTGCGATGGGGGTGGCATTCGCCGCTAACCTTTTTACACTGTTCATCTTCTATGAACTGCTGACGTTGTCGACGTATCCGCTCGTCACGCACAAGGGTGATGCCGAAGCCATGCGCTCGGGTCGGATCTATCTGGGCATTCTCCTGGGTACCTCGATCGGCTTGTTGCTCCTGGCTATCGTTGCCACCTGGGTGATAGCCGGCACCCTGAAGTTCACACCGGGCGGCGTGCTGGCGGGAAAACTGTCGGGTCCGGCGGTGGGCGGACTGCTGGCCCTCTACATCTTTGGCATCGGCAAGGCGGCGCTGATGCCGTTCCATCGCTGGCTGCCATCGGCGATGGTGGCGCCGACACCGGTCAGTGCGCTGCTGCACGCCGTGGCAGTGGTCAAGGCCGGCGTCTTTACGGTCCTAAAAGTCTGCATCTACATCTTCGGTATCGACTTCCTAGCCCGCACCGGGGCTACCTGGTGGCTGGTGTGGGTAGCCTCATTTACGGTGCTGGCAGCCTCGCTGATCGCCCTGACCAAGGATAACCTTAAGGCTCGCCTGGCCTACTCCACTATCAGTCAGCTGGCTTACGTGGTACTGGGTGCAGCCCTGGCCACACCGCTGGGCATCATCGGTGGCGCGCTGCAAATCATCATGCACGCGTTCGCCAAGATCACCTTGTTCTTCTGCGCCGGTGCAATCTATACGGCCACCCATAAGACCGAGGTCAGCCAACTGAATGGACTGGGCCGGGTGATGCCGTTCACCTTCGCCGCCTTCCTGCTGGGATCTCTCAGCATCATCGGCTTGCCGCCGTTCGGCGGCCTTTGGAGCAAGTGGTATCTGCTGCTGGGCGCAGCCAGTGCCCAACAGCACATCGTCATCGCAGTCCCGCTGATCAGCTCATTGCTTAGCATCGGTTATCTCGTTCCGATCGCGGCCCGCGGTTTCTTTCTGCCGCTGCCCCCGTCCGAAACCACAGCGGCAATCAATAACCCAGTCGCTGGCGGGATCCGGGAAGCACCGCTCGCCTGCGTAATCCCACTATGTCTCACCGCGCTGGGCTGTGTCTTGTTGTTCTTCCTGGCGGATCCGCTGTACCAGTTACTGCAGCCCCTCGGTGTGCTGATCGGAGCGAAAGGATGAGCCAACCGCCCGACCCCAAGCGTTACTGGCTCGATCGGCCCGGCAATGTCAACAAGCTTATCGGTTTGCTCGTGCTGATCTGCGCGCTACTAACGCTGACTGACCTGTTGTACCACAAGCATACTGAATTCGGCTTCGAGGGCTGGTTCGGCTTCTTCGCCTGGTATGGATTTCTGGCTTATTGCCTCATCGTCCTGTCGGCCAGGCTGCTGCGGCGCTGGCTCAGACGCGGCGAGGATTACTATGATTGACGGCTTCAATCCAGCCCTGATCCTGATCGGCGGTGCCCTGGTCGTTCCGTTTCTACCGCACGGCCGCAGTCGTAGCATCTGGATGCTGCTGCTGCCGCTGGCCGGCATCGTACAGTTGCTCGGTCTGCGCTATGGCCAGTTCGGTCATCTGCAGGTATTCAACCTTCCGCTGGTGACGCTGCGCCTGGACCCGTTGAGCTTCGTGTTCGCGCTGATCTTCTTCATCGTGTCCTGGCTGGGAGTGATCTACGCGCTGCATCTGCGCGATACGCTGCAGCACGTCGCTGCACTCGTTTACGCGGGCGCAGCCGTAGGTGCCACCCTGGCCGGTGACCTGGTGACATTGTTCGTGTGGTGGGAACTGACGGTTCTGGGTTCGGTCTTCCTGATCTGGGCGCGACGCACCGAACGCGCCTACCGGGCCGGGATGCGTTATCTGATCATCCAGGTCGGTTCCGGCGTACTGCTGCTGGCCGGTGTGGTCGTTCATCTGCACGCAACCGGCTCGATCGCCTTCAATCACCTGGGTCTATCCACCCCGGGCGGCGTCCTGATATTGTTCGCGTTCGGCATCAAGTGCGCGTTTCCGTTCCTCCACAACTGGCTGCAGGATGCATACCCCGAGGCCACGGTCACCGGTACCGTGGTGCTATCGGCCTTTACCACCAAACTGGCGGTATATGCGCTGGCGCGCGGCTATGCGGGAACGGAGGCACTCATCTACATCGGCGCCACCATGACGGCGTTTCCCATCTTCTTTGCCGTGATTGAGAATGATCTGCGCCGGGTGCTGGCCTACAGCCTCAATAACCAGCTCGGTTTCATGGTAACCGGCATCGGCATTGGCACCACGCTCGCGATCGATGGCACGGTGGCCCACGCCTTCTGCCATATCCTGTACAAGGCGTTGCTGTTCATGAGCATGGGGGCCGTCCTGTTCCGTACCGGCACCTGCAAGGCATCGGAGTTGGGCGGGTTGTACAAGTCCATGCCCTGGACCGCCGGCTGCTGCATCGTCGGCTCGATGTCGATTTCAGCATTCCCGTTGTTCAGCGGTTTTATTTCCAAGTCGCTGATTCTGGCCGCCACCGCCCAACAGGGTCACTGGGGCGTCTATCTGGTGTTGCTGCTGGCCTCGGCCGGGGTCATGGATCACTCCGGGATCAAAGTTCCTTTTTTCAGCTTTTTCTACCACGATAGCGGCAAACGCTGCCAGGAAGCGCCGGGTAACATGCTGATTGCGATGAGCATCACCGCTTTTCTGTGCGTATTCCTGGGTGTGTATCCGCAAAGCCTGTACAGCATCCTACCGTACCCGATGGCGTTCTGGCCTTACACGCTGACCCATGTAGTAACCCAGCTACAGCTACTGCTGTTTGCCATGCTGGCCTTTGTCACACTGATGAAATCAGGTCTCTACCCGGCCGAGATCCCGGGTACCAATTTGGATTTCGACTGGGTTTACCGGCGCCTCGTGCCGGCCAGCCTGCTACCTCTGCGCCACAACTGGACACGGCTCATGGCCGGCCTGGCGAGCCGACGCCAGCAGCAGTTCCAGAACCTGGTCGCCGGACTCTACCGGCACCACGGCCCGGAAGGCCCGCTGGCCCGCACCTGGCCCACCGGTAGCATGGTGCTATGGATCGCAATATTGTTGGCCTGCTATCTTGTGTTCTATTACAGTTAGCCGCCAGCCGGCAAGGTGTCAGCCGGATATCGGGTGGCTGACCAACCCGCTACTGGCAATGCTCAGTATCCCGTTACCGCACCATCGCTAAGCCTGGACTCACGGGTTACAATATTGTGGGAGTAGCCTGTCCTATGAACCAGGATCAGGTGTGTCTGCATCCATCCACGTCTCGAATCGGAGTGCTATATGTCATTACTGACCGGTGCGCTCAGGCACCTTGACCGTTTCAGCGCGCCAGCCAGCCGTGATACCCGTCTGACCGGATACCGGCTGGCGCTCGCGGGAAGCCTGCTGGCCGTCTTGGGTTCCCTGTTCGCCGCACCGTCCTATGCGGCGGTCAAAAAAGGGCAGCATTTCGAGGACTGGACGGTCGGCTGCGAAAAACCACCGGGTGAAAAGACCGAGCGCTGCTTCATCTATCAAACCGTTGTCAACAAGAAAAGCAATCAACCGGTGCTGCAGATGGCAGTCGGCTATCTGCCGGGTAAGGCCAAGAATGATGACCGGCCAGCGGCGCTACTGACCTTGCCGCTGGGTGTGGCACTGCCCCCAGGGGTCGGCTTCAAAATCGACGACGGCAAGATGATACGGCTGCAGTTCGAGCGCTGCGTGCCGACCGGTTGTATCGCCGGTTTCCCGCTCAATAACGATCTGCTGGGCAAACTCAAGAAAGGCCTCAAGGTGGAAGTCCGGGTCAGTGACGGTCAGAAGGTGGTGACCCTGCCGCTCTCACTGAAGGGCTTTACCGCCGGGTTCGAAGCGCTCGAGAAATAGCCCGTCCTCACGCTCTTTGGAACGTGGCAGCATGCAACTAACCAGGCTGCCACTGAGCGACGGTACATTGTGCTGGTGCCCGCACTTCGTGCCTGCAGAAGAATGCAGCCGGTTGTTCAACCGGCTGCTCTATTCATTATGCTGGCGACAAGAGCGCATCCACCTGTTTGGCCGGAACCTGGTCCAGCCCAGGCTCACAGCATGGTACGGCGACCCGGATGCCCGCTACCGCTACTCGGGCGTGACGCTGGAGCCGTCCCCCTGGCTTCCTGTCCTGGCGGATCTGCGCCTGCGCCTGAGCAAAGCGCTGCAGCATGACTTCAACAGCGTCCTCGCCAATCTCTACCGGACCGGCGAGGACAGTATGGGCTGGCATAGCGACAACGAACCCGAGCTGGGCCGGCAGCCTGTGATTGCGTCACTCAGTCTCGGCGCCACCCGGCGCTTCGACCTGCGCCACAGACGCAGTGGTGCACGCCACCAGCTGGAGCTCGAAGATGGTAGTCTGCTAATGATGGCGGGTACCCTGCAGCAGTGTTGGCAACATCGCATCGCCAAAACGAAACGCCCGATCGGCCCGCGCATCAACCTGACCTTCCGCCGAATCTGTAGCGCCGCTCAGTCACGCTCAAATACCGCCACCGATTCGACGTGAGCGGTGTGCGGGAACATATCCATGACGCCGGCCTGGCTCAACCGGTAACCGAACTTATGCACCAGTTCGCCGGCATCCCGGGCCAGGGTCGCGGGATGGCAGGACACGTAGACAATACGCCCCGGTGCCAGAGCCGCGAGTGGGCCTATGACCGGTGCTGCGCCGGAGCGCGGCGGATCGAGCAGCACCTTGTCGTAGCCCGACCCATACCACGGCTGCTGCTCCGGTACTGAGCTCAGGTCCCCGATCTGAAAGCGGGCATTAGCAATGGCATTGCGGGCCGCATTCCGGCCCGCCCACCGGACCAGCCCAGCATCGCCCTCGACACCGACCACAGCGGCACAGCGGCGGGCCAGCGCCAGACTGAAGTTACCCAGACCACAGAACAGATCAAGCACCCGGTCGGCGGGATCGGGCGCCAGCAGTTCCACCACCCGGCTCACCATCAGCCGATTGAGGGTGCTGTTGACCTGTGTGAAGTGAAACGGCTGGAATGCCAGCTCCAGATCGAACGCCGGCAGTCGATAGCTCAGCCAGGCCTGCTCCGGCCATAGCGCATAGCTGCTCTCCGGGCCACCGGGCTGCAGCCAGATCTGTACATCCTGGCCGACCGCGAAATCCTTAAGCCGGCCACAGTCCTCCGCGGTGGGCATATCCAGCACCCGCAGGCTGAGCGCCACCGCCTCATCGCCCACCGCCACCTCGATCTGCGGCAAGCGCCGATAAACGCTGAGACTACCGATCAACTCCGCCAAAGCAGGCAGCAATCCACCGACACGCGGGTGCAACACCTCACAGCAATGCAGGTCGGCCACCAGGGGAAAATCACGTTCGCGGAATCCGACCACTACCCGACCCTTGGCCGCGACGAATTTGACCCCGAGCCGGGCTTTGTGACGGTAACCCCAGTGCGGCCCGGTCAGCGGCAGCAGCACCCGGTCGGGCTCCACGTGACCGATCCGCGCCAGGTCGGTCAACAGCCAGCGCCGCTTGTAGTCGATCTGGCGCGCGGCCGCCACGTGCTGCAGGCTGCAGCCACCACAGCTGCCGAAATGGACACAGCGCGGAGCAACCCGGTCCACAGACGTCTGTTCGATCCGCTCGACCCGGCCTTCATCGTACTGGCTGTGGCGAGCACTGTAGCGGAAGCTGACAGTCTCGCCAGGCAGCGCGCCATGGATGAATACGGCCTTGCCGTCGATGTGGGCGATCCCGCGTCCATCATGGGCCAGATCGTCGATCCGGGTGTCGAAGCTGCCGACCGGTAGCGTCGGGCGGTGCCGATGGCGACGCCGCGCCATTCAGGACATCTCGGGCCAGGCTTTCAGAAACGCATCGAGATGAGGCTTGCCCGCGCTATCCAGAACCTCCCGCAGTTCGCTGCAGGCATGGCGGTAACCCGCTTCATTGAGCCGTCCGCGCAGTAATTCGAAACGCTGATAGATCAGGTAGGTATTCAGTACATCCGTCTCGCAGTAATGGCGTACCGCATCAATCTCACCGCCTGAGTAGGCCTCCCATACCTTGCTGCCGTCCATCCCCAGTTTGCCCGGAAACCCCAGCAGGGATGCAATCTCATCAAGCGGTGCCACGGCACGCATGCTGAAGCCGGCGAGCACGTCCATAAGATCAATGTGGCGCCAGTGAAAACGATTCAAATAGTTGTTGTAACGGAAATCGCGATCCGCATCGCCAATCTCCCAGTACCGCGGGGCGCTGATGCCGTGTAACAACGTCCGATAATGCAGAACCGGCAGATCGAAGTTGCCGCCGTTCCAGGACACCAGCGTTGGCGACCACATCTCGATGCCCTCGAAGAAGCGGCGAATGAGGTCATGTTCAGCGTCCTCCGGATTACCGATCGAGGTCACCCTGGGTGGCTTGCCGGGTTCGTGCACCACCACGGCGATCGCCACCACCTGATGCAGATATGGCCGCAGGAAATCGTCGCCAATTTCCTGACGACGTTTCTGCTGCATGGCTTTAACCACATCATGGTCGCTGAGGCCGTCCAGACCGTACAAGCGCCGGCCGCTATCGGCATCTGGAATAGTCTCGATATCGAACACGATAATCGTCATTACTTACGCCGCCACTGGCCGTTCTGCTGGTACCACCAGCCGGAATGAGCATTGCTGATCCAGCGCCGCGCAAACACGTTGCGAACCCGATCGGCCCAGTCAGGATGGCCGTTGGCCTGGGCGATCGCCTGATACAACGCATTGCGATCGTGATTATCCTGCTGGACCAGTTGCTGGACCCGCCGCCGGTCCTTAAGCGGCACCGCGTTGAGGTTACGCGCTGCCAGCAACCCGTCGCCCGTGAGGCCGACCGCGCCGCTGTTGAGATACGGCTTCAGTTTGGGAAAACGGCTAGCCATCGACTGCCGGAGTCGTTCAATCACCGGCGTCGAGATATTGATGTTGGCCTGCGCCTCGGCCGGACGCACCAGCACCGCCAAGGCGCTTGCGGCGAGCATCCCCGGACGATCGGTATCGAGCAGGCCTTGCTTCACCGGAGCGGTTGAATCGGACCCGGCCGACGGCGGCTGGGCCTTTTGGCCGTAGACGTCTTTGATGATCCGGTCGGCGGCCTGCTGTACCGCGGCTGCCGGGAAATACACGTTGATGGTAACGCACGCCGCCAATAGCGCCAGCAGTATCCCGCAACCACCATAAATTATCCTACGCATGACTGACTCCGGTTTCATTTGATGACGGGACCCTGGCTGTTGATGGCGGCTGCCAGCCGCGCCAACAGCTCCGCCCAGTCTACCTCGCGGTTATACCCAATTACGTCCAGCCGCGGCAAGCTGCGCCCCTGTACCAGATAATAGTTGTTGTGCTGCGGGCCCGGGGCAACACCGCCCATGATACATACGCCCGCCTGCAACCGGCACCGTATACCCAGGCGGGCATAGTTGAAATCCTTGAACAAGCTGAGGAATCCGCGCGATAGCACACCGGCGGCACTGGATCCGCCCAGACTGGATAAGGCCTGTACTGCCCGCTGACTGATCCGGTGACGCGAATTGTCGCCCGGTGGGGTATGTAGGTAAGCGTCGAAGGCGACCGGCTTCCAGTCGACCAACTCGAGGTCGTGCATGAATCCGCTCAGCTTGCCCTCGATACGACCGAAATCAAACGTTTTGGTGAGCTGCTGCAGGTCGAGCTGGTACAACTCAAGGTCGGCGCCCAGCCGCGGTTGCGGACCGAACGGCTGGCGCAAGCTGAGATTGCCAACGGTTATATTGCCGCCGAAGACATGGATCAGCAACGCGCCGTCCACATCCACCACCTGATCATGGTAACGCACCTCGGGAATAACGCCGGTCAGCGTGCCAGCCAGTGGCGGCCAGCCCAAAGCCTTGCTCAGCGCAGTCATGGACAGGTCCTGGATCTGGCCACCAAAGCGCAGCCAGGGTTTGCTGCCCAGCCCACCCAATGCCAGTTGCTGCAATAGCAGCCGGCCATCCAGCACGGCCACCGAGCTGGTGCGACGCAGTTCGAGCTGATCCCGCTGACTGCTAAAATCGAGCCGACCCGATCCGAGCCGTATGCGATAGAAGTGGGCCTGACGCCAGCCCAGGCTACTGTCGCTAGGGGCTGGTGCCGGATTAAGCACCAGCCGCCCATCCAGCCCACTGATCCCGAAACGCTTGTCCGCGGCCTGCAGACCGAGATCGCGAAGCTGCAAGTCGAGGGACTCAGGAACACCGTCATGCAGCGCCAGCCGGCCGCTGAGTTGCCCGACGGTGGTCAGGCCCGCCAGCGCGGTACTGCCCAGCCACGGCTGCAAGTAACTCCTGTAAAAAGCCGGAAGCCAGGCCCGCTTTAGATCAATGCGCGCCCGCGCCAGTGCCGGCGTGCCCCGCAGCCGCCAAGTCAAACTACCGCGCGCCTGAACCACGCCCGGATCGTTTAGCGCAATCGGCGACAACCGTAACACGTTACTGTCGCCGGTCCCCTGGAACTGCAGTGTCAGCGGCCGGGCGCCCGCTTTCAGCTGCCAATACAGCGGATCCAGATACAGCTGGCCGTCGGTCAGTCGGACATCACCACTGAACGCACCCCCGGATCGCCAATGCCCACTCATCGTGGTCACTAGATGATCGCTGGCGTAGCGGCCGCCGGCAGCGTTGATGGTAACCGCTCGACCGGTGAGATCAGCGCTGGCGCGTTGCAGCCTGGCACCCTTTCCAGCCAGTTCCACCCGTCCATCAATCGTGCCGCTCGCCGGACCGAGCCATTGCTGTAAGCGCGCCAGCGCCAGACCCGGGGTTCGCAGCGTCACTTGCCAGCCCTGTCGATTGCGAGCCGCTGTAAGACGGAACGACGACGCTCCCCAGTCCAACCGCGGTAATTCCAGAGTCACCCCGGCCGGCGGCTTGAACTCGAAAGTACCCTGACCGTGCAGCGGCTGGCCAGCCAGTCGCGCCGCCTGCAGCATCAACCTGCGACAGTGCCAGCCGCCAGAGCTGACCGTCAGGTCGGGACAGGCCAGTTGCACATCGCTGACAGGCGGCAACTCACCGGGCAATCGCAGCAGCCCCACGCGCAATGTCAGAGCCGGGTGGCCACCGGTCACGGCCAAATGAAGATCGATGTTGCTGGCGTGCCAGCCGGGCCCGCTGAGCGAGGCGCTATGGCTGTGCCAGTCGAGTGCCATAGCCGGCCGCATCAGCAGCAGCACCAGCACCCAAAAAGGTCTAGTGGTCCGGAAATACGCCGGTGGAAAGATAGCGGTCTCCGCGGTCACAGACGATCGTTACAATCATGGCATCAGCCTGCTCACAGGCCAGCGCCAGCGCGGCATGCATCGCCCCTCCCGAGGAGATGCCAGCAAAGATGCCTTCCTCGGCAGCCAACCGACGGGTCATGGTTTCCGCCTGATTCTGGGTGACCTCTATGATCCGATCAACCCTTTCGGCGTCGAAGATCTTCGGCAGATAGGCCTCTGGCCAGCGACGAATACCGGGAATGCTGGAATCGCCAGCCGGCTGCACACCGACCACCTGGATCGCCGGATTCCGCTCCTTGAGATAACGCGATACGCCCATGATGGTGCCCGTCGTCCCCATGGAACTGACGAAATGGGTTACCTTGCCGCCGCTGTCACGCCAGATCTCCGGCCCGGTATGACGATAATGTGCTAGTGGATTGTCCGGATTGGCGAACTGGTCCAGCACCGTACCACGACCCTCACCCTGTAGCCGCTCGGCCAGATCGCGCGCGCCTTCCATACCCTCGGCCTTGCTGACCAGGATCAGCTCAGCCCCGTAGGCGCGCACCGAAGCTCGCCGCTCAACGCTCAGATTGTCCGGCATGATCAAAACCATATGATAACCCTTGATCGCCGCAGCCATCGCCAGCGCGATACCGGTATTGCCGCTGGTCGCCTCGATCAGGGTATCGCCCGGGCGGATATCACCGCGCTGCTCGGCCTCGGTGATCATGCTGAGCGCGGGCCGGTCTTTGACCGATCCGGCCGGATTATTGCCTTCCAGCTTGGCCAGCACCAGACCGGCGGTAGCACCCGGCAGCCGCTGCAAACGCACCAGCGGGGTATGGCCGATAAACTGCTCGATGGTCGGAAAATCTGCGTTCATGGTCATCGGGTCCTGTCGCTCGGGTTGGAAGCCCGCCGCAGCGCCCTGATCACAGTTCGGCTCAGCAGGGGTTTGTCCAGGCGGGACGCCAGCACGGCACGGGTGAGCTGTTTCACCTCCCGCAGGATAGCGGGTTCGTCGATCTCATCCGCCGCCAGTGCCAGCAGACTGCGTCCGCTGATTATAGTGCCCTCGCCGGATGTTGTGGTCACCAGCGGCCCTCGCTCGGGCAGGTAGCGGTAGGTTCGCCCGGGCACCAGCGGTTGTCCGCTATCGGCCTCGTGAGTCAGTTGCAGACCATAACCAAGTGCCGCCAGCAGGCGCACTTCGAAACGCCGCAGGGATACCTGCTCGTTGTCACCGGCAGCCAGTTCCAACAGGGCCACATGATAACTTTGATAAAGCTCGGGGCTGGGATCCAGCCGGGCCAGCAGGGCAATGAGCAGTTCGTTGAGGTAAAAGGCACTCAGCAGCCGGGCAGCCGGTAGTGACGGCAGCCGCTCGGCTTCCTCGGCCGCGGTCAGCGTAGCGAGGTCACCGTACCCGGACCATGTCAGCAGTAGCGGTTGAAACGGTTGCAGCAGCGGCCGTAGCCGTGACCGGGGCCGGGCTGCGCCGCGTGCAACCAGGCCGAGACGGCCGTGCTCCCGACTGAGGACCTCCAGCAGCACGCTGGTTTCCCGGTACGCCCGCCGATGCAGCACGAATGCCGGCGTCAGACTCACCCGCATGACCGGTCACGACTCGTGATAGCCGAACCGGGTCAGGGCCTTTTCATCGTCAGACCAGTCAGCCCGCACCTTGACCCAGGTCTGCAGGAACACCTTCTTGCCTAGCAACCGTTCCAGATCGAGCCGGGCCCTACGCCCAACCTCACGCAGTACCCGTCCGCTCTCGCCAATGACGATGCCCTTCTGACCGGGCCGCTCCACCCAGATCGTGGCGCCGATACGCACCAGACCCGGCAGTTCCTGGTATTGCTCTATCGCCACCGTCAGCGCATAAGGCACTTCGTCATGCAGCATCCGGAACAGTTTCTCGCGAACAATCTCGGCCGCCAGCAGGCGTTCGCTAGCGGTGGTGATCTCATCCTCCGCGAACAGCAATGGGCCCTCTGGCAACTGCTCGATAATGGCTTGTTCCAACGCCTGCAGATTGTCGCCCTTGAGCGCCGAAACCGGAATCAGATGGGCAAACTCTCGGCGTTCCGCCAGGCGTGACAGAAACGGCAGCAACCGGGCCTTCTCGGTAACGCGGTCGACCTTGTTGATGGCGCCGATAACCGGACCGGTGAAGTCATCCAGGCGCTCCAGCACGGCATCGTCTTCGTCCTGCCAGCGCAACGCCTCCACCAGCAACACGACCACGTCAACGTAACTGAGGGTATCCGCCGCAGCCCGGTTCATATAGCGATTAAGAGCCCGTTTCTGGTTGCGGTGCAGGCCCGGGGTGTCAACGTAGACCAGCTGCGCGTCGGCCAGCGTCCTGATACCCAGAAGGGTCCGCCGCGTGGTCTGAGGTTTCGCCGAGGTGATGCTCAGCTTAAACTCGATCAGGCCGTTCAGCAGTGTCGACTTGCCAACATTGGGTCGGCCGATCAGACCGACATAACCCGCCCGGCTCATGACAGCCGCTCCAAGGCCTTGCGGGCGGCTTCCTGCTCGGCCTTGCGGCGACTGCTTCCTTCAGCAACGATGCTGAATCCGTCCAGGCGACATTCGATGGTAAAGCACCGTTGGTGCGGTGCTCCGCTAACGGCCATTACCTGATAGACGGGTAGCGGTTTCTGGTCCGCCTGCAAGCGTTCCTGCAAACGGGTCTTGGGGTCTTTCAGCTCAGCCACCGGCGGCAGCGCGTCCAGCCGTTGGCGGAACAGGTCCAGGATCAGTTGCCGGCAGGTTAGGAAATCACTGTCCAGGTAGACAGCAGCAAGAACCGCCTCCACGGCGTCGGCCAGAATCGAGTTGCGCCGAAAACCGCCGCTCTTGAGCTCCCCTTCGCCCAAATGCAGATACGTGCCCAGATCAAGCTCGCGCGCGATGCTGGCCAATGTCTCACCCTTGACCAGAGTGGCACGCAGGCGGCTGAGATCACCCTCATCGGCTCGCGGATAGCGCTGAAACAAGGCTTCCGCGATCACCATGTTGAGCATGGCATCCCCGAGGAACTCAAAACGTTCGTTGTTGGCGACGCCGGCGGCGCTGCGATGCGTCAACGCCGTGCTCAGCAACTGCCCCGACCGGAAGTGATACCCCAGGGTCTGACACAAGTGGTCCGGAGTCACGGATACAGCTGAACCTGGTGCTGGAAGTGCGCCACTATTGACAGATTGCCGATCAGTGGCCGCTGATCGCGGTAATCGACATCCACCAGAATCCGGCCCTGGCGCCGGTAGATATGCAGATCTTCCGGTTTCACAGCGGTGATGTAATCGATATCAAAGCGCCGTTGCAGGTGCCTTTGGATGCTCGCCAGGCTGACGCTGTAATCGTTAACGTTGGAGCGCAACGATACCAGATCCTTGCGCAGCTGGTAATACTGCAGATACATGGGCACCACGCGGAAGGCGAACAACACCAGCGAACCCACCAGCAGCGCCAGGATGAGCCCACCCAGCAACGAGATGCCGGCCTGGCGCCGCGCCGCGTGGTGGCACCGGTTCATCGGATAGCCCTGCCGATCCGGCCGCAGTGACCCTGACCGGTCACGCAATCCCAATTCATCCAGATCAGGAAAGCCTTACCAATCAGATTGGCTTCCGGCATCGGCCCCCAGTAACGGCTGTCTCGACTGTTGTCGCGGTTGTCACCCATTACGAAATAACTCTTCTTCGGCACCACATAGTCCCAGGACTGCCCATCGAATCCCGGGTGGATCAGTATACGATGCTTGACTTTACCGAGAATTTCCAGCTTCGCCTCGTAGCCGGGCGGCACGTTCGGCGCCGACGGCGGCAATGATTCCAGTTCTTCGGGCTTGCCATTGATGAAAAGCTGCTTGTGCCGATACTCGATATGATCGCCCGGTAAACCGACAATCCGCTTGATAAAGGCAATACGCGGATTTTCCGGGTAGCGGAACACCACGACATCACCGCGCTCCGGCTCACCGAGACTGAGTATCTTAGTATGGGTGATCGGCAACCGCAGGCCGTAATCGAACTTGTTGACCAGAATGAAATCACCCGGGATCAACGTCGGCTCCATGGAACCCGATGGAATCCGGAACGGTTCGACCACGAACGAACGCAGCAGCAGCACAATCAGTATAACCGGGAAAAACGAGCGCGAGAAATCCACCAGCCAGGGCATCCGGTACTGGCCGGTTACGGTACCCTCGGCAGTCTGCGCGGCCTGCTCCAGCCGCCGTGCCCGGCGCGGCGCCAGCACGATTGCATCGAGAAGCCAGATGCAGCCCGTTACCAAGGCTGCTATGACCAGAAAAGCGGCAAAATCGAGTTGCATCAGAAGTAGATCCTAGGGTTTATTTTTTCTCGACCTGAAGGACTGCCAGAAAAGCGGCCTGAGGGATCTCCACCCGACCTACCTGCTTCATGCGCTTCTTACCGGCTTTCTGCTTTTCCAACAACTTGCGTTTGCGGCTGACATCACCGCCGTAGCACTTGGCCGTCACATTCTTGCGCAAGGCCTTGACTGTTGAGCGGGCAATGATGTGATTGCCGATAGCAGCCTGAATGGCCACCTCGAACATCTGCCGGGGAATCAGCTCGCGCATCCGCTCGACCAGCTCGCGCCCGCGGTACTGGGCCTGATCACGGTGCACGATAATGGACAGTGCGTCGACCCGCTCACCGTTGATCAATACATCGAGCCGGACCAGATTGGCGGTCTGGAACCGCTCGAAACTGTAATCGAACGAGGCGAAGCCACGGCTGGCCGACTTCAACCGATCAAAAAAGTCCAGCACCACCTCGGCCAGCGGCAGTTCGAAGGCCAGTGCTACCTGGCGCCCCGAGTAGTGCATGCTGCGCTGGACACCACGCTTTTCCACACACAACCCGAGCACCGCGCCGATATGCTCCTGCGGCACCAGAATATTGGCCAGAATAACGGGTTCACGAATCTCAGCAATCTGATTGACCGGTGGCAGGTTGTCCGGATTGTCGACGTAACGCGTATCACCATCGGTGCTGAGTACTTGATAGATCACCGTTGGCGCGGTGGTGATAAGATCCAGGTCGTACTCACGCTCAAGGCGCTCCTGCACGATCTCCATATGCAACATGCCGAGAAAACCGCAGCGGAACCCGAAACCCAGCGCCTGTGAGGTTTCCGGTTCGTAGTGCAGTGCTGCATCGTTGAGGCGTAGTTTGCCCAAGGCGTCGCGCAGGTTTTCATAGTCCTCGGCCTCGACCGGGAACAGGCCGGCGAACACCCGCGGCTGAACCTTCTCGAAACCCGGCAGCGGACTGCCGGCCGGATTACTTTCGCCGGTAATCGTATCGCCGACCGGGGCGCCGTCAACATCCTTGATTGTCGAAATGACGAAGCCCACCTCACCGGTTGCGAGCCGCTGGCGTTCGGTGCGCTTAGGTGTAAACACGCCGACCTTGTCGATCTGGTAGACCCGACCGGTTGACATAACCTTCATCTTCTGCTTGGGGACGATTTCACCATCCACCACGCGCACCAGCGAAATAACGCCGACATAGTTATCGAACCAGGAATCGATGATCAATGCCTTGAGCGGCCCGTCTGGATCGCCCTCCGGTGGCGGAATCTCAGCGACGATGCGTTCCAACAGATCAGCCACGCCCTCACCGGTCTTCGCGCTGACACGGGCCGCGTCGCTGGCGTCGATACCGATGATATCGCCGATCTCCTCGGCCACCCGGTCAGGCTCGGCAGACGGCAAATCGATCTTGTTGAGCACTGGAATGACTTCCAGCCCCTGATCGATCGCAGTATAGCAATTGGCTACACTCTGGGCCTCGACACCTTGCGCCGCATCGACAACTAATAAGGCACCCTCACAGGCCGCCAGCGAACGTGACACTTCATAAGAAAAGTCGACATGTCCGGGGGTATCGATGAAATTCAACTGATACTGACACCCGTCGCGAGCGGTGTAGTTCAACGAAACACTGTGGGCCTTTATGGTGATACCGCGTTCGCGCTCAAGATCCATGGAATCGAGCACTTGCTCGGCCAACTCGCGCGCCGTCAACCCCTCGCAGAGCTGGATGAAACGATCGGCCAGTGTCGACTTACCATGATCGATATGAGCAATAATGGAAAAATTTCGAATGCGCTGCATCAACCGGCTGTACCTACGCTTATCCCTGAATTACCGCGTACCCACAGGTACGGCGGCAAAAATAGTCATTATAACCCGGCGCGGATTCAGGCACACAGGCTAAGCCGGTCGGCACCCTCTTTAGCCGTCACTTATCCGATGGTTTTATATGGGTCGAGGTGGCGATCATGTGCACGGTTTCGGGTGGCACTTCACCAACGGCCAGCACCTGGAACCGCTTGTCCAGTATGACCCCGTAGGCATTCATCGCATCAATCCGCGAGGCACCGCGCAGCAACGGCTTACCCTTGAACTGCTCGACGAACACCGACACCGTTGCCAGGCCGTCACTGAACACGACCTGCTCGTTCAACGGGCCACTGGCATCAGCGGTACGGGGCTGCTGATACATCACCTGCTGGAAACCCGGCGGCACTTTGCTAACCGACCAATCAGGTTCACTGTCGCTGTCACTCTCGTCGCCCGGCTCAGTGACCATCTTCACCGACGGCATGCCGCTAATACTGGGATTCAGGGCAGCGGGATCGATATGCGACTTGAGCTGAAAGCGGGTGAAGATCAACTGTTCCAGATAATGATCATGGCGATTGACCAAGGCCGATCGCAATACCAGACCCGTACCGTTGTCCAGCCAGAGCTTGTAGCCATAACGGAAATGATCGCGGGGTACTACCCCTACGATCCGGGTCTGTCGGTTGACGACCCGATCCGTGCCCTCCATCCGGAAACGGTAATTGGGCTTCAGCGTATCGAGGTCACTGGGAAACGAGATCGGAAACGGTGACCGGGTATAGCGGGCAATCTTGATGGCCAGCCGCCTGTCAGGCAACAGACAGGTTACCTGATTGTTCTGCACCAGTACTTCGCGGCGCGCACCGCTCAGCGAATACATCCGCTGGCGTTCGTGACCATCCTCGTTGCTGTGGATCAAGGCCATGACGTCCACATCCTGGCCCTGAATGTAGGCAAACGTCCCCTCATAGTTGAGCGTCCGCGTCGCCTTGATCATCCGCTCCAGCAACTGCTTGGCACTATCCTGCGCCCACGCCGGAGCAGCCGCGGCCACCGCCGCCAGCAACAGCAGCGGCAGCAACAAAATCTGACGTCCCATCAGTCAGGGTCCAATCTGGTAGCTGGCCATGCGCACGTAGGGGAGAACCCCATAGACGCTGTTCAGCGACGCGTAGCTGTTATGATTGACCAGATACATGCTGAGGCGGGTATTCGGTTGATCCCCGGTGACCACGTCCGCAGCCGCCACACCGGTCGACTTCGCGGTGGACGCGATGGTCGTGGACCTCGACATCAGCTCACCGGTACCGTCAGTTCGCAGCACCACCACAGCCACCGCTGCGATAGACGCCGCCAATGCAAACCCGGCTACCGGCTTGAACCAGTTCCATCCTCTCACGCGGAGCGCGGTCAGCGGCGGTTCGGCATCGATAAAGGCACGCAGGCGCCGGCTGAACTGGGTAT
>CAVQMB010000029.1:0-111544 GCA_963713445.1 uncultured Gammaproteobacteria bacterium | reverse complement strand
GACAGTCCTTTCTAAACCAGAGCGCAGAGTGGCTAAGTGGCGGGGAATATGAGCGTGGGCTTGACTCGCTTTTCTGGACACTTCCTCGTCAGACCATGAGGTGTTCAGCAGAGCTAAAGAGACAAACCGGTGCGCCACAGCCTAACCCGGCGCCGAGACCTTGTTTGCCAAGGCGAGCAGCGTGGGTCCGAAGCAACGTTCGGACTTGTGAGGGCGCATCAGACCTGCGATACGATCACCGTGACGTGCCCATGACTCAAGGCTTCACATCGCGGACTGAATGCCTGCGCAGGTACTACTGTGGCCACCAGAAAACACTGGCGTAAAATAGATTGTAGCAGGCGTTTCTGCAAAAGCTTAAACTCATGCTCGGCAAAACCCCGGTTCTGTTATCACGCTGATACAACCTTAGGTTCTGCATTACCGAGGATGATATTATGAATAATAATTGTTTTCGATTTTTGTCCGGCAGTTTACCTATTTTACAAACTCGTGCCTTAATGGCCACCGCTCTAATGATATTGATCGTTGGGGTACTGCCGTCGGCCGAAGGGGCGACATTGTGTGTGAATCCACGCGATGGCAACCGTCGTTTCGCCAGCATACAGGTGGCTATTGCGGCCGCAGCCCCGAACGACACCATTACCGTCGCGCCGGGCGTTTATCGCGAAGATGTCACGATTGACAAGGCCCTATCTCTGGTAGGGGCGAACCCGATTAACACGACGATCGACGCCACCGGTAACGCGAACGGCATCGACGTCGACGGCATCGATAACCCTGGGCTGGCGAACGTAGTCATTTCCGGATTTACCATCAAGAACGCCAACTTCGAGGGTATTGTGGTGACCAACGCATCGGACGTGACGGTATGGAATAATGTCGTCCTCAATAATAACCTCAGCCTTGCGATGGGCTCGTCCGGACCCATTTGCCCCGGCATCCCGTCGTGGGAAACGATGGAAGGATTTGACTGCGGGGAGGGTATCCACCTCTCAGGGGTCGATCATTCAACCGTAGCTAACAACGAAGTGGGTAGTAATGCCGGAGGTATACTGCTGAGTGATGACACTGGTGCGACGCATGACAATCTGGTCAAGGGGAATAATGTCCATGACAATCCGTTCGATTGTGGCATTACCCTGCCGTCGCATCCGCCGGCCGCGTTGACAGGTACGACGTCTCCTTTCGGTGTTTACCACAACATGGTGTCTGACAATATATCCACGCGCAACGGTCTCGCCAACCAAGAGGGCGCTGGGGTAGGCATTTTTGCGTCGGTCCCGGGGGCCGCAGCCTACGGTAACGTGGTGATTCACAATACGCTGACCAACAATGGCATGCCCGGCGTTGCCTTGCACAGTCACACGCCTAACCAGAACCTCAGCGACAATGTCATCGCCGATAACTACATCGCGGGCAATCACGCGGACTCAGGCGACGCGGCCACACCAGGGCCGACCGGCATTAATGTGTTTGGTGTGTCGGCGGCTGACGGCACGGTTATCTCACAGAACCGCATCGAGAACGAGGATATCGGGATAGCGGTGAAGTCACCGACGCAGGTTCAGGTACACTTGAATGACTTCTTGGTTGCGACATACGGCGTAGACAACCTGGGCGTGGATGGCAGTGTCAACGCAACCCAGAACTGGTGGGATGTGCCGCTGGCCCCGGTGGGCCGAATCGTTCTGGATGCCAACGGCGTCAGCGTCGCCGTTGTGCCTATTTTGTCTGGAGCTATTCGATAAAAAGCAATAGACCGTGGGCTTACCTGCTCTGGCGGCGGACAGCTTAATACGCAGCCGGAGCAGGATTCGATGCAAGGAATTCCCTTTACCAGCACTCTTCAGACCGTTAAAGCGAAACCCAGCCCAGTATCCGGTGGCTGTCGTGTGCCGGTTGCTCCAGGTATCCGCGCGCGAATCTGATAGCGGCAGTTTTAAGCCGCATCGTTGTTACTGATCAAACAGTCCCGCCACACTCAGATAGCGCTCCCCGCTATCTGCCAGCATGCACACGATGATCTTGCCGTCGTTTTCTGGCATGCGGGCGAGCCGGAGGGCTGCGGTTACACTGGCACCGGACGAGATGCCCACGAGAATACCTTCCTTGCGGGCAAGCCGGCGGCAGGTTGCGAACGCCTCGTCCTCGGAGACCAGCATCATTTCGTCGATCAGATCTCGGTCCAGGATCTTGGGAAGGAACCCGGGTGCGGTGCCCATCATACGGTGGGGCGTGAAACAGCCGTTCGAGATAAACGGGGATTCCGCGGGTTCGACGCCCACCGTATAAAGTGAATTCTTCCGGGGTTTGAGTGCCTCGGCGACACCGCAGATGGTGCCACCGGTACCCACCGGTGCAACGACGATATCGAGTTGGCCGTCCGTGTCGGTCCAGATTTCCTCGGCCGTGGTCGCAACGTGAGACTTGCGATTGTCGGGGTTGTCGTGCTGACCGACGTAGAAGGCGCCGGTGGTTTCGGCGATCCGCACGGCTTCGGCCTTGGCTCCTTTGGTGCCAAGCTCCTTGGGGGTAAGGACCAGCTCCGCGCCCAGAGCTTTAAGCACGCGGCGCCGTTCGAGACTTTGGATCTCCGACATGCAAAGCGTGACGCGGTAGCCGCGCATGCAACCGATGTAAGCCAGCGCCATACCCGTGTTGCCGGACGTCGCCTCTACCAGGGTATCACCGGCCTTGATTTCGCCGCGTCGCTCGGCACCGCGAATCATATACAGGACCGGTCGATCCTTGACGGCGATCGGGTTGAGGAACTCGCATTTGCCCAGAACGCGGGCGTTAGCGTTCTCGTTAATGCGGTCCAGTGCCAGCAGCGGGGTGTGGCCGATCAGGTCCAGAATCGATGATGCATAGTTCATTGAGTCTTTCCGGGATATCGATTGGCGACGGTATTCGGGCCCCGACTAGTGTTGCAGAATTTTCGAAAGGAATGTCTGAGCCCGATCGCTGCGCGGTTTGGCGAAAAATTCATCCTTGGTGGTGTCCTCAACAACCATCCCGGCATCCATGAACGCGACCCGGTTGGCCACCTTGCGCGCGAAACCCATTTCATGGGTCACCACCATCATGGTCATGCCATCACGGGCGAGCCCGACCATAACGTCGAGCACTTCATTGATCATCTCCGGATCGAGTGCCGAGGTCGGTTCGTCGAAGAGCATGGCGATCGGGTCCATCGCCAGCGCCCGTGCGATTGCCACCCGCTGTTGCTGTCCCCCCGACAGTTGCCCCGGGTATTTCTTCGCTTGTTCGGTAAGCCCGACCCGATTGAGCAGCTCGTGTGTCCGGCCCTCTGCTTCGCTGCGGCTGCGTCCGAGAACCTTGATCTGGGACAGGCAGATGTTGTCGAGCACCTTCATGTGCGGGTAGAGCTCGAAGTTCTGAAATACCATGCCGATATGCGAGCGCAGCTTCGGCAGGTTGGTTCGGCGATGCCCCACGGATGTTTCATTGACGAAGATCTCGCCGGACTGGAACGGTTCCAGCCCGTTAATACATTTAATGAGCGTACTCTTGCCAGAGCCGGAGGGACCGCAGATTACGACCACCTCACCCCGCTCGACCCGCATATTGCAATCCTTGAGGACCTGAAACGAGTCGTACCACTTGTTGACGTTCTTGAGCTCTATCACTGGATGGCAAAACGCTTGGATTGAAGGTGACGCACCAGTTGTGACCCGACCGAACAGATGGCGAGATAGACCAGCGCCGCGAAGGAGTACATTTCGACCAGCCGGTTCTGCTCTGTGGCCACGATACTTGACGCCGTCATGAAGTCATGCAGCGAGACCACGTAAACCAGGGACGTGTCCTGGAACAGGATGATAACTTGCGAAATGAGCACCGGGATCATGTGCCTGAACGCCTGGGGTAGCACGACGTACTGCATGGCCTGGCGGCGGGTAAGCCCGGTCGCCAGCGCGGCGCTGTATTGGCCGCCGGGAATACTCTGGATTCCGGCGCGAATGATCTCGGCGTAGTAAGAGGCTTCGAACAGCATGAAAGCAATCAGTGCTGAGTTGAAGCTGCCCACCGGTCGTCCCACGATCAGGGGGACGAGAAAATAGAACCAGAAAATCACCAGGATCAGCGGCAGGGAACGGAAAAAGTTCACATACGTCGTGCCGACCGCGTAGACCACGCGCAGTGGGGAAAGCCGCATCAGCGCGAGCAACGTTCCGAATACTATGCCACCACTGGCTGCCAGAATGGTGAGCAGAAAACTCAGTTGTAATCCCTGCCAAAGGAAGGGCAGAGAGTGGTAGATAACCCCGAAATCGAATCCCGCTAACATGATTGGTTCTACCAGCTCCTCAGCCCCGGCCCCGGCCGAACATCCCGGGCACGCTGGACCTGGCCTCCAGCAATCGCATCGAGAACATCACGATGGCCGTGATCAGCACGTAAAGGACGGTGGCTGCGGTGTACGCTTCGAAGCCATGGAAGGTATAGCTCTCAATCTGCCGGCTCTGGGCGGTCAGTTCAAGCACGCCGATGGTTAAACCAAGCGAGGAGTTCTTGAAAATGGTCAGGAATTCGGTGGTCAGCGGCGGAATGATGCGCCGGTACGCGACGGGAAGCATGACATAGCGGTAGGTCTGAGCCAGCGTGAGGCCCGTGGCCAGTGCAGCCTGGATCTGACCACGGGTGATCGACTGGATTCCGGCGCGCACCTGCTCGGCGACGCGCGAGGCCGTGTAGGTGCCAAGGCAGACCACTGCAGTCCAGAACTCGGGGGCTGGAAGATCCCGCTTTATCCAATGCCCCCAAGTGTCCGGCAGGATTTGCGGAAGCACGAAGAACCACAGGAACAACTGCACCAGTAGCGGCACGTTACGGAACAGTTCGACGTAGGCGCTGCCCGCCAGACGCAGCCACCGGTTAGGCACCGTCCTGGCGATGCCGATCAGCGATCCCAGCGTAAAGGCGACGATCCAGGCGATGAGCGAGATTTCGACCGTCGTCGCCAGCCCGGACAACAGCCACTGCAGGTAAGGGTGGGTAAACAACACCCCCCAGTCCCAGTTGTACTGTGACATACGTCAGCTTTAGTAGAAAAATGCCGTTAGCGAGGCACTGGCGGGGGCGCGCGAGCATGCCCCCCGCCAGTCTGCTCAATTAGGTATGGCTTGGATTTAAACGCGGCCTTGAGCAGAGGGACTTACAGGAACGCCCATAGGGTCGAACCACTTGTGATAGATCTTATAGATAGCACCGGAACGGAACAGATCAGCAAGGACCCGATCCACCACGAGCCGGAACGCGGCATCATTGCGGCGCATCATAAACGAATACGGTTCGTATGACAGAAAGCGCCCGACCACGGCGTATTTATCGGGGTGCTTCGACTTCACGATCAGCCCGTGTAGCAGAATGCTGTCCGTCGAGTAGGCATCAGCACGCCCGGTCTCCACCGCCAGAAAACCCTCGGGATGATCCTTGACATTCAGAATCTTGGTGTTGAGGTGCTCTTTCTGAATGATGTCTTTGATCACCCGATAGTTTGTCGTTCCGGGGGCGAGAGCGATGACCTTACCGTTCAGGTCCTCCACTTGCTTGATCCCGGAATCTTTCCGCACCAGCAGCTTTGTGCCGGTGATGAACGTCGTCAGGGCAAAGCTGACCTGTTGCTCGCGACGCAAGGTATTGGTGCTGGATCCACACTCGAGTTCGGTAGTGTGATTGACAATCAGCGGTATGCGATTCACCGGATTATCCGGGACGAACTTGACCTTAAGCTTCGGCATATTCAGTTGTTTCTTTATTGCATCGGCGACCCGCATACACAGATCTATCGAATACCCGACGTAATGCTGGTTTTGATCCAGATAGGAGAACGGGATCGACGTTTCGCGCGCACCGATGACAAAGGTGCCCGTGTCCTTGATCTGTTTCAGCGTACCGCTGAGGCCCTCTGCCGACGCCGGACTGACAGCCGCCACGGCGAGGCCTACAATCGCCGTAAGCCCAAAGGCCAAAAATTTCTTATACATTTTGGTTCTCTCCCCATTTGGTACGGTAGAAGCACTGCCGAAAATTACCCGTTTTTCCTGTCGAAGGCAACGTCAATCGCGGTAGCGCGCCGCCGGCGGGCGTTCGGGGGCATCGAGATTGCCGAGACCAGGGTGGCGGTGCAGGCAGTAGCCGGCGTCGTCGTACGTTACCGCCACACCGGTGTCGGTGCACACCAGCAGCACCGACAGCAACCCGCTCAGCGGCGCCATTGCCATGAGCGCGGGTCTTTTGTCCACACCGGCGCGCTGATCAGTGACGGCAGCGTCCGGTGCTGGGGCGACAACGGCAACGGCGAGCTCGGCGACGACACCACCACCGACAGCGCCACCCCTGTCACCGCCGATCTGACCGACTCCCTGCAGTGGAGAAGCAGCGATACCGGGGTGGCCACCACCCTGATCGTGACCGTGGACGCCACCGCGCCGGTGATCACGCCGACGATCACCGGCAAAACACTAAAACTGGCATGACCCGAGGCGACATCTTCCTTGACAAGCATCCGCAGGCCGGCTTCGACATAATCAAAGAAATCGACTTTCCTTGGCTGGTTGCACAAGCCATATACCAGCATCATGAGCGACTCGACGGCAGCGGATACCTACGCGGACTCAAAGGCGAGGAGATCATACTTGAAGCCCGTGTTATTGCCGTGGCCGTACGGTAGAGGCGATGTCCTCACACCGTCCCTACCGGGCGGGACGGAGTCTGGAGAAGGCGTTAGCCCAAGTGAAGGCAGAGGCAGGAATCTCGCTGGACCCGATTGTTGTCGCCGCCTGCATCAAGCTCTTCGAAAAAACATTGTCAGCCGTCAGAGAAAACAATCGGTTAGGACGACATTGTGGTGTCGCGCAGCCTAAGCCGATGTCGCCAAAAGCGCAAAGCCAAGGTTCGACTTTGATTTGGCGAAAGTTTGCAGACGCATTGATCAGCGACTACTCGCCGGCCTAACCAGAGGATACGATGGACGGCGATGAATCGCGCATGCCCTGCCCGATCCATCGCCGTCATAGCCCACTTTGATTGGTTCCGACAAACGCTTTATCACTCACTCAGTGATGCTGTTCATGCGCGGTTTTGACCATGTTGTAGTAGAGCTCGAGGATACGTTTGCGATATGGGTAAACCGTCTTCGCAAAGTCGATTTGTGATTCCAGGACCTTCTTGAAAAAAGGATTTTTGGCCGCATACTGTGCGGTCACTTTCTTCTCGGCGGCGATAAACTTGGGGTAGTAATCCGCCGGCGTGTCCAGCACGTGGACATGGTCCTTATCCTCAAACTGGTGCAGGGCGATGGCGTTGTTGTAGATGTCGGCGTTGAAGGTTTCCGCAATATTGGCCATCACGGCAACACGGATGATCTCCTTGAGATCGGGGGGCAGCGAGTTCCAAAAGTCCTTGTTGAAGATGATTTGTCCCACATCGGTTTGCTGGTGCAGCCCCTGAAGGTAGTAGTACTTCCAGATTTTCTGCAAACCAAGGTTACGGTCGTCCGCCGGTCCGATCCATTCCGCGGCATTGATCACGCCGCGCTGCGCCGATGGCACGATATCGCCCCCGGGCATCGCCACCGCAGCAACTCCCATTTCCTTATAGGTCTCGCCGGGAATCCCTGGCGGTGCACGATATTTGAATTTAGCGAAGTCCTGCATGTTCTTGATGGGTTTCTTGAACCAGCCCAACGGATCGGGCCCCATGGGCTGCATCAGGAAGGCTTTTACATCCAGCTTCATGATCTTGCCCAGAAGTTCGTCGTAAAGCTTCTCACCACCCCCCTGGTAATACCAGGCCATCAGGCTACGCTGGTCGAGCCCGGTGCTGGCAGGCACATTCGAAAACAGGACGAATGCGGAGTTTTTTCCCGACCAGTAGTTACCCCAGGCGTAGCCCGCCTTGATAACGTTGTTGCTGACGGCGTCGATAATCTGGAACGGGCCAACCACAGCACCGGCGGCAAGGACATCGGCCTTTAGCCGTCCGCCCGACATGGTGCCAATCTGCTTGGCAAAACGCTCCATGAGCTGATAGTACAAGCTCGACGCTGGAACAGCGGTCTGAATGGAAAACTGGTAGACATGCTGAGTTGCAGCGTACGCTGCGGGCAGCATGGTCATAAACAGCAGGCTGCCTGCGATCAGCAGCCGAGCCAGCGCGGTTCGTATGGTAATCATATCTTCCTCCTTTCGGTTTGGCTCTTGCGGCCCCCCCTGCGCGGGGTCTCCACAATAAGCAGACAAGCAACGGCACAAGTCAGATCATGAAGCCTCCCTAGTCGCAAGGCGACCGTCATTACTACAGAAGCCGCAAGCGCTCGATGAAATCAAGCGCCATGGGGTATGGAGCGATAACAGGCATTTGCTAATTGAGCCCTGCCATGTTGGGTAACCAGGTGACCAAGGCCGGGAATTCGATCAACAGTGCAATCACTATGGCCTGCAGTACGACGAACTGGACCATTCCCAGATAGATGTCCTTCATGCTCCATTGTGGCACGACACCTTTAAGAAAATACGAAGACAGTGCCATCGGTGGCGTCAGCCAAGACGACTGCAGCGTCACGGCCACCAGGATGCTGAACCAGAGCATGTCGAATCCCAGCTGCTTGACGACCGGCAGCAGAATCGGAATGACGACCAGCACAATTGGGATCCACTCCAGCGGCCCGCCGAGCACGAATACCAGCGACAGCATCAGGAACAGCATTGTCATTGGCGAAACCGACAGTCCGGTCAGCGTACTGGTAATTAGATTGCCGCTTCCCAGCCGCGCAAACACAGCGCCGAAAAAGTTGGCTGCACCGATCAAGAACATGATGAAGGCCGTCGTTTCCATGGTCCGAAATACGGCGGTCTTGAGTTGGGTCCAGCCCATCCGGCCGTAGGCAAACGTCAGCAACAGCGAGGCGAAAGCTCCCGTGGCAGCAGCGTCGGTCGGTGTGGTGATGCCGGCAATGATGAGTCCCAGCGTTGCTCCGATGACCACGGCAATCGGGATAACGCCCAGAAACAGCTCGCGAACAGTCTCGCCGAACGAACTCGCGCGTTCTTCGCGCTTGAGGGCCGGTCCTAGGCTGGGATTGATCCGGCAGCGGATGATCGTGTAGAGAAGATACACGCTGGCAAGCAGTAGGCCGGGAATCACAGCACCGGCGAACAAGTCCGACACTGGCACCCCCATGAGCGGCCCCATAACGATGAGCATAATGCTGGGTGGAATGAGAATGCCCAGCGTGCCCCCCGCCGCAATAGCGCCGGCCGACAGCCGGGCGTCATAGCCGCTGCGAATCATCATTGGCGCCGCCATCACGCCGAGTACGGTCACCGATGCGCCCACAATGCCGGTGGCCGCAGCAAAAACCGTCGCCACCACCAAAACGATGATGTAAAGCGAACCTCTGGTACCCCCCATGATCAGGCGCAGCGCACCAAACATCCGGTCCATCAGACCGGATTGCTCCAGCAGATAGCCCATAAACAGAAACAGCGGGATCGCTGCCAGTTCGACGCTGGTCATCAACGAGAAGAACTGGTAGGTGAGCAGATAGAATACCTGGTGTCCGACACCGATATAGCCGAACACCAAGGCGACAAAGATGAAAACGAACGCCATCGGGTAACCCAAAAGGACCCCGAATACGGCGACGAACAGAGAAACCAACCCTAGTACGGGATTCGACATTTGTGCTATTCGCCCTGTCCGAACCTAACGTTGTGGCGCACGGTCCACACCGCCTTCAACAATTCGGCTATTCCTTGCAGGAGCAACAGCAGCAGTGCCACTGGCATAACGGTCTTTAATGGGTAGATGATGGGCATCCATGGACTCTGCGGATAAGTTTCACCCTGCTGCCATGACTGTATCGCAAAGTTCGAACTTGCCCAGAAGAACAATATCATCGCCGGGAAATACCCGATAAGGTACAGCCCCACATCGATTAACGCCTGCCAGCGCGGACGCAGCATGCCCAGCAGGAAATCGGCGCGCACATGGCTGCCATTGCGCAGCGCATAGGCCGCACCAAGCATGAACAGCGTACCCGAGAGCATATAAGTGATGTCATAAGCCCAGATCGTCGGGCTGTCGAAAAGGTAACGGGATACCACTTCGTAGACCAGTGCACCGGTCATCGGCAGGATCAGCCACGCGCCCAGCTTTGCAATCAGGACGCTGGGAAATTCCAGCACCGTGATGGCCTTGACCAAACCGGGCGAGGGAATGTGTGTGTCATACATGATGGTGCGCTCCTGTAAGCGCCGGGCGAGCAGACACTTGAAGCGATAAACCCATCGGAAAACGATTTGGTCGGCAATTTGTTTCGATGTGGTTTCGCTGACTCAAATACGCGCCCACACGCCGGCGGGGCGGCAGGGATGGCGGACGCACATCCGCCCAACGCCTGCCGGACACCACGGCCACGTGTTGCCCCGATTCACCCTGACCCATAAGCGTCAGCCGCCTCCTCCGATGGCAACTACCACACCGATCACCTGAGCGACGATCCGACGGCCGCTGGATGTCGTTGGTAGCGGTTTGTTCTACATGCTCCGCGGTCACCGTCGCAGCGTAAACTCAGCGAAGCGGTCAATATTTTTACTTTCGGCTCGATCCTAGGCTGGACATAAAAACAGTGTCAAGCTATTTTTGATACTGAACTATTATCAAAAATGAGACGCCAAAGGCGTCAGTCGCAAACTATCATGCAACCATCAACCGAGCGAGCCAGTGGCAACGGAAACCTTTGACTTCGTAATTGTTGGTGCCGGATCCGCCGGCTGTGTGCTGGCAAACCGCCTCACCGCAAGCGGTGATTACCGCGTACTACTGCTGGAAGCGGGGCCATGGGACCGCAATCCATGGATCCATGTGCCAATCGGCTATGCCAAGACCATGTTCCACCAACGGCTAAACTGGGGCTACCACACCGAACCTGTGTCGGGCCTGGCGGGACGCCGCATCTACTGGCCTCGCGGTCGGGTGGTGGGGGGGTCGAGTTCGATCAACGGTCTGATCTACGTGCGCGGCCAACCACAGGACTACGACGACTGGGCACATCAGGGTAACGAGGGCTGGTCCTGGCGCGAGCTAGAACCCTATTTTACCAAGCTCGAGAATTACCACGGCGCGCCCAACCCGACGCGGGGCACAGCAGGGCCACTGCATATTCACCCGATCGAGCCGACCGCGCTGTGTGATGCTTTCATCAATGCCGCGGTGCAGACCGGAATTCCCGCCAACCCCGACTACAACGCACAGGACCAGGAGGGTGCGGGCTATTTCCAGATCACGGCTCACCGTGGCCTGCGCTGCAGCGCAGCGACTGCATATCTGAAACCGGCCAAAGGCCGGTCCAACCTGGCGGTGCGCACCAATGCGCAAGCCGCGCGCATCGCATTCTCCGGACGTCGTGCCACGGGTGTTGTCTATCAACAGCATGGCCAGCAGACGCAGGTAGCGGCACGACATGGCGTGATCCTGGCTGCTGGCGCCATCAACTCGCCCCAGCTATTGCAGTTGTCCGGCATCGGACCGGCCACACTGCTGCACCAGCACGATATCGCAATGGTCGAGGATCTCCCGGGCGTCGGGGCCAATCTGCAGGATCACCTGCAGATCAGGTTGACCTACAGGGCGAATCAGCCATTGACCACCAATGACCGTCTGCGCAGCCCCTGGGGAATGATGCGGATGGGACTGGACTTCCTGCTTCGACGCGCCGGTCCGATCGCTGTGGGAATAAATCACGCCTACATCTTCGCGCGGGCCGATCCCGGTACCACACGCCCGGATATTCAGTTCCACTTCGGCACCATCAGTTCGGAGGTACCGGGTGGGGCGGTGCATCCGTTCTCGGGTTTCACCTCGTCGGTATGCCAGTTGCGTCCGACCAGCCGTGGCTCCATTACCATCGCCTCTACCGATCCGACGACGCCACCGAAGATCGATCCCAATTATCTCGCTACCGAAGCTGATCGCCGGGTCATGCTCGAAGGGGTCCAACTCGCGCGGAAAATCGCCGCCGCACCGGCATTGGCAAGTCTCATCGAGACTGAGATTGCACCCGGCTCCGTTGCCGAGACTGACGACGAGCTGTTAGGGTTCATCAAGGAACACGCCACCACGATTTTTCACCCGGCCGGCACCTGCAAGATGGGCGTGGACCGGTTAGCTGTGGTGGATGAGAGATTGCGCGTGCGCAATGTGAGTGGCCTGCGTGTGGTTGATGCCTCGGTCATGCCCAGTGTCGTTTCGGGCAACACGAATGGGCCTGTGATCATGATCGCAGAGAAAGCCTCCGACATGATCCTCGAAGACCTTCGATGACTAGCCAACAGCCGCCGGGAACAGCCTTCCGGATGCGGTGTGAACGGCTCCAAGGCCCGGTGCCGTAGCGCCGGACGTTGCTATGTCATGACAACCGAGCCTGAACGCACCCGACGCATGACCCCGCGACCGCAGGAAAAGCACGATACCGTATCGCGAGTCCTAGCGGTACTGGAGTACATCGCGCAGGCCTCGCAAGCGGTTACCGCAGCCGATCTCTCGGCTAATCTCGGCATTCCACGCGCCACGGCTTATCGACTCTTCGCGCGCCTTGAACAGGAACGTGTGTTGGTGCCCGAGCTTGACGGACGAGGCTATTCCGAAGGCAAGCGCCTGTCGGATCTGGCGGTCGCCGTGCTGGCGAATTCCACACGCCATGGTGCACGCCACCGGGTGCTGAAGAGCGTTGTCGACGAGATCGGTGAAACCTGCAACCTGACAACCCTTTGCGGCAGCGAAGTGGTCTACATAGACCGGGTCGAGACGGACTGGCCGCTGCGGATGCATCTCAGCCCGGGCTCACGCGTTCCGATACATTGCACGGCCACCGGTAAGCTGCTGCTAAGCCTGCTACCGGAGCACCGCAGAAACGAGCTGGTCCGGGCAGCGCCCCTGCGGCACCACACCGAGCACACGATCACCGATCCTGATCAACTCATTGCGGTACTGGCGCGGATCCGGGCTGATGCCATCGGCGTGGATGATGAGGAGTTTGCGGCTGGTATGGTCGCGGTTGCCGTACCGGTGAACGACCAGCAGGGGCAGGCCTGCGCGGCGCTGGCGGTCCATGCGCCCAAGGTACGGTTGCCGTTGCAGGCGGCGCTACGGCATGTCACGATTCTGCGCAATGCTGCCGCGGCATTATCTGCGCTGTTGCATTGAGCTAATGCTGACGATAGCTTATGGCGTGTGACCCGACTGCAGCATCGCGGCAAGCCAACCAATCTAGCGCAAGCCGTGATCAGATGTTAGTCCCAGTAATTACAGGGGTCGCAGCACATGGCTGCTACTAGGTTGGCGGCTGGTGAAGGCGAAAAAGCTGAGATTCAAGAACATTATTATTCCATAATGCTAGAATGGCAAACGCGTCTAAATAAATAATTATTTAAAATTCATAAACATATATAAATATAGTCGCCATTTCTGTCAACTTTTGCGTGTTATACTTCGGCACGCTTACGCTTCCGGCAACCCGAAACGGTCCAGCAATTGAAGGGGAATCGAGGATGTTAAGCGTGCGACCCAGTCTATTGGCTTCTCAACAACACGCACTTCGTGGTCTATCCCGCTCATTAGATGCGTTGACGCGTCAGCCACACAGACGGCGACTATCAGTGCTGGCCGATGCGCTTTACGTACTCTTGCCGGACAGTGCGCATCCATCAGCGTGAAAACGGGCCCGCACTTGTATGCCTGTCGTCAGCCGCGCTAGCGCGGCTGCAGGCGAACAGTTCTTACGGGTGTGGCCGCAGCTGCGCACTACGCAATGCCCTGAGGGCCATGCCCAACGGCGCCCACCGGCGATAAGTCCTTCGAGACCGGTCGGTTAGACTCCATCACCCATAGCAATAAAGGTGGTTTCGGTGTACCAAACATCGTTTCCTGCAACACGCGTGTTTATGGTCGCGGCATCGGCAAAGCGCTTGGTGTTCGTGCTGGCCCTAATGGCTACTGCACCCGTAGCGGCAGCCGATCTCGGCTTCGCGCAAATTATCGCCAAGGCCAAGACGCTAGCCGCTCAGTCGTATAAAGCCCCCAAACCCATACCCAAATTCCTGCAGGATCTGGATTATTCGACCTACCAGCAGATGCGCTTCAAGCCGGATGATGCACTATGGCGTACCAGCGACTCCCACTTTCAAGTCATGCTCGTATCACCCGGGCTGTTCTACAAGCATGCAGTAAAGATCAACATCGTCGACGGTCAAAGCATAAAACCGCTGGCATACAACAAGGATTTTTTCAGTTTCCCCAACCAGAAATTTGCCCAGCAGATACCCGGAGACCTGGGTTACGCAGGCTTCAAACTGACCTATCCACTGCACGGATCGGGCGTGGCCAATCAGTTTCTGGTGTTTGCCGGCGCAAACTATTTCCGCGGCGTTGGCCGCGACAACACCTTCGGTTTATCCGCCCGCGGCATCGCGATCGACACTGGCCTGCCCTCTGGCGAACAATTCCCGAACTTCACCGAATATTGGTTGGTACGCCCCAGCCTCCAGGCCACGTCGATGACGTTCTACGCACTGCTCGACGGCACGAGTCTTACGGGAGCGTATCGGTTCGTGGTGTCCCCCGGGAATCCGACGAGGTTGCAGGTCAAGGCCGTACTGTTTCCGCGCGACACTATCAAGCAATTGGGCGTGGCGCCCTTGACCAGCATGTTCTATTACGGTTCGAACACCGGGCGGCCCGCCGGCGAATGGCGTCCTCAGGTGAATGATTCCGGCGGCCTGCTGATCCACGACGCCACTGGGGAGTGGCTATGGCACCCTTTGATAAACCCGCGGGCACTGAAGCTCGACTACTTCACCAGCGATAACGTGCGTGGCTTCGGCCTGCTGCAGCGCGAGACCCGCTTTCGGGATTACCAGGATGCCAATGCTCACTACGAGAGCCGCCCCAGTGCCTGGGTGAAACCAGCCGACAACTGGGGCAAAGGCCGTGTCGTCCTGGTCGAGATTCCAACCGACAACGAGACCAACGACAACATTGCCGCTTTCTGGACGCCTGTGGCACCCATCAACGCCCATCAACGATTGAATTTTGCCTACACGCTCACACTCGGCGACGCCAACATTCCCGACGACCCCATGGCCCATGTGACCCAGACATTTGTGGGACGCGGTGACGTCATCGGGGGCGGTCACGTCAAGGGCGCATATCGCTTCATCGTCGACTTTGACGGGGGGGTGTTAGCCAAGCTTTCGCCCAAGGCACAAGTCGACGGCGTCGTTACCGGTCAGGGGGGAACCAAAGTACTGGAACACTTTGTCGCATATGTACCGGCGCTCAAACAGTGGCGGCTATCAATACTGGCCCAGCCAAAGCCTGGCAACTCTTTGAATCTGCGCGCCTTCCTCAAAAAGGGATCGGACACCCTGAGTGAAACCTGGAGTTACGGCCTGCCGTCCAAAAACACCGTCGGCGGCGGGGACTGAGCCGGACTACGACCCACTGTCACCGGATAGCGTAGAGGTTCGAAATGAAACGCAGCGAACTCACCCACATTGCCTTGCGGACGCTCGCCTATGCGGAGCTGGCTGCGGCCCGGGATGGCGACGTCAACGAAGTGCTCGCACTGCTCATGCAGGCGGTCGCTGATACGCATGTCCCGGATGCAACTGAAACAGTGCTGGGTCCTGCCTTAGCGTCACTCAGCGAGCACATAGCGCCGGCACCGGCCGGTACCGCGCCAGCGATCCGGCGCGGGAGTATGCGTTATGGCTGAGCCGATGCAGCAACCCATGGTTACGGCGCCCAGGTTCGAACCCGGGGCATCGCCGGTTCCCTGGCAACTGTCCGCCTGGTGGCGTCGTACGCTTTTCATTGGCGTGGTGCTGACACAAACACTGGTCGGCGCCTGGACGATGCTTTCCATTCTGCCGTACCACGGCAATGGCTTGCTGGAACTGTCACTGCTCGGTATCTATGCGGTGCTGTTCGGCTGGATCTCGGCTGGGATGTGGATGGCGATCAGTGGCTTCGCCGTGCGCGCGCTGGGTGGTGACCCGCGCTCACTGCTGCAGCGCCACCGTCACCGGCTGGCGCGCACCCGGCTAGCCCCAACCGCCGTGGTCATGCCGATCTACCATGAGAACGTGGAACGTGCCCTGCGCGGGCTGGGGGCAACCTATCACTCACTGGTGCAGACCGGACAACTGGAACACTTCCAGTTCTTCATCCTCTCCGACAGCCAGGACCCCGAATGCTGGCTGGCCGAACAGGCAAGCTGGCAACAGCTTTGCCGCGAGCTGGATGCACATGGGCGCATTCATTACCGTCGCCGACGCGTCAACCTCAAGACCAAGACCGGCAATGTCGGCGATTTCCTGCGCCGCTGGGGACGCCGGTTCCGCTACTTTGTGGTGCTCGATGCCGACAGCCTCATGAGTGGCGAGACGCTGATTGGCATGGTTCGGCTGATGGAGTGCGAGCCCGCGCTGCGGCATCCTGCAAACCGCCCCCACACTGATCAACGCGCGCTCGCCGTTCGCCCGCCTGCAGCAGTTCTCCAACCATCTCTACGGTCCCATATTCACTGCCGGGCTAGCGGCTCTGCAACTCGGTGAGGCAGCCTATTGGGGTCACAACGCGATCATCCGTACCGAGCCTTTCATGCGCCACTGCGGTCTGCGGGCGATGCGCGGCCTGGGCTTGTTCAGCGGCCCGGTGATGAGCCACGACTTCGTCGAAGCGGCCTATATGACACGGGCCGGTTATGAGGTCTGGCTGGAACCGGGCCTGACCGGCAGCTACGAGGAGTCCCCACCGTCGCTGGACGACGAACTAGCACGCGACCGCCGCTGGGCCAAGGGGAATCTGCAGCATCTGCGCCTGCTGTTCGGCGGCCGTGGGCTGCACCTGGCACACCGGCTGGCCTTTCTCAACGGCATTCTGTCCTATGCCGCCTCACCATTGTGGCTCGCCTTCCTGGCACTGAGCACGGTCGAGGTTGCCCGCTTCACGCTATGGCCGATCAACTATTTCCCCAGTAACCACAGCTTGTTTCCGGTGTGGCCGCAATGGCACCCGGACTGGGCCATCATCCTGGCGTTCAGCACCGCGGTGATACTGCTCCTGCCCAAACTGTTGGCACTGATCGACGCCGGTATGCGGTCAGCTTGCTGCCGCGGTTACGGCGGTTTTGTGCGGGTGCTCGGCGGCGTGGTGCTGGAAACGGTGGCGTCGGCACTGCTGGCGCCGGTGCGCATGCTCGCGCACAGCCGCTACGTCGGGGGGGCATTGTTCGCCATCCAGGTCCACTGGGCAGGCCAGAACCGTAGCGAGGAACTCGCCTGGGGCCCGACGCTGCTAAAACATCTCCCGGCCACGCTGCTGGCTCTGGCCTGGGCCGCCTTCGGCTATTCCCTCAAGCCGATGTTCTTCTACTGGTCACTGCCAGTGGTGATACCGCTACTGCTGGCCGCACCGACGTCAGTGGTGCTGTCACGTTTCAGCCTCGGCGACCGCCTGCGCCGCGCCGGGCTGTGGGTTATTCCCCAGGAGTTGCGGGGCGACCCGCTGCTGGCCGGGCTCCACCAACCCGCCTTGCTTGAACCGTCCCAGATTGGGCTGGGCGACTTTGAAATGACGGTACTACATCCGTGCCGCAACGCCCTCGCGCGCCAGCTGGCGCGCATCGAGCGGGGCCCGCGGGCCACGCGTATCGGCGAACTGCGTGAACGCTGTCTGCAGCAGGGACCGCAGGCACTCACCCGTGACGAACGCAGCCTGCTCGCCGACAGCCGCAACGCGCTCGCCTGGTTGCACCGACAGGCCTGGTTGGCCATGCCTGGCACGCCGTGGGGTGTGCGCACCGAAGCGCTGACCCTTGCGATCTGTGCGTCACGTAATACCGACGTCTGAGGCCATGCCACACAGCCGTTTGACCTGGCACGGGCGCTGGGTCGCGGTACTGTCAGGCTGGCCCTGGCTTTGCAATTCCGCTGCCCTGGCCGACCCACCCTATCCACCCTTCGTCATCGACACTGAACCGTCGGCCTTCAGCCTGCCGAAGCCAGCACCCGAGGGCATCACCAAGGGCTCGGTCAGCGTGGGCGGCGTGCACACAACCGGCGCCAGCATCAGCAGTAGCGTCAACGGCAAGCTCAAACTGAAATACGCCCGGGGTCGCTGGCACAACCGGGTGACTGCGTCGCACAGGGCCGATCGACTCCAGCACCGCCGACACCGCCCGAATCATGAACGGCAAGGTATACAGCACATAGCCGGTAAGGATAAACAACCAACTTATGCGGAACGCATGCCAGCCGCCATAGGTGATAATCAGTGCCAGCCCCAGCGCGAGACCGGGGATGGCAATGGGCAGGACCAGCAACTCCTCGAGCAGCAGGGTGAAGGCTAGCTGGCCGTAGAACAATCCCGGCCGGCTCGGCCCGCGGGAAAGTGTTGGGGAACGCGGCAAAATCGTCGTCCTACCTCAGGCCGCGACCACTGACGGACCGGACAGCGACCGGGTCAGGTACAGCAATCCCCAGGTGATCGCACCCAGCACCAGGCTGAGTACCGCTGCCATGGCAACGTTCGCCTCCAAGGTGAATTCGGTGTAAATGGTCATCGGCAAAACGTCGATGTTGGTGGCCAGGGTGAACGCCGTGCCGAATGCGCCCATCGCCGTAGCGAAGCAGATCGCACCGGTCGCAGTCAACGCCGGGCGCAGCGCCAGCACAATGACGTCGCGCACCACCTGCCAGGTCGAGGCACCGAGCGATCGGGCGGCCTCCTCCAGGGCGGGGTCGAGCTTTTCCGCTGCTGCCATCACGGTGACGATCACCCGTGGGATGGAAAAATAGAGATAACCCACATAGAGGCCCATCATCGAATAGGCGAACACAATGCGGCTGCCCAGGACAGCATCGCTCAGGCTGGCGACCAGCGCCTCGCGGCCGGGAAACCGGTTGCGCTGCAGGAACAACCCGGCGATGGTGGAGAACACCAGCGCCGACAAGGTAACCACGGCCGACAACGCGATGGTCGCCAACAAGCTGGCGAAATAGCGCGGCGTGGTGAGCACCGCCAGATAATTGGCCAGCGCACTCCGCCCGCTGCCGCTGGTCATCACCAGCCGCGCCACCGGCAGCACGAAGAACGCCACAAACACAATTGCAGCCGGCAGGCCCAACAGCAACAAGTTGCGACAGTCGGTACGCTTGCTCATCGACAGCACGGCCGGGCCCACCCTCAGCGGACGTCGTTGAGATAAAGATTGCGGAAATTCTTCTGCACCGCTGCCATCTTCTGGTAGTTGACCGGCTTCGCCCGCGCATAGTCCGAAGCCGGCAGGAAATGCGCCTTGATCGCCGGGGTTATCGCGCCGGGACGGATCGGCCGCAGGAAGGCATGGGCCCATACGGCCTGGCCCTTGTCGGACAACACGAAGTCCAGGATCTTCTTACCCAGCTCCGGATGCGGCGCATTCTTCACCAGACTCATCACGTAAGGCACCACGACCGTGCCTTCTTTGGGAATCACGAATACCACGTCGGCTTTGTCCTTGTATTTGGCCCGGTAAGCGTTGAAGTCGTAATCCATAAGAATCGGAATCTCGCCCGACAATACCCGGGCGTAAGCGGTCTGCTTGGGGACGATGGGATCGTTCTTGGCCAACTTCTGGAAGTAATGGATGGCCGGCATGAAGTTGTCCAGGTCGCCGCCCATGGCACGGTTGATGGCCACCGCGGCGGCATAACCGACGAAGGCGCTGGACGGATCGAGATAACCCACCATGCCCTTGTACTCCGGGCTTCAGCAGATCCTTCCAGGACTGCGGCACCGGCCGGCCGCCGAGCGCGGCCTTGTTGACGAACAGCCCCAGGGTACCCGAATGGATGGCGAACCAGGCGCCGTCGGGATCCTTGAGCCCAGCAGGAACGTCGTTCCAGTGCTTGGGCTTGTAGTCCGCCACCACGCCTTTTTCCTTCGCCAGGATGCCGAAAGACACCCCGTAATAGGCCACATCGGCCACCGGGTCGTTCTTTTCGGCGATCAGCTCCGACAAGGTCTGGCCGGAGTTCTTATTGTCGAATGGGACGGTGATGCCCAGGTTATCCTTGATAGCCTTGAGCTCGGCGGCCCAGTCGGCCCACTGCGGCGGACAGTTATCACAGATCGCCTCGGCGGCGTGCGCCATCGGCGTGGCCAGCACGAGCAGCAGCGTGGTCAGCAGAACACGCGAAAGAGAGCGTTGTGATCGCATGCGCATACATCGTCTGTGGGTCAGGTGAGCTGAACGGTCCGGATGCCGCCGGGACCCAGGGCCTGCACCCCAAGCAGCGAGGCGTTGGATTACAGCTGAGGGGCACAGAACGCGACCAGCATGCCGCGGTGATGTGACAGCTTGATGAATGGGCCGGCCACGTGCGATGGTGCCGGCCGGATGTCAACGACTGCCGCTACTGGTCTGCGGCGCGTAGCCGGTCAGCTCCAGATAGCCGTGGCCGTGCATCGACCGTCCAGGGCAACGACCGTTCACCGCAACCGCCCCCTCCCAGTAGTGCACGACGCCGTGCAGCTCCTGATCATCCAGCAGCGGCTCGATCCGCCACGCGCAATCCCGTGCCGGTAACGCCAACCGCCACGCCACCGGATAGCGGCCGCCATCCGGACTGGTCCACCAGCGCTGCGGCTGCAGTCGGACATTGTCGGTGGTCAAGTCCCGGCGGCGACCATCCGGCTCGATCAGACTACCGGCACTGTGCGGATCTGCCCGACCGTCGCGGTCACGCAGCCGGTAGAACATCAGATCGGTGCCGTCGCCGAACTGCAGCGCGAACCAGTCCCATCCGGTCTGATTGGCGGCCAGCGCCCCACTGCTCCATTCCCGGTCCAGCCAAGCCAGCCCGGTCACCGCAAAGCGCTTCCCGTGCAGTTGAATGTCGCCGCGGGCCGCCAACCGCGGAATGGAGTAGTAATAGGAGGCATGGCCGCGACCGGCGCTCTTACGGCTGAAGCCGTGATCGCCCTGCGCCACAATTTTGGTTAGTGCGGTCAGCTCCAGCGTCACCGCCATATCGCCGGTCCGGGCGCGCAGCCGCCAGGGGAACGCCGCCGCCGGCCCCGTGGCATGCACCCGCCAGTCGTTCACCCAAACCCGAAACGGCGCCGCCTGGGCACCCGCCAGCCCCAGCGCGCCGCGGGTCAGGCGCTGCGCTTCGTGGAACCGCTGCCCGGCGACATCAGTCACCGCAAAGTGGGCCATATAAAGCTGATTGGTCGCCCAGCGTGACGCGCTGTCTGGTGGATTCGGCGCCAGCGCGATGCGGAATACGGTGAGCTCGAAACCGAATCGCCGGCCGCCGGCGGTGGCCAGGTTGCCGGTGAAATACCACCACTCGTTGCGATAGCGCGGATGCGGCCCATAGTCCGCCGGAAACACGAACGCCCGCGGCTTCAGCACCTGGGTGTAACCATCGCTCGAACCGCTCGGGCCCAGCGCCGCGCCCACGGCGAGCCCCTGTGCCGACGCCGGTCCGCTCGGCCGATAGGCCATGTAGCCGGCCACGCCCGACACGATTACCACCGCCATTGCCGCCCAGGCGAGCAACCGGCGCCGGCCGGCGATGGCCGCTAGCAGGAATCGGCGCTTCATTCCACCCGCAGCCCGTCGGCAGGCGCCAGCTTGTATAACCGCCAGGCGGGATACAATCCCGCCAGCAAGGCGGCAACCGTGGCCAGTAGCAACGCCGCCAGCAGCTCGCCCGGCGTCACGTGAAACTGCAGCGTCCAACCGAACGAGCGCCGGTTGATGACAAAAATCAACACCGCCGCCAGCATGGTCCCGAGCGGCAACGCCAGCACTCCGGCGATCGCCCCCATGAGCACGCTTTGGCCCAGAATCAGGCCGGCCAAGCCGCGTCGCGTCATCCCCAGCGCGCGCAGCACCGACCATTCCCGCACCCGTTCCAATTGCAATGCCATGAGCGCGCTCAGCACCCCGAAGAATGCCACCAGCATCACCATGAGCCGCAGCACCTGAGTGATGGCGAAGGTGCGATCGAAGATGCGCAGCGAGCGCCGGCGCAGTGCCCGATTGGTGCGCACCAGCACTTGCCGCGCTCCGGCGGCATACTGCACGGCGGCCTGCACCCCGGCGGCATCGGCGCCGGCCGCCAGGTACAAACCGAGCGACGCCGCCGCCCGCCCCGACCAGTAGCGGCGATAGAGGCTGCGGCGCATCATGACCACCCCTCGATCCGAGGCATAGTTGTAATAGACCCCTGCCACCCGAAAGCGGATCGGGCCGCGCTCGGTGTTCAGGCGCAAGCTATCGCCCACGGTCAGCCGGTGGTGGTAAGCATAAGGCTCGGAGATCAGCACCGCGCGGTCGTTGCGAAATGCCCGCCATGCCGCGGCCCGACGCCCACGCTTGAGGACGAAGCGCTGCTGGTCGCCGGGCACCAGGCCGACCGCGAACAGATTGGTGGGTCCCGCGGCACCATCGACCTTGGCGCGGAAACCGGTGCTCACCGCGACCACCCCGGGCAGATTGCGAACCCGGGCAACGAAACCGGTGGGTAAGTTGGCATCGCTTTGCTGCAAATCGTTGTGCGGCAGCGAAACATAGATATCGGCGCGCAACCGCTGCGCCAGCCATAGCTGCACGGTGTCGCGGAAGCTGCCGATCATCGCCGCCACCCCGGCGGTGGCCGCTACCGCCAAAGTGAGCGCCGCCACCGCGATCCCGGTACGGCTGAGACCCGCATCGACCCCGCGGCCCAGCAGATAGCCCGGCACGCCGGCCCAGCGCCCCAGTACGCTGGCAGCGGCGCGTGCGGCCGCGCTCAGCGCCAACGGAGTGGTCAAGGTGTAGCCGATGATTAGCAGGAACACACCGATGAAGCCACCTCCCAGCGAACGGCCCAGCAGCAGCAGAGCCGCTGCGGCTGCCATCACCAAGAAACCGGCTATCGCCAGACGCGGCGCCAAACGCCGCACCCGTCCCTCCAGCACGGCCCGCGATTGTGCCTGGCACGGTGTGGTGATCGCGGCCTCCAGCGCCGGACCCGACGCCGCCACCAGGGTGGCGCCGATCCCCAGTAACGCGCCGACCGCAAGCGGCAAAGCGCTGATCAGCAGACGATTCACCGTCAACACGAAATAGACGTCGTTGATGGTACGGGTCACCATATGCACCAGCACCCGCCCCAACCCCAACCCCAGCGGCAGGCCGAGCACAACGCCGGCCAACCCGAGGAGCAGCGCCTCGCCTAACACCAGGCCGGCGATCTGGCCCCGGGTCGCACCCAGCGCCCGCAAGCTGGCGATGAGTCCACGCCGCTGCAGCACCGAGAAGGTCATGGTGTTGTAGATCAGAAACATCCCGATCAATAGCGCCAGCAAGCTCATCGCGCTCAGGTTGATGCTGAACGCCTGGGTCATCGCCAGCAGCGCGTGCCGGCGCGCCCCCGTCGGCTGCAGCCGGACACCGGCCGGTAACAGGGCGCGGATCTTGGCGACCTCGCGGTGACCGGTAGCGCCCGGCGGCAGCCGCAGCATGATACGGTCGAGCCGGCCCTGCTTGTGGAACAGCACTTGAGCGGTAGCGATGTCGGTCACCAGCAACCCGTCGGTCAGCGCCCCGTTGCCACCCGTCAGCATGCCCGTGATATGAACCCGCTGGCGGTGTCCGAGAATGTCCAGCGAGAGCGTATCGCCGCGGGTCACACCCAGGCGCCGGGCGGTGCGCGGCCCCAGCCAGGCGCTACCCGGCCGAGCGATCAACGTGCCCGCCGCGGCCGCTCCGCCGCGGCTGCCAAGCTGACCCACACCGATCCCGGCAAACGGGGCGATGCCCAGCACGTGCAGGGTCAGGCCGTGCGCACTGGCATAACCCTCGACGATGGGCGAGGCCGGGTAAACCCCGGCGCCGACCGTCAAGCGACGGTACCAGGTCTGGTCCAACCCGCCCGGACCGCCCACGATCTCATGGGTCGCCCGGCCCACCACTGCGTCGACCGACAGCCGAAACGCCTGGCGCGCACTGGCATTCGCCAGATCCACGGCCACTACCACGGCCACACCCATGGCGATGCCCGCGATCGCCAGCACCAGTTGCCACGGGTTGCGGGTGTAGAACCGGGCGCTGGCGCGGCGCATCAGGCCCGGCAACGGCTACTCCCCCGAACCGGCGCCGGCATCCATATGCCAGGTGCGATCAGCCGCTGCCGCCAGACTGGCATCGTGGGTGACCAACATCAGGGCGGCGCCGGCGGCGGCCACGCAGTCGCGGATCACACCGGCCACCAGCGCGGCGCTGGCGGCATCCAGATTGCCGGTTGGCTCGTCGGCCAGCACCAGCAACGGATCATGCACCAGCGCACGCGCTACCGCCACCCGCTGTTGCTCACCACCCGAGAGCCGCTCGGGAAAAACATTCAGATAGCCATCCAGACCGACGCTAGCGAGCATTTGTCCAGCCCGTTTCTGCGCCGGGCCGGCTGGGATTCCATTGAGCTCGAGCGGCAGCCGAACGTTCTCGCCCACGGTCAAGGTCGGGATCAGATTGAAGGCCTGGTAAACAAAACCGATGTGGCGGCGCCGGAACAGGGTGCGGGCGGTTTCCGACAGCCGGGTCAGGTCGTCTCCGGCGATACGGATGGTACCGCCGTCGGCACGGTCGATTCCCGCGATCAGATTGAGCAGGGTGGACTTGCCGCAGCCACTGCGACCCAGCACGGCCAGCCGCTCGCCGCGGGCCAGCGTGAGGTTAAGCCCGTCGAAAATAATACGCTCGCCGTCGCCTTCGGGGTAACGCTTGGTCAGCGCCTCGATACACACCAGTTCGCTGGTGGTCATCAGCAAACACGCATGCCCGGCCGAGCCTCGGACCGGACATTGATCGCCGCTGTGATCCAACCGCCATGGCAATCGCCGCCGCGGGTCTGCATGACCTCACCTCCTATGCCACACTGATCGATCCCTTCCGGATAAGTTGCCAACCGGTCACACCGACACGGGGCCAGCGGCCGCGGATAATCCCATAACCACCCGGTACCTGGCTCCACTGCTGCACGCTTGCTCATTCGAGCTTGCCCCACTGATCTTGCCAAGCGGCCAAAACCGTTGCTGGTCCGCGCTGCGTCACGCTTTAGGCGCGTCGAGCGGCAAAGACGCCGCAGCAGGCGAACGGGATCGCGATCCACCATCACGGCGTACGAGTATATCCCGGTGCTGTTAATTCCAGCACGCCGGCTTCGGGCCAACTTGTGGCTTTGAGCCCGCGTGGCGCGTGTTTATGACAGATCTGCGCGGCTTCGCTACACTCCCCCATCAGGGCATGCTAGTTAGCTGCAAGCCGTCGTGTGATGCAGCGACGGGCAAATCGGCATCATCCCTCCATCGTTCCTAAGCATGCCGAGGCCGTCAGAACAGGAGATATCCGTCCGATGTCGGATCGCGTACTGCTTTCCTGGAGTTCAGGCAAGGACAGTGCCTGGACCTTGCACAGGCTTCGCCAGGACCCAAACGTTGAGGTCGTCGGTCTGCTGACGACCGTCAACACCACCCACGGACGGGTCGCGATGCACTCGACCCGCCTTGCGATCGCCGAGGCGCAGGCGCGCGCGGTCGGCCTCCCGCTGCGGGTCATACCTCTGCCGTGGCCGTGTTCTAACGAGGTCTACGAGCGTGCCATGCGCGAGGCGATCGAGGACGGGCTTAACAGCGGTGCCACGCACGTCGCGTTCGGAGACCTGTTCCTGGAGGATATCCGCGCCTACCGGATCAAGCAGCTTGAAGGATCCGGCCTGCAGCCACTCTTCCCGATCTGGCACGAACCAACCGGGCCGCTCGCGCGATACATGATCGACGCCGGCGTCGAGGCGGTGCTCACCTGCGTCGATCCGAACAAACTCCCGCCCTCGTTCGCCGGTCGCAACTTCGATCATGCGCTGCTTGACGAACTGCCGGAAGGCGTCGACCCGTGTGGCGAAAACGGTGAGTTCCACACCTGCGTTTGCGCCGGGCCGATGTTCCGCGGGCGGCTTCATGCGACGGTGGGCGAGGTCGTGCAGCGCGACGGTTTCTGCTTTGCCGATTTAATCCTGGTTACTCCGCGCCCACAACGTGCAGGCATAAAGCAAACGGCTCACCCATGAACAACTCTCGTGTTATTGCGATGATAAAGGCGCCACTGGTGTTAGCGCTCGTGCTGCTGCCAGCCGCCGCGCTCGCGGCGGGCCCGCAGGTGGTGGGCTGGGTCGAGCAGGTCACGCTTTATCCGGGCGCCGTGACGCTGAAAGCCAAGATCGACAGCGGCGCCGAAACCACCTCGCTCGATGTTGAGCACGTCGTACACTTCCGGCGCAATGGCAGCCCGTGGGTACGGTTTGAGCTGAGCGTCGGAATCGGGCGACGCGTCGTACTGGAACGTCCCGAAGTCCGCTCGGTGCAGATCAAACGCCACGGCTCCCCGTCGCAGCCACGGCCGGTGGTGATGCTGGAGTTGTGCCTGGATTCGGTCCTGAAACAGACCGAGGTGAACTTGACCGACCGTGCCGGTTTCATTTATCCGCTGCTGGTCGGCCGCCGCTTCCTGCAAGGCGATTTCCTGATCGATCCGGGACACACGTTCACCAGCAAACCGGCCTGCCGACAAAAACCCTGAGCCGACCATGCCCAATCGGGTCGACAAGAACCAGCGCCTCGCCATCGCCCGCAAGGTCCGGTGGATCGTTGCCGGGCTGGTCGTGCTGGCAGCAGCGATAGCCGGTACCCATTGGTGGCTGGCGGCCAGCCGAGCACCGGCGCCGGGCGGCAGCGCCTGGCTGGTCCATCTCGAGTTCCGGTTACGCGCCGACCGGGCGGGTGCCACGGTCACACTGGCCCCACCCTGGGACAGCCCGGCGGCCCGCCTTTACAGCCAGCAGCTCACGCTGGATGGCCTGCAACTGAGTCGCCCCGGCCATCGTCACGGCGAATCGCGCCGCATCACGATGTCCGCGCTGCGCAGCGGCGCACTCGCATTAGCGGCGGACTTCTCCATTCACCGCATCAACCGCGGCCGGAAATCGCGGCCGGAGCACGTCAAGCTGGAGCCCGACGATCGTCAGCGTTACCTCGGGGAGGAACCCGGTATCGATCCGGCCAGCACCGCGGTCCACACCGCTCTGGAACGAATAACCGCCGCTGCCAAGGGCAACGGCGACCTGGTTCCGCGGATCTACCGCTACGTGCGCGGGCAAATCGGTGCGAGCGCAGTAAACGGTGCCGATACAGCCGCCGCCGCGCTCGACCAGCGGTCGCGCCTTGGCCCTGGGCCGGGTTCGGGCAATGGTGGCTTTATGCCGTGCGGCCGGCGTTCCCGCCCGAGTGGTGACCGGCTTCCTGCTGGCCCCGCAAAACCAGGTACAGCGACGCTACTGGGCCCAAGTCTACCAGCAGAGCCAGTGGACGGAATATGACCCCGCTCAGGGTTTCGAAGGCCGCCTGCCTGAGAGTTACGTCGCCTTCAGCCGCGACGGCCCGCTGTTGCAGACTGGACCACGCCTCGCTGATCGACGCCGACTACCAAATCAACGAGGAGGACGTGCCGGTCAGCGTAGCCAGCGCCGGATCCAGCAACCCGCTGGCCATATTCAATCTAAGCCGGCTACCGCTGTCGGCGCGGGCGACGCTGGCAACCTTGCTGCTACTGCCGCTGGGTGCTCTGCTCAACACGGTGGTGCGAGCCCTGGTCGGCGTGCAGACGTTCGGCACGTTCACCCCTGCCATGCTGGCGCTGGCCGCAATCTACGTGGACTGGCTGACGGCGCTGGTAATCTTCGTAGTGGTCGCGGTCATCGGTTTGTTCGGGCGGTCCATGCTGCCGGGGCTCAAACTGGCCCGGGCGCCGCGGCTCACCATCGTGTTCGCCCTAGTAGCCCTGGCCATGGCGCTGGCGGTATCGCTCATGGCTTATGCCGACATTCTGACCGGAACCCGCGTCGTGCTGTTGCCGATCGTCATTCTCACGTCGCTGGTCGACCGCGTGTACTCGGTCATGGACGAACAAGGGCTACACACCACACTGATCCGGCTGCTATGGACCGGCATTACCGCGATCGGCTGCTTCTTTATTCTCGGCGCCGAACAACTGGGCGAATCGCTGCTCCGATACCCCGAACTCCATCTTGTCACCATTGCCCTGGTGCTGGCGCTAGCGGTCTATCGCGGTCCCCAACTCGCCCGCTTCCCGGGCCTGCGCTGGCTGGGTGAACCCAAGCGGGCGACCAGCAAGGACGATGATGGGGATTGATCGGGGACGGTCGATTGACAGAGGAGTCCCACCATGGGCGACGATGCATGGGACTGACCGCGCGGAATCTGAGCCATGACGCTGTACGACTACCTGTCTTCCGGCAACGGTTACAAGATCCGGCTGTTGCTATCGCAGCGCGGCCTGCCTTACCAGCACATCCTGCTGGATCTCCTCGAGGGCGAAACCCGGACCCGGTCATTCCTGGCGAAGAACCCCAACGGCAAGATTCCCGTTCTGGAATTCGATGACGGGCAGATACTGACCGAATCCAACGCCATTCTGTTCTTCCTCGCGCAAGCTACGCCTTACTGGCCGAACAGCGCGCTGCAGCAAGCCGAGATGCTGCAGCGGCTGTACTTCGAGCAGTACAGCCACGAACCCAACATCGCCTCGGCGCAATCTTGGCGGGGACCTTTGGCAGCACACAAGTGAGTCACAAACTGGACCTGGAACGACTTAAGGCAACGCGCCTGTACCAACCTGCACGCAGCCGTCCCGATCCCAATTTCTCGTACGGGGCGTTGGGCCGCGCCAATCGATCGACTGCTGGCAGCCGGCTATTCGTTTCACGGCTGCCGCTTCAGCAACACCGGTTATCTGTTCCGCGGCATGGACGACGGCCTGGGCGTGGCACTCGCCCGCGGCCGGTTCGGCCACTTCGGCGGGCGCCACGACATGAGCGCGGTCGAACAGGCCATGGGGGTTCTATTTGTGACGCACGAACTGAGCGACGTAGTCACCGTCGCCGGCCTGCGGCAGCCTCAGCCAGACGGCGGCATACTGGTCATTCCGGCAGCGGTGTTCAACCGCGAGCTCGATGCCGGCCGCGCCGCGGTACTGGCAATCGGCGATGGCGGCATCGTGTTCCGCTACCCGTTCCTGAGCTGTGCGCTGAGCAGCACCGACATCACCCATATCCTGGCGCCGTCCGCCACCCTGGACACCCTCGGCCCATTACCGGCGGACTGGCAAACGCGACTGAGCGGGATTGATGCCGGTGATACCGTTGCCGATCACCTGGAGCGACTGGGCTTGGCAGCCGCCCAGCCGCTGCCAGACCCGCAGGCATGCCCCCACGCCTGACCGCCCGGCACAGCGGCGGCGTTATAATCGATGGCCAGACAACCGAATCGCCGCAGTGTCCGAACCCGCAGTCCGCAAAGATCGCCGAGCATACTATGGATCTTGAAGCTTTAATCGAGGCGCTTTCCCGCCCGGAAACCTATCCGGACGGCGCGGACGACGTTAGCATCATCCAGACCCATATTTCGGTTGTGGCTCTGGTCGGGGACCGTGTCTACAAAATCCGGAAACCGGTAAACCTGGGTTTTCTCGACTTCACCACGCTCGACCAGCGCGAAGCCGACTGCGAGCGCGAGGTGGCGCTAAACCAGCGTCTGGCGGCAGGCGTTTACGAGGCCGTGGTAGCAATAACCCGGGACAGCAGCAACATAGTCCGCATCGCCGGCCGTGGCGAAACCATTGAATGGGCGGTACGCATGGTTCGCCTGCCGCAGGATCATACCCTGCAGAACCGGCTGGCCACCGACCAGATCAATACCCACCAGATTGCGGCCATAGCCCGGCGCATCGCGCGGTTCCATCACAGCGCGGCTCGCAGCGACCGCATCGCCCGATTTGCCACCACTGTTGCAGTCAAGCGCAACATTCTCGGCAACCTTCTGCATCCCGCCACCGCAGTCGACCGCACGGTCGCCGCCATTGTAGAACGGTTGACGGCATTGACCGAGCACTGGCTGACCGCACTAGACCCGTTAATCGAGGCCCGCAGCCGCCTCGGGATACCCTGTGACACTCACGGCGACCTCCGGGCTGACCACATCTACCTGTTCCCTCAGCGGCGAGCGCCAGGCGACATTGTCATCATCGACTGCATCGAGTTCAACGATGCGTTCCGCTATACTGATCCGGTTGCCGACATGGCATTTCTGGCGATGGATCTCGCCTACGCTGGCCGGCGCGATCTCATGAGTGCATTCATCGAAGCCTATTTCGAGGCCAGCCGCGATGTCGATGGGCGCCGGCTGCTGCCGTTGTATCTGTCTTACCGTGCGGCAGTGCGGGCCAAGGTGCTCGGCATCCAGGCAGCCGCGGCCGAAACCGATCCCAGCGAACGCGACGGCCTGCAGCAGCGGATCCACGCCTACTGGCTGCTGGCGCTGGGCACGCTGCAAGCACCGGGCGAGCGCAGTGGACTGATCATCGTTGCCGGCCTGCCAGGCACTGGCAAAACCAGCCTGGCGCAGGCGCTTGCCGAACGCCACGGCCTGCAACTGATCCGCTCAGATGTGGTGCGCAAGGCGCTGCCCCCGATCGAACCGGACCAGCCTGCCGCGAACCGCTACACGCCGGCATGGACGGCGCGCACTTACGCCGAATGCCACCGCCAGGCGCGGGAAATCCTGCGCCGCGGCGGCCGTGTTATTGTGGACGCCAATTTCCGGCGGGAAGCGTTGCGTGTTCCGTTCCTTGAACTGGCCCGGGAACTGGCGGCACCGCTACTGTGCCTGTTCTGCCACGCCGATGAGACTGCCGTGCGCCAGCGGCTCGACCAGCGCAGTGGTGACGCCTCGGACGCGGACTGGGCCGTGTACCGGCGAATCGCGCGGCAGTGGGAAGCGCCTGGCCCGCCGCTGACCCGCGCCAGCGTCTGGCTGGATGCCGGCCAGCCGCTGGCGCGCGTGATAGCGCAGGCCACCACGGCCCTGGCGCAATACGGCCTGTGCGACAACCCCGCCCCGGGAGCAAACGATCATGCGGATTAAGCGTATCGGCATCCTCACCGCCGGCGGCGACTGCCCTGGTCTCAATGCCGTGATCCGGGCCGTCACTCGACACGCTAACGCCGACTACGGTCTGGAAGTCGTCGGCATTCACGACGGGTTCGGCGGCCTGCTGCGCCACGCGAGCCGCAAGCTCACGCGGGCCGACGTGGCCGGCATTCTGGCCCAGGGCGGGACAATTCTGGGGGCTTCCAATCGCGACAACCCCTTCCGCGTGCCAGTCGGCAACAACCACTACGAGGACCGCTCGGCTCAGGCGGTGCGCACCATCGAAGCGTTGCGGCTCGACGCGCTGCTATGTGTCGGCGGCGACGGCACCATGCACATCGCCCAGGGACTGGCCGACAAGGGCGTGCCGGTGATCGGCATTCCCAAAACCATCGACAACGATCTCGACGGTACCGACCAGACCTTCGGCTTCGATACCGCTGCGGCCATCATCGCCGACGCCCTGGTCGATCTGCACACCACGGCAGAAGCCCATCACCGGGTGCTGCTGGTCGAGACCATGGGCCGCTACGCCGGCTGGCTGGCGCTGGCCGGCGGTCTGGCGGGGGCCGCCAACGTGATCCTGATTCCCGAGATTCCGTTCGCCATGGAGCGGGTTGTCGAGCACTTGAGCGAACGCCGCCGGCGCGGCAAGAAGGCATCGATCGTGGCGGTCGCCGAGGGAGCGAAGTCGGCGGGCGGCGAGCAGGTGGTAAAAAGCCACGACCCCACCCGCACCGACCCAATCCAGCTCGGCGGTATCGGCTATCAGCTGGCCTGGCAGATCCAGCAGCGCGGCGGCCCGGAATGCCGCGTGGTGGTGCTCGGGCATCTGCAACGCGCCGGGCGCCCCAGCAACGTCGACCGTCTGCTGGCAACACGGTTCGGGGTCAAGGCCGTGGAGCTAGCGGTCAACGGCCGATTCGGGCAAATGGCCACGCTGCGCGGCAACGCGGTTACCAGCATCGCCATTGCCGACACGATCCGCAAGTTAAGACTGGTACCCGCCGATCATCCGCTGATCCATACTGCCCGTGCTGTCGGCACCCGATTCGGCGACTGACCTTCGAGCGGCGCCCCCGTCAACCGAGATGGCTTCCTTTTCACTTAATCCTTGCTTTCCTGCGTATTTTATATTAATTGTTTTTAATATAGGGACGACGGAAGCCGTCACCGGAAGTGTCCACCGCGTCTCTATAACATCCAGAATATCCAGATACAGATGGACCGAAAAGGAGGAGTTGCGATGGGCGAGAGAGATTACGCCAGCACGCTAAGCCGCCGGCAATTTGCCAAGCTGATGGGCGTCACCGGGCTCGGCATTGGCCTGGGGCCGGGCTTGTCCCGATTCGCGTGGGCAGCCGAAGCGACTGATGCCTCGACGATTATTGCCGGTAAGGCACCCGACATGATCGTCCACAATGCCAAACTGGGCGTGATGGAGACACCGCTCACCCTACTGCGCCAGCATGCCATCACCCCCAAAACCATCATGTTCAACCGCCTGCATTTCCCGGTCAGCGGCGAGCGGGCCTGGACAGCCACGACCCAGCCGCCCAGCTTTAAGGACTGGAACATCGACGTCAGCGGACTGGTAGCACGGCCACGGACGCTGAGTCTGGCGAAGCTGAAGACCATGGATCAGGTGAAGGTAATGTCGGTGATGCAGTGTGCCGGCAATGGCCGGGGCTATTATTCGATGAAGTCCAAAGTCGCCGGTGGTCAGTGGCATCACGGTGGCCTTGGCAATCTGGAATGGGAAGGCGTGCCGCTGCATGAGGTCATCAAATATCTCGATGTGGCACCGGCGACCAGTGTCCGCTGGCTGACGGTCAATGGCCGCGACGCACCGCCTACCCATAAGGGGGTGGATTTCATCAAGAGTTACCACATCGACGATCCGGCGCTAAATCACGCCATCCTCGCCACCAAAATGAACGGCGAACCGATTCCGGCCGTGCACGGTGGGCCGGTGCGGCTGATCGTGCCCGGCTATTACGGCAACATGAACGTCAAGTACGTCATGCAGATCCTGTTCGAAAATGAACAGTCGCCATCGCCGTTCCAGTCCCGCGCTTACCGGGTACCGCTCATGAATGTCGAGCCCGGCCAGATGTCGCCAGCCGATTACAATACGATGAACAGCGTACCCACCTACGCGTTCCGCATCATGAGCGTGATTTTTGCGCCGCTGGGTCACGACGTGGTTAAGCCCGGCACCACGTCGGTCACAGGCGTGGCCTGGAACGACGGCACCGCCGAAATCACGGAGGTGCGGGTCTCCGCCGACGGCGGCAGGTCATGGCGGCAGGCCGCGATCGAAAAACCCGACAGTCCGTTTGCCTGGTATCACTGGAAAACCGAAGTCAAGCTCAACAAGGGTAAGCATGAATTGATGGTACGGGCCACCGATTCTCATGGTCGCTCCCAGCCCATGGACGGCAACATCCGCTGGAATCCGAAGGGATACGAATGGAACGGCGTCGACCGGGTCACGGTCACGGTGGCCTGAGGCTCGCGGGCGGCGGCAGAAGCTGCCGCCCGCATGGCCGGAAATGTGTTGTATGGGGGTTGTGGGTAGTGTTCTGGGCCTCGCTGACGGGCGCACCGCTGGCACTCGCCCAGAACGAGATAATCCTGCCCGCCGGCCCCCATCGCGATCTGGTCTATGGCAAATGCCGCACCTGTCACGACCTTCAGTACGTGGTCGACTCCAAAGGTATGAGTCGCACCATGTGGGATGGTCTGCTGGGCAGCATGGAGGAATTCGGACTGGAGGTGAACGACCCACAACGCCAGCAGATACTGGATTATCTCGCAACCTACCTAGGTCCCAACCCACCACCTGCCGCCACCCAGGAGGCGACGGCCAGTGTCAGCGAGGTGAACGGTGGACAGATCTTCAGCAATCAATGCATCGCCTGCCACCAGGCCAGCGGCACCGGAGTTCCGGGCGAATTCCCGCCACTCGCCGGCAATCGTGATCTGTTCCGAAGCCGCGCGTTTCCGGTTCTGGTGCTGCTGTATGGCCTACAGGGTGAGATCCAGGTCGAAGGCACCTCGTACAATGGGGTGATGCCGTCGTTCAGCCATCTGTCGGATGCCCAGATTGCCGCGGTCATCAACCATGTCCGCCAGACCTGGGGAAACGACCAACTGCGCCCGGCGGACATGGCACCCCTGCAAACCGACGACGTAACCCGTGCCCGCAACCGGAAACTGACTGCCAGTGACGTTCATCGGTACCGCGCCAGCCATCCGTAACCGGCTGGCTGGATAATGTTGACCCCGACTGCGACCGGACCCGACCACGGCTGGCCAAAAAACCGAGTCGGGTCCGGCTGCCAGCGCGGGCCCTTGCACTGTATGATTGCGCTCTGAGCCAAGTCATCCCTTCATCCATCGCAGACCACCCATCGTGAGCGCAGAACACTATCCATCGTCCATCCTGGCAGGCCGGATCGCCGTAATCGGGGCTGGCATTGTCGGCATGAGCACCGCATTGCACCTGCAACAGGCCGGTCACCAGGTCACTGTGATCGACCCGCGTGCACCAGGCTCCATGACCTCTTTCGGTAATGCCGGTGGCATCGTGACCGGTGCCGTCATGCCCACCAGCAGCCCGGGGCTGTGGAAACAGATTCCCCGCATGCTGCTGGATCCCATGGGCCCGCTGCGCATCCGCTGGCGCTACCTGCCGCGGTTGACACCCTGGCTGATCCGGTTCCTGAAGGCCGGCAGTCCCGGCCGGATCGAGCCCATTGCGCGGGCCTTGTGGCCGCTGCTGGCGCGAGCTTATGACGAGCACCGGGTGCTGGCCCAGCGCGCCGGCGCCGATGACATCGTGCGCCCTGAAGGGTGGCTCAAGCTCTACGAGACGGAAGCCAGCTTTGCTGCCAGTCGTGGCGAACGTGAACTGATGGAACGTTGCGGCGCCAGCATCCAGATTCTTGGCCCGGATGAGATCCATCAACTGGAACCGGGCCTCGCCCGCCGCTTCGCCCGAGGGATGTACCAGCCCGACAGCGGTTCCGTGGCCAATCCGGGACGCTTGGTACGAACCTACGCCGCCCGCTTCGGAGCCGACGGCGGCATACTGCTGGCGGAAGCGGTACGCCGACTGGCGTGCAGTCACAGTGGGGTAGAGATCACGACCGACCTCGGCATTCACCGGTTCGATCAAGTCGTGATCGCGGCCGGCGCCTGGTCAGCCCGCCTGGCCCGCACGCTGGGCGAACATATTCCGCTGGAAACCGAACGCGGCTATCACCTCAATCTGGAGCGGGGAAACGCGGCCGAACTGCGGCGGCCTGCGTTTTTCGTTGACCGGAAACTGGTACTGGCGCCGATGGAGGATGGCATCCGCCTGACCAGCGGCGTGGAACTGGCCGGACTCGACGCGCCGCCGGATTTTACCCGTATCAAGCGGCTCCTGCCGAGCGCCCGTGAACTCCTGCCCGGGCTATCGGAAACCATTACCCGGGAATGGATGGGCTACCGGCCATCAACCCCCGATTCGCTCCCGGTCATCGGCCGCTCGCCGCGTCACGCGGCGGTGATTTATGCCTTTGGCCATGGCCATCTGGGGCTGACTCTGGGGCCGGTTACAGGCCGGCTGGTCGCCTCGCTTGCAACCGGCAGCACGCCGGTGTTCGACCTCACACCCTACCGGGCCGATCGCTTCTGATACGCCACGCTGTAGCACCAGTACCGCAGTCACCGTCGGGATTAATCACTCCCGACGCCCGGCGGTTCAGATGTTGATGTGGAGCCCGCCCCACTTTTTCTCGGCCCAGCGAGTCAGGCGCAGCACCGGATAGCAGTAGCAGAAATACATCACGGCCACCAGCAGGAACACCGGCAGGATGTAGGCGGGGAAGCGCTGGATGGAGATATTTGCCTCGCGCACCAACTCGGTCACACCGATCACCGACAGCACTGCGGTATTCTTGATCACCAGCACATAGACGCCACCCATCGGCGGCATCATCATCCGAAATGCCTGCGGCAGCACCACGTGCCACAGCGTCTGCAAGCCTGTGAAGCCGCAGGCTCGGGCCGCCTCGGTCTGACCGCGCGGTACCGCCTCGATGGCCGCGGCTACGATCTCGGCGACGTAGGTCGAGGTGTAGAAACTGAGTGCGATTACCGCGGCCTGAAATGAACTCAACTGGAAGATAGACAAATTGGTGGTCGGCAACACATAGTAGACGACGTAGATCTGCACCAGGAACGGCGTACCCCGGAGCAGGTGGACATAACCGCCCAGGGTGTTGACCAGCCAGCGGCCACCACGGGCCCGCCCCAGCCCCACCAGCGACCCCAGCAGACTGCCGAACACGATGGCCAGCAGCGACACCACGAACGTCTCCCACAGTCCTATCAGCAGGAACGGGAACACATTTTTGTACATTGCCAGCATGTTCTGCCCCCGTCAGCGGATGCCGCCCAAACGGCGCTGGGCTACGCCGGAGACGATCACCATCACCAGATAAATCAGCAGATAGCCGGCTGCTGCAGTCAAAAACCCCTCGTTCGGCATGACCCGCTCCGACAGCACGGTGAGCCCTGCGCTGAGTAGTTCCGAAACCGTAATGATGCTGAGCAGTGAACTGTCCTTGATCAGCACGATGGCCTGACCCAGGATCGGCGGCACCACGTTGGCGAACGCCTGCGGCAGAATCACGTGAATCATGCGTTGGCGATAGCTCATGCCCACGGCTAGCGCGCCTTCGGTCTGGCTGCGCGGCACTGCCTCGATGCCGGCGCGGATAATTTCCGCCATGTAAGCGCCGGAATTCAAAGTCAGGGCGATAATGCCGTCGACCAGCGGGCTGATGTGCCAGCCCAATACCGGTACCACGGGCAAACCGAAGTAGATGACGTAGATCTGTACCAGCAGCGGGGTGGCACGGACGGCCTCGATGTAGACGCCAGCCACCCGATTGAGGGTCGCATGGCGCGCCATGCGCGCCAATGCGACCAGGGTGCCTAGCAGAATCGACAGGACCAGGCTGACCGCCGAAATCCATATCGTTGCCCAGATACCGTGCGCAAACAGCGGCAGATACTGGGCGACGACATGGTAATTGTAGAAACCGAGCAGCCAGCTCACTGTTACGCTGCCGTCACAGCCTGGTCCAGGATCCCATAAGGATTACTTGTGGTCTTTTTCCCAGGCGGTCGAATGCCACCAGTAGTCCAGCATCTGCTTGAGCTCGCCATCGGTCTGGATGAAGCGGATGTAGTTGTTCAGAAACTGCAACAGATGGGTGTTGCCTGGGCGCACGGCAAAGGCCAGCGGCTCCTTGCGGATCACGCCGTCCAGCATATGCATACCGGGATAGGCCTTGACATACTGCATGGCACCGCCACGGTCCATCACCCCGGCATCGACCCGGCCGGACGCCACCGCCTGCGCCACAGACGGACCCCCACCAGCGAATTCCTTGAGGGTGGCTTTGGGAATGTAGTTCTTCACCATGTCCACATAGCTGCTGGCCTGCACCACACCTATGGTGACGCCTTTTTTGTTGAGGTCTTGCCAGGTCTTGAATGGCTTGTTCTTCATCGCAATAGAGCGGACTTCCGAATAGAAGATCGGAATGGTGAAATTGAGCTTCAGTGCCCGCTTCTGGGTGGGCGTCATGTCTGCGGCAATGAAGTCGGCCTTGCCCGACAATATCGCGGGGATCAACCCCTTCCAGTCGTAGTCGAGCAGTGTCAGCTTGAGGCCGGACGCCGCGGCCAGCTTCCTGACGATGTCCACCGCCAGACCGGTGCGCTTGCCGTTCTTGTCGACGAAACTGATAGGCGGCCCCTGAGTCTGCACCGCGACCTTCATTTGGCCGGTTTCCAGCATCTTTGCGACCACATCGTCGGCCCGGGCTGTGACCGCCGTCAGGCCCAATAACGCCACGGTACCCGCAAGCACCGGCAACAGCTTCTTGAAAAGCTGCATGGCTAACCTCCTCATCACATTGGTTGGGAATACATCGTTGTTGTGGGCTGCCCGTTACAGCACAACGGGCAGCAGCCGCGGTTACAGGATTTCACGCAGAAATCGCTGTGTCCGTTCGTTCCGGGGCCGGCTGAAGAACTGCTCGGGCGGTCCCTCTTCGACGATCTCCCCGGCGTCCATGAAGATCATGCGGTGGGCGGCGTGCCGAGCAAAACCCATCTCATGGGTCACCACCACCATCGTCATACCCTCAGCCGCCAGCTCCAGCATCAATTCCAGCACACCGTTGACCGTCTCGGGGTCCAGGGCCGACGTGGCCTCGTCGAACAGCATGACCTTGGGGTTCATTGCCAGCGCCCGGGCTATCGCCACCCGCTGCTGCTGGCCACCGGACAGCTGGCTCGGGTAGTTATCGGCACGATCAGCGATGCCGACCCGCCCCAGAAGTTTCCGGGCACGTTGTTCGGCGTCCTCACGGGAGCGCTTTAACACCACGGTCTGCGGCATGATCACGTTCTGCAACGCCGTGCGATGCAGGAACAGGTTGAAGTGCTGGAACACCATGCCGACCTGGGCCCGGAGCTTGTTCATGTCAGTACTGCCCACCCCCAGCTCGATCCCATCGATGATGATGCGCCCGCTATCGTGGCGCTCGAGCCCGTTAAGGGTACGTAACAGCGTGCTCTTGCCGGAACCGCTTGGGCCGATGATCACCAGCACTTCGCCGCGATCGACATGATTGCTGACACCTTTCACGGCATCAACGGGCTGGCCGCCGGGCAGTGTGAAGGACTTTGTGACGTTGTCGATTTCTACAATATGCTGGCCGTTTTGCATCATACTGATGGCTTGATTATGGGCCGTGACGCGGGATTATCGATGAGGCTGCATCTTATAGCACCACCGCCGAGAATTGAAGGATAACCGGTACCCCGAGAATCACCCGTCAGAGGCATGGTGCCAAGCGCACAGGCATCACGCTGGTCGGCCAATGCTGCGGAATCGCTTTCACACTGCCCGGCACTGGCTGATTTGGTATATTTGCGTTTTAGTTTGTTTTGCTGTCCCATGCCTCCAATGCTCCCGGACCCTCACCTGCCTTCCGAGCCGGAACACACTACCCGGACGTACAGCCCGTGGCGCTTCTGCGTGGCGCCGATGATGGCTTGGACAGACCGCCATTGCCGCTATTTCATGCGGCTGTTGAGCCGCCGGGCACGGCTGTACACGGAGATGGTGACCGCTGACGCGGTAATCCACGGCAACCGGCAGCGGCTGCTGGGTTTCGACCCCACGGAACAGCCGCTGGCGCTGCAGCTGGGCGGGTGCGATCCCGTCCGACTGGCAGCAGCGGCACGTATCGGCGAGGACATCGGCTACGCCGAGATCAATCTCAATGTCGGCTGCCCTTCGGGCCGGGTGCAATCGGCCCGTTTTGGCGCCTGCCTAATGGCGCAGCCCGATCTGGTGGCCGACTGCGTGGCCGCCATGCGGGCGGCGGTACGCATCCCGGTGACAGTCAAGACGCGTATCGGCATCGACCGGCGCGACAGTTATCAGGAACTGGCAGCCTTTATCGAACGCGTGGCTGCCGGTGGCTGCGAGGTATTCATCGTGCATGCCCGCAAAGCCTGGCTGCAGGGTCTGAGTCCCAAGGAAAACCGCGAGCTCCCGCCACTGGACTATCCCTGCGTGCATCGCCTGAAGGCCGATTTTCCTCACTTTACCATCGTTATCAATGGCGGTCTGCAGACGATCGATCAGGCCACTACCCAGCTCGCTGCGCTCGACGGCGTGATGCTGGGGCGCGCAGCCTATCACGACCCGTATCAACTGGCGCATGTTGACCACCAGCTGTTCGCCGATCCGCAACCGGCCCTGACCCGTGCCGAGGTGGTTGCACACCTGCTCCCCTACGTCGAGCGCCAACTTGCCCGGGGACTGCGCCTTAATACCATGACCCGCCACATTCTGGGCCTGTTTCAGGGCCAACGAGGCGCCCGGGCCTGGCGCCGCTATCTCAGCGAGCATGCCCACGAGGCTGACGCCAACAGCGGGGTAATCCGCGCAGCACTGGTCCGGACCGCCCCCCAAACGAAACGGCCCACATTGCTGCAGGCCGCTGTCGGCGGGTGATCGATCCGTCTCAGGCCGCCGGTTTGTGGGTCTTCTCCAGCGCCAGGCCCTTCAACATGTTGAGCGCCTCGAACAGCTGGAAGTCGGTTTTCGCCAGATTATCGTCGGATTTTTCCTGATCCTGCACGTCAGACTTACTCTGGTTGCCGTCCTTGCTGGCCTGATTGTTCTTGAGATGACCCGTCAGGTTCGCCTCTTTCAGCGGCTGCAGTGCGCTCTGCTGCTCCTGGGTCAGCTTGAGTGGCGGCAACACGATATCCGGCGTAATACCCTCCGCCTGAATGGAGCGGCCGCTCGGCGTGTAGTAACGGGCTGTGGTGAGCTTGACCGCGGTGCCGTTGCCCGACGGCAGAATGGTCTGCACCGAGCCTTTGCCGAAGGTCTGCTCGCCCATCAGGATGGCACGATGATCATCCTGTAATGCGCCCGAGACAATCTCCGAGGCCGAGGCCGAACCACCGTTGACCAGGACCACCAGAGGGGCACCTTTCAACATGTCGCCGCCACTGGCCTTGAAATCCTGGCGGGAATCGGCCGTGCGGCCCTTGGTATAGACCACGGTGCCACCATTCTTTAGGAAGCTGCCGGCCACTTCGACTGCCGCATCCAGCACCCCCCCCGGATTGTTACGCAGATCGAGCACCAGCCCCTTGAGCCTGCCGCCGCTGTCCTTTTCCAGCTTGCTGATAGCCTTGCGCATATCGTCGCCGGTGTGGGTCTGGAATTGCGAAATCCGGACATAGCCGAAACCGGGCTGCAGCATCCGGCTGCGCACGCTCTTGATGTGGATGATGGCGCGCATGATGGTGATCTTGATGGGCTTGTCCTGACCTTCCCGCACCACAGTCAGCGTAATCTTGGTGCCTGGTTTGCCACGCATGTGCTTGACGGCTTCATCAAGGTTCATGCCCTTAACCGGCGTGTCATTGATGCGAATGATCAGATCGCCGGCCTTGATACCAGCTTTGGCCGCGGGGGTACCGTCGATCGGCGAGATAACCTTGAGAAAACCGTTCTCGGTCCCGACCTCGATCCCCAAACCACCGAATTCGCCGGTCGTCCCAGTTTCCAGTTCCCGGAAGGCAGCCTTGTCAAGGTAGTCGGAATGCGGATCCAGACCTGACAACATGCCGCGGATGGCATTCTGTATCAGGGTTTTGTCAGTGACCGGCTCAACATAGTCCTGCTTAATGCGCTCGAACACGTCGGTAAACGTGCGTAGTTCACTCAGCGGCAGGGTGTTCTGAGCATTGTTGTCAGTGCGCTGGGCCCAGACCCGAGGGCCGATCGTGCTGGCGGCACCCAATGCCAGACCCAGGGTCAGCACCATGCCATAGCGGGTTACACGATTCATCGGTGGTTTACTCCGTACTTGATTACTGGCTATCGCTACAGCCGGTTGGAACACCGCCCGTGCGGTTAGTTGCTTGTCGATACCAGCCGCACCAGAGAGCGGCCGGTCATTTCTTCGGGCTGGGGCAGGCCCAGCAAGGTCAACATCGTTGGGGCGATGTCACATAATGCGCCATCCGGCACCAGGCTTGCCGGCCGGCCGACGTACACCAGTGGCACCGGATTGGTGGTATGCGCGGTATGCGCCTGGCCGGTGCGCTCGTCACGCATCTGCTCGACATTGCCGTGATCGGCGGTAATCAGCAGTTCCCCGCCCATCTCGCGTAGGGCATCGAGCACCCGACCCAGACATTGATCGATGGTCTCCACCGCCTCGACGGCCGCCTCGAATACACCCGTGTGTCCCACCATGTCGGGGTTGGCATAATTGCAGACGATAACATCGAAACGCCCACCCCGGATTGCGTCAACCAGCTTGTCAGTGACCCCGGGCGCGCTCATTGCCGGCTGCTGATCATAGGTCGCCACTTTCGGCGATGGCACCAGCTCCCGCTCTTCGCCTGGAAACACGGTTTCACGACCGCCGTTAAAGAAAAACGTTACATGAGCGTACTTTTCCGTCTCGGCCAGGCGCAACTGCGTCAGACGATGCGTTGCCAGCACTTCCCCCAGGCTGTTGTGCAGGGCCACTGGCGGAAACGCCACCGGCGCCGGAATCGTGTCCTGATACTGCGTCATGCATACGAAGGCGCTGAGCCGAGGCCGGTCGGCGCGCGCGAAACCATCGAACCCGTCCGCGGTGAACGCGTGGCTGAGCTGACGGGCCCGATCAGAGCGGAAATTGATGAAGATGACGCTGTCACCATCAGTTACCTGCACCGGCGACTCTCCGGCCGGCACGATTGCCGTCGGCTTGACGAATTCGTCCGACTCACCGCGCGCGTAGGCCTGGTGCAACCCACTCATGCTATCGGCCACCTGGTATTCGGCTTCTCCGTGGACGATCAGTCGGTAGGCCGCCGCTGTCCGATCCCAACGCTGGTCGCGATCCATCGCGTAGTAGCGCCCGACCAGCGAGGCAATACGACCACGTCCCAGTCGCTCCAGCGTGGCCCGGAGCCGTTCCAGGGATGCCTGGGCACTGCGGGGTGGCATATCACGGCCGTCCAGGAAGGCATGGACGAATACCTGCTTGGCACCACGGCGCACGGCCAGCTCTACCGAGGCGAACAAATGCTGTTCGTGGCTGTGCACCCCGCCGGGTGACAGCAGCCCCATTACATGGACTGCGCCACCGGCGCCAACGGCCTTGTCAACCGCGCTGCACAGCACGTCGTTGCGGAAAAACGAACCATCGTCCACCGCCTTGCTGATACGGGTGAATTCCTGGTACACAACCCGGCCGGCACCGAGGTTCATGTGACCGACCTCGGAGTTACCCATCTGGCTGTCAGGGAGGCCGACAGCCCGGCCGGAGGTATGGATAATGCTGTGCGGATGATCGCCCCACAGCCGATCCCATACCGGCGTCCGGGCCTGGGCCATGGCATTATCCGGGGTCGACTCGCGACAACCCCAGCCATCCAGCACGATGAGTACGAGCGGTCTGGCTTGCATGCGCTCAATCCCGTAGCAGCGTTCACCAACCGGTCATAGTACGGGTAAGCAGGCTAAATGTGTATGACTATCCAGTAACACCCCTTCGGGGCACACGCGGGGCCAGCAGCTAAAACGAACCCGGCAGCGCCATCAGCACCGTCGTATTGACGCTGGACAGCACCGAAGTGTCACTCGGCGCCACGGGCAGCGACGACGACGACAGCCTCTGGCAGAATACGCCGCTGGTACTCTTCGAACGGCGCGAGTCATGAAGATTTCGGGCGTCCCTTACCGCAGCATCTGGCTGGAACAGGACGGCTGGTCGGTCGGGATCATCGATCAGACGGTGCTGCCACACCAGTTTTGCACCCGGCGGCTGTACAGCGTGCACGATGCGGCGCGTGCCATCCGCGAGATGCAGGTGCGCGGCGCGCCGCTGATCGGCGTCACGGCGGCTTACGGCCTGTGTCTGGCGTTGCGCGGTGACGCCAGCGACGGGGCCATTGCACGAGCCTGCAACGAACTGCTGGAAACCCGGCCCACCGCGGTCAACCTACACTGGGCACTGGCGGAGATGCGCACAGCAGTGGCCAAGCAGCCGGATGATCAGCGCGTCGCCGCAGCCTACCGGCACGCTGCAGAACTGTGCGAGGCCGATATCTCGGTATGCCAAGCCATCGGCCGACACGGTCGGGCGCTGATCGAGGCCATCGCCGGGCGCAAGCCGGCCGGACAACCTGTCAATGTATTGACGCATTGTAATGCCGGTTGGCTGGCAACGGTCGACTGGGGTACCGCTACGGCCCCGGTCTACCAAGCATTCGACGCCGGCGTGCCGGTACACGTGTGGGTCGATGAAACCCGACCGCGCAATCAAGGCGCCGCGTTGACAGCGTTCGAGCTGGGCCAGCACGGCGTCCCGCATACCGTCATCACAGACAATGCCGGCGGTCACCTGATGCAGCACGGACTGGTGGACTTATGCATCGTTGGCAGCGACCGGACCACCGCCAGCGGTGATGTCGCCAACAAGATCGGAACCTACCTTAAGGCATTGGCAGCCCATGACAACGGAATACCGTTCTACGTGGCGCTACCGTCCAGCACCATCGACTGGACCCTAGATGACGGCCTGCGCGAGATTCCCATCGAACAACGCAGTGCCGACGAGGTAACCAGCGTGCAAGGCCGCACCGACGATGGCAACATAAGCCGGGTCATCATCACTCCAGCCGGCAGCGCCGCCGCCAATTACGCGTTCGATGTCACACCGGCCCGACTGGTGACCGCCCTGATCACCGAACGAGGCGTTACGGAGGCCTCTGCGGCGGGCCTGGCGAAGTTGTTTCCGGACCATGCCAAAGGTTGATGCGCTTGCCAGATGACCGGTGATTTGATATACAACACGGCTTAGTTTTCTTCAGGATCAACGCGGACCCCAGGAAACCCCGAATGGCTAGAGTATGTCAGGTTACGGGCAAACGCCCGATCACCGGGAACAACGTCTCCCACGCCAACAACAAGACCCGGCGCAGATTCCTGCCGAATCTGCACTATCATCGGTTCTGGGTGGAGAGTGAAAACCGTTTCGTTAAGCTGCGGGTTTCGTCGAAAGGTATGCGCATCATCGACAAGAAAGGTATTGATGTGGTGCTGGCCGACCTCCGTGCCCGTGGCGAACGCTTCTAAGGAGGCTCCTCATGGCTAAAGCAGCGCGCGACAAGATTAAGCTGGTTTCTTCGGCCGGCACCGGCCATTTCTATACCACCAACAAGAACAAGCGTAATACGCCCAACAAGCTGGAATTCATGAAATACGACCCGGTGGTACGCAAGCACGTGATGTATAAGGAAGCCAAGATCAAGTGATCAGCACGCCCTCCAGGCAATAAAAAACCCGCCATCGGCGGGTTTTTTATTGCCTCACCCGGTACAGTCAGGTTGGCTGCAGTGAATAGCTGCGCAACGACCGGGAAAACTCCTGCAATGCCTGAATCCCACTCGCCTCTGCCTGAGCACACCACTCCTGGAGTGCCGCCAGCAGTTTATCGTGACTCGCGCTGGTAAGGCTCCACAAGCCCTGCAAGCGACGCCGGTATTCGTAAACCGTGCGCAGCCTCTGGCTAGCCTGCAACACGTCCTGCAACCGGGTACGCTCACGCTCATCCATCTGGGTTTCTTCGCGCATCAGCAGCATTCGATGATGTTTGAGGAAGCGCCGGTAGGACGCATCGAGCCGCTTTAGTTCCTCGCGCATCACCGGCATAACAACGCTACGGGCGAAATCGGCCATTACGTTGAAACGGTTGATCACCACCGCCCGCAAAGTGTCGAGATCAGCCACCTGCTTATCCGGTAACCGCCGCGGTTTGGGCGCCAGCTTCTTCACCCGGGCCAAGCCTACCAGCGCCAGCAGCCGAATATAGCACCAGCCGACGTCGAACTCCCACCATTTGTTGGCCAGCCGGGCAGAACTGGAAAATGCGTGATGATTATTGTGCAGTTCTTCACCGCCGATGAGTATGCCCCAGGGTATGATGTTGCGCGCCGCATCCGGTGTCTCGAAGTTGCGATATCCCCAGAAGTGGCCGATGCCGTTGATAACCCCGGCCGCCAGAATCGGAGCCCACAACATCTGTACCGCCCACACGGTGAGCCCCAGAACACCGAACAAAACCAGGTCAAGAAGCAACATCAGACCGACGCCAACCACGCTGTGGGCCGTGTATACACGACGTTCAAGCCAATCATCGGGCGTACCGTGAGCATAGCGCTCCAAAACGGCCGGATCGGCGGCCGCCGCCCGGTACAGCTCACTCCCCTCCAGCAGCAACTTGCGGATACCGAAAACCTGCGGGCTATGCGGATCATCCGTGGTTTCGCATTTGGCGTGATGTTTGCGGTGCACAGCGACCCATTCCCGAGTCACCATGCCCGTGGTCAGCCACAGCCAGAAGCGGAAGAAATGACTGACAATCGGATGCAGTTCAAGCGCCCTGTGGGCCTGGGCCCGGTGCAGAAAAATAGTGATGGCGGCAATCGTGATGTGGGTCAGAACAAGTGTGGCAACAACGACGCCCCACCAGGGCAGGTCGAGCAAACCGTTAACCATCGGTGGCGATAACTCCAGCATTGGCAGTATGCAATTACTTTAACAACCAAAGTAGTATTGTGGCACACAATCGAAGACCATATCGAATACACCCCGCACGACCATGCCCGAGTTGCCCGAAGTCGAAACCACACGCCGCGGCATCGCGCCGCACGTGCTGCAGCAAACAGTCACGGCCGTGCAGGTGCGAGAGCGCCGCCTACGCTGGCCGATACCGGACGAACTGGAACGGCATCTAACCGGTCAGATCATCCATTCGGTCAACCGGCGCGGCAAGTATCTGCTGCTTGGCACCGCCACCGGCAGCGTACTGCTGCATCTCGGGATGTCGGGTAGCCTGCGGGTACTGCCACCGGCCAGTGCCTGGCGCAAGCACGACCACGTCGCGCTGGAACTGGGCAACGGCCTTAGCCTGCGCCTGCACGATCCGCGCCGTTTCGGCGCCCTGCTGTGGCTCGAGGAGCCGGCCGCCAGCCACCCGCTGCTAGCCAATCTTGGCCCTGAGCCACTCGGCAACGAATTTCACGCGCCGTACCTCTACCAACGGGCAAGAGGCCGCCGGAGTGCGGTCAAGCACTTCATCATGAACGGACGGGTGGTGGTCGGTGTTGGCAACATCTACGCCAATGAAGCGTTGTTTCTGGCGGGCATCGCGCCCCGCCGGGCCGCCGGTCGCATTGCTATCGCACGCTACGAGCGGCTGGCCGCAGCGATCCGCCGGATTCTGACAGAATCGATCGAGCAAGGCGGCACCACCTTGCGGGACTTCCTCGGCAGCGATGGTGAACCGGGTTACTTCCGGCAGCGGCTGCGAGTCTACGAACGCGTTGGGCAGCCCTGTCCTAACTGCAGCACAGCCATCGCGGGCTGTCGCCTGGGCCAGCGATCGACCTACTATTGCCCGCGGTGCCAGCGCTGATGGCGGCCGGTCAACCCGGCGTATTGTGCTCGACCCAGCGCGCGCCGCCGGCCAGGGTTTCCTTCTTCCAAAACGGTGCTTTCGACTTCAGTTCCTCCATGAGGGCACGGCAGGCATCGAACGCAGCCGCACGGTGGGCCGACCAGACCGCAACCAGCACGATCGGGTCGCCGGGCTCCAGCGCGCCAACCCGATGGACCACCAGCACATCCAGCAACGGCCAGCGCGTGCCGGCCCGCTCGAGGATGCCCTCGATGTAGCGCTCGGTCATCCCCGGATAATGCTCCAGTTCCATACCCTGCACCGGATCGCCAGCATTGCGGGATCGCATTGTGCCGATGAAACTGGCCGTGGCGCCGTATTCACCCCGCAACGCCGGCTGGCTGTCCTGATAGCGGGCAAGTTCGCCCAACGGCTCGAACGGTTGGGCGCGGATCTCGACTCGCATAACGCCTCTCAACCGCCCGTGACCGGCGGGAAGAACGCGACCTCGTCACCCTCTCCGACCGGGTGATCGAGTTCCGCGTAATCGTGATTGACCGCGGTCAGGGTATTGTCCGGCAACGCCATGTCCGGCCACAGCCGGCGCCAGACTTCAGCCACGGTGGCCGCCTCGTCCGGGCTCAGCTGATCCTCGGCCCGTCCCAGCCGGTCCCGCAGGCTGGCGAAATACTTCACTTGAATGGCCATCGCCACCTCCATAGTCACCGAATCCCGTCACTGCGCAACCGATTTGCCGGCCACTCAGAGAACTCGCTAATATTATGAATTCTGTTTGATTGTTATGCTAACGACCATGCATTACCCGGAACGGTTCGATGTCATTGTGATCGGGGGTGGCCACGCCGGCACCGAAGCCTGTCTGGCAGCAGCCCGTATGGGTTGTCGCACCCTGCTGCTGACCCATAATATCGAGACCGTCGGCCAGATGAGCTGCAATCCGGCCATCGGCGGCATTGGCAAAGGCCATCTGGTACGCGAGATCGATGCACTCAGTGGCGCCATGGCGGGCGCGACCGACTGCGCCGGTATTCAGTTCCGCACCCTCAACGCCCGCAAGGGGCCGGCGGTACGCGCCACCCGAGCCCAAGCCGACCGCGTGTTGTACAAGGCCGCTATCCGCCGTCGGGTAGAGCGTCAGCCGGGTTTGCTGGTGTTTCAGCAGGCGGTCACCGATCTGGTGGTAACAGGCGGCCGCGTCACCGGGGTAAAAACCCAGGCCGGTATCGAATTCAGCGCTGCGGCCGTCGTGCTTACCACGGGTACCTTCCTGGGCGGGCGTATCCACTTGGGCGAAACCCATTTCGAGGGCGGCCGGGCCGGCGACCCGCCGGCCAACGCCCTGGCGGCGAGGTTGCGCGAGCTGCCGCTTCGGGTTGGCCGGTTGAAGACGGGCACGCCGCCCCGGATCGACGGCAAGAGTATCGATTTCAGCCGGCTCGCCGAACAGCCCGGCGACCAGCCTTGCCCGGTGTTCTCCTATCTGGGCACCGTGGAACAGCATCCGCGGCAGGTGTCGTGCTGGATAACCCACACCAATGAGCGGACCCACGCCATCATCCGCGCGGCGCTGCACCGCTCGCCAATGTTCAGCGGTCTGATCGAGGGTGTGGGGCCGCGCTACTGCCCATCGGTGGAAGACAAAGTCGTCCGGTTTGCTGACAAGACCCGTCATCAGGTTTTCATCGAACCGGAAGGTCTGGAAACCTCTGAGGTCTATCCGAATGGCATTTCCACCAGCCTGCCGTTCGACGTGCAACTGGCGTTGGTGCGGACCATCGATGGTCTCGAGAGTGCCCATATCACGCGGCCCGGCTACGCCATCGAGTACGACTTCTTCGACCCGCGCGACCTGCATTACTCACTTGAGAACAGGTTTCTGGAAGGGCTGTTTTTCGCCGGTCAGATTAACGGCACCACCGGCTACGAGGAAGCCGCGGCGCAGGGGCTGCTGGCGGGAATCAATGCCGCCCGCCGGGTCGCGGGCGAGCAACCCTGGTGTCCGCGCCGCGATGAGGCCTACCTGGGCGTGCTGATCGACGATCTGATCACGCAGGGCACCGCCGAACCGTACCGGATGTTCACCAGCCGAGCCGAACACCGGTTGCTGCTGCGGGAAGATAACGCTGACCTGCGCCTCACTCCGACCGGCCGCGAACTCGGCCTGGTAGACGATCAGCGCTGGACCGCCTTCTGCCGGAAACGGGAGGCGATCGAACGCGAGAAGGAGCGCCTCGAACAGCACTGGGTACGGCCTGGTGAACTGACCGACGAACAGACGCGGGCCGTGTTCGGAGCCCCGCTGAGCCGCGAGTTCCGTGCCAGTGAGTTGCTGCGCCGGCCGGAAATGAACTACCGGCGGCTACTCCGCCTACCCGGTCTGGAACCGGCTGCAGACGATCCCAAGGTCGCTGAACAGGTCGAGATCCAGATCAAATACGCCGGCTACATAGAGCGCAGTCAGCAGGACATCGCCCGCGCCCGCCGCAACGAGGACAAGGTCCTACCGAGCGACCTCGACTACCGTGACGTCCGAGGACTGTCGGCCGAGGTCCAGGAGAAGCTCAACCGCCAGCGGCCGCACACGCTGGGCCAGGCCGGCCGCATACCCGGCGTCACACCGGCGGCGATCTCGCTGTTGCTGGTTCACCTTAAGCGCGGCAGCTTGCGCCGCAGTGCCTGAGCAGGAGTCAATCATGAAGATCAACGTCAGTATCGATGCCACCGCCCAGGAAGCGCGTGAGTTCCTCGGTCTACCCGACGTCAAGCCACTGCAGGACGAAATGCTCGAGGCCATCCGCAATAATATGCAGCAAGGCACCAGCGGCTTCGACCCGATGAGCCTGATGAAACCGTTGTTCCCGGCCCAGATGCAATCAATGGACAGGTTGCAGAAGGCGTTCTGGAATGCGTTTCAGCAGAACGGTAACGAAGCCAGGACCGAGCCCGGTAGCAAGAACAACCCGAAAAGCGGAACGTGACCTATCCAAGCCCGGTACGATCCGGTACAGTTCAAACTCCAACGCGACTTTATTAGACTGCTGACGATGGATTACCGGATTGCCCCGTCAATCCTGTCCGCCGATTTTGCCCGACTCGGCGAAGAGGTAACTGCGGCACTTAAGGCCGGGGGTGATTTGGTGCATTTCGACGTTATGGACAACCATTACGTCCCGAACCTCACCTTCGGCCCGCACATCTGCCGGGCGCTGCGCAACTACGGCATCACGGCACCGATTGATGTTCACCTCATGGTGAAGCCGGTCGATCGCATCATTCCGGATTTCGCCGCGGCCGGTGCAGACTACATCACTTTCCATCCGGAAGCCTCCGAGCACATCGACCGCAGCCTGCAGATCATCAGCGACCACGGCTGCAAGGCCGGTCTGGTGTTCAATCCGGCCACACCGCTAAATCATCTGGAATACGTCATGGACAAGGTTGACATGATCCTGATCATGTCGGTCAATCCAGGTTTTGGCGGCCAGCGCTTTATTCCTGCGGCGCTGCACAAGCTGCGCGCGGCCAGGGAGTGTATCACCACCAGCGGCCGGCCGATCCGGCTGGAGGTCGACGGAGGTATCAAGGCCGATAACATCGGTGCCGCAGCGGCAGCCGGTGCCGACACTTTCGTCACTGGCTCGGCGATCTTCAGCGCCAACGATTATCACAGCGTTATCAGTGCCATGCGCCGGGCCATCGCACAGGGCATCTCGGATGGCTGAACCGCGCGCCCTGTTGTGCGACCTCGATGGCACCCTGGTCGACAGCGTACCCGACCTGACGCTGGCCATTAACGGTGTGCTGGGCGAACTGGGTCAGCCTCCGCGCAGCGAGCAGGTCATTCGGGAGTGGGTCGGTAACGGTGCCGAGCGGCTGCTGGAACGGGCACTCACGGGATCCCTGGAGGGACGCCTGGCAGAAGCCGAACTAATAGCCATCAAGCGTCGTTTCCTGCACTACTACGAACGCTATCTGTGTGTCCGCAGCGTGGTCTACCCCGGTGTCCGAGAGACCCTCGCCACACTCAGCACCCACGGCATCCGTATCGCCTGTGTCACCAACAAACCGAGTGCGTTTGTCCGACCTTTGCTGGAACAGCTGGCGCTGGCTGAATATCTGCCGGTCACCATCGGCGCTGACGATGCACCCAAGAAGCCAGCACCCGAACCGTTGTGGCTGGCCGCCGCTCGGCTCGGGGTGAGAATCGAACAATGTGTTATGGTCGGCGATTCGATCACCGATGTGCGCGCTGCGCGAGCCGCCGGTTGTCCTGTTATTGCCGTGAGCTATGGCTACAATCATGGCCACGACATTCACGATGAGGGCGCCGACACGGTAATCGATGCCTTCTCACAGTTACCGGCGCAGTTTGCCGGAGTACCTGCCTGATGCTGCAACGCCTGTCGTCCGTGTCCTTCCGATGGCGCCGCTCAAGCTGATCCCCTTGACCGTATCCGGTTCAGCTTCTGCACAGGTGTCATGACAAATGGACAAAGCACAGTTTCAACAGCTGGTTGAACAGGGTTTCAACCGCATTCCGGTACATCGGGAAATCCTCGCTGATCTCGATACGCCGCTCAGCAGCTATCTCAAACTCGCCGATGCGCCCTACAGCTATCTGCTGGAATCGGTGCAAGGTGGTGAGAAGTGGGGCCGTTACTCCATGATCGGCCTGCCCTGCCGCAAGATCATCAGGGTCCGTGGCCAGCGAATCAGTGTCGAGCACGCCGGCGAGATCGTGGAGCAGATCGAAGTGGCCGATCCACTGGCGTGGCTGGAGGAGTTTCAGACCCGCTACCGGGTACCGCCCATGGGGGCAGATCTGCCACGCTTCGCCGGCGGCCTGGTGGGTTACTTCGGTTACGACATCATCCGCTATATCGAACCGCGCCTGGCGCACTGCCCCAACCCCGACCCGCTCGACACACCTGATATCCTGCTGATGGTGTCGGAGGACGTGGTCGTGTTCGACAACCTGTCCGGCAAACTGTCGCTGATTACGCTGATCGATCCTGGGCTCGAACGGGCTTACGAACGCGCCCAGAAACGGCTCGACGAAGTTATGGAGCGCATTCGCGGTCCGCTCGCAGGTTATCCTGACGTCACCGCACCGGCAATCCGGACAGTCGATGAACGCGACTTCAGCGGCAGCTTCACCCGCGGCGATTACGAAGCCGCGGTCGAGCACATCAAACGCTACATCGTCGACGGCGACTGCATGCAGGTGGTACCGTCGCAGCGCATGTCGATCCCGTTCGGCCAGCCTCCGCTCGATCTGTACCGGGCCCTGCGCCACATCAATCCTTCGCCTTACATGTACTACTTCAATCTGGCCGATTTCCATATCGTGGGCTCGTCGCCGGAAATTCTGGCACGGCTGGAAGACGGCATGGTGACGGTGCGACCTATCGCCGGTACACGTCCTCGCGGCGCCGACGAGGCCAGCGACCGGGCACTGGAACAGGAGCTGTTAAGTGATCCGAAGGAACTGGCCGAACACTTGATGCTGATCGACCTGGGCCGCAACGATGTCGGCCGGGTATGCGAAACGGGTAGCGTTAACGTCACCGAAAAGATGTCGGTTGAGCGCTACTCGCACGTGATGCACATCGTTTCCAACGTAATCGGCCGGCTACGCCCCGGCCTTGGTGCCATCGATGTGCTGCGCGCCACCCATCCCGCCGGCACCCTGAGCGGTGCGCCCAAGATCCGGGCCATGGAGATCATCGACGAACTGGAACCGGTCAAACGCGGTGTCTATGCCGGCGCCGTTGGTTACCTGTCGTGGTCGGGCAACATGGACACCGCCATCGCCATCCGCACAGCGGTGATCAAGGACGGGCAGCTGCATGTGCAGGCCGGCGGTGGCATCGTCGCCGACTCGATACCGGCGGTCGAGTGGGAGGAGACCCTCAACAAGCGTCGCGCCATGTTCCGTGCCGTTGCCCTGGCGGAAGCCGGTCTGCGGTTGTGAGGGAGGACGTACCCATGCTGCTGATGATCGACAATTACGACTCCTTCACCTACAACCTGGTGCAATATCTGGGCGAGCTGGGCGCGGACGTGCAGGTCTATCGAAATGACCAGATCGATATCGCCGGGATTGAGCAGCTGAAACCTGAGCGGATTGTAATCTCCCCGGGTCCTTGCACGCCCAACGAGGCCGGCATTTCGCTGCAGGTCGTCCGGCGTTTCGCGGGCCAGCTACCGATCCTGGGCGTCTGCCTCGGCCACCAGGCCATCGGTCAGGCCTTCGGCGGCCGAGTAGTGCATGCGCGCGAAGTGATGCACGGCAAAACCTCGCTAGTGCATCACAGCGACCAGGGCGTGTTCCATGGCCTGCCTGATCCGCTGCAGGCGACACGCTATCATTCGCTGATCGTGACGCGCGATGATCTGCCGGACTGCCTCGAAATCACCGCATGGACCGAGACAACCGCCGGTACGGTCGACGAAATCATGGGCTTTCGCCATCGCGTGTTCGCTATCGAAGGCGTGCAGTTCCACCCTGAATCGATCATGACGCCGCAGGGTCACGCGCTGCTGGCGAATTTCCTGCGGCTGTAGGGAGAATTTCGATGGACATGCCAAAGGCGATTCGGGCCGTCACTGAAAGCCGCGATCTCAGCGCCGATGAGATGCGTGATGTGATGCGCCTGATAATGACTGGGGCCGCAACGCCGGCCCAGATCGGCGGCTTCCTGATCGGACTGCGAATGAAGGGCGAGACCGTGGAGGAGATCGCGGCTGCCGCGGGGGTCATGCGGGAGCTGGCCACACCGGTACACGTAACCGGCGAGCACATCGTCGATATTGTCGGCACCGGCGGTGACGGGGTCGGCACATTCAACATTTCCACCGCCAGTACGCTGGTAGCCGCGGCCGCCGGCGCACAGGTTGCCAAGCACGGCAACCGGGCCGCCAGCAGCAAATCCGGTTCAGCCGACCTGCTGGAAGCCGCCGGCGTCAGACTGGACCTGACACCTGAGCAAGTCGAGGCCTGCGTCCGGGAAGTCGGGGTCGGCTTCATGTTCGCCCCGCGCCATCACAGTGCCATGCGCCATGCCATCGGCCCGCGTCGCGAAATGGCGGTGCGTACTATTTTCAACGTACTGGGGCCGCTGACGAACCCGGCTGGCGCGCCCAACCAGGTGGTCGGGGTATTCTCCGCTGAGCTGGTCGAGCCGCTGGCCCAGGTACTGAGCAAGCTGGGCAGCCACCACGCCATGGTGGTGCACTCGGAAGAAGGCCTTGACGAAATCAGTGCATCGGCGCCCACCATGATTGCGGAGTTGGCGGACGGCGTGGTGCACAGCTACGCCATCGCACCGGAGGATTTCGGATTCGAGCGCTGCCGGCTTGAGCAAGTCCAAGTCGACAGCGTTGCCGCCAGCCTGGCGCTGATCCGCTCAGTGCTCGCCAATCAGCCGGGACCAGCCCGCGACGTGGTAGCTCTGAACGCCGGCGCTGCGCTCTATGTGGCGGGGCTCGCCGGCAGTCACCAAGCAGGCGTGGAACTGGCGTTACGGTTACTGGCACAAGGAGCCGCCGAGCAGGTCCTGGACCGGCTGGTCCGTTTCAGCAACAGCTTCGAACCGGTATGAATGATACACCGGACATCCTGCGCCGCATTCTGGCCCGCAAGCGCGCCGAAATCGCCGAACGGCAAACCCGTGTGAGTGTCTCGGACCGACGTGCCCGGGGCGATAATCTGCCGCCGGCGCGCGGTTTCGCGGCCCAGATGGAAACGGCGGTCGCCACCGGGCACGCGGCGGTGATTGCGGAAATCAAGCGTGCTTCGCCCAGCAAGGGTTTGCTGCGCGAGCCCTTCAAACCGGCCGGCATCGCCCGCAGCTACGCCGCGCACGGTGCGACCTGCCTGTCTGTGCTGACCGACCGGGATTTCTTTCAAGGCGCCGACGAACACGTGGCCGAAGCGCGTAGTGCTTGCCCGCTGCCGGTGCTGCGCAAAGATTTCACCATCGATCACTACCAGGTGCTGGAAGCGCGAGCGATTGGCGCCGACTGTATTCTACTGATCGCGGCCGCGCTGGAAGACAGCCGGCTGGCCGAACTCCAAGGTCTGGCGGCAGAACTGGGTCTCGACGTGCTGATGGAGATTCATGACGGCGCCGAGCTGGAGCGGATACACGCACTGAGGCCGCGCCTGCTAGGCATCAACAACCGCGACCTGCGCAGCTTCGAGACCCGACTTGAAACCACGCTCGAGCTGCTACCGATGGTGCCCACGGGCTGCACCGTGATCACCGAAAGCGGCATTCATACGCCGGCCGACGTCGCCGTGATGCGTAACCACGACGTCAACGGATTCCTGGTCGGAGAAACGTTCATGCGGGCACCCGACCCGGGTGCCAAACTGGCTGAACTGTTTTCGGAGTAAAGCAATGAAGGCCCGGGTCAAATGGATTGAGGATATGGCTTACCTGGCCGAATCGGGCAGCGGGCACGCCCTGGTCGTCGACGGCCCACCCGAGTTGGGCGGACGCAATCTGGGTCCAAGACCTATGGAACTGCTGTTGATGGGCCTGGGTAGCTGCAGCGCGGTGGATGTGGTGCACATTCTCCGGCGTGCCCGCCAAGCAGTCAGCGACTGTGTCGTCCATATCGACGCCGACCGGGCAACGCAGGCACCCAAGGTGTTCACAGCTCTCCGTCTGCACTTTGTGGTCACGGGTGATGAGCTCAACGAGCGCCAGGTCGCCCGTGCTGTTGATCTGTCCGCCGAGAAATACTGCTCCGCCTCGATCATGCTGGCCAAGAGCGTGGCCATCAGCCACAGCTTCGAACTACGGCAGACCAGCCACCAGCGGCAACGCTAGACCCAATAGGTCGAGCGTGTCATCAGTTTTGAGCCAAGTTTCATGCTCAACCGGAGCGGCCACGGCAGCGGCCGGCCGCCGGCTTCCTCGGCGGTATTGGCATGATGGCGTTCATCGTCGTGCATGGTGGCCAAAACGGCCCGGCTCTTGTTATCGTGCGGTGGCAACCGTCGGCGGTAGCGGTCCAGGTGCTGTTCAACCTGATGCTCGGTCTCGGCCAGAAAACCCAGACTCCAGCGATCTCCGGCCCGGGCAGCCAGCGCACCCAAGAGCAGTGATCCACCATAAAACAGCGGATTAAGCACGCTCGGGCGTCCGCCCAGCTCACGGATGCGGTGATCACACCAGACCAGGTGGTCGCCCTCCTCGACCGCCGCCGACTCCATGACCTTACGTACTGTCGGCGTGCGCGCGGCGACCGCCTGGCCTTGGTATAAGGCCTGGGCACACACTTCACCGGTGTGGTTAACGCGCATCAAGCGGATTGCGCGGGCACGCTCAGAATCATTCAAGCCGTCTGTCTGAGCGTCTGCAGCAGGATCACCGCGGCCACTGGTGGCCGGGTGGCCCGTAAGCGTGCGTAGCGCCTGATCGAACTGCATAAGGACATGATCGGCCAGTGTGTAGCGCCGTTCCACCACGTTGTACTCTCCTCGGCATGGCACGCCATGTGGTTGGTTAAGTGGGGCTATTCTGCTACCAGGAGGACCAGTCTTGTCAAACCCAACGGCCTCCGGTACCATTGCATCCCTTTGCAACAGGCAGTTTTCGGAGCAGAGCTCGATGAAAACGTTCAGCGCCAAACCCGCTGAAGTGAAGCGCGACTGGTATCTTGTGGATGCCACGGACAAGACACTGGGGCGACTCGCGACCGAGATCGCGCGGCGCCTGCGCGGCAAGCACAAGGCGGAATATACACCGCATGTCGATACCGGTGATTATATCGTCGTGGTTAATGCCGAAAAAATCCGCGTGACCGGCCGCAAGATGACTGACAAGGTCTACTATCAGCACAGCGGCTACATTGGCAACATGAAGTCCATCACCCTAGATAAACTGCTGGCTAAAGCACCGGAACGCGTGCTACAGACAGCCGTCAAAGGCATGCTGCCGAAGAATCCACTGGGTCGGGAGATGTTCCGTAAGCTGAAAGTTTATGGCGGCTCGGAACACCGCCACACCGCCCAGCAACCGCAACCACTGGAACTCTGAAACAGTCATGGCCACGATGGAACAATATTACGGCACGGGTCGTCGCAAGACCGCAACAGCGCGTGTGTTCCTGCGCCTGGGCGGTAGCGGGAAGATAACCGTCAACAAAAAATCGATGGACGAGTATTTCGGCCGCGAAACATCGCGCATGATTGCCCGCCAGGCCTTGGTGACCACGGACATGGCAGACCGGGTCGACCTGCATGTCACTGTTAAGGGCGGCGGCATGTCCGGTCAAGCGGGGGCCATCCGTCATGGCATCACCCGCGCACTGATGGCCTATGACGAGAGCTTGCGGCCTTCGCTACGCCAGGCCGGCTTCGTGACGCGGGACGCGCGCGCCGTGGAACGCAAGAAAGTAGGCCTGCGCAAAGCACGTCGGGCGACCCAGTACTCCAAGCGCTAACCGCCACGCCCAACGGCGGCGGATGGAGGCAGAGCAAAGCCCACTTCCTTCGGGGAGCGGGCTTTTTGCGTTGGTCCAAATGGTGTTTTGTCACACACAAATTTTCGTTGTATTTTGGTATCATTACACCGATTAAGCACGGGGCAATACTAATGGGTAGGTACTTTGAGTGTATTGCGATCCTGCGAAATATGATCAGACCGGACAACACGCTGGCAGTATGACTAGGCATGAGTTGTATGAACGCAACAAATGCCGGCGTTTTGTAGCCTTTTTGAAAAAATAGTTGCTTTCATGCGTCGAAATAAGTATAAAATGCGCAACGAAGAGTTCTGCTCACGTTGTTGTTTGTTTGCAACACAAACCTAGGAGTCCTGTAATGAAAAAGTCAGCTATCGCGTTAGCCGTAGCCGCCGCCATGGCCGCTTCCGCCGCTGCGCAGGCGGAAACCACGTTTTATGGCTCGCTGCGGCCATCAGTCGAACATTCCAGTGAGGCGGGTTCGTGGGGCGTCAACGACCGCTACTCGCGCTGGGGTGTCAAGGGTTCCGAGGACCTCGGCAACGGTCTTAGCGCCATCTACCAGGTAGAGGCCGGAATCAACATTGGCGCTTTCAATGGTGGCTTTGGTGCTGCTGGCCATGGCTTCCGTGGACGGCTGGCATGGGCCGGCCTTAAAGGTGGCTTCGGTGCTGTCACCATCGGTACGCAGTGGTCCCCCTTCTACGACGTCGTCGGCCGTAACGACATTTACAACGTCACCGATCCGATTGGTACCGGCGCGCACGGTGGCTACGCGGGCCCCTACCGCCTGAATAATGCGATCGCCTATAAGACGCCTGACAGCATTCCGTGGGTGCAGGGTGAAGCCTTGATGGCGATGAGCCAAAGCACTTACGGTGGCACCTCCAACTCGTCGGGTGTGGATCTCTGGAACGTCGGGGCCAACTTCTCCTTTGGCCCGGCAGGCTTCGGTGCCACTTACCTGGAACAGAAAAACAGCACCCCCGGTAGTGATAACGTTACCGCATGGGGTGTCTCGGGCAGCTACGAATTAGCCGGTTTCACCTTGGGCGCTGGCTATCAGAAGTATAAGGGCGACGTTGGCACCGCTTTCGGTGATACCTATGTGGACGGCACGCCGCTGGGCGCAGGCAAGGCTTGGCAGGTAACCGGTCAGTACACGTTGGCAAACAATACACTGCGGGCTGGCTACTATGTGTACAGTCCCGATGGCATGAATGGCAAGAACAAGGATTGGACTGTCGGCGTGCAACATAACCTTAGCAAGCGCACCCGAATCTGGGCCGAATATATGGATGCTAAAAACGACCCGGTCAATGCCCGGGACAAGCTGTTCAGCGTCGGCTTCCGGCACGACTTCTGAGGCGAGCCACAACGCCGCCGATGCGTGACGGGAAAGGGCGCCTTAGGCGCCCTTTCCCGTTTGATCAACGATCAATACGCTCTACTCCATCTTCCCCCGCCAGTAGCAAGACATCAGCCGGACGCCGGGCGAAAATACCAACGGTTACCACGCCCGCAATGTTGTTAAGCTGATCCTCCAACTTGGCTGGTTCCAGTATTTCAAGATTGTAGACATCCAGAATGAGATTGCCGTTGTCGGTGATGAAATTCTCCCGAAGCACCGGTTGTCCACCAAACTTAAGCAGCTCCCGACCGACATGGCTGCGTGCCATTGGAATAACTTCTATTGGCAGCGGATAGCGGCCCAGCACATCCACCAGCTTGCTCTGATCAGCGATACAGACGAACCGGTCGCTCGCGGCGGCGACCACTTTCTCGCGCGTGAGGGCGCCGCCTCCACCTTTGATCAGTTGCAGGAATCGGGTCGCCTCATCGGCCCCGTCGACATACAACGGCAAGGGTCCGGCCGCATTAAGCTCCAAGACGGTAATGCCACATGCTCTGAGCCGCTGGGTGGTTGCTTCGCTACTGGACACCGCCGCATCAATCTTACCTTTGACCCGGGCCAGTGCATCGATAAAATGGTTTACTGTGGAGCCAGTGCCCACGCCAACGATCATGTCGGATTCGACAAACTCGAGAGCGGCCTCAGCAGCCAAGCGCTTCTGATTATCCGTCTCCATCGATCTACGTCCCCCTGAACTGTGTGACCAGATCACATTGTAACGTCCCAGCCAGCCCCCCGAGACGAGCATGCAGAAATACATCAAGAAGATCCTCACGGCGCGGGTCTACGACGTCGCAATAGAGAGCCCCCTCGACCCTCTTACGCGTTTGTCAAAACGACTTGACAACCACATCCGGCTCAAGCGCGAAGATCTGCAGCCGGTATTTTCATTCAAGCTGCGCGGCGCCTACAACAAAATCGCCGGCCTCGACAACGACGCCCAGCAACGTGGGGTCATCTGCGCCTCAGCGGGCAACCATGCCCAGGGTGTGGCCCTGGCCGGCCGTACCCTGGGCATCAGGGCTGTCATCGTGATGCCAGAGACAACCCCAGCCATAAAGGTCCAGGCAGTACACAATTTTGGCGGCGAAGTGGTGCTGCATGGCGATACTTTTGACGAAGCCTATCTCCATGCCCGCAAGTTGGAGGCCGCCCAGGGACTTACGTTCGTCCACCCGTTCGATGACCCTGAGGTCATCGCGGGACAAGGGACTGTCGGAATGGAAATCCTGCGCCAGCACCCGAAGCCGCTCGAGGCCATTTTCGTCAGCATCGGCGGCGGCGGCCTGATAGCCGGTATTGCCAGCTGCATCAAATCCCTGCGGCCGGAGATCAAGATCATCGGCGTCGAGCCCTGTGACGCGCCCACCATGTATGAGTCATTGCGCCAGAACCGCCGAGTCGTGCTGGACCAAGTCGGCATTTTCGCTGATGGTGTAGCAGTGCGCCAAGTGGGTAAGGAAACCTTCCATATCGCGCGCGAATTGGTGGATGAAGTCGTATTGGTCAGCACTGACGAAATCTGTGCCGCAATCAAGGACACTTACGACGACACCCGTGCTATCGCCGAGCCGGCCGGAGCGCTGGGCGTCGCCGGATTAAAGAAATACGTTGAGCGCGAACAACTGCACGGTGCCAACTTGGTCGCCATCAACACCGGCGCCAACATCAACTTCGACCGCTTGCGTCACGTTGCCGAGCGGGCCGACATCGGCGAGCAGAAAGAAGCCCTCTTGGCGGTTACCATTCCCGAGCGGCCCGGGAGCTTCCTGGCCTTCTGTGAGATTATCGGAAAGCGCAGCGTGACCGAGTTCAATTACCGCTATGCGGATCGCGCCAAAGCCCACATCTTCGTCGGCATCGAATTGCGTGACGGACGCCGGGAACGCGAAGCCATCATCGCCCGGCTAAGCGAGGCCGGTTACCCGGTACTCGATCTCACCGACGACGAGATGGCTAAGCTGCACGTGCGCTACATGGTCGGTGGCCGTACCGCTGGCATCGACGACGAAGCATTATACCGGTTCGAATTCCCTGAACGGCCGGGCGCGCTGCTGAGATTTTTGCAGGGACTGGGACCCTGGAACATCAGCCTGTTTCATTACCGCAACCACGGCTCGGCCTACGGGCGAGTCCTGGCTGGCATCCAGGTACCGGACGCCAAGCGGCCTGCTTTAGAGCGCTACTTTCACGAGATTGGTTACGCCTTCCACCGCGAGGCGGACAATCCAGCGTACGACCTGTTCCTGGCTAACCACATCCAAATGGGTCCTACTCCAGGCTAAGAATAGTGCGCCATTGCTGCTCGGTTACCGGCATCACCGAAAGCCGGTTGCCGCGCTGCACCAGCGCAAACCCGGCGAGCTCCGGCCGAGCCCGGAGTTCACCAAGGGTGATCGTGCGACGCAGCTTACGAACCAGCCGCACGTCGACCATATACCAGCGCGGCCTGTCTCGATCGCTCTTGGGGTCATAGTGCGGGTCGCCGGGGTCGAACGCGGTGTGGTCGGGGTAACCTTCGCGCACCACCTCGGCTATGCCTACCACACCCGGCGGGTTGGTATTGGAATGATAAAATAGGACTTGGTCGCCGACCTTCATCTGGTCACGCATCATGTTGCGGGCCTGGTAGTTGCGCACGCCGTCCCAGTGTGTGCTCTGCTCAGGTTCCAAGGCCAAATCGTCAATGCTGAATGCCGCTGGCTCGGATTTCATCAACCAGAACTTCATGCCCTACCCCTTAATTAGGCCGCTCCCTGATACAACGACCGCTCAGTAGCCACCGCGTCCAGTCCCACGTCCCACGGCTGCTGGATCAGCGACGTCAGCTTTTGCACCTCATAAGCAACACCCAGCAACCAGGGTCGCCCGCGGCTGCCGCCGTTGAGAAACGCAAAGCTACGGTCATAGTAGCCGCCACCCATGCCAAGCCGGCCACAGGCGGCGTCGAAGCCGACCAGCGGCGTCAACACCAGATCAAGTTCAGCCGGTTGACACATGCTCTCGGGTCCGACCACCGGTTCCGGAATGCCCAGCCAATTAGGTCGCAGCACGCTCGCAGGTTCATAAAGTGCAAATAGCATTGGTTGCGCCCGACCCGTCAGCACCGGCAGATAAACCATCTTGCCCGCCGCCCAGGCCGCCCGCAGGACAGCGGCAGGATCGTATTCACCGCCGCAGGCAAGGTAGCCAGCAAGATATCGGGCTCGATGGAATTGGGGCAGGCTGATGATGCGCCGCTGCAGCTCACGGTCCGCCACCTCACGGTCAGTTCCGCCGAACAGCCTGCGCCGCTCGCGGAGCGTCCGCCGTAGCGTCGTGGAGTCAATCAAAAGGAACACCCTCCGCCTGTGCCGTCGGTCTGCCTTTACCCTTGAACCCGGAGGCTCAAGCGTGGGAAACATCGCAGCGCATCAGGCTTTCCGCTACCAGGGCGGACATGCTCACCAGCAACTGCAAAGATGTTTCCCGGGTATATAAACTTAGGATCAAGGGGCTACCCGGCGTACCTGACGAACACTGCAGAGGATGCTCGCGATTGATATTCTACTCCGAGCCGGCACTGGGCTCAAAGGCGACTAGCGCATCATTCATTTGCGCCAGTAATGTCCGGGTGCGTTCTGCAGCAGCCTGTTCAAGTCCGTCGAGCCGCTGTTGCACATCGATTAGTTCATAGCTGATATTGAGCGCCGCCATCACGGCAACCCGTTCGGTCCCCAGAACCTTGCCACTGTCGCGGATATCCCGCATAGTCTCGTTGAGCCGCTCGGCGGCCGTCAGCAGCAACTGTTCCTGTTCGGGGTCACACACAACTCGGTATTCGATGTCCATGATGCGTATGCTGACCAGACGTTCGCGACTCATAGCGAAGGCTCCAACGCCTTGAGCCGGGCGACCATGGCTTCAATACGCAGACGGGCCTGTTCATTCTGATCGATCAACGACTGGCGCTCCTGCAGCAGCAATTCACAGCGCCTTTGCAGGGACTGCTTTTCATCGGTCAATCGCCGACACAGATCAATCAGCTCGGCAAGCCGTTCCTCCAGCTTACCGAATCCGAGTTCCGTCGTTTCACTGAACGTGTTAACAGCCATGGCATCATATTAGAGTGCCGCTGCAAATGGGGTCAATACGCAACCGCCACGGTATCCTTAACCTTGCAACATCGTCACGGAATCAGGCAATGAACAACGCCTTTGAGCTGCCCGCTTATGATCTGCTGGCCGAGTCCCTAGGCCAGGGCGAACCCGCCGAACTACACGGTCTGCTGTGTGGCCAGTTGTGCGCCCGTCCCAGACTGCCGCCCCAGGTGTGGCTTGACACCGCATTGGTCGAAACCGATGCTGATGCCGCAGTTGCCGAAATACTGCAGCAGCTGTATGACACGACCGCCCGCCAACTGGATGATCCCCAGTTCCAGCTCCAGCTGCTTCTGCCGGATGACGCAGAAAGCCTGGAGGTGCGGCTGGAAGCGCTAGCGGGCTGGGGCCACGGCTTTCTTACGGGTCTCGGATTGGGCGGCCTCAAGAACTTCAAGACGTTGTCCGGCGAAGCTGGCGAATTTCTGCGTGATCTGGACGATATCATCCGGGTGGACTTCGATGCCAGTGCGGGCGAGGAAGCGGATGAAACCGCTTACGCTGAAATCATTGAGTATCTGCGAGTCGGCGTATTGCTGGTCCACCAGACGCTGCGGTCCCACGCTGCTGAACGACTCCACTAATGCACGAGGTATCCGGCTACGATATCGTTATCACCGGCGCCGGGGCCGTCGGTCTGACACTCGCCTGTGCCCTGGCCGACCGGGGCTTGCGGCTGGCGATCGTGGATCGGTGTGGACCGGCGGACACCGCCGACGACCGCTATTATGCATTGGCTCACGGCAGCCGGCTGATCCTGGAAACGCTGGGATTGTGGCAAGATCTGCCAGGCCTCACCAATCACTCGCATCCACGTCTCCGAGCAACACCGCCTGGGTGTAGTCAGGTTAAATCACCAGGATTACCAGGTCCCAGCGTTGGGTTATGTAGTGGCCGCAACAGCGTTGCACAATGTATTGCAGCAGCGGCTGCGACAACACCCCGATGTCCGTTGGCTGTATCCGGCACCGCTAGAGACTTTGGTGCAACACCCTGATGCCGTGGCGATCGGCATTCGCCATGGCGAAACGGTACAGCCGCTCACCAGCCGCCTGCTGATTGCAGCCGATGGCAGCCATTCCCGAGTCCGCGAGATTTTGGGCATTCCCACCCTGCAGCGCGACTATGGTCAGGCGGCTGTCGTTGCCACACTGCGCTTGGAGCAACCGCACGGTAATATGGCCTACGAGCGCTTCACACCTGACGGCCCCGTAGCCTTGTTGCCGTTGGCCGATCCGCATCAATGCACCCTCGTTTATACCGTTCCTGGCGCCATCCTGGACGACACCCTGGCGCTGGCCGACAGCGCCTTCGCCCGCGCTGTCGAGGCGCGATTCGGTGAGCGCTTGGGTCGAGTGTTCACGGTCGGTCGCCGGGCCGGCTATCCGCTCGGCCTCGTCAAAGCCCGGGCACATTACCGCCACCGGGTCGCCATCGTCGGCAATGCGGCGCACAGTCTGCATCCGATCGCCGGCCAAGGACTTAATCTGGGACTGCGCGATGTAGCGGCTCTGGCCGAACTGATCGTCGCCGCCCGGCGGGCCGGCGCCGATGTCGGTGCCGAACCGGTGCTGGCGCAGTACAGCAACTGGCGCGATGCCGATCAGCGTCGTACTCTGCTATTGACTGACGGCCTAGTCAGACTCTTTACCAGTCGACTGCCGGGATTGGTTCACGGCCGCACTGCAGGACTCACCTTGCTCGACCTGGTGCCACCCGCGAAGCGGCTGCTGGCCGACCAGAGCATGGGGCTGGCAGGGCGCCTGCCGCGCCTGGCGCGCGGGCTACCGCTACCTGGAGCACACCCGTGAGTCAGAACCAACATTACGACGTCATCATTGCTGGCGCCGGCATGGTCGGCGCGGCACTCGCCTGCGCTCTGGCTAACAGCCCGCTGCGCATTGCCCTGCTGGAGCGCCGTCCACCAAGTCCGCCAGGGGACCACATCGGTCTGCGCGTTTCCGCCATTGCGCCGGCCTCGCAACGCATTCTACAGCGCCTTGGCGCCTGGCCTGAGGGCCACCCGCGGCTTAGTCCGTACCGCGAGATGCGGGTCCGGGATGCCAGCGGCGGTGCCGGCATCCACTTTGACAGTGCCGAACTGGGCACTCCACAACTCGGTTGGATCGTCGAAAACCAGTTGCTGCAGTTCAACCTCTGGCGACGCGCCGCAGCCCACGCCAACATCGACTTGTTGTGCCCGGCCCAGCTGACTGATCTGCAAGTGGACAACAGTCCCGCGCAATTACGTTTGGACGACGGTGTGCGTTTAACCGCCGCGCTACTGATCGGCGCCGATGGTGCCCGCTCGCGCGTCCGTGAACTGGCCGGGATCGAGCTATATCAGCGCGATTACCGGCAGAGCGCAGTCGTGGCGACCGTGGCGACCGCTAAGCCGCACAGAGAAACCGCGTGGCAATGCTTCCTGCCAACCGGCCCGCTGGCCTTCCTGCCGCTGGCCGACGGCCGCTGCTCGATTGTATGGTCGACCCGCACCAAACTGGCGGAAGCCTTGCTGGCTTTGGACGAGGCCGCGTTCAATGCCCGCCTGGGCGCCGCTTTCGTTCATGACCTGGGCGCAGTGCACGTCGACAGTCAGCGCGTGGCATTCCCGTTGCACCTGCAGCACGCCCGACGTTATGTCCAGCCCGGCCTGGCACTGATCGGCGATGCGGCCCACGTGGTCCATCCACTGGCGGGACAGGGCGTCAATCTCGGCTTGCTGGATGCCGCCAGTCTGGCCCAGGTGCTGCTGGATGCCAATGCGCACTGCCGTCCACCAGGTGCGCTGGCAACATTACGCCGCTACGAGCGTTGGCGCCGCAGTGAAAATGAAGTGATGCTTGCTGTCATGGACGGAATCGAGCGCTTATTCGACAATGCGCTGCCGCCGCTAGTCTGGTTGCGCCGCAACGGACTGGCTCTGAGCGACCGGTTGCGACCGCTCAAACAACTGCTTGCAGACCGCGCCATGGGCTTGACCGGCGACCTGCCAGCGCTCGCCCGGCCTGACAGCGCCATCTGACTCAGCGGCGCGAGGCCAGCCGATCAGCCTGACGGGTGGTTTCAGGCAAGCGAAAGCGCCGGGTGCAGGCCATGACGTAGTGGATCGCGGTGGTCAAGCTGATCCGGTGACCGACCGAAATGTACAACGGCTTTACACCGCTACGGGTACGCAGCACAGCGCCGATCGTTTCGGCTCCATCCAGCAAGGGCGTCCAATCACCACGCCCGGCGGGCACCGGACCATGGTGGCCACACAACCGACTCTTGGCTACCCCGATAGTCGGTCTGTCGAGCAGCACGCCGAGGTGGCTGGCAATGCCGAGCCGCCGGGGATGGGCGATGCCTTGACCATCGCACAACAGCACCCCGGGCTCGACGGTAAGTCGTTCGAGTGCTTCCAGCACAGCAGGTAGCTCACGGAACGACAACAGACCGGGCACATAAGGAAAAGTGGTCGGCCGCCGAGCGATGGTATGCTCGACCTCCTGCAGAGCGGGAAAGCGCAATACCACCACGGCGGCACGGGTCACGCGACCCTGATCTTCAAACCCAACATCGACTCCAGCAACGTAATTGACCGGCCCAAGGCAGTCCTGAGTGATCACATGGGTATGCAGTTGCTGCTGGACCGCCCGAGCCTGCGCAGGCGTTAACTCCCAATCATGCACTCGGTCAGCCACGGGTACGATGTTCACGATGAGATATAGAAAGGTATTGAATTTTCACAATACAGAATATAATTTCCCGATATGCACACAGCTTAACCACCGGAGTTTGATGCGCACCTCAATTCAGGTCATCGACCGGCTGAGCGCCCTGCTGGATGCAATCGCCAGCCATAACGAACCGGTCAGTCTGAAGATTCTGGCGCAGACGACCGAACTGCACCCGTCAACCGCGTTTCGCATTCTGGCATCGCTGGTCGATCACGAACTGGTCGAACGAACCGAGGCCGGGCACTACCAACTGGGCGTCAGACTGCTACAACTCGGCAGCCGGATCCAGGGTCGACTGGACATCCGCCGCGAGGCTCGCCCCATATTGGATTGGTTACGCGACGAGATCAACGAAACTGTTAACCTTATCGTGCGTGAGGACGACCAGGTGGTTTATCTGGAGCGGGTCACGCCGAGCCGTATGATGCGGGTGGAACAAGCCATCGGTGGGCATTTGCCGCTTCACGTTACCGCTGTTGGCAAACTGTTCCTGGGCGAGAGTGGCGCCGAAAGCTGCCTCGATTACGCTGACCGTACGGGTCTGCGTCCGCGCACTCCGCATTCAATCAGTGACTCGGCACAGCTCTGGCGCAGCGTCAAACAGGCGCTGCAGCAAGGCTACGCACTCGATGACCAGGAAGCCGAGTTGGGCGTCGGCTGCATCGGGGTACCGGTACGTGACAGCAGCAACCGCATGGTGGCCGGGATTTCGGTATCAGCACCCATGGAGCGGCGCAACCTGGCATGGGTCCCCATCATCAAGCGCGCCGGCGATCGTCTTTCGGCCCGTCTCGGCTACCACTCGGCAACCCGGGTGGGTGCCGCCAGTCCGTAGTACTATGGTACTACCCGTGATCGCTGCCAGTGCGCTATCAAGAGGGGACTGATCGGCCCGTCGGTGGGAAACCGATCCACTGTAGGTCCGGTCGTTGTCAAAAAGTCCCACTCAATTTTCCAGACAAGGAGTTCAGCCATGGCATTTACCAGTGAGCACCAGCCCGGCATCTGTCACGATCCTGATCCGCAAACCCAGGACTACGTGTTCAACCATAGTATGCTGCGCGTCAAGGATCCCGCCGTAGCCCTGGATTTCTACAGTCGCGTAATGGGTATGCGCCTGCTGCGGCGGCTCGATTTCCCGGAACTCACCTTTTCGCTCTACTTCCTGGCCATGGTACCACCCGGTGAGCAGGTGCCAGAAACCGCCGGTGAACGCACGGTCTACACCTTCGGCCGCCAATCGGTACTCGAACTCACCCACAACTGGGGCACCGAGAACCAAGCCGAATTCCACTATCACAACGGTAATGCCGAACCGCAGGGTTTCGGCCACATCTGCTTTTCAGTGCCTGACCTGCCGCAGGCTTGTCAGCGCTTTGAACAGCTCGGGATAGAATTCGTCAAAAAACCGGACCAGGGAAAAATGAGGGATATAGCCTTCATCAAGGATCCGGACGGCTACTGGATCGAGATCGTCCAGGCCAACCTATTGCCGCAGCTGGGCCAGAACACTGCGGCATCCGTATAATAAGCCTATGGAATCCGGGGGTGCCGCGTTGGACGGCACTCGGACGGCTATCCGAAACAACCCATCGACTACCGCGCCGCCAGCCAGTGATGTCATGAATGCCGTACCTGATAATACCCGTCCCTCCGCTGCGGAGACCGCGCGGCTGCGTGCCGAGCTGGCGCGCGGGTTACCCCAGTCCTGTATCCTGACAGATCAGGAGGATCTACATCCTTACGAATGCGACGGGCTCTCGGCGTACCGCCAGCTGCCATGGGCTGTGGTTCTGCCGACCACCGTCGATCAGGTGCAGCATGTATTGCGCGTGTGCAGCAGGCTCGAGGTACCCGTGGTCGCCCGCGGCGCCGGCACCGGCCTGTCCGGCGGGGCACTACCGCATATCCGCGGCGTGCTGCTCAACATGGCCAAATTCAACCGCATTCTGGATATCGACGTACCCAACCGACGTGCATGCGTTCAACCAGGGGTGCGCAATCTGGCGATTTCCCAGGCTGCCGAACCTTATGGGCTGTACTACGCACCGGATCCGTCATCGCAGATCGCCTGTTCCATCGGTGGCAATGTCGCCGAGAACTCCGGCGGTGTTCATTGCCTTAAATACGGACTTACAGTGCATAACATCATCAGCGCCGAGTTAATCACCATTGATGGTGAGCGGCTCACGCTGGGCAGCGGCGGCCTGGATGCTGCTGGCTATGACCTGATGGCGTTGATCACCGGCTCTGAGGGCATGCTGGGCGTCATCACTGAGGTAACGGTCAAGCTGCTGCCCAAGCCGGAGACAGCACAGGTGCTGCTTGCGGCTTACGATCAGGTCGATCAGGCCGGCCAAGCCGTGGCCGACATCATCGCCGGCGGCATCATCCCCGGTGGCCTTGAGATGATGGACAACGGCATCATCCGAGCTGCCGAGGCGTTCGTTCACGCTGGCTATCCGGTCGATGCCGCAGCCATATTGCTGTGCGAGCTTGACGGCACGGCTACCGAGGTCGACGAGCAGGTCAGCCAGGTCCGTGCCATTCTCGAACGTAATGGCGCCAGCGAAGTGCGACTGGCCCAGGACACGAAGCAACGCCAGCTGTTCTGGGCCGGGCGCAAGGCGGCTTTCCCCGCGGCGGGGCGCATCTCGCCGGATTATTACTGTATCGACGGTACTATTCCGCGGCGGCAGCTGCCCCGGGTACTGAATGGGATTCGCGAACTGTCCGACCAGTACGGCCTGCCAGTCGTCAACGTGTTTCATGCCGGCGACGGCAATCTGCATCCGTTGATCCTATACGATGCCAACCAGCCCGGCCAGCTCGAGCAAACTGAAGAGCTAGGCGGCCGAATTCTGGAGCTGTGCGTGGAAGTCGGCGGTACCATCACCGGTGAGCACGGCGTGGGCATGGAAAAAATCAACCAGATGTGCGTTCAGTTTCCGAGCGCCGAGTTGGCGCAGTTCCATGCCGTCAAGCGGGCCTTCGATCCGCACGGGCTGCTCAACCCGGGCAAGGCCGTTCCCACATTGGCGCGCTGCGCCGAATTCGGCGCCATGCACGTCCATCAGGGCCAGTTGCGATTTCCCGAACTGGAGCGGTTGTAAGCATGCCCAGACCTTCCGAAGAGCAGGCGCTGGCATTGGCCGAACGGGTCAAGCAGGCTGCTGCTGACCGCACGCCGGTCGTCATCCAGGGTAGTGGCAGCAAGGGGTTCTACGGACGGGCGGTAGCGTCCGATGGTGAGACGATCTCGACCAGGGGCTATCAAGGTGTTCTCAGCCACGAGCCGACCGAGCTGGTCATCACCGCAGCGGCCGGTACCCCGCTGCGCGAGCTCGAAACTGCGCTAGCGGAACGTGGCCAGATGCTCGGTTTCGAGCCTCCCCACTTTGGTGACGCAGCTACCATCGGTGGCACCATCGGCTGCGGCCTGTCCGGTCCACGGCGGCCATTCAGCGGCGCGGCGCGGGACTTTGTGCTGGGCATCCGGATGATCAACGGCAAGGGCGAGATCCTGCGGTTCGGCGGTCAGGTAATGAAAAACGTCGCCGGATACGACCTGTCCCGGCTGTTGACGGGCAGCCTTGGCACGCTGGGCATCATCCTGGAGATCTCGCTGAAAGTGCTGCCGCGACCGGCAATGGAACGCACGCTGGTGCAGCCCGCCAGCGAGGCGCAGGCCATCGAGCGCTTCAACACCTGGGCCGGGCGGCCGTATCCGCTGAGCGCGGCGACCTGGGAAGGTGGAGCACTTTACCTGCGCCTCTCCGGTGCCGCCAGCGCGGTTGCCGAGGCTGCGGCGCGACTCGGCGGCGACCCGCTCCCGCAACCGCAGGCTGACGCCTTCTGGCATGGACTGCGGGAGCAGCAGTTGACTTTCTTTGACGCCGATCTGCCACTGTGGCGGCTGTCGCTGCCGCCCGCCACCGCGCCGCTGGGGCTACCGGGAGCCAGCCTCATCGATTGGGGTGGGGCACAACGCTGGCTGGCCAGCGATTTGGCCGCGGAGACTGTTTTTTCAGCTGCCGCGGCTGCCGGTGGCCACGCCACCCTATTTCGCGGCGGCGATCGGAACGGTTCGGTATTCCAACCGCTCCCAGAGCCGTTAGTCCGGCTGCATCGGAATCTCAAGGCCAGCCTCGATCCGGCCGGCATTTTCAACCGTGGCCGCCTCTACCCCGATTTTTGAGTACCCATGCAAACCCGACTCGCTGATTTCATCAAAGAAACGCCCAAGGGCCAGGAAGCTGACACCATATTGCGAGCCTGCGTTCATTGCGGATTCTGTACCGCGACCTGCCCAACCTATCAGTTGCTGGGTGATGAACTCGACGGCCCCCGGGGACGCATCTACCTGATCAAGCAGTTCCTTGAGGGCGCCGAGCCCACCCGCAAGACCCAGTTGCATCTGGATCGCTGCCTGACCTGCCGCGCCTGTGAGACCACCTGCCCGTCAGGTGTCAATTATCACCGGCTGGCGGACATCGGTCGCGGGCTGCTGGCGGAGCGCGTTGAGCGCCCCCGACGGGAACGCCTGCTCCGCCGGGCGCTGCGAGCGGTAATACCCTACCGGAGCCGATTTACTGCGTTGCTGCGCATGGGACAAAGCGTACGCGGCGTGCTGCCTGCGGCGCTGCGGGCCTCAGTGCCTGCACGCCGGGTGTCCGGTCCATGGCCAGTCAACCAGCATCCGCGCAAAATGCTGATCCTCGACGGCTGCGTCCAGTCGGCGATCGCCCCAGACATCAACGGAGCCACCGCGCGGGTACTGGACCGACTGGGCGTTCAACTTATCACCACGCCCAAAGCCGGCTGCTGCGGAGCGGTCAGCCACCATCTCGACGCCCACCAGGAGGCACTTGGTTTTATGCGTCGTAACATCGACGCCTGGTGGCCAGCAATCGAAGACGGTGCCGAGGCCATCGTCATCACCGCCAGCGGCTGTGGCGCCATGATCAAGGACTACGGCCATTTGTTGCGGGATGATCCGGCCTATGCCGACAAAGCCACCCGAATCAGTGTACTGGCACGTGATATCGGCGAAGTCCTGGCCGACGAGGATCTCACCAGGTTGCAGCTGGATCCTCCCGGCCGCGTCGCTTTCCATGCGCCTTGCACCCTACAGCATGCCCTGAAGACCGACGGCATCGTGGAAAGCGTGCTGCGACGCCTTGGCTTCGAGCTAACCCCGGTGCGCGACGCCCATCTGTGCTGTGGTTCCGCCGGGACTTATTCGATACTCCAGAAGGAGCTCGCCAGCCAGCTAAGGCAGAACAAGCTGGACGCACTGGAGGCCGGCGATCCCCAGTTTATCGCGACCGCCAACATCGGTTGTCTGACCCATTTGCAAAGCGGTACTCAATGCCCGGTTCAGCACTGGATCGAGCTGGTCGACGCCGCCTGCAGTTAACCCTCCGCACAAATTATGTGCACAAGACCTTCTATCGCACTACAATAGTGCAATAGAAGGTCTTGCCGTGAAGCTATCTGCATGATTTTGGCTCATATGGATCACGGCATGAATCGTGCTTATTCTGCCTGTTACGAAGGCTGTGAAACCTCACATCTTCACCTCAATCTTGGCCTTTTGCGCTGTTACTAGAGGAGCGTTCCATGTCACCCGCTGAAGTACTTAAGTTGATCGAAGAGAAAGACGTCAAGTTTGTCGATTTCCGGTTCACCGATACCAAAGGCAAAGAGCAGCATGTCACCGTGCCGTCCGCCACCGTCGACGAGGAACTGTTCGAAGACGGCAAAATGTTTGACGGTTCTTCGATTGCCGGATGGAAGGGCATCAACGAATCCGACATGATCCTCATGCCTGACGCGACAACCGCCGTGATCGACCCGTTCTACGAGGAGACCACGCTCAACCTGACCTGCGATGTCATCGAACCGAACACCATGCAGGGGTACGAACGTGACCCACGCTCGCTGGCCAAGCGTGCTGAGGCCTACCTCAAGTCCACCGGCATCGGCGATACCGCCTTTTTCGGTCCGGAGAATGAGTTCTTCGTGTTCGACGACGTGCGCTGGAGCGCCGACATGTCCGGCGCATCCTACAAGGTCGATTCGTCGGAGGCGCACTGGAATACGGAACGGGTCTACACCGACGGCAACATGGGCCATCGGCCGGGCATTAAGGGTGGCTACTTCCCGGTCCCACCGGTGGACTCGCTGCAGGATATGCGCAGCACGATGTGCCTGGCGATGCAGGACATGGGCCTGTCGGTAGAGGTTCATCATCACGAAGTCGCAACCGCCGGTCAATGCGAAATCGGTGTCAAATTCAATACGCTGGTTAAAAAGGCCGATGACCTGCAGATCTATAAATACTGCGTACACAATGTTGCCGCCAGCTACGGTAAAACTGCCACCTTCATGCCCAAACCGCTGGTGGGCGACAATGGCAACGGCATGCATGTACACCAGTCGATCTCCAAAGACGGCAACAACCTGTTCGCCGGTGAACTGTACGGCGGCCTGTCGGAGACGGCGCTGTTCTATATCGGCGGAATCATCAAGCACGCCAAGGCACTGAACGCCTTCACCAATGCCTCCACCAACAGTTTCAAACGTCTGGTGCCCGGCTTCGAAGCGCCGGTGTTGCTGGCCTATTCGGCCCGCAACCGCTCGGCCTCGATTAGGGTACCGTGGGTTTCGAGCCCGAAAGCGCGCCGCATCGAGGTGCGGTTCCCGGACTCAACGGCCAATCCCTACCTGGCATTCGCCGCCATGCTGATGGCCGGCCTTGACGGCATCATGAACAAGATCCACCCGGGCGACGCTATGGACAAGGACTTGTACGATTTGCCACCGGAGGAAGAAAAAGAGATACCGCACGTCGCGGAATCGCTCGAAGAGGCGCTGTCCAGCCTGGATCAGGATCGCGCCTTCCTCAAGGCCGGCGGCGTATTCACCGATGATGTTATCGATGCTTATATCGGTTTAAAGATGGAGGAAGTCATGCGGCTGAAAATGTCCACCCATCCGGTGGAATTCGATCTCTACTACAGCGTGTGACCATCTGCTGAATGGACCATACCCGATGCCCCCAATGCCGGGGGCGTCCGGTATCCAGCCACAATACAGTGACCGGCACTGCACACATTTGGTGCAATCAAAAATCGGCTGTTCCAGCCGGCCAGAGATCGTGATGGATATGACAACCGAGCCTGCCGTCGGTTACCTGCACGGCGTGCTGGATAACATGCTAACCAGCGTGGTGGTGCTAGATACCGGGCTGGCAGTGCGCTTCATGAATCCGGCCGCCGAAATGCTGTTCGCGCTCAGCTTCCGCCAGGCCCAGGGCCACGCACTGCAAAGCCTGGCGCGCTGTCCGGAAAGTGTCTTGCTGGCGCTCCGGCAATGCCTGGCGGAGGATCACCCATTCACCGAACGCGAGGTCGTTTTCGTACTGCCTGGAGAGCATCCCATCACGGTTGATTTCACAGTGGTTCCGCTATCGGCACCGACCGCTCCGACCGAGCTGTTGGTCGAACTGCGGCAGGTGGACCGGCAACTGCGGATCAATCGCGAAGAACACCTGCTGGCTCAGCACAATACCACACGTTTGCTGCTGCGCAATCTGGCTCATGAGGTAAAAAACCCGCTCGGGGGTCTACGCGGTGCAGCCCAGTTGCTGGAACGGGAACTGCGGGATCCGGCACTACAGGAATATACCCGTATCATCATCGGTGAAGCCGACCGGCTGCGCAATCTGGTCGATCGCATGCTGGGGCCGTCGCGTCCCTCGGTCCATGCCGACGTCAACATTCACGAGATTCTTGAGCGCGTGCGCAGCCTGGTATTGGCCGAAAACGGTACCGAACTGCGTATCGTGCAGGACTATGATCCCAGCATACCATTGCTCCGGGGTGACACCGACCAGTTAATCCAGGCCATTCTCAACATTATTCGCAATGCTGTGCAGGCCATCGCCGGCCGCGGCAGCGTGGTGTTGCGCAGCCGCATCCAGCGCCGGTGCACCATCGGCCCCAAACGCCACAAACTGGTGGTGCGGATCGACGTTATCGACGACGGCCCCGGCATCCCGGAGGCGTTGCGTGAGGACATCTTCTACCCGATGATCAGCGGCACCCCGCAGGGCAGCGGCCTCGGCCTGTCAATCGCCCAGATCCTGGTCAATCAGCACGGGGGGCTGATTGAGTTCACCAGCAGGCCCGGCGAGACTGTTTTCACGCTGCTACTGCCACTGGAGGGCATCGATGGTTAGGCACCACCGGATCTGGGTCGTCGATGACGACCATGCCATCCGTTGGGTTCTGGCACGCGCACTCGGAGGCGCTGGCCACAAGGTGCAGACCTTCGACAACGGCGACAGCGTGCTGGAAGCACTGGCGCACGATCAGCCGGACGTCCTAGTAGCTGACATCCGCATGCCAGGGCTCGACGGCCTGGCGTTGCTGTCCCGGGTCAGTGCCCGCTGGCCGAATCTTCCGGTCATCATCATGACCGCACACTCAGACCTGGACAGCGCGGTATCGGCTTACCAGGGCGGCGCCTTCGAATACCTGCCTAAACCGTTTGACGTCGACGAAGCGGTGGCTCTGGTGCAGCGGGCAGCCGACCGCAATCAGCAACCTAGCACTGCACCTCAGCATGAGGCGTCGCCTGCCGAGATCATCGGCGAGGCCCCGGCAATGCAGGACGTATTCCGCGCCATCGGCCGGCTCAGCCGGTCCAACATCACCGTATTGATCACCGGCGAATCGGGTACCGGCAAGGAACTGGTCGCGCGTGCCCTGCACCGCCACAGTCCGCGCCGTGGACAACCGTTCATCGCCATCAATACCGCCGCCATCCCGCGCGACCTGCTTGAATCAGAACTGTTCGGCCACGAGCGCGGCGCCTTCACCGGCGCCGCTGCTGCACGCCAGGGGCGGTTCGAACAAGCTGACGGCGGGACGCTGTTCCTGGACGAGATCGGCGACATGCCGGCGGAACTGCAAACCCGCCTGTTGCGGGTTCTCGCCGAGGGTGAGTTCTACCGGGTCGGCGGCCACACGCCAACCCGGGTCGATGTTCGCATCATCGCCGCGACCCACCAGAACCTGGCCGAGGCTGTCCAGGCCGGCCGCTTTCGCGAGGACCTGTTCCACCGACTCAACGTGATCCGGATCCAGTTGCCCGCCCTGCGTGAACGGCGCGCCGATATTCCCCAGCTGGCCCTGTATTTTCTGCAGAGCGCCGCTCGGGAACTGGATGTGGAGCCGAAGCTGCTACGACCGGAAGTCGAGGCTTATCTGCAGCAGGTCGGTTGGCCAGGCAACGTACGCCAGCTGGAGAACGTTTGCCGCTGGCTGACCGTCATGGCTACCGGACGGGAAATCCACCTGACCGATCTGCCGCCGGATCTACGCGAGCAGCCGCAAATCGACGATAGCCAACCCCAGAACTGGGCGGAAGCGTTGCGGCTGTGGGCCAACGGCCGGCTGGGCCATAACAGCAAGCCCTTGCTGGACACGGCGCTGCCAACCTTCGAGCGCACTCTGATCAGTGTCGCCTTGGAACATACCGGTGGTCATCGCCAGGAAGCCGCACGGCTACTCGGCTGGGGTCGCAATACGCTGACTCGCAAGATCAAGGAACTGCAGATGGAATGATCAACGAGCACCGGTAAAGTCCTGCTGCCGCCAGGCTTCAAACACGGCGACGGCCACTGCGTTGGACAGATTGAGGCTGCGACTGGCCGCGACCATCGGAATCCGAAGCAATTGCTCACGACCGACCCGCTGCAGGATGGCACCCGGCAAACCGCGGGTTTCCGGTCCGAACAGCAACACATCGCCGGGCCGGTACGATGCCGTGGTGTGCCAACGGGTCGCGTGGGTTGTGAACGCCCAGAACCGGCGTCCGGCCAGCGCTCGATAACACGCATCGAAACCGGGATGGCATTGCACGACAGTGAGCTCGTGGTAGTCGAGCCCGGCCCGCCGCAACTTCCTCTCCTGCAGATCAAAACCGAGCGGCTCGATCAAATGCAGCCGGCAGCCACTATTAGCGCAAAGACGGATGATATTGCCGGTGTTTGGGGCAATTTCAGGCTCATACAAAGCAATATCGAACATGGTTCAACTACTGTCGCCAGGGGGTGATGCGGTCGTGGCCCGTACCACCAGGCTAACCTCGACTTCGCACTGGGCCAGGGGCGTTTGCTGATGGACCACAGCCAGCAGATAGTCACCCGCCAGGCGGCCGATATCGGCGGCTGGCACATGCATGGTCGTCAACGGGGGTTGCATATGCGAAGCCAGCGGCAGATCGTCAAAACCGGTCACCGACAGGCTTCCCGGTACACCTATGCCGCGGGCCAGCGCCTCCAACAGCACACCAAATGCCAACACATCGTTGCCGCAGACCACCGCCGTCGGTGGCACCGGCTGCCTCAGTAATTGCCGCAACGCCTCACGCCCGGCGCGCACTGCGTAAGGCTGCTCTATCAGGTAGCCCGGGGGTAAGGAGATACCGTACCTGGCCAGCGCTTCCCTAACGCCGGCAATACGAGCCGCGGCCCGGTCATTGTTACGGGTTTCACCAGCCACCATGGCGATACGCCGGTGGCCCAACGACAATAAATATTCGACAAGCTGCACCGCAGCACGCCGGTTGTCGAAGCCAACACACGGATAAGGCGTATCGCTATCGTAGATCCATGTGTTGATGAAAGGAATCTGCTTGGCATTGAGCAAAACGTAAAGTGCCGGGTCATGACGCCCTCCCACCAGTACGATTCCTTCGACGGACCGCTCGACCAATGCGTGAGCCTCTCGCAGTTCCTCGTCCGATGCGTAATCCGAGCTGGCGATCAAAAGCGTGTAGCCGGACCGTTTAAGGCGCTGCTGCAGGGCGTTGATACAAGCGGCAAAAATGGCGTTATCCAGCGTCGGTACGATGGCCCCAATGGTCCGGGACCGCCGCGATGCCAGAGCCCGCGCCGCACCGTGTGGAATATAGCCAAGTTCAGCGATGGCCGCTTCCACCCGGGCCCGGGTTCTTGGACTGACTCGGTCCGGGTTGTTCAGGACCCGTGACACTGAAGCAGTAGACACCCCGGCACGCTGAGCCACGTCCCCCAGCATCACTGTCCCCGGCGGCTTGTAAGTTGGTCGTTGTGTCATGCTGTAAGCGATTACCACGAACCAAGTCGATTCTACAGCACAGAAGGTGATCGACCAGCACCCTTTCCTACGGAGTATTCCATCCGAATGTATTTAGGCGCTTTTTGACTCCCAGCCGCAATCTCACCAAAGAGTTGACATGGCGATTAATTGGTTTTTAATATGTAAGCGCTTACAAAAAAGTTAAGAAACCTATGAAACCACCGCGCGGCAAACTCACCCGGCAAATCAGTGGCGGACTCACCGTCCTCAGCTTTGCACTTTATCTGGGCAATGTGCTGCAGGGTAAGGCACAAGCCACCCTGGGCTGGAAACCGCTGTTTCTGCTCGGTGATGTCGGCGAATTCCTGCTGTTACTGCTATCCGCCGTGCTATTTACCATCACTATCCTGCTGCTCGAAGCACAGGCCGACAACGCAAGCCATCATTCAGAGATGGAGGAGCCTCATGTCTAGAAAATTCCGTAACGACGACAACCCGCAGTCGCTCGAACGCCGTCGCTTCCTCGAACTTAGCAGTAAATACGGTTTCACCGCAGCCGTGGTTGCGGCAGCATCGGGCAGCCTGCTTTCAGCGACCGCCACGGCCCAGACCCTCAAGGAGGAACGCCAGCGCCAGAAGGCGGCGAAGTACACCATGACAGTCGCCACCGCTTACATCCTGGGCGCCAGCCGCAGTTATCCGATCATGCAGCTGAACTTCAAGGACAACATCGAAAACATGACCCGCGGTCAGGTCTACGTGAAACTGGCTCCCGGAGGACAGCTGGGCGTCGGTACCGCGATCGCCAATAAAGTGCAGAGCGGCACCATCCAGGCTGGTCAGCACTCGCTGTCCAACTTTGCGCCCTTCGCGCCGGAAGCGGACTTGATCAACATCCCGTACTGGTGTGCCAACAGCCAGCATTTCGTCAATCTGGTGACGTCCAAAGCCTGGCAGGACACCATCAACCCGAAACTGGCCAGCCACGGCTTCAGGGCGCTGTGGTATGTCGTGATCGATCCGCGCGTGGTTGCCCTGCGCAAGGGCGGTAAAGGCCCCATCAAGACGCCGGACGACATGCATGGCATCAAGTTCCGGGTGCCAGGGTCGAAAATCCTGCAAAAGGTCTACCGGTTAATGGGTGCGAACCCGACGCCGATCGCCTGGGGCGAAACCACCGCCGCCATCAAGGAAGGTGTGGCAGACGCGCTTGATCCATCCGTCAATGCGCTCTACGTCTACGGCTTCAAGGACGTTTTGTCGTGGGTCACATTCGACCAGGCGGTCCCCGACTCCCAGATCTATTCCTGCAACCTGGAATGGTTCAACGGCCTGTCGAAGGCAGCAAAGCAAGGCATTGAAGACGCCAGCGAAGTCACCTTCCGCCAGAACCTGGCCCAGGTACCCGCGGCACGCGCCTATGCCATGCTCGAGCTGCAACAGGCCGGTGTGCAGTTCTACACACCTACCAGTGACGAGATGGCCCAGTGGAAAGCCTCTTGCGGTCAGCAACTCGACGCCTGGAACGACACCAAAAAGCAGCTGGCCGGATCGCTCGACAAGTTCAATACATTCCTTGAAGCGACCACTCAGCAGGGTCATTATTACGTCGCTGACGTCTGACCCTCACGCCTGCGAAATGGAAAGCAAGCCCATGCTGCGGCGTCTAGTGACGGCTTTGGACCGTAACGGCGAACGCTGGCTACTGCTGGTGTTCTACACCACCATCGTGCTGGTCGTAACGTCTGAAGTCGTCCGCCGCTTCGTACTGGCCTATTCCTCGGTGTGGGGTGGCGAGATCGCCCGGTTCATGTTCATTTATCTGGCCTGGGTCGGAGCGTCGGCGGCAGTGCGGGAGCGGACCCACATCCGTATCGACGCATTGCTGCACTGGCTGCCGCCGCGCGGACGCGCTGCCCTGCTGTTGTTCGGCGATGCCATGACTCTGTTGCTGGCCGTCATTGCCCTCTATTGGTCCCTGGTGCCGATTCACACTTCATTGCATTTCGGCTCAGTCACCGACGGGCTGCGGGTCAGCCGTGCGTGGTTTCTGGCCGCCGTACCGCTGGGATTTGCCATGATGAGTTTCCGTGTGATCCAGTCGATGGTGCGCGACCTGCGTGATATGCGGGCCGGGCGGCCACCGTTCGAAGGCAAGAAGCTGTTCAACTGAGTATTGACAAGTATGTCCTCAAAGCCAGCCTTCACTACCTCAATATGGCGGGATCCCGCGCATCGCGCGCGGCGGCCGGCCAATCCTCGAGCTGAGCTATGAACGCCCTCCTTTATGCCCAGCAGGCTGCTCATCTGGGATGGGGCTTCTATGGTCCGCTGATCGCGATGATCGTGCTTACCCTTATGGCAGTGCCCATCTGGGTGTCGATCGGGCTCGGGGTCAGCGGCATGCTCTACTTCACCGGCGTGTTGCCGCTGTCGCTGCTGGGCGAATCGTTGTTCGACGGCATCAACTCGTTCGCTCTCATCGCCATACCATTGTTTATTTTGACAGGCGACCTGCTGGTCCGTACCGGCCTGTCCAGCAAACTGCTGGATCTGGCCGAAGCCACCGTAGGCGGCGCCCGTTCCGGCCTTGGCTCAGCAACCGTGCTGGGGGCCGGATTTTTCGCCTGTATCTCGGGCTCCGATTCCGCCGACACGGCCGCCATTGGCCGGGTGACACTGGATCGACTGATTCAACGCGGCTACCCGGAACCCGTGGCCTGCGCCTTGGTGGCTTCGGGCTGCTGCACCGGCATCCTGATTCCACCATCGATCGCCTACATCATCATCGGACTGATCCTGGGTCAGTCCGTCGCAGCCCTTTTCCTAGCCGCTCTGGTACCCGGAATGATGGTATTGCTGGCCATCCTTGCCACAACAATCATCCTTAACCGGATTCACGGTTACGAGAACGCGCGCGAGCGGTTTTCCATGCGGCGCTGGATGCGCGCGCTGTGGGATGCACGCTTTGCGGTGATGATTCCATTCATTATTCTTGGCGGGATTTATTCAGGCGTTTTCACACCCACCGAATCAGCCGCGGTGGCCGTCATGACGACCATCACGGTAGGTTTCGGCCAGGGGACCCTGCACCTGCGGGATCTTCCCGGCGTACTGGAGAGCTCCGCCAAGGTGAACGGCGTCATCCTGCCGATCATCGCACTGTCGCTGCCACTGGCGCAGACGCTTTCAGCGCTGTCTATCCCACAGACTTTCGTCGCCGCCATGACCGGGATCAGCGCCAATCCAACGGTATTGACACTGATCATGATTGCCATCCTGATTGTCGCTGGTTGTGTGATGGAGACCACACCCAACATCGTGATCCTGTCGCCGTTGCTGCTGCCGCTGGCCCGCAGCATCGGCATGGACGATATCCACTTCTGTATCCTGATGGTTACCGCCCTGGGTGTGGGTTTCATAACCCCGCCGTTCGGCCTGAATCTGTTCGTGATCTCCAGCCTGCGGCGCACACCCGTCATGGCCGTCGCCGGCCGAGCGGTGCCTTACGTCTTCGCCATGTTGATCGCGGTACTGCTGATTGCATTCATCCCCCAGCTCTCGCTGTGGGCATTCTGAGTACCGCGGCTTCATAACGATGCTTTTTCTCAGTAATTTGTAAGCGCTTACATACGGAGTATCCGATGACTGCGGAATTTCTCAAGAAAGCGGCCAAAACCTCGTCAACCGGCGAGGACGACACCCGCCGCATCGTTGCCGACATGCTGGCTGAGATCGAACTTAGTGGTGAGGCCAAGGCACTGGAATACGCGCGCCAACTCGATCGCTGGCAAGGCGCCGCGGTGGTCGGCCGCGAGCAAATCGCGGTGGCCTCCGAGCGGGTGCCGCAACAGCTCAAGAGCGATATCCAGTTCGCCTATGAGCGAATCCGGCGGTTCGCCGAAGGCCAACGCGACAGCTTGCAGGAATTCGAAGTGGAACTCAGTCCCGGCCTGTATGCTGGCCAGAGACTGATCCCCATGACCACCGCCGGCTGCTACGTGCCCGGTGGTCGCTACGCACATATCGCGTCGGCGATCATGAGCATAGCCACCGCCCGGATTGCCGGAGTGGAAAACGTTATCGCCTGCTCGGTACCTCGCGATGAACACGGCATCCATCCCGCGATCCTTTACACCATGGACCTTTGCGGCGCGGATACCATTCTCAACCTCGGCGGCGTTCAGGGCATCGCTGCCATGGCCTTCGGGCTATTCACCGGCAAGCCGGCCGACATTCTGGTGGGGCCAGGCAACCGCTTCGTGGCCGAAGCCAAGCGCCTGCTGTACGGCCGGGTGGGTATTGACCTGTTCGCCGGCCCGACGGAAATCGCTATCATTGCCGATGCCAGCGCCGATCCTGACATTGTCGCGGCCGACCTGGTTGGTCAGGCCGAACACGGACCCGATTCGCCAGCCTGGCTGATCACCACCTCGCGCAGCCTGGCAACCGGGGTGATGGAGCGCATGCCGGGACTGATAGCCGATCTACCCGAGGTTCAACGCCTGGCCGCCCAGGCCGCCTGGAACGACTATGGTGAAGTGGTCGTCTGCGACAGCCGTGAAGAAGCCGCCCGGGTCAGCGATGACTACGCCGCCGAGCATCTTGAAGTGCAGGCGGCAGATCTGGACTGGTGGCTGCAGCGATTGAACAATTACGGTTCCCTGTTTGTCGGGGAAGAGACCACCGTAGCCTTCGGCGACAAATGCTCCGGCACCAATCACATTCTGCCCACCAAAGGCGCCGCTCGCTATACGGGGGGGCTGAACGCGCAGAAATTCATCAAAGTGGTCACCTACCAACGCCAGACCCGCGAGGCCACCCGCTCAGTTGCGGCTGCCACCGCGCGCCTGTCGCGCGGCGAAGGCATGGAAGGCCATGCCCGCACCGGCGACATCCGGCTGGCCAAATATTTCCCGGACGACACATTCCAGCTGTCAGTGTAATAACGCCCGCCATGCGTCCCCAATTCGATTTGAGTGGCCGGGTGGCACTGGTGACCGGTGCCAGTTCCGGCCTCGGCCGGGCCATGGCGGACGCCGGCTGTGCCGTGGTTGGCGTCGCCCGGCGTAGACCCCATATCGACACCTTGGTGGCCGCGATCGAAGCCAGCGGCGGCCAGGCCTCAGCACCTGGCCGCACCCGCTTCGGACTATGTGATCGGTCAGACCTTGTTCGTCGACGGCGGTTTCTCGGCCCGCTAAGGAGCACAACTTGAAAGCACTGGTTTATACGGGCGATCGTGAAGTCACCTACCGTGAGGAACCGGAACCGGTCACCACCGCCGGTGACGCGCTGGTTGAAATCCACGCCGTCGGCATCTGCGGTTCCGACATGCATGCCTATCACGGCCACGACCCGCGTCGGGTGCCGCCGCTAATCCTCGGCCACGAGGCCTCAGGCCGGGTACTGGAGGGTCCGCTGGCCGATCAGAATGTGGTGCTCAATCCTCTCATTACGTGCGGCATCTGCCGCTATTGCAGCGGCGGCCACGCCAACCTGTGTCCCGACCGCAAGCTGATCGGGATGAATCAACCCGGTGCTTTTGCCGAGCGCATCCGCATCCCCAGCCGCAATCTGATTCCGGTCCCCGACGGCATGGAGCCGGCCATCGCAGCACTTACCGAACCCACGGCGACGGCATTGCACGGCATTCACCTGGCGGAACGCGTTAACCTCAGCGTGGCTGAGAGCCGCAGTTTGGTCATCGGCGGCGGCTCGGTTGGCTTACTGGCCGCGCTGTTACTGGCATGGCGAGGATGCCGCGACATCACGCTGGTGGAAACCAACCCGCTACGGCGGCGCTCGGCTGAAGCAACCGGCATCTGCGCCGTGCATGATCCGCTCAATGATACCGCGCTACCCGCCGCTGGTTTCGACCTAATCATCGACGCAGTCGGGGCACCGGTCACCCGGGGGACAGCAATCGATGCGGTACGACCAGGCGGTGCGATTGTGCACATCGGCCTGCAGGACGGTACCGGCGAGTTCGACATGCGCAAGCTGACGCTGGCCGAAATCACCCTCATCGGCGTCTATACTTACACCGCAAACACCTTGCGGGCGTCACTCAGGGCGCTGCACCAAAGGGTCCTGGGCAGTTTGAACTGGGTCGAACAGCGGGCGCTCGACGACGGTGCCGCGGCCTTCCGTGACCTCGATCTCGGCCGCACGGCCGCCGCAAAGATTGTGCTGAGGCCGCGCTAAGGCTGCTGACTTATCTTGCCAACCGTGTTGCATTAGACTGTCGCCATTTGGCAGGCGACATCCCATGAAGGAACTCGTTGAGCGTATTAAAACCGAAGGGCGACATATCGGCGGCGGCATCGTCAAGGTCGACAGTTTTCTCAATCACCAAGTCGATGTCGCCTTGAGCGACCGGATGGGCGAATGCTTCGTCCGTCACTTCGATCACTACGGACCCTTCACCAAGGTGTTGACCGCGGAGACCAGTGGCATCCCACCGGCACTGGCCACCGCAAGGTTGCTGCGAATACCGCTGGTGTTTGCCCGCAAGCGCGGCTCGGCGCTGATGCAGGATGACGATTTTCAAGCCAAGGCGGTCAGTCGCACCCGGCAATCGTCGACGACGCTGCGGGTCGCCCGGCGCTTCCTGACCGTGGAAGATCAAGTCCTGATCATCGACGACTTCCTTGCCAGCGGCTCGACCCTGAGCGCGCTGGCGGAAATCATCAACCAGGCCGGTGCCCGGCTGACGGGGATCGGCTGCGTGATCGAAAAGCCCGGCGAACAGGGCCGCGAGCGGCTGGCGGCGCTCGATGTGCCGATCATCAGCCTGGCCAAGATCGACGTCGACGGTGACGCCCTCAATGTCTACGCCTGAACAGCCGCTGGCCGGCCTGATCATGGGGTCACAATCCGACTGGGAGACCCTGCGCCATACCGCCGATACCCTGGAGGCGCTCGGGCTACCCTACGAAAAGCGGGTGATATCAGCACACCGCACACCGGACCTGTTATTCCAATACGCCAGCGAAGCAGACGCTCGCGGCCTGCGGGTCATCATCGCTGGGGCCGGCGGTGCCGCTCACCTCCCCGGTATGGTAGCCGCCAAGACCATACTTCCAGTGCTGGGTGTCCCGGTGCAGTCGAGAACGCTCAACGGCCTGGATTCGCTGCTGTCCATTGTCCAGATGCCGGCCGGCATACCAGTGGGTACCCTGGCCATAGGACGCGCCGGGGCGATCAACGCCGCGTTGCTGGCGGCTGCCATGCTCGCTCCTGAGCATCGGGAGATCCGTGAGGCACTTGATAGCTATCGCCGACGCCAAACCGAGCAGGTACTGGCCCATCCGATTCCGGGTGAAACGTCATGAAAATCGGTATTGTGGGTGGGGGCCAGTTGGCCCGCATGCTGGCGCTGGCCGGTTATCCGCTGGGCCTGCAGTTTCGGGTTCTGGATCCGTCAGCGGACGCCTGCGCCGGCCAGGTTGCCCCACTGGTGACGGCCGCCTATGACGATCAGAAGGCGCTGGACGAATTGGCAGGCTGGGCCGACACCGTCACTTTCGACTTTGAGAACGTCCCGGCCCGCGCCGCATCGCGGCTCGCCGGCAAGGTGACGGTATTTCCAGGGCCAGCCGCCCTGGCCGCCGCACAGGATCGGTTCGACGAAAAGACACTGTTCCGGCGGCTGGATATCGCCACCGCGCCTTTTGCCGCTGTAGACAGCCTTGTCGATCTGCACCATGCGGTGCGAGAAATCGGCCTGCCTGCCGTCTTGAAGACGCGGCGGCTGGGCTATGACGGCAAAGGCCAACAGATTTTGCGCGACCCGAGTCAACTGGAACCAGGCTACGCCGCGCTAGCGGATGTGCCGCTGATACTCGAAGGCTTTGTCCCGTTCCAGCGGGAACTCTCCATTCTGGCGCTGCGCGGCAGCGACGGCCGGATTGCCTTTTATCCGCTGACCGAGAATCTTCACCGCAACGGCATCCTCCGGCTATCGACTGCTCCGTTCAGCAACCCGGAACTGACCGGACAGGCTCAGGCTCAGGCGACCCGGGTACTGCAACACCTCGATTACGTGGGCTTGCTGGCAATCGAATTCTTCGTGGTCGAAGACCGGCTGCTGGCCAATGAAATGGCGCCGCGGGTCCACAACTCCGGCCACTGGACCATTGAAGGCGCGGAGACGTCACAGTTCGAGAATCATCTGCGCGCCGGATTGGGCTGGCCGTTGGGCGCCACCGCCGCCCGCGGCCATAGCGCGATGCTCAATGCGATCGGTGCACTACCCGAGCGCAGTACGGTACTGAGCACCGCCGGAGCCCACTACCATGATTATGGAAAAGCGGCCCGCCCGGGACGGAAGGTCGGACACGTAACCTTACGCGCAAACGAGCGGGCGGCATTGAGCAGCGGATTGAAGACGCTGGGCTGGACGGGTTGTGCCAGCTGACAATCCCACCCATTACAACGGCTGTAGCGGCGCGTAAGCCAGCACCAGCCATTTCGCACCGACATCGAAACGGACCTGCAACCGGGTGCGCTCGCCGGCACCCTCGCGTGCCTGAATAACACCGACACCGAACTTTGGATGCTGGACCTGGCGGCCGACATGGAAACCGTCGTCGGCCGCCGCCGGCTGCGGATCGATCAGCCGGGGACGGCTCACCGCCAGCCGCGGACGCACTTCGTGAACCAGTTCCGCAGGAATCTCGCCGATAAAGCGGGACGGCTGCGGATAGCTTTCTCGACCATGGAGAAACCGCTTCTCAGCAAAGCTCAGGTAGAGGTGCTGCTGAGCCCGGGTGATACCAACGTAAGCCAAGCGCCGCTCCTCTTCCAGGCGGCCACTCTCAGCATCGGCCCGGAAACTGGGAAACAGACCCTCTTCCAGGCCAACCAGAAACACCACCGCAAATTCCAGGCCCTTGGCCATGTGCAAGGTCATCAGCTGGACACAGTCCTCCCAAGCTGCCGCCTGCCCCTCGCCCGCCTCCAGCGCGGCATGCGCCAGAAACGCCGCCAGTGGCGACAAGGTATCGACTTCATCCGGGGCCGGCTCGAACCGACCGGCGGCGCCGACCAGTTCCTGCAGATTCTCGAGGCGATCCTCGGCCCGGACATCCTTGGCATTTTGCAGCATGGCCAGCAGGCCGCTGCGCTGGATCACCTGTTCAACCTGGCGTGCCAACGGCTGGTCGCGCAGCACCTCCGCCAGCCCATTGATCAGATCGAGAAAACCCTGCACGGCTTTGCCCGCGCGGCCACTGAGCAGGCTACCGGCCAACTGCTGTTCGGCAGCCTGCCACAGTGACAAACCATGGGCCTGGGCAGCGCCACGCAACACTTGGACAGTGCGTTCTCCAATGCCCCGTGCCGGCACATTGACCACGCGTTCGAACGACGCGTCATCCGCCCGGTTGGCCAGCAGCCGCAGATAAGCCAGTGCATCCTTGATCTCAGCGCGTTCGAAGAACCGCAGCCCACCGAACACCCGGTAGGGTATCTGGCTGGCGATCAGTGCTTCCTCGAACACCCGCGACTGGGCATTGGACCGGTAGAGCACCGCCATATCGCTGCGCCGGCCACCCGCCGTCACCCATTGCTGGATGCGATCGGTAACAAAACGGGCCTCATCGACTTCGTTGAAAGCACTGTACAGCGCAATCGGCTCGCCCTGCTCGCCGGCGGTCCAGAGCTGCTTCCCGAGTCGCCCCAGGTTATGGGCGATCAAACCGTTGGCAGCTGCGAGGATGGTACTTGTGGAACGGTAATTCTGTTCCAGCCGGAGGGTCTGGGTGCCAGGGAAATCGTCACTGAACCGCTGGATGTTCTCGATCCTGGCACCGCGCCAGCCATAGATCGACTGATCGTCATCACCGACGATAAAGACATCCCCCTGCCCGCCGGTCAGTTGCCGCAGCCATGCATACTGAATGCTGTTGGTATCCTGGAATTCGTCCACGAGAACGTGCTGGAAGCGGGATCGATAATGCCCCAGCAGGGTTTGGTTGTCCCGCAGCAACTCGAAACTGCGTAGCAGCAATTCGCCGAAATCCACCAGACCGGCACGCTCGCAGGCACTTTCATACGCCTGATAAATACGTACCAGTTGACGCTCAATGGGATCGCCGCGATCGCCGATCCGCTGCGGTCGCATTCCCTCATCCTTGCGCGCATTGATAAAACCGGCTGCCTGGCGCGGGGGCCATTGCTTCTCATCGAGGTTGAGGCTGCGCAGAATCCGCTTAAGCAGCCGCTGCTGGTCATCGGCATCGAGGATCTGGAAGTCCCGAGGCAGGCCGGATTCCTGCCAGTGCAACCGCAGCAGGCGGTGCGCCAGCCCATGAAAGGTGCCGATCCACAGTGGGCCGACCGGCTGGCGCAGCTGCTGTTCGATCCGCCCCCGCATCTCCGCCGCCGCTTTGTTGGTGAAGGTGACCGCCAGTATCGACCAGGGCGTGGCATTTTCCACCGCCAGCAACCAGGCAATCCGGGCTACCAGCACCCGCGTCTTGCCGCTGCCGGCGCCGGCCAGCAGCCGCAGCGGGCCAGGCGGCACTGTGACCGCCTCACGTTGGGTCGGATTCAGCGTATCGATAATCGTGGAAACGTCCATTCGCTGATTTCCGGCATTGCGACAGTGCGCCAGCGGAAAAGCCCCGCCAGCGGTTACTTGATGGTCTTACGGGGCCGCTTCCAACCACGCACCTCGCGTAATGGACCCCGGGTCAGCGTGAGACCGTCCGCCAGGACATCGCGACTCAGCGTCGAACCCGCGCCGACGGTCGCACCACGACTGACGTGAATCGGTGCTACCAGTGCCGTATTAGAGCCGATGAAGACGTCGTCCTCAATCACTGTGCGATGTTTATTGGCGCCATCATAGTTGCAGGTGATGGCTCCAGCCCCGATGTTGACACCCGAACCGACCGTGGCATCACCCAGGTAACTCAGGTGATTAGCCTTTGAGCCCGCACCCACCATGGCGTTCTTGGTCTCCACGAAATTGCCGATGTGAACCCCTGGCTCTAGAACGGTGCCGGACCGCAGGTGAGCAAACGGTCCGATCCGGCAACCCGTGCCGATGACGGCACCTTCGATCACGCTATGGGACTCGATCACTGTTCCGGCACCTATGCGACTATCGCGAATCACGCAATAGGGGCCGATGCTAACGCCTTCACCCAACTCGACCCGGCCACTCAGCACCACATCGATGTCGACGGTCACATCCGGTGCGCTGTCGATCTCGCCACGCACATCGAGCCGTGCCGGATCCGCCAGTGTCACACCATCGAGTAACAGCCGTTGCGCCCGGCGTCGCTGATGGAGACGCTCGACAGTAGCCAGTTGCAGCCGGTCATTGACGCCAGCGACCTCCGTGGCGTCAACCGCCCGGCTGGCTGCCACTGGCACGCGATCGGCCACCGCCAACGCGACACAGTCAGTGAGATAGTACTCGCCCTGGGCGTTGCGGTTGTCCAATTGCCCGACCCAGCGCCGCAACCACCGCGCAGGAGCGGCTAGAATTCCGGTATTGATCTCGCGGATCGCACGCTCGGCTGGGCTGGCGTCCCGTTGCTCGACAATTCTCACGACAGTTCCGTCCGGATCGCGGACGATGCGCCCGTAACCGCTGGGGTCGGCCGGCTCCGCCGTCAAAACTGCCAGCGCCTCGGTTGCCGCGTCGCACAACAGCGGTCGCAGGGTCTCCGGCTGCAGCAACGGCACATCACCGTACAGCACCAGTAGCGAGCTGGTGTCGGGAATCGACGGCAACACCTGAGCGACAGCGTGACCGGTCCCAAGCTGTCGATCCTGCGTCACCCAGCACACATCGGGCGCGTCCAACCCACCGCGAACACGCTCACCGCCATGGCCGATGACGACATGAATGGCACGCGGCGCGAGCGCCCGCGCGCAATCGATAACATGGCCAAGCAGCGGCCTGCCGCCTACAGTATGCAGTACCTTGGGCAAGCGCGAGCGCATGCGCTTGCCCTGCCCCGCGGCGAGGATCACGACGTCGAGTACCATCGGCAGGCTCCGGTCCGGTTGCTGGTCAAGGTAAAATCAGGCTGCGGAATCGTATTCCGCAGCCTGATCGGGAACATCAATGCAGCGGCCGGTGCGGGACGACCGGTATTACCTGCGCATCTTGCGCAACCGCTCGATCGCGCGTAGCTGAGCCACCGCCTCAGCCAGTTCGGCTTGCGCCTGCGCGTAGTCGAACTCGGCCGAGCGGCTGGCCAACGCATCCTCAGCCTGTTGCTTGGCTTCCAGCGCCGCGGCCTCGTCCAGATCGACGGCCCGCTCTGCGGTATCCGAGAGGATGGTCACCACATGGGGTTGGACTTCAAGGATACCGCCCGACACGTAAATCAGCTGCTCCTCACCATCAGGCAAACGGATATGCACCTGGCCCGGCTTAAGCAGGCACAGCATCTCGCTGTGGCGCGGCAGGACGCCGACCTCACCGCCCTCAGCCGGTGCCACCAGCGACTCCACAATACCGGAAAATATAGCTTTCTCGGCACTGACTATATCGACATGCATGGTCATGGCCATTCACTGCCTCCCGACGCAACTGCGTCTCAGAGCTTGCCGGCCTTTTCCGCCGCCTCGTCGATCGAACCGACCATGTAGAACGCCTGCTCGGGCAGATGATCGTAGTCGCCGTTGAGGATACCGCGGAAACCGGCAATCGTATCCTTGAGCGATACATACTTGCCAGGGAAGCCGGTGAACACCTCGGCGACGTGGAACGGCTGCGACAAGAAACGCTGAATCTTGCGCGCGCGCTGCACCACCAGTTTGTCCTCGTCCGACAGTTCATCCATACCAAGGATCGCGATGATGTCGCGCAGTTCCTTGTAACGCTGCAGCACCGATTGCACGCCGCGCGCCGTATCGTAATGTTCCTGGCCGATCACATTCGGATCGAGCTGGCGCGAGGTTGAGTCCAACGGGTCCACCGCCGGATAGATGCCGAGCGACGCAATGTCACGGGACAGTACCACCGTCGAGTCCAGATGGGCGAAGGTCGTGGCGGGCGACGGGTCGGTCAGGTCATCGGCTGGCACGTAAACCGCCTGGATCGAAGTAATCGACCCCACCTTTGTGGAGGTAATGCGTTCCTGCAGGATACCCATTTCCTCTGCCAGGGTCGGTTGATAACCAACTGCCGAAGGCATGCGGCCGAGTAGCGCCGAAACCTCGGTACCGGCCAGCGTGTAGCGGTAGATATTGTCGACGAACAGCAGAACGTCGCGGCCTTCATCCCGGAAAAACTCAGCCATGGTCAGACCGGACAGGGCGACGCGCAGGCGGTTGCCGGGTGGCTCGTTCATCTGGCCGTAAACCATTGCCACCTTGGACTCCGATAGGTTATCCAGCTTGATAACCCCGGCTTCCGCCATCTCGTGATAGAAGTCGTTGCCTTCACGGGTACGCTCACCGACCCCGGCGAACACGGACAACCCCGAGTGCTCGGTCGCGATGTTATTGATCAGCTCGAGCATGTTGACCGTCTTGCCGACGCCGGCACCGCCGAACAAACCGACTTTGCCGCCCTTGGCGAAAGGACACAGCAGGTCAATAACCTTGATGCCGGTTTCCAGCAATTCGGCGGACCCCGATTGGTCCTCGTAGCTCGGGGCATCCCGGTGGATTGGCCAATGCTCCTCACTGGCCACTTCACCGCGGTGATCGACCGGTTCACCCAGCACATTCATAATACGGCCCAGGGTTCCCATACCTACCGGAACCGAAATCGGCGCACCGGTATTGGCAACCGGCATGCCACGCTGGAGGCCGTCGGAAACCCCCATCGCGATGGTACGTACGATACCGTCACCAAGCTGCTGCTGGACTTCCAGCGTCAGTCCCTCGCCGCCTTCGACTTTCAGGGCGTCGTAGATCTTGGGCACCGCGTTGCGCGGGAACTCCACGTCGATGACGGCGCCGATGATTTGTACGATTTTTCCAGCACTCATTAGATGGGTCCTCTCAGGCTGTCAGCATTTCGCTGTCAGTCGATAACAATTCGATAACTGGCCTCAGACGGCCGCCGCACCGCCGACGATTTCAGAAATCTCCTGGGTAATCGCCGCCTGCCGGGCCTTGTTGTAGACCAGCTGCAGTTCGTCGATGATATTGCCGGCATTATCAGACGCACTTTTCATGGCAATCATTCGGGCCGCCATCTCGCAGGCGATGTTCTCGACCACGCCGCGATAGACGCGCGCCTCAATATAGCGTTCCAGCAAGCGTTCCAGGATGACGGGGGCCTCCGGCTCGTAGATGTAGTCCCAATGGGCCTTGTCGGGCATATCCTCGTCGGCCTCAGCTTTGGCCGGCAACAACTGCTGTACAGTGGGCCGCTGCGTCATGGTATTGACCAGCTCGTTGTAAACAACGTAGAGACAATCAACCTGCCCCTGTTGAAAGGCTTCGATCATGACCCTGATCGGACCAATGACGTCGTCAAGCCCGGGCGTGTCGCCCAGATGGGTAGCCTGGGCCAGCAGATTCCCACCCAGGCGCCGGAAAAAACCCAGGCCCTTATTGCCAATCGCGCAGACGTCGATCTCGTGGCCTTGGTCGCGATGCTCGCGCATATGTTGGACCAGTATCCGGAACATGTTGGTGTTGAGACCACCGCAGAGACCCCGGTCACTCGATACCACGATGTAGCCAACCCGCTTGACCGGGCGGTCGAACAGAAATGGATGGCGGTACTCCGGATGCGCATACGCTAAATGCGAGATGACGTTGCGAATCTTGTCGGCATAGGGGCGCGCCGCCTCCATACGCTCCTGCGTCTTGCGCAGCTTGCTGGCGGCAACCATCTCCATGGCTTTGGTGATCTTCTGAGTATTCTGGATACTCTTGATCTTGGTGCGGATTTCTTTGCCGGCGGCCATGGGGTACCCCGCTTACCAGACCTGATTAGTTTTGAAATCGTCAAGCGCCTGCTTGAAAGCAGACTCGATTTCGTCGTTCCAGGCACCGGATTCGTTGATCCGATCCATCAACTCGCCGTTGTTACTGCGCATGAAATCACGCATGGCGCTCTCGAAATCACCAACCTTGGCAACCTCGACATCGTCCAAATAACCGCGGTCCACCGCATACAGCGAGAGCGCCATCTCCGCCACACTGAGTGGCGCGTACTGGGCCTGCTTCATCAACTCGGTGACCCGCTGGCCGCGGTCGATCTGCCGCCTAGTAGCCTCGTCCAGATCGGAGGCAAACTGCGCAAACGCCGCCAGCTCACGGTATTGCGCCAGCGACACACGAATCCCCCCCGACAGTTTTTTCATAATCGGCGTCTGGGCGGCACCACCAACTCGTGATACAGAAATACCAGCGTCAATGGCAGGCCGGATACCGGAGTTGAAGAGGTCAGTGTCGAGGAAGATCTGACCGTCAGTGATGGAGATCACGTTGGTCGGCACAAAGGCGGAAACGTCACCGGCCTGCGTTTCGATGATCGGCAGCGCAGTCAGTGACCCGGTGCGCCCCTTGACCTCGCCGTCAGTGAGCCGTTCGACTTCCACAGCGTTGATTCGCGCGGCGCGTTCCAGCAGCCGTGAATGCAGGTAGAACACATCACCGGGATAAGCCTCTCGGCCCGGCGGACGCCGCAGCAACAGTGATATCTGGCGGTAAGCCCAGGCCTGCTTGGTCAGGTCGTCGTAGATGATCAGCGCATCCTGGCCACGGTCACGGAAATACTCGCCCATGGAACAACCTGCGTACGGCGCAATGAACTGCATCGATGCCGGCTCGGAGGCACCGGCGGCGACAACGATGGTGTAGTCCATGGCCCCGAACTCTTCGAGTTTGCGCACCACCGCCGCAATCGACGAGTTCTTCTGGCCCACGGCAACGTAGACGCAGATAAGGTCTTTGCCCTTCTGGTTGATGATAGTGTCGATGGCCACCGCGGTCTTGCCGGTCTGGCGGTCACCGATGATCAGCTCACGCTGACCACGGCCCACCGGTATCATCGAGTCGATCGACTTCAAACCAGTTTGCACGGGCTGGCTGACCGACTGGCGCTCGATCACGCCAGGAGCCACTTTCTCGATCGGCGAGCTGTGGTCGGTGTCGATCGGCCCGCGGCCGTCGATGGGCTGCCCCAGCGAGTTCACGACACGGCCGAGCAATGCTTCACCGACTGGCACTTCGAGGATGCGACCGGTGCACTGGACTTTATCGCCCTCGGTGAGGTGCTGATAGTCGCCGAGCACAACGGCACCGACGGAATCCCGCTCCAGGTTGAGTGCCATCCCGAACGTGTTGCCGGGAAATTCAATCATTTCGCCGTACATCACGTCTTCCAGACCATGAATACGGACGATACCGTCAGTCAGGCTGACGACGGTGCCTTCGGTGCGGGCTTCCGCTGGCGCTTCGAAATTCTGAATGCGCTTGCGAAGCAGATCGCTGATTTCGGAAGGATTGAGTTGCATCGATTCTGTCCCCTTGATGACTGGCGCAGCGCGGCTGGCACAGTGCTCCTGACGCTATGCTATTGACGCAGGGCGATGGCCAACTTGGCCAGCTTGCCCCTGGCTGAACCGTCGATCACCAGGTCGCCGGCCCGGATTATCGCGCCTCCCAGCAACGACTTGTCGACCGTGCACTTGAGTGCCACCTCGCGCCCCAAGCGCTTACTAAGCGCCGCCGCGATCTGCTCACGTTGCTCGTCGCTGACTTGCAGCGCGCTTACCAGCTCAGCCTCAACCGTTGCTTCGGCCTCGGCGCGCAGCTGCTCAAAAACGTCGGCCACATCCGGCAGTACGGCGAGCCGGTTGTTCTCGGCCAGCAGCCGGACGAAATTACTGCCCTCCGAGGTTAACCGGTCACCGCATACCTCCAGCATCAGTCCGGCCTTGTGATCGCTGTCGAGCGACGGACTGGCCAGCACCTCCCGCATGGCCGGATCGCTGACGATAGCCGCGGTCAGCTGCAGCATTTCCGACCATTGCGCCAGGCCCCCATCGACGGCGCGGGCCGTCTCGAAGGCGGCCCGCGCATAGGGCCGGGCGATGGTTGTCAATTCAGCCATAATGCCATCCTAGAGCTCGGCAACCAGATCGCTAAGCATCTTCTGGTGCGCTTTGCTGTCCACCTCCCGCTCCAGTACCCTTGCGGCACCGGCAACGGCGATGTCGGCAACCTGGGCACGCAACTGTTCGCGTGCACGATTGATTTCCTGAGCTATTTCAGCCTGGGCTGCTGCCAGCTGCTTGTCGCCTTCAATACGGGCCTGGCTCCTCGATTCCTCGACGACGTCCGCAGCCCGCCGTTCGGCCTGCTTGATGATCTCCTGCGCGTGCTGTTTGGCTTCGCGCAACACCTCCGCTGACCGGGCCTGCGCCAGTTCCTGCTCGCGCGCACCACGCTCGGCGGCGGCCAGCCCATCAGCGATCCGCTTTTGACGATCGTTCATGGCCTTCATGATGGGCGGCCACACATACTTCATGGTAAAGATGATCAGCAGGCCAAACGTGATCATCTGCCCGATCAGGGTGAGATTGAAGTTCACGTTTGAATACTCCCCTTTGTCCTGTGCTTACAGGGAATCGCCGTGACTCAGTGACCGACAGCGGCCGTAATCGGCGTGAGGAAGGGGTTGGCAAAGGTAAAAAACAGCGCCAGACCGACACCAATCATGGTCACGGCGTCGAGTAGACCGGCGACGATGAACATCTTGACCTGTAATTGAGCCGTCAGCTCGGGCTGGCGCGCCGAACCTTCCAGAAACTTGCCACCTAGGATACCGAAACCAATGGCCGTACCGGCGGCACCCAAGCCCAGGATTATCGCCACGGCCAGTGCCGTCATGCCTTGCACGCTAGCGATCAGATTAACCACGTTTTCCATTTTACCTCCAAAGAGTTCAGGTATTTAGGGTAAAGCAATAACAGTAAACCGGGATGGTTGTAGTCCTAGTGATCCTCGTGCGCCATGCTCAGATAAACGATGCTAAGCACCATGAAGATAAAGGCCTGCAGTGTGATGATAAGCAGATGGAAAATCGCCCATGGCAAACCGAGGGCGAACTGCATCCACCACGGCAGCAGCGCGATGAGTACGAAGATCAATTCTCCGGCGTAGAGGTTACCGAACAGTCGCAATGCCAGCGAGATCGGCTTGGCGGTGGTTTCCACCAGCCACAGCAACAAGTTAAATGGCATGAGCCACTTGCCGAACGGGTGGAATAAAATTTCCTTGCCGAACCCTTTAACACCCTTGACCTTGAAGCTGTAATAGAACATCAGCAGGATTACGGTGAACGATAGGCCGAATGTGGCGTTGATATCGGCAGAGGGCACCACACGCGAATAGGGGATTCCGATCGCACCGGCAATACTCGGGAGCAGGTCGACGGGCAGCAGATCCATGAAATTCCATAGAAAAACCCATACAAATATCGTCAGCGCCATGGGTGCGATGAGCGGGTTGTGACCGTGGAAACTGTCCTTGACCTGCGTGTCCACGAAGTCGATCAGGATCTCGACGAAATTCTGTAGCGGCCCCGGCACGTCGCTGGTCGCCTCCCGGGCAACCTTGCGGAACAGCTTGTAGAACAGCACGCCCAGGACAATCGATACCACCATCGTGTCGAGGTGCATGGACCAGAATCCGTGCCCCACATTCATGAAGGTCAGGTGATGGTGGATGTATTCGCTGCTGGTCTGTGTACTGCTCTCGCTCATGGCGTCCTCGTAATACTCCGTTTATCTAAAGCGCAAAAGGCATCACCAGCCAGAAGGCCAGCATGGTGGCTGCGTACGCTATGAAGAGGGGAAGCCAAGCCACCTCTACCCATATAAAAACGGCCGTGAACAACAACCCCGTCAGCAGTAACTTGACGGCTTCACCTAGGTAAAACGCTCGGGCGATTTCGCGAGCCGTCGAACCGGGGCCAGCCGAAAACACCCGGTATGCAAAAAACAGCGTGGCGATCACATTAATCAAGCCGCCCAGCAAGGCAGAACCGGCGGCTCGGGCATCGGCTATAACCAAGGTCGCGGTCGCCACAACCAGCGTCACCAGTACCTGAAGAGCTAGGAGTCTGCGAGTTGTCTGCGCCGCACCCATTGCCGTGTCGTTCTGCTCGACGATTTCATCTAAAACGGGCACGATAACCCTGCCCCCTACAGACCGGGGCGAATTATAGGGTGTCGGTCATGACCGGTCAATTGCCGAAAAGCGCGCAACTCCTAAGTATATTCCACCACTTGTCATTATCGCAGTCGTGTGAGAATACCATCCAGCTCATCCAGTGAATGATACTGTATGACGACCCGGCCCTTGCCGGTTTCGCTGTGCTGCAGTGCCACCTTGGCACCCAGGCGTTCGGCCAGTTCATCCTGCAAGGCGCGGATGTTGGGATCGAGTCTTGTTGCGGGATGCTGTCGATTTTGGTGCACCCGGCGACTGCAGACGGCGTACCAACGCCTCGGTTTCCCGCACCGATAAGCCTCGCAGCTGAATCTGCTGGGCTGCCTCGCGCTGCAGTTCGCCGGGCAGCGCCAGCAACGCCCGGGCATGGCCCATCTCGAGTCTGCCCTGCCGCAGCAACTGCTGCACCGGCTCGCTCAGCTCCAGCAGCCGCAGCAGGTTGGTCACCGCAGCCCGCGAACGTCCGATGGCCGCCGCCACCTGCTGATGGGTCAAACCGAATTCCTGATGCAACCGGCGTAACGCGCACGCCTCGTCCAGTGGGTTGAGATCTTCGCGTTGAACGTTCTCGATCAGCGCCATCGCCATGGCAGTCTGATCGGACACGTCGCGAACCAGTGCCGGCACTTCACTCAACCCGGCCAGCTGCGCCGCCCGCCAGCGCCGCTCCCCGGCGATAATCTCATAGCGACCGCCCACCATCGCACGTACCACGATGGGTTGCACAATGCCCTGGGCCCGGATTGAATCAGCCAGTTCCTGCAACTGATCGGGGAGAATCTCGGCGCGCGGCTGGTAACGGCTGCGCGTCAGTGTCTCGATCGGCAGCTTACGTAGCGCCCCGTCGATACTTGCGTGGGTCGGCCCGGGGCTGGCGGCAGGTGCCAGCAGGGCATCAAGGCCACGGCCAAGGCCACGTTTCTTGACAGCCATCAGTTACAGGTCCCCGCCGTCGGCGTCGTGTGGTTCATACTACCCTCCGCGAGACCGGCTGACGGCGCTGCCGCTGACGCACCTCGCGCGCCAGCGCACGGTAACTCTCGGCCCCGCGCGAAGCGGGGTCGTAGACGATGATGGGTTGCCCGTAGCTGGGGGCCTCGGCCAGACGTACATTCCGTGGCACGATGGTATCGTAGACGTTATTCCCAAAATGCGTCACCAGCTGTTCAGAGACTTCATTGGCAAGCCGGTTTCGGGAATCGAACATGGTGCGCAGCAGCCCCTCAATGTGCAATGCCGGATTGGTCGACCGGCACACCCGGTCAATAGTATTGAGCAATGCCGACAATCCCTCCAGTGCATAGTATTCACACTGGATGGGAATGACCACCCCATCGGCTGCAGTCAAGGCGTTGACTGTCAGCATGTTGAGCGATGGCGGGCAGTCGATGAGGATGAAATCAAAGTTAGCGGCAATCCGACTCATCACTTCCCGGAGCCGCTGCTGGCCATCTCCGACATCAAGTAGGGCCACCTCTGCCCCGGTGAGATCGGCGTTGGCCGGCAGCACCTGCAACCGGGCACTTTCCGAATACTGCAATGCCTCGCTGATGTCAATCTCGCCCAGCAGCACCTCATAGCTCGTCGCCCGAACGCCATGTTTGTCGATTCCGCACCCCATGGTGGCATTACCTTGGGGATCGAGGTCGACGAGCAACACCTGATTGTTGATTCGCCCGGCGGCCAGGCTAGCCGCCAGATTGACTGCGGTGGTGGTCTTACCGACACCGCCTTTCTGGTTGGTTACGGCAATGCTCAGGGCCATGATAGACTCCTTCTCCCTTATGCAGCCGCCTGCGGTTCGAACTGCAGCAGCCGACGGCCGGCTTCCAGGCCCGGAACGGCTAAGCGGTGATTGGCGACCAGCCGCCAACCCGCTGGGGCAGCCATAGAGCCAGCGGTATCGCTCTGCATCGCCAGCACCCGGCCCCCGGGTGCGCACAAGCGTCCGGCCAACGTCAACAAGCGGTGCGGTGCGGCGAAAGCCCGGGCCGTAATCGTCGTGAACAGCTGGTCGGTCTCGAAATCCTCGACCCGCACTCGCGCCACGCTGACATTGCTGAGCGCCAGTTCAGCAACCATCTGGGTCATAAACCGGGTCCGTTTGCCACTACTGTCCAGCAACTGAAACTGTAACGCCGGATGCGCAACGGCCAAAGGAATGCCCGGCAGGCCGGCGCCGCTGCCGACATCAAGCACCCGGGGCCCCAGCAACCAGGGTCCGACAGCCAGGCTGTCGAACAGATGACGAACCACCATCGCCTCCGGGTCGCGCACCGCCGTGAGATTGAAGACCCGGTTCCAGCGATCCAGTTGCGCAACGTACCGGAGCAACTGCGGCACAATCTCCACACCCAACCCCAGTTGGGTAAGCCCGGCGGCAATGGTAGCCGTCAGCGGCGCCATCCGATACGTTCTGACCTCAGCCCAGCAAATCCTCGACGCCGGCCCGCTCCTCCCGCAGTTCGGTCTCGGTAGCAATCATGCGCTGACGCGAGAACTCATCGATAGCCAGCCCCTGCACAATTTCGTAGTGGCCATTGCGGCACACACAGGGATAGGAATAGACAACGCCTTCCGCGACACCGTAGCTGCCGTCGGCGGGCACCGCCATGCTGACCCAATCGCCCTCAGGCGTACCCAGGGCCCAGGACTTCATGTGATCGAGCGCGGCCGAGGCGGCCGAGGCGGCACTGGAGGCGCCGCGGGCCTTGATGATCTCGGCACCGCGTTGCTGTACGCGGGGAATGAATTCATTGCGATACCAGTCCTGCGGCACCTGGTTACTGGCCGCATGACCCTGGATCAAGCACTGGCTAATGTCGGGATACTGCGTGGCCGAGTGATTGCCCCAGATGATCATCTTGTTGATGTCGGTGGTATGCACAGCAGTCTTGTCAGCTAGCAGGCTGATCGCCCGGTTGTGATCGAGACGGGTCATGGCCGTGAACTGCCCCGGATCGATATCCGGCGCGTTGTGCATCGCGATCAGGGCATTGGTATTGGCGGGATTGCCCACCACCAGCACCTTGACGTCACGCGAAGCCACTTGATTGAGAGCCTGCCCCTGAGGTCCGAAGATGGCGCCGTTGGCAGCCAGGAGATCCTTCCGTTCCATACCCGGACCACGTGGTCGGGCGCCGACCAGCAGGGCATAGTCGGCGTCGCGAAAAGCGACCCTGGCATCATCCGACGCAGTAATCCCGGCAAGCAGCGGGAACGCACAGTCGCTGATTTCCATGACCACGCCCTCCAGTGCCTTCAGCGCCGGGGGAATCTCCAGCAGCTGCAGTATCACCGGCTGATCGGGACCCAGCATATCACCGGCGGCAATGCGAAACACCATGGCGTAACCGATGTTACCGGCGGCCCCGGTTACCGTGACGCGTACGGGTTGCTTCATAAGAACGAAACTCCTTGAGGTTCAGCTGTGAAAGGGCGGCACCGGCATTAGCCGAGAATGCTCGAGGCCAACCATATCGACAATGGTGGCGGCTATCTCCTCGATCGACATCATGGTCGTCACCAGATAGCTAATACCCAGCTTGCGGAACAGCGCTTCCGACTGCCGGGTTTCGTACTCGCACTGTCGCATCGACGCGTAGCGGCTGTTGGGCAGACGTTGGTTGCGGATCTGCTGCAGCCGGGAAGCGTCGGTGGTCAGACCGAACAGCCGGGAACGATGCTGCTCCAGCACTTTCGGCAGTTGCTGGTCGTCGAGCTCTTCCTCGGTGAGGGGAAAATTGGCGGCGCGAACCCCGTGATTCAGACTCAGATCCAGGCACGTCGGGGTCTTACCCGTGCGCGAGATGCCTATCAGGATGATATCGGCCTGATCGAGATGCGTCACCGCGCTACCGTCGTCATGATTCAGGGTGAAGTTGACCGCCTCCATGCGGGCAAAATAATGCTCGTGGTCGGTCATGCCATGCGAATGTCCGGTGGTTGGTACCGAACGCGCGCCCAACTCGTCCTCCAGACGGTTAACGAAGGTCTCGAACAGATCAAAATAAACACAATCGGCCGACCGGATGACCGCGCGCACATCGGGATTGATCAAAGTACTGAACACCAGCGGCCGGATGCCGTCACTACGGGCCGTCTGATCGATCTGGTGGCGCGCCCGATCAGCCCGGCCCGGGTTGTCGACAAAGCGCAGCGAATACTGCTGCATCGGCAGAAATTCGAACTGCGTCAACAAGGCCCGCCCCAGGTTCTGGGCAGTAATACAGGTGCTGTCCGAAATAAAGAACGCGCTGCGCAGCGGTGAGCTACTCATATGGAAGCCGGTGCTACCAGGATGATGTGCAACTCGATCGGCCCGTGGGCGCCAAGTTGCAGTGTCTGCTCGATATCCGCCGAGCGCGACGGACCGGTGATGAAGTTCACCGAACGCGGCATCGCACCGCGTGCGCGCAGGCGCTGCCAGGCATCCTCGTACGGGCCGACAATCCGGTCGGCCGACAGCACGACAATGTGAGCGTCCGGCAGAAAGTTCAAGGAGGTCGGGCTCCCCGGCCCCGATAGTAGCATCAGGGTTCCGGTTTCAGCGATACCGGCGAAAGCCGGCGCCACACTCACACGGTCACCGTCGCGGGCCGCGCGATGCTCGACTCGCAGCTGATTCTGGCCGGTCCAGGGCAGCTCGACCAGTTCGGCAGCCGGGGCAACGACCAGTTCCGGGGGAAAATTGTGCCGCAGCACGAATTCTGCTACCGCCGCCGGCACAGCGGCCCAGTCGGCCACGCGCTGCAGGCTGGCAGAGGCTTCCTCGGCCATCTGCACGAACAACTCCACCTGCTCGGCAGGTACACGCTGCGCACGCTCCGGCACGGTCTGCCGCGGATGCTGGTGCATACGCTGTTCCAGCTCGCCAATGCGATCATCGACGGATCGCATACGCTGCAGGTTACGCCGCACATTACCCAGCACGGTGTCGCGGCCGCCGCTCATCCTGACCCCCGCTGACGTTCCCGCCAAAGTTGCTGGAAGGTCTTGCCGGTAGGCGCAGGCAGATCGCGCCAAGCGGTCCATCCCCGCCCCAACGGCAGGCTGCGCAACCGGCCGCGACCGCCACCTAGCCAGTGCAATCCGCGCGCCGCGAAGGCGGCCATCCGGCGGTAGAGCCGCGGGTGGCGGGCAGCGTATGCCCACGCCCGCAGCCCGAACCGGGTCGTGGTCGGGGTCAGATGGCGTTCAAATTCGCGCTCGCGCCAATGGCGCATCAGTTTGGGTAATGGAATCCGGACCGGGCAGACCGCTTCGCAGCGGCCGCAGAAAGTCGAGGCATTGGGGAGATCACCGGCCTTGTCGATGCCGATGAACTGCGGCGTCAGTACCGAACCCATAGGGCCGGGATAAACCCAGCCGTAGGCGTGGCCACCTACCGCGCCATAAACCGGACAGTGGTTCATGCAGGCCGAACAGCGGATGCAGCGCAGCATATCCTGGAACTCACTGCCCAGCATGTCGCTACGGCCGTTGTCGAGCAACACCACATGGAACTGCTCGGGACCGTCGGGATCTCCGGCCCGCCGGGGCCCGGTGGAAAAACTGGTGTAGACCGAGAACTCCTGCCCGGTGGCGGAGCGTGCCAGCAGACGCAACAGTAGAGTGACATCCTCCAGCGTCGGCACCACCTTGTCGATACTGGTGAGGGCAATGTGCACACGCGGCAACAACTGGGTCAGGTCACCATTGCCCTCGTTGGTCACGATCGCCGTCGAACCGGTCTCCGCAACACAGAAGTTGGCGCCGGTAATACCCACGTCGGCCGCCAGGAACTTGTTACGCAATACCCGGCGGGCCTCGTTCAGGAGCTCGCGTGGTTCATCCAGCCGTCGGGTTAGACCATACTGGGAATGATTGTCATGAAAGGCATCAGCCACCTGGTCTTTGTTCAGATGAATTGCGGGTGCGATGATGTGACTGGGCGGCTCGCGCCGCAGCTGGATGATGTATTCACCCAGATCGGTCTCCACCGGCGTCAGGCCGTTGGCCTCGAGGTGCTCGTTGAGTCCGATCTCCTCGCTGATCATGGATTTGCCCTTGGTGACCGTACGGGCATCCACACCGCGGCAGATGTCGAGGATGATGCCACGGGCTTCAGCGGCATCGCGCGCCCAATGGACCTGTCCGCCCTGCTCTTGCACGCGCTGCTCGAACCGTTCCAGGTAAAAGTCCAAGTTCTCCAGCACGTGGTTTTTCAGATCGCGGGCTTCGTCGCGCAGGCGCTCGAACTCTGGCAAGCGCGCCGCTGCCCGTGCCCGCTGTTGCGAGAAGCCGGAGCGCAACTTAGCCAGCGACCGCTGCAACGCCGGATCAGCCATGGCACGATGAGCATTGGCTTTGAAATCAGGGCTGGTGATCCGCATGGCCCTAACCCCCGGACTCACCTATCGCTGGAGCGTCCGTCGCACCGGCCAGAACTTCCGCGACGTGACGGGCCTGCACCGCCGCACCACGGCGCTTGAGCTTGCCCGCCATGTTGAGCAAACAACCCATGTCGCCGGCCAGCAAAAGTCCGGCGCCACTGGCCTCAATGGCTTTGGCTTTGTCATCGACCATGCGATTGGAGATTTCCGGATACTTGATACAGAAGGTACCACCGAATCCACAACAGACCTCGCAATCATCCATCTCGGTGAGGGTCAGACCACGCACACTGGCCAATAGTTTACGCGGTTGCTGCTTGACACCCAGCTCGCGCAATCCGGAACAGGAATCGTGGTAAGTGGCGCTCGCATCCAGCGCCGCGTTGACCGATTCGACGCCGCACACATCGGTCAGAAACGACACCAGTTCGAACACTTTCTCGGCCAGCGCCGCGGCCCGCGCCGCCCAAGCCGGATCGCCCTCAAACAACGTCGGATAGTGCTTTTTGAGCATGCCGGCACAGGAGCCCGACGGCGCCACCACGTAGTCGTAGCCCTCGAACACGCTGACCACCTGGCGCGCGATGGACTGGGTATCAGCCCGGTCGCCCGAGTTGTAGGCGGGTTGACCACAGCAGGTCTGGACTTCCGGCACTTCAACCCGGCAGCCGGCCTGCTCCAGCAGCCTGACCGCGGCAAACCCCACCGCCGGCCGGAACAGATCGACCAGACAGGTGACGAACAGCGCCACCCGCGGGCGGTCCCGTGACATCGTCGCCGTGGTCATACCCGATCTCAGTCTTCGGGCTGCCAGCCGAACTCCTCGACATTGCGGAACAACGCGTTCTCCGACACCACGCCTTCCGGCTGGCCGTTCTCGTCAAGCACCACCACCCTGCGGATATTGTGTGCCATCAACAACTGCGCCACCACGCTGAGCGACTCATCGTGCCCGACCGTAATCAGTGGCGTCGACGCGATGTCACCCGCCTTCACCAGAGCCGGCGACTTGTTGGCACCAATGATCTTTTTGACGATATCGCGCCGGGTCAGAATACCCCAATCTTCATTGGGCATCTGGACGATGATCGATCCGATTCCGGTTTCACGCATCACATGCATGGCGGTGGTGACCGTGGTGTCAGCCGCCAGTATACCCTTGATCTTAGTCATAATGCCGGCCGCCGTGGTCGGCTGCCGCCCCGATGCCAGCATCGCGGCCGTCGGATCAGCCACTCGTTCCGCCTCCAGGGCTGCGCGCTGCTGCTCAGCGGCCTGACGCCGTTTGCGCTCCACCTTCATCAGATTGCGCCCGCTCTCGATCTTACGAATCAGACAGTCGGCGAATTCGCTGGTCTTGACCTCGGTGGCACCCTTCATCTGACGGGCAAAATCATAGGTGACCGTCTTGTCAGCGATCACCAGCGGAAAGGCGGCGTTGATGAGGTCGGCCGCCTCGGTCCAGCCCATGAATTCCAGCATCATCACCCCGGACAGCATCAGCGAACTGGGGTTGACCTTGTCCAGGTTGGCATATTTGGGGGCCGTACCGTGGGTCGCCTCGAACACCGCAACATTGTCCGACATGTTGGCGCCCGGCGCGATACCGATACCGCCGACCTCGGCGGCAGCGGCGTCGGACAGGTAGTCGCCGTTAAGGTTCATGGTGGCGATAACGTCGAACTCTTCCGGACGCAACTGCAGTAACTGGAAAATAATGTCGGCGATGCGATCCTTGATGACGATCTTGCCTTCCGGCACCTTACCGCCATACTGGTTGTAGAGGTCCTGCTCGGTGATGGTGACATCACCGAATTCCTCTTTGGCGACCTCATAGCCCCAGTTGCGGAAGGCGCCTTCAGTGAACTTCATGATGTTACCCTTGTGCACCAGGGTAACACTCTCACGCTTGTGATCGACGGCGTATTGAATCGCCTTGCGAACCAGCCGTTTGCTGGCGAAAGGGCTTATCGGTTTCACGCCCAAGCTGGCATCGTCAAAAAATGTCGCTCCCATTTCCTCACGCAGGAAACGGGCAAGTTTCTTGTTGTCCTCATCCCCACTGCGGTATTCGATGCCGGCGTAGACGTCCTCGGTATTCTCACGGAAGATCACCACGTCGACCTTCTCGGGTTCACGCAACGGCGACGGCACACCGTCGTAATAGCGCACCGGACGCACGCAAGCATACAAATCCATCGCCTGGCGCAGTGCCACATTGAGCGAGCGAAAGCCGCCGCCCACGGGCGTGGTCAACGGCCCCTTGATGGCCACGGCCAGATCCTTGATCGCATCCAGTGTCTCGCTCGGGAAGTAATCGCCATCGTAGAGACTGGCCGCCTTTTCACCCATGTACAGCTCACACCAGTGGATCTTGCGGGTGCCGCCGTAGGCTTTTTCAACCGCCGCATCCCATACCCGCATGCTGGCGCGGGTGATATCGGGACCGATGCCGTCACCTTCGACGTAACCGACGATCGGATTGTCAGGGACCTTGCGGTTTACCATCCACGATAGTGATTTTTTCCCCGCCTTGGGGAAGCCTGATATGTTGGGTGGCCATGCAATCTCCTTACCGGAAACTCTCTCGACGCTATCGATTATGGGCTGAAGCGACACATGCGCGACCGGTGCCAGCCATAAGATATGGCTACACCGTCAATAGCGTCCGCAGCATTAGGACATTAGGAAGTTAACCATGTAATTTTACATACAAAGTCCGACTCTGTCCATGAAGCCCGGCGCTTTTGCGAACCCGGTCCGGGCTGCTAGTATCCTGAGCCAATGACGCTGACTGAACTTCGCTATATTATCGCGGTGGCCCGTGAGCACCACTTCGGGCGTGCTGCGGAAGCCTGCTTTGTTAGCCAGCCCACGCTGAGTGTGGCGGTGCGCAAACTTGAAGCCGAGCTTGCCGTCACGCTGTTCGAGCGCACCACCGGCGAGATCAGTGTGACGCCCGTGGGCGAACAGATCATCGAGCAGGCCCAGCGGGTGCTGGAGGAGGCCGCCATCATACCCCGCCTGGCGGCCCGTAGTCAGGATGATTTGGCCGGCGTTCTACGGCTTGGCGTGATCTATACCATAGGCCCATATCTACTGCCACGGTTGATTCCTCTGCTCCGCCGTGCAGCCCCCCAGATGCCGCTCCAGATCGAAGAGAACTACACCGCCGAATTGAGCGAGCGGCTCAAGCATGGCAAGCTCGACGTCATCATCATTTCGCTGCCCTTCGCACTGTCCGGCGTTTTCACCGAAGCCTTGTACGAGGAACCGTTCATGATCCTGATGCCCAAAGGCCATCCACTGGAGCAGCGGATTGCCATCGAGGCACCGCTGCTGGCGCGCGAGGACCTGCTCCTGCTCGGGCCGGGACACTGTTTCCGGGATCAGGTATTACAGGTCTGTCCGGAATGCAACAGGACCACGCTGACGTCTGACAACATACAGAAAACCCTGGAGGGCAGTTCGCTGGAAACCATCCGGCTCATGGTCGCATCGGGAATGGGGGTTACGGTATTGCCACTGAGTTCCATCAGCCACGCGGGTAACGATCAGGAGATGGTCAGCGTGCGCCCGTTCATCGAACCCGTGCCTCGCCGTACCGTTGCCCTCGCCTGGCGCAAAAGCTTCACCCGACCGAAGGCTTTGCACACGCTGGCCGATGCAGTACGCCACTGCCCGCTGGGCGACGGCGTGATGATGCTGCCATCCGACTGTTGAACGCCATGGCCGCCTTACACTAGCCGGCAAAGATTGCCCACTACCCTGGTCTGGAGCGACTGTACCGCCATCGCGCACCGACCAGCCAGAAACCAATCTCGTTATGTCAAATTGCGCTACCGACCGTTCCAGCCTGGCCCATAGCGGCACACCCACCGCATTGAATCCCAACCTGGTGTTGCTGATGGCGATCGCCTGCGGGGCGGCTGTGGCCAACATTTATTACGCTCAGCCACTGCTCGACACGCTCGCTCGAACGTTTGCGGTAAGCGTCACCAGCGCCGGCTTGATCGTCACCGCCACTCAACTCGGCTATGCGGCCGGCCTAGTGTTCATCGTGCCACTGGGCGACATGATCGAGCGTCGCCAGCTGATCACACTGGTTACGCTGGTCACTGCGGCCGCACTGGCGCTGGCCGGATCAGCTCCGACCATAAGATGGTTTGTGTTGTTCTCGCTGACCATCGGTCTGAGTTCGGTAGTCGCCCAGATTCTGGTGCCACTCGCCGCTCATCTGGCCCCGCCAGCAGAACGCGGCCGCGTCGTCGGTCGTGTGATGACAGGGCTGTTGCTTGGCATTCTGCTGGCGCGGACAGTCTCGGGGTTGGTCGCCGACGCACTGGGATGGCGCATGGTGTTCTGGTCGGCTGCAGTATTGATGTTGCTGCAGGCAGCGGTGCTGCGACGGACTCTGCCGACAGAAACACCCCATAGCCGCATGAGTTATCCGGCGCTGTTGCGCTCGGTGCTCCGGTTGATGCACGACGAACCGCTGCTACGCCAGCGCTGCCTCTACGGCGCCATGGCGTTTGCGGCCTTCAGCACCCTTTGGACCAGCCTGCCGTTTCTGCTGGCACGACCGCCGTTTGGCTACAGCGACTCAATCATCGGTAGTTTTGGTCTGTTAGGCGCATCGGGGGCCCTGTGCGCATCGTTCGCCGGACATCTCAACGATCGAGGACACTCCCGCTCCGGCACCGGCAGTTTCATCGCCCTGGGTATTGCGGCATTTGTCCTGCTGGGCCTGTTTAACGATTCGCTCACTGCCGTTATCGTTGGCGTGGTATTACTTGATCTCGGAGTTCAGGGCACTCAGATTCTCAACCAGAGTGCGATTTATCGCCTGCGCCCGGAGGCACGTAGCCGTATCACCACCGCGTACATGACCTGCTACTTTTTCGGTGGAGCGGCCGGTTCCGCCGCCACTGCCTATCTATACAATCTCGCTGGCTGGTCTGGCGTTAGCATGCTAGGGGTTGGATTCGGGTTGCTGGCCCTGGGTTTTTGGCTGACCGAACCCGCACGGCCGCGGTAACGGATTAACGCAAGCGGCAGTCCGGGCACTGTGCCCGTTTGCGGCAATACCCCGTTCTGTCTAGAGATCAATTTGCACGACACGACGGCTATCCGGGCAGAGGGGGTAGCCGCTATTGCCACATCGCGGACACCCCTCAACTTGCTCAGGCACGTCCAATGCTTCACCCCGCTGCCGGTCCTGTGCGGTTAATGATCGAAACTGCAACCCCTTCCTTGCCAGAGCGACAACCGTGCAAGCACCGACTATTCCAGCACCGACAACAGTCACGTGTTTTTTCAGCGGCCCGGTCGATTGGCTGTGTGCATAGCCGCTGCACGCGCATTCTCTTAGTTAGCAGCGGCAACACGACCGCAGTGTCGCCATGTATCAAATTTATGCCTAATGGGGCCTTTTCGCAGTAACTCGACGTAAGACTTCACCGCCAAGCAGCACCACTGAAATCACGCCTAGCATAATTGATGCCACGGCAGCCAGCGTTGGGTCGACCTGCAGAATCACGCTGGTCCACATTTGCTTGGGCAAGGTGGTCGCCAAGCCACCACTGATGAAGAGAGCGATAGTGAGCTCATCAAAAGAAGTGATAAAGGCGAACACAAAAGCGGCTATAAGCCCGGTTTTGATCAACGGAATGGTGATATGGCGGATTGTCCGCCATTTGTTGGCACCAAGGGTCCACGCGGCCTCGTCCAGGCGCTCGTCATAGGTTCTTAGCACAGCCATTACGGTAATCACGACATAGGGGAGCGCTAACACAGTGTGCCCCAGGACGAGTCCGACCGATGTCCCGACCAGATGGATCCTTGCGAATACGTAAAACAGCGCCACAGCCGTGACAATGCGCGGCAATATTAGCGGCGATAGGATGAGTGCGAGCGCGCCTGTTTTGCCGACGAACTTCTGTCGCGCCATTACAAAGGCGCCCATGGTTCCAAGAATCACGGCGATGACGCCCGTTACTAACGCAACCACCAACGACCTCGCCGTTGCCGCCATCCAGATCGGTGAATCGAGGTAAATTTGGTACCATTTCAGGGAAAAGCCATGCGGTGGAAATTCCAGAAAACTGCCGCCGGTGAAGGATACCGGAATGACAAAAATGCCGGCAGAACCAGAAACGCCAAACCGATCGCCACCACGATCCAGAGCAAGCCGCGGCGCAGTAAACCGGAGCCGGATACGCGGCGCGGAAATAAGCGCGATACGAAGCGCAGAACTTCACTGAAGCCTTCGTTGATGCGGCTGATCACCTCAATGGGAGCACGTCCGATGCACGCACCTATTCGGCGCAACGTACCGGCCGGCGCAACGGTCGAAGAAGCTCCGCTGGCTCCGGTCAGCGTAGTGATACCGAGCAGGCGGTCATAGACAAGGAAAGCGCCAAGCACCGTGACAAGCAACAGCAGCGAGACAGCACCGGCAAGGCGCCAGTCCAGCAGTTCCTGGACTTGCGTGATGATGACCTGCGCGATCATGGTTTGGCGCGCGCCGCCCAGCAGTGCAGGCGTAATAAAAAAGCCTAACGACGTAATAAACACAAGCAGGCCTGCCAGCCCCGACGCCAGGAAATGACAACGGGAAGTAAATACGCCAGAAAGCATGCTCCGGCTTTGCCCCCAGAGTCGATGCCGCTTTGATTAGATTGTCGTCGATGCGCTCCATCACTGGCATCATGCTGAGAATGGCAAGCGGCATCAACGCCTGTACCATACCAATCATGACGCCGCTGAAGTTGTAAATCAGGTGTAGGGGATGGTCGACGAGACCGGCTGCGATAAGCGCATTGTTGATAGCGCCATGATCGTCCTAGAAGAATAATCAAAGCGAACGTACGGACAAGAAAGCCCGTCCAGAACGGCATCGACACGCCGATCAGCAGCAGATTCTTCAATTGCGGGGACTTCGTGCCAGCAAATAAGCAATGGGATACTTGCCAGCAAGCAAAACGCGGTGGTCCAGAAGGATATCTAAAACGTGATAATCAGCACCTTCAGGTACAGGCTGGAAGAAAACAGCCGTGCGTATTAATTAAACTGAACTGACCACCGTGGCTCTGGAAGCTAAGCCCAAGAAGCTGAGCCACAGGCACGACGAAGACAACGAGCAGATACAGTAGTAAGGGCAGCAGTGGAGCCAGCCGTGCGACTCGCCGCCAAGCGCCTGGACGGTCAGGCGCATCGGGTACCCCAGCCTTGGTGCCGATCTGCTGGAGTGGAGGCTGTTCGGCCATTTCGGTTAGTTCGCCAACAAGATCATCGCAGCGGCGTCCCAGCGTGTATGCACCCTGTCGCCGACCCTTACTTGTGGCCCCGCGGCGTTGGTCAGGTGGGTCACAATAATCGACGCCCGCTTTCGTCACGCAGGTAGCATTTACTGATGCCACCATTAAAGATGACCTGCTCGACCGTAGCTGCAAAGGTATTCTCACCATCGGTCGAGCCATCAGGAAGTATTCGCACATGTTCGGGACGCACCATCGCAGTGGTGCGCTCGCCGATGCCAACGGCTTGGCTTTGATCGCCAAGCAATGCCCGCCCCCATTCACCCTCGACGGCCAAACGATCTCCGCTGCGCACAAGCTGGCCTTCAAACAGGTTTGATTCGCCAAAAAAGCGAGCGGCAAAGAGCGTCTTGGGATGTCCGTAAAGCTCTAGCGGCGATCCCACCTGCTCGATCCGTGCGCTGTTCATCAAGCAAATGCGATCGGACATCGTCATCGCCTCCTCCTGGTCATGGGTAACGTAGCAGCACGGTGATACCAGCCGGGTATGCAAAGCCTTAATCTCGAGTTGCAATTCCTCGCGTAAATTCTTGTCCAGCGCACCGAGCGGCTCGTCCATAAGGATGATGGACGGCTCGTAGACCA
>CAVQMB010000028.1:0-71577 GCA_963713445.1 uncultured Gammaproteobacteria bacterium | reverse complement strand
TTGTCCTTTGCACGTGGTGGTCGCAATGAACCGCTGAGTTGCCGGTCCGTGCCGTCGTACCCCGGTTCATGAATGATTGCCGGACGTGCCGGAAACCATTTGCCGTTCCGCTATTGGCACTCACGTCGAAACTGCCCGTCAATCCAATGCGCGGTGCCAGCCTGCCACGCCGGCTTTTGACGACCGGTAGCTGAAATTCCCTCCATCGCAGCACATCAGCATTGCGTCTTGAGCGGTAGCAGGGCATGCGCTGTGACATTCACCGAATACACCGAGTCTATGCCGACTAAGTGATATAATTCCGCAGAATTTTTTTGAATGGTCGGCTGCCGGCGCCAGGCGCTCGGCTCCGTGCTCTACAGGCAGCAGAGGTCAACATGACACGTAAACTGAAAGACGCATCCCTGTTTCGCCAACAGTGCTATATCAACGGTGAATGGGTGACTGCGGACAGCGGTGCAACCGCAACGGTGAACAATCCGGCCGACAGCAGCGCACTCGGCACCGTACCGCGGGTCGGGGTGACCGAAACCCGCCGCGCCATCGATGCCGCCAATGCCGCATTGCCCGGTTGGCGTAGCCGGACCGCTAAGGAGCGGGCCAACATTCTGCGCCGCTGGTTCGACCTGATGATGGCCAACCAGGACGATCTGGCCGTATTGATGACCAGCGAACAGGGCAAGTCGCTGACCGAGTCGCGCGGCGAGATCAGCTATGCGGCATCATTTGTCGAATGGTTCGCCGAAGAAGCCAAGCGGGTCTATGGCGAAACCATTCCGCCGCACCAGGCCGACAAACGCATCGTGGTCCTCAAGCAGCCGATCGGCGTGTGCGCGGCCATCACACCTTGGAACTTCCCCTCCGCAATGATCACGCGCAAGGTCGCCCCGGCGCTGGCCGCCGGCTGCACGGTCGTGGTCAAACCGGCTGGCCAAACCCCGTTCTCGGCGCTGGCATTGTGTGAACTGGCCGAGCGGGCGGGGATTCCCGCGGGCGTGCTCAACGTCATCACGGGCTCGGCCAGTGAAATCGGCAAGGAGCTGACCAGTAATTCAGTGGTGCGCAAACTGAGCTTTACCGGCTCGACCGAAGTCGGCCGGGTGCTGATGAGTCAGTGCGCGCCGACCATCAAGAAGCTATCGCTGGAACTCGGTGGCAATGCCCCCTTCATTGTGTTCGACGACGCCGATCTGGACGCTGCGGTGGAAGGCGCCATGGCCTCCAAGTATCGCAATACCGGGCAAACCTGCGTATGCGCCAACCGGATTCTGGTGCAGGATAGCGTTTACGATGCCTTCGCCGAGAAACTCGCCGCCGCGGTCGGCAAACTCAAGGTCGGCAATGGGCTGGAGGAAGGCGTCACCCAGGGTCCGTTGATCGATCAGGCGGCGCTGGAGAAGGTCGAAGAGCACATCCGCGATGCCCTCGACAAAGGCGCGAGGATAGCGGTGGGCGGTGAGCGCCATCCGCTGGGTGGCACGTTCTTCCAGCCGACCATTCTGGTCAACGTCACGCCCGCCATGCAGGTCGCCAACGAGGAGACCTTCGGTCCGGTCGCCCCGCTGTTCCGGTTCAAAACCGACCAGGAAGCGGTCGACCTGGCCAATGCCACCGAGTTCGGCCTGGCGGCGTATTTCTACAGCCGTGATATAGGCCGTATCTGGCGGGTGGCGGAAGCCCTGGAGACCGGGATCGTCGGTGCCAACACCGGTATCATTTCGACCGAGGTCGCACCGTTCGGTGGCGTCAAGCAATCCGGCCTGGGCCGTGAAGGTTCGCATTTCGGCATCGATGACTACCTGGAAATCAAATACCTCTGCCTCGGCGGCATTGGGAACTAGGCCCGCCGCAGCCCAGACGCTTGCCCGGCCCGGCAGCCGGTTTGGCCGCCGGGCCACGGTCAGGCCGACCAGGAATTCACTTCACCCAATCTTGAGCCGGAGATTTACCCTCATGAGCAGTAATCAGGATCTATGGCAGCGGCGGCAGGCCGCTGTCGCCCGTGGCGTATCCAACCAGCACAGCTTCTTCGCCGAGCGGGCCGAGAATGCCGAGCTCTGGGATGTTGAAGGCAAGCGCTACGTCGATTTTGCCGGCGGTATCGCGGTGCTCAACACCGGTCATCTACACCCGACCGTGGTAGCGGCGGTCGAGCAGCAATTGAAGCGTTTCAGCCACACCTGCTTCCAGGTCGCCCCCTATGAATCCTATGTTGCCCTGGCCGAGCGGTTGAATGCCGCCGCACCGGGTGACCACGCCAAGAAGACGCTGCTTCTTACCTCCGGAGCCGAGGCGGTCGAGAACGCGGTCAAGATCGCCCGGGCCTACACCAAGCGCCGCGGCGTGATTGCTTTCAACGGCGGCTACCACGGCCGCACCAGCCTGACCATGGCGCTCACCGGGAAAGTGGCGCCTTACAAAGCGGGCTTCGGCCCGTTCCCCGGCGAGGTCTACCACGCCCCGTTTCCCATCGCGCTGCACGGCATCGACAGTAGCCAGTCGCTGAAAGCCGTGGAGAACCTTTTCAAGGCCGACATCGAAGCGGAACAGGTCGCGGCCATCATCATCGAACCGGTACAGGGCGAAGGCGGTTTCTACATCGCACCGCCGGAGTTCCTGCGGGCGCTGCGGGCGCTGTGCGACCAGCACGGGATTCTGCTGATCGTCGACGAAGTGCAAACCGGATTTGCCCGCACCGGCAAGTTGTTCGCGATCGAACACAGCGGTGTGATCCCCGATCTGATGACCATGGCCAAGAGCCTGGCCGGTGGATTCCCGCTATCGGCGGTGGTCGGCCGCGCCGAGATCATGGATGCCCCACATGCCGGCGGTCTAGGCGGCACTTACAGTGGCAACCCGCTGGCCTGTGCGGCCGGGCTGGCCGTGATGGATGTCATCGAGCAGGAAGGTCTGGTCGACCGCAGCCGGGCCGTCGGCGAACGCCTGGTCAAGCGCCTCCGCAATCTGGCTGACCGCTTCGAGTGCATCGGTGACGTGCGCGGCCTTGGAGCCATGGTGGCAATCGAACTGTTCAAGGATGCCGGCCGCCAGCAGCCATCCCCGGAACTGACCAAGGCACTGGTGGCACGCGCCGCCGAAAAAGGTCTGATCCTGCTGTCGTGCGGCGTATATGGCAACGTGGTCCGGATACTGGTACCGCTGACAGCAGCCGACGCCACCATCGACGAGGGGCTGGACATTCTTGAGGCCAGCCTCAGCGAAGTGGTCGGCAGCGACGCCCTGGCCTGACCCGCAGCCCTCCCGGCGGACCGGCACCCGCGGGTGCCGGTCCGCCATTCGATTCCGCTATTCTTAGGTAGTCAAAATGACGCCATTTGCCATTGCCGGCATTCAGATGCATGTCTCCGCCAGCCACAGCAACGTCGAGGCGATGGGACATCGGGTGGACGTGCTTATGGCGCGCTTCCCCTGGGTGCAGATGGTTGTATTCAGCGAATTGTGCGCCTTCGGCCCGCTACCGGGCCATGCCCAGCCGCTGCCGGGCCCTGCCGAGGACGCGCTGGCCCACATGGCCCGGCGCCACGGCATCTGGCTGATCCCTGGTTCACTATTCGAACAGGCCGAGGGGCGAATTTACAATACCGCGCCAGTGATCGCACCCAATGGTGACGTGATTGGCCGGTACCGCAAAATCTTCCCGTTTCGGCCCTACGAAATCGGGATCGAGGCCGGCAGCCAGTTCGTGGTGTTCGATGTACCCGACGTAGGCCGTTTCGGGGTCTCCATCTGCTACGACATGTGGTTCCCCGAGACCTCGCGAATGCTGGCGGCCATGGGGGCCGAGGTCATCATCCACCCGACCATGACGGATACCATCGACCGCGATGTCGAGCTGTCCATTGCCCGCGCCACCGCGGTAACCAACCAGTGTTATTTTGTCGACATCAACGGCGTCGGTGATGGCGGTATAGGCCGCTCCATCATCGTCGGCCCGAGTGGTTATATCATTCACGAAGCCGGGCGGCGGCGAGGAACTGATTCCGGTCGAGATCAACCTTGACCGGGCCCGGCGCGAACGCGAAGTCGGCATCCGCGGTCTCGGACAGCCTCTCAAAAGCTTCCGCGACCGTCCGGTGGACTTCCCGGTCTACCAGCACGACCGGCACGCCGAAGCCTATCTGAACAGCCTGGGTCCACTGACCAAGCCGGAGCGGCAAGCGGCGGCCCCGGCGCAGCAGCAGCAGGTAATCACGGTGGAGGCGCGCCGCGCCGGCCATCGGCCGGCCGCGCCGGTGCCCGAAACAGTGGCCGCCGCTGTCAGCGGCGTGTCGCTCTACGACACCGACATTCCTTCCACCGGAGCGGTTTGACCGCAGACCCGTATACGGGGCACCGGTTCGACGGCGCCCCACCCCCGCGTCAGCCGTCTTCTTCCAGCGTCATCAGCGAGGCATTGCCGCCGGCGGCGGTGGTGTTGATGCTGATGACCCGCTCGGTGGCATAGCGGAACAGGTAGTGCGGGCCGCCGGCCTTGGGGCCGGTACCGGACAAACCCTCGCCGCCGAACGGCTGGACCCCGACCACGGCGCCGATCATGTTGCGGTTGACATAGATGTTGCCGGCGTGGATGCGGTCGACCACATAGCGTACCGTGGTATCGATGCGGCTGTGGATACCGAAGGTCAGACCATAACCGGTGCCGTTGACGGCGGCTATGACCTGGTCTATCTCACTGGCCCGATAGCGGACCACGTGCAGCACCGGCCCGAACACCTCGCGCTCCAGCCGCTGGATGCCTTCGATCTCGAAGGCCTGCGGAGCGAAATAAGTGCCCCGTTCGCAACCCGACGGTAACCGGCAGCGGTGGATCAGACGCGCCTCGCGTTCCATCCGCTCGGCATGGCTGGCGAGAATCTGGCGGGCGTCCTCGTCGATAACCGGACCAACGTCGACGCCCAATCCCCACGGATCGCCGATCTTCAGCTCGTCCATGGCACCGCTCAACATCTTCAGCAGCTTGTCGGCAACGTCGGCCTGAACGTAGAGCACCCGCAGCGCCGAACAACGCTGACCGGCACTCTGAAAGCTGGATGTCAGGATATCAGCCACCACCTGCTCGATCAGCGCCGAGGAATCGACCAGCATGACGTTCTGGCCGCCGGTCTCGGCGATCAATGGTACGATCGGCCCGTTTCGGGCCGCCAGGGTGCGGTTGATCGACCAGGCGGTCTCGGTCGACCCGGTAAAGGCCACGCCTGCGACCCGCGAATCCTTGACCAGCGCCGCGCCGATGCGGCCATCCCCCGGCAGGAACTGCAGCACGTCGCCGGGAATACCGGCCCGGTGCATCAGCCGCACCACCTCGGCCGCCACCAGCGGGGTCTGTTCGGCCGGCTTGGCGATGACCGCGTTGCCGGCTGCCAGGGCCGCCGCGACCTGGCCGGTGAAGATCGCGACCGGGAAGTTCCACGGGCTGATGCAGACGAACGTGCCGCGGCCGTGCAATGCGAGCCGGTCCTGCTCTCCAGTGGGACCTGCCAGCTCCTGCGGCGGACCGAAATGCTCACGCGCCCGGGCGGCGTAATAGCGGCAGAAATCGGCTGCCTCGCGGACCTCGGCGACGCCGTCGAGAATGGTCTTGCCACCTTCCCGCGAACACATGGCCATGAGCTTCGGCATGTCCTGCTCCAGCGCATCGGCAACCCGCTCCAGGCAGGCGGCTCGCTCGGACGCCGGAGTGCCATCCCAGCGCAGCGCAGCTTGTTGTGAGCGCGCCAGGGCCTGCTCAACGTGGTCCTCGGTCACATCGGCCACGGTGCCGATACAACGGGTGCGGTCGGTGGGTGAGTACACCTGTCGCCGAGTACCGTCCGCCACCGCGCCACCGATCAGGGCCGCCGCTTCCCAGTCGCCGGTGTCAGCCTGCGTCATGCGCTCGGATACTGCCTTGAGCTGCTGCAGGTCACTCAGGTCCGGACCCTGGGAATTGCGCCGGTCATCGCCGTAAAGGTCGCGCGGCAGTGGAATGTGCGGGTGCGGAATGCGGGTGAGTCGTGCTACCCGCGCGACCGGATCGGCGATGATTTCGTCGATCGGCGCCTTGTCGTCGACAATGCGGTTGACGAACGAGGTATTGGCGCCGTTTTCCAGCAGCCGGCGCACCAGATAGGGGAGCAAATCCTCGTGACTGCCCACCGGAGCGTAGATGCGGCACGGCGTGCGCTCCGGACCAACCACCTGATCATACAACGCCTCACCCATGCCATGCAGGCGCTGGAATTCGAACTCGCCATGGTTCCCCGCCATCTCCAGGATCGCCGCCACGGAATGCGCGTTGTGAGTGGCAAACTGGGGATAGAACACGTCGCGGTTGGCCAACAGCTTGCGGGCGCAGGCCAGATAAGACACATCGGTATTGGCCTTGCGGGTGAACACCGGGTAACCATCCAGGCCGCGTTCCTGGGCCCGCTTGACCTCGCTGTCCCAGTAGGCACCCTTAACCAGCCGTACCATCAGCTTGCGGCCCTGGCGTTCGGCCAGCGACCTGAGCCAGTCGATCACCCAGAAAGCCCGCTTCTGGTAGGCTTGCAGCGCCAGGCCGAAACCTTCCCAGCCATTGAGTTCCGGATCGTTGTAGATGCGGGCAATGACCTCGAGCGAGATGTCGAGCCGGTCGGCCTCCTCGGCATCCACGGTGAAACCGATGCCGTGCTGCTTGGCCTCGAGCGCCAGCCGCCGCAGTCGCGGCACCAGTTCGGCCATGACCCGCTCACCCTGGGCCAGTTCGTAGCGCGCGTGCAGCGCCGAAAGCTTCACCGAGATGCCGGGTGCCGCGACCGGTCCACGGCCGGCGGCGGCCTTGCCGATGATGGCGATGGCCTTGCTGTAGGCTTCGAGATAACGCTCGGCATCAGCGTCAGTGCGCGCCGCCTCGCCCAGCATGTCGTAGGAATAGCGGTAACCTTTGGCCTCGGCCGCGCGCGCCCGCTCCAGCCCCTCGGCAATGGTCCGCCCCATGACGAACTGACGGCCCAGAATGCGCATGGCCTGGCGCACCGCCTGACGGATCATGGGTTCGCCCCCGCGGCGCAGCAGATTGCGGAACGTCCCTTTGCTGTCCCTGAGCTTGATGAGGTGGCCGGTCAGCATCAAGCCCCAGGTGGAGGCGTTGACAAACAGCGACTCGCTCTTACCGAGGTGCTTGTCCCACTCAGCCGAACCGATTTTATCCTGGATCAGCTTGTCGATAGTTTCGTCATCCGGCACCCGAAGCAGGGCTTCGGCCAGACACATCAGCACGATGCCCTCCTGGCTCGACAACTGGTATTCGTGCATGAAAGCATCGATACCGCTGCCCTTGACCCGCTGGCGACGCACCTCGGAAACCAGAGCGCGCGCGCGCGCGCTGATACGGTCGCGGGCAGCCGAGGGCAGTGACGCCTCCTTCAGCAACGCCGCAACCACCTCCGATTCGTCCGCGCGGTAGTGATTATTGAGTTCGTTGTGAAGAGGATTTTCGGCGATTTCGGGGTGATAGTAACGCATTCAGTCGCGTCCTCAATATGGGGCACCCGCAGCAATCCGCGGCGGGGCAGAGTAATACGGTTCGCCGTTCGCTTGCGTTATAGTTGACGAACCATGTGTCGCCCGCTTAAGCATCGACACTATGGATTATGCCGCCCAACGCTCGGAGGAAACAAATGTCCCGCAGCCGATCGACCCGTCACAAGGGCACCTCGCTAAACGCCTATCACAGCGTCACGCAGTTGCGCACCGAGGGCTGGAGCCGGCTCAAGAAAAACAGCCGCCGGCTGGCGGACGCAGTGGCGGCCGGTCGCGATCACCGCCGGCTACTCACCACGATCGGTGAAGATCTGGCACTGCTGGAGCCGATCGACGCGTACTGGGCGTTTCCCAGCCATCAAGACCTCGAGTACCTGCATCAACTGATCGATGACGCCGACTACGAACGGCTCGCCGACGTGGTCGCCCGCATCAACCGGGCCCTGGCCAGTCTGTCGTATCGCAGCCGGCCGATCAACCTGCGCGCCGAGGAAGACATCACCGTCACCGAAGATGCCGAGGCGTTCTCCGATGCATTCGAGGAACGTCGACCGCTCAGCTACCACAACCGCCCCTATTTCGAAGTACTGGTGGTCGATAACATCTCGTCGCGCGAGGAGGAGCAACTGCGGGCCAACCTGCGCAAGATGCGCCGCCCCGACGACGAGTTCGTCTACGAGATCGTGGTCATGCCCTCGTTCGAGGACGCGCTGATCGCTGTGCTGTTCAACTTCAATATCCAGGCCTGCGTCATCCGTTACGGATTCCCTTTCAAATCCGACAACCAGCTCGATATCCTGCGCCAGTTGCTGGAGAACTTCGAGTATGATCCGCTGGGGGAACTCGACGAGACCGATTTCGGGCCAGCGCTGGGCGGCAAGATCGCGGAACTCCGCCCGGAACTGGATCTCTATCTGGTGACCGATCGCGCCGTGGAGGAGATTGCCGGCCGCCTGAGCCGCAACTTCAAGCGCGTATTCTACCGCGAGGAAGACTATACCGAACTCGACCTCAGCATTCTGCGCGGTATCAGCGCACGCTTCGAGACTCCTTTTTTCAACGCGCTCAAGGAATACAGCAAGCAACCGACCGGGGTGTTTCACGCCCTGCCGATATCGCGCGCCAAGTCGATCATCAAGTCGAACTGGATTCAGGACATGCTGGCGTTCTACGGTCCCAACATATTCATGGCCGAGACGTCCGCGACCTCGGGCGGGCTGGATTCGCTACTGGAACCCACCGGACCGATCAAGCGCGCCCAGGAGATGGCGGCACGCGCGTTCGGTGCCAAGCAAACGTACTTCGTAACCAATGGCACCTCCACCGGCAACAAGATTGTGGTGCAGGCGCTGGTCGAACCGGGTGACATCGTGCTGGTCGATCGCAACTGTCACAAATCCCATCACTATGGCATGGTGCTGTCCGGGGCCCGGGTCTGCTACCTCGACTCCTATCCGCTGCCCGAGTACAACATGTACGGTGCGGTACCGTTGCGTCACATCAAACAGACTCTGCTGGCCTACCGCCGCAGCGGCGAACTCGACCGGGTCAAGATGCTGCTGCTGACCAACTGCACCTTCGACGGCGTGATCTACGATGTCGAGCGGGTGATCGAGGAATGCCTGGCGATCAAGCCGGATCTGATATTCCTGTGGGACGAAGCCTGGTTCGCCTTCGCCGGCTTCCATCCCACCTACCGGCGCCGCACCGCGATGGCCACCGCCCACCGACTGCGCGAGCGCTACCGCAGCGCCGCCTACCGGCAACACTATCAGGCTTTCCGCAAGCAGTTCGATCAGCGCCCTGCCGACGACGAACGGACCTGGCTCGACCAGCGCCTGCAGCCGGACCCCGACCAGGCCCGGATCCGGGTGTATGCCACCCAGTCGACTCACAAACGCCTGACGTCACTGCGCCAGGGATCGATGATCCACGTCTACGACCAGGATTTTCGTCACAAGGCGGAAGACTCCTTTCATGAGGCCTTCATGACCCACACATCAACCTCGCCGAATTACCAGATTCTGGCGTCGATGGATGTCGGCCGCCGCCAGATGGAACTCGAAGGCTTCGAGTTCGTGCAGCGCCAGACCGAACTGGCGATGGCGCTGCGCGAAGCGGTGACCGCACATCCGCTGCTGGGCAGATATTTCCGGTTCCTCACGGTGGGTGATCTGATACCGCCTGAGTACCGGCCCGCAGCCATTGAGTTCTACTACGATACCGATCGCGGCTGGGCTCGCATGGAGCAGGCCTGGCGCCAGGACGAGTTCGTCCTCGACCCAAGCCATCTGAACCTGTACATCGGCGCCACGGGCATCGACGGCGATACCTTCAAGCACGCCCACCTGATGGACAAATACGGCATCCAGATCAACAAGACGACCCGCAACACCGTGCTGTTCATGACCAATATCGGCACCACCCGCAGTTCGGTGGCGTATCTGATCGAAATCCTGGTGAAGATCGCCCAGGAACTGGAAGAGGAACTCGCCGACATGAGCCCGCGGGAGCGCCGGATCCATAATGGCAAGGTTCAGAATCTGACCCAGGACAATCCACCGCTGCCCCACTTCAGCCGGTTTCACGAGCACTTCCGCCAGGGTGCGGCGCCGGGTCTACGCGATGGCGACCTGCGCAGCGCCTTCTTCATGTCGTACAAGGACGAACACTGTGAGTACGTCAAACTAAACGGCCTTAAGCGGCTCATCGCCAACGGCCGTGAAGTGGTTTCCGCGATGTTCGTCATTCCCTATCCACCCGGTTTCCCGGTGCTGGTGCCAGGGCAGGTGATCAGCGAGGAAACGGTCGCCTTCATGCAGGCGCTGGACACCCGCGAAATCCATGGCTACAAGCCGGAACTGGGCTTTCGGGTTTTTACCGAACGGGCGCTGACCCCGGCCGCCGCAGCCACTCCGCCTGGCCAGGTCCCAGAACCGGTACAATAGGTGACGCCCTGGCGCTGGCTGCAAACCGTGTGGCGCCCCTGGCGGCGGCCGCGACCAGTGCCGGTTGTGGCGCACGTTGCAAGCAGTTTCGGTCCGATCTCCCGAGGAAGCACAACGATGAACAAGACTCTGCGCGGTATTTCTGACATCCGGCGCCATTTCCACCGCAACGAGCGGCCGATGTTCTTCATCAGCGCGACCAATTTCAATCTGCTGGGCATGGACGAATGGGTGCGCGGCTTCAAGTACATCAACTACATCGACTGCTACGACGGCAATCACCCGAACGTGTTTGTCCCCAACGAATTGCCGCACCCTGAATTCGAGAGCATCGAGGACATCAATAACTACCTGCTGCAGCACAAGGAGGTGATCGATTACATCAAAGCGCAGGGTGAGGATCCCATCGCACTGTTCCTGATGTTCGACGACAAGACGGAGGAACTGGCACGGGAACTGGGCCTCGAAGTGTGGTTTCCGGCGGCAGCACTGCGTTCGCGCTGCGATAACAAAATGGAGACCGTGCGCATCGGCAACAAGGCCGGTGTGCCCTCGGTGCCCAACGCGCTGGCCAAAGTGGACTCCTACGACCATCTCAGGCAGATCTGCAGCGAACACAACCTGAGCGACGACGTGGTGATTCAGACCGCCTTCGGCGACTCCGGCCACACCACGTTCTTTATCGCCAATGAGCGCGACTGGGACCGGCATTCCACGGAAATCGTTCGCGATCCCGAAGTCAAGATCATGAAGCGTATCAACTGTCGCGGTTCAACCCTGGAGGCCTGCACCACCAAGCAGGGGACCATCGTCGGCCCGTTGCTGACCGAAATCGTCGGCGCGCCAGAACTGACCCCTTACAAGGGCGGCTGGTGCGGCAATGAGGTACTGCCAGGGGCATTCAGCCAGGATATCCGCGACCAGGCCCGCGACTATGCCTTCGCCTTCGGTGAGCAGTTGCGCCAGGAGGGGTACCGCGGCTATTTCGACCTTGATTTCCTGATCGACCAGGACAGTGGCGAGCTATATCTGGGTGAACTCAATCCGCGGGTTACCGGCGCCAGCTCGATGACCAATCACGCCGCCTTCGCCCATGCCGATGCCCCCTTATTCCTGTTCCACCTGCTGGAGTTCTCCGGCGTTGAATTCGACTTCGACGCCGACGATCTCAACGCCCGCTGGTCGGATCCGGACTACATTGATTCCTGGTGCCAACTGGTCATCAAGCACACCGACGACTCGGTCGACATCGTCACCGATGCACCGGCCACTGGTATCTGGAAGATGACCGACCATGGCCAGGTCGAATACAGCCGTTTTGACTATCACCGACGCGCGGTAACCAACGACGAGGAAGCGTTTTTCCTGCGGATAACCGGCCCCAACGATTACCGCTATGAAGGTGCGGATCTTGGCATCCTGATACTGCGTGGACGCGCCATGACGCCGGACTTCACGCTCAATGAGCGCGCCCGGGGCTGGATCAAGGGCATTCTTTCCCACTACCGTGCCCGTCCCCTTCCCAGCGCCCAGGTGGAACCGGCCCCCACGGCCGGCGCCTACAAGATTCTCTGAATGGAACGTCTGTTCGAAGCGCTCAGTGAGCCATTGCCCGGTGCCCGCTGGCAGGGTCTGTTCAAGCGTCACTGGCCAGCCTATAAGCGCTGGTTCCTGAGCGAGGGCGAGCGTGCCCGGCCAACGTATCTGAGCTCACTGCGGGCATTCAAGGCGCATATGCCGGAGTTGGTGCCGACCTACGAACAACTGGTGGAACTCGCCGGCGGCGGTGACGTGGCGGCCCGGTTTCTGTCCTGCTACTGCCCGCCAGCCTATCTCAGCGGCTGCTCGCAAGCGGTATGGCAGGGTCCGCAGCCGCTGCTGGTGCGCAACTACGACTATCACCCGCAACTGTTCGAAGGCGTCATTCTGCACACCACCTGGCACGGTCGCCGGGTCATCTCCACCAGCGATTGCCTGTGGGGTGCTCTGGATGGCATCAACGAAGCCGGTCTGGCGGTGTCGCTCACCTTTGGCGGCCGTCGAGTGGTCGGTGAGGGCTTCGGTGTGCCGCTAATCCTACGCTATGTGCTGGAGTTCTGCAGCGATGCCACCGAGGCAATCGATGCATTGTGCCGGATTCCGAGCCACATGGCCTACAACATCACCGTACTGGACCGGGCCGGGCGTTTCTATACCGTGTACCTGGGCCCCGACCGGCCGGCCCGGGCCCGGGAAGTACCCATCGCAACCAACCATCAGGAGCAGGTGGACTGGCCGCAGCATGCCCGGGCCACCGCGACGCTGGAACGCGAGCGGTTTCTCTACTTCCGGCTGCGTGAAAGCGATGAGCCGCAGCGCCTGGTGCAGGCCTTCCTCCGTTCACCCATCTACTCGACCGCCTACGAGCGCGGATTCGGAACCCTGTACACGGTGGCCCTGTATCCCGCCGAGGGACGACTCGATTACCTGTGGCCCAATGGGCACTGGCCACAAGCGCTGGACGCCTTTGACGAGAGCCGCCGGCTGGTCCGATTCCCGAGTCAGCACCAGCCAGACGTCATGCTGCACTAGCACGCCATGTCGGATCGGGAGACGAAGCAGTTCGCTGCCGCTGCGGACGGTGCTATCGGGGTTGCCGCCGGATAGCTACGCCAGCGCGGTCCTGTTGGAACCGATGATCCGCTAGGCGGTGCCGGCTGTAGCAGCCTGGTAACCGGGATCCACCGGCAAATCCGGCTGATGGGCAGCAAGCCGGGCCAGTTCGTCACAGCGCTCGTTATCGGGAACCCCGGTATGACCGCGCACCCAGACGAAGCTCACCTGATGCGCGCCGGCAAGATCCAGCAGGCGTTCCCAGAGATCCGGGTTGAGCGCCTTGTCACGGCGGTTGCGCTTCCAGCCGTTGGCCCGCCAGCGAGCCGCCCAGCCCTGGGTCATGGCGTCGACCAGATATTTGGAATCGCTGTGGAGAGTTACCCGGCAAGGCCGCTTAAGCGCCTCAAGAGCGACAATTGCAGCCATCAGCTCCATGCGGTTATTGGTGGTGAAGAGAAATCCACCAGACAGCTCTCGACGCCGGCCGTTGGCACGCAGCACGACACCATACCCACCAGGACCGGGATTGGTCGGACTGCAGCCGCCATCAGTATAGACGGTCACCTGCGCCAAGCGGGCGGGCGATCGTCCCGCCATTGTCATGCGGTACCGTCCCAGGTCATGTTGGCAGGGTCATCACCGCGCTGATAGATCGGCCACAACGGCGACAGCGCCCGCAGCCGGGTGACCTCGGCCACCAACCGGCGCGCGGCATGATCGATCTCGGCCGCGGTGGTGAAACGGCCCAGACTGAGGCGCACCGAGGCTGCCGCCCGCAGATCATCCAGCCCGATCGCACGCAACACGTGAGACGGCTCCTGGCTGGCCGAGGTACAGGCTGATCCAGCGGCAAGAGCCACGTCATCCAGGGCGAGCAGCAGCGCTTCCGCATCCAGCCCCGGAAAACTCAGATTAATGATCTGGGGCACGCTCTGCTCAGGGTCGCCGTTAAGCTCCATCAACGGCAACCCGGCAAGCTTGCCCATAAGACGGTCTCGCAAACCCCGGCAATGTCGGCGGTCAGCCTCGCGTTCAGCAGCGGCCAGCCGAAAAGCCTCGCCCATGGCCACGATCTGATGGACCGGAAGCGTACCGCCGCGCAACCCGCGCTCCTGGCCGCCACCATGCAGCAACGGCTCCAGTCTTACCCGCGGCCGGCGCCGCACGTAGAGCGCACCAATACCTTTGGGGCCGTATACCTTGTGGGCGCAAAGGCTGGCCAGGTCGATCTGCATGGCCTCGACATCAAGCGGCGCCTTGCCCGGACTTTGGGCAGCATCAACATGTAGCAATACCCCGCGGCTGCGGGTTAACGCACCGATAGCGGCAATATCCTGCACCACGCCAAGCTCGTTGTTGACATGCATCAGCGATACCAGCACGGTATCGTCGCGCAGCGCCGCCGCCAGTCGCTCGACACTAATCAGCCCGTCCGGGCCGGGGTCCAGGTAGCTGACACGGAAGCCCTCGCGTTCGAGCTGGTGGCACGGATCCAATACCGCCTTGTGCTCACTCTTGCAGGTGACGATATGGCGGCCCCGGCGCGCCACCAGCACACGGGCCGCGCCCTTGAGCGCCAGATTGTCCGACTCGGTGGCCCCCGACGTCCACACGACTTCGCGCGGATCGGCATTGATCAGCGCGGCAACCTCAGTCCGGGCCTGCTCGACGGCCCGTCGGGCCGCCACCCCGAAGCTGTGCTGCGATCCCGGATTGCCAAACACACCGGCGGCAGTCAAATATTCGCTCAGGTGCGCTGCCACCCGCGGATCGACCGGCGTGGTTGCCGCGTAGTCGAGGTAGATGGCAGCCACCGTCAAACGGGGTCAGGCTGCCGATGGACTGCGCCGGTAGCTGCTACCCGCCTGGCGGCGTGCCACCGCGAGTACCGAGGGACGGGTGATCAGCTGCGCCAGGCTGATACCATCCAGAAAACCGAAAATCTGCTCGCTCAGCTCGCTCCATAACTCGTGCGTCAGGCAGCGGTCCCCGTTCTGGCAGTTCTCACGGCCGTGACAGCGGGTCGCATCCACGTTTTCGTCGACCGCGACGATAATGTCGGCGATGCTGATGCGGTCAGCGGCCCGGCCCAGCCGGTAGCCACCGCCCGGACCGCGTACGCCCTTGACCAAACCGTCTCGGCGCAGCTTGGCGAACAGCTGCTCGAGATAGGACAAGGAAATGTTCTGGCAGGTCGAGATGTCGGCCAGGGTCACTGGCCCCTCGCGCTCGTGCAGCGCCAAGTCCAGCATGGCCGTCACCGCATAACGCCCTTTGGTCGACAATCTCATGACTCGCTAACCAACTCGCCCCGTAATGCAACCATAATAACGAATTGGCGCCCAGAATAAAGCGCTATCAAGGAACCAGACCGAAGTGTACCGGTGGTTGTGCTGGGGCCGCCGGAATCTCGAAACGGTGGCCTTGATGCAGGCAGTAATTAAGCCATTTCCAAAGAAACCGGTTAGCCCGCCAGCGACTGCGCAGCTCGGTGCAACGCTCGGCTTCGAACTCTGGCCAATGCCGCAGATGCGCGGACATCACTTCGGCCTGGCGGGCATCGTGGTAGATGCGTACCAGCAAGTCGGGTTCCGCCTGGGCACCGTCGGATCTAGCAAAGAAATAAGTCAGCCGCAGGTCGCTGGTATAGCGGTGGCGTTCGAGTAACCGCACATGCAGATCCAGTCCACATGACACTGTCGAAGTGTGGCTACCGGCATCAACCGGCAGCCGTGGAATCAGGCGACGCAGGCCGATATAGTTGCGCTCGTAGAGATCCATCAGGCCGGCGAAGGTTCCAGCCAGATCCGCGCTGCGCAGGTGGTTATCGATCACCATCAACATCTATAAAAACCGTATAATCCGCACTGTTTAACTGATTGTGAGTCCGTCCGACTTGCTACAAGGCTACTCGCGTGGCCCCATATGTTTCAATTACGCTAACACCGATTGGCTCGAGTTTGCCGTTAAATTCATGCAAAGGGGAACGACCTTGGAGTACACGCTGCGCTTCGAAGCACTGGGCATGGACGACGTCGACCGGGTCGGGGGCAAGAACGCGTCGCTCGGCGAAATGATCAGCCAGCTGGCCCAAGCCGGCGTCAAAGTTCCGGGCGGGTTTGCCACGACGGCGGCAGCCTACCGGGAATTTGTCGCCCACAACAGCCTGGCTGACCGCATCGACGAAGTGCTGAATAAGCTGGATGTGAATGATGTCGACGCGCTGACCGCAGCCGGTAACCGAATCCGCCAATGGATCGTCGATGCCCCACTGCAGCCTGCGCTGGTGGAAGCCATCAGCAATCGTTTTCGAGCCCTCGAACAGGGCGCCGGCAGCGAGCTCGCAGTCGCCGTACGCTCGTCGGCCACCGCCGAGGACCTGCCCGATGCTTCCTTTGCCGGCCAGCAGGAGACCTTCCTCAATGTCCGCGGCCTGGACAATGTGCTGCTGGCGATCAAGCAGGTGTTTGCCTCGCTGTACAACGACCGCGCCATCGCCTACCGCGTGCACCACGGGTTTGACCACGCCGACGTGGCGCTGTCGGCCGGCGTGCAGCGCATGGTCCGCTCGGACATCGGCGCCAGCGGTGTCATGTTCACGCTGGATACCGAATCCGGCTTTCCGCGATGTGGTGTTCATCACCGCCGCCTACGGACTGGGCGAGACCGTGGTGCAGGGCGCAGTCAATCCGGACGAATTCTACGTCCACAAGCCGACTCTGAACCGCCGGCCGACCGGCCATCCTGCGCCGCAACCTCGGCGGCAAGGCCATCAAGATGATCTACGGCGACACCAGTGATCGGGGTCGCAGACGTCACCACTGTCAACGTTCCGCGAAACCGAGCGCTGAGCGGTTCTCGCTGACCGATGCCGAAGTCGAGGAGCTCGCCCGTCAGGCGCTGACCATCGAACAGCATTACGGCCGGCCGATGGATATCGAGTGGGGCAAGGACGGCGGCGACGGCGAGCTCTACATCCTTCAGGCGCGTCCGGAGACGGTGCAAAAGCCGCACCCAGAGCCAGATTCTGCAACGCTACCAGTTGAGCCGACGCGGTCCGGTGGTGCAGTCAGGGCCGCGCCATCGGCCAGACGATCGGTGCCGGCACGGGCCCGATTGATCGACAGCGTCAGCCGAGATGGATCTGGTGCAGCCGGGCGACGTGCTGGTCACCGACATGACCGACCCGGACTGGGAGCCGATCATGAAACGGGCCGCTGCGATCGTCACCAACCGCGGCGGGCGCACCTGCCACGCCGCCATCATCGCCCGCGAATTGGGGATTCCGGCGGTGGTGGGCTGCGGCGACGCCACCGCAGTCCATTGCGGACGGCCGCGAGGTCACCGTCTCCTGCGCCGAGGGCGATACCGGTTTCGTGTACGACGGCATGCTCGACTTCGACATCGCGCGAAATCGAACTCGACAACATGCCGGAGCTGCCGGTCAAAATCATGATGAACGTCGGCAACCCGGACCGGGCCTTCGATTTCGCGCGCTTCCGAACCATGGCGTCGGGCTGGCGCGGCTGGAGTTCATCATCAACCGCATGATCGGCGTGCATCCGAAGGCGCTGCTGGAATTCGACAGGCTGCAGGCCGACCTGCGCGCCGCATCCGGCCGCAGATCGCCGGCTACGCCGACCCGGTATCGTTTCTACGTCGACAAGCTGGCCGAGGGCATCGCCACCCTGGCGGCCGCGTTCGCACCCGAGCCGGTCATCGTGCGGATGTCGGACTTCAAATCCAACGAGTATGCCAACCTGATCGGTGGCGAGCGCTACGAGCCGCACGAGGAGAACCCGATGCTCGGTTTCCGCGGCGCGTCGCGCTACGTTTCGGAGCTGTTCCGCCCTGCTTTGAGCTGGAATGCCGCGCGCTGCAAGTATGTCGCGCGACGAAATGGGACTCACCAATGTCGAGATCATGGTGCCGTTCGTGCGCACGCCGCAGGAAGCGGCGCCAGGTTGTCGAACTGCTGGCGGCTAACGGGCTTGAGCGGGGCGACAACGGGCTCGAACTCATCATGATGTGCGAGTTGCCGTCCAATGCGCTGCAAGCCGATGAATTCCTTGAACACTTCGACGGCTTCTCGATCGGCTCCAACGACCTGACCCAGCTCACCCTGGGTCTGGATCGCGACTCCGGGCTGGTCGCCCATCTGTTCGACGAACGCAACATGGCAGTGCAGCCAGCTGCATGGCCATGGCCATCCAGGCCTGCCGCAAGCAGGACAAATACGTCGGCATCTGCGGCCAGGGGCCATCGGACCATCCCGACCTGGCCCACTGGCTGATGCAGCAGGGCATCAGCAGCGTTTCGCTCAACCCGGATTCGGTGGTCGAAACGTGGTTATATCTGGCCGGTCAGAAGGTCAATTAGCCGGCACCACCGTCAGAATCCCGCCACCAGGCGAACCCCCGCCACCCACGCCGTAGGCTTTGCGGGGTCAAATTCGCTATGGCGCAACCATTGCAGATCGGCGCTTACGCTAAGGTGTCGATCCAATGGAATCCGGGCGTAGATTTCGGCCTGCCACTCACTGGCGTGCGGTCCCACGACCCGGGATGACACGCCGGTGCGAGCCACCCCGGCGCCCACAGTCACCGGCTCATCGCCGCCTGACAAGCGCCAGTCAGACCGGTACGCTACGGCTATGCTGACGACATTGCTGGCCACCACCACGTCGGGATTGGCCCAGCCGGCGCGTAAACTCCAGGCCAGGGCCGGGGCAAAATGACCATTCAGGTTGGCATAGAGTCCGTATGCCGTCCGCGAACGGGCAGCGGGCTCGGGTTCATCCGCTACGCGTTCAGCCCCACCCTCGCCAGCTTCACCCAGTAGAGGTGTGGTGAAACTAGCGTCGGTATTAGCCCAAAGCCCTAAGTTGCCGGTGAAGCTCTCCGTCTGCCAGCCAAGCTCGGTGGCAGCGAACACGCCGTGCCCCTTGCCAGTAAAATCGAATAGCTGGCGATAAGTGGACTGCTGCAGGTCCGCGGTGCTCGAGACATAGCCGGTCACGCTTAGTGCCGGTGACAACGACCTTTGATAGACGGCCGCGATGGCATACGACGGTGCCTGAATGGTCGGATTGTTGACTAATGGCTCACCCAGGAACTGGCGGTATTCGTCGTTGGCGACCGGATTGGTGTCGAGGTATTCGTTGGACGACAGCAGTCCCACGGCCACTTCGTCGCGATCACGCTGCACCGCGTAGAACAACTGCGTGACGCCCAGTTGGCGCTTACCGGCATGATCCGGATTTTCTTGCAGGATGCCATTGGTTTCGGGGTAGCGGCTGCTGACGCCGTCCAACCGTGGTGTATTGCCACCCTTGAGCTCCACTTCCCAATGACCGGGCCCGAGCGGCTGGCGAGCCGACACCACCAGCTGGCCATTCAGCTCGCTGGACAGCGACGGATCCGAAGCCTGTTGCCAGGTGCCCACCACCATAACGGACCACGGTGGCTCAGCGTCATCCGTTGCCGCGTCAGCCCACACCGCTGGCGCTGCCGCAGAAAGCAGTAGCGCACCCGCCAATACAGCGCTCCGCCAGCTACGCAATCGTGCCGCCACCCACACACCACACCGTTCCCTTCCACGCTATTCCGTCAATCGTCACTTTCAAATCTATACGGCTACGCTGGCACCACCGAAGGCCGCCTGGATCTCCGGCAGCAATTGCCGCAGTTCGCCGATCATCAGACTGAACTCGGCGTCGAACAGTGCAGCCGCATCGTCACTGTCCACCGCATCGAGCTGCTCCCGTACCAGATCGAGGAAACGCAACCGTCGTACCGTCAGGTCCTCTCCCAGGATGAAACTCAGCCGTTCCTGCCACACCAGGCCAAGCCGCGTGGCCTGCTTACCGGCATCCAGATGGGTCCGGATCTCGTCACTCAGCAATTCCTGGCCGCGGCAACGCACCACCCCTTCGGTGTCCCGCAACTCGCACTCATCGGTCAGGGCAAATCCAGCCGGCAAGGTCTGTTCGCGCAGCCAGGTGCTCATGACGGTCGCGGGCGACTCCTGCACCGTCCAGGGTTCAACCGGTAGACTGCCAAGGCTGCGCCGCAGGCGCTCGGTCAGTTCGGTAATAGCCTTGGCGCTGGCACCGTCAACCATCAACCACGGCCCGGTAGGATCAAAATAGGCGTAGCTGACACGGCGCCGGCTGAATGCCCGGGGCAGCAGCTCCAGCATTACCTCATCGCGCAGTTTGCTTTTCTCGTTGCGTCGCACCGGGCGTTGTTCGCGGTCTTCGATATCCTGCATGCGTTCGGCAACCACATCGCCCACCACAGCTGCAGGCAACACTTTCTCTTCGGTCTGCATACTGATGAGCTGGCAGCCGCTCACCTCATGGACGAGGTTCTCGGCACGGGCACCTAGCGGAGCCACCCAGCCATTGCTGCTGGCTTCCTGACTCAAGCAGGGCCGGAAAGCGGCCTCTGTCAACCGTTCCGCCAGCGAATCGGCCGAGATGGCCAGTGGCTCGTGCAAGCGGAATACGGTGAGGTTCTTGAACCACATAATGCCCCCGGGCGGAAAAATAGCGATTATAGCGTGTGCTTTCTGTCTGAACGAACCGTTCCAATGTTTCCAAACGAAACAGGTAACACTGTCATGTAACTTATCGATACAAAACGATAGTCTTTTTAGACTTTTTAGTCTTTTAATTTACTAATAAACAATATTGAAACAAATATGCACAATAAAAAGAATAAATAAAACAGTACTTTATTAAAATAACAACTAATTGTTGCGAGATTTCACTAAAAGATCAAAATCTGGCACAGCTCATGCGTGTATTAACAGCGAGGGTTGCGCCACGCTGTGGTGGCACTCTCAGACGTGATCTTCTGGGTTGTATTTTCTGTTCTCCTCCTGTTGGGTGCAGCGATTGTCCGCCCTGGACAATCGCTCTTTTTTTTGCCATGACGCCAACGGGCCGGTTCGTTACCATGGTGCCTTATCCCCTGTTCGAAGAAAGGTCTACCATGCGTCTTACTCTACTACTAGCGATTCTCTTGCCGGTACTGCTGGCGCCGGCTGCCTGGGCAGCGCAATCAAGCTATCCACCCGTGATTGAGCAGCTGGTCAACAACCGCGGCATCAAAATCGTCAGTGAATTCCAGGCTCCGGGCGGCATCACAGCCTACGCTGCCCAGTACCAGGGCCACAACTTGGTTTTCTATCTGACCCCTGACAAGAAATACACCATCGTCGGCCACATGCTGGATGCCAAAGGGGATGATCTGACGACCCAACAGATTGACACCCAAATCACCGGCCCGGCTCTCGCCGGTGCCTGGGCCAAACTGGAAAAGTCCGCCTGGGTCGCCGAAGGCGCCAAGAAACCCAAACGCATCATCTACGAGTTCACCGACCCCAACTGCCCGTTCTGCCACTTGTTCTGGCTGGCCAACCAGCCCTATCTCAAAGAGGGCCTGCAGGTTCGCCACATCCTGGTTGGCATCATCACGCCCAGCAGCAAAGGCCGCGCTGCGGCCATCCTCGAAGCATCGGATCCCAGTGCGGCCATGACCAAGAACGAGCGTGATTACAATACCAAAGGGCCGGAAGACAAGGCCGGCGGCGTGGCCCCGCTCAACAAACCCAAGCCTGCCACCCTGGCCAAGCTCAGCGCCAACAAGAAACTGATGGAATCACTGGGCGTCACCGGCACACCAGGGATTTTTTATAAGGATGCCGATGGCAAGGTCAAGCGTATCGTCGGCCTGCCACCGCTGTCCAAGCTGGGCACGATCTACGGCCTGCCGCCACAGCCGATTACCGATCCGGCGCTGCAGCGCTTCAAGTAGGCCCGCGACTAGCCTGGCGACGCTGCGGCGGGCGTTGCCAGCGCGGCCTGCAGCCGCTCCATCCCGGTCTGCAGCGTTGCCAGCGACGCAGCGAAACAGAGCCGGAACGCGCCCTCACCGCCTGCCCCGAAAGCAACACCTGGCGCCAGGCCGACATTGGCGACATCCACCAGCCGCTTGGCATAGGCCGTACTGTCGGTAATACCGTCAATGCGGAAGAACAGATAAAAGGCACCAGCGGGTGGACTCAACTGTACGCCCGGCACGCCAGCCAGCGCCGTGCAGACCAGTTCCCGGGCCTGCCGGCAGCGTTCAACCTGTTCGGCCACGAACCGGTCACCTTCGGTAACCGCCGCCAGGCAACCATATTGGAGAAACGCCGGTACGCCCGAGGTATTGTACTGCACCAGGTTCTCGAACACCTGTGCCAAGGCTGGCGAGCGTGGAATCACCAACCAGCCGATCCGCCACCCGGTCATCGCCCAGTTCTTGGAGAACGTGTTGGTAACGATCAGGCGATCCTCGGGCTCGGTGATCTCCAGGAACGAGGTCAACCGCACCCGATCATAGACGAACCGGGCATAAACTTCGTCGGCTATGATCCACAAACCGCGCGCGCGGGCGAAGTCACGCAACCGGATCATGTCGCCGGGATCCATAATCCAGCCGGTCGGGTTACCCGGTGAGTTGACAAAGATGGCCCGCGTGCGGGGCCCACAGGCGGCGAACAGTTGTTCCAGGTCGAGCTGCCAGCCCGTCTCGCCCAGCGCCAGCGGCACACTGCGAATCGCCGCTTCCTGCATCTGAATGGCTGCAAAGATGTTGGGCCAGACCGGTGCGATCACCACCACCTCGTCCCCCGGCCCTACCAGGGTTTGCAAAGTCTGCTGGATAGCCTGCATCCCTGAGCCGGTAACGATGATCCGCTCCGGATCGACCGCGACCTCGAAGTGGCGACCCAGATAGTCCGACAAGGCCTGCCGCAAAGGCGGGATGCCGCGCTGATAGGTGTAAAAGGTGTGGCCTTCGCGCAAGGCCTGAATCGCCGGTTCGCAAATGAACGCCGGGGTTGGCACATCGCCTTCGCCTACCCAGAGCGGAACCAGGCCGGGTCGTTCCCGGCCGTAGTTGAACACCTCGACAATGCCGCTCTCCGGCAGCTGTGCTGCCATGCGACGGATACTGGCCAGCAATGGATCATGCTGACCGGGACTCAATGCTGTCATGATGGCTGACGACTCGGCAACGCAGAATGCTATGATTGACTGGCCCGCGCACGCGCGCGGATTGTGTCCAGGCTGGCCGCAGGTGTCAGCGCCTCCAGTGGCTGACACAGTTCAATCAACGCCGGCCGACCAGCTGCCTGCGCCTGTTCAAACGCCGCCGGAAACTCAGCATAGCGCTCCACGCGGATACCGAAACCACCATAGGCCCGGGCGAGAGCAGCAAAATCGGGGTTGACCAGCACTGTGCCCTTGACTCTATCCGGATATTGCCGCTCCTGATGCATGCGGATCGTACCCCAGGTTCCATTATTGACCACCAGTACCACGATCGCGGCTTCGAACTGCACCGCAGTGGCGAACTCCTGCACGGTCATTTGCAGACAACCGTCGCCGGCGAAACAGATCACCGGCCGTTCCGGTTCAGTGAGTTTGGCGGCCACGGCCGCCGGTAGACCGTAGCCCATGGAACCACTGCGCGGTGCCAGCTGGGTGCGGAGCTGACGATACTGGTAGAAGCGGTGCACCCAGCCTGCATAGTTGCCGGCACCGTTGGTCACGATGGCCTCGGGTGGCAACCGCTGGCACAGCCAGCGGACAATGCGCCCGAGCTGGAGATCGCCCGGCTCCTCCTGCGGTTCGATCCACTGCCGATAGGCCTGTCGGGCATGCGTCGTTATAGCCGCCCACGGCACCGGTTCAATCGGCTCGACATCCATCAGCGCTTCAGCGAATTCGGTCAGACCGGCATTGATCGCGAGTTCCGGGCTGTAAACCCGACCCAGTTCCTCAGCCGCGGGATGCACGTGTATCAGGCACTGGCGCGGCACCGGAATATCGAACAGAGTGTAACCCGCACTGGGGATCTCGCCCAGACGGCCACCGAGCGCCACTATTAGATCGGCCTCCCGAACCTGTCGCACCAGCGCCGGATTAGCACCCAATCCCAGGTCACCAACATAACAGGGGTGGGTATTGTCAAACAGATCCTGACAGCGGAAGGTGGTCGCCACCGGCAATTGACTGGCACTGCAAAACGCCTGCAGATCAGCCCATCCAGCAGCATCCCAGCCCCCCTCCCCGAGCAGCACCAGCGGTCGCTCGGCGCCTGCCAACAAGTCGCGGAACAGCGCGAGCTGAGCGCTCCCCGGATAAATCGGCAGTGGCCGCCATGGTCTCCCGGGCCCGGCCGTGGTCGACTGACGCAGCATGTCTTCGGGGAGTGCGAGCACCACCGGACCCGGCCGGCCACTGGTGGCGACGTGAAAGGCCCGGCTGATATATTCAGGTATCCGGCCCGGATCGTCGATCTGGGCCACCCACTTGCTGAGCGGCCCATACATCTGCCGGTAGTCGATTTCCTGGAACGCTTCACGATCCTGCATTCCGCGCCCGACCTGGCCGATCAGCAGCAATAACGGTGTCGAGTCCTGGCGCGCCACATGCAGACCGGCACTGGCGTTGGTCGCACCCGGGCCGCGGGTTACGAAACAGATACCGGGGCGACCGGTCAACTTGCCATAGGCCTCGGCCATCATCGCGGCACCGCCTTCCTGGCGACAGGTGACCAGCCGAATCTCGGGCCTATCGTAAAGCGCATCCAGAGCGGCCAGATAGCTTTCGCCAGGGACGCCGAAAGCCTGGTCCACGCCGTGGCGGTGCAAACACTCGACCAGCAGCTGGCCACCCGTGCGCGTCATATGTTCATCAACCATGGGAATTTGTCTACCCTCGCTCGTGTATCTAGCACGGTACGTCAGGACGAGGTCAGTTCGTCCTGACGCAGGCGCCGCGTCAGTTTCTCGAATTCACGTTGCAGCTCCAGGTTCTGAAACGTGACTAATGGAGGCATATGCCGGCCCGCCAGTGCTGCCAGCAACTGCTGCCCGGCGTGGATAAGTTGCACCAACTCGCCGGACAGACTTACGGTCTGATAGGTATTCCGGGCGACCGCCAGATCGGTAAGCAGTTGGGTCTGCGATCCCTTGACCGAGGCGGCCTGATCGCGCAGATAGTCGGCATAGAGACGGGCGCTGCGACGGGTCAGCGCCTGCGCTGCGATATTGGCCTCAAGCACTGCGCGGTGGCGCTCGTCGTTCTGCAGCAGCCGCCGGCTCGCGGCGGTCAATTCAGCGCTGCGCTGGCCGATCACTGTGAGGCGCTGCTGATAATGATCCACCGTTGCCAGCACTTGTTGGTGCATTTTCACAAGCACTTCAAGCAGCAACGCGTACATACCGTAATAGCGCCGTGCCGCGCTCAGATTCTCGCCGCTTGCGGCCAGTAAATTCTCGAGCTTAACCAGTACCCCCTTAACATTGTCGAAGGCGATCCCAAGATCGATGAGATGGTCTCCGATTACGCTCGAGAGGAGAAAATCGAGCTCATGCGACGTCAGATCCAGGCCGTCACGCCGCAACGCAGCGGCAAATTGGTGCTTGACCCGACCGATCTCAGCGCGCTGTTGACGAATGCGCTTTTCGGCGGCCGCAATCGCCGCATCATAGTCGGCCTTGGAGCGTCGCCATAGCGCCCGGTCGGGGGCACCCGGGCGTGCCTCGCGGGCCTGCGAGATAACAGTCTGATCACGTCCGATGGCGGCGGTCAGCGCCCTGATACGCTGGCGATAGTTCCGCCCGGGTGAGCCGCTAAGCAACGTCACCATCCGACCCAACACCTGATCCAGCTCGGCCCTATTGGATGCCTTGTCGGCGCCAAACCATGCACTGTCGGGCAGCTTGGGCTGACGCTGCTCCAGCTGCAGGCCATGTTCCAGTTCCGGCAACAGCCGGTTCCATAACTCGGTGCTGGCATCAGCCGACGCCATCAGCGGCACCAGCAGCAGCCCCAAGCACAGTATCATTACACCCGGCGCCCGCATCGCCACCCTCCCTTCGCGCTGCCCTCACGACCCGCGGTAACACGGGAGCTTATACCGAATAGACGCGTAACATCCATGCCTCATGCGCACGACTGTGCATCATTGCACGCCAAGCAACGGCCCGGGGCATCAGACGGTTGCTGGGGTGCAGTGCTTGCCATGGTTGCTGAGTACATTCTGTCCTCCCCTATACTCGTGACCGGCCGGCACTCCGATCGACTTCGCCCCAGCGACCGGGCGTTCCGGCGCTGGCCGGGACGGGACCGTCGCCACAAAGGACTTGCGCCGCAAGCACGTACGCGGCACGCTGGCGCAGCGTCGTTGGCAACCCACCCTGAAATGCCGGCGAACCCAACGCAATTGACGTCGCTGAGGCACTCGGTCATGCTTGACTGGCGTCAATACCAATTATGTGGTTTTGCAGCCTGATCGACACAGCCAATGACCACCAAGGCTCCCCTCCATTACGGCTTCCTGCTGGTACCCAACTTCAGCATGATCGCCTCCAGCTGCGCGCTGGAACCGCTGCGCATGGCCAATTACCTGAGTGGCAAGACCCTTTATCACCACACCTGCTTCTCGATCGACGGCGATGCAATACCCGCCAGCAACGGTTTGCGGTTGCCCCCCGACGCCTCGCTAGCCCAAGCCGACAGCCTGGATGCATTATTTGTTTGCGGCGGTGTCAACGTCGAAAAAACCTGCACCAAGGATGTGTTGTTCTGGCTGCGGAAGTTCGCCAACCAGCGGATAACCATGGGTGCCATCTGCACCGGGACCTATCTGCTGGCCCGGGCCGGACTGCTGGACGGCTACCGTTGCACCATTCACTGGGAGAACCTGGCCAGTATGCGGGAGAACTTCCCCCAGTTGGTGATTTCCTCGGAGCTGTTCGAGCTCGACCGCAACCGCTACACCTGCTCCGGCGGCACCGCGCCGCTGGACATGATGCTGCAGCTTATCAGCCGCCAGCATGGCGTCGGTCTGGCAGCCAGTATTTCTGAGGAATTCGCCTGCGAGCGCATCCGCGGCCGCCACGACCGCCAACGCATTCCGTTGCGACTGCGGCTGGGCACCAGCCAGCCCAAGCTGATCGAAGCGGTATCGCTGATGGAAGCCAATCTGGAAGAACCCATGAGTCCGGACGAGCTGGCGCGCCATGTCGGCCTGTCGCGGCGCCAGCTGGAGCGACTGTTCCAGAAGTATCTCAGCTGTGTACCCACTCGCTACTATCTGGAACTGCGCCTCCACCGGGCACGCCAGCTGTTGCTGCAGACCAGCATGTCGATCGTCGATGTCGCATTTGCCTGCGGCTTTGTCTCGGCACCCCACTTCAGCAAGTGCTACCGGGACTACTTCGGCATTCCACCGCGCGACGAGCGGCGCCTGCGCCGTCCCACCGACGTGTTGTCCCAACTGGAGCCCGCCGCTGCCGCCGGTCTCGGATGACGATCAGCGCGCCCCCAGCATTCGGCCGATGCGCGGATACCAGGCCAACAGGGTCAACGCCCGTACCAACATGAAGATCATCAAGGCCAGCCACAAGCCGTGGTTACCCCACCACGGCACCAGCAGCCAGACCATGGCCACAAACAGGACCAACGCCAGCACCATACTGTTGCGCATCTCGACACTGCGCGTGGTACCGATGAAAATTCCGTCAAGCTGGAAACTCCAGACCGACACCAGTGGCGACACGACCAGCCACGGCAGATAAGCCCGGGCCAGCTGACGGATGGACTCGATACTGGTCAACAGATCGATCAGCGACGGCCCGGCCAGGGCATAGAACAGACTGAAGGCCGCCGCCATCGCCAGCGCCCAGATGCTGCTGGTCCGCACGGCCGCCCGAAATGGGCCGCTACGCTGGGCACCATAAGCACCTCCGGTCAAGGCTTCGGCAGCATGCGCAAAGCCATCGAGACCGTAGGATAGGAATTGCTGGAAGTTCATCAACACGGTGTTGGCCGCCAGGACAGACTCGCCGAGTGCTGCGCTGCGCGCATTGAAGTAGAAAAAGGCCGCGCTGACGCACAATGTGCGAATGAAAATGTTGCCACTTACCGTAAACAAGGGCCACAATCGTGCCGGCGCTGCCATCTCCGCCCACCATGCCTCACCCGCTGGCGGCCGCAGGCACCGTGCCAGTACGACGATTCCAGCCCCCGCAGCGATCCCCTGACTGAGCGCCGATGCCGTCGCGACGCCCGCCACGTTCCACCCCAGCCCCTGGACGAAGCCGAGATCCAGCATTACGTTGCAGCCGTTCAGCAGCAACTGCAGCAACAACGCCCGGCGGGTATCGCGAATACCGATAAGCGTTCCCAGCACCACGTAATTGATCAGCGCCGCCGGCGCTCCCCAGATACGGATGCTACAGTAGCTCCAGGCCAAGTCCCGCAAGCTCGCACCGCCGTCGACCATGAGAAAGGCCAGCCCCAGCAGTGGCCGCCGCAGTACGATCAGTACCAGCCCGAGCACCACGGCCATCAATACGGCACGCACCAGGCTGCTGCGCACCTCCAGCCAGTCGCGGTTACCGTAGGCCTGCGCCACAAATCCGGTCGTGCCCATGCGCAGGAAACCGAACCCCCAGAACAGCACGCTGAAAATCACCGAACCGAGACCGGCAGCAGCGACATACACCGGGTCGGGCAAGTGCCCCACAACCGCCGTGTCAACGGCCCCGACCAGCGGTACGGTCAGGTTGGAAATGATTACCGGCCCGGCCAACCGCCAGACCCGACGGTGCCAGACCCGCGACCGTGCATAACGCAGCATCAGTGCGTTTACTCTCTGTTCTACAATGATTGAATTCTTAATGCTGCCAACAACTGAATGTGCCAGCGATCGCCATTGACAGTAAAGCGTTACAGGCCAGCCTGAGCAGCGCCCGGATCCGGCTCGCCGCCCGTTTGCTGCGACTGCCATTGCCACACTCGATCGTTGGGCTGGTGCTTAGCGGTTTCTGCCTGGTCGCGTTGCCCCTATTGATATCGGTCGCCATAGCCGTGGTCTACGTCGACCGGTTGGCGCAGCGCAGCGAGCAACTGGTCACGCAAGGGCTGGCACTGACCCAGCACAGTCGCCAGCTGAATGAACAGCTGACCGACATGGAACGGCTAGCCAGGCAATACCAGGTCCTCGGCGACAACAGCCTGTTCAAGCAGTATCAGGATCAGCAAACTCTGCTCAGCTCGCGGCTCGATCTGCTGGCGATGATGGTCCAGCAAACCACTTTCGATGCCCATCGCTTTACCGCGATGCACCAGGCTGCCCGGACCATCCTCACGCTCCTCAAACACCAGGCCAACACCGGCGTAACCATTACCGACGACAAAGCGCCTGCCGCCCGCGCCCTCATAAAGAATTTCGACACCTTGCAAAACGCGGCCCAGGACCTGGTCACCTTCAGCAACCTGCGCATCGATCGCCATCTGAACACACTGCTCGCTACCAGCAACCAGGCCGATCTTATCCTGTTCTGGCTGGCGCTGGCCGCGGCATTGCTGGCACTGGTCGGCGGTGTGATGTTCATCGTGTTAATCACCGAACCCATCTACCAGATGCGCAATGCGATTCAAACCCTGGGCGAGGGTAACCTGACCCAGACCATCACCATCCGCGGTCCCCGAGAACTGCTGCAAGTCGGGAGTCGTCTGGACTGGCTCCGGCGTCGACTGCTCGATCTAGAGGAACAGAAAAATCGCTTCCTGCGGCATGTCTCGCACGAGTTGAAAACGCCGCTGGCCAGCATACGGGAGGGGACCGAACTGCTAACCGACGGCACGGTCGGTTCACTCAGTGAATCACAAGCGGAGATTGCCGACATCGTCCGCGAAAATAGTATCGAGCTGCAGCTGCTGATCGAGAATCTGCTCAGCTTCAGCGCCTGGCAGCAGCATCGCCGCAGTTTCCGGCCTGGTTACCTGACGCTACAACCGGTACTGGAAGAACTGCGCGCCAAATACAAGCTGATACTGGCCAGCAAGCGTCTTCGCCTCACTGCTCCGGCGACCCGGCTGGTATTGTACGCAGATCACAGTCTGCTTCGAACTGCGCTGGACAATCTACTGTCGAACGCGGTCAAATTTACGCCGGAGGGCGGTACTATCCGCATGCAGGCGAGCCGCGAACGCCGCTGTTGCCGGATTGACGTTATAGACTCCGGCCCGGGCATCGGGCCGACTGATCGCGAAAGCATTTTCGAACCGTTTTTCACCCGCTCACCCGCAGCAGGCAAGTGGCTGCGAGGAACCGGCATCGGCCTGTCGGTAGCACGCGAGTGCATCCAGGCGCATAACGGTACAATCGAGGTCGTTGATGACAACCATAATGGGGCGCATTTCCGTATCACGCTGCCGGCACCGCATTAAGCGCTATGGACTGTGGACGCTGCTACTGGTGCTCATGAGCGGCACTGGTGCAGCCCAGGCGGCCAAACCAGAACAGACCGACCAGGACTGTACAACATTGCGCGCCCAAGTCGAGCAACTCCAGGCTGAGCGGGACCGGCTACGACGCCAGTTGGCCTTGCTCAGCAAGCAACTCGATCAGGCCCACGACAAGTTAAGCGCCCTCCGCAAGATCGAACAGTCCATCAACCGGGATAATTCAAGCGATGCGCCGCCATGACCCGAACCCGCACTGGTAATATTCTGCTGGTCGACGATGATGCAGCGTTGCTGCGTCTGCTCAGCATCCGGCTGACGGCGCATGGCCACAAAGTCCGCGCGGTGGCTGGTGGTGCCGAAGCGCTGGCGACCCTGAGCCAATTCGAACCCGAGGTTGTGATCACAGATCTGCGCATGGACGGGCTGGACGGACTGGCGCTGCTCGATCATCTGCAGCAGATGCGCTCCGGTCTTCCCGTGCTGCTGATAACCGCCCATGGCACGATTCCCGATGCGGTCGCCGCCACCCAGCACGGTGCCTTTGACTTTCTCACCAAGCCTGTCGACAGCGGGGAACTGCTCACCCTGATTGACCGCGCCCTGAATCAGAATGCCGCTGAGTCGGGGGACGACCAGGGCTGGCGACGCGACGTCATCACGCGGAGTCCGACCATGGAGGCGATGATGTCAAAGGCACGGCTGATCGCCGATGCCGATTCCAGCGTACTGCTCAGCGGCGCCAGCGGCACCGGGAAGGAGGTGCTGGCACGCGCCATCCACCGCGCCAGCCGGCGCCGGGAACGCGAGTTCGTGGCGATCAACTGCAGCGCCATACCGGAACCGTTACTGGAATCCGAATTGTTCGGTTATGAAAAAGGCGCCTTTACCGGTGCCAATCAGCGCCACCAGGGACTGATTCTGACCGCTGACGGCGGCACGTTGTTTCTCGACGAAATCGGTGACATGCCGCCCGCGCTGCAGGTCAAGCTGTTACGGGTAATTCAGGAACGCCACATCCGGCCACTTGGCAGCCACCGCGAAGTACCGGTTGACGTGCGGCTGATCTCAGCCACTCACCGTGATCTGCGCACCGCCGCCAACGCAGGGCACTTCCGCGAGGACTTGTACTATCGTCTGGCGGTGGTCGAACTACAGCTCCCACCGCTCGCCGAGCGGCGTGAGGACATCCCGTTGCTGGCCGAGCATTTGCTCGGTCAGATCGCTGAGCGGCGGGACGAACGCCGTAAGCGGTATTCACCTCAGGCCATGGAGCGGCTCCTGGCGGCCGACTGGCCCGGCAACGTCCGTCAGCTGATCAACGTGATCGAGCAAAACGTGGTGCTCTGCCCAGGACCCGTAATCGGCCCACATCTGGTCGAACAGGCGTTGGGCGATACGACCAGAGAGCTGCCCTCGTTCAATGAGGCCCGCGAGGAATTCAGCCGTAACTATCTGGCCCAGCTGCTGCGTTTAACCCGCGGCAATGTTAGTCGCGCAGCCCGATTGGCCGGCCGCAATCGCACGGATTTCTATAAGCTACTGGCCAAGCATCAGCTCGACCCGACCGCATTCAAGCCTGATTGAACGCTCGCTGTCGCGATCTGACGACACCATCCCTACCCAGCTCTTAGCGCCGCCGCCATACCCACTCTGTGCTGGCCCGGAGTGGCTGCTTGTCGGCAACCCTTCCATATGTCTCTAATCGGCGACAAAGTTTTTCCTTATAAATCAATTTGTTATCTGCAATACCCCAATCATGTCGGCAACAGCCGACAGTTCGCCCGAATCTCAAATACCTTTAGTTCGATAATTTTATATATAAAACATTAGCTTACGAACTATGGCATGATTCACGCTTCCACAATAAATAACCAATGCCAAACCTAAAACATACTACGGGAGCGTGAACCGCATTGAGGTGATTGCCATGAACATGAAGCGTCTGCAACAGATCGCCGGCGCGGCTTTGCTAGCTACGTTATTGAGTGTCGGACTGGCCGGCTGTGGTCAGTCGGACAATGGCAAGGCATCAGCCTCGGGCAATTCGTCAGTGACCCAAAACATGGCCCCGGCTTCTACCAATTCGCAACCGTCGGGCGACGCTACCCCGCCACTCTCCTCCTCTCAGTAATCGCCCGACGTCAGCGAGGCTTCGGGTGCTGGCTCTGCCGGACCAGCACCCGTCTTTTTTCGCTGGAATCAACCGATGTAAGCAATCTTCCGTGCCACCACCGGTTGGTTGAGCGCCACCACGCGCGGCTTAGGTAACGAATTGAACTCACAGGCCGTAGCCAGAGTGTAGGCGCCCATCTGCTGGCCAATCACCAGATCCCCCAGCGCCAGTCGGGGCAAATCGATATCCTCGGCGATCACATCGATACTGTCACAGGTAGGCCCCGCCAATACGCTGATCTGGCGCGGGCCGTCAGTCGGCAACGTGCTGAGTGGATATTGTACCTGCTCGTAGAGCTGGCCACTGTAGGAACCATACACACCATCGTCCAGATAGTACCACCAGCGTCCGTTGCGCCGCGCCCGACCCACCACCGAGCTCACCGCGATCATGGCGGGTGCCACCAGAAACCGGCCCGGTTCAGCCAGCACCCGCACATGGCCCGGAAGGCACGCCAGCGCACGGCGCAACGGCATACAATAGGCCGCCATGTCGATCGGCTCATCGCCATAGGCCACCGGGAAGCCACCGCCTATGTCAAGGACGCTGAGATAGCCGTAGCCACCCGCCTCGGCGTCGCTGATCAGGCGGGCGCAGGACTCGATCGCGGCGACTTGCGCATCCGGCTTACCGCACAGCGAGCCCACGTGGAACGACAAGCCCTTGACATGCAGCCCGAACCGGGCCGCCAGCGCCAGAAGAGACGGTGTCTGCTCAAGAGGACAGCCGAATTTCCTGGACAAGTCGATGCGTGCATCCGGGCTGCTGAAACCGACGCGCAGCAATAACCCCACCCGGTTGCGATAGCGTTCAAACTTGCGCAGCTCATCGACGTTGTCGACCACGAATGTGGTACAGCCGAATCGCAGTGCCGCACGAATGTCACGGTCGCGCTTGATCGGGTGGGTGTAAATGGTGCGACGTGGATCGATGTGCTGGGCACGCAGCAGCTCAATTTCGCCGACGGAGGCGATGTCAAAGCATCCCCCGAGCTCGGTGAGCGTAGCGATTGCGGCCGGCTCCGGCAAAGCCTTGATGGCATAGTGCAAAGCCACACCCGGCAGCGCACTGGTCAGGTGGCGATACTGCCGGCGTACCTGTTCGCAATCCAGTACCAGCAACGGTGAGCCGTGATCGCCGACCAAGTTGCGCAAAAGCACCGGATCAGCAAAAGCATCCGGTAATGGCTGTAGCCGATCATTCATAGCGCTCAGCTCTGCAGACTGTCCAGCAGGTAGCGCGGCAGCGCGAACGCCGCCAGATGGATCTCGGGCGTGTAGTAACGAGTCCCGATAGCCGCCGAATGAAACCGCTCCTGCAGCGTACTCAGAGGTTGCTGCCGCAGTTGCGGATCATCGCTGGCCCAGGCGAATGCCATGGCCCCGCCGACATAGGTCGGCACCGCCGCACAATAGAAGTGCCAGTCCGTGAACAGGCCGCGCAAACGTGCCGCCGTGCCGATAATCTCATCGGGCTGCATGAACGTCACGCCGTTCTGGGTTACCAGCACACCGCCTGGATTCAATCGTCTTTGACAGGCCGCATAGAAATCGTCGCTGAACAGCACCTCACCCGGTCCGATTGGATCGGTCGAATCCGAAATAATGACATCGAAGCAGGCACCGCTCTGGCGGACGTAATCCAAGCCATCGGCGATCACCAGTTCCAGTCTGGGATCGTCAAAAGCGCCCTGGGAATGGTTGGGCAGGTATTGGCGGCTCATATCAACCACGGCACGGTCAATCTCGACCTGAGTGACGTGGCGTACCCCGCGATGCCGGAGGACCTCGCGCAGCATGCCGCCGTCACCACCGCCAACGATCAGCACCCGTTCGGCCCGACCGTGTGCCAGAATAGGCACATGGGCCAGCATTTCATGGTAGATAAACTCATCGCGTTCGGTGGTCTGCACCACGCCATCAAGCGCCATTACACGGCCGAACAACGCATTGTGAAAGATCACCAGATGCTGATGCTCGGTGCGGTGCTCAAAGTAGATCTGATCGACGGTGAAGCGCTGGCCCCAGGCGTCATACAGCGTTTCGCCAAACTCACTCATCAGCCATCACTCCCCGCAAGTGCTCACTCACGACCATGCGCCGCGGCCGGAAGGCCTGACTCAACACTGGAATCGCCCGCGCCGGTTCGGCAACGCCGCACATGAAAATATCGAAGGCGGCAAAATCGCGCTCCGGCCAGGTATGCACGCTGATATGCGATTCCGCCAAAACCGCGACGCCGGAAATGCCGCCGTTGGGCGTAAAGTGGTGCAGATGAATGTGCAGCAGGGTCGCCCCGGCCGCCTCAACCGCAGCACGCAGCGTCTGCTCCATCAATTCGAGCTGATCCAGCTTCACCGCACCCCAAAGGTCTAGGATGAGATGACTGCCGGCGTAAACCTTGCCGTCCCGCTGGATGAAGTGATCGTTATCCTCGATCCCGGCGCTGTAACCGGCATCGACAATGGTGAGAGGCGCAATATTGGCAGCCGGGGCAAGAGCCGGCCCCGCGGTAGCGACAGACGTGGCGTGCATCCGCAGTCTCCTGGGCAATACAGCTTGTGATGAATCTTGAGCGCCGCATTGCCTGGCAAGCGGCGCCGCTAACGAGAACTCATAAAACCTCAACGGTCGCTTGAGAGCGGCGCCATAATACACTTTCTGCCCTGCAGGACAAGGCCATCAGCAGCGAGTTAAGAAAAAATAGTCTGCCGAAGGCAGGTAACTTGGCGAGTGGCATCCGGTGGGCCGAAAATGACCGCCTGTAAACCTGTTCCAGTGCCAACGGAGGTCTTGATTTGAGCACGCCGTATCCCCAGAACCGACCCAACGAGGACAATCCGGATTGGCAGCGCGAGCTGCGTATCCACCACCTTTACGAATGGATCCACATCGCCAATGACGCCGTCATTAGCCTGTGGTTTCTGGTCGGCAGCATATTCTTCTTCTATCCCAGCCTGCAGAATGCCGCGATATGGCTGTTTGTCATCGGCAGTTGCCAGATGCTGCTGGGCCCGGTCATCCGGACCTTCAACAAACTGCACGTCAAACACGTCATCAAACAAAACCTGCACTTCTGACAGGCTATCGCCGCGGCAGTGAGCGCCACGCCCCGGCACAGCAAAGCCGTCATCGGCGCGAACGAGCGACGCGTTTCACTCGGTCCAGGCGATGCGCAGGAAGTTGGTGGTTCCGGAAATACCGAACGGCATGCCAGCCGCAATGACCAGCGGCTGGCCGCGCTGGGCAAAGCCATCGGTACGGGCGATCTGGGAGGCGTCGTTGACTACATCGGAGACCCGCTCCACCTCCTTGCTGACCACCGAGTGCACACCCCAGGCCAGGGTCAGCATTCGCGCAGTGGCAACGTACGGGGTAAGACTGAGGATCGGTGCCTGTGGCCGTTCACGGGCGGCGCGCAGCGTGGAATAGCCGGAGCTGGTGTAGGTCACGGTGGCGGCGATCGGCAGAATACGGGTGATCGAACGCAACGCGTAGCAAATGGCATCGGCATTGGTCGCTTCAGGTTCCGGATGGCTGGCGTCGATCAACTCGCGATACGCCGGATCCTGCTCCACCTGACCGATGATGCTGTTCATCATCGCCACCGACTCGACCGGGTAATCGCCGGCGGCGGTCTCGGCCGACAGCATGACGGCATCAGCCCCATCGTAGACTGCAGTCGCCACATCCGAAGCCTCCGCACGCGTGGGCCGGGGCGCATGAATCATCGATTCGAGCATCTGTGTGGCCACCACCACCGGCTTACCACGTTGCCGGCAGACCCGCAGCACACGTTTCTGAATCGCCGGTACCCGCTCTGGTGGCAGTTCCACGCCGAGGTCGCCCCGGGCCACCATTACGGCGTCGAAGCGTTCGACAATGGCATCCAGCGCGTCAATCGCCGAAGGCTTCTCCAGCTTGGCCATAAGCTTGGCCTGGTTGCCGACCAGGCGGCGAAGTTCGTCAATATCCTCGGGCTGCTGCACGAACGATTGCGCGATCCAGTCGGCTCCCTGATCCAGGGCGAACGCCAGATCCTCATGGTCCTTGTGCGTCAGAGGTGACAAGGGGATTACCACGCCGGGCACGTTGACGCCCTTGTGATCAGATAATTCACCGCCGGTGATCACCTCGGTATCGACATAGTCTGGTGCCGAGCGCTGGACCTTGAGACGGATGTTACCGTCATTCAGCAACAGATCGTGCCCGGCCTCCAGAGCCTGCAGGATTTCCGCGTGGGGGAGATGCACCCGGTGGCTGTCGCCCGGGGCGTCATTCAGATCAAGCCGGAAACGGGCGCCAGCCTTCAGGTCCACTGGCCCGTGCCCGAACTCGCCAATGCGAAACTTGGGTCCCTGAAGATCCATCAGGATACCGATAGGCCGCCCCACCCGCTGTTCCAGCGCGCGAATCTCGCTGACGTTGCGCTGGTGGTCAGCATGGCTGCCATGACTGAAATTGAGCCGGAACACGTCGGCTCCGGCCTGAAACAACGCATGAATAGTATCAGGATCGGCACTGGCTGGACCCAGCGTGGCGATAATCTTGGCATTGCGATGACGACGCATGAACTACCCTCACACACAAGCAGGCCAGGCAGGTTGCCCTGTCTGGCTACCCTGGTCATTATAGGCCCGAATAAGACGCCGGGCGCCAGCCCAGCAGCTAGTTCCGAAGCAACTCGGCACATCCACCACCAGCGTCACAACCCGGTCTTCGCAGCCATCCCATGCGCTACCAGTTAAGCGCTTCCGAACAGGCTTCCTGGCGGTCGTCACTGGCCGCGGACGGAGCGGCGCCGGGCCGGAAATATTCATCGAATTTTTCCTGTGCCCGATTGCCAAACAGAATCCGGCACGCCTCGCGCAAACCTGTCGCGCGGCGGATGTCTTCATCCCGCACCACCAGAGCGATTTTGGACCGGCGCCGAAGAAAGTCCTCCAATTTGACGATCATTTCGCGCCGCGCGGCATACTGAATTTCACAGCGCAGGTATTCAGTGTTCCCGATCAGTAGCTCAGCCTCGCGCGGATCCCGCTGAATGGCCTCCACCATCTGGATGGCTTCCGCTCCGTAGCGGCGCCAAAGCCGAGTGGTCAGGGTTTCCGCCGCGCCGGGCACGGTATAACGGTCCAGATCGATCTCACCTGCCAGTGCCAGGTAGCGCTCGCGGACCTGCGGCCCCGGCTCACCATACCAACGCTGACCGCGTTGCGGCAGTTTCACCTGCATCGCCTCGACATGGCGGCAAACCTCTTCGCCCACATTCAGGCAATCGGTCAACTTACCGCCGAAAATGCTCAAATACCCGCGTTCGCGATCGACATCGATCGCATGGCGTCGTGACAACTGCAGGAAATCCCGGCTTCCGGCGCCGCCTTCCTTGACCGCCAGCGGCCGCACCCCGCACCGCTCAGCGATAATGTCGGACTCGTTCAGCGGCCGAGCCAGTGCCAGGCACTTATTGATATTGTCGAGCACGAACCGGCGGTCAGTTGCAGTAACCTCGGACTCCGGCTGCTCAACCCGTGTGTCAGTGGTGCCGATACAGGTCTTTGTCCCCATGGGAATGGCAAAGAACAGTCGCCCATCGTCGGCGAAAAATGCCAGCACCCGGCGGCTGGGGGTAATGCGATCGACGATCAGATGAATGCCTTTCGAGTAGACATGGCGATGTTCCGTCGCCACGTTGCTCACTTGATTGAGCCGGTCGACGAACGGGCCGGCGGCGTTGACGACCACCCGGGAACGGATGGTGAAATCCCCACCGTCCTCCAAGTCACGCGCTCGGGTCTCCCAGACGTCGCCGGCCTGGTGCAACGCCTGCGCGGTCACGTAATTGGCGGCGACGCAACCGTGATCCAGCGCCGAACGGACAAAATTGAAAACGAACCGCGCATCGTTATCGTACAGGTAGGCATCTGAGTATTCGAACCCACCAACGCTATCCGTCGTGTCGATGACCGGTTCCAGTTGCTTGATCCGGCGCGCCGAGAGCAGTCTGGGAGTACGAGTGAACCGCTCCCCGATCAGCCAGTAAAGCCAGGTGCCAAGACATAGCTTGACCGGATGGTGACGAAAGCCGTGACGTATGGTGGTGAGAAAGCGAATCTCCTGAACCGCCGACGGGAAACTTCGGATCAGCTCATTGCGGCTCTTGCAGAGTTGCCGCACCAGGCCGAATTCGTAAGTTTCCATGTACTTGATGCCACCCCAGGCCAGATTCGACGAATGCTGACTGGTAAAACCGGCGAAATCACGTTCGTCGATCAGAGCCACACGCGCCCCCTGACCAGCCAACGCTGCGGCTGACACAGCGCCATTGATACCACCGCCGATGATCAGCACGTCAAACGTCTGCGCCCCAAGCTGGCTGACGTTGCGCATTCTGAACTGCATAAACACTCCCAGCGGTGCTATTTCTGCTAGACTCTGAACGTCACAAGATTATATTCGTTTTTTTTCATTATAGCGCATTGTTGCCGATGATCAATGTCATTAAGCCTAGTATTTTCAATATCGAAACATTGTTCGTTTTCGTATAATTCGTTATTGACTACGATGCCTAGACATATTGCCTGCCACGGCGGACCAGGGTTGTTCTTGTCATTCATAATGGGCACATCATGACGGCACCGCAGTCGCATCGCGATAACCTGCTCGCAGCCAGTACGCAGCAACTAACCGCCGCGCGCCGTGCCGTACATGACGACCCGTCTGCGCCGCGGCCGTGGTTCCAGCTCTGCGCTCTGCTACTCGCGCGGGCCGACCCGGACGTGACAGCCTTGCTACCCCGTCTGGAAAGGTTCCCCGACTGTGCCGAAGGTTGGCAGCTCATCGGCGAAACGCTGCTGCGGCTGAGGCAACCGGAAGGCGCATGGATTGCCCTGAGCAGGGCCCTGCAGGCTAATGAACCAACAAGTTCGGCGCTGCTCAGTGGCGCCACTGCGTTGCAGCAGTTAGACCGTACCGATGAGGCATCCGCATTGCTATCTGACCCACGGCACCGCTGGCCGGCCGATGCAGCGATCCAGCATGCCCGGGGCCGCCTGCTGCATCAGCTCGGCGCCTGGAAGGACGCCGAAGCGGCGCTGCGATACGCGGTCGATCTGGATCCCGGGCTAGCCGGGGCATGGTTCGGCCTGGGCCTCGTCCAGCAGGACCTGCGACAATCGAACGCGGCCGCACAGGCTTATCGCACCGCATTGCACACGGATCCCGGTCTGTATGCAGCGGCTCTTAACCTGGGCATCGTGCTGCAGGACGCCGGCAATATGGATGCCGCACTAGAGGCCTATCGCACAGCCTTCCGGCTCTCGCCGAGCTGTCTCAACCGCATCGCCCAGGCGCTGGTATCAGCCCCCACCGGGCGCCTCTGGCTGAGGCCGTCAGCGCTGCGGAGATTCCTCGCGCGTGGTGGCGCCTGATCCGCCCCGCCGGGCGCGGTATTCGCGCCGATAAACGCCACGCTGCGACAGCAGCTTCTCACCAACGCTGTCGTACGCCCGCACCGCCGTATCGTCCATCGATTCGCAAATCAGCGCCAACGGCTCGCGACGCACGGGCACACACTGGGCGATAGGCGTACCCTTGGGTAGAACACCGCGGAACTCGCCATCCGTCCAGACCGCGGGAAACAGGATACCGACATCCTTATAGTGGTCGGCATCCACCAAACCCGTCAGCAATCTGAACGGCAAATCCAGGCGATTGGCCGGATGCATCGCCAACAGTGACCAGCCCTGCTCCAGCTCGATAGTCCAGAAGCTGTTGAACTTTACAACCACCTGATCCGGTTGCCGTAGCGGAGTCCCGGTAACCTGCTCCGGCACATGGAAACTGAGCGGCGCACGCGGGTGCTTGTCTGCGGCCGGGACCGGAATGGGCCAGTCCCAGCTCAGCCCGCCATCGTCCGCGATGACATCGCATGGCAGCACCATTACGAAACCGCAGCTCATGGCGTCCACGAACGGCGGGCACTGCTTTACGGTACGGATGTCCGTGCCGTGCAGAGGCGAAAATGCGCTCCCCGGCATATCCTTGAGCCAGTCGGGGAAAGCCAAGCGGGCCGCGACCGGTGGCGGTAAATACGGTTCCAGCATGGGGTCACAGCGGAAGGTCACGCGCATGAAACCGACCCTTACAGGCTCAGGTTGAAAGCGATGGAGATCCGTTCGGACGAACCCAGATACGGCCTGACCTGATGCTGGAGCCAGGCCGGAAATAGCAGGATCAGGCCCGGGCGCGGACAGAACTGAACGGTCGAACCGGCGGTATTCACGCCACCGTCGGCAAACGCCAGCGATGGCGCATACATGGCGACCGCCGGACCGCGCGGGTCCATGATCTCAAACTCGCCGCCCAACGAGTCATCATCGGCCCGCCCGCCATCGTCGACGTAATAGGTGCCAGACCAGTAGGCACCCGGATGATAGTGAAACTCGTTGGCGTGTCCGTGACCATTCACGTTCGCCCAGGCGCGAACTTTCCAGGCCACTTTTGCGGGCTTCCCCGTGCGATCGAGCGTCAACCGGGCCGCCAGGACTTGTGCGGCGGCCACGACCTCGCCGAAGCCGGGGCCACCCCATTCATCGACCGGCCTGGCCGAGTGCCAGCCGCCGAGATTCGATGCATGTCTGGATTCTTCCCGGTCCCGCTCACGCAGGATTGCCCGGCGCAGCTGACGGTTGCGCGCCTCCCCACCAGGCATCACTGCAGCTGCAACCGGCGTTGCGAAAAAATGCCCGATCTGGATAGGCAGATCCAGGCTGTCGTCATCATTCTCCATCGAGCCCACGCAGTCAGTGTTGCGTCAAGCAAGGGGGAGCGAAACCGCTCCCCCGCAAAGCTCACGACTTCAGAATCTCGGGATTCTTGAAAGCGTTGAGAATTTTATCGTACGGCATGGTCCTGGGTTTGCCTTTTTCATCGGCCAGCTTGGGCTTCGGTGCCCCAGGCTGCTTGAGCCAGTAGTCACGACCCTTCTTGGGATTGAGCTTGGGCGGCGCCACCGGTTCTACATCGGCACGCTGAATACGGTACATAATATTGTCCATGCTTTCGGCCACCGCATCCATCGCTTGCTGGTAAGATTTGGCGCCCGACACCGCATCCGACACGTTGGGCCACCAGACCTGCGACAGCTTGGCGTATTCCGGCACATTCACCCCGGTGGGCGTCCAGTACTTCACCCCCGGACTGCGATAGAACTCCACCAGCCCGCCCAATCGGGGAGCAAGCTTGGTCGCCGCCTCGGACTGAATATCGCTGGTGCGGATGGGGGTCAGACCAACCACGAACTTACGCAGCGAGATCGACTTGCAGACGCAGAACTGCGCGTAAAGCCAACCGGCTTGCAACTTTTTGACAGGCGTCGATTTAGGCAACGTCCAGCAGCCCTGATCCTGATACCCGACTTTCATACCGGGTTCCCAATAGACACCATGCGGTGAAGGCGCCATTCGCCACTTGGGCGTGCCGTCATCATTTACCACTGGCAAGCCCTTCTGGGTCATGTTGCCAGTAAATGCTGAATACCAGAACACCTGCTGGGCGATATGACCTTGTGCCGGCACCGGTCCGGCCTCCGAGAACGTCATGCCAGCTGCTTCCGGTGGCGCATACTTCTTAAGCCATTCGACATACTTTCTCAGAGCGTACACCGCAGCCGGGCTATTGGCCGCGCCACCCCGCTCGACACTGGCGCCGACTGGATTGTAATGCTCATTCATCCGGATGCCCCACTCATCGACGGGACGTCCGTTGGGCAACCCCTTGCTGCCGACCCCGGCCATCACCAGCCAGGCATCGGTGAAGCGCCAGCCCAGCGACGGATCTTTCTTACCATAGTCCATATGGCCATAGACGCGCTGGCCATCGATGTGCTTCACCTTGTTGGTGAAGAAGTCGGCGATATCCTCGTAGGCGGCCCAGTTGACCGGGACATCGAGCTCGTAGCCGTAAATGTCCTTGAATTGCTTTCGCAGATCGGGGCGCTGGAACCAGTCATGGCGATACCAGTACAGATTCGCGAACTGCTGGTCGGGCATCTGGTACAGGGTCCCGTCAACCCAGGTCGCGAAATCCTTGCCCTGGAAGTCATCCAGATCCAGGGTCGGCAGCGTGACCGACTTGCCTTCCTTCTTTATCCAGTCGCCGATCGGATGCACGTCCTGCAGACGCGGATGAGTACCAATGAAGTCCGAGTCATTCATGAAGACATCATAAATGTCGCGACCCGTTTCGGCCTCGGTCTGCAGCTTATCGACGACCTCGCCCTCCTGGATGTAGTGGTGGGTAACATGAATCCCGGTAATTTCCTCGAAAGCCTTGGTCAGGATCTTAGATTCGTACTCATGGACGTTCAGCGTCTCGGAAACCACCGTCACTTGCATGCCCTGGTAAGGCTTAGCAGCTTCCATGAACCAGTTCATTTCCTTCATCTGAGCGGCCTTGTCCAGCGTCGAAGGCGTGAACTCGTTTTCCACCCACGCCTGCGCGGCATCCATGCCGGTTTTACCCTCGCCCCAGTCGATCAACTTCGGCACCATCCCAGGGTTATCCAGTCCGCGCGGCTGGGGCTTAGCTGCATAAGCCTTGATGGCCGGCGTCAAAGCTGCCGCAGCGGCCAGCGTCGCGCCAGCCTTGAGCACGGTGCGCCGATTTACGCCGCTACCTTGTTCATCCACCTGGATAAAGCTGTCGGACCCACCCTGATCGGGCTTGCCGTTATTTTCGCTCATTGGTCAACGTCCTCCGTCAAGCGGTTACTGCAATTCGATCACGCCCCCGGGCGCGACCTCTCATGAACATGCCAAAACGGCATGCGCGCTACTGCTAATCAACCCCATCGCATCACCACGGCCACGATCAGAACCGCCGCCGCCAACGCCCACCATTGATTTGCCGGCACCCAGCCCAGCCAAATGACGTTCAGATAAGCGCCGGCCAATAGGCCGACGAACAACCGATCGCCCCGTGTCGTGGTCATCGGGAGCAGCCAACCGCGGCGCTCCACACTGGGCTGAACAAGTTCCCAGATCGTCATACCGGCTAGCAGTAAGGCGATGAAGCCGAAAAAGATGGCGGTCGGCGTGACCCACAGCATCCACTGCATGGCTAGACCTCCTCAGACCCGACCCAGCGCAAAGCCGGTAGCGATGTAATTGCGGACAAACCAGATCACGATAGCCCCCGGGATGATGGTCAGGGTGCCGGCGGTAGCCAGCAGGCCCCAGTCGACCCCGGCGGCACTGACGGTGCTGGTCATGACTGAACCGATTGGCTGTGCATTGGCGCTGGTGAGAGTCTGCGCAAGCAGCAACTCGACCCAGCTGAACATAAAACAGAAGAATGCTGTGACGCCTATGCCTGCTCGAATCAACGGTATGAATATCTTGATAAAGAATTTCGGCAGACTATACCCATCGAGAAACGCCGTCTCGTCGATTTCAATCGGCACACCTGAGATAAAGCCTTCCAGAATCCAGATCGCGAGCGGCAGATTGAACAGGGTATGGGCCAGTGCAACTGCCCAAACTGTATCGAATAAACCGATACTCTGATACAGCTCAAAGAACGGCAACGCGAAGACGGCTGGAGGTGCCATCAAATTGGTCAGCAGCCAGAAGAACAAATGTTTGTCGCCCAGAAAGCGGAATCGCGAAAAGGCATACGCTGCCGGCAGTGCCAGCGGCAAGGTTATCACCACATTTATCAGCACATAGGATAGCGAGTGCAGATAACCCATGTACCAGAACTGCGATGAAAAGAACGCATCATAATGTGCCAGAGTTAATTTTCTTGGTATCAGGGACAAAGCACCCAGTATTTCGTTGTTGGTCTTGAGCGACATGATAACCATCCAGTAGATGGGTATCAGAAGAAAAACCACAAAGAGCACCAGACCGAGATAGCGCTTGCGGGATTTCATTCCTGCCCCCTCGGCGTGCGCCCCTGACCGACGCGCGTCAAGACGTTGTAGAATACATAGCTGACCAGAAGAATTATCAGGAAGTACAGAATCGCGAAAGCACCTGCCCGCCCCACATCAAGCTGGCCGAGTGCGATACGGTCCAGCATCTGACTGAGAAAGGTTGTTGAATTGCCAGGTCCACCGCCGGTCATCACAAACGGTTCGGCGTAAATCTTGAAGCTGTACACGAAACGCAACAGAATCGCGATCGTCAGCACACCGCGCAGTCGGGGCAGCTCGATGAATCGGAATATTGCCCAGCGCGATGCGCCATCGATACGTGCGGCCTGGTAGTAGGCATCAGGAATCGCCCGCAATCCGGCATAACACAACAGAACCACCAGCGAGGTCCAGTGCCAGACATCCATGACCACGACTGTACACCAGGCGGCTATTGGATTCTGCGTATAGTTGTAGTTAATGCCCAAAGCGTTAATAACAGCGCCACCCAGTCCGATATCGCCGCGCGCAAAAATCTCCCATATTACGCCCACCACATTCCAAGGAATGAGAATCGGCAGCGCAACAATAACCAGTACCACACCGACCCATCGGCCCCTGGTCGGAAGAGTGAGTGAAACCGCTATACCCAATGGAATTTCAATGGCGAGCACCACAACAGAGAATATAATCTGGCGCAGCAGAGCACGCTGTATGTCGCCATCGTGGAGAATGGTTTTGTAGAACTCCCATCCCACGAACACGTGGTGTTTCATGCCGAATACATCCTGGAACGAATAGTTCACGACCGTCATGAACGGCAGGATGGCGTTGAACGCAACCAGAAGAAACGCCGGCAGAACCAGCAACCACGCCCGGTTATCCTTGATCTTGTTATCCATCAGTAGTTTCCCCTGCGGCTGCGACCAGATGATCATCGGCGTACAGACGCAGCCAGCGTTGCGGCAAGTGCATACGGGCCTCGCTGGCCGCAAATTCACCTGCATCCTCGGCCAGTTTGGCGACCAGCTTGTGTTCGCCGAGGCGGGCCGTCACCACGCGGAAACGCCCCGTGTCACTGATGTGCTCTACAGTCACCGGAACACCCTCCTCTCCGGCCGCTGGCGGTCGCACGAATTCAGGACGAATGCCGAGCTGGAAGCGTGCGGTATCAGTCTGGCGCGCTGTGTGCACCACGGCTGCGGGCAGCTCGATGCGCTGCCCCGCCACCAGGGCCGCCTGGCCCTCGAGTTCGCAGGGCAATAGGTTCATCCCCGGACTGCCGATAAAATAGCCGACAAACGTGTGTGCCGGACGCTCGAACAGATCTTGCGGCGTGCCGATCTGCATGATTTCTCCCGCCGACATCACGACGACTTTGTCGGCGAACGTCAGGGCCTCAGTCTGATCATGTGTGACGTAAATGAGCGTCAACCCGAGCTTCTGGTGAACCCGCTTGAGCTGACGCCGCAAGCGCCATTTGAGCTGGGGATCTATGACCGTCAGCGGTTCATCGAACATGATGGCCGCCACATCGTCCCGCACCAGACCGCGCCCCATTGAGATCAACTGCTTCTCATCGGCGGTCAGCCCTTTGGCCCGGCGCTCCAGATCGCGCTCCAGATCCAGCATTCGGGCAACTTCGCGGACGCGCTCCTGCACTCTCGATTCTGATAATTTTCTGTTGCGTAGCGGAAAAGCAAGGTTATCAAATACCGTCATGGTGTCGTAAATGACCGGGAACTGAAAAACCTGGGCGATGTTGCGCCCTTCGGTGGGTACGTCAGTGACGTCCCGACCGTCGAAATGCACCCGCCCCTCGGAGGGAATCAACAATCCCGAACATATGTTAAGAAGCGTTGTCTTGCCGCAGCCTGAAGGGCCCAGCAATGCGTACGCACCGCCGTCTTCCCAGGCATGAGTCAGCGGCTTAAGCGCATAGTCGCCGCCGGCACCATAGCGGTGAGCGACATGATCGAAGTCAATGCGTGCCATGCATCACCTCATTGCCTGCCGTGCCCACTGCCGGCGCGACCAGCAACTGACCGCGGCGATCGAAAGCCATCAGCCGCTGCGGCTGCACCCGCAGCCGCACCCGATCGCCGGGGTTGAGGCTGTGTACGCCATCCAGCACGGCGATCCACAGAAACGCGTCGCTCAGTACGTGCAAGGTAGTATCGGAGCCGCTGATCTCAGCCACCTCCACTGCGCCGTCCAGTACCTGTTGGTCGTCGCTGTGCTCTTCGGCGACAGCCAGATGATAGGGGCGCACACCGAAACGGTAGTCACCCGGACTCAGTCCGCGGAAATGTTCGGGCAATGGCAGGCGCAGCCGCTGACCCAGGAACAGCTCACCCTCCCTGATCTCGCCGGGCACGATGTTCATCGGCGGATCGCTGAATACGGCCGCCACATGTTCGGTGGCAGGGTGGTTGTACACATCCAGCGTCGAACCATGCTGGACCAGACGCCCCTCATGCAGCACGGCGGTATTGCCGCCCAGCGCCAAGGCCTCGGCAGGATCGGTTGTAGCGTATACGACGATGGATTCGCGCTGGGCGAAAATCCGACTGAGATCGGCCCGCAGACCCTCACGCAACTTGTAATCGAGATTTACCAGAGGCTCGTCCAGCAACAACAGCTGGGCATTACGCACCAGAGCCCTCGCCATAGCGGTACGCTGCTGCTGCCCCCCGGACAACTCGCCCGGCAGCCGGTCGAGCAGATGCGCGATCCCCAGCCGTTCCGCCTCCTGCTGGACCCGGCGCTTGATCTCGGCCTTGGGGACATGCGCTATACGCAGCGGCGATGCGATGTTACCGAACACTGTCATCGAGGGATAATTGATGAACTGCTGATAAACCATCGCCACGTTACGCTTGCGCAGCGGGATATTCACAATGTCCTGTCCGTGGTGGCTGACATGGCCATGGCTGGGTCTGTCGAGCCCCGCCATCAGCCGCATCAGGGTGGTCTTGCCAGCGAGGGTGAGCCCCAGCAGAACCGTCAGCGAGCCCGGCTTGAGCTCCAGTTCGATATCATCGATGTGGGTTTCCGAGCCCACGAGTTTCGATACATGCTTGAGCGACAATGTCACTTTCGCTCCTCCTGCACCCATCCATCGAAACGGCCGCTGGATCCCCCTTCCAGGGATAGCTTAGCCACGGCACGCCCTATCCGCGCCACTCACCCACGCAGTAACGGTGGTGTTTGACGCGGATGTGACACTGCAGCATCTGAATCTCATCGATCGCTCCTCGCGGGACCTTACGGCAGGATGTTCTAAAAATATTTCGTTTTTTTTCATTGTAGCGCAACTTAGCTTGTATGCAACCAGAAACGTGCTATTTTTTTCGCTATCGAACTTGCCAGAGGAAACGGAATACCGGCCTGCAGTCCCGGGCGTAGCCCGGTCTACAAGCAGGCTATCGGCGGTGACGATGGAGTCCCGATTAGAATGCTGACTGTGACGACCCTGGTGGGTGGGACGACTCCGGTGGTTTCATCGATTTCCTGACACCGCCGCCTGACCTTCGCCGTCGCTCCCGGACTCGACCTCAGACGGCGGTACCACAAAAACATCGATCTTGGCTTCGGCGAACACTGCGTGCATCTCCTCGGGAACCGGCTGATCGGTGAACAAGGCATCGATAGCACCCAGATCGCCCATCCGCACCAACGCGTTGCGGTTGAACTTGCTATGGTCGGCAACCAGGAACACCCGCCGTGAATGGCGGATGATGGTCTGCGCGACCCGGACCTCGTGATAGTCGAAGTCCAACAGAGTGCCGTCAGACTCGATACCGGAAATGCCGATGACGCCGAAATCCACCTTGAACTGGCTGACAAAGTCAATGGTGGCCTCTCCGGTGATACCACGATCGCGATGGCGCACGACACCGCCGGCAACGATCACCTCGATACTGGGATTCGCGCTCAGGATGAACGCCACATTGAGGTTATTCGTTATGACCCGGAGTGCATCATGGTAACGCAAAGCCTTGGCGACCTCCTCGTTGGTCGTGCCGATGTTGATGAACAGCGAGGCGTGATTGGGAATATGCCGGGCGACCAGTGCAGCGATCCGTTGCTTGGCTGTGAGATTCATGACCTGGCGCGCCGGGTAAGCGATATTCTCGATACTGGACGGTGGCAGACCGGCGCCCCCGTGATGCCGTTCCAGCAAGCCCTGATCGCACAACATGTTGATATCACGTCGGATTGTTTGCGGTGTAACGGCAAACTCCTCGGCCAGCGACTCGACTGTGGCATATCCGACCCGGCGGATCGACTGCAGCAACAATTGCTGACGACGACTCAGCGCCATGAGTTGTGACCTGATCCGGGCCGGCACTGGAAAACACTGTCATGGTTTACGATCATTAATAAACTCCCCAAATGGCATTAGCGGTTACATTTTTTCATTTTCAGTCATCATAGTTTCGTTTATTTTCACTGACAATCCCGACACAACGCAGACACCAGAGGAGTTCGTTACTCATGAACCAGTCCAGTGCGCTTCTCGCCATCGACCAGGGCACCACCAGCTCGCGGGCCATCGTCTTCGAGCGCGGCGGCCAGATCCTGGCGTCGGCACAGCAGGAATTCCGTCAGATCTATCCGCGCGATGGCTGGGTGGAACACGACCCCGAGGATATCTGGGGATCCACCCTGACCGTGTGCCGCCGCGCCCTGGCCGAATGTACCCAACCGGTCGCCGCGGTTGGCATTACCAATCAGCGGGAAACGGTGTTGCTGTGGGACCGTGGCACCGGCAAGGCGGTCCACAACGCGATTGTCTGGCAGGACCGCCGGACCGCAGACCGATGTGCCGAACTCCATGCGGCTGGCCATGAAACATTGATACGCGAGCGCACCGGACTGATCCTCGATCCCTACTTCTCCGCCACCAAACTCGCCTGGCTGCTGGAACACGTGCCCGGCGCCCGCGATCGGGCCGAGCGTGGCGAACTGGCCTTTGGTACGGTCGACAGTTTTCTGCTGTGGCGATTGACCCAAGGCAAGGTCCACGCCACCGATGCGACTAACGCCAGTCGCACGTTGCTGTTCGATATCCATCGCCAGGTATGGGACGACGAGTTGCTCAGCCTGTTCGGCATCCCCGCGGACATTGCTGCCCGAAGTACGTGACTGCGCGGCTGATTTCGGCACCGCAGGCGGCGAGTTACTGGGCCAGGATTTGCCGGTTGCCGGTATCGCCGGCGATCAGCAGGCAGCACTGATCGGCCAGGCCTGTTTTCAGCCTGGCATGATCAAGAGCACCTATGGCACCGGTTGTTTCGCTATTCTGAACACGGGGCGCAAACCGGTGCGTTCGGACAACCGTCTGCTAACCACGATCGGCTACCGTCTGGGCAATGAGGTGACCTACGCCCTGGAGGGTTCGATCTTCATTGCCGGTGCCGTCATTCAATGGCTACGCGACGGGCTCGGCCTGATTGAGCGCGCCGACGACAGCGAAGCGCTGGCGCGCGCTGGAGACGGCGGCGGCATTTACCTGGTACCAGCCCTGACCGGACTGGGGGCGCCCTACTGGGATCCGCACGCTCGCGGCGCCATCTTCGGCCTGACACGTAACACCGGTCCGGCTGAACTGGTCCGGGCGGCACTGGAATCAGTCTGCTATCAGACCCACGACCTGCTCGCCGCCATGGCCAGTGATGGCGCCAGCATCGCCGCCCTGCGGGTCGACGGAGGCATGGTGGTCAATGACTGGCTACTGAACGCGATGGCCGGTATCCTGGGGCTGCCGGTGGAACGTCCGGCAGTTACCGAGACCACCGCACTCGGTGCGGCTTCGCTGGCCGGCCTGCAGTGCGGGATGTACCTGTCACTGGACGAACTGGCCGCGCACTGGCAGTGCCAGCGGCGGTTCCAGCCGACGCTGACGGCCGGTGAACGTGATGCCAAGCTGGCCGGCTGGCGCCGGGCGATCGAGTGCACCCGCGGCTTCACCAACGGCCGACACCCACATTCCGACTGACCGGCGGTGACCACGACCCGGTTATCGATCTGCTAACATGGCATCACGCGGCGACCCGGAGACACCTGCAGCCATGAACCCAATCGATCTCGATCCGCGTTTCATCAGCCGCCTGACGCGCCAGACCCTGGGCCTGATTCTGGCCGGCGGCCGCGGCTCGCGGCTGCATGAACTGACTGACTGGCGGGCCAAGCCCGCAGTGCCTTTCGGGGGCAAGTTCCGCATCATCGATTTCCCACTGTCCAACTGCGTGAACTCCGGCATCCGCCGCATCGGCGTGCTGACCCAGTACAAGGCCCACTCGCTGATACGCCATCTGCATGCGCGGCTGGAGTGGCTTCAGCACGAACTGGGTGAGTTCGTCGAGATGCTGCCGGCCAGCCAGCGCACCGGTGGTGCGTGGTACGCCGGCACGGCCGACGCCGTTTACCAGAACCTCGATATCATCCAGACCCATGCAGCCGGAGTTCGTGCTGGTGCTGGCCGGCGATCACGTCTACAAGATGGACTACGGGCCGATGCTCGCCGTACCACGTCGAGCAGCGACGCGGACATGACCGTGTCCTGTTTGGAGGTGCCGATTCGCCGAGGCGGCCGGCGCTTCGGCGTGATGCACGTCGACGACAGTGCCAGGGTACGCGGGTTTCGAGGAAAAACCGGCCGAGCCGCGACCCATTCCCGGCCAGCCGGAACTGTGCCTGGCCTCGATGGGCAACTACGTGTTCAACACCGAATTCCTCTACGAGCAGCTGATTCGGGATGCACAATGATCCAACCTCGGAACATGACTTCGGCAAGAACATTATTCCACGCGTGATCGAGGAACGGCGGGTGTTCGCCTACCCGTTTCGCGAACCCGTCGCCGGCCGGCGCGCCTATTGGCGCGATGTGGGTACCCTGGATGCATTCTGGGAAGCCAATATGGAGCTGATTGGTGTCGCCCCCGAGCTCGATCTCTACGACCAGGACTGGCCCATCCTGACCCACCAGCCGCAGCTACCGCCGGCCAAGTTCGTATTCAACATGGACGAGCGCCGCGGCATGGCCGTCGATTCCATGGTCTCGGGCGGCTGCATCATCTCGGGCGCGCGCCTGGACCGTTCACTGCTGTTTTCCGACGTCAAGGTGCACTCCTATGCTCAGGTCGAGAAGGCCGTGGTGCTGCCCACCGTCGATATCGGCCGCCACTGCAGACTGCACCGGGTGATCATCGACCGCGGGGTCCATCTGCCGGAAGGCATGGTGATCGGCGAGGATCAGGCAGCCGACCGCCGCCGCGGTTTCCGGGTCACGCCCAAAGGCATCACCTTAGTAACGCCCGATATGCTGGGCCAGCCGGTACATTTCGTACCCTGACGTGACCGCCATGCGCAACATTCTCATGCTGGCGGCCGAGAACGACGCTCTGGTGGGCGCCAAGGTAGGCGGTATCGGCGACGTGGTGCGGCATCTGCCGGCGGCACTGGCCGCGCTCGACTGCGAGGTCACCGTACTGACCCCGGCCTACGGCGCCCTGGCCAATCAGCCCGGCGCCGAGCGACTGGCGGCGCTCAAAGTCGGTTTCGGCGGTAGCGCCCAACATGTCGAACTCTACCAAGTACCGGGACGCCAGCCCCGGAAAGGGGTTCGGCACTGGGTGCTGGAACATCCCTTATTTGCCAGCTGCGGGCGGGGGCGTATCTACTGCGACGACCCGCCCAGCCGGCCATTCGCACGCGATGCCAGCAAGTTCGCACTGTTCTGTGCGGCCGCGGCAGAAGCCGTGGTGGCCGGCTTATGTGGAGCTCCGCAGGTGATTCACCTGCACGACTGGCATGCCGCGTTGCTACTGCTGTTGCGGCGCTATCACCCAGCCTTTCATTTGCTTCAAACCATGCGCTGCGTCTACACCGTGCACAATCTCGCGCTACAGGGCGTACGACCGCTGACCGGGGATGCGTCATCGTTGAGCGCGTGGTATCCGGACCTCGATGTCGAACACGCGGTCGTGGCGGATCCGCGCTGGCCCGACTGTATAAACCCGATGGCCGTCGGTGTCCGGCTGGCCGATGCCGTACACGTGGTCTCGCCCAGCTATGCCCAGGAAATCCAACGGCCCAGCGCTGTTGAGACCCGCGGCTACTACGGCGGTGAAGGACTCGAAGGCGATCTGCTGCAGGCCCATCACGAAGGGCGGCTGCACGGCATACTGAACGGCTGCGACTATCCGCAATCGCTACCGGCGGCGGCTGAGTGGCCGGCACTCAAAGAGCTGCTGCAGACCCAGGTGTTGGACTGGGCCGGTCGCGACAGCCAGCTCGCCAGTTGCCATTTCATCGCCTGCGCCCGGCTGACAGCGTGGCCGACCCGGCGCCCGGCAACCGTACTTACGAGCGTCGGTCGCATCACCGAACAGAAAATCCGGCTGCTGCATCACCCGACCAGCGCAGGTCGGCCGGCCCTCGAGGCAATCCTTGACCAGATCGGCGACGACGGTCTGTTTATCATGCTGGGCAGTGGCGACCCGGACTACGAACAGGCACTGACCACCACGGCGGGCCGCCGGCGCAACTTCCTGTTCCTGCGCGGCTACGCCGAGGGGCTCTCGGAGACCTTGTACGCCAGCGGCGACCTGTTTCTCATGCCGAGCTCGTTCGAGCCCTGCGGCATCAGCCAGATGCTGGCCATGCGCGCCAGCCAACCGTGTCTGGTGCATCACGTCGGCGGTCTGCGCGACACCATCCAGCCCGGCATCAACGGCTTTGCCTTCACGGGCGGCAGCCTTACCGAGCAGGCCGACAACCTGGTGCAAGCGCTGGCCGCCACCCTGGACCTTCGCCGCCACCACCCTGACCGGTGGCGTGAATTCTCGGCCCGGGCCGAAGCCGCCCGATTCCGCTGGTCCGACAGTGCCCGATCCTGCCTGGACATGCTGTACCACGTCACCCCGGCGTGAGTATCGGGTGACACCCGCTCCGGCTTGAGCGATAGTGGGCTCATCCTTTCCCGCAGCTGCAGCGGCATGAACCAACACCACAACACCCTTGAACCTGATCTGCTTAATATCGCCCCCTTGCGAGGCGACGTCAGTACATTGAAAACCGATTTCCTGCGCTATTTCTCCTGCACCCTCGGGCGGGACAAACTCAGCACCTCTCCGCACTACCTTTACCAGGCGCTGGCGCTGACGTTGCGCGATCGCATTAACGAGCGCTGGAACCGCACCCGCCACGCCTATTACGAGTCCACCGACGCCCGCCGCATGCGCTATCTGTCGATGGAATACCTGATCGGGCGCAGCACCGATAACGCCCTGCTCAATCTGGACCTGCGCGACGCCGTAGCCGAGGCGCTGGCCGCACTCGGTCTCAAGCTGGCCGACCTCATCGGCGAGGAGCACGATGCCGGCCTCGGCAACGGCGGTCTGGGCCGGCTGGCAGCCTGTTTCCTGGACTCCTGTGCCACCCTGCAACTGCCGGTGCTGGGTTACGGCCTGCGTTATGAGTACGGTATGTTCCGACAGTTGATCGACAACGGCTTTCAGGTCGAGGAACCGGACCACTGGCTAAGCGAGAGTTATCCCTGGGAGATGCGACGCGAGGAGATGTTCCAGCGGATTCCGTTCGGCGGCCGCAGCGAATCCTACCGCGACGTACACGGCAACCTTAAGTGGCGCTGGATCGAAGCCCACGTCGTACTGGCGATCCCTTACGACATTCCGATCCCAGGCTATCGCAACGACACTGTCAATACGCTGCGCTTGTGGTCAGCCGAAGCATCCGAGGAGTTCGACCTGGGGGAATTCAACGAGGGCAGCTACCCGGAGGCCGTTGCCGCCAAAAACGCCGCCGAGAATATCACGATGGTGTTATACCCCAACGATGCCAGCGAGAACGGCAAGGAACTCCGTCTGCGCCAGCAATATTTTCTGGCCGCCGCCAGCCTCAAGGACACGCTGCGCCAGTGGCATCACCAACACAACCACAATGTCGCCGCCTTTGCCGCCCAGCACTGCTTTCAGCTGAACGACACCCACCCGAGTATCGCGGTCGCCGAGCTGATGCGACTGTTGATGGACGAACACGGACTGGGATGGGACGACGCCTGGGCCATCACCACCCGCACCATGGCCTACACCAACCACACCTTGTTGCCGGAAGCGCTGGAGCGCTGGCCGGTGCGGCTGTTCCGCGACCTGCTACCGCGGCATCTGGATATCATCTACGAGATCAACGCCCGTTTCCTGGTCCAGGTAGCCCGGCGCTGGCCGGGAGACAACAACCGCCTGCGCCGGATGTCGCTGATCGAGGAAGGCCCCGAACCGATGATCCGCATGGCCTATCTGGCGATAGTCGGCAGCTTCTCGGTCAATGGTGTGGCCGAGTTGCATTCGCATTTGCTGACCACAGGCCTGTTCCGCGACTTCTACGAACTGTGGCCGGACAAATTCAACAACAAGACCAATGGCGTCAGCCCGCGGCGCTGGCTGGCCGCCTGCAATCCGCGCCTGGCCAGGCTGCTGGATACCACCATCGGGGCCGCTTGGCGCACCGACCTGGAACAGCTGGCAGCACTCGCACCCTATGCGGAGGATGCCGTATTCCGGGCCCGCTGGGCCGACGTCCGGTTATCCAACAAGCGCCGTCTGGCGGCAATGGTCCGCGATGAATGCGGGGTCGAAGTCGATCCCGGCGCGCTGTTCGATGTTCAGGTCAAGCGGATTCACGAATACAAACGCCAACTGCTCAATGTGCTGCACGTTATCCACCTGTACCAGCGAATCAAGCGTGGCGACACCAACGGGATGGTGCCGCGCTGCGTGCTTATCGGCGGCAAGGCGGCGCCCGGCTACACCATGGCCAAGCTGATCATAAAGCTAATCAACAACGTTGCTGCCACCATCAACGCCGACCCCGAAATCGACGGTTGGCTGCGGCTGGCATTCCTGCCCAACTACCGGGTGTCGTCGATGGAGCGGATCTGCCCGGCAGCCGACCTGTCCGAGCAGATCTCAACCGCCGGCAAGGAAGCCTCGGGTACCGGCAACATGAAATTCATGCTCAACGGTGCGGTCACCATCGGCACCCTGGACGGTGCCAACATCGAAATCCGCAACGCCGTGGGCGCCGACAACTTTTTCCTGTTTGGGCTCACTGCCGAACAAGCCGCTGCCACCCGGCAGGACTACGACCCAGCCGCCATTATCGCCGCCGATCACGATCTTGCCGGCGTCGTCCAACTGCTCGCCAGCGGCCATTTCAGCCCCTTTGAACCCGGCATCTTCCAGCCCATTGTCGATAGCATCCGCAACCCGGCCGACCCCTGGTTGACGGCTGCGGACTTTCGCAGCTACGTCGACACCCAGGCCAGGGTAGCCGCTGCGTTCCGGCAGCACGATCACTGGTTGACTATGGGGATACGCAATACCGCCGCCAGCGGTGTCTTCTCCAGCGATCGCACGATCCACCAGTACAATCGCGATATCTGGCGGCTGCAACCCGTGCCGACGCCGTTCCCCGCAGCAGGGTGATGGGCCGGCGACTGCTGCCGGGCGCCCCGGGACCATTGGGCAGCAGCTATGACGGTCACGGGGTTAACTTCGCACTGTTCTCGGCGCGGGCCGAACGGGTCGAACTGTGCCTGTTCGACCCAGCCGGCAACGAGCGCGAAAGGCTCGACTTGCCGGAATACACTGATCAGGTGTGGCACGGGTATCTCCCGGGGGTAACGCCCGGCCAGCAGTACGGCTACCGGGTTCACGGCCCGTGGGCACCACGCAAGGGCCAGCGCTTCAATGCCGCCAAACTGCTGATCGACCCCTACGCCCGGCAGCTCAGCGGCCCGGTACGCTGCCGCGAACTGCACCGTGACGCATGCCCGGACGGCCGGCCCGACCCGCGCGACAGTGCTACCGAAACCCCGCGGGCAGTGATCGTGGCCGAGCGTAGCCACCCTGCCGAACACCGCCGACCGGCAATCCCCTGGTCCGACACCGTGCTCTACGAAGCTCACGTGCGAGGCTTCACCATGCGCCATCCGCGGGTACCCGAAGAGCTCCGCGGCCGCGTTGCCGGGCTTGGCCACGAAGCCGTGATCGACCATCTTGTCCGGCTCGGCATTACCACCATCGAACTGCTTCCGCTGCAGGGATTCGCCGATGAATCCTTTCTGCTGGCGCGCGATCTGCGCAACTACTGGGGCTACAGCCCCATCGCCTGGTGCGCACCTGATCCACGTTATCTGACCACCGGCGACGTCGACGAAGTCGCCAACGTGGTCCAGCGCCTGCACCAGGCCGGCCTCGAAGTCATCGTCGATGTGGTCTACAACCACAGCGCCGAAGGCGACCACAACGGCGCCACCCTCAGCCTGCGCGGTATCGACAACGCCAGCTATTATCGCCTACAGCCCGGCAACCGCGGCCGCTACATCAACGACAGTGGCTGCGGCAACAGCCTCGACCTGCAGCATCCGCGGGTGCTGGCCCTAGTGACCGACAGTCTGCGTTACTGGGCCGAACGGTTCGGCATCGACGGCTTCCGGTTCGACCTGGCCACCGCACTGGGTCGCACCCAGCATGGTTTCGATCCGCACGCCGCGCTGCTCAGCGCACTGCGGCAGGATCCGGTGCTGGGCACGCTCAAACTGATCGCCGAACCCTGGGATCTGGGTCCCGGCGGGTACCGGCTGGGGGGATTCCCACCCGGCTTCGCCGAATGGAACGACCGCAGTCGCGACAGCCTGCGCCGGTTCTGGCGCGGAAACCGCGGCGAACTGCCGGAACTGGCCCGCCGGCTGGCAGGTTCCAGCGATCTGTTCGAGCGTGCTGGGCGACGTCCCTGGGCAGGAATCAACTTCGTCACCAGTCACGACGGCTTCACTCTACGAGATCTGGTGAGTTACGCTGAACGCCACAACTCGGCCAATGGCGAATCCAATCGTGACGGTCACGCCGAAAACTTCAGTGCCAACTACGGCATCGAGGGCCCCACCGACGAGCCGACCATTGCGGCCGTTCGCGCACGCCAGCAGCGTAATCTACTGGCAACGCTGTTGCTGGCCCAGGGCACACCGATGCTGCTGGCCGGTGATGAGTTCGGCCAGACTCAGGGTGGCAATAACAACGCTTACTGCCAGGACAACACTACCACGTGGCTCGACTGGACCTTGCTTGAAGAGGAGCGGCCACTGCTCGAATTCGTCCACCAGCTGCTGGCGCTGCGCCGCCGCCATCCGGTACTGCGCAGGCCCCGGTTTCTGCACGGGCGGCAGTTCTCAGTGCACACCGGTTTGGCCAACATCAGCTGGCTGGATCCGGCCGGCCACCCCATGAGCGACAACACCTGGCACGAGCCCGAACGCCAGGCTCTGGGCCTGCTGCTGGCGGGTGACGCCGGCGATCATCGCGACGCCGCCGGCAACACCTTGCATGATGCCACACTGCTGCTACTGATCAACAGTGCCAGCGCGAGCGTCGAGTTCCGGTTACCGCTGGCCGGGGACTGGCGGCTGGAGCTGGCAACCGATACTGACCTCCCAAACGTGATCAACGAACACCTGGATCTACCTGGCCGCTGCGTCGCCGTATATGTTAAGGAACCAACATGACCGATTATCATCGTCTCGTGGAAATCGGGCAACGCTGCGGCATTCTGCCCTACTATTGGGATATCTGGGGGCAGCGCCACGATACCAGCGCCCCAACCTATCGGGCACTGCTCAACGCCATGGGCATTGCCGCCGATCAACCGACCGCACTCGCGCAACAGGAATCCGCGACCTGGCGGCGAATCCTGGCACCGGTGCAGGTAATACCGGCCACCGCGCAACCGACAGTGATCGAGCTGACACTGCCTGCCCGCATCCAACCCACCGGCCTGGCCTGGCGGGTGGCACAGGAAGACGGTCACCAGCACGACGGTACACTGCAGCCGGCGACACTGGAACGCCACGAGCGCCGGGTTCTGGACGATGAGCCCTTCCAGCGCTTCAGCTTCCGCCTGCCACTCAGCCTGCCCTTGGGGTATCACCGCCTCACCCTGGCGGACGCCGAAATGTGCCTGGTGGTGGTACCCGAGCGCTGTTACCAGCCGCCAGCACTGGAAAATAACGACCGGCTGTGGGGTCTAGCCGTCCAGCTGTATAGCCTGCGCTCCGAGCGTAACTGGGGCATCGGCGATTTCACCGACCTTGCCCACACCATCGACCTGGCCGCGGCACTCGGCGCCGACTGCATCGGCCTCAACCCACTACACGAACTGTTCGCTGCAGCTCCGGAGCAGGCCAGTCCCTATAGTCCGTCCAACCGCCGCTTCCTGAACCCGCTTTATCTTGATGTCGAAGGCGTGGCGGAATTCGCCCGTTGTCACGAGGCGCGCGAGCGGGTCGCACAGACTGCGTTCCAGTCGCAGATAGCGGGATTACGGGCCGCTGATCTGGTGGATTACCCGGGTGTCGCGGTCGTCAAGTTTGAGATCCTAGCGCTGCTTTACCGCCACTTTCGCGACCACGAACAGACGCGGGACAGCGCGCGGGCCCGAGACTTCCAGCACTTTTGTGACGAGCATGGTGGTGCGCTGCAACAGGATGTACTGTTTGATGCTTTGAACGACTGGTTTCGTTCGCTTGATCCGGCGGTGCACGGCTGGTGCGACTGGCCGCCGGGCTTTCGCCATCCCGACAGCGAGGTAGTGCAGCATTTTGCCACGGACCGGGCCGAGGCAACCGGCTTTCACTGTTATCTGCAATGGCTGGCCGCGGATCAGCTGGAAAGCGCTTGCGAGCGCGCCGCAACGCAAGGCATGGTAATCGGTCTGTACCGCGATCTGGCGGTCGGTGAAACGAGCCATGGGGCGGCCACCTGGTCGGACCCGACACTGTACGGCGATGGCGCCCGTATTGGCGCGCCGCCGGACGAATTCAGCCCTGGCGGCCAGGACTGGGGCTTACCGCCGCCGGTGCCTAAGGCCCTGCGGGAACGGGCTTATACACCATTTCGCGAGTTGTTACGGGCCAACATGCGCCACAGCGGGGCCCTGCGTATCGATCACGTCATGGCACTGCTGCGGCTGTTCTGGGTGCCACCGGGGCAATCACCACGCGACGGCGCGTATGTCGCCTATCCGCTGGCCGATTTGCTGGGAATACTGGCACTGGAGAGCCAGCGCCATCGGTGTCTAGTCATCGGGGAAGACCTGGGCACCGTGCCTGACGAGCTGCGCACGGCGCTGACTAGCGCCGGTGTACTCAGCTACCGGCTGCTGTATTTCGAAAAGCGTTGGGACACGGACGGAGAGTTTCTACCGCCGACGGACTACCCGGCGCAGGCTCTGGTCGCCGCCAGCACCCATGATTTGCCAACACTGGCAGGTTTCTGGCGCGGTTACGATATCGATCTGCGGGAACAATTGGGTCTGTTTCCGAAATCCGAGCAGGCCGCATCGCAACGTTCGGAGCGGGCGGCCAACCGGGCTCGATTAGTGCGCGCGCTGCACGCCGCCGGACTCGCATCCGGGCAACTGAGTGCTGACTCGGCCTGGTCTACCGAGCTGTCTCTGGCGGTGCACGTGTACCTGGCGCGGAGCCCGGCTCACTTGCTGATGGTACAACCGGAAGATGTCTGGGGTGAGTATCAGCAGGTCAATCTTCCCGGAACCACCGATCAGCATCCCAACTGGCGCCGCAAGCTGCCGCTTGAGTTGGAGCACTGGCACGGTGACGAGCGCCTGCGCCGCCTGGCGGCGGCATTGCACGAGGCCGGCCGCGGCCGGCTTTCAGGCACTAACGATGGGCACGCGACCCAAGCCTGATTGTAATGACCTCGACCTTCACCATCGGCTTTACAAATAGTCGCGCCCCCTTACTGCACAGCAGGCAGCAGTATGCAATCGTGCGGCTTGACGGTGATCCGGACCTGCTCGCCTTCCTGGAACGGGTGACGCTCAATCGGATTGATGGCCTGCAGCGAGTAGTCGCCCATTGAAATAAAGTAGCGTACGAACGGGCCTTGATAGTCAACCGCCGTGATCTCGCCGCTCATCACGTTAAGCGCTGAGTCGGGGGTTTCGTCTTTCCCCACCCACACCTTCTCGGCGCGCACCACCATGGTCGCTGCTGCTCCCGGCGCCGCGGATGGAGGCGCGGCCCGCACCCTAAAGCGCTGGCCGTCCTTGAGCTCCACGGTAGGGCTGTCACCATCGGCCTCGCACAGGCGCGCGTCAAACAGATTGGCGTGGCCCAGAAACTGCGCCACGAAGCGCGAGCTGGGCTCATTGTAGACCTGCTCCGGCGATCCCACTTGCTCCATTATGCCGTCGCTCATCACCACAATCTGATCGGACATGGCCAGCGCTTCGCCCTGATCGTGGGTCACGAAGATCGTGGTGACGCCGAGCTCGCGCTGGATGCGCTTGAGTTCCACGCGCATGTCTTCGCGCAGATTGGCGTCGAGCGCCGACAATGGTTCGTCGAGCAGCAGCACGTCGGGCTCGATGACGATTGCACGCGCCAGCGCGATGCGCTGCTGCTGACCGCCGGAGAGCTCCGCCGGGTAGCGGCTCTCCATTTGCGGCAGACGCACGATACCGAGCGCATCACGCACGCGGCGTGCCCGCTCGGCCTTGCTCACGCCCCGGTACTTGAGACCGAAGGCGACGTTGTCGAACACGCTCTTGTGCGGAAAAAGGGCGTAATTCTGGAACACCAGGCCCAGGTTGCGCCGATGAATGGGCACGTCGTTGACGCGCCGGCCTTTGATGTGAATATCACCGGCGCTAGCCGACTCCAGCCCGGCAATCATGCGCAGCGTGGTGGTCTTGCCGCAGCCCGAAGGACCGAGCAGGGTTACGAAGCTGCCCTCGCCGATGCTGAGGTCCATCGTGCGCACCGCCTCGACAGCGCCGTAGCGCTTGCTCACGCCCGACAGCTGCACGCAGGGGCGGCTGGCCCCGCCCGGCGCCGCCGATTCGCCGGCGCCGGACGGGGCGGTGACCGCCGCGGTAGCGGACAAATCCGCCATTACCAATCAGTACCCCGCCTTGACCTGCTCGAACTTCTGGCTCCAGGCCTGTTCATGGCCGTTCCAGTAGTCCGGGTCAGCGAAGGTAAAGCCCTTAAGAGTACCGGTCGGATCAAACGTCGGCAGATCCTGCACCGCTTTGGGCAGGTCGTACTTGGTCGGATCCAGTGCCGGCGCATAGTTCTGACCCTTGGCGACCTCGACCTGCACCTCCGGTTTAAGCATGAAGTTGAGCAGTTCCTCACAGGCCGCCAACGGGCTGCCCTTGAGCACGAACATGCATTCCTGCCAGCTAAAGACCTTGGGCGGATTGTAGAAGCCGATGGGATGACCCTGCTGCTGCAGCGCCGCAATGCGGCCCGACCACGCTTCGGTGACCCAGATCTCTTCGTTGGCCAGCAGGCTCATCAGCTCCGCGCCCGAGTGCCAGTATTTCAGCACCAGGTCGCGGTTCTTGCGCACCGCATCCCATACCGCTTTGAGGTCCTTGATGTCGTTCGGATCCTGATCGGTTTGCAGGGCGGCATACCAGATTCGGGTGCGCCAGTCGCTCCAGCCGCCGATCTTCTTTTTGTACTTGGCATCGATCAGGATCTTGGCGCCTTGCTTCTTGATCTCGTCCTCACTGATCTTGTTCTTGTTGTAACCGATGCCGGTCGAGCCGTAGTCATAGGGTGCGGCGGAAAGTTTGCCGTGGCTCACCTTACGCAGCGGCTCCTCTAGCGACGTCATGACCAGCTTGAGGTTGGGGATCTTGGACTCGTCCAGCGTCACGCCCCAACCCAGATTGATATAACGTGCATAGTCGAATACGCCGCTGGCGTGAAAGATGTTGTAGTCGCCGGGGCTGCTCGCCTTGACGCGGGTGAGGAACTCGTCGCCGCTGGAATAAGTGCCTGTGACGACGTTGACACCGGTTTTTTTGGTGTAGGGGCGGAACACGTCCTTCTCGAACGCTTTTTCCACCACGCCGCCCCAGCCATCGTAGCGCACCTGCTTGACCTCGGCGAACGCCTCGCGGCTCATCAGGCCCAGCGGCCCGCCCACCAAGCCCACAGCGGCGCCGGCGGTACCCAACAGGCGGACGAATGTGCGGCGCGAAATTTCCCCCTCGCGGAAGCGGCTCAGAAGGCGTTCGTAGCGCTTGGTATCATCAGTCATGGCGTCTGACTCCTTTGGTTCTCATGGATTTGCGGTTTGCTCAAACGCGGGCTCGGCCGGAGCGGAAGAACCGCGTCTAAGACCGCGCGCGAAGTAACGGACTAACGCTCCGGCCACCAACGGCACGCCCACGGTAATGGCGATCATGACGCTGCCCAGCGCATTGATTTCCGGGCTGATTGAATTTCGCAGCATACCGTAGATCTGGGTTGGCACCGTCTCAACGCCGGGCGGCTTCCAGAACAAGGTGGCGGTGATGTCGTCGAATGAAATGGTGAATGCGAACAGCATCCCGGCGAACACCGCGGGCAGCAACAACGGCAGCGTCACCTCGAGAAAGGTCTGCAGCCGGTTGGCTCCCAGTGACAACGAGGCTTCCTCATACACCCGGCTGATACCAGCAAGCCGTGCCTGAACCACCAGCACCACGAACGGCAGCGTGATCAACACGTGTCCCATGAGCAGCAGGGCGAAGTTGCGATGCAGGTTGAGAAAACGCATGAACAGCAGCAGCGACACCCCCAGCACCACCTCCGGCACCATAATGGGCGCGACCAGCAAGGTACTGATCGCCTCGCGCCCCGGGAACCGATAGCGAACCAGTGCCAGGCTCGCCATAACACCAGTCGCCGTCGACAACACGGCGGTGCACAGTCCCAGCAGCGCCGAGGTGCGGAAGGCGCGCACGATATTCGGGTCTCGCACCAGGGCGACGAACCAACGCCCGCTCACCCCGTGCATGGGGAAGGTGCCGAACTGGGCCGGATTGAACGACAGCAGAATCACCACCGCGATGGGCACAAAGGTAAACAGATAGACCAGGATGGTGAACAGACGCACGGCGTGCCAGGCTTTGAACATGCGCGCCGCCCTCACCCGAAGCTCTTGTAGATCTGGCTGAGGCCGATGAAGCGCGTGTACAGCACCACCACGCTGCCCAGGGTCATCAGCATCACAATGGACAACACCGAGCCAAACGGCCAGTCCAGACGCGTGATCACCGAGCCGTAGATCAGGTTGGCGAACATGACGTTACCCGGGCCGCCCAAAATCTGCGGCGTGATATAGGTACCGCCGCCGAGCACGAAACACAACAGGCTGCCCGCGGCCACGCCAGGCAGCGACAGCGGCAGCGTCACCTCGAGAAACGCCTGCCACGGGCTCGCACCCAGGGTGCGTGCGGCCGGCTCCAGGTTGCCGTCGATTCCCGATAGGCTCACGTAGACATTGAGGATCATGAACGGAAGCAGGTAGTTCACCAAACCCAGTATGACCGCGCCCTCGTTGTACAGCATGGGCAACGGCGAATGGATCAGGCCCAGCGTGAGCAGCAGCTTGTTGACCGCGCCGGTGGTGCCGAGCACGTTGATCCAGGACATGGTGCGGATGATGTAGCTGACCCAGAACGGCAACATGAGCAGCAGAATCAGCAGCGACTTATGGCGCATGCGCGAGTTGGCGATGAAATACGCCGGCACGTAGCCCACCAGAATGCAGACCACCGTGGTGATGAAGGCGATGCGCACGGTCTGCCACAGAATCAGCCAGTAGAAGCGGTCATCCAGCAGCCTGGTCCAGTTGTGCACATTTAACGCAGGGACATCGGCCCCGCTCGCTGAGCGCAGCCAAAACGAGTAAACCACGATAAAGCCAAGCGGAATGACGAGCAGAAAAGCCAGTGTTGTCAGCGCCGGGCTGAGCAGCAACCAGGGGCGGCGGCCTTGTGCTTTGGCCTGCCCTACCGCCATCCTGCCCCCCCGCGGAGAAAGCGGTGTGCCGTCACCCGCAGTCCCTTCACAGCAATTTGCACTTGCGCCGAGCGCACCCCGCGCTGGTGACAACGGCGCCCACCCGCGCCCTGATCAGCACGCATTGTCATTGGCACTCCGGCTAAAACGTTTGATATCTCAGCCTTCTAGCTAATACCATCGTGCGGTCCTTTTACCCTCTATCGAGGGGCGCGGTCAAGGTTGCCAGCCCCCGGGCCACCGGGTCGATCAGCCCCCGTTGCAGCGGCCCGCGATCAACGCTGCCCAAAGCGATCATAAGACGGTTGCAGGATACCGCTTATTCCAACCGCGAGCCTTGTGGACCGAAGCCGTCCACTGGTCACCCAGCGACAATACTGGTTACCCGAGTTGCCATGCTCTACGCTGTCGCCATGAGCATCCTGATCTATGTCTGCGCCGCGCTGGCCGAGATTTCCGGCTGTTTCGCGTTCTGGGCCTGGCTCCGGCTGGGCCGTTCCCCCTGGTGGCTGGTGCCGGGGCTGCTGTCATTAGCGCTCTTTGCCAGCCTGCTGACCCGGGTCGACAGCAGCCTCGCCGGTCGTGCCTACGCGGGTTATGGCGGGATCTATATCGTCAGCTCGCTGCTGTGGCTATGGGTAACCGAAGGCGTCCGCCCTGACCGTTGGGATGTGCTGGGTGCGGGACTCAGCGTCGCCGGCGCATTGGTTATCCTGCTGGGACCGCGCGCCGGCTGAGTCACGGGTGCAGCGCATCGATATTACCCGCGCGCAGTCCCGTAATCGAGATGCCGCCCGGCAACGCGACGGTCAGTTCCTCTCTGGCAGCGGCCGCTCAGGCTCCAGCCAGCTCTGCGCAGACGGGCTCAGGTGGAGTCGGCATCTTCCACAAAGTCCAGATCGAGGACCCCTGGTTTGAGATTGCATCAGATGTGATAGATGTCCATCCACTTCTCTCCTCAGCCTGAAACAGCGTCACTGCCGTTTGAAGCCCAACATTGCCCGCAACCCGCGCCAACACTGTACTGACCGCGAAGCGCCGCGGGACGCACGGGATCAGGTCGGTCGTCGTGGCGTCATTTTTGCCCGGCATATTGCCGTAAACCCGGCTTGCGCGACGCTAGTGAAGCATTCCCCGAACCGCTCAGCACCTCGACTTAGCCGTAGTGACGACTCGCGGCAGCCGGTTATGGCCGACTTCTCAAACACCCTTTGCTCTATTGCAAGACCTGGCCCCATTCTTCCTTCATAGAACCCGGCGGCCATGTACCGAACCCTTGAACGCCCCTTCCAGGGATCTCCGCCATTGATGACGTGTCGTGGTCAAGCCCAACCGGACACTCAGCTAAGTCCGGTGGCGGCCTGAAAGGCCAGAACGAACTGGAACTATTTGTTAGCAGCTTCTGCTTGAAGACGCTCAACCAACCATACCTTTATGATCGATTGGCGGGTAACACCAATACGTGCTGCCTCACGATCCAACGACTCTACAACCCAAGCCGGAAAATCGACGTTGATTCGTTTTTGTTCCTGATTGACGCGGCGAGCCGAGGAAAGATCAAGATCATCAACGATATCTTCTTGATCTTCCTCGAATTTTTTATCGAAATCTTTAGCTTTCATAGAGTTCAACCTCTTTCCTGCGAGAGCGCCTAACCGAAATCAGACGAATACGGCCTTCCCTGTAAGTGACGACAGCCGACCAGTGCTTTTCACCAATCTTGCCGATAAGCAAGAACCTCTGTTCATCCTCTGATTTTGCTCGGATTTCCAGAAGGTACGGATCCTTCCAGAGCCCTTGGGCGGACACGAAATCGATGCCGTGCTTCTCCAGATTGGCCCTGCTTTTGGTTTCGTCAAATTCAAACTCGTCCATGAGTATAAATTATTCCTTTTTTACTCATCTCGCAAGATTTTGGAGGGGTTTTGTAACTGCTAACGTTGAGCTTTGCGGCAATTTTGGAGCCGTGAAGCGTAGAAATTGTCCGATAACAGCGGCTGGTTATGCCTTATTCGTAGTGGCTCCAAAGTCGAAGCACTTTCACGATCTTCTGTTCTTCAAGCACTTGGTATACCAGGCGGTGTTGAATGTTGATCCGGCGTGAAAAAGCCCCAGCGAGATCGCCAACCAGCTTTTCAAACGGGGGTGGCTTTCTATAAGGGTCCTCGGCAATGAGGGCCAGTAGTTCCTGAGCTTTTGGTTTCAGGCCACTTGCGACTAACTTTTTCGCGTCCTTCTGAGCTTGTTTGGTGTAGACCAACTTCCATGTCACCACTCCAGCTCCTCGTCACATTGCTCGGCTGGGGTATCCATACCCTCACGAATCGATTCCCGCATGCCGGGTACAGAGAGAAGAAACAATGTTTCCTGAATGGCCGACCAGTCTTCTTCAGATACCAAAACCGCTTTATTTCGCTTACCCGTGATGATGATGGGCTGATGGGACTCGGCCGTTTCGTCAATCAACCGATAAAGGTTGCTGCGAGCCTCGGTTGCGGTGATTCCAGACATGGCGCACCTGTGAAGTGGCTTAAGTATTCATCAGTGTACGCCTTTCAGTACGTACGTAAAGGCGAACGTTTTGCATGACGTTCAGGTTGAGCGGGCGCCGAGGAGCGCAGCGACGAGGGCACCCAGCAGTGTCGCTGCCAGGTGCTCCGCTCGAACGCATGGTTAGCCGTCACATGTTTGAGAAACATGAGTCGGTAATTTTTTGAGGTTGGCCTGCGTAAGACGCCGCCGGGCTGCGACCTGCTCGCGTAACCATTGCTCGCGCAGCATGATTTCAGGCGTCATGTGGTACAGCTTGTCTCCGGAAAACGCTTCCTCCAGTTCCTTCTTATAAAGATCTTCATAGACACCGATATCTATTTGAACCACGGCACCAATATTGACGCCAGCGTCACGAAGTTTCGTGTTCAGCGAAATAGCTTTGCCGTCCATCCTAAGGCCGTAACGGAATAAGCACTTCATCCCCCACGGCGTTTATCTCTCAGACGCCCGATTCATTGCATCATGCGGCTAATGGCATTGTCTTTCCATGGCGTACACAGCAGATGCCCATGATTTGTTATCAAGACCCAGGCGTGCACATCGACCTGATGCTTCCGGGACAACTCTTTGAGCCAATTGAGATACGCTTTCATATCTTCTTCACTGGCAAAGCAAACCTGCCTGTTATTTCCTCGCTGTAGGATATGTTGGGGCACGCCGACAGGGGCCACTCGGGTTAATCCTGCCATGGCGTCAGCTAACTGACGAGTCGACAAGGCGATAATCGCAGATAAATTTTACTCTGACACCAAATATTCCAAACCGCCGTATTTCCTGAAACATCGGCGGCTCGATTCATTGACCCGTCCCGTTTCTTCTTCTTCGACCTGTTCCACATTCTTTACGCTGCCTTATCGACCCGCTGTTCTGGCCGAGGCTCGTCGGTTATCGAGTCAATGTTAGATGTGAGTTCGATCCGCTGCGAGTCGATGGGCTTATTAGCCCAACAATTTATCGTATTCTGCATGCGACCCGATCCAGAACCACAACACGCCCTCCGGTATCTCTATGCCAAAGGCTCGGTATTGCAAGCCGATGCGGATAGATCGATACCGTCCGACCTTTTTGAAGTGAAGCGAAGGATGAGCGGGGTCTTTCTTCAGGAGCGCGTAGTTACGGCGAGCGAGTTCCTGAACCCGCCTTGGAAGGGCATCAAAGCATTCCCAGAACTGGGAAGAGGCATGATGCTTCACAGCTCCCGGCTTCTGCCCGCTTTATGGTCCGCCAGTGCGCGCTCGGCGAACGCGTCCAGTTTTCCAGCCCCAACATCCGCTTCCAGCTTCCTGTCCCACGCGTCCGCATCAAAGCGCGCAAACCACTCTCGGAAGTCCGCCAACTCTCTGGGGGACAGCTTCTGGACTTCTTGTTCAATGGCTTCGACCCGACTCATGTACTATCGCCTCTGAATGATGCGAGTTTTTGATTGTACCGCCGTGCTGCCGGCTGGAGCTAACGCAATTCCGGGGACAGTTTACTTATCTCAACCTCAGCCATCGAACAGGTCATGGGCCTGGTGATCCTGTCCCCGGGGCTTAGGTCCTGGCTTGCCGCGTTTCAGCGACCGTCCCAAGGCCCGCTCCAGCGACTCGACAAAGGATTCCGGGCCAAGCGGGCGCCCAGTACGGGCATGCGCATGCACCCGGTCCGCAAAATCCCGCGCACCGTCGTGCCCGATGAACGCTGCCCAGTGGGGCATCAACGCCAACAACCGGTCCGCGTTCACCAGCGCATCATCCGCTCCGGCCAGATGAGCCCGCGCGCTTGACCATGGCCAGTCCTGCGCCGATGCGCACAGCCTCGCCCGCCTGGATTGCGCTCTACATACCTCGCCGCCGCGACAAGGTATCGCTCATCCATCACATAACGAGTGGAAGCGCTCCTGCCACAGGTGCCCTCGCCAACCCTCTCGGACGTTCACATACCGCGTATACCGCCGATGCGCCTCCGCCAACGCTGCACGCAACCCCGTTTCGTCTCTGGACCAAGATCAGGTGCACGTGGTTCGGCATGAGACAATACGCCCACACTTCCGTACCGCAGTTTTCGCACGAGCGCGCCAGCAATCGCTGATACTCGGCGTAGTCGCCCTCGTTGAAAAACGTCTTCTGCCGTCGATTGCCCCTTTGGGTCACGTGATGAGGCAGTCCCGGCGCCACGACTCTCGCCAGCCTTGCCATGTCTCGCTCGCTCCCTCCCGCGTCGTTGCCTTCCTGTCACTCGGCCCTGTTGTCGGTCTTGAATTCAGTAAACTGTCCCTAGATCCCCTGAACTTCGGGGCTAATGAGGATTGCTATTGCCCCATTCCGTTGAATTGCTTTGCAAGAAACGTTGCATAATTGTCCGTCATTCCGCCAACGAAATCGACCAGCCGCATCAGTATTCTATACTCCGCTGTGGATCTGTGCTTTTCAGCTTCGGAGTCGTCTCTCAGAAATGTATTTCTCCCGACGAGGTCAACAACTCTCTGACTTCTGAAGGACAATTTTTCTGGACTGCCATGCCATTCAAATGCAGCTTCTGCCAGCAGTTCAAATAAGGTTGAGACCACGTTGTAGGCTCCAATCTCAAGTTCGATCTTTCGGGGATGTTTGAAGATGCGTTCCCTAGCAAGATCTTTGGCTGCTTTGACCGAATCTTTAACCGAGCCTTCACACAGATCCATTAAGTCAGTTGTATCCCCATTGAGGTATTCTTTTTCGTGACGAATGAATGCTGTTGCTGCGGCATCAACGTATGCACCTATCACTTTCCCACGGACAAGCGGGGTTCTTCGACCAAACGCGACCTCCGAAAGAATCTTTTCTAATTCCGAATGTTCTGCTCTCGGAATTACAGGCTTCAAAATTTTATAAATGGTACTCCACTCAAGAATTCCCATCTCGAGACCATCTTCGAGATCAAGAATCCCATAGCAAAAGTCGTCAGCACTTTCCATGAGATGGACCAAGGGATGCCGGCAAAACCAGTCGTCTCCCTTGGAAATAAGCCCTGTAGCCGCTGCAATTTCGTGAAAGTAGTCAAGCTCAGATGTGTAGATTCCAAACTTGTTTGTCTTTGGGCGATTACCATCCAAAGCAGGTGAGCAGGTCCAAGGGTACTTGATGAAGCTCGCTAGTGTTGCGTACGTGAGCCTCATGCCTCCATCATTCAAGTGATTCTCAACTCTGGTAAGAACTCTAAGACCTTGTGCATTTCCCTCGAATGTCAAGAGGTCATTCCTTTCACGAGGTGAGAGTGGTCCTAAATAGCTGAAACCGTCCTTTTCAAACCAATTTCGGATGGCTTCCTCACCGGTATGGCCGAACGGCGGATTTCCTATGTCATGAGCTAGACAGGTAGATTCAACGATATCGCCAATATCGTTGGGGGAGATACCATCGGGCAGTCTATTATCCTTGGCTAGTTTCTGACCTACTCGAACTCCAAGACTGCGTCCCACACACGCCACTTCTAAGCTGTGAGTTAAGCGATTGTGGACGTGATCATTCATGGCGAGAGGATGAACCTGTGTCTTTCTCGCTAGCCTCCTAAAGGCACCAGCAAATATGATTTTATCGTGATCAGAATGATACGGCGACCTACCAGACTCCGCCTTCGCTGGTCGACCACCCAGCCTGTCAGGATTAAGAAGTCGACCCCAATCCATTGCCATTATCTTCTCTCCCCACCTTGGCGCGGATAACGTTTAAGCTGCGGGGCGCGCAGCGAAGCAAACGGTCCACACGAGCGCATTGCTATGTGCTATCTCGTTCTTTCATTATCAATGTGAGGCCATCGAAACACTTGAGAATGAATTGTTTACCTGCTTTATCTTCCCAAACTACTTTTTCCCAGCCTTCAAGATCTATCCTCGTCGACAACTTCTTCTCGGCGCTCCACGCAATCTTGTAACCAGCATTATATAGTTCCTCTTCAAGACCAGATTTTTGGGGGAAGTGGATATCAACAATTTTGTCATCGGCCCATTCATGTTCCCAGCTGACACCGCCTATTGGAGTGCTTACTCCACGGATGGTCCTAAGGATTTTTTTGACGGGTTTCATGATGTCCACGGCACATAACTAATGTTACACACGTCATGCTATCGATAGATCTATAGCGAATAAATAAATCAGGCAGCTAATTAATGAGTCACTTAAACACCGTTCGCCGATTTAGGCGGCCTAAATTTCCCCTAACGGTTCTGACCGCGGCTATCACCCCGCCGACGTTATTCCGTTGCCTGCTGACAAAACCATAACAATAGTAGCCCATACAATAAATACATACCACCCCTCCGGCGCCACTACCAACCCACAAGGCATTCGGGAACATGGACGCTGGAGCCAGATTGTGGGCATCCGCTTCAGCGCTCTGGCGCTGAATACTGCCGCTAGCGGGCTGTTGGGGATTAAGTCGCTGGCGTGTTGCCCTGACTGGCAGCGATTAGTGTGCAGGTTCCGGATGCCTTCGACCGCTACACACCGGTCAACGGGAGTGCGCAGCGCGCGCGAAAGGCACTTCGACTTGCAGTTGTTGACGGCTGCTGAAGTTGGCATTTTTTGGGCGACTTGGGCCGCAGAACAATCCCGTCAGATTCGGGTAGTTTGGGTGGCTGAATCCAGAGGTATGTCTTGTCCTTAACTTCGAGGTTAAGAGC
>CAVQMB010000027.1:0-7367 GCA_963713445.1 uncultured Gammaproteobacteria bacterium | reverse complement strand
GGCCTGTGGACCTGGACGGTAGCCACGCCGGCGGCTTCCAGCGCGGCGTACTTGCCGGTGGCCGTACCCTTGCCACCGGAGATGATGGCACCGGCATGGCCCATGCGCTTGCCCGGCGGCGCGGTGACGCCGGCGATGTAGGCGACCACCGGTTTGCGGACCTGGCGGCGATGTAGGCGGCGGCATCCTCCTCGGCGCTGCCGCCGATTTCGCCGACCATGATGATGCCCTCGGTCGCGGGATCCGCCTCGAACAGGCCGAGGCAGTCGATGAAGTTCATGCCGTGTATCGGGTCGCCGCCGATGCCGACGCAGGTGCTCTGACCCAGCCCGGCCCGGGTGGTCTGCGCGACGGCTTCATAGGTCAGCGTGCCGGAGCGCGAGACGATGCCGATCACCCCGGGTGGTGGATGTGTCCGGGCATGATGCCCATTTTGCATTCCCCGGGGGTGATCAGGCCGGGGCAGTTGGGGCCGATCAGGCGGCTGTCGCTGCCGGCCAGCGCGGCTTTGACTTTGAGCATGTCGAGTACCGGGATGCCTTCGGTGATGCAGGCGATGACTTTGATGCCGGCGTCGGCGGCTTCCAGGATGGCGTCGGCGGCAAAGGGGGCCGGGACGTAGATCATTGAGGCGCTGGCGCCGGTGGCGCGCACGGCGTCGTGGCAGGTGTTGAATACGGGCCGCTCGAGGTGGGTGGTGCCGCCTTTGCCGGGGCTCACGCCGCCGACGAGTTGGGTGCCGTAGGCGATGGCCTGTTCGGCGTGGAAGCTGCCCTGCTTGCCGGTGAAGCCCTGGCAGAGGACGGTGGTGTGTCGGTCGATGAGGATGCTCATGGGGCTTAAGGTTCTCCGGGGGTCGGGCTCAGCGGGCGGCGGCAACGGCTTGGCGGGCGGCGTCGCTCAGATCATCGGCACTGATGATGTTGAGGCCGGAGTCGGCCAGTAGCTGGCGCCCGGCGTCGACGTTGGTGCCTTGCAGGCGCACCACCACCGGCAGTGCCAGGCCGACGTCTTTGACCGCGGCGATGATGCCTTCGGCTATCAGGTCGCAGCGCACGATGCCGCCGAAGATGTTGACCAGGATGGCTTTGACGCCGGCGCCGCTGACGATCAGTTTGAACGCTTCGGCGACCCGCTCGGCGGTGGCTCCGCCGCCGACGTCGAGGAAGTTGGCCGGCTCGCCGCCGGCGAGTTTGATGATGTCCATGGTGGCCATGGCCAGCCCGGCGCCGTTGACCATGCAGCCGATGCTACCCTCGAGCGGGACGTAGTTGAGGCCGTGTTCGTTGGCTTGGGTCTCGCGTTCGTCTTCCTGGCTGGGGTCGCGCAGGGCGGCGAGTGGGCCGTGGCGGTATAAGGCGTTGTCGTCGAGGTTGAGCTTGGCATCCAGTGCCAGCAGTTCGCCGCTGCCGGTGACGATGAGCGGGTTGATTTCAACCAGGCTCACGTCGTTGGCGAGAAACAGCGCGTAGAGCCCGCTCATGACCTGGGTGAGGTGTTTGATCTGGGGCATCGCCAAGCCCAGCCCGAAGCCGAGCTGGCGGCACTGGTAGGGCTGCAGTCCGGCGGCCGGGTCGACCTTGACGGTGAGGATTTTCTCGGGCGTGCTCGCGGCGACTTCTTCGATGTCCATGCCGCCTTCGCTGGAGGCCATGAAGGCGATCCGCTTGGCGCTGCGATCGACCAGGGCGCTCAGGTACAGTTCATCGGCGATGTCGAGGCCTTCTTCAACCAGAACGGTGTTGATCGGCAGCCCCTCGGCGCCGGTCTGTGGGGTCACCAGCCGCGAGCCCAGCAGCTCGCCGGCCACTGTGCCCACTTCCTCGAGGCTGCGGGCCACCTTTACCCCGCCGGCCTTGCCCCGCCCGCCAGCGTGGACCTGGGCTTTCACCACCCATACCGCACCACCGAGCGCCTCGGCCGCCGCTACCGCCTCAGCCGCACTGCCCGCCGTCTGGCCCCGCGGCACCGCTACTCCATACTCCCGGAACAAGCCCTTGGCCTGATGTTCATGCAAGTTCATTACGTAGCATCCCCACAGCATTAGGTTAAGCGCGGACGCATGTTAGCAGATCACACCGGGCCAAGCCGCACTTGGCAACACGACTGCGTTATAGTAATGCAATTGTCGTAGCTTGTTACCCTGCTAGGGAGAGGGCATAGCCTTGGCCATCGGCTTTCGTCAGATTCTCATCGTCATACTGGTCGCTGCCGCAGTGTGGTTCTACAAGCGGCGGGCGCGCCGCAATCACCGGGTGGCGGCTGGTAAAAAACGGGGCTCGTCGCGGGTCTATCAGGACACCGTACGCTGCCGCCAGTGCGGCGTCTATCTGCCGCGCGGCGAGGCCCGCGGCGATGCCGAACACGGCTACCTGTGTCCGGACCCGGCCTGCCAGGCGCAACGCCACAGCCACACCGGCTCCGACCGGTTGACCGCAACGTGGCAGCCCGGATGGCTTCCCCGGCTTCGCCAGCCAATGAAGCGCGCATGGCGTCCTATATGATGCCGGACGACCGGGCTGCCAGCCTCGATCTATGGCTGGCGTTCCGGACATTTCATTACTACCGCCTGATCCTGGCGACCGTGCTGCTGCTGGCGTTCGCCCTCGACAATGCACCCTGCAGCTGGGCGTCTATCGGCCGGGACTGTTCACAGCCACGTTGCTGAGCTACCTGGGCCTGCTGATCGTGGCGGTACCGGTCAGCATTACCCAGTGGCCGCGGCTGCAGCTGCAGGTCGAGGTTGCCACGCTGACCGACATCATCGTCCTCAGCCTGCTGGCCGGCGCGTCCGGCGGTATCGGCAGCGAATTGCTCCTGCTGATCGCCATCACCGTAGCCGCCGGAGCCATTCTGTTGCCGCTACGCTCACTGCTGACGCTGATCGTCGCAGCCATTCTCGCGGTGCTGATCGTCGATCTCTGGACCCACTGGGCGGCGCTCACCAGCCAGCTCCGCGGCGACGGGCTGGCGGCCAGCGTCGGCCAGGGCCTGACCCTGCCGTTTCAGCAGGTGTCGCGAGTCAGCCTGGTCGTCACCAGTATCGTGTTCGCCGGCCTGGTCACCTACGCCCTCGCCGAACGCACCCGGCGCAGCGAACGGCTCGCCGCCCAGCAGGGACATGCGCTGCGTGAGCTCGATCAACTCAATCAGGCCGTGATCCAGCAACTGCAGTCCGGGATACTGGCCGTGGCGCCCGACAACAGCGTACGGCTGACCAATGAGGCGGCCCAGTCGCTGCTGGATCGCCCCGCGCCGCCGGGCAGTTCGCTGCCGACGCTGGCCCCGGTGCTGGGCAAACGCCTGCAGCAATGGCGCGACCGTGGCACTGCCGACGCCGAACCGTTCCGGCCGGCACCGCATCTGCCGGAGATCAGCGTCTGGTTCACGGCGCTGGGCGGCGACCGCAGCCGCAGCGATACCTTGATCATGCTGGAGGATTACCGCACCGTCGAGGAGCATCTACAGCGTCTCAAGCTGGCGGCATTGGGGCGGATGTCCGCCAGTATCGCCCACGAGCTGCGCAATCCGCTCACCGCCATCGGCCATGCCGTACAACTGCTGCAGGAAAGCGGCGCCGATGACAGCACCTCCCGGCGCCTGGCCGAGATCATCCACGCCAACACCCGCCGCGCCAATCGCATCATCAGCGACGTCCTGGATCTGGCCCGGCGCGAACCGGCCCGGCCGGAATCCGTCCCGCTGCTGGCGTGGCTGCATGACTGGCGCGGCGAATTCCTGATGGCCTGCAGCGAGCAGGCACCGCAAATCGATCTTGGCGTCGAGCCCGAAGGGCTGACGGTTCGCTTCGATCCCAACCATCTCCGCCAGATCCTGGACAATCTGGCGACCAATGCCTGCCGCTACGGGGTGGTGGCGAGCGAAACCCATGCCCGCATCCGGTTACAGGCCTGGCCCGATCAGGCCCGCGGCCAGATCATCCTGGCAGTGAGCGATGCCGGCCCGGGCATCGCCAAGACCCAGCGGGATAAGCTGTTCGAACCGTTTCACACCACCAGTTCGCAGGGCACCGGCCTCGGTCTGTACATCACCCGCGAGCTGTGCGAGGCCAACCAGGCCCGTATTCAATATGTGCCGGGTGACCGGGAAAGCGGTTTCCGGATTCGCTGCCTGCCCGGCGCATCCAGCCTGACTTCCGCACAAGAACACGCCAGCGCATGACCGACCACCACGCCCTGATCGTCGATGACGAGCCCCACATCCGCGAACTGATCGAACTGACCTTCGTCGCGCTGGGGATCCAGTGCCGCGGCGTCGGCACCCTGGCGGAAGCCCGCGACCAGCTCCGCCAGCGCCGCTTCAGCTTCTGCATCACCGACATGCAGTTGCCAGACGGCAACGGCCTCGACCTGGTGTCACACATCCAGAAGCACTTGCCGGACCTGCCGGTCGCCGTGATTACCGCCCACGGCAATGTCGAAAGCGCCGTCGAGGCACTCAAGCGCGGCGCCTTCGACTTCGTCCAGAAGCCGTTCGAGCTGGCGGTGCTGCGTAACCTGGTCAGCACGGCCCTGCGCCTGAGCGCCACTGAGCAACCGGTTGCCGCCGACCAGCCGCAACTGCTGGGCCAGTCGGCGGTCATGGAGCGGACCCGGCAGATGATCCGCAAACTGGCGCGCAGCCAGGCACCGGTGCTGATCGGCGGCGAATCCGGTACCGGCAAGGAACTGGCCGCCCGGCTGATCCACGCCACCGGCCCCCGCGCCGATGGCCCGTTCGTGCCGGTCAACTGCGGCGCCATCCCCGAACATCTGCTGGAAAGCGAGTTCTTCGGCCATAAAAAGGGCAGTTTCACCGGTGCCATCCAGGACAAGGCCGGCCTGTTCCAGGCCGCCAACGGTGGCACATTGTTTCTCGACGAGGTGGGCGAGCTGCCGGCGGCGATGCAGGTCAAGCTGTTGCGCGCCATCCAGGAGCGGGCCGTCCGGCCGATCGGCGAACACCGCGAGATGCGGGATCGACGTGCGTATTCTCAGCGCAACCAACCACGTTCTCGACCAGTTGGTGCAGGAGTCCCGCTTCCGCCAGGATCTGTATTACCGGCTGAACGTCATCGAACTGCGCATGCCCAGCCTGCGCGAGCGGCCCGACGACATCCCCGAACTGGCCGCCGCGACGCTGGTCAAGATTGCCCCCCTGTCCGGCCAGCCCAGCCCGCGGCTAAGCCCGGCCGCACTGGACACCCTGCGCGGTTACGACTTTCCCGGGCAATGTGCGGGAGCTGGAAAATATCCTTGAGCGGGCCCAGACCCTGTGCGAGGGCGAGATCATCCAGCCGGCCGATCTCAATCTGCCCACCGCTACTGCACGCCCTGCCGCACCCTCGACGCCGCCGCCGTCCAATCCACCACGTCCGACCGCAGCGCCGGCCACGGCAGCGCCGGCCGCACAGGGCGACCCGCCGACCCGGGATCTCGAAAGCTACCTGGAACAACTCGAACGCGACGCCATTACCCAGGCACTGGAGGCGACCCGCTACAATAAGACCGCGGCTGCCGAAAAGCTCGGCATCAGCTTCCGGGCGCTGCGCTATCGACTGAAAAAACTGGGCATCGACTGACACGGAGAGTGACAAATATTTGTCACCTGACCTTTTAAGTCTTTTTTTGACAAAAATAAAACAAATTGTTGCTTTTTGTGTCCTGTCAAATCGCTATCCAATGTCCGATTTCAGCCGCTGCCGCACGGGTTCCTCTTCCGGCATGATTTCTGCGTTAGATATATCCGTCGCTTCTTGATAGACACTAACCCAGATGAGGACAGCCAAGCTACAGCAACGCCAGGCCCAGCACGGCTTCACACTGATCGAACTGATGATGGTGGTCGCGATCATCGGCATCCTGGCCGCCATCGCGATCCCGGCGTATCAGGACTACACCATCCGCGCGCAGGTCTCGGAGGGTATGAGCTTGGCAGGAGCCGCCAAAACGGCTATGGCCGAATTCACCGCGAATTTCGGCCATTTCCCGTCGAATAATGACTCAGCCCGACTCGCCTCTGCTGGTAGTATAACGGGCAATTACGTAAGCAGCGTTGACGTGGGTACGACGACCGGACTGATCACAATCACTTACGGCAACAAAGCTAATAGCGCGATCAGCACCAAAGTTTTGGTGCTTTCAGCTTACACTACCGCTGGCAGCATTAAGTGGACGTGTGGTACATCCTCGACGACTGTTCCCGGCAAATATCTGCCACCAAGTTGTCGTTGATAAACATATCCACACTACCCAGGTGATTGGCGCTACATCGCCCCGCATTCGCGGGGCTTTTCTACTATGCTGACCTTCGTGCTAAACGAGTATGCGTTTGGCCCGGGGCATACAGTACCGGGACAAGCTGCTCGAACCGTTTCACACCACCAGTTCGCAGGGCACCGGCCTCGGTCTGTACATCACCCGCGAGCTGTGCGAGGCCAACCAGGCCCGTATTCAATATGTGCCGGGTGACCGGGGAAGCGGCTTCCGGGCGCTGCGCTATCGACTGAAAAAACTGGGCATCGACTGACACCGAGAGTGACAATATTTGTCACCTGACCTACTATGTCACTTTTTGACAAAAATAAAACAAATTGTTGCTTTTTGTGTCCTGGTAAATCGCTATCAAGCGTCCGATTTTAGCCGCTGCCGCACGGGTTCCTCTTCCGGCATGATTTCTGCTTCTAATTTAGCGTCGCTTCTCGATAGACAGTTAACCCAGATGAGGACAGCCATGTTACAACAACGCCAGGCCCAGCAAGGCTTTACACTGATTGAATTGATGATCGTGGTCGCGATCATCGGCATCCTGGCCGCAATCGCCATTCCGGCCTATCAGGACTACACCATTCGCGCGCAGGTTTCGGAGGGCATGAGCCTGATGGCCGGCTCGAAAACGGCCGTCGCCGAGTACTATACGAATCATGGCACAATGCCAGCCACAAACGCTTCCGCTGGAGTAGCGACTGACACCTCCATACAGGGAAACTATGTGTCAAAAGTCACTATCAATAGTGGGCTTATTACTGCCACGTTTAGTAATGCATCGCCCCAGCAGGCCAATGCTAACATTAATAACGGCACACTTCTGCTCTCCCCTAAAACTGCTAATGCGGGAAGTATCGGATGGACATGCAAATCACCAGCAGCGTATTGTAGCCTAGCCTAAATATCTCCCCTCCAGTTGCCGACATTAGATGGGGACGCAGTCAACCGGGTCTAGCGGCTTGAGACAGTTAAGCCCCGCGTAGCGGGGCTTTTTGCCTTGCGAACTCGCCTCACCCCAGAACCATTCAAGAATTTCAGGCCTCTACGCGGACGGCAAGGCGCTAGAATTTCGCAGCGCCAGCGCGTAGTCATAGCAGCCGA
>CAVQMB010000026.1:0-93349 GCA_963713445.1 uncultured Gammaproteobacteria bacterium | reverse complement strand
CGGTGGCATCAACTTGACTGTGGAAGCAGTGGCTGCAGCCACTACCAACATGATTCCGACTGTCAAGGCCGCACTAAACGCGGTGACAACCCCACCGGCTTCAACGGGTCTTCTGCTGGTTGTAATGCCGGCAGCCGAGCGGGTTCCTCGACGGCAAGGGCCGCCTTCTTGCTGAACTCAGGGTTTTGTCGCAGCGCCGTGTCGGTTCTTGTCACCAGCGTCCGGTGGCCGCTGGTGAGATTTCGCAGCACGGCGATGGCGGCGACCGGCTGCAAGCTCACGAAGCCACAGTAAGGGCCGGTCGCATACGCGGGTGTGGCCGTAAGCAATACCGTGGCCGCGAACAAGGCGCGTGAAGTCCAATAATGACAGCGCGGCAATTTCATAAGGGGTCTCCTCGGATTATCAGCAAAATAACCCGACATCTTTAAAATCGGGGTTGTGTTGCCGATTCCCGTCTGGGGCGAGCTGCAGAGGGAAGCGATCTACCGAGGGGAGGATGTGAGTCGGCTGCCGGCCAGGGTCTGTGCGCCAGCACACACAAGAGTTATCCATTGCGGCAACGGTTCGCCCGGGTGCTGTCACCCTTGATCCAGTGATCCTCTGCCACCGCGCGGAATTCATCAAGCGCTGCAGCAGCGGCGATCACCGGGTGGATATCGCCGGCTGACGCCAGCCCGGGGGCCAGCGCCAGCGCGGGGTCGCGTTACTGGCCGGGCGGTTTGGGCTTGACGAACTTCAGCGTCATGTTGTCGGCTTCGCCGATCGCCAGATAATGGGCCCGGTTCTTGTCACCCTGGGACAGCGACGGCGGTAGATACCACACCGGCATGGTGCGCTTGTCCTTGGGGTTGGCATTGACTCGGAGCTGGCCAGCAGTTTGAACCCGGCCGCCGCGCCTGGCCGGATGAGGTAGTCTTGCGGCACCCGCCCCATGAGATGGCTCTTGCTGGCCGGCGTATCGGGATTGGCACGGTGCGAGACGATGCCGAGCACGCCGCCTGGTTTGAGCACCTGATACGCGTTGCGCAGGAACTGCCGCAGGAAAAAACCGGTGGTTTCACCATGCACGTTGGAATAGATCAGGTCGTGCATATTGCGGAAGGTGAGCACCGGTCGGCCGAATCCGGCGCGCCCAGCGCCATGTAGTCCGGCGGCGCAAACGGTTCGATCCGGATGTGTCCATACACCATCGGGATGGGCGGCCAGCTTGGCACGATAGCGTTGCGCCATTTTACGCAGGAATGGGTTGCGGCTGCTGGTGGGTATGGCGGCTTCGATCAAGTGGCCGTGATCGTGCAGGAAGGGCGCCAGAATTTCCGTGTACCAACCGCCTTCGGGCAGTACTTCGATGACTGTCATTTCGGGTCGCAGGCCGAAGAATTCCAGCGTCTTAAGCGGGTGGCGGGTGCGGTCGCGGGCTTTGTGGGCGGCGGAGCGCAGCGGGTTGTTGATGGCCGCCTGGAGTGCCTTGGCGACGTCCGGCGGGGTGGTCGAGGCCGCTGCGGTGACGCACCAGAGCAGAGCCAACAGTAGCGCGGATAAGCGGGTTTTCATTGCGTTTCATCTCCGGTCGTGGGTGTGGGTTCAGGCGGTTGCTCGAGCAGCGCGGTCAGGCTGGTGGCCAGCGTCGTGCGGGCCTGCTCGCGCTCACGGGTAGCGGTTTCGCGGGTGCCGGGTGTCAGCCGTGACCAGCCCGGCTGGATCCGGGCCGTCAGCAGAGGCTGTTGCAACCGGGCCGGAAGCCGTTGTTCCCAGGCATTGAGCCAGGCTGCGTCGAGGCTGACGGGCTTGGGGTCGGCGTGGCCGCGGCGCAGCAGCGCCCCCGCCAATGCCAGCTGGCGGGCGGCCAGCAGCCGCAGCGGGGCATTGGCTAGCTGGATTTCACGCTGGCCGCGCAGATGCCGTAGCACGCGGGTGCCCTGGCGGCGCAGATTCAGCAGCGCGCCGAGCCCGGCGCCGATGCCGGCACCGGCGCCCAGACTCAGGCCGCCCAGCATCAGATCCAGCGTCAACCCCGCTGCCGCTCCAGCGGCCGCCCCGCTACCGCCGCGCAGGCCGTATTGCTTGAGTGCTGCCGGATTACGCAGCGGATCGGCTGCGGCGATCTCCAGCAACAGGGCCTGCGGCTGATAGTCGCCGACCTGGAAGCTGAACAGAGTCAGCAGGGTGCGGGCACAGTCCAGTTCCCGCTGGCTCACGGCCACAATCAGATCACTGCGGACCTGCTCGGTGGCCGCTGGCGGCGGCAGCGGCAGGGTACAGGCCGCGGCGTCCAGCAGCAGGTCGGAGATCTGATCCGCCGCCTGCCGGCGCAGGCGGGTACGCTGGCGTTCCAGATCAGTGATGATCCGGCCCAGCGGCTCGTAGAGCTCGTCGCGCAGCGCCCGCATCTTCTCGAACAGCTTGCGCTCGGCAACCGAGTCGATCACCAGCGGATTGAAGGTGAGGCTGGCATGCAGGCCGGCCAGCAGCAATTGACGGTGCCAGGCTTCGCTGCGGGCACCGGGGCTGTCGACGAAGTTCAGCAGCGGGATAACCGGCTTGCCGGCGCGAACCAGGATTGTCAGCTCGTCGCGATACTTGCCCAGCACCCGCTCGCGGCAGTCGATGACGTACAGCACCAGGTCACAGGCGATCACCTGGCGCAGCGATTTGGCCTCCTGGGCGAACCGGCCGTGGGCGTCCGGACTGTCCAGGAAATGCGCCAGCCGCATCAGCCAATCGCCGCCGGTCAGTGTCTCCAGATGTTCCAGCAGGCCGATCGAGTCCTCCAGGCCAGGCGTGTCATAGAATTCCACCACCGGCTGGCCTTCGACCAGCAGTGCCGCGCCTTCGACGTGGCGGGTGGTACTGGGCCGGTTGGCGATGGCACCGAAACCGGCGTCACGGGTCAGGGTGCGCAGCAGCGAGGTTTTGCCGGTGTTGGTATGGCCGACCACGGCCACCTTGATGGCCGGGTTCATGCGGCTTCCTGCGAGCGCAGCGTGGCGTAACGCTGCTGCACGCTGGCCAGCCAGGAGCGGGCTGCCGCCGCATCCCTGATGGTGGGCGGCTGCAGGTCCAGCAGCTCGTCCAGCGCCCGGCTGATCGCTGCCTCGGAGCGGCCCTGGAGTTCCAGCAGCAGGGCAAACAAGGTGGCCGCCGCAACCGGCTGGCCAAAATCAGGCGGCGCTGGTGCGGAGGCTTCGGCCGGGTGCTTCTTGACGCGCCCGGTGAACAGCGTCAGGGCGGCGCCGGCTGCCGACCAGATCGGCAGGGTGGTCAGCGCCGCGGGGGTAGTCACGGTGGCCAGCGCAATACAGCCGAGCGCGCCGCTGAGCGCACCGGCAGTGAGCCAGCGCGGATTCAGCCGCAGCCGGGCAGGGAGTAGCTGGCGTACCTTGTCGGCGCTGCGTTGCAGCTGGCCCGGCAGGTCGGCGCGCAGTGCTGCCAGCTCCGGCAGGCGTCCCAGCGGCAGCCGTAGCGTCCGGCCGTCGCCGCTGTAGAGCCGGGCGATGGCGCGATGCAACTCACCCTGGGCGGCGCCATCCGGTGGATTGTTCCAGCGGCCTGCGTGGTCGACGATCAGCTCGCAGGCCGCGCTGAGATGGCTGGCGCCGGCGGCCGCCATGGCGTCAAGCCCAAGCCGTGCTGCCAACTGGCTGCGGCTGTGCTCGGTGAGGTGCTCCAGGTCGAGTTCCACGATCCGCTCGCGCGCAATGCCCGCGGCTTCACCCAGGCTGTGCCAGTCGGCCACCCGCTGCGGCAGGTCGGCGCTCTCGCCGCGGGCCCGCAGCCGCTGGCCCTCGCTCAGCACCAGCACTACCCGGTCCCCGGCATGCCGGATCAGTTGCGCGAGGAAATGGCGGCTGCCACGGTCCGGTGTTACCGCGAGCGAGCACACCACGACCAGCCAGCGCGGTGGTTGGACCGCGGCAAGTTGTTCCAGCGCCCGGCGGCGGCTGTCGCGGTCATCCGCGAAGCCCAGGTCCAGCCAGCTGCCGCCGAGCCGGGGTGGCCAGGGCTCCAGCGGCTCGATCTCCAGGCCGACGATAGCCGGCGGACCCAGGGTGGCCGCCGGTTGCGGCGCGGCAGCCGCCGCAGCGGGGGTGGCGTCTGCAGCGTCGTCGGCATCGACGACTCCCAGCCGCCTATGACTGGGGGCCAGTTGCTCCTACAGGCCGGCATAGCCGGGCCGGTTCAGGTCGAGCCGGAACCGGGCGTGGGCACGGGCCGCCAGCCATAGCGACAGCAGCATCAGGCTGAGTCGCGGGAAAACACCGTAAATCACGATGCAGCCCAGCACCAGTCCCGACCAGGCGGCGCTGGCCGCAATGTCGGGCGAACCGCCACCGTGCCACTGGCTGGCTGCGATCTGGGCGACCGTCGGGGTCGCGAACCCGAGCAGACCCGGCAGTGCGCCGATCACCTGTGTGAGCGTCTGGTAGCTGGCTGCTGAGAGGATGGTGGTTTCCCAGGCGAAACTGTACTGGCGTACGCTGAGCAGGATCACCGCTATCGCCAGCGCGCCGCTCAGATAGCTCACCCATAATCCGTGGATCACTGCGCTGAGCCGCCAGCGGCCGCCGGCACTACCCAGCAGGCCTGCGCTGGCGCGGATCGCGGCGGTGTGTAGCGTGTCGTGGTGCCAGCGGTTGCTGAGACGGCGACCGATGGCGTGGGCCAGCCCGGCCAGCGAGCGGGTCGCCAGGGTTTCGGGATGAATCAGCATCAACCCCAGCCAGCCGGTCAGGGTCAGCAGCGGCAGACCCAGGATGCTGGCCAGTAGCCAGTAGACGTTCACCGGCTGGTCAGGGTGCGGCCACAAACGCCAGTCTGGCAGCGCCGGCGCCGGCGCAGAGGGCGACCACCACCAGCAGGCTGACGCTGAGCGTCAGAGCCTGGCGCAACTGGGTGAGCGCGCGTATCCAGCGCTGCTGCGATCGATAATGCCCGGGCCCGCGCGACGATGCGCCGCTCCGGGTCGGCACCCGCCGCCCGGCCGGCCGCCACGGCATCGGGCTCATCCAGCCGTACCGCCGTGCTGGGCCTCGTACTGGAGTACCGCTTCGGCCAGCAGCCGATCATGAAAGGAAACGAAAGTGTCCACGCCGCCTGCGAATCGTCAGATTAAATCGTATGCTATCGTAACGCGTTCCGGTGCGCGCCTGCTGTAGCCGGCTAAACATCGCTTTGGCGCCGGATGGACCCCGTTGGCGCTACCGTATACACTCTCGCCTGGTAATCGCAGCAACCACACAGATCATGACCGCTACCCCCCTGAGTCGCTTTCCGGTACCCAACCTGGATGACCTGCCGGCCGATGTTCGTGCGCGCATCGTCGAGGTCCAGGAAAAGGCGGGTTTCGTGCCGAATGTGTTTGCCGTACTGGCGCACCGGCCGGATGAGTTCCGGGCTTTCTTTGCCTATCACGATGCCTTGATGGAAAAAGACGGCGGACTGAGCCGGGCCGAACGCGAAATGATCGTGGTGGCCACCAGTGGCGCCAATCAGTGTCCGTACTGCGTGGTGGCGCACGGTGCGCTGGTGCGGATTTATTCCAAGAATGCGCGGCTCGCCGACCAACTGGCGGTGAACTATCGGGCGGCGGAGATCGACCAACGGCAACGGGCGATGCTCGATTTTGCCGTCAAGGTGGCGCTGTCCGCGGAACAGATCGAGGATACCGATTTCGCACCGTTGCGGGCCGTCGGGTTCAGTGATGAGGACATCTGGGATATTGGCGCCATTGCCGGATTTTTCGCGCTGTCCAACCGCCTCGCCGCGGTGACCGGTATGTGGCCCAACGAGGAGTTCTATCTGCTGGGCCGGTTGCCGCGCTCCAAGACTAACTGAAGAGAGGGGACCGAGAATGAGCAGCTTACCCGACGATCTCAAGTATTCCAGCAGTCACGAGTGGGCGCGTGACAACGGCGATGGCACGGTAACCATCGGCATCACCGATCACGCCCAGGAACAACTTGGCGACCTGGTTTATGTGGAAGTGCCGGAAACCGGTCGTCATGTCACGCCCAGCGATGCCTGTGCCGTGGTCGAGTCGGTCAAGGCCGCGTCGGATGTTTACAGCCCGGTGGCCGGCGCTGTGGTGGAAATCAACGATCGTCTGGGCGATGCGCCGGAGTTGGTGAACCAGGACCCCTACGGCGCTGGCTGGCTGTTCAAGGTCGAAACCAAGGACGACCTCAGCGGTCTGCTCGATGTCGCTGCCTATCAGCAGGCCATCAGTGAAGAGTAAACCCATCCCTACAGCCCACGGGAGTGCGTCATGGCTACAGTAACGCTGCGCGGTAATGCTTTTCGCACCAACGGTGAACTGCCCGCCGTCGGCAGTGAGGCACCGGATTTCAAGCTTACCAAGGGCGATCTCAGCGATGTCGGTCTGGCCGATTTTGCCGGCAAGAAGAAGCTCATCAGCATCGTTCCGAGTCTGGATACGCCAACCTGTGCCGAGTCCACCAGGAAGTTCAATCAACATGCCAATGCGCATCCTGATACGGTAATTCTGATCGTTTCGGCCGATCTGCCGTTTGCCCAGGGCCGTTTCTGCACCGGCGAGAAGCTGGACAACGTCGTGCCGCTGTCGATGATGCGCTCGCGCAACTTCGCCAAGGACTATGGCGTGCTGCTGGATGACGGTCCGCTGGCGGGCATCACCAGTCGCGCGGTGGTGGTGCTGGATGAGAACAACGTCGTCAGGCACGCCGAACTGGTCGCCGAGATCGGCAACGAGCCGGACTACCAGGCCGCGCTGGACGCCCTCTGATATCCCGTGGCCGGCGCGCGTGGCCAACCAGCGGGCCCACGGTCTGCACCGGCTGCTAGCCGCCACCGTATATTCCTGGCACGGGCTGACGGCCTGCTGGCGTAACGAGCAAGCGTTCCGCCAGGAAGTGCTGGCCTGCCTGATGCTTGGACCACTGGCGCTGTGGCTGGGCCGCAGCGGCGTCGAGCGGGCTCTGCTGGTGGCCAGCCTGCTGCTGGTGCTGATCGCCGAACTGGCCAATTCCGGGCTGGAGGCGGTGGTCGACCGGATCGGCCGGGAACGGCACGAATTGTCCGGTCGCGCCAAGGATATCGGCTCGGCGCATGGTATTGCTGGCTCTGGTTAACGCGGCCCTGGTGTGGCTGCTGATTCTGCTGAACTGATGACGGGAGTGTGTTGAGCGTGCCCAAACCCCTGATTTGCGGTTCCATCGCCTATGACGTGATCATGGTGTTCGAGGACTATTTCAAAAACCATATCCTGCCTGAAAAGGTGCACATGCTCAGCGTCGCATTCACGGTGCCCCAGCTCCGGCGGGAATTCGGCGGCTGCGCCGGCAATGTCGCCTACAATCTCAGTATGCTGGGTCAGCAATGCGAAATGCTGGCCACCGTGGGCAGCGACTTCGACCCTTATGTCGACTGGCTCGATCAGCAGGGGATCAGCCGCCGCTACATCAAGGTGCTGCCCGAGACCTACACCGCCCAGGCCTATGTCACCACCGATCTGGCCGGCAACCAGATCACGGCGTTTCATCCGGGTGCGATGGCGTTTTCCAGCCAGCTCGATGTGCCCGCCGATGCCGGCATTTCGCTTGGCCTGGTCGCGCCGGACGCCCCGGATGGCATGACAAAGCACGCCCGCCAGTTTGTCGAGGCCGGGATCCCGTTCCTGTTCGATCCCGGCCAGGCGATCACCCTGTTCACCGGCGAGGAGTTGCTGGCGCTGGTGGATCAGGCCCACTGGGTTGCCGTCAACGACTATGAAGGCCAGTTGCTGCAGCATTACACCGGCCTCAGCCTTGACCAGCTGAAGCGCCGTGTCGACGCGCTGATCGTCACCAGAGACGCGGAAGGGTCGGTGATCTACGCCGACAATCAGGAATACGCCATCCCCATCGGCCGGCCGGACAAGGTGGTCGATCCCACCGGCTGTGGCGACGCTTACCGCGCCGGCCTGCTGTATGGCCTGCTGCAGGACCTGGACTGGGAAACCACCGGCCGCATCGCCTCGCTGGCCGGGGCCTACAAGGTCGCTCAGGCGGGCACCCAGAACCACCGATTCACGCTGGAAGCGTTCAGCGACCGGTTTCTGGAGAATTTCGGGTATCGGTTTTAGTCTTAGCTATCGGCTATCGGCTATCGGTTATCGGCTATCGGCTATCGGCTGATCGGCTATCGTGCTATCGGCTATCGACTGACGACTGACGACTGACGACTGACGACTGACGACTGACGACTGACGACTGACGACTGACGACTGACGACTGACGACTGACGACTGACGACTGACGAAATTCCACACAGTCGCTTGCATTTTCCAACGCTCTGCTATGCTTATCCTTGCTGCCCACCGGTACGCATGTTGATGCCTGCCGGCAGGCCGCTGGTCACGGATATAACGATTACACAATATCACTCGATAGACGGAGCTTTGGAGGAATTCCATGAGTAAACCTGGATGTTTTCCTGGCAATACCAGGGAGCTGGCAGTCGGTTTGTGCGCAGGCATCGTGCTGTCATTCGCCGTTGGCGTCAGTCAGGCTCAGGAAGTGGAGCATGGCACGCTGTACGGCGACCTGCAGACCGTCACCCAGACCATGCTGGACCGGGCGGCGGGCGATGCCAACAACTGGTTGCAGTCGAACGGCAACTACGCCCAGACCCGCTATTACCCCGCCACTCAGATCAACGTTAACAACGTCCGGCGGTTGCGTCCGGCCTTCACTTTCCAGACTGATATGCTGGAGTCGATGGAGACCGCGCCGATCGTGGTCCACGGCATCATGTACCTGACCACCTCCTATGACGAGGTCTATGCCATCAACGCCGTGACCGGCGCGGAGTTGTGGCACTACAAGCACAAGCTGGGACCCATCAGAACCTACTGCTGTGGCCCCAACAACCGTGGTGTGGCCGTGTCCGGTGACAAGCTGTACCTGGGGACGCTGGACGCCAAACTGGTGGCGCTGGACGCCAAGACCGGTAAACGGGTCTGGGAGACCCAGATTGCCGATCCCGAACTGGGCTACAGTGAGACCATGGTGCCGACGGTGGTGGACAACAAGGTGATCATCGGCACCAACGGCGGCGAATACGGTATCCGTGGCTTCGTCAAGGCGTTCGACAAGGATTCCGGCAAACTGCTGTGGACCTTCCACACGATTCCGGAAAACAGCGTCGGGGTGTGGGCGACGCACGATGCCACCGGGCAGGATCTGCACCGGGACATCGCCGCCGAGAAGGCCGCTCTGGCAAAGCAGGGCGATCCCTACAAGACCCTGGGCGGCGGTGTGTGGATGACACCGGCCGTGGACCGTGCGGCCAACCGGCTCTATTTCGTGGTCGGTAACCCGTCACCCGACCTGGACGGCTCACAGCGCCCGGGCGACAACCTGTACACCGATTCACTGGTTTCTATCGATCTCGATACCGGCAAGTATGTCTGCCATTTCCAGTACGTTCCGCATGACGTGTGGGACCTGGATTCGGTCAGCCCGGTCATTCTGGTCGACGTCAAGGACAAGGACGGCAACGTCGTGCCGGGGACACTGCACGGCGGCAAGACCGGCTTCGTGTACGTCAACGACCGCCGCGACTGCAGTCTGATCCGGTTCTCCGAGGCGATGGTGCCGCAGGAGAACATGTATGCACTGCCGACCAAGGACGGCACCCGCATGCTGCCCGGTGCCAACGGCGGCGTCGAGTGGTCGCCGATGGCGGTCAATCCGGATGACAACCTGGTGTTTGCAGTCAATCTGCATCAGCCGATGACGTATTCGGTGGAGAGCACGTCCTATCCCGAAGGCAAACTGTGGCTGGGTGGCGCGTTCAAGACCATCGCCGATGAGCAGCAGTGGGGCAATGTGACCGCGGTCGACTATGACACCGGCAATATCGTGTGGCAGGCCAAGACCCAGCAGCCGATGATCGGCGGCGCGCTGGCGACCGCCGGCGGCCTGGTGTTCGCCGGCGAAGGCAACGGCTGGTTCAAGGCCTACAACGCGGCCAACGGTCAGGTGTTATGGCAGTATCAGGCCGGTGCCGGGGTCAATGCACCGCCGGTGTCTTATACGGTCAATGGCACCCAGTACGTGGCGGTGGCCGCGGGTGGCAATACCCAGCTGAACTATAAACGCGGTAACAGTGTGGTGGTTTTCAGTCTGGCCAACGACTGATCCGTACCCTCACTCCAAACCCCTGATGCGCGACGGCCACCTGCGGGTGGCCGTCTGCGGCTTGCCATGGAGACCGTTTGCCCATGTTGCGTTGCTGTGTACTGTGCTGCCTGTTTCTGACCCTGGGCCCGCTGGCGCGAGCCGCGAACGAGGTGCCGGTGGAACAGCAGGCCCGGGTCTGTTTCGCCTGTCATGGCCCCAAGGGGGCCTCGACCCAGCCGCTGTACCCGATTCTGGCGGGGCAGACCTTCCTCTACATCTACAATCAGCTCAAGGATTTCAAGGCCGGGCGGCGCAAGGATCCCCAGATGAGTCCGATGGCGGCCAACCTGTCACGCGCTCAGATGAAGGCGCTGGCCGGCTATTTCACCAAACAGAAGTGGCCGTACAACAGTTTCACGCCGGACCAGGCCAAAGCCGCCAGCGGCAAGCGTATCGCCGATGCGGCGCTGTGCACGATGTGCCATCTCGGTAACTACCAGGGTCAGAACGAAATTCCCCGTCTGGCCGGCCAGCATTATGCTTATCTGAAGAAGCAGTTGACCGCGTTCCGTGACAAGACCCGAACCAACGATGCCGGCAACATGACCAGTGTCAGTAACAACCTGAGCGATGCTCAGATCGACGAACTCGCCAATTATCTGGCCGGGTTGAGCATCGGCCACTAAGCCCTGGCGCTCAGGGCCGCGTGGCTTGTCGCAGCAATGCCGCGATGGCCTGGTCGCCGCTGGCCACCGCCAGCTCGCTGGCGGTCCGGCCCTTGCGGTCGGTCATATCGGTACGCGCACCGTGGTTGAGCAGTTCGGCCACGCTGGCGGCGGACTTGCTGTGCACGGCAATCATCAACGCGGTCATGCCACGGTTGTCCTGCAGGTCAGGATCGGCGCCGCGGCCCAGCAGCAGCTTTACCGCATCATGCCGGCCGTAGCCGGCCGCCCACATCAGCGCGGTCAGGTTATTGCCGTAGCGCTGGTCGATCGGCGACGCCCTGATCGAGCAGTAGCCGTAGAGTCGCCAGCGAGCCGAGAGCGGCGGCGTAAACCATCGCGCTTTTGCCGGAGTTGTCCTCGTGGTCCGGCGAGCCGCCGTGATCCAGCAGTAGCTTGACCAGCGCCGGTCGGTTGTCGAAGCTGGCCTGGATCAGCGGCGTGATCTGATGCAGATTGCCGTGGTTGACGTCGGCGCCATGTTCCAGCAGGACCTTTACGGTGGCCGGGTCGCCATTGCGTACCGCCAGCAGTAGGGCCGTGTTGCTGAACCGGTTGCGGGCGTTGATCGCGGCGCCGCTGGCCAGCAGTTGGGAGACCTCGGCGCTGTTGCCGGCTTTGGCGGCGTCAAACAGGGCGAAATTGCGCTGCATGTCCGGTGGGCGGTTATTGCCGGCCCAGGCTGGTGCGGCCCATAAGCCTATCAACAACATCACCAGCCCGAATGTCGATCCCTTCATCGATGATCTCCCTGGAGCGCTTGCCACTTGGCTTCTACAACTATAGGTTACCGGCATCCGTTCGTCAGCCACAGCGAGGTGTGAAACAATGGTCCTGCAACAGTCCTAACGGCCGAGGCGACGTGCACCATGAGCTTCTACCAGGAACACGTGCTGCCGTATCTGCTCAATCTGGCGATGCGCAACCGCGAGCTGGCGGCGTATCGCCGGCGCGTCGTTCCCGCAGCGGCGGGGCGGGTGCTGGAGATCGGGCTGGGATCCGGGTTGAATCTCCCCTTTTACGGTGCCCGGGTGGAGCGCATCATCGGGCTTGAGCCGTCGCCCCGATTGCTGGCCATGGCCCGCCGGCGAATCGGTGATGGCGCACCGTCCTACGGAATTTCTCGATGCCTCGGCCGAGTCCATCCCATTGGATGACAACAGCGTCGACACCGTGGTCACTACCTGGACCCTGTGCAGCATTCCGGACGTGCAGCAGGCTTTGGCGGAGATGCGCCGGGTACTGCGACCGGGTGGCTGGTTGCTGTTCGTGGAGCACGGCCGCTCACCGGACCCCGCGGTGGTGCGGTGGCAGAACCGCATCAACCCGCTGTGGAAGCGCATCGGTGGCGGCTGTCACCTGAACCGCCCGATCGCGACCTTGATCGACAGCAGTGGGTTCCGCATTGAACGCCTGGAGACGGGCTATGCGCGCGGTCCCAGGACGATGACCTACATGTACGAAGGCGGCGCCCGGCCGTTGTAGCGGTAAGCGGTTCGGGGACTATCACGACGCGGCATGGCGCGGTGGGCTCAATCACCGGCTGCCATCAATGCCAGCCGGGATATGCCGCTCTCAGCCAGCGTTCTGGCCGCCCGGCTCGCGCGCAGGCCGGTCCGGCAGCACAATACGATGCGGCCTTGCGGAATCTGGCTGGACAGTGTGTCGATCTGATCCATTCCAAGCCTCAGGGCATCCGCCACCGGCGACGCCGGGGCTTCAGCGCGGCTTCTTAGATCGACCACCAGATCGTCTGCGGTCAGCCCACTAACCCCCACGAACGGGATCGGCATTGGCGGTTCGTCGGCATCGGCAAAGCAAAAGCCGCCGAAGTTCAGACGTTTGCCGTCGAAGGTCAGCACCCGACCCAGCGGCGTGGGTTCACCGCCCAACAGGATCAGCAAGGCCATTTGCGCTTGCAGTGCACCGAGCACGGCGACCGTGGTGCCGAGCACGCCATTCTCGGCGCAGGTGCCGGCGTCGCCGGGTTGGGGGAACACGGCGCGGTAGCTGGGGCCGCTGCCGCAGAACGCGCCGGCGTAGCCGGCCAGGCCCGTGACCGCGGCGCTCACCAGCGGTTTGCCGGCAGCGCGGCAGGCGTCGCTCAGGGTATAGGTGACGGCAAAGCTGTCGGCCGCATCGACCACCAGGTCATGGTTTGCCACCAGTGCCGGGGCGTTGTCCGGCGTCAGGCGTTCCACACGGATCGCGACCATAACGTCCGGATTGAGCGCGGCCAGCTTTTCGCGTGCCACCTCGACCTTGGGGCGGCCGATGGCAGCCATGTCGTAGAGTGGCTGGCGATGCAGGTTGGTTACTTCGACTATGTCGTGATCGACCACGGTAATCCGGCCGATGCCGGCGCCGGCGAGGCTGGCGAGTACCGGGCAGCCCAGGCCGCCGGCCCCGACCACGGCAACCGCGGCACCGGCGAGGCGGACCTGGCCCGATTCGCCGATCTCCGGCAGCATCAACTGGCGCGCATAGCGATTGCTCATCCCTTACCTCGGGTGGCTGCGATCCAGGCCCGGCAGCGCGCGAGCGGGTCCGGATGACGGATGACATCGGTAACCATGGCGACGCAATCGGCGCCGGCCGCGCGACACCCGGCAGCACGCTCCAACGTGATACCGCCGATGGCGACCAGCGGCCGGACGCCAATCAACTGCTTCCATTCGCCGATGCGGTCCAGTCCCTGCGGGGCCCACGGCATCACCTTCAATGTGGTCGGAAAAATCGGCCCCAGCGCCACGTAGTCCGGGTCGAATGCCAGCGCCCGCTCGAGTTCGGCGTGATCGTGGGTGCTGATGCCCAGTTTCACGCCGGCCGACCGGATCGCCTCGATGTCGGCACCGTCGAGGTCACCCTGGCCCAGATGGACGAACCTGGCACCCTCATCCAGGGCAATCTGCCAGTAATCGTTGACCACCAGTACGGCGTCGTGGCGGGCACACACGGCCAGTGACCGGCGCACCGCGTCGCGGATCTCAACCGCCGGCTGATCCTTGATGCGGAGCTGAATCAGACGGGCGCCGACCGGCACCAGCTGCGCCACCCAATCCGCTGAATCCACGATCGGGTAAAACGGATCGAGACGTGGGTTCATGTCAGAAAGGCCTGGCCCAGGGTGGGCGTGGACGGGGCGGCCATGTCACGGGGTTCCATCGGATCGGCCAGATAGCCCTGGCGGCCTGCCTCAACCGCTTTGGCGAAGGCTGCCGCCATGGCGACCGGATCGCCGGCCTTGGCGACCGCGGTGTTGAGCAGTACGGCATCGTAGCCCAGTTCCATCGCGGCGGCGGCATGGGAAGGCAGGCCGATACCGGCGTCGACGATCAGTGGCACGTCAGGAAAGTGGGCGCGCAGTGCCCGCAGGCCATAGACATTGTTCAGGCCGCGGCCGCTGCCAATGGGCGCACCCCAGGGCATGAGCACCTGGCAGCCGGCTTCGAGCAGGCGGTCCGCGACCACCAGGTCGTCGGTGGTGTAGGGCAGCACCTTAAACCCCTCGCCGACCAGAATGCGCGCCGCCTCGACCAGGCCGAACACATCCGGCTGCAAGGTGTCGTTGTCGCCGACGACCTCCAGTTTGAGCCACTCCGTGGCGAACACCTCGCGCGCCATCTGGGCCGTGGTGACCGCCTCCTTGACCGAGTGGCAGCCGGCGGTATTGGGCAGCACCCGCACGCCCAGTTCGGTGATCAGGGACCAGAAGTCCTGGCCGGCGCGCCGGTCGCCGGATTCGCGGCGCAGCGCTACGGTCACCAGGCCGGCGCCAGAGGCGCGCACGGCGTCGGCCAGCAGCGCCGGTGACGGGTACTGCGCAGTGCCCAGCAACAGCCGCGATTCGAACGTGACACCGTGGAGTTCCATCGGCTTAACCTCCCTGCATGGGGGCGACGATCTCGACCCGGTCGCCCTCGTTCAATGTCGTATCGGCGCGTGCCGGTGCCGGCACGAAGCGGCCGTTCAGCGCTGTGGCCACCACCGTGTCGTCGTAGCCGAGCGCGGTGAGGGCCGCGGCCAGGTTGGTGGCTGTGACGTCGCGGGGTTCGTCGTTGACTGTGATGTTCATCGGGTTACCTCCGGTTGACGCAGGATCCGGTCGGCGGCGCGCCGGGCCAGTGCCGGTGCCATCAGGAACCCGTGCCGGTAGAGTCCATTGATGTGGAGCGTACGATCGCGCTGGATCAGCCGCGGCACGTTGTCGGGGAAGGCCGGTCGCAGATCCGCCCGCAGCTCGACGATTTCGGCCTCGGCGAAGGCCGGGTGCACGGCGTATGCGGCATTGAGCAGCTCGACCGCCGAGCGCACCGTGACACCTTTGCGGTGGGCGCTTTCAATCATGGTGGCGCCCAGCATGAACACGTGGTCGGCGCGCGGTACGATGTAGAGCGGGATGCGCGGATGCAGCAGCCGGATCGGCCGGCTGAGCGCGAGGTCCGGGCAGCGCAGCATCACCATTTCGCCGCGCACGCCACGCAGATCAGACAGCGTATCGCGGGCGGCCATGCCGCGGCAGTCGATAACCCAGTCGGCATCGCCCGGCGGCTCGGTCAGCTCGACGCCGAAGCGGACCCTGACGCCGTGCTGTGCCAGTCGATCGACCAGTGCCGCCAGTGCCTGGCGCGGATCGAGATGACCCTCGGCGGGGAACAGCAGGCCTTTGCCAAAGCGGCCAGCGAGGTGAGGTTCGAGTTCGGCGATGGCGCCAGTATCCAGCCATTGGAATTGCTCGGTGCGCCGCGCAAAGCGCGCCAGTTCACCGACATCGCGCGGCGCGGCCACCACCAGGGTCCCATGCAGCTGGGTGCCGGTGAAATGGGCTGGCCACCAGCGCAGGGCTTCCTGACCCGCCGCGGTGACCTCGGGTTCGGCGCTTTCACCCTCGCAGAAGGGGGCCAGCATGCCACCGGCGAGCCATGAGCAGCAGCGCTCGCCCAGGTGCGCGCCACGTTCGATGACGTCGACGGCGATGCCGCGCCCGGCCAGTTCCACGGCGCTGGTCAGCCCCGCCACGCCAGCACCGACGATGGTTACGCGCATGGTGGTAGCACGTGGCCGGTGGGCGCCGTCACCTGCCGCCGGGCAGGGCGCGCAAGCGACTGTTGCGGCGTGGGCTGGGGCGGATGGCTAAACGTGACGTCACGACGATGATCTCCTCTGCGGGGCCGGAAGAGATCGAGGGACTGATTGCAAGGGTCGGTGCTTGGCAAGTTCCCATCCCTCCGCCGGCATGATCCGGATCAGGTTCGGAAGGGTCACCGTGTCGCGCTGCGCGCCGACGGTATCTCAGCCCCCTAGCAGGGCCCCCCTTGGAACATTTAACAGGCTCGCAGACTTGCGCGTGGACGTCAACCGCGCTGCGGTCTTATATCAGCGCTGTGCCAGCCAGCGCTTGATTGTGGTGATATTTTCGGCGACCGGCCGGGCTATCGGCACGGTCAGTGCCGGTTCGTCAGGTCCGGGTTCCTCGAGGGCGGCGAATTGACTGTCGAGCAGGCCCGGCGGCATGAAATGGCCTTTGCGTTCGCGTATCCGCTGCTCGATCAGTGCTTGCGAACCCTGCAGATAGACAAAGCGTACCGCATCATCCGCGGCCGCGCCGAGTTGCCGGCGGTAGCGGCGTTTCAGTGCCGAGCAGGTCACAACGACGTCCCGGTGCTCACGTCGCCAGGCGGCGATGTCGCGGCTAATGGCGGCCAGCCAGGGTGCCCGGTCGGCGTCGGTCAGCGGCTGGCCGGCACTCATCTTAGCGACGTTGGCGGCGGGGTGATAATCGTCGCCTTCGACGAACCGGCAGTCCAGGTCGCTTGCCAGCGCCTTGCCGACGGTCGATTTGCCGCAGCCGCTAACGCCCATCATGATGATGATCATAGCTGCCGGATCAAAGCGTTTCCGGATTAGTCACCGGAACCGAAACTGTAGTTGCGTTTGGGCTCGGGTGGGTGGTTGTGGCACCGCATCAGTGCCTTGTAGGCGGCCCGCACGCCGCTGAAATCGATCTGGCCGTGCTGGCTCTGGAAGTCACTGAACGCGTTGGCCGTGGGTAGTGTACTCACTTTGAATTCGACCTTTTTTCCCTCCCACGACAGCACCCGTCTGAGGTTATCGGGATCGCCAATGGTGTGTCCGGCGAGCTTGGCCGAACTGCGCTTGCCGTACGGATATTCACCGTAGAAGCCCAGATTCGCTTGCTGCCAGTGGTCCTTGATCAACATATAGAAGCCGGCACCGCCTTGGGGCAGCGCCCGGCTTTCGTCGATGCCGGGCCAGGGCTGGCCGGGCGCCGGTTTGACCGCTATGCAGGTGCCGTGAAAATGGTACGATCGGCGCCATACCCGCCAACCGTTGTCTGCCAGCAGCGGCCACCGGTAGGTGCCGGTGGTCAGTTCGTAGTCGCTGGGCCGCATCAGGAAGGCCTGGCGCGGAGTGACCGAGCAGGCGCCCAGCAGCAGACACAGTAGCAGCAGAGGTGACCGATGGCTCATGCGGGGATATCCAGGGAGCAATTTTTGTCGATTGTACCGCACCCATCCTGCTCCGGAGTGTGACGATGTCAACCGAATCCGTTCTGACGCTGACCGACGCGGCCCGCAGTCTGGTCGCTGGCGGCCGCCGCGGCGCCCTGGGCACGCTGCGTATCGGCAGTGGTCATCCCTATGCGTCCGTGGCCGATTACGCGGCCCTGGACGATGGTGATGTGGTGCTGTTACTAAGCCAGCTGGCAGAGCACCGGCGTTTCCTGGAAGCCGATGAGCGTGCGTCCCTGCTTATCGCGCCGGGCCTGGGCAGTGGTGACGTGCTGGCGCTGGCCCGGGTGACTCTGCTCGGACGTTGCCGCCTGCAGAAGGCTGACTCGACCCTGCGCCGGCGTTACCTGGAATGCCATCCACAGGCCGAGGTATACCTGGATTTTCCGGATTTCGATTTTTTCCGGCTGAGTGTGGATGAGGTTCGCTATATCGCCGGCTTCGGCCGCATGGGCTGGTTCAGTGGCGACGACTACCGGGCGGCGGCGGTCGATCCGCTGGCACCGGCTGCGGCTGACATCATTGCCCACATCAACGGGGCACACGGCGCCGCGCTGCGTGACTATGCCCGCGGGCTGCTGCAGCGGGAATGGGCCGCGCGGGTGATCATGACGGGCATCGATCGCTTTGGCTTCGACCTCTACTGCCGGGGTGCCGAGGGGCAGGCCCAGCAACTTCGCTACAATTTCGACCAGCCGGTTACCAGTCCCGGTGGTGTGCGCCGCGTGCTGGCGGATCTGGCCGTGAAAGCACGCCAGGCCCTGCCAGAATGACGATTTGGCAACTCGACAACGGGCCGGCGATTTCCTAGTCTGCGGCGCTCGGCCGGCCGCCGGGCGTGCGCGCTGCGGCTCCGGTAACCTTAGTCCGTCCCGGCCCCTCGCCAGATGCACCAGGGCCCCGGATTTCCTGCGGGGGTAGCTTGTCGATGAAGCATGGGTTTATCACGCGCGTGATTCACCTCGGCGTGGCCGCGGCGATCCTGTTCCAGCTGGCCAGTTCGCTGCTGATGGAAGCACCGCGGCCGGATCGGCTGGTGGCTGGCCTGCCACTGACGAGTTTCAATCTCCACGAAACCCTTGGGCTGGTGGCGGTCGCCATCATCCTCGTGTTCTGGCTGTGGCTGCTCGTGCGTCGCGGTGAAACCCGGTTGGGTGTGCTTTTCCCCTGGTTCTCGCGGACCCGGCTGGCCGCGTTGGGGAATGATGTGCTGTTGCATCTGAAAGCGGCTCGCCGTTTCAGTCTGCCGGAGCCGGAGGATGCGCTGGCGCTGGCTGGGGCGATCCAGGGCATCGGTCTGATCGCGGCCTTGGTCATGGCCGTCACCGGATTCATTCTCTATTTCGCCTGGACCCCGGGGACGGTGCTTGCGGGTGCGGCGCGCGACGTGTTCGTAGCCCATGCGCTCATGGCCAAGGTGATGTGGACCTACCTCATCCTGCATGTCGGCGCGGCCGTGGCCCACGAACTGCTGGGGCAGCGCATCCTGCATCAGATGTCGCTACGTCCACAGGGCGCGCCAGCCATGGCGCGGGCGGGCCGGCCGCCGCGACGGCGCTGACACCGGTACGAAACGGGGGGAAGCGCGCCGGGATAGTGCGGTCTTAGCCTGCTGCCAGGCCGTTCAGCACGGCACCGCGGTTGCGGCTAAATGCTATCATGCCGGCGGCGCCTGTCCGGGCGCTTAGTCGGACGTACAGGAACAGAACCAGATGCTGCAGCTGCTGCTGAACGGTCAGATTCGGGTGTTCGCCGTCGTGCTGGTGGCGATTGTGTTTTCCCTGACCCTGCATGAATTCGGCCACGCCGTTTCGGCCCGGTTGCTCGGGGACGATACGGCCGAGCGCATGGGCCGTATGACCCTCAATCCGCTGGCGCATATCGATCCGCTGGGCTTGTTGATGGTGGTGCTGGTCGGTTTCGGTTATGCCAAACCGGTGCCGATCAATCCCACGCGGTTCCGGCGCCCCTGGGCGGCGGCTGCGGTCGCGGCGGCCGGTCCGCTGATGAATCTGCTGCTGGCCATGGGCGCCATTAATCTGCTCGCCTGGGGTGCCATGTCCGGGTCGTTCACGCTGTCACAGCCGCAGATCTTCATTCTGAGTATTGTTGCCCAGATCAATCTGCTACTGATGGTGTTCAACCTGCTACCGCTGGGTCCGCTGGACGGCCACTACATCATGACCTGGCTGCTGCCGTCGCGGCTGAGCGCGCCGTACGAGAATTTCAATACCCGCTATGGCGCCCAAGTGTTTCTGGTGCTGATTGTGCTGAGCATCATCGGTCTGCCGATCTTCCATTTTCTGATGTCGTTCAGCGCCGCGCTGGTGCCGCACCTTATTCTCGTCAGTTAGACGACCTCGCGGTGCTGCCGTAGCGAGCCTGAAACTCGTCGTCTTCGAGGCGCGGCCGGGAAAACAGCCGCCGGACCATGGGTTCAAAAAACGCCAGCGGTTCGCTGTCGTAGGCCGGATCAAAGCAGTTCTGGTCGTAGTGAGCACAGAAATCAACGGCATCCTGATACCACGGATGATCTTTGAAACGCTCGCGGGCATTGGGGTCGCCGCCGCAGTGATGCGCGTAATACACCATCTGGAATAGACCGTGGTGTTTGATGATCCAGTACGTCTTCTCGGAGACGAACGGGCGCAGTATCGCCGCGGCCAGCTCGCTGTGCGAGTAAGGCGCCAGCTCATCACCGATATCATGGACCAGCGCCGCGACCACCAGCTCTTCCGGCTCGCCGGCCCGATGGGCCCGTGTGGCCGACTGCAGACAGTGTTCCAGCCGGCTGACGCGGTAACCTGACAGGGAATGCTCGAGCTGGCGCAGAGCCGTCAGGATCCGGTCGGGCAGGCCGCTGTTGTACCGCTGCTCAAGCCGATCGAGGAATTGGTACTCGGCGCGGGTGCCATCGGCCATGCGGGTGAAGTTGACAGTCTGCATGACAAGCCTCGCTGGTTGGGTGACCGCCTATTGTAGCAAGCGGCGGACTGCTAACGGGCGGTGCTCAGAACACGCTTTCGACCTCACCCAGCTCGACGTGCACGGTCTTGATCTGGGTGTAGTGCGCAAGGGTGGCGATGCCGTTCTCGCGGCCGATGCCGGATTGCTTGTAGCCGCCTACCGGCATCTCGACCGGGGACAGGTTGTAGCTGTTGATCCAGCAGATGCCCGCCTCCAGGCGGCGGACGACCCGGTGGGCGCGGCGCAGGTTTTCACTGAATACGGCCGCGGCCAGCCCGTAGTCTGTCGCATTGGCGCGGCGCGATCACCTCGTCCTCATCGCTAAACTCGAGCACCGCCATCACCGGGCCGAATATCTCCTCGCGCACGATGCGCATGGTGTCCCGGCAATCGGTGAATACCGTGGGCGCGACATAGGCGCCATGGGCCAGCCCGCCACCGGTCAGACGCGCGCCGCCGGTCAGCAGTCGGGCGCCGCTCGCTCCGCCCGGCCTCGATGTAACCGAGCACTTTTTCCAGTGCTCGAAGCTGACCAGCGGGCCGAAGTTGACGCGCAGGATCAAGCGGGTTGCCGACCCGGATCCGGCGCACGCGTTCGACCACCCGGCGTTCGAACTCGGCCTTGATCGAGCGGTGCACGAACACCCGGGTGCCGTTGGTGCAGATCTCGCCCTGGACTGTAGAAGTTGGCCATCATCGCCGCGGCCACGGCCTTGTCCAGATCCGGCGTCGTCGAACACGATCAGCGGCGACTTGCCGCCCAGTTCCATGGTGACGTACTTCAGGCGGAGCGGGCGGCGTCGGCCATGACCTCTTTGCCGGTGCCGGCTTCGCCGGTGAAAGAGACCTTGGCGATGTCCGGGTGGGCGGACAGCATGCGCCCGACCGCGCCTTCGCCCTGGACGACGTTGAACACGCCGTCGCGGCAGGCCGGCTTCGGTCAGCGCTCTCGGCCAGCTTCGAGGCGCTCAGCGGGGTCAGCTTCGGCTCGGCTTGAACACCATGGCGTTGCCGCAGGCCAGTGCCGGGCCCGCCTTCCAGCAGGCGATCTGGATCGGATAGTTCCAGGCGCCGATGCCGGCGCACACGCCCAGCGGTTCGCGCCGCGTATAGGCGAAGGCGGTCGGGCTCAGCGGAATCTGCTCACCCTCGACGGCCGGCGCCAGCCCGGCGTAGTACTCGAGCGCATCGGCGCCGGTGACGATGTCCACAGCCATTGTTTCGGACAGCGGCCGGCCGGTATCCAGCGTTTCCAGCCGGGCCAGTTCGTCGTTGCGCTGACGCAGTAATGTCACCGCCCGGCGCATAATCCGGGAGCGCTGCATGCCGGTCAGCCCGGCCCAGACCCGCTGACCGGCAGCGGCAGCGACGACGGCACGGTCAACGTCGTCGCGGTCGGCTTGCTGGATACGGGCGATGACCGCGCCGGTGGCGGGGTTGATGGAGTCGAAGCGTGCGCCGGAACGGGCTGCCTGATAGCGGCCGTCGAGGTAGAGTTGTTGCTCGGGCAGGGTCATGTGATAGCCTCCGGTACCGTCGCCGGCTCGGTCAGCAGACGGTACAGGTAATCACGGGTCAGCCGGCGGGCGGTGATTGCGTCGACCGCCCCGGGGTTCAGGGCGCTGTGCAGCGACAGACCGTCGATAAGAGTGGCCAGGGCGAAGGCGACCTCGCGGGCCTGTTGCGGTGGCAGCAGCCGCCGCAGGGCGTGACGCAGATGCGACTGTAGCCGCCGGCTGTTGATGCGCTGCAGCCGGGCGAGTTCGGGTACGTAGGGGGCCTGGGCCCAGAACGCGACCCAGGCGGTCACTACGCGCGGCGCGAAATGACGGTCAGCGAAGTTGGTGTCGATGATGATTGCCAACCGCTCCCGGGGTGCATTGACGCCGCGCAGCCGGGATATCAGATCAAGCCGTAACTGATGCAGCAGCTCTCGCATGGCGGCCGCCAGCAGCTCGTTCTTGCCGCCGAAATAATGATGGATGATGCCGGGTGAGACGCCCGCCAGCTGGCTGATGCGGGCCACCGTCGTGTTGCCGAAGCCATATCGGCCGATTGCGGTGATGGTGGCCTCAATCAATTGGTGGCGCCGGATGGGTTCCATTCCGAGTTTGGGCATGGTGTCGCGATCGTATCCTGGCAGTGGCAGGGATGACTTGCACTTGCTTTTTCCGGCAAAATACCGCATTTTTTATTGGACATTCAATCAAAAAAATTCACTCACAAGCGAGAGGAGTCGATTCTATGCGTCATTTCGCGCACATGAACCGTCTGTTGGCCGCGCTGGCCAGCGGCTTCGCCGGGCTACTGGCGTTGGGCAGTGCAGCGGCCGCCACGGTGCCGGCAGCCTGCCATACCGTGCGGTTTTCGGATGTCGGCTGGACCGATATCACCGCCACCACAGCGACCACCTCGCAGCTGCTTAAGGGCCTGGGTTACCAGCCCGACACCAAAATCCTGGCGGTGCCGGTGACCTTCGAGAGCATGAAGACCAAAAATATCGACGTGTTCCTGGGCAACTGGATGCCGACCATGGCGCCGATCATCAAGCCTTACAAGAAGAACGGCTCGATCGACGTGGTGCGGGCCAATCTTAAGGGTGCCAAATACACCCTGGCGGTACCGACGTACGAGGCCAAGGCGGGACTCAAGAGTTTTGGTGATATCCACAAGTTCCGCGCTAAGCTGCACGGCAAGATCTACGGCATCGAGCCCGGTAATGACGGCAACCGCCTGATTCTGAAGATGATCAAGCAGAATGCGTTCGGCCTCAAGGGCTTCCATCTGGTGGCCTCGAGTGAGGCCGGCATGCTGTCGCAGGTGGCCCGGGCGATCAAACGCCATCAATGGATCGTGTTCCTGGGCTGGGAACCGCATCCCATGAACAAGCGCTTCAACATGACTTACTTATCGGGTGGAGATAAGTGGTTCGGCCCCAACTACGGCGGCGCTACCGTGTATACCAATGTCCGCGCGGGCTACCTCAAGCAATGTCCCAACGTCGGCCGGTTGTTGCAGAACTTGAAGTTCACCCTGAGCATGGAGAACGACATGATGGGTGGGATTCTCAACCAGGGACAAAAACCCGCAGCCGTGGCCAAGGCATACCTGCGCAAGCATCCTGGTGTGCTCACCGGCTGGCTCAAGGGCGTTACCACGGTCGATGGGAAACCCGGACTGCCCGCTGTCAAGGCCTACCTGGGTCTGTAATCCTCCTCCGACTCCGTACGCGCCTGGGACCACGCCGGCCCCAGGCGACGGGCTTATTCCGGAGCGCGCATGAACTGGATAACTGAACACAAGATCCCGCTGGGCGCGTGGATCGAACATCTGGTGGACTGGCTCAACAACCACGCCGCCAATGTTTTCAACGGCATCGCTGATGTTCTTGGCTTCCTGGTTCACGGGCTCATTATGGTCCTGCAATGGTTCCCGCCGCTGGTTTTGGTGGCGTTGTTCGCGCTATTCGGCTGGTGGTTGCACCGGTCCTGGAAGCTGGGGCTGGGAATCGCCCTGTCGCTGCTGTTAATCATCAACCTGGGCTACTGGCAGCCGACCACCGAAACCCTGGGTATGGTGCTGCTATCGACCTTCATCTGCATGGTGGTGGGTGTCCCGCTGGGCATCGCTGCGGCCCACCGCCCTTGGCTGAACGCCGCTATCCGCCCGGTTCTCGACCTGATGCAAACCATTCCGACGTTCGTCTATCTCATTCCAACCCTGATCCTGTTCGGTCTGGGGGTGGTGCCGGGTGTCATCTCGACGGTGATCTTCGCGATTCCAGCGCCGGTCCGGCTGACGACACTGGGTGTGTCGTCGGTGCCCAAGCCGCTGCTCGAGGCCGGCGAAGCGTTTGGTGCCACCCGCCGGCAGCTGTTGTGGAAAGTGGAGCTTCCGCACGCGATGCCAACCATCATGGCGGGCCTTACGCAGTGCATCATGCTCAGTCTGTCGATGGTGGTGATCGCCGCACTGGTGGGGGCCAGTGGTCTTGGCGAACCGGTGGTCCGGGCGCTCAACACCATTAATATCGCCCAGGGTTTCGAGGCCGGACTGGCCATCGTCCTGATCGCAATTCTGCTGGACCGGGTCTGCAAGCAGCCCGGTGGCAAGCAATAGGGTGTCGCTATGGCAGCCGTAGAATTCCGCCATGTCGATGTCATCTTCGGTGACAGGCCGGCCGCCGCGCTCAAGTTGCTGGATCAGGGTGCGACCCGCGAGCAGATCCTGGAACAGACCGGTAACGTGCTGGGCGTGGCCGACGCCTCGATTGCCATCGAAGAGGGCGAGATCTGCGTGTTGATGGGGCTGTCAGGCTCCGGCAAGTCGACTCTGATCCGTTGCGTCAACGGTTTGAATAAGATCACTCGCGGCGGGGTGCTGGTCAGCGACGGCGGGCAACCGGTCGACGTCGGCCACTGCAGCAGCCGGGTGCTGCGCCGGTTGCGCACCCGGCGCATCGCCATGGTGTTCCAGCAGTTCGCGCTGCTGCCCTGGCGTACGGTGGCCGAAAACGTCGGCCTGGGGCTGGAACTGAGTGGTACCCGAAAGGCCGAACGGGACGCTGTGGTGCGTGACAAGCTGGCGCTGGTCGGTCTGTCAGACTGGGCCGATAAGTATGCCCACGAGCTGTCCGGTGGCATGCAGCAGCGGGTGGGTCTGGCCCGGGCGTTCGCCACCGACGCTGATATCCTGTTGATGGACGAGCCGTTCTCGGCGCTGGATCCGCTGATCCGCACCAAGCTGCAGGACGAACTGCTGGCGTTGCAGCAGCGGCTGAAGAAAACCATCCTGTTCGTCAGCCACGATCTCGACGAGGCGCTCAAGATCGGTACTCACATCGCCATCATGGAGGGTGGGCGCATTGTCCAGTATGGCAAGCCCGAGCAGATCGTGCTGAACCCGGCCAACGACTACGTGGCCGAATTCGTGGCTCATATGAATCCGCTCAATGTGCTGCGTGGCGGCTCGCTGATGACGGCGGCGGCCGATCTGCAGCGCACCGATGGCGAGGTATTGCTGGATGACGACGGCCGGATCCGGCTGGCGCTGGATGAGGCCGGCAACCCGGTCGCGGTCAGCCTGGACGGGCGCCCCGGCGAGCTGACTTTTTACGACGGCACCCAGGCTCTGGACGGCATCGGTCGCAGCGCGCTGATTGTGGCGTCTACCGAGCTCACCCTGAGGGCGGCGATTGAACTGCGCCAGGCCAGCGGCCGTCCGGTTGCGCTGGTCCAGGACGGCCGGCTGGCAGGTGTTTGCGGCGATACTGAAATCTACCGCGGCCTGCTACGCCAGACCAACGGCTGACAACGCGATCCGCCCGGCCGCCGTTACCGCGGCCGGGTCGGGCGGTGTGCGGCCCTAGTCGGCGGCTGCCCCCGCGTGGCCCTGGCGCAAGGCAGTGACCGTTTTGGCATGCTCATCCCAAAGCGCTTGCGGCAGGCGATCGCCATAATCGGATAGATAGCCGTGCAGTTCCGACATCTCTTCCAGCCAGGCGTCGGCGTCGACCGCCAGCAGGGCCTGCAGATCGGCGCTAGGCAGATCGACGCCGCGGGTATCAATGTCGACAGGCCGTGGCAGCCAGCCGATCGGTGTCCGGACGGCGTCGGCCTTGTCCTCGCAGCGGTCGAGGATCCATTCCAGCACCCGCAGGTTTTCGCTGAAGCCGGGCCAGATGAAACGGCCCTCGGCGTCCTTGCGGAACCAGTTGACGTGGAAAATCTTCGGCAACCGGGTGGAACGCTCGGCAAAGCTTAGCCAGTGGCCCCAGTAATCAGCGAAGTTGTAGCCGCAGAATGGCTTCATGGCCATGGGATCGCGGCGCACCTGGCCGACTTTGCCAGTGGCGGCTGCTGTCGTCTCCGAGGCCACCGACGCGCCCACCAGGACGCCGTGGCGCCAGTCGCGGGCCTCGAATACCAGCGGTGCCAGATGTGCCCGGCGGCCGCCGAAGATGAGCGCCGAGATCGGCACTCCGGCTGGGTTTTCAGCTTCCTCGGAATAGCTGGGGCATTGCCGGGATGATACCGTGAAGCGTGAATTGGGATGGGCGGCTGGGCCCTGGTCCGCATCATAAGGGCGGCCCTGCCAGTCGAACACCGGCACTTCATCGGATTTGCCTTCCCACCACGGTTCGTTGTCGGCGGTCACCGCCACGTTGGTGAAAATGGCGTCGTGGCCGAGCATGGCCAGGGCGTTGGGGTTGGTTTTCGCACTGGTGCCCGGCGCGACCCCGAAATAGCCGGCTTCGGGGTTGATGGCCCAGAGCCGCCCGTCGTCGCCCAGCCGCAGCCAGGCGATGTCGTCACCCACCGTCCAAACCTTCCAGCCCGGCATGGAGGCCGGCGGAATCAGCATCGCCAGATTGGTCTTGCCGCAGGCGGACGGGAACGCGGCCGCCACATAACGGGTCTCGCCCTGTGGATTCTGGATGCCGACGATCAGCATGTGTTCGGCCAGCCAGCCCTCCTGGCGGGCCTGCCAGCTGCCGATGCGCAGGGCGTGGCATTTCTTGCCGAGCAACGCGTTCCCGCCGTAGCCGGAGCCGATGCTCATGATGCTGAGCTGCTCCGGGAAATGCATGATAAAGCGCCGATCCGGGTTGAGATCACCGAGCGAGTGCAGGCCCTTCACGAAATCGCCCTCACGCTCGATGCGCGCCAGTGCCGCCTGGCCCATCCGGGTCATCAGGTACATGTTGGCGGCGACGTAGGCGCTGTCGGTCAGCTCCACCCCGCAGCGCGCCGCCGGTGAGTCAATCGGGCCCATGCAGTAGGGCACCACATACAGCGTGCGGCCCCGCATGCTTTGGGCGAACAGCCGATCCATCCGGGCGCGGGCGACATGCGGCGCCAGCCAGTTATTGTTGGAGCCGGCGTCAGCCTCATCGCGGGTGCAGATGAAGGTCAGGTGCTCGGTGCGGGCGACGTCGCTGGGATCGGACCGGTGCAGATAGCAGCGCGGATAGGTCTGCGGATTGAGCTCGTGCAACTCGCCGCTGGCCAGCATCTGCTGGACCAGCAGCCGGTACTCCTCGACCGAACCGTCACACCAGTGGATGCGGTCTGGACGGGTATGGGCGGCGACAGTTTCGACCCATTCACTGAGGGCCTGATTGCGGGTGGTCATGGTGATGCTCATCCCCATTGGCTGGTCGTTGGTAGAAATGAATCACGGCTATCGGCTATCGGCATCGCGCTTGCGGGTTGTGCGGCCCGAGCAGTTTGGTGAGATATACGCGCTGGCAGGCCGGAGGTACGGCAATGTTGTCGAGCAGGATGCCCGGGTGCCGTTGCATCAACACCAATAGGGCGGCGATGGCGCCGTCGATCTCGGCGATCCATACCTGATGTCGGGCGATGACGGTGGCGTAGTCCGCCAGCATAGGGCCGGGCGGTTTGCCGATGCGGGGAATGTAGTCGCGATAGGCCGCCGCAACACAGCGCGCTGCGGCCTGGGCGTCGGCGGCTACGGCACGGCGGATGTGCGCGCTCATGCCTGGGTCACCGCCGCCAAACGCTATTGTTTAGGCGCCAGGATCAGCGCCAGAAACAGTGAACTGTTACCGCGACGGACCAGGATCGATATCGGTTTGCCGGCGGGCAGCGCTGCGGCAATGCGCTTCAGCCCGGCGGTGTTCTTGATCGGTTGCCGGTCCAGCATGGTGATGATGTCGCCGGCTTGGATGCCGGCTGCGGCAGCCGGTCCTGGTGCAACCCGTTTGACCAGTACGCCATCCGGTTGGCCAGCGGCCACTGGTGCCACCACCAGCCCCAGTCGCTTGATGTCGGGCTGCGGCTTCGCAGCCGGCGCTTCGAGCAGGGCTTGCGGATTGCCCGGCAGGGGCTCGATGGTCAGGTGCAGTTGTTGTCGCTTACCGTCGCGGATGATGGTCAGTGTCGCGGCGCTACCTGGCTTGATGCGCCCGACCATGGGTGGTAGCGCACTGGACGTGGCCACGGCCTTGCCGTCGAAGCTTATGATCACGTCACCGGGTTTGACCCCGCTGCGGGCCGCCGGGCTGGTCGGGAGCACCTGGGTGACCAGTGCGCCCTGCGGGCGCTGCAGGCCGAGGGTGTGGGCGAGCGGCGTAGTCACATCCTGAATCACCACGCCGAGCCAGCCATACACCGCCTTGCCACCGGCTTGCAGTTGCTTGACGACAGCCATGGCGACATCGATCGGAATCGCGAACGAGAGCCCTTCGTAACCACCGGTGCGACTGTAAATCTGCGAGTTGATGCCGATGACTTTACCCGCCAGGTTGAACAGCGGCCCACCGGAATTGCCCGGATTGACCGCGGCATCGGTCTGGATGAACGGAACATAGTTGGCACCCGGGAGGCTGCGACCGAGGCCGCTGATGATGCCCTGCGTGGCCGTGTAGTCGAAGCCGAACGGGGAACCGATGGCCAGCACCCACTGGCCTACCTTGAGCGTGCTGGCATCGCCGATGTGCACCACCGGCAGATCGTGGGCGTCGATCTTGAGCAGGGCGATGTCGGTGCGCGGATCGCTGCCGATCAGCCTGGCGCGATATTCGCTGCGATCGCTCATTACCGCGGTGATCGAGTGGCGGTCTTTGACCACGTGGGCGTTGGTCAGGATATAGCCGTCGCTCGAAATGATGAAGCCTGAACCCACCGCCGCCGGCGCCGGCTGGTCCTGCTGCGGGTGATCCTTGAAGAAGCGCTTGAAGAAATCGCGATAGGGGCTGTTCTTGGGTAGCGGCAGCTGGTCCAACGGGTTGTCCGGCGCTGTTTCGCCGCTGCGGCTGTCGATACTGACCACCGCGGCCCGATTGGCGGCAATGAGCTGGGTAAAGTCCGGGAGTTCAACCGCTGTCGCGACTGTGGCCAGAGCCAGCAGCATGAGACCAACGGGCCATCGCATCCACCGCTGCATTATCAACTGCATCCTCCAATCGTGTCCTTGGTGTGGCTGGCATTATTCACTGCAAGCAAGACCGGTAGCGGGTTTTTTGGTTTGGCCTAATGCTGAATAGTGTACAGCAGGTCGACGCTGTTCGAACTGCCGGTACTGGATGACTCCACGCTCAAGTGCTTGCCCAGTTTGTAGCGTAGGGTGAATTTGTTGACGGCATCGAACAGTCCGATGCCGTAGCTGACATACAGCCCGGGGGCCAGATAGCGGCCAATGGCGACGGCTGAATCCTGTGGCGTGCTGCCCCCGGTGAACTGCACATCAAGCCCCAGGTCCTTGGCCACGCCTTTGGTCAGGAAGTTGCCCCCACTGGCGCCGAGCGCCGCTGCTGCCTGCAGCAACAAGGCATTCTGATTGCTACTGTTGTCACCCGGGCCATGACCGAACACCAGATAGGACAGAATGCTGCTGTTGGCCATAGCCGGCGTCGAGAACAGCCGCAGCTTGGGTTGGCGCAGACTGCCGGTGATCTGGGCGCCGACCGTCGTGGCGCCGCTGTCGAAATTGCGCGACACCAACAGATCGAGGCCCGGATTGTCGACCGGGCCGCCACTGAACAGCAGGCGGCCGCGTTCGATGTCAAGCGTCTGGCCGTACACCTTGTAGTTGCCGGCCACCACTTCAACCGAGCCGGAGGCGCGCGGTGCCAGCTGAGGCGTCTGGTCAATGACCAGACTGCCCTTGAGCTGGCCGCGGAATCCGCCGGCTGTGACCCAGACCTGATCGCCCAGTATTACCCGCAGATGGGCATTCAACTGACGGGTCAGCGGCTTCGGCGGAGGTTTGCCGTTGGCCTGGCGCACGATCACCACATCCGACGATGGACTCACCCGACTGGCCAGGCTGGGCGGTGGTGCGATGTTGGCAGTCGGCACCTTGACCTCGCCGCTGACCTGGATCGCCTTCGGGCTGATCGCCAGTTGCAGGTCGGGGCTGATAATAACCTTGGAAAAGGTGTTTAGGGTTTCAAACTTGTCGCCCGTTATGGTCAGCTTGAGTTGCTGTTCACCCAGCCGGTAGCGGCCGCTCAACTTGAGCGTACCCTGGCCGGATTGCGCCGACCCGGTGAACTGGAGCTGATCACTGCCGCTGCCGCTGGCCTCGAGCTGGATATCCTGGATTTTGACGCCGGCCTGGGGCACCGTGACAGCCCCGCCGGTGAGCTTGACCTGGCCGCGTGCCACCGGGGCTTTGTAGGTACCACTCAGCTTCAGGTCGGCGTTGACCCTGCCTTTCAGGTCCTGCAGCTGGGGTGCCAGCTTGGACACGATATCGAAGTGCTGGAGTGCGGCCTGCAGGCGACCGTCGAGGCGGCCCTGGCTGAGCGGGTCAGTTACGCTGATCACGCTGCCGACCTTGCCGAGCTGGCCCAGATCCAGGTGCAGTTCGGCCCGGGCGCGAGCAGCATCCAGGGTGCCATCAAGAGTGCTCTGGCCCAGATTCAGCGTGAGCGGGCGGCCCTGCTCGACGACCCGTAATGTCCCGCCACTGAGCTTGAGGGTGACCTTGCCGTCAGGTTTGCCAGCCGCGCTGTAGCGGCCACTGATCTGGCCCGACAAACTGTTGCTTAGCTGAGTGCCGGCAGGCAGCAGGCTCTGGAACCGGGCCAGATTCAAGCGTTCCAGTACTACCTTGCCTTGCGCCGGCCCCGATTTCTGCCAGCTGCCATCGAGGCACACCCGGCTGGGCGCGCTGGCGATACAGGCCTGATCGAGCTTAGCTGTGCTGGTGCTGAGCTGCAGCGCTGCGGGCTGACTCAGGCGCCAGTTGCCGGCAACCGACTGGCGCACGCTCAATCGGGTCAGGCGACCGTGCCAGACGGCGCCCTTGACGCCGCCCTGCAGCGCCAGGTCGAAGCGGCCACGCTGGCCGTCGAGCTGTGCCTGCAAACCGTTGTCGGCGGGTGTGCCGGCGCCGGTGATGCGTAGCTGCCGCCATTGCTGACCGGCGACGGCCAGTCCCCGCCCTTGAATATCAATCTGTGATTTGCTGGTGCCGCTCAGGTCGAGCTTGACCCGGCCTTGCAGCCTGTCGATACGATTGTTTCCCAGGCGCACCTGATTCAATGCCAGCTCGAGGTTGGCACGGGGCAGCTTGCGGGTACCCGCAAGCTGCCCGCTGGCGTGGATGCTGCCGCGTCCAGTCGGCAGCAGGGAATGGAGATCGGGAATAGTGAGTTGCCAGGTCAGATCGAGCTGTTGACCCAGTCCGCCCTTGGCCTGCAGATCGGCGCCGGCCGCCTCTAGCTTGAGCGGGGCGATGGTAATCCTGCTGCCGGTCAGCTGGATGTCGGCGCTGCCGGCTACCGGTTTCCCGGCCAGCTCACCGGTCAGGTCGGTCAAGCGTGTGTTACCTGTCAGCACGCCGTTGTTTCGGCTGCCGGTACTGGTCAGGGTGAAGCCGAGATGGCCCTTGAACTGCGGCCATTTGACACCAGGATCGAGCGCTTTGGCCTGCGCCCTGGCTTGCCAGCTGAGCGCCGGTTTCCAGCGGGCCTGCAGCTCGCCAGTGAGGGTGCCGTTCAGCGTGTCGCCACGTAACTGGAGATGCTTGAGTGCATTGCTGGAGCCCGTTCCCTCCACCCGCCACTTGCCGTCCGGTACATTTTGGCCGGCGGCGCTTGCCTGCAGCAGAAACTTGTAATCCTGCAGGTTGCCACTGGTATCAAATGAACCGCTGGGACTTTGATACTGCGGGGTGCCCTGCAGTGGCCAGCGTAGCTGCTGCCAGTCGCCCCGGGCCTGGAAGTCAAGGGTACCAAGGCTGACTTCACCGTGGGCCTGCAGCTTTAGTGGCTGCTTGCCGGCCGGTTCGTTGATCTCGAACCGGGTGAGCTTGACCTGCTTGAGGTTGCCCTGAACTCTGGCGCGTGCCGCGAGCGTACCGAGCAGCGGCCCGCCCAGCCGGGTCTGCAGGTCGGCCTGATAGTCAGCCGGGCTGCCGCTGGCAGTCAGTTGGCCCTGCGGACTGGTGACCCGGGCGGTACCGGTGAGCGGCCAGCGCAGCGCCTGCCAGTGGGCGTCGATCTGGAACCGGCGGTCCTTAAGGCCGACCTGACCGGTGGCGGAAAGGTCCAGTTTTTGACCCGGCTCGTTCAGTTGCAGCCGGGTCAGGTGCAACATCTGGCGGCTGCCGTTGGCGCGTAAACTGACTGCCAGGGCGCCTAGCTGCGAGCCGTCCAGCTTGGCGTCAAGGGTCAATTGGTAGTCCTTGAGCGTGCCGCTCAGCCTGAACTGGCCCTGCGGGCTGGCGTAGCGGGCCGGTCCGCTCAGTGGCCAGGCCAGTTGCCGCCACTGGCCGTGTGCGGCCAGTGTTTGCTGGTGGAGATCGATATCGGCCTGGGCGGTGAGTTGCAGGGGGCGCTGAGCGGCGCTCAGATCGAGCTTCCTTATGTGCAGCTGCTGGGTGTTGCCGGTGGCATCGAGCGTCGCCTTCAGCGGCCCGAAATCGGGTACGACGCTGTTCAGCTGCGCTGTAAGGTTGAAATTCTGCAGGCTGCCCTGGCTGTGTAGCTCGGCGTTGAGTGGGCTGCCTTTGAGCCGGGGGTTGAACAACCCCAGGTTGTCGCTGTGCAGTTGTAGCGTTGCTTGCCAGGATGGCGTGGTCAGCGGTTGCCGGATCCTGGCGCCCAGTTTGGCGGTGACCAAGCCGGTTAGTTGCTGATCGACAACGAGCATCTTACCGAGGGTGCCGGTGATGTCGCCACTGCCCTTGAGCGGGCCATACTTCAGACCGTGCCACTGCCAGTCAAACTGCAGTCTGACAGGATAGGTGCCGCGCGGTGTCAGTTCGCCATGCACAGCCAGTTGGGCCTGGTCGGCGTTGATATCGAGCGACTCCAGTTGCAGCCGGCCTTGATCGGTGCGCGCGCGCAGCGCCAGCTCTTGTAACACCGTCGGTTTGGCGCTGCCGATTCGCTGGACCTGCAGGTCCCGGATTTTCAGGGCATCGATACTGACGTCGAACGGCAGGCTGACATTGGGCAGGCTGAGCGGTCCGGTGGTTTGCGCCGCCGCTTTGCTGGCGGGAAGTCTGAGGCGGGTGCCGTCGAGTTCCAGGCGCTGGATATGCAACCGCCGCGCCAGCAGATCGTCCGGTTTCCAGTCCAGTCGCAGTTGTTTGACCTGCAGTCTCAGGTCACCGTCGCGGTAGTGCAGGCCGGTTAGGGTCAGGCTGCGCCACAAGCTGCCCTGCAGATGCTCATAGCCGAAACCGGGTACTAGCTGACCGGCCAGATCCAGGGTGGCGCGCAGGCCGGGTTGGGTGAACAGCGCCAGTACCGCCACCATAAGCAGCAATAGTAGCAGGAATAGCAGCAGCAATAGCAGCCGTTTCAGCAGACGTCGCAGTGTGCGCACAGGGCGTCTCAGAGCTCAGGGCCAATGCTGAAATGGATGCGGAACGGGTCGCCCGGTTTCTCGAACCCGTGTGCCAGGTCGATTCTTATGGGGCCTACCGGTGAGCGCCAGCGCAGACCGACGCCGGCGCCGGTTTTGAAGCTGGGGCTGGTGTCGAAGGCATCGCCGCTGTCGACGAAAGCCGCCACACTCCAGCGGCCGAAGATCCGGTAGTCGTATTCGATGCTACCCACTAGCAGACGTTTTCCCCCCACCACATTACCCTGACTGTCGACCGGGCCGATACTGTCGAGGGCATAGCCGCGTACGCTATTGTCACCGCCGGCAAAGAACCGCAGCGAAGTCGGGAACTGATCGAAATCGGCATTATTGAGCAGGGTACCGCCCGCCGCCGTGCGCAGGATCAATCGGTTGCGGGAGTTGAATGAGTGGATCCATTTGTAGTGTACGCTGAGCTGCACAAACGACAGCGAGGACAACAGTGGCTTGGCGGCGGCCTTGGCGTCCAGCGTCAGCGAGCTGCCGTCGCTGACGTCGAGTCGGTTGTCGGCGTCGACCCGTGACCAGTTGACGTCCGGGATCAGAAGTGTCGTGTTCCGGTTGCCGGTGCCGGGGTTGAACCGCTCCCACAGGTAATCGAGGTTGTAAAGTTTGGTCCAGCCGTGGCTGAAATACTGTTTTGTGAATCCCAGATCGGCGTTGAGGTAGTCCTTGTTGCTGGAGTTTTCGCGGGCCACTGTGAAGCGGATCTTGTAGGCGTCGGTCTGCGGCTTTTTGCCCGGAATGCTGTAGGCGAAGCCCAGGGTACCCTTGATCTGGGATGCGGCCAGTTGCACATCGAACGAATGGCCGCGTTTGTTGACCCAGCGGCGCTTGAAATCGGCGCGTCCGTGGATCCCGGTGTCGGTGGCATAGCCCAGCCCGAAGGTATACTTGCTGCGCTTGCGCATGGACAGTTCAACCGTCACCGGAATGACATGCTTGACCGCTTTGTTGGGCGGTGCGTCGATGGTGACCTGATCGAAATAATCGCTACTTAGAAGGTCGCTTTGCAATTTCAGCAGTTCGGCGGCGTCGTAGGGATCGCCCGGGTGAAAAGTGACGTAACGCTGCAGCAGTTTCGGCCACAGTGGCGACTTAGTGAAAGTGACCTTGCCAAGCCGATAACGTTCGCCGGTGTCATAGTGGACGATTACCGTCGCCTGGTAGTTTTGCAGATCGATCACAATCCGGTTCACCAGCATATGGGCATCGAAGTAACCCCGCTCGGTCGCTGCCGATTGCAGGGCCGACTTCAGCTTGTCGTAAGCCTGCTGATTGAGCGTTTGGCCCTTCTTTATGGGAGTGTTGGTGATGATCTTGCGAAACGTGGGGTCGTCTTTGCCCGGTCCGACCACGCGGATGTCAATCTTGCCGATCGGTAACGCGGGCCCGTGCGCAATGGTGTAGACTGCCTGCCAGCCACCGGCCGGAGTCTGCTTCAACGAGCTATCGATGGTAGGCTGATAGTAGCCGAACGGCTGCAGGGCCTGCTTGATTTCATGCCCGGCTTGCTGATGCAGGTAGCGGATTCGGGCTGGGCCGGGCAACGGCTGGTCCGATTTGGCCAGTTGTGCAATCTGCAGGAACGCCATTGCGTTAGCCTTGAGGGCACCGTTGATTCCTCGCACCGTGACGCTCAGCCCCGGCTTGGCCGCCCGCGCGGTGACGGGCACTGCCAGCTGAAACGCAATGAGGATGAACCAGATCAACGCCTGCGCAGTCATATGACCGCATCGACGTGCCTGCCGGATCTTGAGGTTGGTGGCGGCGAGGGTCTTCATTAGAATGCTATCTTAACTCAGTCCAATCGGAAGTCATTCCCACTCCAAATTCGATGGCCAAATCCTCTTCTCTAAAGGGGCGGCGCCGGCACCGCCAGCGGCGTAGTCCTGAAGCTACGCCGGGACGCGGTCTGGGGCGCCGGTTGCTGGGGCTCTTCTTCACGCTGTCGCTCGGCATCGGCATTGTCGGCGGGCTTGCATTAGCGGTCTACATGGCCAAACTGGACCAGGTGATCCAGGAAAAATTCGCCGGCCGGCGTTGGGCGCTTCCGGCGCGGGTGTATGCGCGACCGCTGCAACTGTTCGCTGGCGAGCATTTGAGCCCGGCCGACCTCAAGGAAGAACTGGGGCTGCTGCCGTACCGCAAATCGTCGGATCCCAGCAAGCCCGGTAGCTATGATCATGACGGTGACAGCTTCGTTATCTACACACGGGACTTCAAATTCTGGGACGGCGAGGAGCCGGCCCGCAAGATCAAAGTACGCTTTTCCGGTGACACGCTGAAGGTGCTGAAAAGCCTGGACGGCAAGCCGGAACCGGCGCTGATACGACTGCAGCCGACCGAGATTGCGGCGATCTATCCAGCCAGCGGCGATGACCGCATCCTGGTTCGGTTCAAGGATCTGCCGCCGGTGCTGGTGGATACCTTGATAGCCGTCGAGGACCGCACGTATTACAGTAACATCGGCATCGACATCAAGGGCATGCTGCGGGCGCTGTGGGTGGATATCCGGGCCGGTCACATCGTCCAGGGTGGCAGCACACTGACCCAGCAGCTGGTCAAGAACTTCTTTCTGACCGACAAGCGGACCATCAGCCGCAAACTGAAGGAGATTCTGATGGCCGTGTTGCTGGAACAGCGCTATACCAAGGACCAGATCCTGGAGGCTTATTCCAACGAGGTTTATCTCGGTCAGAACGGCAATCATTCGATCCATGGGTTTGCACTGGCCGCCCGATTCTACTTCGACCGGAATCTGAAGGAACTGGATCTGCCGCAGGTCGCTCTCCTGGTCGGCATGGTGCAGGCGCCTTCGTACTACAATCCACGGCGCTACCCCGAGCGTGCCAAGTCCCGCCGCAATACCGTGCTTGATATCATGGTGAGCCAGCATCTGATCAGTCGGCATGATGCCGATATCGCCAAGCAGAATCCGCTCGAAGTGACCGCCAAACCACCGCGGGTGCATGAGCGGTATCCGGCGTTCGTCGACCTGGTCCAGCGTCAGTTGCTGAAAAATTATCGTCAGCAGGACCTGACCGACGAGGGGTTGCGCGTTTTTACCACGCTCGATCCTGAGGTTCAGGCGGTAGCTGATAAGGCGGTCGAGCAGGAACTGCCTAAACTGGATAAGGAAAAGAAACTGCCAGCCGATGCATTGCAGGTCGGTGCCGTCGTGGTGGACAGTCAGACCGGCGAGGTGCGGGCGGTGGTGGGTGGTCGCGACCCGCGGCTGAAAGGCTATAATCGAGCCCTAGACATCCAGCGTTCCGCCGGATCACTGCTGAAACCGGCGATTTACCTGACCGCGCTGGAACGTCCTAAGCACTACACCCTCACGACGCTGCTGGACGATGACAAACTGGTTTATACGGCGCCCGATGGTAAAGTCTGGGAGCCGCACAACTACAGCCGGCGCTATCATGGCGAGGTGCCGCTGGAGGACGCGCTGGCACATTCCTACAACGTGGCGACCTCACGGCTGGGACTTGATCTGGGGCTCAATAATGTCATCAAGACGCTCAAGAAGCTGGGGCTGGACGGCGTCGACCTGAAACCCTATCCGTCGCTGTTGTTGGGAGCTGTGGGGGTATCGCCATACGATATCGCCAGCCTCTATAGCTCGTTTGCGAGCGGTGGTTACCGGGTGCCGCTGCGGGCGATTACCGAGGTCACGACGGCCAGCGGGCAGCCTTTGCCGCGGCTCTACGAGCTGCAGCTACACAAGGTGATCAACCCCGGTCCGGAATATCTGATTACCCGGGCCATGCAGCGGGTGGTGACCAACGGCACCGGCCGTGCGGTCGACCGCGCGTTGCCGGACATGCACATCGCTGGCAAAACCGGGACCACTGACAACTACCGCGACAGCTGGTTTTCCGGTTTTAGCGGCAATCTGTTGACGGTGGTCTGGGTCGGGCGCGACGACAACAAACCGACCAAGCTGACCGGGGCCAGCGGGGCGCTTCCGGTGTGGCTGGCGATCATGAAACACCTGCCGTTGCAGCCGCTTGATCCTGCCGTCCCATCCGATATCCAGCAGGTGCTGGTTGATCCCAGTACCGATGAGCTGGCAGACAGCAGTTGTGCGGGTGCCGCTATGGTGCCCTTTATCGCCGGTTCGGCGCCCACTCAGTGGGCACCCTGCAGTAGCCAGTATGCCGGTGCTCCGGCGGGCCAGGGAGCCGCTGGCGGGCAGGGCAATGGTGGGGATGACTCCATAAGCGCGTTCTTCAGAAGGTTGTTGCAATGAAAAACAACGGTATCCGGGTAACACTCGTAGCGCTGGGGGCTGCGGCGCTGGGCGGTTGTATCTCGCCCAACCCTTACGTGCAGGCGCCCGTGGTCGACCGCAGCGTGTATCGCAATCAGACGCCGCCGAAGCCGGCCCATCCGCCGGTCCAGGTGACGCCGCTCAAGCCATCCGGCTCGTTCAACGCTAAACCCGTAGGCCCGCAGACGCCCCCCAATGGTGCGGGGCAGCCGGGTTCCGCGGGTGCCGGTAACGGTAGGCTCGAAAGGTGCCGGGTCGAACTCGGCCAATGCCCGCTCGCGAGCGCCGCAGCAGAGCGCGCCGGCCAGCGGCGAGAACAAGGCGGTGGTGGCACTGCTGGACAATGCTGCCAATTCGGTGGGCAGCGGTGATCTGGACAAGGCTGCGGCGTCGCTGGAGCGGGCGCTGCGGATTGAGCCCGGTAATCCGACGATCTGGCATGACCTCGGCCAGATCAGGCTGCATCAGGGCAAGTACTCACAGGCTGCGGCCATGTTCGACAAGTCCAACAGCCTGGCTGGCGGCAATACCTCGCTCAAGGCGCGTAACTGGCGCATGATCGCCGCAGCCCGCCAGGCCGCCGGTGACCAGGCTGGTGCTGCCGCTGCCACTGCCAAGGCCACCCAGATCGAGCAACAGTAATACCCTGGCCTGGTCGACATGGATGCCGCCGCTCTGCTGGGGCCGCAAGGGCCGCTGGCGCAGCACATCGAGGGCTTCGCACCGCGACCCCAGCAGCAGCAGCTGGCGCAGGCGGTCAGTACCAGTCTGGCTAGCGCTGGTGTATTGATTGCCGAGGCCGGCACCGGCACGGGCAAGACCTTTGCCTACCTGGTGCCGGCGCTGCTGTCAGGGCAAAAAGTCATTGTCTCCACCGGTACCCGTAATCTGCAGGAGCAACTGTTCCACAAGGATTTGCCGCTGGTTCAGGCGGCGCTGGCCTTACCACTGCGTAGCGCACTACTCAAGGGGCGCGCCAACTATTTGTGCCGCTACCGGCTGGAGCAGGCCGAGTTCGGCCGTCTTAACCGCGCTCAAGCCGGACAGCTCAGCCTGATCAGCGATTGGGCGCGCCGCACCCGCAGCGGCGATATCGCCGAGGTCACCGAGGTGCCCGAAGATTCACCGCTGTGGCCGCGGGTGACGTCGACCGGCGATAACTGTCTGGGCCAGAATTGCCCCAGGTTTCAGGATTGTCTGGTGTTCAAGGCGCGCCGTGAGGCGGTTGAGGCCGACGTGGTGGTGGTCAACCACCACCTGTTGTGTGCCGATCTGGCGCTCAAGGAGGAAGGCTTTGGCGAGGTGCTGCCGGGAGCGGATGCCTTGATCATTGATGAAGCGCATCAGTTGCCCGATATAGCCGGCCAGTTCTTCGGCCTGGCCTTGAGCAGTAATCAGTTGCATGAGCTGGTCCGGGATTGTCTTGAGGAGCAGGAGCGCGAGGCGGCCGATTTCACCGAGCTTGCAGAACGCGCCGAAGCACTACTCACGATGGCTGATGCCCTGGGTCGAACCCTGGGCCAGCAGCCGGGGCGTGCCAGCTGGCCGGAACTGGCCGAGGCGCCGCTGGTCGCTAGTGCCTGCAGTCGGCTGGCAGAAGGTCTCAAGGCCCTGACACAGGCGCTCGAAGAGGGCGCCCAGCGGGGATCCGGTCTGGCAAACTGCCTGAGCCGCTGCCAGACGCTGCAGGCGCGCCTGCAGCGGTTCCTCGATGTGCCTGACGAGGATTGTGTCTACTGGCTGGAGACACGGTCCCGCGGCTTCACCTTGTATCTGACACCGTTGGATGTGAGCAGCGTGTTTCGCCAGCGTATGAGCCAGTACCGCAGTGCCTGGATCTTCACCTCGGCAACCCTGGCCGTGGGTGATGACTTTGGCCATTTCAGCCGCCGCCTCGGGCTTGCGGAAGCAACCACGTTACGACTGGAGAGCCCGTTTGACTATGCGCGCAATGCGTTGCTGTATCATCCCAAGGGTCTGCCCGAGCCTACCGCAGCGGGTTATAACGAGGCGCTGCTGGAGGCCGCGCTACCGGTGCTGACGGCCAGCCGGGGCCGGGCATTCATCCTTTTCACCAGCCATCAGGCACTGCGGGAGGCAGCGCGCTATCTGGAGCAGCGCATCCAGTACCCGTTGCTGGTTCAGGGCAGTCTGCCCAAGAACACCTTGCTGGAACGGTTCCGCGCCTTGGGCAATGCCGTGTTGCTGGGCACGGCCAGTTTCTGGGAGGGGGTCGATGTGCGCGGCGAGGCGTTGTCGTGTGTGATTATCGCCAAGCTGCCGTTCGCTGCGCCCGGTGATCCCGTCACTCAGGCCCGCAGCGAGGCCCTGCGGCGCCGTGGCGGCAATCCGTTCATGGATTTCCAGCTGCCTCAGGCGGTGATTACGCTGAAGCAGGGTGTCGGCAGGCTGATCCGCGACGTCCATGACCGTGGCGTGCTCATGCTGGCCGACCCCCGGCTGCTCACCCGGGCCTATGGACGCATTTTCCTGGCCAGCCTTCCGCCCATGGCGCGTACCCGCAGTCTGACGCAGGTGACAGACTTCTTCGCGACACCGGCCGAGGTCTCGCTATGAAGCTGCTGGCGCTTGATACCACCACCGAAGCTTGCTCCGTTGCGGTGCTGTGCGGGACCGAGGTGCGTGCCAGCCGTTTTCGGGTCGCACCGCGTCAGCACGCTGAGCTGATCCTGCCGTATTGTGAAGCGGCGTTGGCGGATGCCGGGCTGAGTGTCCGGGCACTCGACGCGATCGCCTGTACCCGCGGCCCGGGTGCTTTCACCGGCGTGCGGATCGGTGTCAGCGTGGCCCAGGGTATCGCCTTCGCGGCCGGCCTGCCGGTGTTGCCGGTGTCGACGCTGGCGACGCTGGCCCATGGCGGTTGGCGTCGTCACGGGGGCCGCCGGCTGGCGGTGGCGATCGATGCCAGGATGGGCGAAGTCTACTGGGGCTGTTACCAGGTCGATGCTCAAGGGGTGGTGCAGCAGCTGGTCGCTGATGAAGTGGCTCCGCCCGCGGAGGTGGCCGTGCCGTCGGCCGGCGGCGCCGGGTGGATCGGCATCGGTACCGGCTGGGGCCGTTATCAGGACAGGCTGACTGCGCGTCTGGCCGTCGTCAGTCAATGGCCGCAATGTTATCCTGATGCTAGGGACGTCGCCGTGCTCGCGGCCCATGCCGGTATCGCCCAGGCGCCGGATCGCCTGGAGCCGGTCTATCTGCGCAATCGAGTGGCAGCACGGCCGGTACAGTCGCTGGCGGAGCCGAATGCATTTTGACGACGTTGCTGTTGTTGCTGGCGCTGGGCGCCGGTTTGTGGTTCTGGCAGGATAGCCTGCGGGTGCGGGAGCAGGCGCGTCATGTCTGCGTGCGTTTCTGCGAGGATCAGGGTGTGCAGCTGCTTGACGACACGGTGGCCCTGGACCGCATGTGGCTGCAGCGGGCTGGGTCCGGCCGGGTTCAGCTGGAGCGGCGGTATACCTTCGAGTTCACCACGGATGGGCGTTGCCGCAATGGCGGACTGGTCGTCATGCTGGGTCAGCGGGTCAAGGTTTTGGCCCTGGACGGTGGTGACTTGCTTATCCTTTAGAAGTCGTGGTCAGCAGCAGTCTGCCGACTGCCGGTACGTGTGCAATGGTCCATCTCAGGTAACGAGGAGCAAGCGATGCGTTTGATGCGGGGAATTCAGCTGGTCGCGGTCGTGGCAATGTCAGTGTTCGTGCTGGCCGGCTGCCCGGCCAGTTTGTCGGGGAATGTCTATAGCCGTAACCAAGCGCGCATGACCCAGGACGTCCAGTACGGGACCGTCGAAAGTGTGCGCCATGTATTGATCGAGGGTACCAAGAGCGGCGTCGGTACCATCGCTGGGGCCGCCTTGGGCGGGATTGCCGGCAGCACCATCGGCGGTGGCCGTGGCGCCGCCGCCGCCGCCGTCGGCGGCGCCGTACTGGGTGGCCTGGCCGGTTCGGCAGCGGAGGAAAATGCCACCCGGCAGCCGGGTCTGGAAATTACCGTACGCCTGGATAGCGGGCATACCATGGCCGTCACCCAGGCTGCTGACACTGCCTTCGCGCCCGGTGACCGGGTTCGTGTCATCACCGCTGCTGACGGCACCACCCGGGTGACTTACTGACCCTGGGTGAAGCGCCCGGGCCTGAAAAAGCCGGGCGCTTCAGTCGGGATAACGGTAACTGAACCACGACCTGCTGGTAGCACCGCTTGGCGGCCCGGATATCGGACGGCCCCCTGATGGCGCAGCAGCCGGCTCGCGGCCAGGCTGTAGCGTAGCGTCATATGGGGTGCGAACAGCCGCGACGAAGCTGAGACGTGGCTGCGGCACAGAGCGTGCAGATAGTCGCTGTGGTCGGCAACGATGGTGGTGTGGGGCAGGGCCGTGACGAGCCCGCGCAATCTGTTCCAGGCCTGCACGGGTCGCCCCTGAAAGGGCGATCGGTGCAATCCGGTGCGCGGCGTCCCGGGTCGTGCTGGATACACAATTGGGCGAACTGCGGCAGGGCGACAGGGTGCCTTGGTGTAGACCCACCGCGGTTGGCTGGGCGTCCGAGCACACGGTGAGCGACAACGTGGCCAATAGCGCTATAGTAAAGGGCAGAAACCGGTAGACCATGACCGGCTTCATGCCGAGAACCGTCGCCATGAGGTTCTTCCGTTTGCAGTTGGTGGGTTTTACCTTTGATGAACGCACCCGATCAAAGTTCGCGCCCGGCCCCAGTGACGTTGAGTGCTGTCAACAGCGCCGTCCATGAGCGTTTGACAGAACGCTATCTGGACCTCCTGGAGGCGTTCACCGCCTGCCGGTACCAGGATGCCGCGGCTTGTTTCGCCGGGCTGGGCGCTTTGTTGGAAGCACACCTGCAGCTGGAAGAGGTCCACGTCGTGCCGTTGGCGGTTGATCTCGATGCGCAAACAGCCCGTCTGTTGACCGGCGATCATCTTATCCTGCAGCGCCGGCTGGCCCACCTGACCGATTTGCTGGCGCGTTTTGCCAGTGATCAGCCGCCGCGCCGGACCATGATACAGGTGCTGCCTGACGTGCTGCGGCTGGGGGCTGTGCTGGAACATCACGATTTGCGCGAACAGCAGTTTTATCCGCAACTGGAACAGGCGTTGCCGGTTGCCGAATTAGAGACGCTGATAGTGACGCTGCGAATTGCCGAAAGCTGAACCCGGCATCACACCAGCGCCATCACCAGGGTCAGCGTGACCACGCTGGCCAGCGTGGATATCAGTACGGCGGTGGTTACGAAGTTCGGCAGCAGGTTATGTTCCAGTGCGATCAAGACTGCCAGCACGGCGGTGGGCATGCTGGCCTGCAGAATGCCCGTGGTACGAGCCGGCTCCGGCAGAGCGAATGGGATCGCCAGCGCCAGCGCGATCAATGGTGCTCCGATCAGGCGTACGCCGGCTGCCAGGAATACGTCCCACTCCAGCACCGGGCGGCCGCTTGCAGCCAGTTGGACCCCAAGGGTGACCAGCATGGTGGGCACCATCGCATTGCCCAGCAGATCAACACTCCGACTCAGCCATAGCGGTGGCACCACATGGCCCACATTGAAAGCCAGTGCCGGCACTAATGCCATCAGCGCGGGCGTGCGCAGCACCGACAGCAACGCGTGCCATACGCCGCCGTGGTGCCAGCTGGCAGCCGCGACGGCGATCACGAAGGCGATAACCACCACTGCCAGGAAATACACCGTCGCTGGCGCCAGCGCCTGTGGTCCGAGCCGGAAACTGATCAGCGGTAACCCAAAGTTGCCAACGTTACCAAACACCGCGATTACCACATAGGCGCCTACCACCTGCGCCGGCCGCCGCAGCATCAGGGCGAGCGCCAGCGCGGCGCCGGCGACGGCCAGATGCACCAGCAGAATGTAACCGACCATCCGCAGTGCCAGCGCCGCCGGCAGGCTGGCAGTCGACATGACTTTGAACACGAACGCCGGCACCAGAATGTAATAGGCATAGCGTGATAGCGTGCGGGCTTCCAGCCCAAGGCGTTTGCCCAGCACCCAGCCGACGGCCACCAGCAGGTAGACTGGCAGGATGACGTCAATAAATATCTGGCCCAGTTGGACCAGCATCCCGGCACCGGCAGCCGGGTCGCCCCCGGCAAAGGCGGTGGGTGCAGCCAGCAGCAATACGGCCATAGCGGCCGCTCGTGATGGCAGGATCCGAGCGGGCAGTCGCAGCATCAAAGCGTACTTCTATTGATCAAAGTCGGGCACTTTACCATCGCAACGCTCGCGCGGAGTATCTGTGGGTGTTACTGGCCGTTTGCCATCCATAGGCTGGCGATGCAATATCTGACCTGTGATACCTGATCCGGGCATTTACTACTGTCTCGGTTATTCAATAAAGAACCCGCGAGGCCGCTAACCCATTGCTGCTTGATCTGCATCCAGAGAGGTCGTACCGGCAATCTATCGGCCATGCTGTGGCTGTCACGGTCGAGCCGTTGTGACCTGGGGGCGGATTGCCAGCATCGTGATGAGGGTATCTTCGCCGGTTATTGTATAAGGCGTAGTGGATGATGATTTTATCGTTGCTTGAACGTCGCTTGCACACCGGCACATTGAGTGTGCAGATGCCGGACGGAATCACTCACACGCTGGGCGAGGGGATGCCGCAAGCACACATAGTCGTACATCGCCGCGATGTGCTCAGACGTATCGCGCGCGATCCTGAACTGGAACTGGGCGAGACCTACATGGATGGCGGCTGGGAACCGGGCGAAGGCGGTCTGCTGGCAGTCTTCGCACTGGCCGCCGTCAACCAGCAGCAGGTTCTCGCCGACCGCGTGGGGCTGCGGGGTGTCGTCAGCCGACTACGACACCATGCGGTGGAGCTGAACAACGCCAGGCGCAGCCGCGCCAATGTGCACCATCATTACGATATCGACGAGCAGTTGTTCCGTGGTTTCCTGGACCAGGACATGCAGTATTCCTGTGCTTACTTCAGCCGGCCTGGTATGACCCTCGATGAGGCGCAGACTGCCAAACGCGAGCATATCGCCCGCAAGCTGCTGCTGCGGGCGGGGCAGCGGGTGCTCGACATCGGTTGTGGTTGGGGGGGTATGGCGCTGCATCTGGCCGAGCACTACGGTGTTGAGGTGGTCGGGTTAACCCTCGCCGACGATCAGCTGCGGGTGGCGCAGGCACGGGCGCGGGCGGCGCGTCTGGAGGATCGGGTGCAGTTCCGGCTCCAGGATTACCGGTTGCATCAGGACCAATACGATGCCATCGTAAGTGTCGGCATGTTCGAGCATGTGGGCCGGCCCCAGTATCAGGTCTATTTCGACGCCATCGAACGGATGCTCAAGCCCGATGGGCGTGCGCTCATTCACACCATTGGCCGCACCCGGCCGCCGACGGTGACCGATGCCTGGATTCGCAAGCACATTTTTCCCGGCGGTTACATCCCGGCGCTGTCCGAGGTGTCCCGCCGGATTGAGCGCTCGGGGTTGATTCTCAGCGATCTGGAGGTGCTGCGGCTACACTATGCGAAAACGCTGCAGCACTGGCATCAGCGCTTTCAGCGAATCCGCGACGTGACCGCCGAGCGTTTCGACGAACGCTTCTGTCGCATGTGGGAGTACTATCTGCAACTCTCCGAGGCGGCTTTCCGCTGGGGCGAACTGGTGGTTTTCCAGTTCCAGCTGGCACGGGCTAATGACACGGTGCCGCTGACCCGGGATTATCTCTATCAGACGGCCTGATATCGTTCGATGACGACGTGGCTGGATCCCCTGCACTAGCAGGCGTTGCTACAATCACATCTTCAATATCTTGAACTGGGGCGTATGAAAGCCTACATCATTCCTGTCACCCCGTTCGCCCAGAATTGTTCACTGTTGTGTTGTGAGGCCAGTGGCAAGGCGGCGCTGGTCGATCCCGGTGGTGAGATCGACCGGCTGGTGGCGGCGGCAGAAGAAGCGGGCTGCGGGATCGAGAAGATCCTGTTGACCCACGGTCATCTCGACCATGTCGGCGGCGCCGGAGAGCTGGCGCACCGGCTTGGCGTGCCGATCGAGGGGCCGCAGCAGGAGGACCGGTTCTGGCTTGATCGACTGGCCGAACAGAGTCAGATGTTCGGATTTCCGCCAGTGCAGCCATTCACCCCCGACCGCTGGCTGGAGCAGGGCGACACGGTCCGGTTCGGCACCATCGAACTGGCGGTCCGGCACTGTCCGGGGCATACCCCGGGCCACGTGGTGTTCTACCAGCCCGACGCCAAGCTGGCGATCGTTGGCGATGTGCTGTTTCAGGGCTCGATCGGTCGCACCGATTTCCCGCGCGGTGATTTCGACACCCTGATTCACTCGATCCGCGAGCAGTTGCTGACCCTGCCCGACGAGGTCCAGTTCATCCCCGGCCATGGCCCGACCTCCACCATTGGCGCGGAACGTCGCAACAATCCGTTCATCGGCGGGCGCCCGGTGGTCTGACGCTCATATGGCCAGTTGGCCGATCAGTTCAGGCAGGGCTTCGGCGCAGGACTGGCTGACCTTCAGTGCCAGCAGGTCGTCGGCCCGGGTGCGGCCGAGGTTAAGGGCTGCAATCGGTTTGCCCTGGGCGGCGGCGGCACGGCAGAATCGGAATCCCGAGTAGACCATCAGCGACGAGCCCACGACCAGGACCGCATCGGCTTGCTCCAGTGCTGCCAACGCCATGGCGACCCGGGCCGGCGGGACCGTTTCGCCGAAGAACACCACCGCCGGTTTGACCAGTCCCCCGCAGCGGGGGCACGTCGGGAGCCGGAACTGGCTGAAGTCGGCCGTTTCCAGAGCGACATCACCGTCGGCTAACAGGGTTGCCGGACGGTCGGCGAATTCGGGATTGATCGTCAGCAGTTGCCGCTGCACGTCGGCGCGGGTAAGCCTGCACCCGCAGGCCAGGCAGTCGACCCGGTCCAGACGCCCGTGCAGGTCGATTACGTGGTGGTGGCCGGCGCGCTGGTGCAGCCCGTCGACGTTCTGGGTTATCAGCGCGCTCACATGGCCGGCGGCCTCAAGTTGCACCAGCGCGCCGTGAGCCCCGTTAGGCCGGGCCTGGCCGAAGCGAGGCCAGCCCAGCATACTGCGCGCCCAGTAGCGTTGACGGGCGTATTCACTGCCTACGAAAGCCTGCCAGGTGACCGGTTGGCTTTGCTTCCACTGGCCATCGTGATCGCGGTAATCGGGAATCCCGGAGGCGGTGCTGACGCCGGCACCGGTTATCACCAGCAGTCGCGGATGGCGCCGGATGAAAGCGGCCAGTTCTGAAACAGAGGTGGTCACAACAGTCGCTGATGCCATGGCTGCGAGTGCCGGTTATCCAATCAAACGTCTACAGCGGTGAGGCAACATGGTTGCATGTGGTGAGTCGTTTGGCCAATCATGCGGGGCGGTATGCTGCTGACCGATCCGTGGTTTTATGCCAGCGCCGTACCGGCGGTGCTGATCATGGGAATCTCCAAGGGTGGGTTTGGTGGCGGTCTCGGCATTCTGGCGGTGCCGCTGCTGTCGCTGGTCATCGGCCCGGTGCAGGCGGCCGCCATTCTGCTGCCGATTTTGTGTGTGATGGATCTGATCGGGGTATGGGCTTATCGGGGCCATGCGGATCCGGCCAGCCTGCGTATCATGCTGCCAGGTGCGGTGGCGGGGATTACACTGGGCAGTCTGACGTTCGGCTTGCTGGATGAGACATTCGTTCGCCTGCTGCTCGGCGTGATTGCGGTCACGTTCAGCCTCGACTACTGGCTGCGGCGGCGCCACGTGGCCGCCGAGGCGCAGCCCCAGGATGTGCTGCGGGGCGGTTTCTGGGGGGCGGTGTCCGGCTTCACCAGCTTCATCGCCCACGCTGGCGGAGCGCCGCTGCAGGTGTATCTGCTCCCACGGCAGCTCGACAAGACCCTGTACCAGGGCACCACCGTGATCTTTTTTATTGTGGTTAATTACGTCAAACTGATTCCTTATAGTCTGCTGGGCCAGCTGGGTGATACCAACCTCGAGCTTGCGCTGGTCCTGCTGCCGCTGGCCGCACTCGGCATGGGACTGGGCATCTGGCTGCACAAGCGGGTGCCGGCGGAGCGCTTCTACCAACTGTGCTACGCGTTTCTTTTGCTCACCGGGCTGCGACTGTTGTACGAGAGTCTGTCAACCTGGCTGATCTGACAGCCGGGAGGAGCGTGTTAGGTGGATCCAAGCGAGGTCAAGCAATGGCGCCGCCGCGAGCGGGAGCGGCTGATCGCCGCGCGGCTGGCCGTGGGTCGCGAGCAGCGCAACCGCTGGAATGCGATCATCGAGCCGTATCTGCGGCAGCTACTGCCGGCGCCGGAAGGGCTGGTTTTCGGCCTGTGCTGGCCATTCAAGGGCGAGTTCGATGCCCGTGGGCTGGCCGCCGAACTCAATCAGAGCGGTGGCCGGACCGCATTGCCGGCGGTGATCGAGCCGCGTCAGCCGCTGGAATTCCGGCTCTGGCAGGCCGGCGATCCAACCGAGCGCGGCGTTTACCAGATTCCGGTGCCGCGCACGCGCAACGTTGTCGAGCCTGATGTGCTACTGGTGCCGCTGGTGGGCTTCGATGGCGGCTGCTACCGCCTCGGCTACGGCGGTGGCTATTTTGATCGCACCATCGCGGCATTGAGCAAGCCACCAATGGCGATCGGTATCGGCTATGAACTGGCGCGGCTGGATACGATCCATCCGCAGCCGTTTGATATTCCGATGGATGTAATCGTGACCGAATCAGTCGTTATACGACGCAATTCATAGCGCCATGGAGATTGTCACCAAGCGGGTCTATGAGCCCGCTGTGCCGGGCGATGGACACCGGGTGCTGGTCGACCGGGTGTGGCCACGCGGTGTGAGTCGGGCGCGCGCCGGGCTCGAACTATGGCTGCGGGAAGCGGGGCCCAGTCACGAACTGCGGCGCTGGTTCGGCCATCAGCCGGTCCGGTGGGACGAGTTCCGGCAGTGCTACCAGGCCGAACTGGCACAGCGTCCGGAGGTCATCGAACAGTTGCTGGCATTGGCCGCTGACAGCCGCTTAACGTTAATCTACAGTGCTCGGGATCCGGCCCACAATCAGGCAGTGGTACTGCGTGATTATCTACTGAACCAGCTGGGTCGCTGCTCCGCCGAGGACCCGCCAGGGTAGCGTTGCGACGCGGCGCTTATGGCAGCGGCGACAGCACTGCTGCGATTGCCTATACTTGCGACTTCCACAATGGGCCGCAAGGGCCCATGGCCCACACGTTTGCAGGGTAATGACTACACAGTTCTCCAGCATCGAAGAAGCCATCCGGGCGCTGGCTGACGGCCGATTCGTCGTCGTGGTCGACGACGAATCGCGCGAAAATGAAGGCGATCTGATTATGGCCGCGGAGAAGGCCACGGCCGACAAGATTGCCTTCATGATCCGCCATACCAGCGGCATCATCTGCGCGCCGCTCACCGACGAGCGTCTGCGGGCCCTGGATCTGCCGCAAATGGTTCAGCACAACACCGAATCGCACGCCACAGCGTTTACGGTGTCGGTAGACTTCAAGTTTGAAACCTCGACCGGTATCTCCGCGGCTGACCGCGCCCACACGCTACAAGCTCTGGCCGGCCACAACGCGCGGGCGGAGGATTTCGCCCGACCCGGTCACATTTTTCCGCTGCGGGCGCGCGAGGGGGGCGTGCTGGTGCGTGCCGGGCATACCGAGGCAGCGGTCGATCTGGCGCGGTTGGCAGAATTGCAGCCTGCCGGCGTGATCTGTGAGCTGGTCAACGACGACGGTAGCATGAAGCGGTTGCCGGAACTGACGGCGTTTGCCGCCGAGCACGGACTGCCGATCGTATCGATAGCCGCGCTGATTCGTCACCGGCGGCAGCAGGAAAAGCTGGTCCAGCGCCAGCAGAGCCGTAACTTGCAGACCCGTTACGGTGAGTTCCAGGCCTATACCTACCGGTCGATACCGGACGGCCTGCGGCACCTGGTGCTGGTCAAAGGTGATGTTACTGACGGCAGCGCGGTACTGGTAAGGGTGCACAATGAACATCCGCTCGACGATCTGCTGGGCCCCCGTGAAGACAGTCTACTGGATGCCGCACTGCGTCGGATTGCCGATGAGGGCCGGGGCGTGGTGATTTACCTGCGCGATCCGACCAGCCTCGACTTGTCCTTGTTCGAGCGCCCGGCCGATGCGGTGCTGCCCGATACGCCCGAACGAGCCCGCGAATGGCGCGAGAACGGGGTTGGTTCGCAGATCCTGGTGGATCTGGGTGTACGCCGCATGCGGTTGATGAGTAACAGCAACTGGCACTATATGGGCCTGGAAAGCTACGGCCTGGAAATCGTCGAAAATATACCGTTGACGATCGGTCACTTGGAATGACCGGGCAGGTGTGCCCGTCGGCCACCGTGCTATTGCTGCGCGATGCGGCGCACGGTCCGGAAGTGCTGATGCTGGTGCGTCCGCCTTACGTCAGCGCGTTCCCGGACGCGGTGGTGTTCCCGGGCGGCAAGGTGGAGCCGGACGACCATCATCGGGATTTCGTTACGCATGGTGCAACGGCAGTGGCCCCGGTCGAGCGTCCTTACGCGGTTGCCGCAGTCCGGGAAGCGTTCGAGGAGTGTGGTCTGTTGCTGGCCCGGACCACTGAAGCCGACCGTTTGATATCGGGTTGCCAACAGGCGGCGCTGGTGCCGTGGCGCGACCGGCTGATGCTGGGCACGGCACCGCTGAGCGCCTTGTGTCGGTATGTGCGGCTGCAGCTGGCGTTGGATCTGCTGGTGCCGTTCGGCCATTGGATTACACCCAGGGGCAGGCCGCGGATATTTGATACGCGTTTTTTCCTGGCGCCGGCACCTGACGATCAGCAGGTCTGCCATGACGGTATCGAGACGCTGCAGGCGCTTTGGCTGACGCCGCGTGAGGCTATCGCGAGGGCCGAATGTGGGGAACTCCAGGTGTTATTTCCGACCCGTATGAACCTGGCCCGGCTGGCCCGGGCTAGCAGCGTCTCCGACGCCCTGGCCCGGGCCAGCGGTGAGCCGGTTGTCACCGTGCAACCGGAGATCGAGCCGCACCCCGACGGCCAGGTTATGGTCATTCCGCCTGACGCGGGCTACGGTGCCAGCCGCGTGCTGGTGCCGGAGATTGGTGGCCGGTACAGAATTCTCCGGTGACGCGCAGTCGGACGGGCTCCGCCTGCGCTATGCTGCCGCACGCGTGGTAACGCGGAAGCCAGCAGCCGGGTGGGTGCCGGCCGCCGCCGGTTGTCGCAATTCTTGCAGCGGCCGAACCGCCCTCTGAGACGATGAGCTGACCATGGACTATTTTCCGCTCGATTACCCGATTTACCTCATGCTGTTTGTGCTGCTCGGCTTCCTGGTTGTCCTGCTAGAGCTGCATGTGCTGTCCTATGTCTACGAGCGGGTCGGTATCGCGCCGCGCTTTGTAGTGCTGCTGCTACTGGCGTCACTGGTCGGGAGCTACGTCAACCTGCCCGTGTTGCGGCTGGCACCTGAACCGGTAGTGACCGGCCAGGTGGTCGATTTCTTCGGCATGCGCTACGTGATACCGGTGGTCCAGAACTGGCCCGGGACACTGATTGCAGTCAATGTGGGTGGGGCTGTGGTGCCGACGCTGTTGTCGCTTTATCTGCTGATCCGTAACCGGTTGTGGCTGCAGGGATTGATCGGCGTTGCGCTGGTCACGGTTGCTGTGCACCTGATGGCCGAGCCGGTCCGTGGCGTCGGTATCGCCGTGCCGACTTTTCTGCCGCCGCTGATCGCCGCACTGGTGGCAGTTCTTCTGACGCGCCAGCGTGCACCTGCACTGGCATACATTGCCGGGAGCATGGGTACCCTGATCGGTGCCGACCTGCTCAATCTGGACCGGATTCAGGGTCTGGGGGCGCCGGTTGCCTCAATCGGCGGTGCCGGCACCTTCGACGGGGTATTCCTGACTGGTGTGATCGCGGTGATCCTGGCATCGCTGCCGCTGCGCCGCCGTGCCCGGCCGCACTGACCGGGCGCGCGTGATCTAAGCTATGGCAGGTCGTTGGCCAGCGACTGCCGCACGTCGGGCGCCAGGGCGGGAAGCTCGTAGCGATACCCGGGATGATCCACACCGGCGGCAATGTTGGCGCCGCGTCTCACGGCCGCGATCATATCCGGCGCGAGTTCGAACCGCACAAAGTGGACGGCGGAGGTTTTCTCGGCGGTCTCCCGGTCGAGATCCTCATCAGCGATGGCGTAAACCGGGGCGAATCCGTGGACCTGCAGCCAGACCCGGTCCTCGATACCGATCAGCCTGGCCAGCGCCTGGCGGCGTTCGGCTTCGTCGCTGAATTCGATCATGAATACCGCTTTCCAGTTGCTGGCGTCGGGGATCAACGGGTTGTAGGCGTCCAGTTCGTCCTGCACCTCGGCCGGCTCAAACAGACGTTCTACCCGCAGCACTTCCTGCACCTGATACTGGATCGTCAGAGTATCCTCGAAATACAGGGTGGCATTGGGACCCAGTGGCACCTTGCGGTGGCGCTTGTGTTCCATAACCCGCCGGCGGAACTCCGGGCGCGCGCGCGCGTAGTCCTCCAGTGTATAAAGCGATTCGCGTGTCAATTTTTGCATGCTGTGGTCTCCATGTCCTGACATGAATGGTCCGGCCAGAGGCTTACAGGCCGTAGGCCTGGCGTAGCAGACTCATTGGATGCGCTGCCGGCTGATCGCCGGCGAGGCCGTTTTCGATTTGATCGCCCGCCATCGGACAGTCGCTGGCATAGTATTTGGCCTCAGCCTGCTTGACCCGGTTCACCACCGGCCGGCAGATTTTCATCGAAATCTCGTGGAATTCGGACTTCACGGCATAGGTGCCGTCATGGCCCGAGCAGCGTTCGATTGGCTCGACCTCGGTGTCGGGAATCAACTCGAGCAGTTCGCGTGTTTTCAGGCCAATATTCTGCACCCGCAAGTGGCAGGCCGCGTGATAGGCAATTTTGCCTAGCGATTGCTTGAAATCGGTTCGCAGCTTGCCTTCGCGGTGGCGCAGCATCAGGTATTCGAACGGATCGAAGATGTGCGCCTTGACCTTGGCGACCGTGGCGTCATCAGGGAACATGAGCGGCAATTCCTGTTTGAACATCAGTACGCACGAGGGTACTGGTGCCACGATGTCCCAGCCTGCGTCGATCATTTTCGCCAGTACCGGTATATTAGCCTGTTTGGCGCGCGCCACCGCCTGCAGATCACCCAGTTCCAGCTTGGGCATGCCGCAGCACTGTTCTTTCTCAACCAGCGACATGGGGATGGCGTTGTGCTCGAATACTTTGACCATATCCGCGGCGATCTGCGGCTGGTTGTAATTGCCGTAACAGGTCGTGAACAGCGCGGCCTTGCCGCGGGTGCGGCCGATCTCCTCGGGTTGGCCGTTCAAGCTTTGGTGGCCGCGCAGCCGACGGCGGGCAGTATCACTGTGATATTCGGGAAGTTTGGCGTCGGGATGGACCCCGAGTGTCTTGTCGAGCAGCTTGCGCAGCGCCGGGCTGCGATTGGCCGCGTTGACCGTCTCTGCGACAACCGGGATGCTGGCCAGTTTGCCGACGGCATCGGTCGATGTCAGCAGGCGATCCCGGCGACGGACGTCGCCCTGCTGGAATTTAACCGCCTTGGCCCGCAGCATCAGGTGGGGAAAGTCGACATTCCAGGGATGCGGCGGTACATAGGGGCACTTGGTCATATAGCAGAGGTCGCACAGATAACAGTGATCGACCACTTTCCAATAGTCCGATTTGGCCACGCCGTCGACCTCAAGAGTCTCCGATTCGTCTACCAAATCGAATAAGGAGGGAAACGCATGGCATAAACTGACGCACCGGCGGCAACCATGGCAGATGTCGAACACCCGCTCCATCTCCTGGAACAGGGCGTCCTGGCTGTAGAATTCCTCACTCTGCCAGTCCAACGGGTGACGCGTGGGAGCCTCGAGGTTGCCTTCACGGGTCGCACTGGCGGGGGATGTTGCCATACTGGATCTCCTTCTGCCGTCGAATCAGTTTAGAATGAGTCTAAACCAACTTTAACGAGTTTGCGGGTTTTGCGTCCAATTTCAAAGATCAATACGCTTGATAGATGAGCGCTATGAAGGTTCCCTCGTGCCGGGTGGATGTTGCCGTCATCGGCGGCGGCATCGCCGGGCTGTGGATTCTGGCACGGTTGCGCAGCTCGGGTTACCACGCCGTGCTGGTTGAAGCCGTGGCGCTGGGCGGCGGACAGACCCTGGCATCCCAGGGCATCATTCATGGCGGCATGAAGTATGCCCTCGGTGGCAGGCTGAGTGGTGCCAGCGAGTCGATCGCGGCGATGCCCGCCCGGTGGCGCCAGTGTCTGGCGGGTACGGGTGAGGTGGACTTGCGTTCGGTCGGGGCACTGGCTGGCCACCAGTATCTGATCGCTAGTGCCGGCGTTGGCCGGCTGGCGGGATTTTTTGCCAGCAAAGCCGTGCGCGGTAGGGTACGACCGTTGCCATCTACCGCCCACCCGGTGGCGCTCACCGACTCCGATTTTCGCGGCGCGGTCTATCAGCTCGATGAGCCGGTGGTGGCGACCGCTTCGCTGGTGGCGGCGCTTACCGACGGGCAGACCAGTGCGCTTGCCCTGGGCCAGGTGGACCACCATCCCAGCGGAGGCTGCCTGGAACTGACCGCCGGTAACGAGCGCAGGCTGCGGCTGCAGGCACAACGGGTGGTGTTGGCTGCCGGCGCTGGCAATGGCGACTTGAGTGCGATACCCATGCAGCGTCGGCCGTTGCACATGGTGCTTATGCGCGCGCCTTATCTGCCGCCCCTGTTCGGGCATTTCCTCGGCTGGTCGGACAAGCCGCGGCTGACCGTCACCAGCCACAGCGATGCGAGCGGCCGGGCAGTATGGTATCTGGGTGGTGATCTGGCTGAAACAGGCGTTGACTGTGACGCGGCCGCGCAGGTTGGTCGGGCCCGCCAGGAACTGGCGAGTCAGCTGCCGGAACTGGATATGACGGCGGCTGAATTCGCCACCTTGCGGATCGACCGGGCCGAGGGCTATGACTACGGGGGCCGGCGCCCGGACGGGCCGGTGCTGCGACAGGATGGCGCCGTACTGACCGTCTGGCCAACGAAACTGGCGCTGACACCTATGCTAGCCGACGCGGTGTTGGCGGCCTTGCATGAGCAGGGTATTGAACCCGGATTCAGTGATCCGCTGCCGGCGGACTGGCCGCGACCCCGCCAGGGCGATTACCCCTGGAACCGTGAGGCTCTAGCATGGAACTGAGGTCGCTGGGTACGACCGGGCTGATGGTCAGCCCTCTGGGGCTGGGAACGGTCAAACTCGGCCGTAACCAGGGCGTCAAGTATCCACACGGTTTCGAACTGCCGGATGACCGGACGGTGGTCGAGCTGCTGACGTTGGCACGCGACCTTGGCATCAACCTGTTGGACACCGCGCCGGCCTATGGCAGCAGCGAAGAACGCCTGGGCCGCTTGTTGCCCGGCGCCAGGCGTCAGTGGGTGCTCGGCAGCAAGGTAGGCGAGACGTTCCGGGGTGGCCGATCACGTTTCGATTTTTCAGCGGCGGCGGTGCGTACCAGTGTCGAGCGCAGTCTGCGGCGGCTGCGGACCGACTATCTTGACTATGTGCTGGTTCATTCAGATGGCGATGACCTGGCGCTGCTGCAGCATCAAGAGTGTCTGCCGACGCTGCTCCAACTCAAGGCGACCGGCCTGGTGCGCGCGATTGGCTTTTCCGGCAAGACCGTCGCCGGCGGTTTGGCGGCCCTGGCCTGCTGCGACCTGGTCATGGTGACCTATAATCTGCAGTATCGAGCGGAACTGCCTGTGATCCGGGCGGCCCGGGCGCTGGAGCGTGGCGTGCTGATCAAGAAAGGGCTGGTCAGTGGTCATCTGGCGGCCGTTGCCGCGCCTGATCCGCTGGCCGCATCCTTGCAACTTTTGTTGAAGCAGCCCGGGGTCGCCAGCGTGGTCATCGGAACCCTCAATCCCATCCATCTTCGGGCCGACGTGGCGGCGGCCCGGCAGGCCCTGAGCGAGCTGAGCTGAGGAGCGATGCGATACCTCTACAGCGTGCTGTTCTATCTGGCGCTTCCAGCCGTTGTGGTACGGCTGTGGTCGCGTGGCCGCCGCGCGCCTGATTACCGCTTGCGCTGGGGCGAGCGGTTTGGCTACTGTGCACCGGTGCCGGAAGGTTGCATCTGGGTCCATGCAGTGTCGCTGGGCGAGACCCGGGCCGCGCTGCCGCTGATCAGAGCACTGCGTGAGCGCTACCCGAAGCGGTCTTTGCTGATCACCAGCATGACCCCGACCGGATCCCGTCAGGTGCGCGAGTCACTGGGCGACAGCGTTTATCATTGTTATCTGCCATATGATATACCCACCGCGGTGGATCGGTTCCTGGCCCGGGCCCGGCCGGTACTGGGCGTGATCATGGAAACCGAACTCTGGCCCAATTTGTTCCATGCCTGTGCCGCCGCGGGTATCCCACTGGTCATCGCTAACGCGCGGCTATCGGCACGCTCGGCGCGTCGCTACGCCTGGCTGCCGGGTTTGAGCCGGCGGACCCTGAACTGCGCGAGGCTGATCGCTGTCCAGTCCGAACTGGACGGGCAGCGCTTCCTGCAGTTGGGTGTGGAGCCCACTCGCCTGCGGGTCACCGGCAACATCAAGTATGACTTGAGTCTGCCATCGGGCCTGCGTGCCCAGGGTGCCGAGCTGCGGCGCAGCTTGTTTGGTAACCGCTCGGTATGGATCGCCGCCAGTACGCACCAGGGTGAGGACGAGCAGATTCTGACGGCATTCGAAAGCCTGCGGGCGGCATTCCCGGATCTGCTTCTGGTGTTGGCACCGCGCCACCCGGAGCGTTTCGACGAGGTGGCGGCCATCTGCCGCGCGCGCGGGCTGGAACTGGTCCGGCGCAGCCAGCAACGGCGCTGTAGTGCGTCGACCCAGGTGTTTCTGGCGGACAGCATGGGTGAGCTGTTGCTGTTCTATGCCGCTGCCGACGTGGCGTTCGTCGGTGGCAGTCTGGTGCCCACCGGAGGCCACAACGTGCTGGAGCCCGCGCTGCTCGGTGTGCCGGTTGTGTTTGGCCCGCACATGTTCAACTTCACCGAGGCGGCGAACCACTTGCTGGTGGCGGGCGGTGCGTGGCAGGTGGCTGATACGGCGGCGCTGACGTCATGTGTGGCCGAACTGCTCGCCGACGGGGTGTTGCGTAGTCGGGCCGGCGGTACCGGTCGACGGGCTGTGGTAGCGAATCGCGGTGCGCTGGCGCGGTTGTTCGAATGTATCGAGTCCGAACTGAGTCCCGCTGGCGGTGGCCAGGCACCGGTCGATTCTCAGCGCCGCACCGAGAAGCGCTGACCTGGATAACGCTCCCCTCGTGCACTGCGGTGCCTGCGCTGCGTTCGGACGACAAGGCTTCGGTCACCACGTGCACCGCGCCCGGCATTTGCTGTAGGCGGGCAAGGCGCTGACCCATCGCTCGGGGTTGGGGCCGCACGCTGGCGGCCTTAGCCAAGCAGATGCCGTGCCGCAGCCAGACTCAGCACGGGTTTGTTGCCCTGATTGCATTGCTGACCCGGCACGCGGTCGCCGATCCCTGTGACGTAACCCCCCGATTGGTCGAAGCGGTGCGGAAAACCGGGCCGCGCCGCAGGCGAGGATTCAATCCGGGCTCTCTACCTCAAAACTTGTAGTGCAGAGGCGCACGGCACGTGACTGAGCAAGCTTTCAATGTGGCGATTATCGGCGATCATTTCATGCGGCCGAACTTTTTTCTCGACGCGTTCGATCGGCTGGAGGGCGTGAATCTGCGTTATCGCACCCAGGAACTGGACTGGCCCGACACGCCCATGGTGCACGACGTTGCCGGCGGTGAACTGGCTGGGTTGAAGGAATTTCTGGGTGATCCGGATGAACTGCTCCCGTTTATCGATGGGGCCGATGTCCTGGTCAACCGCTTGGCACCGGTCAACTCTGGCATGCTGGCGCGACTGCCGCAGCTCAAGCTGATTGCCGTCGCCCGCGGGCGGGCGCTCAACATCGACATGGCGGCGTGCCGCGCCCATGGCATTCCGGTGGTCACCGTTCCGGGTATTAGCGCCAGCGCCGTGGCCGAATTTACCATCGGCGCCATTCTTGCCGAAACCCGGCTGATCACGCGTGGCCACACCGCGTGGTTCCAGGGTGACTGGCGGGTCGATCTGCAGCGGGCGGAAACCACCGGCGATGAATTGCCGGCGCAAACAGTCGGCATCGTCGGCTACGGCCACATCGGCACCCGGGTGGTGCGGCTGCTGAAACCGTTTGGCTGCGAGGTTCTGGTATGCGATCCGTATGTCGGGCTGGCGGCGGAGGATGTTGCCGACGGTGTTCGCCAGGTCGATCTGGATACCGTGCTGCGCTGCAGTGATGTGGTGTCAGTGCACGCCCGGTTGCACGCGGAGGCCACCGGTTTAATCGGTGCCCAGGAGTTTGCCCGCATGAAGGACGATGTCATCTTTATCAATACTGCGTGTGGCCCGCTGGTCGACTACGATGCCCTTTACCAGGGGCTGACCAGCGGCAAGGTCCGGAGCGCATTCCTGGATACGTTCTCCCAGGAGCCGCCAGCACTGGACTGGCCGTTGCTGGCGCTACCGAACGTCACCGTGACACCCCACATCGCTGGGGCGTCGCTGACCGCCGTCCGGATCGCTGCCCGCATGGTGGCCGAAGAGCTCCGCCGCTTTATCGCGGGTGAGCCGTTGCTGAATCCCGTGTAATCCGCAATACCCTGGAGACTCGTACCATGGATCAGACAGAACGCGCCGTGCGTCAGGAAGTCATTAAGATCTGCCTGCGCATGAACGACATTGGTATCAATCAAGGCACTTCCGGTAATGTCAGTACGCGCTGGCAGGGGGGCTGCTGATTACGCCCTCGGGCGTACCTTACGAGCAACTGGAACCGGAAGACATTGTGTTTATGGATAGGGAAGGCCACCATTCCCCTGACCAGAAGCCGTCCAGCGAGTGGCGTTTCCATCTGGCCATTTTGCGTGACCGTGGTGATGTCAACGCAGTCGTCCACACCCATTCACTGTACGCGACGTCGCTCGCTATCCGCGGTATGGATATCCCGGCGGTGCACTATATGGTTGCCGCAGCTGGTGGCTCCAGCATCCGCTGTGCGCCGTACGCCACGTTCGGTACCCCGGAGCTGTCACAGAACGTCCTGGCTGCGCTGGAGGGCCGCCGGGCCTGCCTGCTGGGCAATCACGGCGTGATCGCCACTGGCGAGAATCTCTACAAGGCGCTGTGGCTGGCCAAAGAGGTCGAGGTCCTGGCCCAACAGTATGTGTTGAGTCTGCAACTGGGCGGGCCAAACCTGTTGTCCGACGAGGAAATCGCCCGGGTGGTTGAAAAATTCAAGTCGTACGGTGCCCGGCCCAAATCGGCCAGCGCCTGAGTACGGGCGCAAGTTATGCGTATGGTGATCGCGCCTGATGCACTGACCGCCTTGACCGCGATGACACGGGACGGGTAAACAGGGCCGGGCACAGAACTACCGGATGAAACCATGACCATTGTTCTATACGATTTGTGCGGCCGCGACGATCGTCGGTTCAGTCCGCACTGCTGGCGCAGCCGCATGGCCATTGCCCACAAAGGGCTGGACTGTGAGGCGCAGCCGACCCGATTCATCGATATCGCCGGCATTGCTGGCGGCGGCCAGCGTATCGTTCCGGTCATTGATGACAACGGTACCCTGATAGCCGACAGCACGTCCATCGCGAACTATCTGGAGGAAACCTACCCTGACCGGGCGTCGTTGTTTGGCGGTAATGCCGGCCGTGCGCTCACCGGGTTTGTACAGCACTGGGTAAATCTGACCCTGCAGCCGGCCTTGATTCGGTTGCTGGTGCACGATATCTACCAGCACCTTCAACCTGAAGATCAGTCCTACTTCCGTGACAGTCGCGAACGCCGGTTTGGGCAGTCCCTGGAGCAGGTACAGGCTGGCAGGGAGCAACGCCTGGCCGGGTTTCGGGACTTATTGCGGCCGCTGCGCTCGACCCTCAAGCGCCAGGCGTTTCTGGGGGGCGACGCGCCGCTGTATGCTGATTATCTGGTATTCGGTGCATTCCAGTGGGCCCGGGTGATCAGCCCGTTACGGTTGCTGGCCGAGGAGGATGACCCGATCAAGGGCTGGTTTGAGCGTTGCCTGGATCTTTACGACGGTCTAGGCCGGAGTACGCCCGGCTACGATGGCTGATTGAGGAGATCGTCAGTAAGGCAGGAAACCGTCGCCGCGGCGGGACGTACTAACGCTCTCACCGCGCTGGTTCTAACTACAGTATCTCTAACAGAGACGGCGGCCACCTGGCATGCGTGGCCGCCCCCCTAGTTTGGCGGAACTTAATCGACTAGTGCGCCGACCCGGGCGGCTATCCGATTTGACTGTCGGCGCTCAACGGGCCGTTTCTGAGCGTTGGCTTCGATCAGCCCGTCCATCCAGCTCAGTGATTCGGCGGTGCAGGATCGATAGGGGCAGTCGAACCATTGTTTGCCGTGCTGTCCCGCTTCGAAGCCTTCCTGCCATGCTTGTGGACTGTCCTGGGTTTGCTCTCGTGTCATTTTATATTTGCCATTTCCTGTTGGGGTACAAAATCACTCTAATGGTAATTTTAGCATTTTAAAATGCTTTCTTTGAAGTAGATCGGGAAGTGTCAAGGAAACCCGTGGCGATTCACCAGCGGGCATAGCTCATATCGGTTGACAGGTCCGCCACAACGCCGCTCCGTCCGCTCGCGGCACACCGGCTGAACGGGCCTGACCCTCTGGGCATATCAGTGTCGATCTCGGTTTGAATGGTGGGTATGTAGCGTTTGGCCGCGTCGGCTGAGGCGATGACTTGGGCTGGCCCCGCCACTGCCCGCGTTAGATTTCACTGGACCCTATTTTTACCCATATGCTCCTTAAAGCCCTCGCGGGCTGCACCGATGAACAACAGAAGCTGTTCCTCTGGAACGCGAATGACCGCGATTCCGTTGCGCTCTGCTTCGATGCTAAGGATATCGGCTGAGCCCCGACGCTGCTGGCTCGCATACGGGAAGCATTTCGGGTGCAGCACTACAGTTTGCGCACGGAGCGAGCTGACGTACAGTGGGCGCGGCGCTATATTCTGTTCCACGGCAAACGGCATCCGCGGGAAATGGCGCGGCGGAGGTGAGGCGTTCTTGATTCATCTGGCGACGGAGCGAAAACTATCGTGCGCCGGTCGATAACCGCGGCACGCGGAATGATGCACAGAGTCATTTAAGTGCCGAAGATATAGTGACCGACCCGGAGCAAGTCGACGAAATAATCTGGCCGCGCGCCGCGCGCAGCAGCAAGGCGTTGCAGGATAGGTTAGGCAGGGATTCTGTATCGAGTCTGTTTACGCTGGCGAAGGCCTCTGGGGTCTTTGGCCGGCGGATCCGTGCCTGGGCGGAGGAGCGCGGCGGCGGTTGTTTCGCCACGCCCGACGATCCAGTGGACGCCAAGCAACGCCATAAGCGGTGCGTCGACGGCCCGAGGACTGACTTCGACAACAAGCTAAAGGTGGCTAATCGGGAAATTCATTACGACGCGAAGCGCCTGGGCAGTTCGTTGGATCTGATCCGCGATCAACGCGTCCGGGCCACATTTCCAACGAAGGCCGAGCATATCCGCGTGTTAATCGCCTTGGTTGATTCCGGCCGACCGTCCCATGAACGGCTATGCGAGCGCATCACACTGCTAAATTGACTGCCAATAGGCCCGCGTGAGCCGCTAGCCAATAGCACACCGGAAGCGACTGCCAGCCGGTACCGTAAGATTAAAAAGCCGGCTAAATTCATCGACCGGCTTTTTCTAACTGCTTGATTTTATTGGTCGGGGTGAGAGGATTTGAACCTCCGACCACCTGCACCCCATGCAGGTGCGCTACCAGGCTGCGCTACACCCCGAAAATTCGGTAAGACGTAAACGCTGTATTGTACCTTATAGAAACGGAATCTCAAGAGTCCGAGTATTCGTGACCGTTGTAGCTGTCCACTCGCGCTTTGAGTTTCTGTCCGGGCCGGAATGTAACTACCCGACGCGCGCAGATCGGTATCTCCTGGCCGGTTTTCGGGTTGCGCCCGGGGCGTTCATTCTTGCTGCGCAGATCGAAATTACCGAAGCCTGACAGCTTGACCTGTTCACCTTCTTCAAGAGCGCTGCGAATTTCTTCGAAAAAACTTTCCACCAGCTGTTTGGCTTCGCGCTTGGTGAGCCCAAGTCTTTCGAACAGGCGTTCCGCCATATCAGCTTTCGTCAAAGCCATTTTGTTGAGTCCCCATTGATCAGTCGCGGAGTCGGGCGCCCAGCTGCTGCTCCAACCCCTCTACAATTCTGCTGATGCACGCATCGACGGCTTCATCGGTAAGGTTGCCGGTAAAATCCTGTAATGTGAGGCCGAATGCCATGCTCTTGTGGTCTTCGGGAATGCCCTTGCCGCGATAGACGTCGAACAAGGTGATTTGTTGCAGAAGCTCGCCTCCCTGAGCCCGGATCGTGTCCACTAGCGCACCGGCGGTAACCGATTCCGACACCACGACCGCAAGATCCCGGCGGCTGTGAGGGAAGCGCGAAGGCTCCCGTACAGGGGGCAGATGAGGTACCATCAGGCCCGCCACCCGCAGCTCGAACAAGTAGACAATACCATCGATCTGAAGCTGTCGGGCGAGCTTGGGGTGCAGTGCGCCGAGCCAGCCCGCGTTCGCGCCACCGCATTCCAGGCGAGCACTCTGACCAGGATGCAGGGCGGGATGGCGCGCGGCGATGAAATCGATCCCGAGATTGCGACCAGATTGTACCAGCAGTGCCTCCAGATCGCCCTTGATGTCGTAAAAGTCAGCCCGACGACGATCCGTTGCCCACTGCTCGGGTAGGGCAAGTCCCGTCGCCAGGCCGCCCAGGTAGAGTTCCTGAGTCAGTTGTTCGAGTCCGCCCCGGAAATTGAGGCCGATTTCAAACAAACGGATGCGTTCTTGTTGTCGGTTGCGGTTGCGATCCAGGGTTTGCAGCAAGCCCGGCCAAAGGCTGGTGCGCATCACAGCCATTTCGGCTGAAATCGGATTGCTCAGGGGAACCGCTGGCTGTTCCGGATCGATCAGACGCTGCAGGTCGGCGGGTATGAAGCTGTAACTGATGACTTCCTGGTAATCACGCTGTACCAGCGCGGCTCGCAACTGCACCGGGGAAAGCTCGCCTTCCGGGCGCAGGCCCGGCTGCAGGCGGGCGGCAGGGCGGTGGCTGGGCAGGCGGTTGTATCCGTGTACCCGGCCCAACTCCTCGATCAGATCCGCTTCCCGAGTGATATCGAATCGGAAACTCGGCGGCGTAATCTGCCAGCCATCTGCGGTGGTGGTGATGCTCATGCCGAGTCGGACCAGGTTATCCTCGATCTCTGCTTTGTCCAACGCCAGGCCGAGCAGGGTTTCGATCCGCTGCGGGCGTAGCAGGATTGACCCGGGTTGCGGCAGCCGCTCGGCATCCACGGTGTCAACCAGTGGGCCGGGCTGTCCGCCTGCGATATCCAGCAGCAGTCGCGTCGCGCGTTCGATAGCGTGTGTCTGCAGTCCGGGGTCCACACCACGCTCGAAACGGTGGGAGGCATCGGTGTGAAGGCCATAGTGCCGGGCTCGGCCGATAATACTGGTCGGGCTGAAAAAGGCACTTTCCAGAAACACGTCGCGGGTACTGTCATCGCATTCGCTATTGGCGCCTCCCATAATCCCGGCCAGTCCAATCGGCCCACTGGCATCGGTGATCAGCAGTGTGTCAGCCTGGAGGTCGATGACCTGACCGTTGAGCAGGGTGAGCTGTTCGCCGGGTCGGGCCCGGCGCACGGCGATGCCGTCGCACAGCTTGGCCAGATCGAACGCATGTAGCGGCTGCCCGAGCTCCAGCATCACGTAATTGGTCACGTCGACCAGCGGACCCAGGCTGCGTATACCGGCCCGGCGCAGTCGTTCGGTCAGCCACAACGGGCTGGCAGCGGTCGGATCGACGCCGCGTACGATACGGCCCACATAGCGGGGGCAATCGGCCGGATCGGCTATCGTCACGGCAAAGCTATCGTCGATCTGCGGCACGACCGGGTCAGCGCGCACAGGACTGACTGGCAGGCGGTTGAGTGCGCCGACCTCGCGGGCGATGCCAGCGATGCTGAGGCAATCGCCACGGTTGGGTGTCAGGTCGATTTCGATAACGTGGTCGTTCAGCGCGAGCAGTTCGCGCACGTCCTGACCGGGTTGGCTGGTATGCGGTAGTTCCAACAGCCCGCTGGCCAGTTCACCGAGGCCGAGTTCTTTAGCCGAGCACAGCATGCCCTGGGATTCGACACCGCGCAGGCCTGCTGCGGCGAATCGCGAGGCCGCCGGGGAGAGTGGCGCCGGGCAATGCGGTAGGCACGCACAGGCCCGCACGTACATTGGGTGCGCCGCAGACGATCTGCAGCGGCTCATCGGTTGAGCCCACGTCGACCTTGGCGACCCGCAGCCGGTCGGCATCCGGATGTTGGGTAAGCTCGATTACCCTGCCGACGACGACTTTACTGAATGCGGCGGCCGCGGATTCGACCCGATCAACTTCCAGTCCTGCCATGGTGAGCTGATGGGCCAGTTGTTCACTGTCGAGCGGGGGATTCACCCACTCGCGCAGCCACTGTTCACTGATTCTCATGTGCTTCTCGAATCGGTTGCTGGAGGCGGGCCGGCCCGGGCCGGTTAACGAAACTGGCGCAGAAAGCGCAGATCGTTGTCGAAAAACAGTCTGAGATCCCTGACCCCGTAGCGCAGCATGGCGAGCCGTTCGGCTCCCATGCCGAAGGCGTAACCAGTGTAACGCTCGCTGTCGATCCCGACGTGGCGGAATACCTCGGGATGGACCATGCCGCAACCCAACACTTCCAGCCAGCCGTCAGCGCCGCGGACATCGACTTCAGCCGATGGTTCGGTGAACGGAAAGTAGGATGGCCGGAACCGCAGTTCCAGCGCGTCGTCTTCGAAAAAACTGCGCAGAAAGTCGTACAGCATGCCCTTCAGATCGGCGAAGCTGGTGCCTTCGTCCACCACCAGACCTTCGATCTGATGAAACATCGGCGAGTGGGTCTGATCATAGTCGCAGCGATAAACCCGACCAGGGAAAATCATGCGCAACGGGGGCTGCTGCTGCTCCATCACCCGGATCTGCATGTTCGAGGTGTGAGTCCGTAACAGCAAGCCGCTGTCGAAATAGAAGGTATCATGCATCGCCCGCGCTGGATGATGCGGTGGGATGTTGAGGGCTTCGAAGTTGTGGAAATCGTCTTCGATCTCCCGGCCGCTTGCTACCGCGAAGCCGAGCCGGTTGAAGAATTCCTCGATGCGGTCCAGCGTGCGGGTCAACGGGTGCAGGCCCCCGATTCCGTACCCGCGCCCGGGTAAGGTGACGTCGATGGCTTCCAGGCTTAGTTGTTGGTCGAGTGCAGCATCAGCGAGTTCACGTCGGCGCCCGTCGAGCAGCATCTGCAGCCGCTGCTTGGCGTCATTGATGGCCTGGCCCGCCCGTGGCCGTTCGTCTGCCGGCAGTTGTCCTAGTTGCTTGAGACGATCAGTGACCAAACCCTTTTTGCCCAGATAACGCACCCGGAGTTGCTCCAGGGCCGCCAGATCGGTAGTTCCGGCAATCTCGGACTGTGCCTGTGCAAGCAGTTGCGACAAGCCTTCCACGCGAGGATCTCCTGCAGGCTGATGATCGGTTGCTACGAGGAATGGAAACCGGGTTGACCGGGTAAGGTCTGGGGCGAAGAACCGACAACCAGTCCCGACTCGATGGTGCTGCCACAGTTGCGGTACAGCGAGTGGGCCCCGGTCGACCGGGGCCGGGTGGTCACGCGCCGAGCGCAGCCTTGGCCTTTTCGGCAATAGCGGCGAACGCTGCTTTGTCGTGTACGGCCAAGTCAGCGAGCACTTTCCGGTCGACCTCAACGGCGGCTTTCTTCAAGCCGTTGATCAATCGACTGTAGGACAGTCCATTCTCGTGCGCCGCGGCGTTGATGCGCACAATCCACAAACCGCGGAACTGACGTTTACGCTGGCGCCGGTCGCGATAGGCGTACTGGGCCGCTTTGGTAACAGCCTGCTTGGCTACACGATAAACCCGACTACGGGCACCGTAATAGCCTTTGGCTTTCTTCATAACCTTCTTGTGACGGGCGTGTGCCGTCACACCACGTTTAACTCGGGGCATTGCTAACTACCTCCACATCCGGATCAGCTATAAGGAAGCATGCGCTGGACCATCGGCGCGTCGGCCTCGGCGATCTGCGCCGGCCCCCGCAACTGACGTTTGCGCTTGGTGCTCTTCTTGGTCAGGATGTGGCGGTGATGTGACTGGCTGCGCTTGAAGCCACCACCACCGGTTCGGCTGAAGCGCTTAGCCGCACCGCGACTCGATTTGATCTTGGGCATTACTCACTAACTCCGCATTTGAATTTACGTACTGCAAGACCGATCAATTAACGCTCACTTGTTCTTACGCAAGGGCGCTACCGTCATGACCATCAGCCGGCCTTCCATCTTCGGCCGTTGTTCAACGGCACCATACTCGGCAAGATCGTCTTCGATTCGCCGCAGCAGTTTGGCACCGATTTCCTGATGAGCCATCTCCCGGCCGCGAAACCGGAGCGTCACCTTGGTCTTGTCGCCTTCATTCAGGAAACGTATCAGGTTGCGTAGTTTGACCTGATAATCCCCTTCATCCGTTCCCGGACGAAATTTGACCTCCTTGATTTGTATCTGTTTTTGTTTCTTGCGGGCTTCCTGCTGCTTTTTACTCTGCTCGAACTTGTATTTGCCGAAATCCATAATCCGGCATACCGGTGGGTTCGCGTTGGCGGCCACCTCTACCAAATCCATTTCGGCATCGTCGGCGAAGCGTAATGCTTCTTCGAGCGACACGATACCTTTCTGTTCACCGTCCTGGTCGATCAGCCGCACCTGCGACGCGGTGATGGCTTCGTTGATCCTGTTTTCTGCATTAGCGGCGATTGCGAGATCCTCCTGTCGATCTGACAGTTGCCCAGCGGCTCAGGGAAACGATGATTTTAAGACCCTTTTCCGGCTTTCTCAACTGTCTGATTACTGGGCAAAGTCGAAAATCATATTTGGCGCTGCCTGGCGGATTCAGAACAAGGCCTCAAGCTGCTGACGGCTGACGTTACCCATGTTATCGAAGATTGCCTGCCAGGCGCTCGAATCGGGCCGCTCAGTGCTGCTGAGGGCTTTGACCAATGCCTCCTGCCGGTCGCGCTGGCGGCTGTGGTAGGGGAACTGCAGGGGATGGCCCGTGAACAGTACAACCGGGGTGCAGGCTGTGGCAATGCGGCTGGGATCGGCAAGACCGAACAGTTTCGGGGTGACGCCCACCTCATGCGGTTCATAGACTGCGATGCGGGCTGGCTCGTAGCTCAGCATGGCGCGGTCGAGCACCGGCAGAAAATGCAGGCCCGCGCCATTTGCGGCCTTGAACACGGGACTGTCGAGATCGGCTACGGCGACGAAGAAAGCGACTCCAGCCTGGCCCTTGCGCACGGCTGCGACAGCGCTAATGGGGGAATCGTAATGGGAGATATTTTGCAGCCGCGCCAGATCCGGTTCGAAACTTTGCAGCAACCGGAAGGTGGCCGCCGAGCCGCTGTCAGCGGGTGGTAGTGCCACTGGCAGGTCGGGCGGCAGTCGATTGATCAGCGGTGGGCCGGTTTCACTCGATACAGCGAACAGGCATTGCGACCCGATATTGGCGTCGACCACCGCCAACTGGCCCAGATGGTTGGCGATATAGTTGGCAATTATGTCGAGTTGGCCAATGCCAACGTCCTGCGGCCGTTCGATAACCCTGGCGATGTTGTCCACCGTGCCACGGCTTACGGCGCAATGATGCGGGAAATTGTCCAGCCGCAGCGATTCCACCACCTGCGGGCAGAAACCGTCCAAATAGGCACTGCCCGATGGTCCTGCAAACACGGACTGAGCCGCTGCCGACGGGCTTACGGCCACCAGTGCGACGAATAGCAGGCCGAGGATCGCGGGCAAGGTGTGTTTACGCGGCTTCCGCCGCGGTTGGCAGCGGCTGGCGTTTGTGAGCGATTTCGTCCTGCAGCTCGGCGATCAGTTCCGCCACTGGCAGGGTGGCCTGGACGTTGCTGCCGAGGCGGCGCACCGTCACTGTGCCTTGTTCGATCTCGCGTTTGCCCAGCACCAGCATGACCGGAACTTTCTGCAGTGCGTGCTCCCGGATCTTGTAGGACACTTTCTCGTTGCGCAGGTCTGCCCTGACCCGCAACCCGGCTTGTTCGAGCTGGGTGGCCAAATCTCCGACCGCCGCCGCCTGCTGGTCGGTGATCCCCATGACCACACACTGTACCGGGGCCAGCCAGAGCGGAAAGTGCCCGGCATAGTGTTCGATAAGAATGCCGATGAAGCGCTCCAGCGAGCCGACAATGGCCCGGTGCAGCATGACCGGGGTGCGGCGGCCCGAATCTTCGGCCACGTATTCGGCACCGAGGCGCCCGGGCATCGAGAAATCGACTTGCATGGTACCGCATTGCCAGATCCGGCCAATGGCGTCCTGCAGCGAGAATTCGATCTTGGGGCCGTAAAAGGCACCTTCACCGGGGTTGATGTCGTAACTGATGCCGTTGGCCTCCAGCGCCTGGCCCAGGGCTGTCTCCGCTTTGTCCCAGATGGCATCGTCGCCGATACGTTTGTCCGGCCGGGTCGACAACTTGTAGAGAATATCGGTGAAACCAAAATCGGCATACACACCGCGCAGCACCTCGATAAAAGCCGACACCTCGTCCTGGATCTGTTCCTCGGTACAGAAAATGTGGCCATCGTCCTGGGTAAACCCGCGTACCCGCATCAGGCCGTGCAGGGCTCCTGAGGCCTCATTGCGGTGACAGGATCCGAATTCGCCGAAGCGGATCGGCAGTTCCCGGTAACTGTGCAGACCGTGCTTGAAAATCTGCACGTGGCCGGGGCAGTTCATGGGCTTGACCGCATACTCGCGGTTTTCGGAAGCCGTGAAGAACATGTCCTCCTTGAAATTGTCCCAATGGCCCGAGGCCTTCCACAGGCTGACGTCAAGAATCTGCGGGCAACGGACTTCCTGGAATCCGCTGCGGCGGTAGACTCCGCGCATGTACTGCTCGACCTGCTGCCACAGGGTCCAGCCCTTGGGATGCCAGAAGGTCATACCCGGCGCTTCTTCCTGCATGTGGAATAGGTCCAGTTGCCGGGCCAGCTTGCGATGATCGCGCTTGTCGGCTTCGGCCAGCATATGCAGATGATCCTGGAGTTCACTGTCAGTCGCCCAGGCGGTGCCGTAGATGCGGGTCAGCATCTCGTTGTTGCTGTCTCCGCGCCAGTAGGCACCGGCTACTGAGGTCAGCTTGAATGCCTGCCCGGCCTTACCGGTCGAGGGCAGGTGCGGTCCGCGGCACAAATCCATGAACACGTCCTCGCCGTCACGACCCTGGCGATACAGCGAAATCTCCGTTTCCTCAGGCGGGGCCTCGGCAATGATCTGGGCCTTGTAGTCCTCGTCCTTGGCCTGGAAATAGCTGATCGCGTCGGTGCGCTGCCACATCTCGCGGGTGATCGGCAGGTCTTCGCGGACGATTTCGCGCATCCGCTGTTCGATTGCCGGTAACGCTTCCGCCGAGATCGGCTCCGGAAAAGCAATGTCGTAGTAGAACCCGGTGTCGATGGTGGGACCGATCGCGAGCTTGGCGTTCGGGTACATGTCCTTTACCGCCCGGGCCAGGATCTGCGCGGTCAGCGTGTGCCGCAGCACGTCCAGACCCGCACTGTCCTTGACGGTGAGAAAGCGCACGTTGGCGTCATGGCTCAGCGTGGTGGATAGATCACACTCCACCTCGTCGACGGTCATTGCCAAAGCCGCACGGGCCAGACCTGGGCCAATGCTGGCGGCAATGTCGAAGCCGGAAACGGGGCCGTCGAAGGCTTTCTGGCTACCATCGGGCAGGGTTATGACGGGCATCACAGACCTCAGGGCTGACAGACAAAAAAGGCGCGTCCGCAAAGACGCGCCTTCACTATACGGTTGGTAGGCGCGATTGGACTCGAACCAACGACCCCCACCATGTCAAGGTGGTGCTCTAACCAGCTGAGCTACGCGCCTGCACTAGAATGTCGAAGAATACCCAAAGCGACAGCGCTTGTAAACTATCGCATGGGTAGTCCCATGGTCTGGCTGGCGCGGCGTTTGTTGCGGCGTTCTTCGGCGAACAGTTCGGCCAGTTCGTCGACGATCGCCCCACCCAGTTGGGCGGCATCGACCAGCGTGACTGCGCGTCGGTAGTAGCGGGTCACGTCGTGTCCTATGCCGATCGCCAGTAATTCCACTGGACTGCGGGTTTCGATGTACTGGATCACCCGCCGCAGATGGGCATCGAGGTAGTCACTGCGATTGACTGAAAGGGTCGAATCATCGACCGGTGCACCGTCTGAAACCACCACCAAAATACGGCGTTGCTCAGGTCTTGCCAGCAAGCGACGGTGGGTCCACAGCAGTGCCTCGCCGTCGATGTTCTCCTTAAGGATCCCTTCATTCAGCATCAGCCCCAGATTGACACGGGTGCGCCGCCACGGGGCGTCAGCGGCTTTGTAAATGATGTGGCGGATATCGTTGAGGCGGCCCGGATTGGGGGGGCGGCCGTCGGCCAACCAGCGCTCGCGGGACTGGCCGCCCTTCCAGGCGCGGGTGGTGAAGCCGAGGATTTCGACCTTGATACCGACCCGTTCCAGGGTGCGGGCCAGAATGTCGGTGCTGACGGCGGCCATGATGATGGGCCGGCCACGCATCGAGCCGGAGTTATCGATCAGCAGGCTGACCACCGTATCGCGGAACTCGGTATCCTTTTCCCACTTATAACTCAGGGAATGGCGTGGATCCGCCACTACCCGCGCCAGCCGGGCGGCATCAAGCAGGCCTTCGTCGAGGTCGAATTGCCATTCCCGGGCCTGCTGTGCCATCAGGCGCCGCTGCAGCCGGTTGGCCAGCTTGGCGATGGTGCCGCGCAGATGGGCGGCATGCTGGTCGAGCTGGCGCCGTAGTTGGGCCAGCTCCTCGGCGCTCGCTATCTGTTCGGCACCCAGTATTTCGTCGAATGCCGTGGTATAGACCGCGTAGCGTTCATTCGGCGGCAGGTTGCTGGTTGGCGGTTCGTACTCCCACTGGCCTTCGCGGCCGTCCGGGCTGCTGGCGCCAGGAGCGCGCTCCGGCTGCTCGGCTGCGTCGCCGTCGACCTCAGCAGCGGCGTCCTGGCCTTGCTGGAACTCGGCCGCCGTGGTGCTGGGTTCTTGGCTGGGCTGGTCGCCCCCTTCGCCGGGTGGCTGCTCGCCATTGTCCTCGGTTTGGCTTTGCTGGGGTTGCTCCTCAGGCACTGGTTCCGCCGGATAGCCCATGGCGTCCAGCAACTGACGACAGTCGCGGGCGAAGGCGGCCTGATCCTGGCGATGGCGGCGCAGGTCGCCGACGATATCGTCCAGTTGCGGCTGCAGTTGCTCGCGCCACAGATCGAGCAGTGGTTGGGCGGCTGCCGGGGGCTCGTGGCCGGTGAGCGCTGCGCGCGCCAGCAGGCTGAGGGCATCCGCCATCTGCGCCGGGTTACGGTCATGGAGTTGATCGTAGCCCAGGGCATGGCAACGTGCCTCCAGCGCGGCATCGAGATTGGCCGCGATGCCGGCGAACCGTTCGGCTCCCAGGGCTTCGTAACGGGCCTGTTCGAGCGCGTCGAACAGCGGCCAGGCGTTGGGGTCGACCGGCGCGTAGCGCTGATGCAGCCGGCTGTTGTGATGGCGCAACCGCAGGGCCAGACTGTCGGCCTGGCCGCGGAGCTGCTGGACTTCGGCGTAAGCCAGTGCGCGCGGTGGATTGGGTAGGCGTGCGGTGGTGTCGCTGACGCCGGGTTCGCGGGCGCCGAATTCGACCTGCACGCTGTCCGATTCCGCAAGGGCCCGCAGGGTGGCCTCGGTGGCGCGCCGGAAAGCGCTGCTGTTGTCAGGCTTGTCAGCCATCCCGGGAATTATGTCAGGACGGCATGGACGCCGGTTTCCGGCAGCTCCGTGCCGAGGCAGCGCTGATAGTATTCGGCAATGATCGGTCGCTCGACCTCGTCGCACTTGTTGAGGAACGTGAGTCGGAACGCGAACCCAATATCCCCGAACAGCAAGGTGTTCTCGGCCCAGGTGATGACCGTGCGCGGGCTCATAACGGTGGAGATATCGCCGTTGATGAAACCCGAGCGGGTCAGATCAGCCACGTTGACCATGGCGCTGATCAGTTTGCGCCCTTCGGGACTGTCGTGCCGGGGTACTTTAGCCAGTACGATCCCCACCTCGGCGTCATGTTCAAGGTAGTTCAGCGTGGCGACGATGTTCCAGCGGTCCATCTGGCCCTGGTTGATCTGCTGGGTGCCGTGATAGAGGCCCGTGGTATCACCCAGACCGACCGTGTTGGTGGTGGCGAACAGCCGGAAATACGGATGGGCGCGCATGCACCCGGTCTGGTCCAGCAGCGTCAGCTTGCCTTCCACCTCCAGCACGCGCTGGATCACGAACATCACATCGGGCCGGCCCGCGTCGTATTCGTCGAACACCAGCGCCATCGGGTGCTGCAACGCCCATGGCAGGATGCCTTCGCGGAATTCCGTGACCTGCTTGCCGTCGCGGATACGATGGCATCTTTGCCCGACCAGATCGATGCGACTGATGTGGCTGTCCAGGTTGATCGCGGATGCAGGGCCAGTTGAGCCGCGCTGCAACCTGTTCGATGTGGGTCGACTTGCCGGTGCCGTGATAGCCCTGGACCATACCCGCCGGTTGTGGGCGAAGCCCGCCAGGATCGCCAGCGTCGTGTCGCGGTCGAAGCGATAAGCTTCGTCCAGCGGCGGCACATGCTCGCTGATCTGGCTGAAGGCGGGTACCTCGAGATCAGCGTCGATATTGAAAACTTCGCGCACCGACACGCGTATGTCCGGCGCGTTCGGCAAGCTGTTCGGTTCGCTAGTAGAGTATGCAGACATAAAGCCGTTCCGGTTGATCTGTGCTCGCCTGGGATGGACTACAAAACCATCATTCTATTCGACAATGGCTATTCAACCATAGTTGAGTTTGGGAACCGGGACTGCTATCCACTATCATCTATACTTAATAATTCAGGCCGTCCTCCAGAGGTTTGCAGCATGTTGCAGCCAGCATCCCGAGTTTCCACCCACGATCCCGTGTGGTCCCGTGTCTGCGAAGAGGCGGCCGCTATGGTGGCCGACGAGCCGCTGTTGGCCAGTTATGTCCATGCCACCGTGCTCAAGCATGACGACATGGAAAGTGCGCTCAGCTATCAGCTGGCCCACAAACTGGGCAGCGTTGAAGTGCGTGCCATGCTGGTGCGCGAGGTCTTCGACGAGGCTTTGCGCACCGACCCGCGGATAGCCGCCGCAGCCCGCGCCGATATCGTCGCTGTCAATGAGCGCGATCCGGCCTGCACCAGTTACCTGGAGCCGCTGCTGTATTTCAAGGGTTATCATGCGCTGCAGGCCTACCGGGTGGCGCACTGGCTGTGGCGACAGGGGCGTCGTCATGTGGCGCTGTACCTACAGAACCGGATTTCGGAAACCTTTGCCGTCGATATCCACCCGGCGGCCCGGATTGGCCGCGGCATCATGATCGATCATGCCACCAGCGTCGTGGTGGGCGAGACCGCAGTAGTGGAAGATGACGTGTCGATGCTGCACGAGGTTACGCTGGGCGGCACCGGAAAGAAGGGCGGGGACCGTCATCCCAAGGTCCGTCACGGTGTGTTGATCGGCGCTGGTGCCAAGATACTGGGCAATGTCGAGATTGGTGAGGGCAGCCGTATCGGTGCCGGTAGTGTGGTACTCGACGATGTGCCGCCACACTGCACCGTGGTCGGGGTGCCGGCCAAGGTGGTGGGTTGCGCCGGCTGCGACCGGCCCTCGCAGAATATGGATCACCGGATCGAGTCCGAGGAGTGAGCCCGGTTCACCAGGCGCCGTTCGGCAGCTGGCGCTCGCCGATTACTGCCGCGCGGGTCGCCGCGGGCGGTGTTGCTCTGGGCGATGCGGCAGTTGACGGTAATGCGATCTACTGGAGCGAGGCCCGGCCCGGCGAGGGCGGCCGCGTGGTGGTGGTACGCCGCGCTGCCGACGGACGGATTACCGACGTTACGCCGGCGGACTACAGTGTGTTGTCGCGGGTTCACGAATACGGCGGTGGGGCGTTCACAGTTCATTGCGGCACGGTACTGTTCGTCAATCTGACCGACCAGCAGATCTACAGTCAGTGTCCCGGCGAACAGCCGCGGCGACTGACCGACTTGCCGACCTGCCGGTTTGCCGACCTCAGGGCCGATGGCAAGCGGGCTCGTGTACTGGCAGTGTGCGAGGATCACGCTGGCGACGGTGAACCGGCCAATACGCTGGTTGCTGTCAGCCTGGTCGACGGGAGTGTGGTGACGCTGGCGCGCGGTGCCGATTTCTACGCTGCGCCGGCTCTCAGTCTCGACGGCCGCCGGCTGGCCTGGCTGAGCTGGAACCATCCCGTTATGCCGTGGGACGGCACTGAGCTATGGCTGGCGGAGCTGGATGGCGCCGGGTTGCCACAGGCACCGGCCAGGATTGCCGGGGGACCGGAAGAGTCGGTGGTCCAGCCGCGCTGGGCGCGGGATGAAGTGCTGCACTTCGTGTCCGACCGCAGCGGCTGGTGGAACCTGTACCGTTGGCAGGCCGGCCGGATCGAACCGCTGTGCCCGCAGGCGGCCGAATTCGGCCAGCCACCCTGGGTGTTTGGCCAGTCCAATCACGTCACCATTGGGGACGATGCTCTGTATTGTAGCTACGCCCGGGACGGCCGCTGGCAGCTGGCACGACTGGGTGCGGACGGCGCCTTGGAGGACATCGCTACACCCTACAGCCAGATCGATGGCCTGCTGGATTTGGGCGGGCGCCTGGCGTTTCGTGGCGGTGCCCCCGACCGGCCTACGTCACTGCTGCTTTACGAGCCGGCAACGGCTCGTCTTGAGGTCGTTTGCAGTGCTGGCGAACTGGCGGTGGACTCGGCCTATCTGGCGCAGCCGGAGCCGATGAGCTTTCCAACCAGCGGTGGCGCACAGGCCTATGCGTTCTTCTATCCCCCGACCAACCCCGATTTCACCGCACCTGCGAGTGAGTGCCCGCCATTGCTGGTTATCGGTCATGGTGGTCCGACCTCGGCTACCACTACGGCACTCAGTCTGCAGATTCAGTTCTGGACGTCGCGCGGTATCGCCGTGGTCGATGTCAACTACCGCGGCAGCACCGGTTACGGCCGGGCCTACCATCAGGCGCTGGACGGAGGCTGGGGCGTGGTCGATGTGGACGACTGCTTGGCAGCAGCCCGCCACCTGATCGAACAGGGCCTGGTCGATGCCGGGCGCTGTGCTATCCGTGGCAAAAGCGCGGGCGGCTACAGCACTCTGGCGGCGCTGACCTCCCACGACCTGTTCCGGGCCGGGGCCAGTTACTACGGCATTGGTGACCTCGAGACCCTGGCGGCCGACACCCACAAATTCGAGTCGCGTTATCTCGATCGGCTGGTCGGCCCGTACCCGGAAGCGCGCGCCCTGTACCGCGCGCGTTCACCGATCAATCACCTCGATCGGCTGCGGGCACCAGTGATTTTCTTTCAGGGCCTGCAGGATAAGGTCGTGCCGCCGGCGCAGGCCGAGGCGATGGTCGCCGCCCTGCGCGAGCGCGGCTTGCCGGTTGCCTATGTGACCTTTGCCGACGAGCGTCACGGCTTCCGGCAGGCCGCTAACATCGCGCGGGCGTTAGCGGCCGAGCTCTATTTCTATGGTCAGGTTTTCGGTTTTACGCCGGCCGATACTAGTGAGCCGGTGCCGATCGACAATCTATAACCGTCAGGCAGGACCGGCTTCAGTCGTCGTAGGCTGGCAGCCGCGAGATGCCACGCGGTTTGCGCTTTTTCAGACGCATCCCCTCTCTCTGCCGCCGTTCAGCGTATTCCATCAACAGCTGCTGGCAACCGCGGCTGTCGTCGTCGGAAAGCGGCTGCCGCTGGCGGTAGCTGCCGTCGGGCTGCATATCCCAGGCGCTGCGGCGGTCAGCAAGTTGCGTATCCAGTGTCTGGCGCAGGGTATTGCGTAGTTCCGGCTCTTCGATCGGCACCAGGACCTCGACCCGGCTTTCCAGATTGCGCGTCATGCAGTCGGCCGATCCGATCAGGTATTCCTCGTTGCCACCGTTGCTGAAATAGAAAATCCTGGCGTGCTCCAGGAACCGGCCCACGATCGAAATCACCTCGATGTTGTCGGACAGTCCGGGGATTCCGGGTCGGAGTCGACAGCTATCGCGCACGATCATTTTCACCGTAACCCCGGCTTGTGACGCGCGGTACAGCGCGCGGGTGACGTCGACATCGTCGAGTGCATTCATCTTGAGCTCGATGCGGCCGCCGCGGCCTTCGCGCTGATGAATAATCTCACGCTCGATCTTGTACAGCAGCGCCGGTTTGAGGAGCTTGGGCGCTGGAATCAGCTTGCGGTAATGGCGTTTCGGAACGTACCCGGTGGTCAGGTAGTTGAATAGCTCGGTCAGGTCCGAACCGATCGTTGGATTGCTGGTGAGTAGTCCAACGTCAGTATAGAAGCGGGCAGTTCCGGCATGGTAGTTGCCCGTGCCGATGTGAGCGTACCGGCGCAAGCCGTCGTAGTCGCGCCGCACCACGAAAATAGTCTTGCAATGAGTCTTCAGTCCGACCACACCGTAGGTGACGTGGATGCCGGCTTCCTCCAGCCGGTTGGCCCAACGGATGTTGGCTGATTCGTCGAAGCGGGCTTTAAGCTCCACCACGACCGCGACCTGCTTGCCATTGCGGGCCGCGTCGACCAGGTAATCGATAATCTTGGTGTCTTCCGAGGTGCGGTAGATGGTCATCTTGATGGCCAGCACCTTGGGGTCGCGGCTGGCATCCTTGACGAACCGTTCGACCGAGGTGACGAACGATTCATACGGGTGTTGCAGCAGGATCGAACCCTGCTCGCGGATACCGTGGAAGATATTGGTGACGCCGATCAAGCGAGCGTTATCGACCGGGTGGTGGGGTTTGTCGTGCAGTTCGGGGCGGTCGAAGGCTGCGATCTGGAACAGATCGCGCAGACCCATCATGCCGTCGGTTTCAAACACGTCAGCTTCCTGGTCGAGGCCCAGCTCCGCCGCCAGCATGCCGCGGTGCAGCGGGTCCATGCCCGACTGTACCTGAAGCCGGACAATGGCGGCAAAACGGCGTTCACGCAACTCCGATTCGATCATCACCAGCAGGTCGTCAGCCTGCTCCTCGTTCTTTTCAGTGACTGCATTGCGGGTTACCCGAAACAGTTCGCAGCACTCGACGATCATGCCCGGAAACAACAGGTCCAGGTTGTTGGCCATGACGTTTTCCAGCGCTACGAAGATGGGCCCGGGTAGCGTCAGAAAACGCGGTACACCAGCCCCCAGCGGTACCTTGATGCGGGCCAGCGAGCTATGCTCGGCATCCGTATAGCGGACCTCTACCAGCAGGTTGAGGGACAGATTGGACACGAACGGGAAGGGATGGGCCGGGTCCATCGCCTGTGGCGTGACCAGTGGGAAGATGTTGCGCAGATAATAATCACGTAGCTCGGTCTGTTGCGACACGTCAAGATCGGCGCAGTTCAGCACCTGGATATTCTGTTCACTCAGCAGTACCCGGACCTGCTGCCAGATCTCGCGCTGACGACGCTCGATGTCACGCACCTCGGCGTAGCCTTCGCTGATCTGCTGCTCCGGACTGCGGCCGTCGACGGTCAGTTCCTTCATGCCGGCGCCGAGTTGCTGCTTGAGGCCGCCGATGCGTTTCATGAAGAATTCGTCGAGATTGCTGTTCACGATCGCCAGGAATTTGACCTGTTCGAGTAGCGGTGTGCGTTCGTCCTCGGCCTCATGCAGCACCCGGCGATTGAAGCTGAGCCACGTCAGCTCGCGATTGAGATACCATTCCGGACTATCGAGATCGATGGCGGGCGCTGCGGCCAGCGTCGGGTTCTCGGACCGGCGTGGCTTCCGGGTCTGGCTGGGCGCGGCAGCCGCGCTAGCGGCCTCGACGGCAGCGGCTGAGAGTTGCTGGCTTGGAGTTGGTTTTTCAGTCATCAACCTAACCACTATAATGGAACCGAATCAGAAGCGTGTGAGATGCTAGGGTAGACAGGTTGACCTCAGGGTCGGTGGCGGTCAAGGTAGCCGCTATTGCTGGCGCCTAACAATAAACGGTGACCGCTTTATTAATGGTAACAACAAACGGGGACAGCCACGGGGGTGGCATGGCGTTTGCCAGACGCTGGAGCGTCATAGTGGGGGTGCTTGCATGGGCTATCGCCGGTGCGGTGCGGGCCGATATCTACTCATATGTGGATGGCCACGGGGTACGCCACATCACCAATCAGCCGCAGGGTGACAGCCGGTACCAACGGGTGATGAAGACGCCGCAGTATCAGACACCGGGACAAAAGAAACCGGCTCACTCGGCGCCAGCCGCGCTCAGCGCAGTGCCCTCGGTCAATGGCTGGCAGATGATCACGCCCACTGGCCGCTGGCGGCTGGTCACCGGCAATGGGTGGCAACAGATCCGGCCGTCTGACAGGATGATGACGCTGAAGTCCGCCACCACCGGTAAGGCGTTGCCGTTCAACCTCAACAGTGACGACCGGCGGCGCTACACCGCGGTGGTCGCGCAGATTGCTCGCAGGAATGGCGTTGACCCCAAGCTGGTGGATGCTGTTATCAGCGCTGAGTCAGCTTACAATCCCGATGCGGTGTCAAGTGCCGGTGCCATGGGTCTGATGCAGTTGATGCCTGCAACGGCCCGTCGCTTCGGAGTAAGTGATCCTTTCGATCCGACTGCCAACATCCGCGGAGGCGTGCGCTATTTGCACTGGCTCCTGGATAAGTTCAACAACAACGTGGTGCTGGCATTGGCTGGCTACAATGCCGGTGAGAACGCAGTGATCAATCACGATTACACGGTACCGCCGTATGCTGAGACCCGCACCTACGTCACTCGTGTCCTGCAGTTCTATCAACGCTATCGCCACGGCGTCGATCTCAGCTTCAACAATTGACCGGCAGCGGTGTTCGCGCCGCCTGGCCGCCGTGGTGGTCGCGCTGGGACTGATGCTGGTCGCCGGTACCGCGCTGGCCGGGAGTGCGGCCGTTCTGGCCGGGCCGCGGGCGTTGTTCCAGCGCGTCGACCAGGCCCTGCAGCAGGGCGACCGGAGCCTACTGATGCAGGATCGCGCCCGGTTGCGAACGTACCCGCTTTACCCGTATCTGATTTACGACGATTTGTCGCAGCGCCTGGATCAGGCGCCGGCGGCCGAGGTCGATCAGTTTCTGCAGCGCTATGCCGACCTGCCGATCGCAGGCGAGCTGCGCCAGGCCTGGCTGCAACAACTGGGCAAGACGGCCCGCTGGCAGCAGTTTCTGGCCGATTACCGGAGCAGCGGTGACCGAACACTGGCGTGTTACTACCGCCAGGCGCTGCTCGCCACCGGGCAGCGCAAGCAGGCGCTGAGCGGTGTCGAAACGCTCTGGCTTAGCGGCTATTCGCAGCCTAACGCATGTGATCCGGTGTTCGCCGCGTGGCGGGAACAGGGCGGCCTCACCCAGGCCCTGGTCTGGCAGCGCTTCCAGCTTGCCATGCAGGCCGACCAGAGCCGCCTCGGCGCCTACCTCCAGGGCCTGCTGAGCGGTGGACCCCATGCGGTTGTTGCCAAGATCTGGCTGGCAGTGACAGATGATCCGGCACAAGTACTGAATCACGCCTTGATTGCCCAGGCAGGCAACGATGCGCCGGCTATTCTGCTCGCCGGCCTGCGGCACTGGAGCAATCAGGATTCAGTGGCGGCGGCCGTTGCATTCGACCAGCTGCGGAGCCGGTACACGCTGCCGCAAACGCCAGCCTGGGGGGCGCTGCAGCGGCGGCTGGCGCTGTTCGTGGCAAGTCGCGGCGATGCCAGTGCCATGCACCGGCTCAATGCCTTACCCAAGTCGCTGGTCAACAATGCGGTTGCTGCCTGGCGGGTCCGGGTGGAATTGCAGCGCCAGAACTGGTCCGGCGTGTTGCAACAGCTCGGTCGGATGTCCCAGTCCCAGGCCGCTGGCGCGCAGTGGCGCTACTGGCGCGCGCGTGCGCTGGCCAAAACCGGGCGGGCGGCCGACGCACGCAAGCTGTATCAGGCGCTGGCCGGCGAGCGGGACTATTACGGGTTTCTGGCTGCCGATCGGTTGCAGCGCCCCTATAGCCTCGATAACGCGGCGTTGCCGAGAGCGGCCGCGCGACTGGCTGCCTTGCAGCAGCAGCCGGGTATGGTCAGGGCACGGGAACTGTTTCTGGTGGACCGGCCGGCAGACGCGCGGGCGGAGTGGGATGCCGTGTTATCGGGTGCCGACCCGATCGACCCTGGCGGCGGCGGCCTGGCTGGCTCAGCAATGGGGTTGGCACAGCCGTGTCATCGTTGCTCTGGGCCGGGCCGGAGAACTGAATGATCTGGTGTTACGGTTTCCGCTGCCGTACCGCAATCAGGTGGTCAGCAGTGCCCGGGCGCACGGCCTTGTCCCGGCATGGGTTTTCGCGGTCATGCGCCAGGAAAGCCTGTTCCAGAGTGATGCCACGTCCAGTGCGGGTGCTGTTGGCCTGATGCAATTGCTGCCCGGCACCGGTGCGCGCATCGCCCAGTGCCCTTGATGAGTCACTGGAGCGGCGGGCAGGAGTTGCTTGACCCGGTGACCAATATCCGTTACGGCACTTGGTACCTGGGCCATACCATGGATCAGCTGGAAAACAATCCGGTGCTGGCTACGGCGGCCTACAACGCCGGTCCTCAGCGGATACCGGACTGGTTACCGCAGACCGGCAGTGAACCCGCCGATGTCTGGGTGGACACCATTCCATATCATGAAACACGTGCCTACGTGAAACGGGTAATGGAATATGCCGCAGTCTACGGCTGGCGACTGGGCCAGGATGCGCGGTTGAGCCAGTTGATGCCGGCGGTACGGGCGCCGGCGGGTGATTGACACGGCGGGTAGCATGCGCCGGAGCCTTCCCGTGCTCCGGCGCGATTAACAATGGCGCTCAGAAGCTGTTGAGCAGTTTGTCGACCTTGTCCTTGCCGACCGATACGGCGTTTTTGAGCGTGTCCTTCCAGTCGCCGGTGCTCGGTGGCTGAACTTTGGTCAGCTGTTTCACCAGGTCCTGCTGGTCCTTGCGATCGTTGCTGCCTTCCGGGAACAGGCTGGGTGAGCCGGTGAACAGTACGGTCGGCATACACGTCGTGATGATCTTGTCCGGCTCTTTGCCCAGCAGGCTGCCCAGCAGGCCGGCCGGGGTCACTACGACCCGCTGCGGCTGATAGACGTTCTGCCCGGACACCTGGCGCCGCAGAATCTGCCGGTTGATGACGGGTACGAATTGGAGCTTGGCGTCATTTATGGCCTTGAACACATCGTTCTTGGTGTTGGGAAACTGGACAAAGAATGCCAGTGCCGCCTTGTCGCCAGCGACCGCGTTGACCGCATCCAGTGCACTTTTGTAGTTCTGGATATGCCGCATCTGAGCGAGGCCGGGATCCAGCTGCTGGAGATATTTGAAAGTGGCTGCAGAGCCGCTGAGCGGCGGAGGCAGGGCCACCGGCATGCGCGGCGACAGCCCGCTCAAGGACTTCACCCGCTGATCGTTGGTTACCGCAAACAGGCATTCCAGGCCCATTTTCGGATTGACGATAGCCAGCTTTCCGGGATGGGAATCGGCCGTGGCAGCGACCACGTCGAACTGGCCGATGCCGACGTCCTTGGGATGGGCCAGCACTTTGGCGACGTTTTCACCACTACCCGCGCTGGTAGTGCACTGATGCTCGAAATACTGCTTGCGCAGTGCCTTTTCGACTTGCGGGCAGAAATCGTTGGTATAGCTGCCGGAGGCGGACCCGGCGTAGATCCTGGGCTGGGCGAACGCTGCAGAAGCGCCCAACAGGCTCAGTGCAAACAGCGCAACGAGGGATTTCTTGGCGATCACTTGAGGAGACTCCTTTGCTGCAGTGGGAATGGTGATAACCCGACCCGGGTCCTTTCGTCTAAGCACTGTCATCTTAAAGCATCCTTGGGGGAACTGAGAACCCAGCCGCTGACGGGCGCATGGCACCGCGCAGGCGGCAGAGCCGAGGCAACACAGCATCCGGAAAATATGCTAAAAACACGGTATGCCCGGCGACCGACGATGGCGGTGGCGCGCGCCGGAGGGGGATGGTTTTAATTAAACCGTCACAAGCTGTGATCATAATCGAAGAGAGACAACGGAGCGTGGAGGTCGGATCGTGACCCACAGTGAATCGGAGCTGGAAAGGATGGTTGCCGCCGCTCGTGGAATCCCGGCGCCGCCGCCGGCACAGGGCGCCGAACTGGGCCAGCGCCTGACAGCGTTGACGGTCTGGCTGCGGTTCTGGCACGAACGCCGTGAGCGGTCGCCAGCGGTGATGTCCGATACAACTCTGCCGCCGGTGAACGCTGTGCGTGAATAATTGGTCCCTCGCGCCCGGGAGGCGACACGGCGAAGCATGAAGCTCGCCAGGCAGAACCCGCCAGTCTTTCCCCGCCAGACGGTCGAGCAGGCGCTGACGGCGCTGCTTGAGCAGCACTTGTTTCATCTGGGTCGCTGGGAGGAGAAGGCGCGGTCGTGGGATGATATCGAGGGCGTGCATCAGATGCGTGTGGCGTTGCGGCGGATGCGCGCGATCCTGCGCATCTTCCGGCCGGCCATGGCGCGTGAATTGACTGATCCATGGCGCGCAACGATGCGTGATTTCGCGGGGCAACTGGGTCCGGCTCGCGACCTCGATGTGTTCATCGCCGAAAGCCTGGGGGCCGTGGCCGGCAGACTGCCGCTGGCTGGCGGTGATGGACTGCAGCGGTTGGCGTCGAAACGGCGTGAAGCGGCTTACGTTGACGTGCGGGCGGTGCTGGATGGCGGCCGTTACCGGACCTTCAAGCAGTCCTTCGCCGACTGGCTCAACACGGGCGGTTGGCGGCATTCACCAACGATCGCCGACCATCGCGGGATTCTTGACCAGAATGTGGCGAGCTTTTCCCGCCGGGTGCTGAAAAAACAGCGCAAACGGGTGCTCCGGCAGGGCAGGTCGACCACAGCCGACGTGCCCGAGGAACTGCACCGGCTGCGGATCGACTGCAAGAATCTGCGCTACGCCGCCGAGTGCTTCGCGCCGTTGTATCCGGACATGGAGCACTTCATTGCCCACCTGAAGGGTTTGCAGGATGTGCTCGGCGCGATGAACGATGTCAGTGTCACCCGCCAGCTGTTGGATGAACTGCTCGCCGAGGTCAGTGATTCCGAACTGTTACAGTATGGCGCTGGCTTGATAGGCTGGCGCTATTGCGAGTATGAGCGCTTGCGGGGCAGCTTCGACAGCCGCTGGAAGGAGTTCCGGCACACCCGTAAACCCTGGTGAGCACTCCACAGTGTATCCCATGTCCATCCTGGCACCCGGGTTTGGCATGGGCGCCGTGTTTGCAGGCGCGCGGGCTGATTGCGGACACGACGAAATCTCCATGACACCGGCGACGGCTTGGTGGCCAAAGCCTAGCGACTAACGATGACAACCTGTGGTCACTGTGATGACGGCGGTATGACAGCGAACAGCACTTTGACCGCCCGCGATCGAGTCGCTAGATTGAGCCGCTCGAACCACCTTTCGACGGAATTCAAAGCCAGTGAGTGAGACCACCGGACCCCGGCAGCGAGCCGGACTGCGCGCCATCCCCAGGGGCATCTGGGTGCTGGGTGGTGTCAGCCTGCTGATGGATACCTCATCGGAGCTCATTCACAGTCTGCTGCCGGTGTTTCTGGTCAACGTGCTGGGCAGCGGGGTGCTGGCGGTGGGGTTGATCGAGGGCGTGGGCGAGGCCACGGGCGCCATCACCAAGGTGTTCTCCGGCGCGCTCAGCGATTACCTCGGCCGCCGCAAACTGCTGGCGGTGCTCGGTTACGGCCTGGCGGCGGCCAGCAAGCCGCTTTTCCCACTGGCCAGCACCGTCGACATGGTCTTCGGTGCGCGCTTTATCGACCGGATTGGGAAGGGCATTCGTGGCGCCCCGCGCGACGCGCTGGTCGGCGATCTGGCGCCACCCGAGCTGCGTGGGGCCAGTTACGGTCTGCGCCAGTCGCTGGATACGGTAGGGGCTTTTCTCGGCCCGCTGCTGGCGATCGGATTGCTGGTGTTACTGGCCGACAACATCCGCGCGGTGTTCTGGATCGCCGTGCTGCCGGCGGTGCTGGCCGTGGTGTTGCTGGTGGTCGGTGTGCACGAGCCGCGCCACCGGGCGGCCGATCGGGTGCGCGTTCCGTTGCGACTGGCTGACCTCGGTCAGCTGGGGACGTCGTTCTGGTGGGTGGTGATCATCGGCGGGGGACTGACCCTCGCCCGGTTTAGCGAAGCTTTCCTGATCCTGCGGGTGCAGGCGCTGGGCCTGGCGATTGCCCTGGTGCCGCTGGTGCTGGTAGTGATGAACGTGGTCTATTCGCTGAGTGCTTATCCGGCCGGGGTCATGGCCGATAACGGCGGGCGCCGCCGACTGCTGGGCGCCGGCCTGCTGGTACTGATCGTAGCCGATCTGGTGCTGGCGCTGGCGCCGGGTGTGGTGACCGCACTGGTGGGCGTCGCCTTGTGGGGCCTGCACATGGGGTTGACTCAGGGGCTGCTGGCCACGCTGGTGGCCGATACCGCGCCGGCCGAGCGACGCGCGAGCGCCTTCGGGATCTTTAACCTGGTGACCGGCGTGTTGTTGCTGCTTGCCAGCCTGCTAGCCGGCGGGCTGTGGGACGTGCTGGGTGCCCCGGCCACTTTTGTGGCGAGCGCCGGCTTTGCGCTGCTGGCCGGCCTCGGGCTGTATCTGCGGCCTATGGCGCTGCAGCCGTGACGCGCCCGCAGCGTGAACGGCAGCAATGGCCAGGCCACATCGGGATAGAAGTTCAGCGCAACGGCTGCTTATTTGAGCTTTCTCTGTCTGACGGCACTTGCCCGGCAATTCCGGGTCACGTTTGAGCCTGTCGACGTTTCGGGATCGTTCGCGGATAAGGCATAATGGCCAGAACTGCCATAAGTAAATTTGACCGCGCAGCGAAGTGCGGATGTTTGGATCAAACAGCACTCAACCACCGACAAGTGCCGGCGCTCTGACAGTGTCGCGACAGGGGCCGATGGCATGGACAAGCGCGCCCTGAGCGAACGCGATATCTGCACCAAATACATCACGCCCGCCTTACGCCAGGCCGAGTGGGACGTGATGGAACAAGTCCGCGAAGAGGTGAGTTTCACCAAAGGCCGCATCATCGTGCGCGGCAGGCTGGTCACGCGCGGCCGGGCCAAGCGCGCCGACTACATCCTCCACTACAAGCCCAACATCCCGCTGGCCGTTATCGAGGCCAAGGACGCCACCCACGCCGTCGGCGACGGCATGCAGCAGGCACTCGACTACGCCGAGACCCTGAATATTCCGTTCGCCTTTTCCTCCAACGGCGACGGGTTCGTATTTCATGACCGCACCGGTCAGAGTGATCCGAGGGAAGTGACGCTCGCCATGGATGCCTTCCCGTCGCCGGCCGAGCTTTGGGCACGCTTTCGCGCCTGGAAGGGGCTGACCCCGGAAGCCGAGGCGATCGTGCTTCAGGACTATTACCACGACAGCAGCGGCAAGGCCCCGCGCTACTATCAGGTCAATGCCGTCAACGCGGCGATCGAGGCCATCGCCAAAGGGCAGGAGCGCATCCTGCTGGTCATGGCGACCGGCACCGGCAAGACCTACACCGCGTTTCAGATCATCTGGCGGCTGTGGAAGGCCGGCCGCAAGAAGCGCATCCTGTTCCTCGCCGACCGCAACGTGCTGGTCGACCAGACCATGGTCAACGACTTCCGTCCCTTCGGCGGCGTGATGGCCAAGCTGTCGACCCACGCCAGGACCATCGAGCGCGCTGACGGCAACCCGACCGATCTGACGCTGGCGATGGACCGGCAGCGCCGCGTCGATACCGCCTACGAGGTGTATCTCGGCCTTTACCAGGCGATCACCGGTCCGGAAGACCGGCAGAAGCTCTACCGCGAGTTCTCGCCCGGCTTCTTCGATTTGATCGTGATCGACGAATGCCACCGCGGCAGTGCGGCCGAGGACTCGGCCTGGCGCGAGATCCTCGAGTATTTCTCCGCTGCCACGCAGATCGGCATGACCGCAACACCCAAGGAGACCCAATACGTCTCCAATATCGCCTATTTCGGCGAGCCGGTGTTCTCCTATTCGCTCAAGCAGGGCATCCGCGACGGCTTCCTCGCGCCCTACAAAGTGGTCAAGGTCCACATCGACCGCGACGTCGAGGGCTACCGCCCGGAGAAAGGTCAGTTGGACCGAATCGGCGAGCCGGTCGAGGACCGCCTCTACAACACCAAGGATTTCGACCGCACGCTGGTCATCGACGACCGTACCAAGCGGGTCGCCGAAAAGGTCACGCAGTTTCTGAAGGAGAGTGGCGACCGCTACCAGAAGACCATCGTGTTCTGCGTCGATCAGGAGCACGCCGCCCGCATGCGCCAGGCGCTGGTCAATGAAAACGCCGATCTGGTCGCCGAAAACCCGCGCTACGTCATGCGCATCACCGGCAGCGACGCCGAGGGTCAGGCCCAGCTCGGCAACTTCATCGACCCCGAATCCAAGTGGCCCGTGATCGTCACCACGTCGCGGCTGCTGTCGACCGGCGTCGACGCCCAGACCTGCCGGCTGATCGTGCTCGACCGCGAGGTCGGCTCGATGACCGAGTTCAAGCAGATCGTCGGGCGCGGCACCCGCGTGCACGAGGATACCCGCAAATACTACTTCACGCTGATCGACTTCCGCGGCGCGACCAGCCACTTCGCCGACCCCGAGTTCGACGGCGAGCCGGTGCAGATCTACCGGCCGGGCGAGCAGGATCCGGTCGTGCCGCCTGATGACGTGCCCCGCACCAGCGACGACGAAGCGCCCATTCCGCCGCAGCCGGGCGCCGACGAGACCATCGTGGACGGCGCGCCGCCCGACATCACGCCGGCGGCGGGCGGCGAACGCCGCCGAAAGGTCTACGTCGACGGCGTCGGCGCCACCATCATCGCCGAGCGGGTGGAATACCTCGACGGGAACGGCAGGCTGGTCACCGAATCGCTCCGTGACTTCACCAAGAAGGCTCTGCGCAAACGCTTCGCCAGCCTCGACGATTTCCTGAAACGCTGGAACGCCGCCGAACGCAAGCAGGCCATTGTCGAGGAACTGGCGGCCGAGGGCCTGCCGCTCGATCCCATTATCGAGGAACTGGGCAAGGACCTCGACCCCTTCGACCTGATCTGCCACGTCGCCTTCGACGCCCGGCCGCTGACCCGGCGCGAGCGCGCCGAAAACGTCAGGAAGCGGGATGTCTTCACCCGCTACGGCGACAAAGCCCGCGCCGTGCTCGATGCGCTGCTGGCGAAATACGCCGACGAGGGCGTACTGAACCTCGACGATGCCAACGTGTTGAAGATCCCGCCGCTGAACACGCTGGGCACGCCGATCGAGCTGGTGCGCGCCTTCGGCGGTAAACCCGGCTTCCAGGAGGCTGTGCACGACCTGCAAGCGGCGCTCTATCAGGAAGCGTCCTAAAAGATGAGCGAAACGGTCAAGTGGGAACATTGCCTTGATCACTGTGACCGCTATGCTTCGCGCTGAAATCTTCACGTGCCTATGCCAGGCTTACGGTGGTTCATCCGGGTTATACAAGCGCCTTTGCCAAACCGCAAACGGCGAGGTCTCGGAGCAGGACTTTGAATTTACCGGTGCCAATATCGCTGCCTATAACGACGTTGCAAATGGCTTTGGTGACTGAGGACTAACTACTGACTACTAACCACTTATGACCGTCCGCACCCTCGTCAAATCCATCCAGGACATCATGCGCCAGGATACCGGCGTCGATGGCGACGCCCAGCGCATCAGCCAGCTCTGCTGGATGTTCTTCCTCAAGATCATCGACGACCAGGACCAGGAACTCGAACTGCTGAGGGACGGCTACCGCTCGCCCATCCCGGCCCGTCTGCAGTGGCGCCACTGGGCCGCCGACCCCGAGGGCATCACCGGTGACAAGCTGCTCGATTTCATCAACGGCGACCTGTTCCCGACGCTCAAGGACCTCGCCGTCACCGACCGGAAAGGCGACCGCCGCCGCGTGGTGCGCGACGTCTTCGAGGACGCCTACAACTACATGAAATCCGGCCAGTTGATGCGCCAGGTGGTCAACAAAATCAACGGCATCGACTTCAACAACCTGGCCGAGCGCCAGCACTTCGGCGACATCTACGAGCAGATCCTGAACGACCTGCAATCGGCCGGCAACGCCGGCGAATACTACACGCCCCGCGCCGTCACCGCCTTCATGACGCAGATGATCGACCCGAAGCCGGGCGAGACGCTGTTCGACCCCGCCTGTGGCACCGGCGGTTTTCTGACCAGTGCGATCCGCCACATGCGCGACCATTACGTCAAACGCCCGGAGGACGAGAGCAGGTTGCAGGCCAACCTCCGCGCGGTGGAGAAAAAACAGCTCCCGCACATGCTCTGCGTCACCAACATGCTGTTGCACGGCATCGAGGACCCGAGCTTCGTGCGCCACGACAACACGCTGGCCCGCCCCTACATCAGTTACGGCCAGTCCGACCGGGTGGACATCATCCTGACCAACCCGCCCTTCGGCGGCCGGGAGGAAGACGGCATCGAGTCCAACTTCCCCCAGCACTTCCGCACCCGCGAGACCGCCGACCTGTTCCTCGCCCTGATCATCCGGCTGCTGAAACCCGGCGGCCGCGCGGCCGTGGTGCTGCCCGACGGCTCGCTGTTCGGCGAGGGCGTCAAGACCCGGCTCAAGGAGCATCTGATGGCCGAGTGCAACCTCCACACCATCGTGCGCCTGCCGAACTCGGTGTTCCGTCCCTACGCCTCGATCGGCACCAACCTGCTGTTCTTCGAGAAGGGCACGCCGACCGAAGACATCTGGTTCTGGGAGCATCAGGTGCCCGAGGGGCAGAAGGCCTACTCCATGACCCGGCCCATCCGGCTGGAGCACCTGGCCGACTGCGTCGCCTGGTGGGGCGGCCAGCGGCGCGAGGGGCGAGAAGAGGGCGAGCGCGCCTGGAAAGTCAGCGCCGAAGAGGTCAAGGCCCGTGGCTACAACCTCGACATCAAGAACCCCTACACGGTCGAGGAGGATCACGGCGACCCCGAGACGCTGCTGGAGAATCTGACCAACGCCGAGGCCGAGGTGGCGGCGATCCGCGACCAGTTGAAGGCGATCCTGTCCGAGGCCCTGCTGCGATGAGGGATGTGTCTCGATGAACGCCGACCGCCTGCTGGCCCTCTACGACCAGGTGGCCGAAGCGCCCGACGCCATCGCCCGCCTGCGCCGCTTCGTGCTCGACCTCGCCGTGCGGGGGAAGCTGGTGGCGCAGGACCCGGCGGACGAACCGGCGTCGGAGTTGCTGAAGCGGATCGCGGCGGAGAAGGCGCTTGGCGTCCGGTGAAGACAAAGAAGATCAAGAAATGGCCGAAGCGTATCCGCCAAATGATGAATGCCGTTCGACGTGCCATCAAACTGGGCACTGGATCAGGCTTGGCGAGGCAATGGACCTCATTAACGGACGTGCCTTCAAGACCATCAGACTGGACACAAGACGGCCTGCCTATCGTTCGAATCCAGAACCTCAACAACGCTTCGGCACACCTTGAATCGGTTTGACGGCGAGGTTAAGGACAAATTCCTTGTCGATACCGGCGACTTTCTTATCAGTTGGTCGGGCACGCCCGGAACGTCGTTCGGCGCCCATATCTGGGACCGTGGCCAGGCGGTGCTTAACCAGCATATTTTCAAAGCGGTGCTGTTTGGCGAAGCGATCGAGACAAGCCTTCCTAAAAATCGCGATCAATTCTCGCCTGCTGGAGTTGGTTGAAAAGGCTCACGGCGGAGTTGGCCTCCAACACATCACCAAACCAAAGCTGGAGGCTGTCGCGCTCACCCTCCCGCCCCTCGCCGAGCAGCGGCGGATCGTGGCGAAGGTGGAGGAGCTGATGGCGCTGCTGGACCGGCTGGAGGCGGCCCGCACCGCGCGCGAGGCCACCCGCGACCGGCTGACCGCCGCCAGCCTCGCCCGCCTGACCGCGCCCGACGCCGAGCCCGAAGACTTTCCCAGCCCACGCCCGCTTCGCCCTCGACGCGCTCCCCGCCCTGACCACCCGCCCCGACCAGATCAAGCAACTCCGCCAGACCATCCTCAACCTCGCCGTCCGCGGGAAGCTGGTGGAGCAGGACCCGGCCGACGAACCGGCGTCGGAGTTGTTGAAGCGGATCGCGGACCAAAGCGTGTGGCATGATGGATGCGCACCAAAATCCCACTGAGCGTAAGGAAATGAAGCAGGCGAAACCACGTTCCCGCCGAGGTCACCCTCGCGGACTGCCGCTGGATGGGCATGGGCTCGCTGCAGAGTTCGGTAATGGTGGATCGACTGGTAAGAACAAGCATCGCCCACGGAAATGTATCAAGCTTGTCGCTCGCTACATCAGATGTTCGAGCATGGTCCCTAAACTCGCATGATCAAAACCGTCGTCTTGCGAAGATGGTACGATAGCTCGGCCTCCGAACAAATACACGAGCCCGGGTCACATTCAGATCATCGCCGCGAGGCGCCGAAGGGGAAGCTCTGCATTATCCATGACGGCGAACATACTGTCTTGGTCAGCGGCATATCCATTTCGACGCCTCGTTCCCGCAGATCAACTGATCCGCTATTTCATCCTCTCTCCCTTTCGAAATCGCCGACCTCCGGAACTTGTCCAACACAAAGCGATGAGGATGACCCTGCAACCCCTTCAAGATCAGCAGACCTCGAAACCCTGCATCGTTCCCCTCCCACCCCTCGCCGAACAACACCGCATCGTGGCGAAGGTCGACGCCCTCATGGCCCTCTGCGACCGGCTGGAGGCCGCCCTCGCCACTGCCGACACTACCCGCCAACGCCTCCTCGAAGCGCTCCTGCATGAAGCGCTGGCAACGGCCGCTAGCGAGCGGGAGGCCGCGTGATGGCTCGCGCCAGCACTGGCGCAGAAAGGCTGCTCCGTGCCCGATTGGGTAGCCCGATCAATCCCGTCCCAAGCGGTCCTCGTGCGGGACAGGACAACGACAAAGTGCTCGGCTTCGGAATGCCTGACGGTCGCGTTTTGGCTCTGGATCGTAAAGCTATAGGCAAAACTCGCATCTGGTTCCAGCCGCCTGAACCACCCGAACTTGACGGGATGGCGATGCGGCCCAAGTCGCGCAAAAGTGCCAACCTCAGCGGCCGCCTTGCGGTGCTCAACAACCGTCAAGGGCTGCAAGTCGAAGTGAGCTCCGTGGTGGCGTTCCAACGCTTTCCGGATTGGTATGCCCCTCGGTGCGCCCCTCGACACGGTTAGGGCGATGGCGGCAGCCGGAACCCACATTCTAAGCGCTACCAAGTCGGTGCAACATGGCAGCATCGTAATCCACAAGAACACACCGGCGGCCGCATAGAGCGCCAGAGCGCGGCAGCGGGCAGTCGCGTTCATGTCGCCAGCATTGCGTGCATTAACAGCTTGTGGCCTGCCGGAATTGCCGACCGGGTGGCGGATATTTATTACAGGCGCTATTATCGTTATAGTCTGACACCGCGGGCGATCCGATCGACGCCGAACAGGGCGCAACCGTAGGCAGAGCCATCCGGGAAAATTTAGGCCGCCTAAATCGGCGAGGGTGCTCGTAAGTGACTGATTATACTGGTAGCTAAGCTGTTTATCCGACATCGATCAATCAATAAGGTTACGGATAATTGTAGTTAGGCAGCAGGGAGTAACCATGATATCTGCGCCAGATCATTGGACAGTGATTTCGTCTCTTGAAGACGCATTTAGTAACCAATACGAGGAAAACCCCATTGGGCATGTCAGGCTTGTGGGGATTCTTTTGCTCCAATGGCTCTTCTCTTGCTCAAGCGGAAATAATTCCTCGCTTGAGCGATTTCCACCATCGCTCGGGGAAAAAATATTGACTTCTTCCTGAGCGGGCTATGGAGCTTGTTGCCCCCCGCCATCATACGTTCCTGTGCCTAACGCACCATCAGATGGGTGGACATATAGCTCCTCAGCATTCAGTCATTTTTGCGATCAGCTTGAAGGTTATACCAATTGGCAATACAAAGGTGGCTGCGAGTTATTGCTCCTAAACGCAAGGTACAAGAAGAGTACGAGTAGAGTGATAATGGATTTCCGGACGGCAATTGTCTGTGATCTCGAAACGATGAAACTGGATGGCGCCATCGGATAGCGTTCCGCGATTTTTCGAGGATATCTTTCGGTACGCAAAGAGTTGTTCTGGGAGAGAGAAGACCCTGCTTGGGGATTTAGCGACAAAATTGGAAAAAAATCGATAGGTTCGGCGCTGATACTCTTTGTTTTGTCGTTATTGCGAAAAAATGTCGGCAAGGACGTGAAAAAACTTTCACATTTCGCAGTGCGTAATATTGGTAAAGAAAAATAAATCCGGCATGCCTAACAATTGCTTGCAAGGGACAGTTTTTTCGCTGCGCGCGTTTGCGCGCCGCTACAAAATTGCCCCTGAAGCACGGCGTTAGGGTGCATTAAGAACAATCGTCGAGGATATTCTATGGCCGACAAACACCCGTACGTTTCAGCCCCGGGCAATCTCGTTCAGGTGATCAACCATTTTCGCAAATCGTTTCCTGCGAAAGTAAATGCTGACACCCTCAAAAAGCTTGGCTTCGCTCCGAAGAATGAGAGCTATGTTCTAAACGTTCTTAGGCATCTCGGGCTCATTGACGACGACGGCAACAAGAATATTTGGGGTCAGAGTAGTATTAATCTGTTATTATTGCCCTGTTGACTACGTAACGTAGGTGACGCAATGGCAAGATTGACCCGAGTTGCCCCTGTCGGCGTGCCTCAACATATCCTGCAGGGAGTCTAGGGATCCGGGGACAGTTTACTAGCAATACGTACTCGTGACCAGTAGGTATGCACATAACACA